>CAWBLK010000007.1:0-327606 GCA_963789625.1 uncultured Acidobacteriaceae bacterium | reverse complement strand
ACTTTGAAGATGAGAACAGCTGCACACCGTTGTCACGAGCTATAGAGGGGGGAAATGCAGTGGTTGTAAAGCTTCTACTTGCTCAAGGAGTAAAAGTAGATTATCGATATAGACTTGTAAGTAAATTCAACCGATCAACATTAGTAGACTGACACTGTCCTCCTTTGCCATTGCAGTTTGTAAGTGAATCCAACCATATCTGAATGAATAGATCTATACTAGATTGACGGCTGACACTGTCCTCCTTTACTATTGCAGGATGTAAGTGAATCCAACCATATCTGAATAGATCTATACTAGATTGACGGCTGACACTGTCCTCCTTCACTATTGCAGTTTGTAAGTGAATCCAACCATATCTGAATAGATCTATAGTAGATTGACGGCTGACGCTGTCCTCCTTCACTATTGCAGTGGGTAAGTCAATCCAACCATATCTGAATAGATCTATACTAGATTGACGGCTGACACTGTCCTCCCTCACTATTGCAGACAGTAAGTGAATCTATGAATAGATCTATACTAGATTGACGACTAACTCTGTCCTCCTTTACTATTGCAGATGGTAAGTGAATTAAATAAATCTATACTAAATTAACGGCTGACACTGTCCTCCTTTACTATTGCAGTGGGTAAGTGAATCCAACCATATCTGAATAGATCTATACTAGATTGACGGCTGACACTGTCCTCCTTTACTATTGCAGACATGTAAGTGAATCCAACCATATCTGAATAGATCTATACTAGATTGACGGCTGACACTGTCCTTCTTCACTATTGCAGTGGGTAAGTGAATCCAACCATATCTGAATAGATCTACTGATGGCTGACACCGTCCTCCTTTACCATTGCAGCTTGTAAGTGAATCCAACTATATCCAATAGATCTATAATATACTGCGGCTGACACTGTTCCCCTTTACTACTTACTACAGAATCTAGCTATATATATTAATGGCTAATACTGTCTTCTTTGACTATTATAGAGAGTAAGTTCCTCTTTTAGGCCTAAGGTGGAACTCCCTATTTGAAACCAGAGTTAGACTCCATTGTCGCGAGCCGCAGAAAATGGTAATAAGGCAGTTGTAGAGCTGCTCCTTAAAAATGGCGCTCAGCCAGACTTTAAAGATGCAGACGGGCATACGCCACTGTCACGAGCTTTACGTGCGGGTAACGCCGATGTTGTTCAGCTACTGAATTGTGATCCATGAGCGTGGTTCGTGCTCTTTTCTAGGTGATTAACGTTGGCCTTTAGCGGGTGGAGAGATACTTTATTACTAATGAATCTCTTTAGTCCATGAGCTGGACCAGTGGCCAGTGTAATGCAAATGCTTCGTATGGTTTTCTCCTTACAGTGTGTATGGGCATTGTCGCCGTGGCTGGAATGCCCGAAACTCGCATTAACTTGGATTTTGTTCTTTTTTTAGCTTGCTTCTCTGCATCGCTTTTGTCCATTGCTATACTATAATAGTTTTCTTCTGTCCCTGTCACCTGGCAGGGCATTGAACTTCTAGCTGCATGTATGCGTGTGTGTGTGGCGTTTCTCGTCCTTGATACATATTACTATCTAGCAGGTCTATTCTTTAAACAAGATTGTTGCAATGCTTATCCACTTTCAGATGATCGCTATAAACCAATTTCCGTTGTGTCTATATCTGTCACATCATTGCTGATGGCCATATTTTGAGTATGCCTACTAGTATATAATGCTTCACCGAAACGTTATTGAGTCTTCTTTTAACATTATGTGTAATTTAAATGCCCGTTACAGATTTCCCGCCGACTCTACTTTATTTGATGGAGAAAAGGAGAGGAAAGAACGTGTTGATGTGTGATCTGCCCTGGGGTTCGTGGAGTTTGCCATACCATCATTGTCTGCTGCTACATCTTGGCCTGGTCCCCGTAGAGGTTGCCCAAGTTGTTAACCATGCTCAGAGCGAAAGAGAATACCTCATCCGCAAGATGCGTCAAGCCCACGAGAGCAAACAGACCAATTAGCCAATTTCCTGGATGCAAAGTATTTATCAGTCTACCAACTTATTATTCATATCCTTACATGACAAACATCCCGATCGACTCACGAACGCGCCTCCAGTTGCTGGGTTGGCAATTTGGTGGATGGTTTTATGCAATTAGGTACTCTCTTTCAACTTCCTGCGACCGCCGACTCTACTAGTCTAAAGAAAAACCACAAAGTGACAAAGTCTCAAAGCAACCTTACCTATACAATTGCACTCGAAGAGCCCTGTCACCTACGATTTTCCACCACCACGTACCAACATGGCTCCTACTAGGCAGTGACTGGCCACTTAGATATAGTACTGTAGTAGGTATACCTTGGTATAAGCGATTATGAGTCTCAGAGTCTGACTTAAAATGTCCTCATAGATTTAGACCACAATAGTCTATTAATCTTCAGATCCCCTATAGAACCTCGAGCTCCGAGCACATTCGAACGGTCCAACGTGGATTCGCCCCCAAAACGCCAACTCCTGCAAAATGATCCCGTAACATATTCACTAACTTCATTGTACGGGGATCCACTCTCTGCTGGATATCTACCGTGGCCCCATCTCTGCACCGTGATGATTTGATTGAGATATCATGATACGTGTTTTATGCGAAAACGAGCTGTTGACATTTACAGTATCTCCTGACTGACATCTTTTTATTACTTATTGAAGCTCTTTCCCTATCACTCTGCTTTGACGAAATTACTAGGGATAACTAATTGCTCATCATTGCTCTGTCTACATGATTCCTTTTAATACAGCTCTAATTAGGCGCATGTATATGAAGGTACTGTCAGATTCAAAGTGGTCTGCATTTCACTGATGCGGAATGATTGCGGAATGATTGTGTGATTATTAGATGTTAGAGATGGCGAAATAAAGCCAAGGATAATAGCATGTCTCATCATCCACTGGATCCAGAATCATTGGTAAATATTTCATGCGCCACTCTTCTTGGATAGCATCACTGAAGGAGTCCGGATTCAGCCTCACCATCCGCGACTTGCAATACTCCCAGTACGCGGGATACCACCCCGCCTGGCCCCAATCAATGATCGCTGCCACTTTCGGATTCGGCCCCGGCGTCAGGAGGATATTGGGAGCGAGGAGATCAGCATGTGTGAACACAATGGGTGTTTCACCTCCGATTTCGATTCTACAGTGAAACTTCTTGATGGCTCTCTCACCTTGGAATGGCCCGGGATGGCGCTCAAGAAAAATGTCGTTCAGCGGTTGCCTGCCAAGGCTACCTATCAAGCAGGTTAGGTTTGCTTGCTTGATGCATCTGTAAGAACTCACCGATATAACGGTTATGTTTGACTTGCTCCAAAGCCCTCCACACATTCACTACACGCTTGAGTTCCTCGCAAATGGCTCGTCTCTCATCTTCGTTCATATCACCCCATCTCTCCAGCAAGGTCCCGCCCTCAATCAAGGACATGTAAATAAACCTCTGACCCCCATCCTCAGCCAAGCCAAAAATCTCAGGAACAGGCACTTGACCTTGCAGTAGCTCGCGCATCATCAATTGAGTATGAGCCTCGGCAATGGTTATGTGGGTTCCGTACTTGACAATCAATCCCAGAGATGGAATCACGACAGGTGGTGTGGCCAGTATATGGCCTAACTCTTTGTTGATGGCTCTGATTTCGGCTGGCGTAGGAAGCGCAGGTCCTCGTCCCTTCTTGAAGAAGCTGGATTCGGGGAAGATTATCATCTCATCTAAACCAGTGCTTAATTTTGAACGATCCGCAGCCAACACCGTGGGAGGCGTCACGTCACCCGCTCTCTGCAAGGTGGCGCCCTCAATCAAGGGCATGTAAATAAACCTCTGCTCAGCTAAGCTAAAAACCTCAGGAATAGACAGCTGCTGCTTGTGCGTCTTCAGAGCCTCGGCAACATTTACGTTGGCTCCATACTTGACGACCAGTCCTAGGGGCTGAATCAGGACATGTGGTGTGGCGTAGATATTGCCTGCCGGCGTAGGAAGCGCAGGTCCTCGTCCCTGCCTGGATTCGGAGGCAGAGTCATCTAAACCGCTGCTTAATTCTGAAGTATCCGCGTTCAACATTTGGGCAGGCAGGAGACTCTCAGGCCGATGTTGCCCTGAAAAGAAGTGTTTCGGTTGGAAGGATTTTGTTGCGTGCAACATGAGTCGGGTTTTTATGCCTTCCGCTAGTGTAACAGTTGACTCAAACACGGCTCGGAAAACCAAATAATTCGTCAACAACCAACAATGCTCAACAAGTACTCAAAATAATTAATCTTGAGAGACACAATCATACATTAGCCTCTTGTGAACAAAATGTACTCTTCAGAATCTTTCTAGAGTGTGTGGCTGATTTTATACCACTTTTAGTCAAAACCCCTCTAGGAGCGGAAATGAGAGGCAGAATAGGTATGTAGCTTCCAATCTTCCAGAGTCACATTAAGGTGGATAATTATGTAAATAGACAGAACACACAATACACACATATTTCTAGTACATAATCATCACTGAGCTTCTTGAGAATATGTCCCATAATGATTTTCCTAACTTTGTCACTGGCAATCTTAACCTACCCAATTATTAATAGCTAGCTATTAGCATGCAGATTATAGGCCAGTAAGGCGACGGACATGTCAGAGGGATATTGAAATATTAGTCTGCATAATGCTGCCATGGGCGTGATCGTCTACTTCATTCCTTATCTATATCTCTTCGCCGCTATGATCAAACTGCAGCGCGAACCCGCCAGGCCCGGAAGTGATCCGCGTGCCGGGAGGAAGCACCGTGGCGAAGCTGGTAGCCGCGCTAGGATTTGTCACGACCGACACTGACGATTATTTTATCCCTGATTCCGCAACCGGACGAACCTAACAAGCCGCTCGCACTGCTCAAGATTGTTGGGGGAACAGGGGCTCTGGTGCTGGTTGGAGTGGGGATTTACATGCCGCAGGAAGCATCGCGCAGCAAAATCCGCTCCTGGAAGTAATTGCTATCCAGCAAGAACCATGTGGGGACAGCCGCCCTCGGCTGTCCGCCGGGCAAAGCCCGGCTTTGGGCTGAGATTCCATCTTCCAATATGTTACAATGCTTACAACAGTTACACATGGAGATTCGCCATGAAATCCCCTCATTCGACGGTCATCAGCATGCGCCTGCCGGCAGCCAGCGGAAAGCGCCTCAAACGCATGGCAAATCGCCATGGATGGACCCCCAGCGATGCCAGTGCGCGCTTGGTGGAGGAGGGCCTGCGCCGCTCAGAATTTGCCTTCATCGACTTTCGAGATTCGCCCGCAGGCCGGCAAGCTTGCCTTCAAGGAAGCACGCTCGCCGTGTGGGAAATCATGCTGCTTGTCGACAGCTATCGAAAAAATGTGTCGGCCGTGGCGAAACATCTCAAGTGGCCGGAAGCTAAAATCCAGGCGGCTATCAACTACGCAGCGGCGTTTCCCGAGGAAATCAGTGAGGCAATCGCTGAAAATGAGGCGACGGATTTTGAAGCGCTGAGGCGCATGCTGCCTCAGGCGGCCGAATTCGTTTCCAACAGAACAGCAAAAAAACGTAATGCTCAAGCTTCTTCTCGATGAGCATATCTCGCCGCGCGTTGCGGATGGCCTGCGTCGCCGCAACCGCGCGATCGAGATTCGCTATCTGGTGGAATGGGAAAATGGGCGCTTCCTCGGACAAGACGACCATGCATGTTTGCGAGAAGCTGCCACCCAGAGATTCACGCTGGTTACTTACGACCGCAGGACCATTCCTCCCCTGCTAAAAACTTGGGCTGAAGAAGAGCGAACCCACGGCGGCGTGATCTTTGTGGACGAAAAAACAATTTCCCCCGCGGATATCGGTGGTTTAGTCTGGGCCTTGACCAGGCTGGCAAGAGAAACTGGGACCTGGGACTGGACGAACAGAATCTACTTCCTTCGGCGCTGACGCCGATCCAGCAAGAAATCATGTGGGGACAGCCGCCCCCGGCTGTCCGCCGCGCAAAGCCCGGCTTGCGTGCAGCTAAACCAGCGCCGCCGTCTTTCTCGCAGGACTAAAGAACGGCAGCGGAACAACCTTAACATCCGTCTTCAGCCGGATCGCCTCAATCGTGACTTCCATCTGCAACTCAGTCCCCAGCGTCGAATGCGCAGTCTCCACGCTGGCCAGCGCAATCATCTTTTTCAAAATCGGCGACCAGCTAGTAGTCGTAGCCTTGCCAACCTGTTTCTCTGCCGAGTACAAAGGCACCGCCACGCGCGAAGCCTGGCTCGGCGCAGCCGGAGTTAATCCATAACGCTCATACAACGCTTCAACATCGGTCCAATCCACTTCGACTCCGACCAGTTGTCGTGCCACACCATTCATGAAGTCCTGCTCTAGCGCTCGCTTGCCGATGAAATTTTCTTTTTCCAGATGCACCATCTTGCCGAAGCCCAACTCATACGGCGAATATTTCTGCGACGGAATCAGCGCCTTCTTCGAACTCGTGTAATCCACTTCAATCAGCAGCAGCCCAGCTTCCACCCGCGCCACATCCAGCGCAAGCATGCCAGCCGCATGCAAATCAAACTGTTTACCTTTCTCCCACAGAGCATCCCAAACTTTCGCGGCCTCATTCCACGGCACCCAGATTTCATAACCAAGATCGCCGGTATATCCAGTCCGAGAAATGTCTACCGGCACCCCAGCAATCTTCCCGCGCGTTACGCGAAAATACTTCAGATTCGCGATGTCAGCTTCAGCCACGGACTTCAGTAGCTTCGCCGAAGTCGGCCCCTGCAGCGCCAGCGCCGCGACCTTCTCTGAAATGTCTTCGACCTGCACATCCATGTTCAGGCCGTTCTGCCGGAACCAGCGCAGGCTTGGGTCGGCAGCTGTCCAGCGGTAAACATTTTCTTCCAGCCGCGAAATCGTTCCATCGTCGATGACTTTGCCCTCTTCATCGCACCAGCAGCAGTAAATCACCTGTCCCACTTTCACCTTGTTGATGTCGCGCGTGATCACGCGGTTCACCAGCCGCGTCGCGTCTTTGCCGGTGATCAAATATTTGTAGAGCGGAGAAATATCGATCAGCGCCGCCGCATTGCGAATGGCGTTGTACTCGTGCTCGTGATGCACCTCATACACGCTGACCGTGTAGTATCCCGACCACTCGCGGTAATTCAAACTGTGGCAAAGCGGAAAAGTTCTCTCGTGGAATGCGGTTCCAATAGGCAAGATAGAGACCTCGATAAAAATTAACCAGAAGCCGGATTATACGCCGAACCCTAATCCAAGGCGTCATCCCGAAGCCCCGCGTTCTCTCCAGCGGGGTGAGGGATCTCGCGCGAATCTCCTGCGAACTCTGGTTTGTAGACATCACACCATCGCTCCGCCAAATCATGCCAGTGCGGATTCATAAACTCGATCAGCTTGATCTTCTTGCTTCGTCGCCAGCCTTTAACCTCTTTTTCGCGATTGATCGCGGCGTCCGGATAGAAAAAGCGCTCGTAGTAAACCAAACGGGTCAGGTTGTACCGGCTAGTGAATCCGGGAACGACTTTGTTCTTATGCTCCCAGATGCGTCGCGTCAAGTTCCCCGTGATGCTGGTATACAAAACATGAGAACGCTGTCGATTCGTCATGATATAGACATAAAATGTTTGGCGGGTCGCATCGTTTTCTTCTAGCACAACGGCGAGCGCAGGTCTGTGACGGATGACCGTGACTGGCCGTACGCGCGAGATCCCTCGCCCCGCTGGAGAAAACGCGGGGCTTCGGGATGACGCCATCTCGCTCACCGATGGTTTGCTAGTTTGGCTTGCATATCCTAAGGAGCAGAGAGAGAGTTGCTTGTAGGAGGGAATGATTCTTATGGATACTGCGGTCAGAGTTGGTAAAGGAACCTATGAGTATGAGAAAGCTCGGGTGACGCGGATTTGTAATGAACTAGCGCCTGGAAGGCTGGCGCTGTTTGCCGGAAGTCGCAACTTGATAAACTTCCAGATTCGCGATGCATTCTTTGAGGTTAATCTCACGGAAACTTCAGGAGATTGGACACCGGGCGAGCTGGAAGACATGTCAGATGACGACATACGCGACCTTGTAAAGCGGTTGAGCAACGGCAAGATCAGCTAGACCACTTCAAGCGAGGGGGAGGAACAATGCCAGAGTGATTGACGCAACGGTTTGGGTCATCATGCAAACCAAGCGTGTTGGGTGGGAGACTATGCGCAGTACGTTGATTAGAATCATGAAAGAGAATGCTGGACCGTTGCCCGAAAATTTAGAAGCTTACGACCGTCATTGGAACCTCGTTGCATCGAAGCTCGCACGCGAGTTCGGTTTCTGAGGACAAGACCCGGATACCAGTCCGGCCCGCCATCCTCGCCAATCCTACAGACAAAACACCTCATTCCCGATAGAATAGCGGTTCGACTTCAGTCATGGGCACGCCAATCCCAATCTTATCGAATGCCCTCCGCAACTGGAGCGTTCTTCCCAGCGGCCTCTAATACGCGCGCCCCCAAACTGAGCTAATATTCCTCGTCTGCATTCTCAACCAGCAATTTATCCGCTAAAGGCTAAAAGCGAAGACTTTATGGCTACTTCATACGACGTAATCGTGATCGGCGGCGGCCACAACGGCCTCGTCAATGCCGCCTACCTGCAGCGCGCCGGAAAGAAAGTTCTGGTGCTCGAACGCCGCCACATCCTCGGCGGCGCGGCCTGCACCGAGGAAGTTTTTCCCGGCTTCAAATTTTCCGTCTGCTCCTACGTGGTCTCGCTGCTGCGCCCGGAGATCATCCGCGACCTCGATCTCCCACGCCACGGCCTCGAAATCCTCCCGCTCGACGGCACGTTTACCCCCATGCCCAGCGGAGATTATCTTTGGCGCGTGAACGACCACGGCAAAACACATCGCGAAATCGCACGCCACTCCCGTGTGGACGCCGAAGCCTACGACGAATTCGGCAAAGCCATGCAAGCCATGTGCCGCTTCGTAAAGCCGATTCTCAGCATGGTCCCGCCCGACCCCAACACGCTCAATCCGCGCGAACTAATGAAGCTGCTATTTATCGGCAAGCGCTTTCAGGGCATGTCGAGCTACGACAAATACAACCAGGTCCAATTGATGACGATGTCCGCCATCGATTTTCTCGATCAATGGTTCGAGACCGATGTCCTCAAAGCAACCATGTCAGCCTCGGGCATCATTGGAACTTTCCTCGGCGTGCGCTCGCCGGGCACCGCCTACGTTCTACTGCACCACTACATGGGAGAAATCGACGGCGCTTTCCGCGCCTGGGGATTCGCCCGTGGCGGCACCGGCGCAATTTCAAACGCCATCGGCGATGCCGCCCGCGAAGCCGGAGTCGAGATTCGCACCCAAGCCGCCATCGCGAAAATCATCGTCAAAGATGGTCGCGCGAAAGGAGTCGTTCTAGCCAACGGCGATGAAATCTATGCGGATGTCATTTCCTCTAGCGTCGATCCCCGCCTGACCTTCAACAAATTCATCGAGGCCGAACATCTTCCCGCGGAATTTCTTGAAGACATCAACCGCTTCAAATATCGCGGCTCGTCCGGCAAAGTTAACCTCGCGCTCGACGGCCTGCCAAACTTCAAGTGCATGCCCGGTGTGGGCCCGCATCTGCGGGGCGCAATGTCGATCTCACCGTCGGTCGAATACATGGAGCGCGCCTACGACGACGCGAAGTACGGAAATTTTTCCCGCCGTCCTTATATGGATATGGTGATTCCATCGCTCACCGATCCTTCCGTCGCCCCGCCGGGCAAGCATGTAATGTCATGCTTCGTGCAGTACGCGCCCTACAAACTCGCTCCGGGCTTGCACTGGGATACCGAGAAGGAAACATTTGGCGACACGGTCATCAACACCATCGCCGAGTACGCGCCCAATATCAAAGACATCATCCTTCATCGTCAAGTCATCACGCCGCTCGATCTCGAACGCGAGTGGGGCCTAAGCGAAGGCAACATCTTCCAGGGCGAACTCTCCCTCGAACAACTATTTTTCTTGCGCCCAGCGCCCGGCTACGCGCGCTTCCGCACACCAATTCAGAATTTATACATGTGCGGTTCAGCCACGCATCCCGGCGGCGGCATTATGGGCGCGCCGGGACGCCTGGCCGCTCTCGAAATTCTCAAAGACAAGGGAGCGGCCTAACATGCCTGAGACGAAATCCGGCACGCGCGACATCGTCATCATCGGCGGCGGCCATAATGGCCTAATCACCGCGTTCTATCTTGCAAAAGCGGGATTCAAGCCGCTCGTCCTCGAGCGCCGAGAGCAAGTCGGCGGCGCAGCCATCACCGACGAATTCCATCCCGGCTTCCGCTGCTCCACGCTCGCACACGCCGCCGGCCCAGTTCGCCCAGATATTGTCCGCGACATGCAACTGGAAAAACATGGCCTGCGCTTCATCACGCCAGAAACTTGCATCACCGCGCTCTCGCCCGACGGCCGTGCACTTTCGCTGTATCTGGATGCCGACAAGTCAGCTCAGGCGATCTCCGCCTTCTCGCAAAAAGACGCGGCAAAATATCCCGAGTTCGCGAAATCGCTGGGCAAGATCAGCAAAGTAATCGCGGAAGTTCTCGCCACCACGCCGCCCGATATCGATCACCCCAGCAGCGGCGATCTCTGGAGCATGTTGAAAACCGGCCGCGCTCTTCGCAACCTGGGCAAGCGCGATATGTACCGCGTCCTGCGCTGGGGACCAATGGCCGTAGCCGATCTGGTGGCGGAATATTTCGAAACCGAATTATTGCGCGCCGTAATCGCGGCTCGCGGAATCTTCGGAACATTCCTGGGACCATGGTCGGCAGGAAGTTCTCTGCAGTTGCTGATCCGCGCCGCCGGCGATTCTCATCCCGCCGGCTCCGCCTACTTCGCCGGTGGGGGCATGGGCTCGCTCACGCAAGCCATGGCCTCTGCCGCAAAAGCTGCCGGCGTTGAAATTCGCACCGGCGCAGAGGTCATCGAGATTCGCGTGAAAGACGGCGCGGCCACCGGCGTTCTGCTCGGCACCGGAGAAGAAATCAGCGCCAAGGCCGTCATCTCCAACGCCGATCCCAAGCGTACTCTGCTCAAGCTCACCGACCCCACGCATCTCTCTCCCGACTTCGTGCAGAAGCTGCAACACTATCGCGGCAACGGCACGGTCGCGAAAGTCAATCTCGCGCTCTCCGCCCTGCCAACCTTCACCGCGCTCAAAAATGCCGACAGCAGCGCCCTCAAAGGCCGCATTCACATCGGCCATGAGATCGACTACCTCGAGCGCGCCTTCGACGAATCGAAATACGGAAACTTCTCGCGCCAACCTTATCTTGAAGCCACGATTCCTTCATTGACCGATCCCACGCTTGCACCCGACGGCAAGCATGTGATGTCGATCTACATGCAGTACGCGCCCTACAAGCTGAAAGGCGGTTGGGATCAGAATGGAGAAGCCCAGCGCAAAGCGCTCGGACAAACCGTAGTGCAGACGCTCGCACAATACGCGCCGAATCTTCCCGAGATGATTCTGACCCATCAGATCATCACACCGCAGGATCTCGAAGACGTCTACGGATTAACTGGCGGACAAATCTTCCACGGCGACCTCGCCCTCGACCAGTTCTTCACCATGCGCCCGCTGCTGGACTGGGCGCGTTACAAAACGCCGATTACGAATTTGTATTTGTGCGGCAGCGGCACGCATCCCGGCGCAGGATTGACCGGTGGGTCGGGGGTGAATGCGGCGCGGGAGATCCTAAAGCATCTAAAAAAGTAGTGGGGTTGCTCGTGTGAAAAAGACCAAGAGTGGCAAAAGACCAAAGGTTCCTAAGACGGTGGACGAATATCTTGCCAGCGTCTCCGAACCAGCCCGCACCTCCTTAAACAAAATTCGCGCCGTCATCCGGTCAGCGGCGCCACCCGAAGCGACCGAGGGCATCAGCTACGGCATCCCGACATTCAAATACAAAGGAATGCTCGCGAGCTTCGCCGCGTTCTCGAATCATTGCAGCCTCTTCCCCGGCGCCGGGCCGACCATAGAGTTCAAGGACCAACTTAAGAACTTCCAAACGTCGAAAGGCACCATCCGCTTCGCACCGGACAAACCTCTGCCGACTACTCTTGTAAAAAAGCTGGTGCAGTCGCGGATCGCAGAGAACAAACGCAAGAAAGGCCGCTGATCGCCTTTCTTCCAGACTATGAAAAACTCCGCCATCCTGCTGGTCTCCTGCCCGGACGCCAAAGGCGAAGTCGCCACCATTGCCGACTTCGTCTACCGCCACGGAGGCAACATTTTGCACGCCGACGAACACGCCGACGAAGAATCCGGCCTCTTCCTGATGCGCGTCGAATTCGATCCCAAAGATTTCGACATTGATCTCGCGGAGAAAGACCTCACCGACAAAGACCTCTCCGACTTCGCCAAACACTTTTCTCCGATCGCGGAAAAGTTCCAGATGAAGTGGCGGCTGGCGCAGTCCTCGCATCGACCGCGCATGATCATTCTGGTTTCGAAGTACGACCACTGCCTCGTCGATCTCCTCTACCGCCACCAGAGCGGCGAACTCGCCTGCGACATCCCGCTGATTATTTCCAACCACGCCGACAATCAGCCCATCGCCGATTTCTACAAAATTCCCTATATCGTGGTCTCCATCACAAAAGACAACAAACAGCAGGCCGAAGCACAAATCCATTCGCTCATCGAAGACCACCAAGCCGACTTCATGGTCCTCGCCCGCTACATGCAGATTCTCTCCAACGATTTCGTCAACCGCTATCCGCAGCGCATCATCAACATTCACCATTCATTCTTGCCTGCCTTCATTGGCGCGCGCCCATATCATCAAGCCTTCGAGCGTGGCGTAAAGCTGATCGGTGCAACCAGCCATTACGTCACTGAAGTTCTCGACGACGGCCCCATCATCGAGCAGGATGTAGTCCGCGTCTCCCATCGCGACACCGTCGAAGACCTGATCCGCAAAGGTCGCGACCTCGAAAAAGTCGTACTCTCCCGAGCCGTCCGCTGGCATGTCGAAAACCGCATCCTTCTGTACGGCAATAAAACAGTGGTTTTCTAAGCCGGCCTCAACCAGACATCCCCCGCGCGGAAGGTCATGCACTTCCGGAGAAAAAGCAAGTGCCAGCGTTGGTAGTATCACTCCGCTGGTAACTTGCAGCACTGGTGACTTTCGTCTTTACTTGAACATTAGTAAAAGAATTCCCTCATCCACGGGAGAATCTCGCTTGCGGAGTATTGCTTGGCCGAGGACCTGAAGTTTGAACTAGCGATCCTGGCAACTGTCCAGGGTTTTTACCAGAAGCTGCTGCGCGACTCGCTTGGCGGAGATGTACCCATTCCAAGCGGGCTCGACGAAGTATCGCTTCGCCACTCCGAAGGAGATCTTCCGGAAACGCTCTCCCGCATGTATCGCTGGCTGCATGTGCTGGATATGGCCATCACGCCCGCAATGTTGCGGCAGGCGCTCACGCCGGATACGGATTCAGAAGTCGCCGAGGCGCTGCTCCGCTATTTTGTGCGGCGCCGCGAGCACAGCGAAGTCGACCGCGATAAGACCGACCTGATTTCTACTTTTCTCTACCGTCATCCCCGCGTTGCGGGCCAGTGGCAGCAACAGGGTTATGGATTGGACGGATCGCTGCCTCTTTCTCCATTCGAAATCGCGCTGATTGAGATTCTCGCCGATACCGATGTGCCTTCGCTTCCGGAAGAACACGTGCAACTGCTGCGCAACTTCGATCCGCTGCGCGAAGAGATTGCCCGTTATCGCGACTTCAATGCGCTCATGGATTCCGGCATTGTTTCGCGGGTGCGCGAGTTGAAGCGCTGGCTGGATGGCTCGTTCTATCATCCCGGTGTGCTGGCCACGGTTGCCGCGCACAATGCCGCGTTCGGTGAGCGCTTCGATCAACTTTTCGCCAAAGCCCTGGGAGAGATCAAACAATTTGCCCAGGCCCTCGATGAAATGGGAGGCAGCATTCTAAGTACGGTCGATGGCGTGGAAGTCACGGTGGAACACGTGGCAGCGATCGAGCAGAACGAAATGCTGCAGGCCGATTACGGCAGCGCGCTCGAGAAATTCCGCCGCGTCTCCCGCTTGAAGAAGGAACTCGACCGGCGACCGCCCATCCGCAAGTCGCTACTCGCGCCCACCGTGGGGAACGCGATCAAATCCTCCGGCGGCGCAGCAGCTGCGGCTAAGTCGGTGCGAGTTGCGCCCGCGAAGGCACTTGTTCCGGCTCAAGCCTTTCAGCCTCCGGCCATCACTGCCCAGCAACTTTCCGTTGAGGAAGGCAAGCTGCGGCGCGTCGAAGAATCGATTCGCGTCTTTGTCCGCGTGGCCGATCCCAAGTACCGGCAGATCGTTCCCATGCGTTTTTTCAACCTGACCCTGAGCCCTGCCGAGGCCGAAGCTTACAATGCCGCGTTCCTCGAAGAGAAGAGCCTGCGCGCCGATGTCGCCCGCACGCTGATCCGCCTGGTTTCCTGCGTGGCTCGCGTTAACACTGAACTCGAAGAATTGAAACGCAGTCAAAGCATGTCTTCACTGTGGAAGCTGCACGCCGATGCGCTCGTGGTCTTGCTCGATATCGCCAGCAGCACCACCGAAGACGCCGCAAATATCGCCAAGATGGCCGAGAGCAGTGACGCCTCCGCATCAGCCAAAGCCATTGGAGAAACCATGCAGAAGCTGCGACTCCGCTCCGATCTCGCCGTGAAAGCCCTAGCGCATCCCGGCAGCTAGACGCACCACAGTTGCCGCATCCCATACGACTGTCATCCCGAGCGAAGCGAGGGACCTTGGTTCTTGCCAGTAACAGCGACACCGCTAGTCCTCTCGCACTTGAAAAAACAGCTATTTACCTTTATGTAATTGGATGAAATATTCCTCATCCCCTGAGCGCCGCGCGAATCCGTTGTCCCACGATCGCATCTTCGCCGGGCTGCATCATCCATACCCCAACCACGAGCGTATTCGCATCCGCCGGGATGCCCTGGTTCGGCTTTTGGCCGGTATTAGGATTCAGTTCAATCGAAGGCGTTCCTTTGCGCAATGCATCAACGATCTGAGCAGTTGTCACACCCGTAACTGCCGGATCGAAGCGTATAAGAAGATGCGGAACATGGTTGGCGATCTTCGGAACCACCGTCTCAGTTCTAACCGAAGGAATGCCCTTCACTGCGGCGGCGATGAGATCGGCGCGCTTCTGGTAGTCGCCTTGCATGGACTCTTCGGTGTGCGACAGCACCCAGTCGACCGCCGCAACCATCCCCACAATCTGCTCCTTAGCCACCTTCATGCCGCGGCCAATTCCGTCGCCCGGATTATTATTCTCATGGGCAAGATCCGTCAGAACCTTTCTGCCCAGAAGCAATCCGGCGTTTTGTGGACCGCGTATGCCCTTCCCTCCTGAAAATGTCACGAGGTCGAAGCCCATGCCGGTGTACTTCCACAGATTCGAGATCGGAGGCATGTCGGCCGCCGCATCGAGCAGGCACGGAATCTTATGCTCGTGCGCCACCTGCAGCCACTCTTCTCGACCGATCTGTGCTGTGCCGGCGATCCCATCCTCTTCTTCCGCAGCGTTGAAGAAGTTCGTCATCACCGCATTGCCCGCGGCGCACGCTCGCTTATAGTCGTCGAGCGTGACCACCTCCGTCACCCGCGCCCCGCACAGATACATGGCTCGGTCATACTCATAGCGATGCGCACGCTGCACAATGACCTGATTCTTCTTCCCGTCAATCGCCTGCGGCATGTCCAGAATATCGATGTTGTTTGCGTACTGCAGGCAGGCAGCGGCTGCCAGGGTGATGGCTCCCGAAGCTCCCGAAGTCACGACCGCGCCTTCACACTTCAGGCGGTGCGCAATATACTCGCCGGCCTTGCGCTGCAACTCGTGCAGCCGCACAGGATGAAGCGCCGCCCTCTGCACCGCGGCAAGAACCTCCGGCGGCATGCAGGCAGCCGTCAGCGTCGTATACGTTCCAGCGGCGTTGATGATCTTGGTCACGCCAAGCTTGTCGTAGTAGTCGTCACCTTCGGACGCGGCCACCGGCAAGCCCGGTGACGAAGCTATTGACGAAGTAAGCACCTTGGCGGCAGAAACCAGAGGCATCGCGCCCACAGCTGCAGCGAGCGAACTGGCCCAGCGAAAAAACCGGCGGCGAGAGAGAAAGCCTGCTTGAGATTCGGTCGATACTGACATGCTGGTTGCTCCCTCAGTTTTTGGCTTGGCCTATTTGAACTCTTCTACTGCTAAGCGAAAAGCTAAACCGCCGGCGGCATCCTCACGAGCTTTTTTATCTCCGCGCCAAGCAGATCGAAATGGCGCACGTTCCAAGTATAGAGGTGGTCCGCCCCTGCCTTGAGAGCGCAGGCCGCGACCAGGCCGTCATAAACGGCGCCGCCCACAATTCCCTGCTGCGCCATGCGGCGGATGGCGGCGCAGTACTCATCGCCGTCAAGCCAAATCAAAGTAAACCGCTGCTCGATTCCTTGCAAAACAAGGTTTGCCGCTTCGGCACTCATCCGCTCTTTTCCGGGATACCGGGTGAAGGTGGAGTACGTTTCCGCCAGGCTATGCGCCGCGCAACCCGCGTGCTTGCGAGTTGCAGACGCAAACACCGGGAAGCTGCGAGCATGGTGGGGATGGTCGGGCAGGAGCGCTGCCACCAGGACGGTTGTATCGAAGAACCATTTCACCGGGATTTCTTCCGTCGCGGGCGGCGCGCGGGGAGATTGCCCATGAAGCTCAGTTCACGCTCCCGTCGAATCTGGCGCAGCGTTTCATCGGTAGCTCCGGCGGGGATGGGCTCCCCGACGCCGAAGACCCAGATCCCTTGTTTCTGGTGCAGCCCAACTCCTCCCCTTCGAGGGCGGAGCACAATGCGGTCTTCCGAGCTTTCCAGTTCCAGCGAATCGCCCGCGCGGAGCTGCATTTCGTCCCGGACGGGCTTGGGCAGGACGACGCGGCCAGCTTTGTCAAGGGTTAGGGTGGTTGTCATAATGCCATTATATAATGGCATTTGGCATTGTGTAGTATCATCAGGCCGCGTAACCCAGATATGTCTCACGCGGCGCCGGAGCGCCGCCCTCTACTTCATGTGGCTCGGATCGTTCTTCTCCCATTCCGCCTTCTTGTAGCATAGGAAAGACATCGCAATACCGAGAGCAAATAGCACACAGCCGATGACGCCGCAAAAGTCCTCGATCGTGCTTGGACGCCAGAACCGCAAAAGCCCCAACGCCAAGAGCGCACCAACGAATATCCCAACGCCTACCCCCGAAGCGGCAAACCACCAAACAGCTAACTGCTCCCACCGCTGCGTTTTCGATTCTTCCACCAATATCCGCGCATTATCGCACGGGTCGCTGTACTTCTTCATCAGGTAATTCATTAGGGGACGGATAGTGCTCTGAGTGGAAACGAGAAAGTGAGTTGACAAAGATGATTCGTGGTGCGAAGGGTACTACTAAAAGTCATTCCTGCGGGGTATACGCTTAGACGAGGAAGGAATCCGTATGAAGATTTTTTGTCCCGATTGCGCGGCGATTATCGAAGCCAAGAAAAAAAAGGCGGGCGACCAAAGCACTTCGAACATGCCATACATTTTGCAGTGCACTCGTTGCAGGAAGATCTTGCTCGAGAGGATGACTCCATTTGATGCTTGGGTGACGGCGGCGTAGTGCGGTTACGAGACGTACTCGTAGCCCTCTCATGATCCTCCGGGGGGTGGTCGGGCTGCGCACGGAGGACAGCCCGAGGGCGGCTGTCCCCACATGGGTTCTGATAGTCGACAGCTGAGAGCTATCAGCTAGTTAATATCGAACTGCTCCTGATGCACCGCCGGATCGCTCTTCACAATGATGGTCCGCTTGGTCATCTCTTCCATCTCGTTCAACAGGCGGCCATTGTTGGCTTTCAACTCCTTGGCCACATCCGGATGCACGCGCAGCATCACGTCTTCCTGCTCCAGATGCTTCGCCATCTTGCGCATCTCCACGTAAATCTCGTTGGCCACCGTGGTCAGAGACTTCACATAGCCGGTCGATTGGCAATAGGGACAAGGCGCACCGATCGTCCGTTCCAGCGACTGCTTCACGCGCTTGCGCGTAATCGCGACCAGGCCGAAATCGTTGAACTGCAGGACTTTCGACGGCGCGCGATCATGCCGGAGTTCTTCTTCCAGCGCCTGCATCACGCGCTGCCGGTTGCGGCGCTCATCCATGTCGATGAAGTCGATGATGATGATGCCGCCCAAATCGCGCAGGCGAATCTGCCGCACGATCTCTTTGATTGCGTCCACGTTGGTCTTGACGATCGTATCTTCCAGGCGCGAAGTCTTGCCGACATATTTGCCGGTGTTGATGTCGATGGCCACCAGCGCCTCGGTCTGGTTGATCACGATGTAGCCACCGCTCTTCAGCCACACCTTCGACTTGAGCGCCTTGTCCATCTCTTCTTTTAGGCCGAATTGTTCAAATAGCGGCGTCTCTTTGGTATAGAGCTTCACGCGCTTCACCAGCCCGGGCTGGAAGCGGTTGAAGAAGCGCAGAATGCGCTCGTATTCCGCCTCGGTATCCACCCAGATCACGGAGAAATCGGAAGTGACCTGATCGCGCAGAATGCGCTCGACCACATTGAGATCGTGATAAATCAGCGCCGGCGGCTTGGAAGCTTCGGCACGCGTCTTGATGTCGTTCCACAAACCTTTTAGGAAGCGAATGTCGGCGCGCAGCTCTTCTTCAGGCGCATTCTGGGCGGCGGTGCGGACGATGAAACCGCCGTGGCCATTCTCGCGCTCGCTTATGACGATGCGCTTCAGGCGCTGGCGCTCTTCGTCCGACGCAATCTTGCGCGAAACTCCGGTGTGGTTCACCGTCGGCATATAAACCAGAAAGCGCCCGGGCAGCGCGATGTGGCTGGTGATGCGCGCGCCTTTCTTAGCGATGGGCTCCTTGGCAATCTGCACCAGAATTTCCTGGCCTTCTTTCAGCAGATCGCTGATCTTCGGAACTTCATGCGACTCGCGGCGCGGGAAGCGTCGTCCACCACCGCCACGTCGGCCTCCGCCACGCTGCCGGTCGAAACCCGGGCGCGGACGCGGTGCGCGCTGGGTATAACCAGCCGTTCCCGCCGGAGCGCGAACCTCCGCCCGCACATCGACGTTGCCGCTTCCACCAGCTTCGGCATCGAGCAGCGCTTCGGCTTCGGCTTGCGCTTCTTCCAGTTCCAATTCCTCGGAGTCTTCTTCGTTCTCGTGTGCGGCGCCCTCCGCAGGCGCTACGCCCGCTTCGGCGAGAGACGACATGTGGATCTCATCCACGGTAGCGCGAACTTCCGAAAGCTCACGCTGCGTTTCGGAATCCGGCTGACCCGCCGCTCTCGTCTCCTCTTCAAACTCGTCGTAGCCCTCATCGGACGATTCTTCGTAGCGGACAGTATCGGCTTCCTCTTCGTCGATGGTTTCTTCGGCGAGTGTCCCAGGCGCTGCGAAAGCAAGCGCTTCCGGCTCATGAGCCGCAGCCGCTGGCCGGTCTGAATACTCGCGGACCGGAACCGCTAAATCCTCTTCTTCTTCGACAAATTCTTCGGTAATCGGCTCCGAATTGTGTTCCACCGGCTCACTAACGCTCAACGGCGCTGCGTTACGAAATTCGCGATTCCAATCCACGGAAGTCGATGCGGCCTCGGCGTGTTCTTCCAGCACCGGCTGCGCATCGTGGTGCTGCTCATGCAGAGGTTCGGCTGAACTCGCCGCGAAAATCGGCTCGTCTTCCGGGAAAGTCGCAGCGACCGGCGCGGCCGGTTCGGCATACGACTCGGAAGTTTGTTCTGAGGAAGCCCGCTCTGAGAAAGCTCGTTCAGAAAGTTCCGGATCAGGTGGGGAAGTCCGAGCCTGACGGAAATCCTGCTCGTGCGCAACCGGCGGCGCCATGCCGCGGTACTTGGAAATCGATTCCCCGGGCAGCAATATCGGCTGGTATCCAGCCGGCGGTCCAAACTGAGAAGATCGGCGTGGCTCCTGAGGGCGCGGCGCAACTGGTGCAACACTCTCAATCACAGGCCGCGCTACTTGCGGCTCGCTAACCCGATCCCGTCCTTCGTTTCGACCATCACTCCTGCCATCGCTACGGCCATCACGACGCCCACCACGGCGGCGGCGGCGGCCTCGGTAACCTCCCCGGTCGCGATCTCTACCTTCAGAAGGCTCTTGTCCCGAGCTTGCCGACTCGGCTCCGGCTTCGTGTTCTCCCGGTTCAGAACCTTGCTCGAATACGGGTTCGCCTTCGCCGGTGTTTGCATCGGCGCGAGCATCGAGATGCTGATCCAATTCTTGAGGCGCCGCAGTCTGTGCTTGCGGCCGCATATCCTGCACGCCGCGATTCGCCGGAACCACGTCGGTTAAGTCCTCGTCGTGCTCTTCCAACTCCATAAAGTCGGAAACGTAGAGGAAGGCGTCGCGCTCCAGGCCGATATCGACGAAGGCGGACTGCATGCCGGGCAGCACGCGCGTTACGCGGCCTTTGTAGATGGACCCAGCTAAGGTGTATTCATTTTCGCGCTCGAGGTAGATTTCCGCGAGCAGATCGTCTTCCACTAGCCCCACCTTGGTTTCGTGAGGCGTGGAAGATACAAACAACTCTTTGTTCATGGACACTCCGGTCCCACCGGCTTATTTAAGAAAGCCGGACGGGATTTACCGGGCGGTCAAGAGGAAGGAAAGGGGAGGATCGAGCGTCGCGATGCTGGCCCCGAATCGGGGACGGCTGGGGCCCGGGAGGTTTCTCCCTGACCGAGTCCGCTGCACAAGCTTGGGTATCTTCTGCACTGTTCGCTTTTTATCTGCCGGGTTTGTGACCGCACTCTCAGACCGTTTCCGGTCGGGGGGCCGTTTCCCTGCCAGCAGCTTTATTGCTTCAATCCTGCCCGGCCTTCGACTGCTCGACTAGCCGGTAAAATGCCCCCTTTACGCGAGGGCGATCGATATTTTTTGGGGCTGCGCTTACGGCGCAGCAACTGCTCCCTGCCATCTTGTTCGGTTCGAACCCGGTTCGAATCATGCCCTTATAGCTGGCTCACTTCCCCAGCTAATTCACAAACCGGCGCATTCGAACATTCATTACCATCCCCAGCGCCAGGAACATGAACAGAACCGAAGACCCACCGTAACTCATCAGCGGCAAGGGTATTCCGGTGACCGGCATAAAGCCAACCACCATGCCGACATTGACTAGGATATGGAAGCTAAGCACAGCCACCACTCCCATTACCACGAACGTGCCAGCGCGGTCGGGCGCTGTTTGCGCGTTCTGCGTCAAACGCATCAGCACAATGAAGTATAACAGCAGAACCCCCAGCGCGCCCACGAATCCATGCTCCTCGGAAAATGCCGCGAAAATAAAGTCCGTTTGTGGGACTGGAAGGAAAGCCCCGTGTGTTTGCGAGCCCTTACCACCCCACAACCCTCCCGAACCTACGGCAATCTTGGATTGCTCAACTTGGTACCCCGTCCCCTGCGGATCAAGTTCGGGGTCGATAAAGCTGGTCAGCCGCTGCTTCTGGTAGGTCTTAAGAACGTGAACCTTGGGAACAAAAAATACCGCCCCTACCCCGATCCCGGCCAGCACAGCCACTAACAGTCCCTGCCGCCACTGCATCCCACCCAGGAAAACGCCCATGATTGCAATCGGAATATAAGTGAGAGCCGTTCCCAGGTCAGGCTGCTTTAATACCAGCAACATGGGAATCACTACGATCGCTCCAGCCTTCATAAAATCCGACCAGGAAAGTTCGCGATTCCGCAAATCGGCAAAAAACTTCGCCATCGCCAATATGAGAATCAGCTTTACCCATTCCGAAGGCTGGAAGTGGTTGCCGCCCGGCATCTTGATCCAGCGCTTCGCACCCAGGTATTTCTGCCCGAAGATCGTCACCGCAACCAGAGAGGCAACGGCGGCAATGTAGAACCAGTGGATCCGGTCCAGCAGCGCCTGGTAATTCACCAGGCTGATTAGAAACATCATCCCCACGCCGGCCGCAACCCAGTAAATCTGCTTGATATGAGATCCGGCAAACTTGGTGTGAACCGTGGCGCTGTGAATCTCCATCACACCCAGCCCACAGATCATGAGCACAAAGACCAGCAACAGCCAGTCAAAATCGCGAAATGAAACGTAACGTGACATGATTTCTAAACCGTAGCGCCGGCGTCCCGCCGGCTGTCGCGGGGGCGTCTCGCCCTCGCACTTTCTCTGCACTAATTTATCGGCACCATCCCTGGTGCCGCAGCAGCCGCCACCAACGGCTTCTTCGGCAGCTTGATTACAAAACGTCCGCCTTCCAATTTATCGCCGTCCTCACCCGGTGCAGTCCAAAGCGCACCCATATCAACTTTGCCATCGCTCTTCGGCTTCTGCGCCATCTTCGGTGGCAAACGGCGCTGCTTATCCACATAAGCCTTCACTACCTGCGTAGCTATGCGCGCGGCTAGCTTTCCGTGCTCGCCACCCTCGAACAGAACACACACAATCACGTCGGGATTTCGCCTAGGAGTAAATCCCACAAACCATCCATTTTGCGCAAGATCTTCGGCATTCTTGAATCGGGCACGGGTGGCCAGCGACACAACCTGCGCGGAGCCCGTCTTGCCGGCTATGTCAATCCCAGGAATATGCGCCGATTGAGCCGTGCCTTCCGGCAGCAACACTCGCGACATCGCATCCGTAATGTAAGTCCATCCGTTCGGATCGATCGGAACGCTCTTCGTTTCGGTAACGTGGCTGGTCTCGACGTATCCGCTGGGAAGCTCCTGCGGGTCGACCACATGAGGAATCACCATCCGGCCGCCCATCGAGATCGCAGCGACCGCACGCATCAGTTGCACCGGCGTGATTGCCACCGCACCCTGCCCAATGCCTACTGAAATCGTTTCTCCCGCGAACCATTTCTGCTTGAAATTTTTAATCTTCCATTCTTCCGACGGCATCACGCCGCTCACTTCATTCGGCAAATCGATGCCTGTTTTCTCTCCGAGCCCAAGCGCCTCGGCATATTTTGCAATGCGCTCGATGCCTAACTTTTCCGCCAGCGTGTAAAAGAACACATCGCAGGACTGATAAATCGCCTTCTCCAGATCAACCGCGCCGTGTCCATTTTTTACCCAGCAACCGAATCGCCGTCCGTAGAACTCCGCGCCTCCCGTGCAGTTCACATGCAGAGTTTGCGCAATTCCCTCCTGCCAGCCCGCGACCGACATGATGATTTTGAACGTCGAGCCCGGCGCCAGTTGCGCCTGGATCGCCTTGTTCAGCAGTGGCTTGTCGGGATCATTCACCAGCTTGTTCCACTCATCACGCGACACTCGCACCGCAAAATCGTTAGGATCGAATGTCGGCCGGCTCACCATCGCCAGAATTTCTCCCGTCTTCGGGTCCATCGCAACGATCGCGCCGTTCTTCCCTTCCATCGCTTCCTCGGCGGCAATCTGCAGATCGATGTCGATCGTCAGCTTCAACTGTTTTCCCGAGACCGCGGCAGTCTCTCCCAGCAACCCGATTTCGCGTCCATGGCTGTTCACCACCGCGCGCCGGGCTCCGTTCTGGCCCATGAGCGCGTTGTTGTACTGCCGCTCCACGCCGCTGACCCCCACGACATCGCCGGGATTGTAGAGTTCGAACTGCGGCTGGTTGAGCATGTCTTCCGTGACTTCGCCAACGTAACCAATGAGGTGCGCCATGAACCCGTTGCGCGGATACAACCGCCGGTGCGCCACGATCGTATCCAGCTCCGGCAGCTCGTTGCGATGCGCATCGATAAACGCCAGTTCGTCAGGAGTAATGTCCTCTTTCAAAAAGATCGGCTGATACTGCGGCATGGAAGCGAAGTGCCGTATGCGCGTTTTAACTTCGGTGGGATCGAGATGCAGACCCTGTGCGATCAGATCCGCGTCGGCATTGAGGTCGCGCGAAGAATCGCGCAGTAGAAGCGCCGAAAACGACGGATAGTTATCGACGATGATGCGCCCTTCGCGGTCAAGAATTTTCCCGCGCGGCGCGAGAATGGGCACATTTCGAATGCGGTTTTTTTCCGCCGCCGAGGCGTAGTAACCGCTCTCCATCACCTGCAGCTTCCACAATCCGTAAGCCAGCACCAGAAAGATGGCCAGGATCATGTACTGCGCCGCCGTTACGCGGAATTCCGATACTTTGTCGTCGCGGCCTGGCATCAGTTCTCAGTTCTCAGTTGCCAGTTCTCAGTTGCCGAACTGAAAACTCGGAAACTATCGCTTGCGTTTCCCAATGAGCATTTTAGGAGAATGTATCTCAATTCTAGCTCTCGAAGGCACCGATGCGCGCAGCCGAAACGTAACGGAGGTCACTATGGGCATTTACTGAGAACTGGGAACCGAGAACTGAGAACTGTCTTCAAGTTCTCTGCTTAAACTTGTCCAACACAAAGTACAACACCACGCCAATAAAAGCATTCGCCAGTCCGGCCAGGATTCCACGGCTCCAACTCCAGTTCAGCGTCAGATTCACCATGCCTCGCGCCACCGTGAAATAAACCGCGGCGTGAATCAGATAAAAACCCAAAGTGACGAGAAAGCGGGCGCCGGCATTCTCCACATCCAGTTTCGCGCCCAGAGACGACGCCAGGTAACCGACCACGGTCTTGGCAATGCCGTAGATTCCGATCGGATATGCGCCCAGCATATCCTGCGCCAGGCCAATAGCCGCACCGGTAAACAATCCGGAGATCGGATTCCGCCGTGCCATGGCGAAGAAGATCGTCACCAGGAGCGGCAAATCGAGGTAAATGGCAAACGATGGAAAAATCTTCGGCCCAAAAGACTGCAGAAACAATGCCAGCAGCGGCACGCCCACGGTCACCGGAATGCTGAACCGGTAAACCTCAATTTGCTCCCCCGATGTGTAAGTGATAGGCACGCTAGTGAGGATTGTCTTCGCTGGCCGGTGGTTGCGGCGTAGGCTCCGTCGTCGCAGGCTTAGGTTTCACCGCCGCCGGTTTCGCCGGTGAACTCGCTGGACTCGAGCCAACTGCATCGCCGGAACCGCCTTTGGCCGCAGCATCGTCAGAAGTCTTCGGAACAACTTTTTTTTCAGCCTCGCCTGTCGAAGAAGGCTGCCCCGCAACCGGCGCATTGTGAGTTTCGCCCGCGCTTCCGGCATTCCCGCCCGGCGACGCCGATGCCGCCGGATGATTGGCGGCACCATCTGGTTTGCTCAAACTCGCGGCCGGTGTCTGCGGTTTTGCGATGGGCTTTGTGCCTTGTCCTGGCGCAGTGATAGTCGCTGTTCCCGCTGGTATGGTTCCCGTCGGTGCCACGGGCTTATCCGGAACCGAAGGCAGACGCTGCGCCAGAATATCCGCCGCGCGCACCCTCCCACCGTTTTCCGTCTCTGCGTTCTTTTCTTGCTTCTCTGTAACCACCAGGACTTCTTCCAAACGGCTCAAATCGGCCGCCGGCTTGATCTGGATATTCAGGAACAATTCCCTCCCCGGGCTCACCTTGGTCACCGTACCTACGGGCAGTCCCTTGGGAAAGATCTGGTCACCGCCGCTGCTCAACACAGTGTCCCCCGGAGTGACCTGCTCGTCGCTCATCACCCGTTCCAGAATCACTTGTCCATTCGAAGTTCCACGCAGCACGCCCTGCAAGCGCGACTTCTCCAGCATCGCGCCCACTCCGCTACTCTGATCGTTAATCATCAGCACCAGCGAAGTCGAAGGATATACGCGCAGCACTTTGCCCACGATACCGCCCGCCGTAATCACTGCCATATCCGGCGCAATGCCGTCATTTGAACCCTTGTCGATGTAAACCGATCGGGAAAGATCGCTTCCACTCGATCCAATCACCTGCGCTGCAACTGTCTGTAGATGAACCGCTCCTTTAAACGCCAGCAGCGATTGCAGTCGGTGGGCCTGAGTTGCATCTTCGCTCAGGCGCACCTCTTCCAGACGCATCTTCTCGATCTGTTCTTTGAGCTGGCGATTCTCCGCCCTCACGCCGCGCAGGAAAAAATAGTCATGCCAGAGATTGCTGCTGCTGTTCTGCGCCCAGAGCAGAGCGCGCTCGAAAGGAGTAATTAAATCCACCGCCCAGATGCGGATCAGCCGCGTGTTCTCCGCGTCCGCGCTCCGCTTAACCTGCACCGCCAGCCCCAGCACCTGCAGAAACAACACTCCCACCAGGACGGTCAGGTTACGGTAACGGCCAAGTACGGATTCCATAACTTCAGTGGTGGGTAGCGCCGCCGTCTCGGCGGCTATTTGCCGGCGGGACGCCGGCGCTACCAAATCTACTCGATCGAAATCTTCCTCAGCAGCTTGAAATCGCTAAGCATCTTGCCCGTGCCCAGCACTACGCTGCATAGCGGATCGTCGGCGATCGAGACCGGCAATCCAGTTTCTTCGCGGATGCGCTTATCCAGATTCTTCAGCAGAGCCCCGCCTCCAGTCAGCACAATGCCGCGGTCGCTGATGTCAGCGGAAAGCTCCGGTGGCGTCCGCTCAAGCGCAACGCGAATCGCATTCATGATCGTCGATACACATTCGCTCAGGGACTCGCGAACCTCGCCATCGTCCACCGTAATCGTCTTCGGAACGCCTTCGATCAGGTTGCGTCCCTTAATTTCCATGGTCATCGGCTTGTCGAGCTGGTGAGCCGATCCAATCTCCATTTTAATTTGTTCGGCCGTACGCTCGCCGATCAGCAAGTTATATTTCCGCTTCAGATAATTCATGATGGCTTCGTCCATCTGGTTGCCCGCCATCCGCACCGACCGCGAGTAAACAATGCCGCTCAGCGAAATAACTGCAATGTCTGTCGTGCCTCCACCGATGTCAACCACCATGTTGCCGCTCGGCTCCGTAATCGGCAGCCCCGCACCAATCGCCGCAACCATCGCTTGTTCCACCAGATGCACTTCACTCGCCTTGGCGCGATACGCCGAGTCCATGACCGCGCGCTTTTCCACCTGCGTAATTTCCGACGGCACTCCAATCACAATTCGTGGATGCACCAGCATCTTCCGGTTGTGCGCCTTTTGGATGAAGTAGTTCAGCATCTTCTCCGTAACTTTGAAATCAGCGATCACGCCGTCCTTCATCGGCTTGATGGCGACGATGTTGCCCGGGGTCCGGCCCAGCATCTCTTTAGCCTCTTTGCCCACCGCCTCCACTTCGCCGGTGTTCTTGTTGATGGCGACAATCGAGGGCTCGTTCACCACGATGCCCTTGCCGCGAGCGTACACCAGAGTGTTGGCCGTCCCCAGATCGATTGCCAGGTCGCTCGAGAACAGGCTGAACAGCGACCTCAGATTGTGAGAGCGTGATGAATGAAATCCGTTGCTTGACATAACCAGTCTGCCTTCCGCCTCGCGTATCGTCTAACTCACTGCAATATTGCAAACTTACTGAATAATAATTTTCTTCTGCTGCGTATTCACTCCGCCCTGCGCCGTTTGCGCGGTAATCGTAATCACCGCTTCTCCGGTCGCCAGCGGCGGCGTGAAGTAGTGGAACGAGCCGTCGGTCGAGATCATCGGAACCTCACGCCCGTTCACCATCACCCGTGCCCCAACCTGCGTCTTTCCCGTCAGTTCAATTACGTGCCCATGCTGTATGAAGGGATCCAGATCCAGTTCGATGGCTCCCATCTGCTTGCCCTTGGGAATGATGGTGAAGCGGTTCTTCTCGCTCTCCACCGATTCTTTTCCTGACGCTTCGTAGGACTGTATGACCCAGTAGTAGGCGCCTTCGCCCAGACTTGTAACCGTCACATCCGCAGTGTTCACTCTCTTATCTACCAGTGTAGAAGAAAAATAGGGGTTTCTCGATATCCGCAACCGGTAACCAACCGCATTCGCCATCGGCGTCCAGGAAAATTCCACATCCTTCGTCGCTTCACCCGAAGTAAAGAGCGGCGCCATATTCGCTGGAGAAATCGGAGTCGGCGGCCCCGTACCTTTGTCCTTCTCCATGTGCGCTTCTTCCTGCTTGAAGCTCACTTTCTCCCAGTTGGCCAATTGCACCGTTTCTCCATTTCTCGTAACTTCGCCGGTGCCCTTCTTCATCAAAATCTCGTGCTGATCCGTCGTCGGATCGTTATGCACCTGCGCCGTCGAATCGGGAGACAGCGATGCCGTGGCTCCCGCCACAATCACCTGCGATTTCGATCCCGAGGAATAAGTCGCCGTCGAAAGATCCACCGTTCCGGTGCTCACCGCTACCGCAACATTCGTCTGCTGCTGATCGTTGGCCGAGTTTTCTTCGATCACAATCAGCGAATCCTGTTTCACGGTGTAACTGGTGCCATCGTTGAACACGACTTTCGCCATGCCCTCCGACCCCGTCTGCACCACATCGCCTTTTTCCAGCGGGACGTTATAATCCGCGGCCAGCCAGCTATTGCCGCTGCCTTTCTTCACCCGCACTGTGCCGTCGAGCGCAGTAAAGTGCGCTTGCTGCGCTGTAGATACGCCGCCACCCGCTGCCGGAGCCAATCCCGCCACACGCTCCAAAACTCTATTCGCCACGCCATCGGCCGCCTTAATACTGTTCTCGGTGAATTGCGGAAAAGTAAAACGGATGATGGCGAAACACACCAACACGCCGGCGAGGATCATCAAGGCCACACTGCGGTAGGTGACCGTGGTCCATGCGATTTGGATGCCCGGTTTGCGAGTCTGCGAAGACACGTTGCCCTAAAACCCTATTCAAACCTTTTGAATATGCGGTAATTCCAACGTTACCACAAGACTATCGGCACAAAATAAGGGTAATCAACTGGGAACGTTACCTTCGTTTGCATGAGTGCAGTTTGCACTATTAAACGATGACTGTCATCCTGAGCGAAGCCGTTTTTCTGGCGTAGCGAAGGATCTCCCGCTCCACCGGCGCGACGCGTAAGCCAAAGTGCACCACTACCCGACTTTCCTCGGTGTGACCCTGTGCCCTCTGTGTTTAAGTTTGAGCTCAACTGCCATGACATTCCCACCCTGTTCCGATATTCTTGATCCCCCATGGCCGCTGCCTCAAACCCATTCTCCGCTCCCACGCACGAGCGCAAATCCTTCTTAGCCTCCGGCATGGCAATCATCTGGCTAATCGCCCTCGCTAAGCTTCTCTTCCACATCTACTTCAACAACCGCTACGGCTACTTCCGCGACGAGTTCGATTACATGTCTTGCGGCGATCACCTGGCCTGGGGCTACGTCGACCAGCCTCCGCTCATTCCGTTCCTCATCCACATCTGCCGCGCCCTGCTCGGAGATTCGCTGCGCAGCATTCGCTTCATTCCCGCGCTCGCTTCTTCTTTGCTTGTAGTGCAAACCGCCGTCCTCGCCCGCGAGTTCGGCGGACGCCGCTTCGCCCTGCTCCTCAGCGCCATCACAGTCGTCATCGCGGCACAATATCTCTCCAACGGCAGCCTGCTCGGCACCAACTGCCTCGAACCCAACCTTTGGATGGGCTGCGCTTACTTCGCCATCCTCGCTATCAAACGTGACCAGCCCAGCTACTGGCTGTGGTTCGGCATAATCGCGGGCATTTGCCTGCAGGAAAAATATTCGATAGCTCTTTTCGGCTTCGGCATCGTCGTCGGCCTTCTGCTCACTCCGCAGCGCCGCGTCTTCCTCAATCCCTGGATCTGGCTCGGCGGCCTCGCAGCTTTTCTCATCTTCCTTCCCAACCTGCTGTGGAACATTCACTATCACTGGCCCTTCCTCGAATTGATGCGCAACATTAAAGCCGAAGGCCGTGATGTCATCCTGCCGCTGCCTCAATTTTCTCTCCAGCAAACGTTCCTGGTTGACCCTTTCACCGCGCCCATCTGGCTTAGGGGTTTGTTCGCGCTTCTCTTCTTTAGGCGGTTCAAGTCCTACCGCGTGCTTGGCTGGGCCTATCTCGTTTGCTTCACTGTTTTCTTTGTTCTCCACGGCAAGAACTACTACCTCGCTCCCGTCTATCCCATGCTATTGGCCGCAGGCGCAGTCGTCATCGAATCCGCCATCGAAGGCAGCAAGGTTAGCGAGGAGAATGCCCGCCCTCGCCGCACCTGGCTAAAGGCGGTGATCGTAATTGTGTTGCTTGCCAGCGGCATCTATATGCTTCCCATCACGGTTCCGGTGCTATCTCCCGACCGCTTCCTCGCCTACACGAAAACTCTGCCCATGAAATTGCCGGTGATGGAGCACAGCCACGCCCGCGCGCCACTGCCGCAGTGGTACGCCGATCAGTTCGGCTGGCAGGAAATCGTCGACGAAACCGCCGTCGCCTGGAATCGCATCCCCGTCGAAGACCGTAAAGACTGCGGCATCTTCGCCCAAGACTACGGCCAGGCCGGCGCCATCGATTTCCTCGGCCGCCGCTACGGCTTGCCCCGCTCCCTCAGCGGCCATCAAACCTGGTTTCTCTGGGGACCGCGCGGCTACTCCGGCAACTGCATGATCGTCCTCGATGATAGCCGCGAAAATCTCGAACGCCTCTTGGATCACGTCGAATACGTCGGCCAGTCCGCCGACAATCCCTACGCGCTGGAAAAACAAATCGCCGTCTACATCTGCCATGGCGCAAAATTCGGCACCTTAACCCAACTCTGGCCCAACCTAAAGCACTGGCGGTAAACTCAACAGAACATCGCCTATCAGTCTGGTTTATGCCGATTTTGCAGCTGCACGCTTGACATCGCCATACGCCGTCATCAACAATTTAGTCGCGCTCAAACTGGCTCGAAAACGCCAGCTTCAAATCGCCACCCGATTCGATAACTCCACGAGGTTCCTTCATGTTGTTCGTCGCCCGTCACGCCATCTTCCTCTGTCTTCCGATTTTTCTAGTTGCCGTTCTTTCCGCTCAAAGCGTCACCATTTCACAACCCACCATCTGGGCCAACAAGCCCGATGTCGCCGCCTTCGAAAAGATTGAGAACGACCGCCTCGCGGCCGGCCAGCGCTCTATCGACAACTCTCCTGGCCGTCAAAGGCGCGCGCACCATCGAGAACACGCTCGTGCCCTTCGACGAAGCCGTCCATCAAAACAACTCCGCCGCATATTTCGCCGGACTCATGGAGCAGGTTCATCCCGACGCCACCTTTCGCGATCACGCTACCGCCATGGTCACCAAAGCCAGCGCCGCCCAGACGGCCATCGCCCTGAATCACGATGTCTACAGCGCTCTTGCCGCGCTCGATGTTTCCAACGCCGACGCCGCCACCCGCTACTACGTTCAGCGCCAGCTTCTTGAATTCCGTCTCGCCGGCGTCGACAAAGACGACGCCACCCGCGCCCGCCTGAAGAAACTAAACGACCAGGCTACCGAACAGCAGTCCATGTTCGATCGCAATATTTCCGACGGACAGAAAACTAGTCGAGGCCGATCCCTCCGAACTCGACGGCCTGCCCCAGGATTACATCGACCGCCACAAGCCCGGTGCCGACGGCAAGATTCACATCACCACCGATTATCCCGACGCACTTCCCGTCTTCACCTTCGCCAAGAGCGATTCCTTGCGCCGCCGCGTCACCCTCGCCTTCAACACCCGCGCCTATCCGAAGAATCGGGAAGTTCTCACCAACCTGATGAAGACGCGCTACGAAATCGCCACTCTGCTCGGCTATTCCGTCCTGGGCCGATTACAACGCCGCCGACAAGATGATGGCCAAGGGCCACAACATCGCCGAGCTTCATCCAGCAAGTCGACGCCGCCTCCCGCGACTTATCGCAACGCGAATTCGAAATGCTGCTCGCCGAAAAACAGAAGACCGATCCCGGCGCGAAAGAAATCTGGAGCTATGAGCAGTCGTATCTCTCCGAATTAGTTCGCCGCACCCAATACGATTTCGATTCCCAATCCGTGCGCCCCTACTTCCCCTTCATGCGAGGTGAAGCAAGGCATCCTCGATACCGCCGCCGCGCTCTTCCACGTCACCTTCCAGCAGGAGCAGAACGTCCCCTCCTGGGATCCCTCGGTCGAAACCTGGATCGTCATCGATAGCGGCAAGCCCATCGGCCGCTTCTATCTCGACATGCATCCGCGCCCCGGCAAATACAGCCACGCCGAAATGGCGCCGGTGCTCGACGGCATCCGCGGCAAGCAACTGCCCGAAGCCATTCTCGTCTGCAACTTTCCCGCGCCCACCGCCACCGATCCCGGACTCATGGATTACGGCGACGTCACACTTTCTTCCACGAATTCGGCCACCTCATGCACCACATCCTCGGCGGACAGCAGCAGTGGGCCGGCATCAGCGGCATCAGCATGGAATCCGATTTCGTCGAAGCTCCTTCGCAGATGCTGGAAGAATGGATGCGCAGCCCGCAGGTGCTGGCCAAATTCGCCCACCACTACAAAACCGGCGAACCCATCCCTGCCGAACTGGTGGCCCGCATGAATCGCGCCTCCGCCTTTGGCCGCGGCGGCTGGGTCGGCCGGCAGAATTCCTTCACCGCCATCTCCTACGACATCTACAAAACCAAGCCCACAGAACGTCGACCTCGACGCAGTAACCCTCGACGACACCCGCCGACTACACGCTCTTCACTCCCACTGCCCGACACTCACCTGTAGGCATCGCTTCAGTCACCTGGGCGGCTACTCCTCCGCCTACTACACCTATATCTGGGACAAAGTGATCGCCGAAGATTTCTTCCAGCAGTTCGACCATCAAAATCTGCTGGCGGGCGACGCCCCCATGCGCTATCGCCGCATAGTGCTCGAACCCGGCGGATCGATGTCAGCCAACGATCTGGTGAAGAATTTCCTCGGCCGTCCGCAGAACATGGCCGCCTTACAACACTGGATGGCCGAAGAATTTGACAACGGCGCTGGAAGCCAAAAGTCAGCCGGTCAGTGATTCATATTCATGTGGAGCGGGCGCCCCCGCCCGCTGCCTTTGACGTTGACTTGAGACTCTGCTGGCATCTCTCCGACAGCGCTCGGGCATGATCGGGAAGGGCGCGGCTTCAGCCGTGCCGATTCGGATTTGAATAATGATATGGGCTTCAGCCCCTGAGGAACGCTCTGTTAATTCTTCGTGAATTTCGCCCCATCCAATTGACCGGACTACCGCCCCGCATTACCCTTGCAGGCCTATGCCCCCAGCCAACCTCGATCAACTCCGTCAAGCCTACAAGCAGGCCACCGACGAATGGGTCGCCACCATTCGCGCCGAAGAAGCCCTCGCTACGCCTGACCACTCCATGACCGCCTGGGAAAAATGGGACGACGCCCACTTCCGCGAGCACGACGCCCACACCAAATTCACCCAAACCCGCGAAGCCTACAAATCCGCCCTCCGCGCCCTAAACATCGGCATCTAGTTAACAACATGGTTTTGTGTGGAGCGGACAATCCTGCTTCCCCTGAGCGGCGAGAGCAGAATCTGCGGGTGCCCATTTCTCGCGTCCTTGCGAGAAGTGGGGATTTTTTGTTTGTCAGCTAACCACAAGGCCGGCGCAACCGTGGAAGAGCGGCGCTTCAGCGCCGCGTAAAGCATAAAAAATGATGAGGGCTTTAGCCCCTGCCGTAACTGCAAGCCGCACTCAATACCGCTCTCGAATGAACTCGCCAATGGAGGCGTAAGCCCGACTCAGCGTCCCCTCATCCGGCAAAAACACAATGCGAAAATGCTGCGTCCCCGGCTTCTGCCCAAATCCCGACCCATGCACCACCATCACATGCTTCTGCCGGATCAATTCCTTCACGAACACTTCATCGCTCTCCGGAATATCAATCCGCGGAAAAGCATAGAACGCGCCGCGAGGAGCAACGCAACTCACCCGCGGAGTCGCCTCGCACCACTTCTGCGTAAGGTCGCGCCGCGACCGCAGCTTGCGCTGCACTTCCACCAAATGATCCTGCGGCCCTTCGAGCGCCGCCTTAATCGCATACTGTTCCGGATGATTCGCGCACAACCGCGCCCGCAGCAGCCGGTGAATGCCTTCTGTATAAGCCTTCGCCGCCGCAGCGTCGCCCGAAATAATGCCCCAGCCAATCCTCCATCCCGGAACCAGATAATTCTTCGACATGCCGCCGAAGGTGACGCAAGGCACATCCGGCGCGACGGAAGCAAACGCGATGTGCGGAGTGTCTTCCAAAATAAGTTTGTCGTAAATCTCATCCGCGAACACAACCAGGTTATTCCGCCGCGCAATCTCGGCAACCTGTTGCAGCATCTCCCGCGAGCACAGCGATCCCGTTGGATTATTGGGATTGATCAGCACAATCCCGCGCGTGCGCGGCGTGAGCTTGCGTTCGATGTCAGCCAGTTCCGGCTGCCACGCGTCTTCTTCATTCAGATCGTAAGCGTTCAGCGCAATACCCAACTTACACAGCACGGCCGAATAAAGCGGATAGTCCGGCTTCGGCGTAAGAATATCTTCGCCAGCATCCACCAGCGCGGAAATGCAAAGATCGACCGTCTCACTCACGCCGGAAGTGACGAAAACATCTCGCACCGTCGTGATGCCCTTGCGCGCCGCCTCGCCACGAATCGCCTCCAGCGCCTCCGGAATTCCCGGAGAAGGCGCATAGCCATTCTTGCCCTCGCGCATGGCCTTGTAAGCCGCTTCAATAATGTGCGGAGGAGTCTGGAAATCGAAGTTGAGCGGGTCCCCCACATTCAGCGGCAGAACCTTGTGTCCCTGAGCCGTGACTTCGTCAGCCACGCAAGCCAGATCGCGAATGGCATAGCGGACATTGTCGAGGCGCTTGGCAGCGCCAATCTCGCGGCTGTGGGTAAGAGGCATAAACGGATTCTACCCGCGAGGCAGCAGATCCGCTACACCCTGGTCACGTTCGCATCTGCCCAACTCTTAACAAATTCTCCCAGCCGGTTTAGGGCTTCGGGAAATTTGTCAGGCATCACCGCGAACCCAAGCCGAAAATGCGAGGGTGCATCCCAGCAGTCCCCAGGGGCAAGCAGAAGGCCCTGCTCCGCAGCCGCCTGGCAAAAGGCGCGGCTGTTCTCTCCGCTGACGAGCCATGGAAAAGCCGTCACTCCACCACGAGGAGGTATCCAGCCCAGCGTCTCGCGATGCTCGGACATGAATGCGGTAAGTTGCCGAAGATTCCGAGTTGCGCTTTCCTGCGTTCTCCCGAGCACGATATCCCTATGGCGCATCGCAATCTCCGCCAGCATTTCTCCAGCAGTATTGTTTGAAATGGAGAAAATGGTGCGCGCATTTAAATAGCGCTCGCGGCGCTTGGCATCGTGCTCGATCATCCAACCGGTGCGCACTCCGGATAAAGGGAAAGCTTTCGAGAAATCATGGATTACAGTGGTATGCGGCAGACGGGAAGCCGATCTTGTCGCCCGCCCATGGTAAATCGGATGGTAGACCTCATCGCTAACCAACTGAATTTTCCGAGACGCCGTGAACTCGTGCAAGCTGTCCAGTTCCGCATCGCTAATCGTTGCGCCCGTAGGATTGTGAGGACTGTTAATCAGAATCAACTTGGTATTTCGATCCACCAGCTGCTTGATCTCATCGAGATCTATACGAAAATCATTCTCCTTACGAACCGCGTAGTAGCGAGTCTCAATCCCGAGCGATTCGGGCAGCGCGGAAAAAGGCGGATAACTTGGTTGAGGCAGAACAACGTTGGCTCCAGCTTCCGCAGCCAGCCAAAAGAGAATAAGGAGCGCCTCAGAGGCGCCGGTTACAACCTGAACCGCATCGACATCAACGCCCTGCATTTCGGCGATGGCTGCGCGCAAGCCATCAGCTCCTGCCGGGCGACTGTAGGCCAATTTGTGATTCAGAAAGCGCTGCCGCTCCTCCTCACTGGTAAGACTCAGGATCTCATTCAGGGTCCAGCGCGGTCCTTCGCTGGAGGCCAGGTTGAATTCGATATCGTGCTCGTAGGTGTCCAGCCAAATATCCAGCAGGAAGGGTTTCAATTGCATGTCGAACCTCAGTCAATCTCCGCAAACATGCCAATCAAATTCACGCCGTTGGGACTTCCCCACCCAGTCACGAGGTCAAAGCCCGTAACCGCTGTATACCTGCCATTGCTGTTGCGGTCGATGTCGTGGAAGTCGGCGTCATAACTCGGTCCCGTTCCAATCGCATAGAGTCGCAGGATTGAGAAACCCCAGAGCCGTTCCCCCGCCCGCAAGCGCCTGCTGATTCGCCATCGCCGTCAGCCCGGCCCATTGCGGAGCGGCGTAACTGGTGCCTCCATTGCCTCCGAAGCATCCGCCGTCGTAACAGCTGTACTGGTTGGTGTTTGCCTCCGCGGCGACGTCCGGAATATTACGCAAGGTTTTCGACCCATGATTGCGCGAGTTGATCACGCCCGGAATCGTCTGATAGCTGGGAATCGGAATCTTGTTCTTGGAAGCCATGCCCGCGCTTCCATTCCATCCCGTTTCCGATTTCCACGCGCCGCCCGGGCCCGTGGTAACCAAGTCAGTTCCGCCGACCGAAGTAATGTATGGATCATCCGCCGGCCATACCACATCGCCCGGAGTAGCCGAGCCATTGTCGCCGCTGGCCACGAATACGGTCTGCCCCTGCGCCGCCATTTCTTTGAAGATCGGGTCCAGACTGCTTTCGTCGTCGCTCCATCCCCACGAGCAACTGAGTTGCTTGGAAGTATTATCGACGGCCATCCGGTTAAAGATGGAGACATCGTTGTATCCCACGTAGACGACAACCTGCTTCAAACCCGGCGCCATGGAAATCGCCATCTCGATGTCAAGCACCTGTTCGCTATCGTCACATGTGCTCGGAGGACAGCCCAGGTGTGCCTTATTCAGCGATACGCCTACAACCGGGACCGTACGCGTCTGCCCCAGATTCTTGAAGTAAGTGTTCACATCGCTGATTTCGTATCCCGCATACTCAAACAGCCCCACTGATTGTCCCGCGCCATCGAGCGGACCCGAGCCATAGTAAGCCGCCCTCATATCGCTTCCGATGAACTGGCCGTAGGGTCCGGAACCTGTAGCTTTGACGGTTATGGGTACACCTTCGTTGCTTGATTCCTGCGAAGACTTGATGTTCTTAGCGTGCGGCAGCGTGAAATTATCTAGCCCGGAAATATGCAGCAGCGGCACATCAAGATCAACTGTAGGCTCGCGATCCGGCGCATAGAACGTGCGGCTCTCGGTGGGATGCTGATAAACGCCCAGGCGTAACGTGGAAAGCCTTCTCGATGTTCGCCGCGGAGCCCTCGACATCCAGAACCATGCGATTGGCGGGGTCGTCGATCACGGTAAGCCCGTTAGCTTTGGCGAAACTCAACACAGCTTCGTGGTCGGACTCGAAGGGGCCGAATCGATCTGTGAATTCTTCCACGCTAAGATATTTGTGGAAGCTTGCACTCTGCGGATCGTAGAGCTGCTGCAAAAGGTCGTCGAGCTCCGCTTCATCCCGTAGCGGCAAAGAGATCGCCAGGCTTAGACGCTGCGAGTTCGGAAGATGACCCACCGACGGTGCGACTCCGCTGGACACGGCATCAGGAACGTGGCTCGTCATTATAGGACGCTGCTGAGCCTGGGCCGCGGCTCCCACACACAGAAGCGCGAACGCGCATAACGCCTTTACTGAGATCTTCATTTGGTCACCTCCAGATCGCGGTTCGTACTTTATAACGCAACGGGGTCGGTGACAAGCGGAGGATAGTCTCTAGAGGCGAGCTTCGCGCTATACACGACGAATGTCATCCTGAGCGGAGCCGTTTTTCAGGCGTAGCGAAGGATCTCCCACTCAACCTGTACGGCGCGTAATGCCAAACTGCACCAGTCAGTCCGCCCGGTCGATCTGCGCCTTCTGCAGCGTGTCAGAATAATCCATGTACACCGACTTCCACTCGGTGTAGAAATCAATCGCGCCGATTCCGCCCTCGCGATGGCCGTTGCCCGTGGCCTTCGTGCCGCCGAACGGCAGATGCACTTCAGCGCCGATCGTCGGCGCGTTGATGTAGGTGATGCCGGCATACAGATCGCGCATCGCCGTGAACGCCTTGTTCACGTCTTTGGTGTAGATCGACGACGACAGTCCGTACTCGATGTCATTGGCGATCTCGATAGCATTCTCCAGCCCATCGCAAGGAATGATCGAAACCACCGGCCCGAAGATTTCTTCCTGCGCGATGCGCATCTTGGGATCGACATCGGTAAACACCGTCGGCGCCATGAACCAGCCGTATTTGTAATCGCCTTTCCAGCCGATTGCCGCCGCACATCATCTTCGCGCCTTCGTCCTTGCCGATCTTGATGTAGTTCAGGTCGGTCTCCATCTGCGTCGCGTTCACCGCCGGACCCATCTCGACCGTCTCGTCGAGGCCGTTGCCAACCTTCAGCTTCTTCGCGCGCGCGACGTAGCTTCGACGAACTCTCTGTACACGCCTTTCTGCACGATGATGCGGCTGGTCGCGGTGCAGCGCTGGCCGGTGGTGCCGAATGCTCCCCACAGCCCGCCTTCGATGGCGAGGTCGAGATTCGCATCGTCGAGCACGATCATCGGATTCTTGCCGCCCAGCTCGAGCGAGCAATGCTTGAAGCTCTTCGCCGCTATGCCGCCGACGATGCGGCCCACGGCGGTCGATCCGGTCAGCGAGACCGCGCGCACGTCAGGATGCTCGACCATCGGCGTGCCCACCTCGGGCCGATATCCGGTGACGATGTTGACCACGCCTGTCGGCAAGCCGGCATCGGTCAGCGCTCGCACGAAATTGAACGTGGAGAGCGGAGTGTCCTGCGCCGGCTTGATCACGCAGTGTTGCCGCAGACCAGAGCAGGGAACAGCTTCCACGAAGAAATCGCCATGGGAAAATTCCACGGCGTGATCATGGCGCAGACGCCCATCGGCTGCCGCACCGCCATCGCAAACTTGTTGGGCATCTCCGACGGCACCGTCGGGCCGAACAAGCCGGCGCCCTTCGCCGGCGTTGTAGTAGCCGCATCGATGGCCTCCTGCACGTCGCCGCGCGTCTCTTTGATCACCTTGCCCATCTCGCGCGTCATCTCGCGGGCGTATTCTTCTTTGCGCGCGATCAGGATCTCCGCGGCGCGAAAGACATCTCGGCGCGGCGCGGCGCAGGCACCAGCCGCCACTTCGCAAAGGCCCGCTTGGCCGCATCGACGGCGCATCCACATCGGCCTTGGCCGATTTCTGGAAGATGCCAACCACGTCGCGCGTGTCGGCGGGATTGCGGTTTTCAAAAGTCTCGCCGGTGAGGATTCGACCCACTCGCCGTCGATGAAATTCTTGAAAACTTTGGTCGGGTTGTAGCCCAGAGTTGCAGGGGATGCCAGCGTGTCGGTTGCCATGATTGCTCCTTATAAGTGCCTGGATATTGATGCTACAGGGGGCGGGAAGGTGCGGCAAGGAGTGCAACGCTTTCTCTTTCCCCGCGAATCTGCTTAAATCAAAGTAAGCGCAACTTACGTTGCTGGTGTTTCAAAATCGTGGTCGACATTCACTCCCATATTCTTCCGGAAGTAGACGACGGATCGAAGTCGTGGGAAATTTCCGTCGCCATGTGCCGCATGGCGGCAGCCGATGGCATCACTCATCAGGTCGCCACGCCTCACGCCAACGACCGCTATCACTACGACCGCCCGTATTTGCAAGGACTGGTCACGCACCTGCAGGAACTCGTGGGCAATGCGCTCACGCTAAGCCTGGGCTGCGACTTCCATCTCTCCTACGACAACCTGCAGGATGTGCTCGCCAACCCCGCGCGCTACGCCATTGAAGGCTCGCACTACATGCTGGTCGAGCTGAGCAATTACAGCATCCCGCAGCAGATTACGGATTGCTTTATGAAGCTCGGCGATTGCGGCATCACCGCGGTCATCACTCATCCCGAGCGCAATCAGATTCTGCGCGAGAACCTACAGCGCGTGGTCGAATGGGCCGAGCAGGGTTGCGTCATTCAGATGACCGGCTCCGCTCTGACTGGATTTTGGGGAGAGCGCGTGCGCCGCGCGGCGCAGTGGCTGCTCGAACACGATTCCGTCCACGTGCTGGCGACCGATGCACACGATACCGAGAAACGCGTACCCGTGCTCTCTGCCGCTCGCGAAGCCGCGGCCGAAATTTGTGGCGAGGAAGTTGCCGAGGCGCTGGTCGAGGCCAACCCAACCGCCATCATTCACTCACAACCTCTTCCTTATTTTCCGCGCCCGGTGATGGGAAGCTACCGGAAAGATGCGCGGTAGAGTAACAGCAGAACTACGAAACCTTCAAGGAACTCAGAACTGTCGTCCCCCAAAAGTTGTCATCCCGAGCGCAGCGAGGGACCTTGGTGTTTGTCGCGGGCGGCGACACTGGTAGCGCAGGCGACACCAGGATTCCTCGCTACACTCGGAATGACGATTTCGTCTGTTTGTTAGCCGGCTTACTGCGGGCTGGTTCCATCATGGCCGGAGGTTGTCGCTGGAGCCGGATCAGCCGGGGTGGTACTCACGCGCGTGCCCGGCTCCGCGCTGTGCGATACGGGACTCGGCGATGCTGAGTTCGGCGATGTCGAGTTCATAGAGGCAGAATGTAATGCCTCGGGGCCGGTGGTCATTGCGCTCTCAGGATTCAGAAGATGATCGTGGCTCGGCCCCAGGCCGAGGCTGATCAGAGCTCGCGAATCGGGAACCGTCTTCGATTGCCATCCATGATCGGCCTGATACTTGCGCATGGCGTCTTCGCTGGCTTGGTTCCAGGTTCCCGCCGCCTCGCCGCTTAAATAATGTTCGCGAATCAGCGCTTCCTGAATGGCCTGCGCCCGCTCCGGATCGATCTTCTGCTGGCCCCGCGCGGTCGTCTTCTTCTTACTTCGCGCACTGGCGCGCTTCGCTTTGCTGTTGTGAGCTACCGTCGCGGTATTCGACTTAGGATGGGTTCCGGCTGCGGGATGCGCCTTGGTCTTAGAAGTTGTGCCCATGCCTGCTGCAGACGTCTTGGCGTGCGGCGTCGTGGCAGCAGACTTCGTGCTGCTCGTCTTGGTGCTGGATGTCTTCGTGCCAGAAGAACCGCCGCTGGAAGCCGTGTTGCTGGAGGGACTAGCCTGCGCAAACGCACTGCCCGCCAAACCCCAAACACAAACCAGCGCCAGAGCGCAGATCGCGCCCAACCCTGCCCCGCCGGTTTTCACCCGATGCTTCTCTTCCAACGGCAATCCCTCGAGTTTTTACAACCCAACCAACCCAGAACGGGCCAACTGCACGCGTGCCAAAAGCAAAAGCCCAACGGAAGCTGGCATTGTAATCATCCTCCGTTCCCAGAGGCAATGCCAGTTCCCGTTGGGCGAAGACTGGTTACGGAAGTGTTCCAGCCAGGAAGACGGTTCCATCCTGCCGAGTGGCACCGCGCGGGCGCACCAGGAATACCACGTCCTGACCGCTCTTCAGGCCCGACTCGACTTTGGCAAAATCTTCTTCGCTATTCACTGGCTGCTTGTTGATTTCGAGAACCACGTCGCCGCGGCCCAGGTTGATGTCCTCGGCAAACGATCCCGGCTTCACGTCCTGCACGATCACTCCCTTGCCCGCTGGCATATCAAGCCGCTCGGCCATTTCAGGTGTCAGCCTGCGTACGGTCGACGCCCAGCTTGCTCTGCTTGGGGGTGCTGTCGTCGCCGTTTTCCTGGTCTTCGCCTAGGCGCGCCGCAAACAACTTGGCGCGATCGGCGATGGTTACGCTCGTCTCCTGCGGCTTGCCGTTGCGCAGAAAGCCGAGCTGCACTTTCGATCCCGGCTTGCGCGAGGCAATGTCAGCCACCAACTCGGCACCCTTGGCGACTTTATGGCCATCGACCGTAGTGATGGTGTCGTCCACCTTCAATCCCGCCTGATCGGCAGGACTGCCGGGCACCACGCTCGATACAGTCACGCCTGAGCCGGCGCCATAAACCCGCGTAATAGCCGGGTTCTCCACGGCATCAAACATGATGCCAATGGAGCCGCGCGACACGCGGTGCTCGGGTCCAATAAGCTGGTTATAAACCTGTACCACGGTATTCGATGGAAGCGAGAAGCCCACGCCCGCGTAAGCGTTAGTCTCGCTCAGAATAGCGGTGTTGATGCCGATGACTTCGCCATCCATATTCACCAGCGGCCCGCCCGAATTTCCCGGGTTGATCGCGGCGTCGGTCTGAATAAATGTCTGGAACTGCCGGCCCGGCACAATATCGCGGCCCTTGGCGGAAACAATGCCAGCCGTCACCGTACCAACCTGCCCAAAGGGGCTGCCAATCGCCAGCACCCAATCGCCCACCTGCATGCTGTCAGAATTTCCCATCTTGGCCGCGGGAACGGCGCGATCCATATCAACTTTAATGACCGCGAGGTCAGTCTCCTGGTCCTCTCCGATCACCTTGGCATCATGCTGCACGCCCGGTGGATCGTCCTGCAACCGCACCCGAATGCGGTCCGCCTTCTCGACCACATGGCGGTTCGTCACAATGTAGCCCTTGGGATCGACAATTACGCCCGAACCCAGCGAACGCTCGCGAATCGCGCCGTCGCCGCCTGCGCCACCCTGGCCCACCAAAGAAGCGGTTGAAGAAGTCATCCATCCCGCCGTTGCCGCCGCCGCTGTCATCGTCGTCGGGATTCTGTCGCCACCGCGGCGCCGGTGCGGATTCTTGATGGTCGATTCCGTATTGATGTTCACCACGCTCGGCCCCAGCTCTTTCGCGATCTGCGAAAACGCATTCGAAAGCTGCTGCGGCGAAGGCACTGCCAGCGGAGTCGCATCGGCGGCCTTCTGCCCTTCCTTGCCCTTCACGCCGTAGGAAACCACTGTGCCGATCAAGATGCCCAGCGTCAGCGTAGCCACGATGCTGAACGAATAAACCCAACGATGCGTCTTCAACCGCACCAAAAATGCCCGCGAATCCATAAGCCTACATTCCTCCGAGAGTTAGCCTCTTTTATTATACCCGCCTGCAAAGCCTCAGACTCTGGAGTTGAGGTTTCGGGGAGTGCTGCAGTTCGACTATTACGGTACGACTGTCATCCTGAGCGGAGCCGTTTTTCAGGCGGAGCGAAGGATCTCCCACTCAACCGGCCCAACGCGTAAGCCAACCGTCCCACACGTTCGACGGGCGACTTTCCGACAAACCTACTTCGCCTCATAAACCGTCTTCCCGCCAACCACCGTCCGCAGCACCTTGGTCGCCAGTACTTTCTCCGGTGATGCCGAGGTCACATCGTGATCCAGCACCACAAAATCGGCAAGCATCCCCGGCACCAGCTTGCCTTTTTCTTTTTCCTCGAATTCGGCAAAGGCCGAGCCGGTGGTGTAAGCCGCAATGGCTTGATCCATCGTCAGCCTCTGCGCGGGGAAATATTCCTGCTTCCCGTTCTCGCTCTTGCGCGTAACGGCCGCATACAGCCCGCGAAATGGCGTCACCGGCTCAACCGGATAATCCGTGCCAAAAGCCAGCGTCACACCTTTATTCAAAAATGCCGCCCATGCGTAAGAAGTCGCGGCCCGCTTCGGTCCCAGCCGGTCCTGCGCCCATCGCATATCGGTCAGCACATGACTCGGCTGCATGGAGGCAATTACCTTCAATTCCTTAAATCGCGCAATCTGTGCTGGAGTAGTGACCTGCGCATGTTCAATACGCAGGCGAAAATCATCCCCGCCGTCCGCCGCTTTCACTTTCGCTTCCCGCGCCGCTTTCTCGGCTTCAGCGAATGCATCGAGCGCCATCTGTATGCCCTTGTCTCCAATCGCATGAAAGCCAAGCTGGAAGCCCGCCAGCACGCGCTCCTTGGCCATCTCATTCAACTTGTCCGCCTCATACTGCGGCAGGCCGGACTGCTTGGGATCATCCGAATAAGGCTCAAGCAATGCCGCCGTATGCCCACCCAACGAGCCGTCCATGAATCCCTTCAGCATCCCGGTGTGCAACATTAAATCCGACTGCGGATGCGAGTCGCGCTTCGTCTTCAGCGCATCCACCGAATCGTTGAATGGAAGCCATTCCGAAATGCGCGCCGTCAGCTTGCCGTCTTTCTCAATCTCTTCATAAATCTGGAAATTTTCCCAGTCCGGCGAATAATCCTGCGCCGAAGTAATGCCATGCTCGGCAAGATCAGCAAGCGCCACTTCAATTCCGTGCCGCCGCGCCTCATGTGTAGGCGCAGGAATGACCGCCCGAACCGCCTGTTGCGCGCCCTCGCGCAAAATTCCGGTCGGCTGCCCATTCGCGTCGCGGTCAATCTTGCCGCCTTCAGGATCGCGGCTGGCAATGGTGATGCTCGCCAACTGCAGCGCGCGCGTGTTGGCCACGGCAAGATGTCCATCCACACGATCCAAAAATACCGGATGCCCGCCTGAAACCTCGTCCAGATCCCATCGGCTGGGCAGAACTTGTACCGGCCAGATGGTTTCGTCCCAACCTCCGCCAAGAATCCACTCGCCGGGCTTGGCCGTCTCCACTTTAGCCAGCACGCGCTCGCGAAATTCATCCAGCGTCTTCACCCCAGTCAAATCCACATTCAACTTCTGCGCGCCTGCATCGGACAGATGCAGATGCGCATCATTGAATCCCGGCATCACAAAGTGCCCGCCCAGGTCGATGACCTGCGTCTGCGGCCCTTTCAGTTTCTGAATGTCGAGATTCTTGCCCACCGCCTGAATGCGATCGCCACGCACCGCAATCGCCTCCTCGCGCCCGACCGAACTGAACTGCGCATTCGACGGCACGCCGGTATAAACATTCGCATGAAGAAATATGACATCCGCCTTCGGCCCTGGAGGAGTAGCCGCAGGCGATCCAATCGGCGCGGGACTCTGCGCGTGCAAAGACGCGCAACAACCCAAGGCCAAGACCACCACTAAACCCGGGTGCCCTATCCTTCGCGCACATTGCGAAGGGTGGACAACGGCTGCATCAAAACTTAGAACTGTCGGGTGCCCCATGTCTCGCGTCCTTTGCGAGACGTGGGATACCACTGCCGCACGAAGCTCATGACTGCCGCAGCGCGTAACCCCTGCGAATAAGGCCTTCCAACCACAAGGGGCTTTAGCCCCCACAGAATTACCCATCATTCCCCCGCTCCCGCAAGCGCCAGCAGCGTCAGCAGAATCCGCTTCAGCCCCAGCTCGCGTCCGTTGCTGTCAAACCACTCCTGCAAAGTGTGCGCCCCGCCGCCCGATCCGCCGCCGCCAATCGCAATCGCCTCGAGTCCCAACGACAACGGAATATTCGCGTCCGTCGAAGCCCGCTGCACCTGCGCCGCATTATTCAGCTGCGCATCGACCGCGCGAATCACGTGCAGAATGCGCGCGCCCACCGCCAGCTCTCCCGCCGGACGGCTTCCGATCGCGACGATCTCGCAATTCACTCCCGGCCGTTTCTGCGCCGCCGACCGCATCTCCGCCGCCATCGTCTCGTCTTCCACCGCGCGATTCAGTGCCAACCGCAGCGTCTGCTCCAGCCGCTCCATCTCCGCCATCGAGGTCGAGCGGATATCCACCTTCATGCTGGCCGATTCGGGAATCGAATTCACCGACGTTCCGCCGCGAATCACTCCGATGTTGAAAGTCGTCTTCGGAGTCGCAGGCACCGGCGTCGCGGTAAACGTTTCAATCGCCTTCGCCAAAATCACAATCGGATTCGGCGCACCAAAATCGCTCCATGAATGCCCGCCCGGCCCGCGCACAATCACTTCAAAGCGACGGCTGCCCGAGCGCCTCCGCCACAATCGTGTCCGCGCCCGCGCCATCGAGCACTACGCTATAAGCAATCGAATCCTTCCACCGCGGCGTAGAAAAAATATGCCGCATGCCGCGCAGGTCGCCTTCACCCTCTTCACCCACATTGCCGATAAACACAAACGGCAGCGCATGCCGCACCCGCACCGCGCGCAGCAGCGCGGCAATCCCAAGCATCGCCGTAACGCCCGCGCCATTATCGGAAACTCCCGGCCCATAAAGCCGGCTTCCCTGCTGGCGAATATTCAACGGCGTGTTGGCAGGAAACACGGTATCGATGTGCGCGCTCAGCGCCACATATCGCTGTCCGAATCCTGGATGAATACCGAACACATTGCCCACATCGTCAATGCGAACATCGTCAAGACCGACTTCGCGAAAGCGCTCCGCCAGCCACGCCCCGCGCGCGGCTTCCCCAAACGGAGGCGCCGCAATCCGCGCCATCTCCATCTGCCACTGCGCCAGTTGCGGCTCCTGCGTGCGCAGCCAGTTAAACGCCGACCGCACCTCCGGCGACGCCGCCAGCCGCGCCACATCGAGTTGCACCGTAGGCGTAACGTCCGGCATATCGGCGCGTGGAGGAGTGGGGCTCATGGAAGGTTATTGGGTCCATCTTACAACGCGTGGGAAGGGAAAAGGGATTAACAAGAACTGGTCGCTCCTAGGAGAGGAGGGCGGGACCGGGAAGGGCACGAGTTCACTCGTGCCGAAAAGACGCAGTCGGAAATGTGGCTTCAGCCACTGAGGTTTGCTTCGCTGCCGGAACATCCGGATCTCAAGCCAGCCGATTCTGCACGTACCCGGCTCTCTGCTCCACCGCCGCCACCAATTTCGCAGTCGCCGGCACCTCGATCCCATGCCGCCGAGCCCCGCGCAGGATCGGCCCCGCAATCGCGTCCAGCTCCGGAGTCTTGTGCTGCTCAACATCCTTCTGCATGGAGCTGCGCATGTTTCCCGGCATCTTCATCACGCCGGCAATCACCGCATCCGCATTCACCTTCGCACCCTCGGCCACAGCGACGGCGCAGGCTTCTCGCAGACACGCCAATCCGAGTTGCCGCCATTCCGGATCAGCAAGGATCTCGCCAATAGTTTTATCCGCCGACGTTGTCGTCAGCGCATGCGGAGCCAGGAAGACCAGCTTGCCCCACATCAGAGTTGGTTCGTCATCGACAAACTCGCACGCAAAACCGATCTTCTGAAACTGCTCGACGCTGCTCCCAAGCAAGGCCCGTCCCGCGGACAACACATTAAGCCGGGCGAAAGGCGACCGATGGACGATGTGCCCCGGGTTGACGCGTTCGGTCTCAACCGCAATCGTGGCCGGGATAACTCGCTCAGCCCCGTAACGAGCCCTCAGTAGAGAAAGATGATCAATCCCGTTGAGCAGTGGAACGATGCCGCGCACCGCATCCGCATTCTTGAGCGCAGCCAGCGCTGGCTCCAACTGCGTAGCCTTCACCGTAATCCAGAGCACGTCGACAGGTGGAACTTCTGCTGCAATGGCGACATCCACTTCGAAATTGCCGAAGCCGCTCTCCAGCCGAAGCTTCTTAGGATATTGCGCCACCGATTCAGGTCGGACCACCAGCGTCACGGAAGCTCCAGCGTGCGCCAGGCAGGCGCCAATCAGACCACCTACGCCACCAGCTCCGAGAATTGCATGTCGCATCGGTTTGGACTTATCGGGCATAAAATCTTAGATTCAGCTGACCCAGATTCGCGCAACATAAATTTGTATGAGTTCAATTTCGCTTCACAACCGCAGGCACGCACTCTGCCACTTCGGCATCGCTGAGCGTGTGGTCGCTGGCCTTGGCGCGTTGATAGATGCGGTCGACCAAATCATCGGTCGCCGGAATGCCGCGCCGCTCAAGCCAGAACAGCACGTTCGACTTTCCGCTCATCGGCCCAATGTCGATGATCTGCTCCAGTCCGAAGACATGCGAAGGCACGCCCGAATAAACCGTGTTCGCGAGTTCGATATCGTTTTTCTTGAACGCCTTAATCACCGCCGAGGCATGCACGCCCGTAGCAGTGCGAAAAGCATCGTCGCCCACCACCGGATAATTCGCCGGAATCGGCACGCCCGTGGCCCGCGAGACCGCCTGGCAATATTGCTTCAGCCGTGTTAGGTCCTGCTCGGCCCACGGCGCAATGTCCATGAGTTTCAGATTCACCAGCATCTGATCCATCTGAGTATTACCCACGCGCTCGCCGATGCCGATCGCGCAAGCATGGACACAATCCGCCCCGGCCATCAGCGCCGCCATCGAATTGGCAATCGCAAGGCCGCGATCGCTGTGCCCGTGCCAGTCCACGCGGATCGTTTCGCCCGATGGTTTCACCACTTCCTCGATCACAAACTTAACCAGCGCAAATGCGCCCATCGGCGTAGCGTGCCCGGCGGTATCGCAGATCACGATCGCCCGCGAGCCGCAATTGATCGCCGTCGCATACAGCCGCTTCACCGTCTCCGGATCGCAGCGGCTCGTATCTTCCGTGACGTACATCGAATCGAGGCCAAGCGAAACCGCATACTTGACGGCCTTCTCGGTAGTCTGCAAAAGGAAATCGTCGGTCCAACCTTCCGTAAAACGGCGAATGGGACTCGATCCGATAAAAGTCGCCGCCTCAATGCGCAGGCCCGTTTTCTGCACGATCTCAGCGATGGGGCGAATATCGTTCTCGTGCGTGCGCGCCGCACAATTGGCGCGAATCTTCATCTTGTTCGCAACAATTTCCTGAGCCAGCGCCGTAACATGCTCGACCGCGCGCACTCCGGCGCCGGGCAAGCCGAGATCGAGCGAGTCAATCCCCAATGCCTCCATCAGATGAAGAATTTCAATCTTCTCCGCGATCGATGGATCGCGCACGGAGGGCGACTGCAAGCCATCGCGCAGGCTCTCATCATTTAGCTGCACCGGCCCCTGCGGCTTCAATCCCGGCGGATGGTTCTTGTTCCAGTCGTAGATGAGTTCGGAGTCCATCAATAAAAATCGAACGAACCACTAAGGACACGAAGTATCACGAAGGAGTTCCCTTGTGTAACTTCGTGCCCTTCGTGGTTCAAGCTCTTAGCTTCGAGCCTACTTCTCTTTCGGCGGCAAGGTCAGTCCGAACACCGAAATCATTCCCTGCCCGGCAACATTCACTTTCGCCTCCGCCGGATTCGGCAAATAAAGTGTCTGGCAGTGTTCGCAGCGGTAGACCTCGGCATCCGGCCCCCAGGCTTTTTCGGCGTCGCCGCAGGCCTGCTCGATTACGTCTTCCGAGTAGAACCAGCGCTTCAAATGGCCGCCGCAGAACTTTCCTTTTTCGTTTTTTTCATTGCAGGCGCGCTGCCCGGTCTTCTTGACCTTGACTTTGTGATGAGGAAGCTGCGCCGGAGTTTGCGTAGAAGAAGTCGTGATTTCGCCAGCCGCCAAAGGGTTCACCCTCTCGTTTGCGCGGCGCTCGCGCCGCCAGATTCGGCCCTACGTGCGTCATTGTACTCGAAGGCGAAAGGCCAACCCAAGCCGGAGTGTCGTATGCTATGCCTATTCTCGTTGCCGGCAATCCAGCGCCAGAATGAGCGTCCTATGAACCATGAGCGGTTTCCCGCGAAAAAAGTCTTCGTGACTGGCGCGGCCTTTCTTTTTCTACTCGCGCTTCTGCTCGGCGGAGCCGGAGCGCAGACGTCGCATAAGAATGATGCCAAAGCCGCCGCTCCCAGTAGCGTGCAACAGGAACTGGTGCGCACTCGAGACCGGATTTTTCGAAGCATGGAAGACAAAAGATCAAGCCTACTTTCGCGAGCACATGCCGGAGAACGGAATCTTCTGGGGCGAGGACGGCACATCTTCCCGCGACCAGCAACTCGCGGAGCAGCAGACCTCCGCGAAGGTCTGCACCGTGGAAGGCTATGGCCTCTCCGATTTCGGAGCGCTCCCGCTTGGCACCGGCGCATACCTGCTCACCTACAAAGCCGAGCAGTACGCCACCTGCAATAGAATACCTGTCCCGATCCACGTGAACGGCAGTTCGATTTATATTCTCAAGTCCGGGCACTGGCAGGCCATCTACCGCGCGCAAGTGCCGCTGAAAAATCAGAGCTAGAACTATAAAAATAAGGAACGCATGATCACAATCGTTTCCGGACTGCCGCGTTCCGGCACGTCGCTGATGATGCAGATGCTGGCCGCAGGAGGTATGCCCATCCTCTCCGACGGCGAACGCCAGGCGGACACGGATAATCCGCGCGGCTATCTCGAGTGGGAGCGCATCAAGCAACTCCCCAAAGACCCGGCCTGCATTGCCGAGGCCGAGGGCAAAGCTGTGAAAGTGATTTCACGCCTGCTGCTTTCATTGCCCGAAGGCCATGAGTATCGCGTCATCTTCATGCAACGGCCGCTGCCGGAAGTGCTGGCCTCACAGGAAGTGATGTTGCGCAACCGAGGAACCGGGAAGCCTGGAGTCGGCAATGCTGCCATCGCGGCGGCTTTTGAAACGCATCTGCGCGAAGTCAATGCCTGGCTTGATAACAAGGCACATGTGAAAACTCTGCGCGTGCCCTATCACGAAGTGCTGCGCGATGCGAAGCTCATCGCACAAAAGATTTCCCACTTCCTGGAAGTTGATTTGAATGCGGAGGCGATGACCCAGCAGGTGGATTCGAGCTTGTACCGGAATCGATCGACCTAGTTTCCCCAACGCCGATCTCAGAACTCGCGCTTCGGCTTGGTCTGCTCTGCACCCACGCGCCCCACCGCGATCTCCGCCACGTAGTAGTTCTCTCCGCCCAGCGGAGCGCCTGCCATGCGCCGCAATATCGCGATCTGCCCCGTGTGCGTGAGCGCGTCGGCCACCGGCCCCTGAAACAGCTTCTCCAGCGGAACCGCGACGGGGGCTGCTGAGGCGAGGTAGTCATCAAAACTTTTCAGCGTCGCAAAAAATCTCTCCACTTCCTGATCCCAAGGCAGAGGCGTCGAGTTGTGCCAAACCTGTTTGCCCTTCGCAATCGAAAGCGCCCAATCGAAGAGGTCACCCAAGTGCGCCAGAATCTGCCCCGGCGTGCGTAATCCCGCACCACCGTTAAACTCGGCGAATCCCGCCGGGGCGTTGCGCACGGCTCGTCCGGCGCGATAAGCAAGTGTAGCCAGCGCGTGGCGAAATAAATTGCGTGCTAAATTTGAGTTGGAAGGCGTACTCATGGAGAACAAGATACACTCGGCCTCGCGGAGATGAAAGCGGAGCGGACTCTTCTCGCTTTTTGGTACATAGGTACTCACAAACGCTTGCGCCACATCACACCCATCGATCGCAAAGCCCCGCGCAGACGTTCTTCGAAGCCGCGAGCAAATTGCATATCGAGAAAGCCTTCCATCTGCCGCGCGAAATTCGCGCCGTAGCCATACCACCAGACTTTCTTCATCCCCGGCATTCGGTCCACATCCAGATATTTCAGCCGCACCATTTCTTCCAGGCCGAAGCGTCCGTGCGAGCGGCCCACGCCGCTGGATTTCACTCCGCCGTGCGGCGCTTCGCTGATGCCGAAACAAGAAACCACATCGTTCACCATGACCGTACCAGCCTGAATGCGCCGCGCCAGGCGCTCGCCGCGCGCGCGATCGCGAGTCCACACGCTCGCCGCCAAACCATATTCCGAATCATTGGCCAGCCGCAGCGCTTCCTCGTCGCTATCGAACGCCATGACCGGAAGCACCGGCCCGAAAGTTTCTTCGCGCATAATGCGCATGTCGTGCGTTACATCTGCCAGCACCGTCGGCTTATAGAAATTCTTTCCCAGCTCTGGAACACGCGACCCACCAGCCAAAACCCGTGCCCCGCGCGCTACAGCGTCTTCCACATGAGATTCCACAATCCGCAACTGCCGCTCATGAATCATCGGCCCCACATCGGTTTCGGAGTCGAGTCCGGGACCGACGTTCAGCTTTTTCGTTTTCTCAACACATGCCTTTAGAAATGCGTCATACAAACTGCGATGCACGTAGCATCGCTCCACCGAGAGGCAAGTTTGCCCCGCATTCAAGAACGCTCCCCACACGGCAGCGCTCGAAGCCACGTCCACATCGGCATCGTCGAGCACCAGCATGGGATCTTTGCCGCCCAGTTCCAGCACGACTGGCAGCAGATGTTCTGCCGCCACGGCTGCGATGCGCTTGCCGGTGGCCACGCTGCCGGTGAAGATTAGCTTGTCGATTCCGAGGCCGCCCCGCGATTGAATCAACGAAGCCCCGGTTGCGCCATCGCCCACCACTACCTGAAAAATATCTTTAGGCACACCCGCCGCATGCAACAGCGATTCAAGCTCAAGCGCGACTAGAGAAGTAAATTCCGATGGCTTCAGCACCACCGCATTGCCTGCGACCAGAGCCGCAAGTGTCTCGGTCGCAGGAATCGAAAACGGATAATTCCACGGCGAAATGATTCCAACTACTCCGTAAGGCTCGCGCACCAGACGCCCGCTCTTCAACTTGGTGGCAAGATTTCCATGTGGGATAGGCTCGTCACGCAGCAGGCGATAAGCGTTGTCAATGAGAAAGCGCGCGGAATCGAGCACCACCAAAACTTCGGTCGTCAGAGCTTCAGCGACAGGCTTGCCCGCCTCTCGTGGTGATCACCTCGGCGATTTCCAATTTCTTCTCATGCAATCTGCGCTGAAACTCGCGCAGCACCGCGATTCGCCTCAGCACGCCGAGTTCGGCCCAAACCATCTGCGCGGCGCGCGCCCGCGTCACCGCGGCAAGAACCTCCGCCTCGCTCGCGCATTCCAGCTCATGCAGTACTTCGCCCGTCGCAGGATTCACCGACGAAACTTTCCGTATGGCGATTTGCAGATCAGTAGCCATGAATCCCAGATTTTCCGCAGAGCGGAGAGGTGATCGCGATACCAATTTCTTCAATACTCCACGCCCACCAGATACAATCCACTCGCCGGAGCGGTCGCTCCCGCTGCCGAGCGGTTGCGCGCCTCCAGTATCCGCGTAACATCCTCCGGCTGCAATGTTCCTTTGCCTACAAGGATGAATGTCCCAACCAGATTTCTCACCATGTGGTGCAGAAATCCAGAGCCCTTCACCGTGTAGACGAATTCATCCTGCTGCCGTTCCCAACTCGACGAAAGAATCCGCCGCACGTTTGAGATTTGCACGCCTTCGCCTATTCTAAAATTTTTAACATCCGCGAAAGCCGGCGGGACGCCGGCGCTACTTTGTGCCTCCCTCGCCAAGTTGACGCTACGTTCCGGATCCACAGCGGCGAACGAAGTGAAATCATGCTCGCCTTCCACCAGGACCGCCGCCCGCGCCATCGCTGCTTCATCCAACGGAAAAGGATAGTGCCACACGTACCTGGCCAGAAACGGCGGACAAATTCCCGGCCGGTAAATCCGGTATCGATAAGTTTTCCCCCGCGCCGATTTGCGCGCATGAAAGTCCGCCGCAACTTCTTGCACTTCCAGCACCCGCACGGACGCCGGCAATATATCGTTGAGCGCCTTCACAAAATTCGCCGCTGGGACGGAAGACTCCGTGACAAATGTCACCACCTGAGCCCGCGCATGCACTCCCGCGTCGGTGCGCCCCGAACCCTGCGGCAATACCTTTTCTCCAGTGATTCGTCCAATGGCTGAGGCAAGTGTTCCCTGCACCGTTGCGGTGTCGGGCTGCACCTGCCAGCCGGCAAAATCCGAGCCGTCATAGGAGAGAATCAGTTTGAGATTGCGCATGCGATCTTTTAATTTTTGCAGCCGCGAGTCCCACAGCCAAGCCGCTTCATCCAATTCTTTTCACGTATTTAGGCCTTCCGCGCGGCCGGGCGAGCTTGCCGCTGCGGAAGCACTTGGTCATCGTCAAAACTTTATCAGTTTCAACTCTTCGGAGCGCTCAAGAGATGAGCTTCTGTGTCGGATATACTAATAAGCTTCACCAAACTTTCGTCTCCCGGCGGGATTCGACACAATTTTTGAGCCATTTGTTCCCTAGGAGCTTTTCGAGGGCTTTTTCCGAAGCTTTTTTCAGGAACCCAGACACGGTTGTTTGCGTACTGCTCAGTGAGTAGAACTTTTTGTTTTTAGCGTATTCCGGTTGTTTCGGGTTTCCACCAAGTGTGTTGCTGCAAGTCCTTCATGAAGTCTTAATTTGAACGGAGATGAGTAGATGCCATTTGCACGCTTAGCCTCAAACACCCGGCTGATTACCGCCGCAATTTTGTTCGCAACGCTGACCGTGGCCTGTTGGGCACAGGAGCCGCCATCCGCGCCCGTCCCACAGAATACGCCGGAGACCCGGCCACTTCCGGTGCTGAATTACGCCCAGCCGGTATCGCATTTTCCTAATCCAATTGCGCCATACACAGCGCGACAAGTGGCAGCTCCGAATCTTGCCAACACGGCGCGCATTGACCAGTTAATGCGCGATGGCAAGCTTTACCTTTCGCTGAACGATGCGATTGCACTTGCGCTGGAGAATAACCTCGACGTCGCCATCGCGCGCTACAACCTAAATATCGCCGATACCGACGTGCTGCGAGCCAAAGCCGGCGCCGCGATTCTCGGCGTCAATGCCGGAGTGGTGCAGAATACGCCCGGCGGCGGCCTTGGTGGAATCGGTGCAACTGCCGGGGCTTCCACTGGAGGCACCAGCCTGGGAGCAGGCGGCATTGGCGCCGGCACCAATGGTTTGGTCAGCTCAACTTTGGGTTTCGGACCGGTAATCAACAGCTTCGATCCCGTCGTTACCGGGACGTTTCAAAACGATCATTCCAGCCAGACCGCCACCAGCATCTTTCAGGGCGTAATCCCAAGTACCAGTCTGGTTCAGAATACGAGCACGGTAAACTTCGCCTATAACCAGGCCTTTCAGTGGGGCATGAATCTGCAGGTGGGCTTCGACAACCAACGGCAAACCACCAACAGTTTCTTTTCCAGCACCAGTCCGGCTCTGGGTTCCAGCTTCAAGGCGACCGTGACCCAACCTCTTCTCCAGGGCTTCGGATTCCCGGCGAATACACGCTTCATCCGCATCGCCAAGAACAATCGCGAGCTCTCGGACGTGGCGTTTCGTTTACAGATCATCGACTCTGTCGATCAGATCGAAAACATCTACTGGGACCTGGTCTATGCTTACGAGAACGCGCGCGTGCAGAATGAGTCTCTGTCTTTTGCCCAGAAGACGCTTTCTGATACGAAGAAGCAGGTCGAAATCGGCAGCCTGGCGCCGATCGAAACCGTACGCGCTCAAAGCACCGTCGCTCAGGATCAGCAACTGGTGACGCTCGCGCAAACCAATCTGCAGTTGGAACAGTTGCTTATGAAGAACGCGCTTACGCGCAGTCTGAAGGATCCAATGCTGGCCACGGCGGAAGTGATTCCGACCTCAACCATGGACGTTCCTGCGCAAGAAGAAGTGGTTCCCACCGAGGACTTGATTAATGACGCCTTGCGGCATCGCGCTGAACTGGTTGAGACCCGCATCGACCTGAACAGCCGCGATCTCAGCAATAAAGCCGTGCGCAGCGCGCTACTGCCCACGCTCAATCTTTTTGCTTACTACGGAGGAGCGGGCGTCGGCGGCAATCAGAATCCACTGAGCGAATGTTCGAGCCCACCCTCGCTGATTCAGCAGGAATTCGGCTGCGCCAGCAATACCATTCCGAACGATCCACAGGGGTTATTTCCGTCGACCCCGATCGGGCCCACATTGAACCAGCTGATTAATTCCACGAACCCCGATAAGGGAGTCGGCCTGTCACTTAACATTCCTCTCCGCAACCGCGCAGCGCAGGCTGTGCAGATTCGTTCGGAACTCGAATTCCGCCAGGCCCAAATGCGCCAGCAGCAGATCGAAAATCAGGTTGGCATCGAAGTCCGCAACGCGCAATATGCGGTACAGCAGAACCGTGCCAGCGTAGAGTCCGCGAAAGCGGCGGTGGAGCTGGGGCGCCAGTCCCTCGACGCGGAGCAGAAGAAATATCAGTTCGGCACGTCCACCAACACTCTGGTTTTGCAGTATCAAAGCCAGATGGCCACGGCTGAATCGACTCTGGTCAATGCCATGGTCGCCTATGAAAAGTCACGCATCGAGTTGGATCGCGCGACTGGAGCCCTGCTCGATCATATCGGCGTCAGCATTGACGATGCCGCCAAGGGCCGAGTCACGAACATGCCTAACGTTCCCTACATCGCGCCGCGCAAGGATTTGCCCTCGGTGGCGCAACCAGCGCCGCAACCCACCGCGCAGCAACAATAAAATGGGCTCCACGAACCCACACAGGCGCGGTCACAAGCCGCGCCTCATTTTTTTCCTAACAATTCTTTACAATCTGCGCCCGCGTTGGCCCGTTCCCGCCCGCTAAGATGGAGAGACGCGTTTATGTTCTCCCTACTTAACTTGCGAACTCAATTTAGTTCTACCAACGCGACGCGCAATCATTTCGATTCGGTCTCGATTTCAGTTTTGATTTCAGTTTTGCTATCGGTTTTGTTATTAAGGAGACGCAACATGTCTTTCTGCCTGCCTCGACCGGCCGCAGCAATCTCGTGGCCTGCCCTGCTGTTGGCCTTCGCCCAACTTGTCTGCATTCCGCCACTGCAGTTGCGCGCACAGGACGTTCCCGCGGCTCCAGCGCCGCAGACCACTCCAGCACCGGCTCAGCCGCAAACAGTTCACTTGCAGGATTACTCCAAGCCGCGCTCCGCGTTCCCTCATCTTCTGCAGCCCTACCAGCCGCAGCAAATCGCACAGCCGAACCTCGGCAACTCGCCGCGCATCGACTCGCTGATGCGCGATGGGAAAATTTATCTCTCCATCGATGACGCCGTTGCGCTCGCCCTCGAGAACAATCTTGATATCGATATCGCGCGCTATAACCTGAACATCGCCGACACCGATTACCTGCGCGCGAAGTCGGGTGCCAACATTCTCGGCGTAAACGCTGGCATCGTTCAGAACACTCCCGGCGGCGGCGTGGGAGGCTTGGGCGGAACTGTCGGCTCCGGCACCGGAGGCACCACTGTCGCCCCCAGCGGCGTGGGCACAGGAACCAACGGCTTGGTCAGTTCCACGCTTGGTATCGGCTCAAACATCACCAGCTTCGACCCGATCGTCACCAGCACGCTGCAACTCGATAAAGACGATTCAGAATCCACCAGCGTAGATAGCATTCCGATAATCGCCGCGAACACCTACACTGCCGATGTCGCCTATACTCAGGGATTCGAGTGGGGCACAACACTGAACGCAGGATTCAACAATACTCACTTCGCCACCAACAGTCCCGTCAGCTTGTTGAGTCCAGGCATCAGTTCAAACTTTCAGGTTCGTGTCACGCAAAATCTGCTGCAAGGTTTCGGCTCTCTGACTAACACTCGCTTCATTCGCATCGCCAAGAATAACCGCGAAATTTCCGACGTAGCCTTTCGCCTGCAAATCATCACTACCGTCGATCAGATCGAGGACATGTATTGGGACCTGGTGTACGCCTACGAAAACGTGCGCGTGCAGCAGGAAGCCCTCACCTACGCGCAGAAGGCGCTGGATGATACCCGGCAGCAGGCCAAGGTCGGAACCGTGCCGCCCATTCAGGTCGTGAGTGCGCAGAGCACATTCTCAACCGATCAGCAGAATCTGATCCTGGCGCAAAACAATCTGGAACTGGAAAAATTGCTGGTGAAAAACGCGCTCAGCCGCAGCATTGAAGATCCCATCCTGGCCGAAGCCGACGTGATTCCTACTTCCGCCATGCAGGTTCCGCAAGAGGAAGCGGTAGTTCCCACACAGGATCTGATCAGCCAGGCGCTCGCCCAGCGGGCCGAACTTGTCGAATCGCGCATCGATCTGAACTCTCGCGACCTCAGCAGCAAAGCCGTCCGCAACGCCATGCTGCCTAGTCTCGATGCCTTTGCGTATTACAGCGGATCGGGCGTGGGAGGAAATGTGAATCCCTCCGTGCTGCCGCCAGCGTGTAATTCTGCCGTATCAAGCTGCTTCAGCGGCGCGAACGCGCCGCCTCCTTTTGCGAATGGCGGCCCTGTTGGTTACGGCAGCACGCTGAACCAGCTCGTCAACGGCACCGCTCCTGACAAGGGCATCGGACTGTCGCTGACCATTCCGTTGCGCAATCGCGAAGCCCAGGCCAACCAGGTGCGCGCAGAACTGGAATACCGCCAGGCGCAGGTGCGCCTGCACCAACTCGAGAATCAGGTGCGCATCGAAGTGCGTAACGCCCAGTTTGACGTGAAACAAAACCGCGCCGCCGTGCAGGCCGCCCAGTATGCGGTCGATTTCGCGCGTCAGACTCTCGACGCCGATCAGCAAAAACTGAAAGTTGGACTCACCACGACGACCGCGATCCTGCAAGATGCTTCTGTCCTGACCACATCCGAGTCGAATCTAGTCTCGGCCAAAGCAGCTTATGAGAAGTCACGGGTAGAACTCGATCGCGCCACGGGATTGCTGCTGGATCACACCGGCATCGATGTGGCCGACGCCACACGCGGCCAGGTTACGCACCAGCCGCAGGTACCATACGTCGCCCCGCGGCAAGATACGACCCCCGCCGGACAGGCCGCGCCGGCGCAGACTCCGCCCGCCCAACCGCCATCGTCGTAACAGGCCGTAGAAAAATCGAATGCACGATGCTGCTTTGAATCGATGCGCGATTTTGCTGTGAAAAGACTCGGCTTCCAGCCGCGACGAGCGAACGCGCCGCAAACACGATTCGTATTGAGGTATGCCTTCAGGCATACCTCAAACTAACGCGCAGGAATTCGCCTTTAGGCGCTGGCCTTTGTCGGAGCCACTGCATCGTACTAGCTCTGGAGCGTCCTCAAAATTCCAAGAACATGGCGAACGTTGTATCCTTCCTCCCGTGACCCTGTCCGTCGTCATCATCACGCACAACGAGGAAGCCAACTTCACCCGCACGCTTGAAAGTGTGCAGTCGCTGGTTAGCGGCGGCAAAGGAGAAATCATCGTCGTCGACTCGGGCTCGACTGACCGCACGGTCGAGATTGCGAAATCGTTCGGCGCGAAAATCTTCATCGAGGAATGGAAAGGCTACGCCGCGCAGAAGAACTCGGCGATCGACAAGGCTACAGGCGATTGGATACTGAGTTTGGATGCAGATGAGGAAGTAAGCGTGGATCTAGCCGCACATATCGAGCGCGCGGCTTTTGATCGGGACTATGGTCCTTTTGAGTGGGCTCTTGCCTCAGCGTTCACCACTAAATTCGAGGATCTCCGGGGCGATGTCGGCCTGCTGCCCTTAGCGTTCTGGATCACAAGAAAGAATTATTTTCTGGGCCGATGGCTCGAACACGGGGGATATTATCCCGACCGCAAACTGCGATTGTTTGCGCGAGGTAGCGCTCGATTCGACGAGAGTCGCGCAGTCCACGAGGACGCGCACACCAATCGAAAAACCGCGGTCGTTAAAGTCGGAGCACTCCTCCACCATTCCTACCCCACCCTCACCGACTATATCGACCACATGAACCGCTACTCGTCACTGGGCGCGGAGATGGTCGTGGCCAAAGCCGATGGTAAGATGCACTTCAGCGTCGTCAACATCGTTCTGCGCCCGCTGGCAACATTCGTCTACAACTATTTTTTCCGCCTCGGCTTCCTCGATGGACGCGAAGGCCTGCTGCTGCATCTCTACCACGCGGTTTACGTTTCGTGGAAATATTCCAAGGCCTGGGAGTTGTCGCACAAACGCACCGGCCAAATGTCATCCTGAGCCGAGTGAGCCGATTCGCGAACGCGAATCGACTCACGCAGTCGAAGGATCCCTATAGTGTCTATGCTGAATCGGGCATGTAAAGGCATTCTCACGCTGCATCCCCTGCACGCAGCGAAGCAATATTTACTGACCGACCGGTCGTTTAATCTGCAGAAAGTCACCTTGCCCACTTGTGCGCCCTTCCCTATCATCACAACAGAACACTGGGGTTCGTATGGAAAAGAAGCGCGCCAAGCCGCAGGTTGCGGAAAATCCTCTCGCCGACGTTTTTGAAAACCGTCATCCCTCCGCCGCCGAGAAGAACTGGGCGGAGAAGACGCTCGCGCCCACGCTCGAAAAAGCTCCCGAACAGCCGATTGGTGCGCCCACCGGTACAAACCTCGACGAGAACGGCCACGCCCGCTTCACGACAATTTCCGGTGTCCCCGTTCGGCGGCTCTATACCCAGGCCGATCTTCCCGCAGACTGGAGCGAGGAAAAATATCTCGGCTACCCCGGCCAATCGCCCTACACGCGCGGTATTCACGCCACCGGTTATCGCGGCAAGCTCTACACCATGCGGCAGTTCTCCGGCTTCGCATCGCCGGAAGAAACAAATCAGCGCTACAAGTATTTGCTTGAACACGGCGGCGGCGGCCTTTCCGTTGCCTTCGATTTGCCCACGCTCATGGGCTATGACTCCGACCACGCCGCCAGCGAAGGCGAGGTGGGCAAGTGTGGCGTCGCCATCGATTCCCTCGAAGACATGGAGATTCTCTTCGGCGGCATTGATCTGGAAAAAACGACTGTATCGATGACCATCAATTCACCGGCGTCGATACTGTGGGCGATGTACCTGGTTGTCGCCGAAAAACAAGGCGCCGACTGGAAAAAGATTTCCGGCACGCTTCAGAACGACATTCTCAAGGAGTACATCGCGCAGAAGGAATACATCTACCCACCGGCGCCGTCGATGCGGCTTGTAGTGGACACCTTCGAATTTGGCTCGAAGTTCACCCCGCGCTTCAACACAATTTCTGTAAGCGGATACCACATTCGCGAAGCGGGCTCGACCGCACTGCAGGAGCTGGCATTCACTTTGTACGACGGCGTGGAATACGTCGAATGGGCCCTGCGGCGCGGACTTGCCGTGGATGATTTCGGTCCGCGTCTCAGTTTTTTCTTTAACGCCCACAACGACTTCTTCGAGGAGATCGCCAAATACCGCGCAGCCCGCAAGATTTGGGCGCAAGTGACGCGAGATCGCTTCGGTGCGAAAAATCAGCGTACATGGCTGATGCGCTTTCACACCCAGACGGCAGGCGTATCATTGCCCGCCCAGCAACCCATGAACAATATCGCCCGCGTGGCCTTGCAGGCTTTGGCGGCGGTGCTTGGTGGAACGCAGTCGCTGCATTGTGATTCCTATGACGAAGCGTTGGCTCTACCCACCGAAGAAGCGGCGCGCATCGCGCTGCGCACACAGCAGATCATCGCCTATGAATCGGGAGTAACGCAGACCGTCGATCCGCTGGGAGGTTCGTACTTTCTGGAAGCGCTCACCCTCGAAATGGAAAAAGGCGCATTCAACTATTTCAATAAACTCGATGCCATGGGCGGCATGGTAAAGGCCATCGAGCGCGGCTATCCGCAGAAAGAAATCGCCGAGGCATCTTATCAATACCAGCGTGCCGCTGAGGCAAAAGAAAAAGTCATCGTGGGCGTGAATGAGTTTGTGATCGAAGAAGAATCGCCGCATATTCTCTACATCGATGAGACCGTGGCGCGGCAGCAGACCGCAAAATTGAAGTCACTGCGGGCGAGGCGATCGAACGATGAAGTCCAGCGCTGTCTCGACGCGCTAAAGAAAGCCGCAGCACAGGAACCGAAGGCCGGCGCGAATGGAGAAATTTCTCCCGCCAACACCATGCCTTACATCGTGGATGCTGTCCGCGCGTATGCGACCGTAGGTGAGATTTGCGAGGCGCTGCGCGAAGTGTACGGAACCTATACAGAGGTGAGCATAACGTAGCAGGCAAGCCTGGAAGAGTGACGTACAAACTAAAACCAAAACGGGAGGTGACACAGTTTGTTCATCAATGGACAAAAGTTATCCGGCTACCGAGACTATGATTGAAGTCGAATCTCATCACTTTCCAATGAGAAAACCAAAAAATGCAAAACTGTTCAAGATGCCGAAACACCGCGGGTCGCCGGCCTTCGCCGTGGAATCACACATCTTAATTCTCCGTCACCAGAGGGTGATTCTCGACGTGGACCTTGCCAAGCTCTATGGCGTAACCGTGAAGCGCGCCTCAACCAGCAGGTCACGCGCAACCAAGAACGATTTCCCGCCGACTTTACATTTCAACTGAATTCCAAAGAGCACGAAGCTTTGAGGTTGCAATTTGCAACCTCAAAGAAAACTCGCGGCGGGCGCCGGTATCCACCGTATGCATTCACCGAGCACGGAGCGATTATGGCTGCGACTGTGCTCAACTCAGCGCGAGCCGTGCAGATGAGCGTTTTTGTGGTGCGCGCTTTTGTGCGCTTGCGAGAGATGCTAGCCACAAACCGGCGTCTTGCAGGAAAGATCAATGAACTGGAAAATCGTCTGGACACGCACGATTCCGTGATTCAGGAACTGATCGAAGCCATCAAGGAGCTTATGACGCCGAAGGAACCGCCACGCAGCCGCATTGGATTCCAGCTTCCATCCAGTCAGGCGAAAGGGTGACCTCACCAGCACTCGCCGCATAGCCGTGAGTGTGCCACGTCTGGAAGCCCCGTCACAATAGTCTCTCAACCCAACGCCTGGTCCTTGTATTCGTTATTTGTTCGCCTACAAGTGATTTTTATGATAAAGATATATACCCATGCGGAAAGCTCTCAACCACCTCAAGAAGTCTGACCCGGTGATGCGTGCCATCATCGAGCGCATTGGACCGTGCCGCATGCGCTTTGGGCGGGCCGAGTTTCACAGCCTGGCTGAGGCCATTGTCTACCAGCAACTGAACGGCAAAGCTGCGGTGACTATCTTCAATCGCTTCGCCTCACTCGCGGGCGAACCACTGACGCCCGACGGCATTCTCAAACTCAGTGATGAGCAGATGCGCGGCGCGGGATTGTCGAAGCAGAAATCGGCTTACTTGAAGGATCTCGCCACGAAGACGGCAGCCGGATTGCTGGATTTCACACGGCTGCCAGCGTTGCCGGATGCGGAAGTAATCGAGCACCTCACGCAGGTGAAAGGCATCGGCGTGTGGACAGCGCAGATGTTTCTGATGTTCACCCTGAAGCGCGAGAATGTTTTGCCGACGGGCGATTTCGGCGTGCGCATGGCGATGTACAAGCACTATCTCGACGTGCAGCGTGCAAAGGCGACGAAGAAATCCTCTGCCGGAAAGAAGTCCGCAACGGCAAAAACGATGAAGACCAAGAAGGCCCGCAAGCGCAAGATCAAGCTGCCCACACCCGAGCAGATGGAAAAAATCGCGAAGCGTTGGGAGCCTTACCGCAGCGTGGCGTGCTGGTACTTGTGGCAGAGTCTCGACACCAAAATCCTTTAGCACGGCAGAAACGCAGAAAACCAGGACCGGGAAAGCCAGAGTCTCTGTGCCGCTTTGTCGCCTCTGTGGTTAAATGAAAGGCGATGGCTGATCTCAAAATCCGCGTGCTTGTAGCCAAGCCGGGGCTCGATGGGCACGACCGCGGCGCCAAGGTAATTGCGCGGGCGTTGCGCGATGCAGGCATGGAAGTGATTTACACCGGGCTGCGGCAAACGCCGGAGATGATTGTCAGTGCCGCGCTGCAGGAAGATGTGCAGGTGATCGGGCTCTCGATTCTGTCGGGCGCCCACAATGCCATCGTGCCTCGTGTGATCGACTTACTCAAACAGAACAAGATGGATGACGTTCTGGTGCTGGTCGGCGGCATTATTCCCGATCAGGATGTCGATGCTCTCAAGAAACGCGGCGTGGCCGCCATCTTCCAGCCCGGCACGGCCATGGATGACATTGTGAAGTTCATCCGCGACAATGTGAAGAGCGCGGGCGTGGCGGGATAAATATCTTCAATCGCCAACTGGCGCGATCACTAATCGCTCAATTTTCTTAATGCCCACTCCCAATCTCACTCTCATCCGCCAACAACTCGATCGCACGGTTGGTCCTGCGCCGTGGTATTGGAAAACATTTCCTGCCTTTCAATCCGCCGCTGGTCAGCGGTTCGTCTGGACGCATCAAGGCAGCGAGGGCCCGGTCGGATATGTGATCTCGCTGGCTCTGGAAGGCGAACCGGATAAGCCTCGGCTGGCACTCAATACCTACTGCCGGCCGTTTATTGTGCCGCCGCACTCCCTCGGGGTTTGGTGCCCGGAGGGTCGCAACATTCGTCTAACCTGCTTCGATCCCGATCAGCTCGAAGCATTCGACCTGTCTGAAATTGCCGGATGGTTCAAGCAGTCTTCCGACCGCATCTACTCGAAGACCCCGCCAGCCGCAGACTTCGAAGTACCGCTTACGCTCGGCCCAGGCATGCATAAAATCGCCGTGCCGCCTGAATTCGCGGCAGTGGATGAGTTAATCGTACCCACCAGCTATAAGGCGATGTCGAATGACGATCCGGCGTTCGCACTTTTTGTTCTTTATATGCAGGCAGGGCTAGTGGAAGTGCTGCCGCAGAAATGGTTCACCGCTTCGCAGTATCAGGTGGGAAAGCAATGGATTTCTCGAGCAGCACGTGATCAGGAATCGCATCGCATCTTCGGCGAGTGCTTTGGCGCTGGAACATTTTTGCTGGAGGAGGATGGCTGCCGGCTGGCGGAGTGGATGGAGAAGAGGTCTTAGGTCACGGTGCAACAGCGGCACCGGAGAAGGATTCGGAACTCCCCAGCTTAGGTTCTCAGGACTGACGAAGCAGTTTTGCCCTCTCCCTCGCAACCCTTTGAGATCAAAAGCTGGAAAGCCGTGAATCCTCCCCCCGTGACCCTGCTTGGCCGCTCCAGCCTTATCAGCCGAAAAAATAAGCGGCGCAAACTTTAGCGTAGGTGCTTGCGAAGCACTTGATTCGTTGACGGATGCCTAGGAGAAAGGTGGCCCCCACCACCACGTTCGTGCCCTACCGAGTCTTCGCGGGACTCGGCTAAACTTTTGGCCGGACGAACTCTAAGGCCTCCACTGAAGTAGCACCGGTAATGTGACGCAGAGGTCGCTTCGATGTCCTTAGCCAAACTTCATTTTTTTATGAAGATTTTCTTAGGGCGGTAATGACGCGCTAATGACGGTCGTAATGACTGGGTTTTATGAACGGGGTTCATGAATAAGACAGTCAAACATTTATACGGATTCGGTCCCTTCGTGCTGGACCCCGGTCGAGCGTCTGCTGCTCCACGGCGCGGCGCGCATGGAATTACCACCCCGCGCCTTCGACACCCTATTGGTATTAGTCGAGAACAATGGCCGCCTCCTGGAAAAAGATGCGCTCATGCGAACTGTATGGCGCGATACGGTGGTCGAGGAAAATAATCTCAGCCAGGTGGTGTATTTGTTGCGTAAGGCGCTGCGGGATGGCGAAGACGGCAGCCGCTACATTGAGACGGTTCCCAAGCGAGGCTACCGCTTCGTGGCCGGGGTACGGGAAATCGAGAGTGAAGAAGGCAAGAGTGGAGCCGGCAAGCACGAAGGAGTCAACGGAAAAGGTTCAGGGCTAGGCTGGGATGTCGGTTTGAGCACGACGTCTTCCCCCGCTTCGAACTATCATGGCGAATCGCTGGTAGCTTCCGTAACGCCGAAGGAAGGTTCGCCGCCTTACGCCGATTTCCATCCCGCCTCCGGCAGCAACGGAAACGGCTTCCACCCTCAAACTCCAGATTCGGCCCGCCGGCGCGGCTGGATTCAGGGCATCATGGGTGGCCTCGCTCTCGTCGCGTAGTAGCTTTTCTCGAAGGCGCGAATTGGAAACAAAAATGGTTCGACGTATGCGGACCCTGATCTCATCCGCTCCGTTGCCGTGCTCCCTTTGCAAAATCTATCCAATGATCCCAACCAGGAATATTTCGTGGACGGGATGACCGACGAGCTGATCACCGATCTCGCCCAGATTCGCGAGCTCAAGGTCGTCTCCAAGACTTCGATCATGCAATACAAAGCCACGCGCACGCCACTGCCTGAAATCGGGCGTGAGTTGGGAGTGGATGCAGTAGTCGAAGGCTCGGTGCTGCGCTCAGGCGACCGAGTCCGGATCACGGCGCAGTTGATTCGCACCTCGACCGACCGGCACATCTGGGCCGCGGCCTACGACGGCGATCTGAAAGACGTGCTTTCCCTGCAGGCGCGCGTAGCCGAAGCGATTACCAACCAAGTCAAGCTGAACCTGACCGCCGAGGAGAGTGGTCGCCTGCGGCGTGGACGCGCAGTGAATCCCGAAGCGTTGGATTTTTACCTGCGTGGCCGCTATGCCTGGAATCAGAGAAATGTAGAGGGATTTCACAAGGGCATCGAATACTTCAACCAAGCCATTGAAAAAGACCCCTACTTTGCGCTGGCATATTCCGGCCTGGCCGATTGCCAGACGCTTCTTGTGCTCTTCGGGGATGACCCTACCGGAATGTCGGATGCCAAGACGGCCGCCGAAAAAGCCCTACAACTTGATGGCACGCTGGCCGAGGCACATACGTCCTTGGCGGCGGTTCGCATCCTGCACGATTGGGATTGGACCGGCGCGGAACAGGAATTTCAACGCGCACTCGAATTGAACCCGAATTCCGCGCAGGCCCACCATTGGTATGGCAATCTGCTTCTGGGGCCAGAAGGACGCCACGACGAAGCAATCTCGGAACTGCACCGCGCGCAGGAACTGGATCCGCTCTCTCTGATCATCAACGCCGACGTGGGCTACGCCTACTACTTGGCCGGCCGCTACGACTTGGCGCTGCAGGCATACCAGAAGGTTCTGGCCGCAAATCCCAACTTCCTGCCAGTGCACTTCTATCTTTTGCAATATTACAAACAGGCGGGCGAGTACGATCTTTGGCTCAAGGAAAGCATGGAAGATGCCCGCCTTGCCGACTCTCCCGGCTACGCCCAGGCCCTGCAACAGGTCTACGCGCACGGCGGCTACCGGGCAGTAATGGAAGAGTTGGCGAAGCCCGGGGGATCAAGCGAGCTGGCGCGCAATCAAGACATCCGCGTAGACGCTTGCCTCTCAGCTGAGGCGAATGTCGTGCTGGGCAGAAACTCGGCAGCTCTCAACGCACTCGATAACTGCTATCGCGCAGCCGAACCCGCTCTGCTCTACCTGAAGGTCGACCCAGCCTGGACGAAACTCCGCGGAGAACCTCGGTTTCAGGATTTGCTGCATCGACTTGGGTTGCAGTAACAAAACTCGACGCGGCGTCGTTGTTTCTAAGCATGGCTTGGGCGGCCTTTCCAGGTAGTCTCCTAATAGTGCGTTGCTCCCGCTCTGTGCGATACCGTACAAAGTGAGCAATATTGCTCAGACATGATTCGGACCCATCGACTAGGGTATCGGGAAAATAAATGGAGGGCCAACCGCCATGGTCCCTGAAACCCTGCACGATTCGATAGTAAGTTTCCTAAATTCCAACTCCAGCAAAAAACAAGTCGCTCGGTGCCGTTGTGGAGCAATGATGAAGCCTCAGAAGACAACGCTTTTCTACGACGGGCAAAGATGGGACGTTGTGCTTCAGGTTTGCTCAAAGTGCCGTCCAGCCCCTAGCGTTCCGATCTCGCACGATGCATAGCAGTCGCTGATTTCTAACCATTGGGGGCGGCGATTTTATGATCTGTTCAATTGTGCTCAGTACGTCCTTTCGTTTTCTTCTACGCTACTTGTGACCCTCCGAAGGAGGCTTTATGGTTGGTCACCCTTTCCCAGAAATACCCTGTACAATTTGTGCCAAACTAGTCGATCTAACGGTCGATCTCCATGCCGATGAAAACGGCATGGCCGTTCATGAGGCTTGCTACGTAACCCGGATACTAGTGACGCGATGGCGGGAATCTAAGATCGTCCAGTAAACCCAACAACGCACTATTAGGACACTACCTCTTTCCCTCACCGCGTTGCGCGCCCCTACACCCGTGGTATACCGTAATCAGTCCGCCTCTTCATCCGTACCCATGGCCGAACGCAGCGAAGCTCCCGTAGTTTCTTCGTCTCAGGCGTCGAACGTCCTGACCACGAAACTCGACCCCACCTCGGCAAAATTCGAGGCCAACATGCGCTTTCTGGCCGACCTCATGTCCCAGGTGCGCAATGAAGGCGAGAAGATTTGCGAAGGCGGCGGCTCGAAGGCCATCGAAAACCAGCACAACAAAGGCCGCCTCACCGCGCGCGAGCGCATTGAACTGCTGGCCGACCCCGGAACTTTTTTCGAGCTGGGCGTCTACGCCGCCCACGGCATGTACGAAGAGTGGGGTGGCGCGCCCGCCGCGGGCGTGATTACCGGCATGGCCAGGATCCATACCCGGCTGGTGATGATCATCGCGAATGACGCCACGGTGAAAGCGGGCGCGTTTTTTCCCATGACGTCGAAGAAGGTGATTCGCGCTCAGAACATCGCCATCGAGAATCGCATCCCGACCATCTACCTGGTGGATTCGGCCGGTGTGTTCCTGCCCCTGCAGGAAGATGTTTTTCCGGACACGGATGATTTTGGCCGCGTCTTCCGCAACAACGCCGTCATGTCCGCCCTCGGCATTCCGCAGATCGCCGCCATCATGGGCATGTGCGTGGCTGGCGGCGGATACCTGCCGGTAATGTGCGATCACGTTCTGATGACCGATGGCAGCGGATTATTCTTAGCGGGGCCGGCACTGGTACAGGCAGCGATTGGGCAGAAAGTTTCCGCGGAAGATTTAGGCGGCGCGGCCATGCACTCGACCATCAGCGGCACAGTGGATTTCCGCGAGCCCGACGATCAATCCTGCCTCGCGCGCATTCGCTCCATCATTGAAAAATGGGGATACCGCCGCCAATCTCCCTGGGATCGCAAAAAGCCGGTCGAGCCGGCAATGGCTGCGGAGGAGATTTACGGCATTTACGATTCCTCGCCCGCGCGCCCCTACGACATGAAAGAAATTCTGGCGCGCGTGCTCGATGGCAGCCGCTTCGATGAATACAAAGCGGAATACGGCAAGACGCTGGTCTGCGGTTATGGCCGCATCGGCGGTTTCGCCGTCGGCATCGTCGCCAACCAGAAGCTGCACGCGCAAGCGATCGATCACGAAGGCCACAAGCGCACCGAATTTGGCGGCGTCATCTATACGGAGTCTGCAGAAAAGGCCGCCCGCTTCATCATGGACTGCAACCAGAACTTGATTCCGCTGATTTTTTTCCACGATGTAAATGGCTTCATGGTAGGCCGCGACGCGGAATGGAGCGGCATCATCAAAGCCGGTGCGAAGATGGTGAATGCGGTATCAAATTCCGTGGTGCCGAAAATTACCGTGATTGTGGGAGGTTCCTTTGGTGCGGGACACTATGCCATGTGCGGCAAGGCATTTGATCCCCGCTTCGTGTTCGCCTGGCCGACGGCGCGCTACGCCGTCATGGGCGGCGATGCCGCCGCGGGAACCTTGGTGGAGATCAAGGTGAAGCAACTGGAGCGCGGCGGCACAAAGTTGAGCGAAGAAGAAAAAAAAGAATTGTACGAATCGACCAAGCGCACCTACGACGAGCAAACCGACCCGCGCTATGGCGCGGCCAGGTTGTGGATCGATAAGATTATCGATCCCATCGAGACCCGCGATGCCATAGCACAAGCTCTGGAAGCGGCAGCGCTGAACCCCGATGTAGCGGAGTTCAAGGTAGGAGTGCTGCAAACATGACCGGCAAAAGGGTCGGGCTAATCCTGAATTTCAACGTGTCTGTCTTAACGCGCGGAGGAATTGTGAGAAAAGTTCTATAAGGTTTCTCCGTGCCTCCGTGTCTCCGTGGTGAAATGATTTGTCTGACTTAGTGAAGCTTATCGAATGTCCCCGCGATGCCTGGCAAGGGCTGAAGGGGCAGATTCCGTCTGACATCAAGCGTGCTTACCTGCAAGCCTTGATCAGCGCGGGATTCAAGCACATCGATGCCGTTTCCTTTGTCTCGCCGAAGGCCGTGCCGCAGATGGCTGATTCCGAAGAAGTTTTGAAAGAACTCGACCCTCCCGACGATGTGGAGATCATCGGCATCGTGGTCAACGAAAAAGGCGCGCAGCGCGCCATCACGACGCAAGCAGTACACACGCTCGGCTTTCCCTATTCGATTTCCGAAACATTCTTGCGCAAGAATCAGAATCAGTCCGCCGAAGACGCACTCGATGAACTGGAAAAGATTCAAAAGAAAGCCGACGATGCCGCGCTCGATGTGGTCGTCTACATCTCCATGGCATTCGGCAATCCCTACGGCGATTTGTGGAACGTGGATGAAGTAATCGAGGCCATCTCGCTGATGGAAGTCGACAACCTCCGCATGATTTCGCTCGCCGACACCGTCGGCATGGCCACTCCGGAGCAGGTCAGCGAACTCGTCGGCGCGGTGATGGCGAAGTACGATTATCTGGAGATCGGGGTGCACCTGCACAGCCGTCTCGAGCAAGCCGCAGCGAAAATTCTCGCGGCTTACGACGCCGGCTGCCGCCGCTTTGATTCTGCGATTGGTGGATTGGGCGGCTGCCCGTTCGCGCAGGACGCCCTGATCGGAAACATCGCAACTGAAAAAGTGATCGAAACCTTGCAGCAGCGTAGCGCCGAACTGCCTTCACTCAAGCCGTTGGACGCCTTGCTGCGCGCGACCGCTGAGATAGGTGCAAGATATACGAACTCGATAGATGACGCCTAGATGACGGCAGCAGAAGGGGATGTGTTTTGGGAAGGGCACGGCTTCAGCCGTACCGCCGGCGACAAATAATGAAGAAGTGGGCTTTAGCCCCTAGGGAAACGGCAGTTCGTTCACCCCGTCCCTTATAAGGCAGAACTGTTCAATCTATGAACTACTCAACCATACAACTCGCCCACGACTCCGGCGTCGCCACCATCACGCTGAATCGTCCCGACAAGCGCAACGCCATCAGCTTCGAGTTGATCGACGATCTGCTCGCCGCGTTGAAAGAAGTGGAAGCGTCCAACGCGATCGTGCTCATCCTCACCGGCGCGGGCAAGGCTTTCTCCTCAGGCATGGACCTCGACAATCTGAAGTCGCTGATCGGCCGTTCGCCCGAGCAGCACCTGAAAGATTCTGAGACCATGGTCCGGCTCTTCCGTTCGCTCTACGAATTCCCCAAAGTCACAATCGCCGCCGTAAACGGCGCAGCCATCGCCGGCGGAACTGGATTGGCTTTCCTATGCGACTTCACGCTTGCCGTGCCAGAAGCCAAGTTCGGCTACACCGAAGTCCGTATCGGCTTCGTCCCCGCGATTGTTTCAACGTTTCTCCTGCGGCAGGTCGGCGAGAAGCAGGCGCGCGATCTGCTGCTGACCGGAAGAATCATCGGCGCGGAAGAAGCGGCGAAGATGGGTTTGGTAAACGAAATCGTCGCGCCAGAAAAACTGATGGCCCACGCGCGCGAACTGGCGACCTTGCTGATGGAGAACAGCCCAGCATCATTGCGCGCGACCAAGAAATTGCTCAGCGATCACAGCCGCGCCGAACTGGATGCACAAATCGAAGCTGCCGTCCGCGAGAACGCCGCGATCCGCACCACCGCCGACTTCCATGAAGGCATCACCTCATTTCTCGAAAAACGCAAGCCGGTGTGGAGCACAAAATGAATTCGAACCACCCCAGCGCCATCAATGAAATCCGGCTGCGCGTTCGCTATGCCGAGACCGACCAGATGGGAGTGGTTTACCATTCCAATCATTTCATCTGGTTCGAGGTGGGACGCGTCGAATTGCTGCGTCAACTGGGCTTTTCCTACCGCGACATGGAAAGCCAGGACAACTGCTTCATTGCCGTGGCCGAGGCCAAATGCCGCTACCGCGCTCCGGCGCGATACGATGATGAAGTCCTTGTCCGCACGGAATTGTTAAACGTGCGCGACTCCGTGGTCCACTTTGGTTATGAATTGCGCCGAGCAGTAGATGGCCTGCTGCTGGCCGAAGGTGAGACCACGCACATCGTCACGGATGCGGCGATGAAGATTACTGTGTTGCCGGAGAAATATTTAAAAGCATTTCGCGCAGCCGTGGGAAAACTTCCGTCCGGCCAATAGAACTGGAAAGAATAGAACTGAAAAGAACAGGAAACTTATTTGAACGCACTGCACATCAACGGCAACGATCTCACTCTGGAAGAGGTGCGCGAAGTCGCGCAGATCAACAACCGTCGCCCCGTGCTCTTGTCAGCCGACGCGCGCGAGGCCGTAAACCGCGCCCGCGCTGTCGTCGATGAGATCGTTGCCGGCAACAAGCTGGCTTATGCGATCACCACCGGCGTGGGCAAGCTCAGCGATGTGCGCATTGTTGGTGAGCAGATTCGCGAGCTGCAAGTGAACCTCGTACGTTCGCATGCCGTCGGAGTCGGTGAACCACTCGCGGTCGCGGAAACGCACGCCATGATGCTCCTGCGCGCCAACTCTCTGGCGAAAGGATTCTCTGGGGTTCGCGGAATTGTCATCGACACTCTGTGCGAGATGTTGAACCGCGGCGTCACTCCCTACGTGCCGTCGCAAGGCAGTGTGGGTGCGAGCGGCGATCTCGCTCCCCTGGCTCATCTCGCGCTGGCATTAATTGGTGAGGGCGAATGCATCGACGCAACCGGCGCGCGCATTCCCAGCGTCGACGCGCTGAAACAAGCGCAGATCAAACCTCTCGTGCTGGAAGCAAAAGAAACCATTTCGCTCATAAACGGCACGCAAGGCATGCTCGCCGTAGGCACGCTCGCGCTTCTGGCCACGGAGACGCTGGTCGATTCCGCTGACGTGCTTGGCGGCCTTTGCTGCGACGCGCTGAAAGGCACTGATGCGGCCTTCGATGAACGCATTCACAAAGCGCGTCCACACAGCGGACAGATGAAGACAGCGGCGAATCTGCGCAAGATGCTCGAAGGCAGCCAGATTCGCGAATCGCACCGCGAATGCGGCCGCGTGCAGGACGCCTACTCGCTGCGCTGTATTCCGCAGGTGCACGGCGCCGTGCGCGACACGCTGGCTCACTGCCGCGAAGTGTTTGAGATCGAGGCGAACTCGGCCGTGGATAATCCTCTGGTCTTCATCACTGACGCCAAAAATTCCGTTGGCGATGTGATTTCTGGGGGAAATTTTCACGGTGAGCCGTTGGCCTTTGCTTTGGATTTTCTCGGCATCGCTCTCTGCGCCCTCGCCGGCATCAGCGAGCGCAGAATTGAGCGTCTGGTGAATCCCGCGCTCAGCGAGGGTTTGCCGCCGTTTCTGGCGCAAGGCGCAGGATTGAATTCTGGTTTCATGATGCCGCAGGTCACGGCGGCCGCGCTGGTCAGCGAGAACAAAGTGCTGGCCCATCCCGCGTCAGTAGACTCGATCACGACCTCTGGCAACAAAGAAGATTTTGTCTCCATGGGCATGACGGCGGCAAACAAGCTGAAGCGCATCGTAGAGAACACGCGCAACGTGCTGGCGATTGAAGCTATGGCCGTAGCCCAGGCAATCGATTTCCTGGCTCCATTGAAAACCTCGAAGCGCGGACAAGCGGCCCACGCAGCAATCCGGTCCGCGTGCCTCATAGTCGACAAAGACCGCGTCATGTACAAAGATTTCGCGCGGATTGCGGAGTTAATTGCCAGCGGAAAAGTGGCTGACGCACTCCGTTGAACCTCAGCCATGCCACACTGTCACCAACCTATTTCGTTGGCACAGGCTGATTCTTTTGCGCATTGTCCTTGTCGTGGATGCGTTCTGTCGCCAGCTTGGTAGCCACTTCTAAAGCTTGCGGAGCATCGACCTTCACATCTGGTTCCACGCCAGTGCCTTCCCAATCGGTGTGCGTGATGGGATTGATGGCTCGAGCGAACGGTACACCGATGCTGAAATGCTCGGTGATCCGATGGCCGCGCACGGGATGCGCGCCGCCGCCAGTGGTTTCGCCGACGATCGTGGCACGCTTCAACACTTTCAGATTGTTGGTGAATTCCTCCCCGCCGGAAAAAGTTTCCTTGGACGTGAGCACGAAGGCCGGTTTGCCGTCCAGGCGTTTGCCGAGAACGTAAGCGTCGGTCCAATACTGGTCGGTAACCTCACCCTTCCGCGTCCACAGGTCGTTCAAATGAGTGCGCTCGGCAAAGAGATAGGATGAGATGAAAGCCACCATCTTGGGATCGCCGCCGCCGTTTTCCCGCAAATCGAAAATGATGGCATCGACGTTGGCCAGAAAATTCATCGCGGCAACCACTGTGGGCCCGCAAATTCCTGGGCCGGCAAAAAAGTCGAACTTCAGATAGCCGATATTGCCGTCCAGAATTTCCGCTTTTTTGAAGCCGCAATTCGAGCGCTCCATCTGTGTGCGCTCTTCTTCTTCACGCTTGGGATCGGGCTTCTGGTTGTCGAAATCGGGCAACTCGGCGGGACTGAACATCACGTGCAGGTGCTTATCGTGGCTTACAGCCTGGAAGTCGTCCGTAAGGCGCTTGGCGAAGTCGTCGCCGTCGGTAATGGCGTCGTAGTCGCCCTTCCGCTGATGTGCGCGGACGGCTTCTTCCATTTTCTTGGCGCTTTCCGGGAAGACATAAGTATCGTTCAGCGCCGCGACCGCTCCATCGATCACTTTGGCGCGCGTGGCGGCGTCAATCTTGAAGCTGAGATCGGCGGCCTTGGTCCCGGGCGGAACGGCACGCAAGCCGAAACTCGCCACTTTGATGGGCTCGCCGGCTTTGAGCTCCATCTTCCCGATGGCGACGGTGTCGCTATTGTGCTCCTTGACCATGAATTCGATGCGCTGGGGATCGCTCTTTAGGATTTGCGTGAGAACGAAGCCGCCCGTCATGCCACGGAAGCGCATTTCGTCGTCGAGCGAGCGCTCGGGATCGTAGGTCTTGAGGTACTTTTCCTCCGCGGCACGGTCGCCGCTGTTGAAGGCATCGAGCCACGCCTTGAGCGTATGCCCTGCGGCCGTATCGGGGATATCCACACTTTGGGGCTGTGCCGCGGCCAACAATGCAAATACGATTAAAAGAATTCGAATCGACATACCGCCTCCTCTAGCCTCAAGCCGTCTTCGCCGCGCTCCCATCCAATCCTAGGTCTCCGGCAATCCCCTGCAGCACCGCAATGCAAAAAGCAATGTGCTCATCCAAATCCACGCCCAGAGCGGCCGCGCCGTTCACAATGTCGTCGCGATTCACTTTGCGCGCGAAGGCTCTGTCCTTCATCCGCTTTCTGACTGACTTCGCAGCCACTTCGGCCAACGATTTTCCCGGCTTGATCAGAGCCACGGCGGTAATAAATCCGGCAAGCTCGTCGCAGGCAAATAAGGCTTTCTCCATCGGCGTATCACGAGTAACGCCGGTATATTCGGCGTGTGACATGATGGCGCGCCGGATCACCTCCGGCCATCCCCGCTCTTTCAGGATCTCGTTGCCCTTGTACGGATGCTCTTCGAGGCTGGGATATTTGTCATAGTCGAAATCATGAATGAGGCCAACGATGCCCCACAAATCCTCCTCGGTTAACCCAAGTGCCGACGCCTCCGAATTTTCAGCGCCAAACTTTCCCGCGCACGCCCGCATGCACGCCTCCACCGCCAGCGCGTGCTTGCGCAAACTTTCTGACTGGGTGAACTCAGTTAGGAGTTCCCATGCTGTCTCTCTCGCTATGATTATAGGCATGTTAGCTAAGATACTCGCCATTTAGGCAACGTGCGACGGTGTCGTGGTTCCTATCGGGTTTTGGGTTTGCCGGGCTTTCCCGTGTAGCCTTCTTTTGCGTTAGGCTTCCGTCAAAAGCCAATGATGCGTTACTCGAATTCACGGCTCATTCCAATGTTCGATATCGTACACTGCCAGACATGCCATCCTCTGCGGACATTGCAAGGATAAAGGTAGACTTAGCGATGCTCGAAAAGGCCCGCGATAGCTGCATCGATGGCGGACTCCGTAAGGTGATAGACGCTTGGATCAAGGACGCGAAGAAGACACTTACAAACACGCTTGAATCACCAAAGAAAATGAAGCCGATTAGCAAGTAAACGCGGTCATACTCTACGCACAAGCCAAATAATCACTGCAATTACGATAATCGTTCCCACCAAACCCAGACCTAACATAGTTCCCTCCTACGGGAGATTCTGAATCAAGTGTGCCGGGAGACGGTGAGTGTGACTGTATATTCTTGCTCACCATGTCGAAAACGAGAACGTGTGCAAAATTGCACAGCCTGTTCCTTCGGGTGAATGTAGTTTTTAAAGTAACAATCTCTTCCCTGAAGGAGACGTTCCATGAACTACACGTCAAATGATCCTGCTCCCGCAAGCGCTCGATGGGTGCCAACTTGCACCTTGTGCAACAAACCTGTCCAACTGGAAACCTGCAACACCGATGAAAGCGGAAAAGCAATTCACGAAGAATGCTACATCCGCAAAGTGGTCCGGTTAAAACAACCCAATCGCGCGATAGTGCAACTCCCGAGTTTCCTGGGTCACTATCGGATTCAAGCTAGTAGTGCCTGCGATACTGCTCAGACATAATTTATTCCACGCTCTAGGGTATGAGGGAATAATGAAGGCCCACCACCATGGTCCATAGAACCCCGTATGATTCGATAGTAAGTTTGCCGAATTCCAACTCAAGCAAAACGCAAAGTGATCGGTGCTTTTGTGGAGCGGCGATGAAGCCTCAGAAGACAACAATCTTCTACGATGGGCAAAGATGGGATGTGGTGCTTCAGATTTGCTTAAAGCGCCATCCAGTTCCTGGCGTTCCGATCTCGCACGACGCGTAGGCAAGCTGCGGCCACAGACTCTAGGCGGTTTCGCTCTGTTTTCTTTCTGCGAGTTCCTTCATTTCGCGGCTGATTTCATCACGGCGCTTCTGCTTTTCGGCGAAATTCGTTTCTTCACCACCCAACAGCGAAAGCTCTTGCAGGAGTAACAACATACGGTTTGACGATTCGCTCATGCGGATTCCCCTTATGGCCGTGCATTGGATGCCAGCGAACGCTGTTTGAGTTGGGGGATATTAAAACGGGAAACATCTTAAGCAGATTTTTTTCAGGCGCAGTCCTTTTCGCTTGTCGAAGACTCAACAGCATCCCGAGTGGGACATTTTTATTTCTTCCTCCTGTCCACAATTGATCAGTCTTCTGTCTTGGGAGGTCACATCATTACTGGGAAGCGATAAGGAGACTGGCGATGAACTACAAAGTGCAAGAGATCAGCGCCGAGATGCGCAACCCCGTGAGGATCACCCTCGTCGAGACATCCCAACCAGAAATTGACGCATATCAAGCAAGAAACGACCGCCTCCGCGAACTTGGCGATGAATTGAGCAAACTCGATGGCAGGATTCTCCGGGCTTACCGATTCCACTCGGCTTGGCTCATTCGGATTGTGCCTCCCCACGCAAACTTCTCTTCCTGGATCGGCTCACACTGGAGAAAAGGTGCGGCGTTTGCTCATGCTGTCCGAATTGCAGTCACATCCATACGATCCATTGAGACAGACGAAACCCGCACCGAACGTGCGCAACGAACGAAGGAAGAGGGAAAAGAGGTTCGCGCCATCGCTGACAAAATTTCAAACTATGCACTCAGTGTCCATCGCCGCTACCCGTCCGGGGAGGTTGTGGTTGGCGAGAATGATCTGGCGGCACAGCTTCGAAAGCGCCGGGATAGAGTCGGTACGGCGTTGAACCTTCTGCTTGGCGAGCAAAAGGTCAAGAAGGCTTCGCTCGGTGGGTATTGGAAGCTAAACGTCTGACTTACGGGGTTGAAAATTCACGAAGGGTCTGCCGCTTTATGCCGCCAACCCCGCAGGTGTGTAACTGTGCATGGCCTGCTTCAATTGCGAATCCACTTCGTCGGCAATAGTGATAACGTCTCGCAGCACTTTGCTGAAATCCACTCTATCCAGATTGTTTTGTAAGGTGTTAAAGATACTGACTTGTAGGATTCGCGATTCCTCGACCACCATCGCGGCAGTGTAGCCTTGATGACGGCGAAGATTCCCGTGCTCACGTGCTGGGATGGATATGCGCGCTTTTTCAGCTTGAGGGAGACGCAAGCGGTAAATCAGATCAGCAATGAGATTGGGAAGATGACCTGCACGGGCCTCAAAGCTTAATGGGATACAGGTCAGCTCTTCATCTTGGTCTACCAGTGCGAGCCAGTCCTGGATCGTCGCATCAAGGTCATGTTCAAGGATAGAGGCCACACTCTTTGTGGGCAGTGGCCGGACGGAGACGGGGTTTGCGAGTTTCCGTCGGATAAGTTCTCGGAGTGAGGAGATTTCAATTGGCTTTACGAGGATCTCGTCAGCTTGTAAGCGGATAGCTGACAGCGCTTCGTCGAGCTGTGGGTAGCCGCTGAGCACCAGTGTTACGGCCTTTGGGTGCGTGTGTCGCATCGCGCTGACGACGGTAAACCCATCACCGGCGTGTGGCATGTGTAAGTCAGAAAGCAGTGCGTCAAAGTTCTCTGTCGCGATGCAACGGAGTGCGTCGCGCACATTCGCTACGGCAGCTACCTCGAAACCATCGCGCTCCAGCGCAACTTGTAGCATATCGCGGACAGCATCGTCGTCCTCAGCCAATAAGATTCTGGGCATAACTGCTACTCCTCCTCCGCCCTGAGAGGGGCCCCGCTTTTCCTAGAATTAATAGTAGCTAATGCTCCTCAACTCTGACTGGTCAACAGTGCACACTTCTAATTTTCTGTGCTATTTCCGTGAATTTCTTAAGAGATCAACGAATCTGTAGCTTGGTATTTGCAACATCGTTCGGAACATAGTTAGTAAACACCACGCGCTCTCACGATCGATCATGCTTTCAGCCCTTTTTCTGCGGGATTTCGCCGCTTCGTTTTGGTTTTCACCGCCAAACTTCGCGGCTTTATGCATTTTAACCTTGACTTCCACAGGCCTTGTACCTCAGATTGTCCCTGCGGTTGGAACCTTCCCCCAATTTTCAGGTTCCCTTTGTAGATGTGAAGGAGAGCCCGCTCTGGCACTCCCACAACCCGATGGCCACGACTCTTGCCCCGGTAGATTCTAGGGAAGTCGTCCGTTGCGATCATTGCCTGCTGGTTCAATTCCGTACGGTGAATAACAATTGCCGGCGCTGCCACTCGTCCATGGACGAGGAGCCCGAACCTGAACCAGTAATGATTGCCCCGCCTGTAATGATGCCCATGCCCGGTACCGGTCGTGGACACCTCAACCTGGCAACATCGATTCGCTCGCTGCGTTTACGCGGTGGGCTCAGCCAGCGGCAGCTTGCCGGACGCATGTCCGTGCCCCGGACTTACGTTTCCAAGATCGAAAACGAAAAGGCCACGCCCACGCTGTTTTCCCTGGAACGGTTGGCGCGCGCGCTGGAGGTAACCGTGCCCGAACTGCTCAGCGGCGGTGAAAAAAACCGCCAGGACGAAATCAGCGAACTGGTGAAAGATCAGTTCATCGCGGAGATCCTGCCGTTCGTCTCGCAACTGAATGGGATGCAGATGTCGAGCATCCTAACCCAGGTGCGCGATTTGACGGTGCGACCAAGAAGGACCGCGTAGAAAGCTCTATGGGGGACGCCGCCCTCGGCTGTCCGCCACGCAATGCGCGCTGCTTTTTTGACAAGGCTTCCAGCCCCGGAGGGGCGACATATTGCAGCCCGGCACGCAAGTGCCGGGTAGTCTTAAAAAATTGGAACAAGTCCCGAAGGGACGACAGAAAACTCTAAAATTTTTATCCGGGCAACCAGCCAACTCAACACCGGGACCGCACCATGGTCCCGGTTTTTTTCTTGCTTACGCCCGCCTGAATCCGAAGTAGATCGACCAACATCTATCCAGCATGAACCAGGAAGTTGGAAGTCTCTTTTCTGCTGAGCCTGCCCACGTTGCCTCAGTGAATCAACCTGAAGCAAACCGTTGGGCAGAAGAGTCGTCGCGGGCGTCTGTACAACCCCCGACGACCGACGACGATTCCCTGCTCGACGCCTACTCCCGCGCCGTAACAGGCGCGGTCGAGCGCATCAGCCCTTCGGTGGTGAACATTGAAGTGCATCAATCCGCCGGCAGCACGCGCTCCGGCGAGCCGCGCGAACGCCGCGGCGGAGGCTCGGGCTTCGTATTCACTCCCGACGGCCTGATCATCACCAACAGCCACGTCGTGCACAACGCGCAGCGGATCGACGTCACGCTATCCGACGGCCGCCGCATGCCCGCCAGTTCTATCGGCGACGACCCGGCGAGCGATCTCGCAGTGATCCGCATCGATCAAGCCCGCGCAGGCGAACCCGGCCTCACCGCAGCCGCGCTCGGCGATTCGCAACAGCTTCGTGTAGGACAACTCGTAGTAGCCATCGGCAATCCGTATGGGTTTCAGTCGACAGTAACAGCAGGTGTAGTGAGCGCCCTCGGACGTTCCCTGCGCTCCTACTCCGGCCGCCTCATCGACGACGTGATCCAAACCGACGCCGCGCTCAACCCGGGCAACTCCGGCGGCCCGCTGGTCGATTCCGCAGGCCGCGTGGTCGGCGTGAACACGGCGACGATCCTACCGGCGCAGGGAATCTGTTTTGCCATCGGCATCAACACGGCAAAGTTTGTGGCCAGCCGCCTGCTGCGCGATGGACGCATCCGCCGCAGCTACATCGGCGTCTCGGCGCAGACCGTGCCCATTCATCGTCGCGTAGTGCGCTTCTATGATCTGCCTAAAGAAACGGGCGTGGTCGCGTTGTCAGTGGAAGAGAAAAGTCCCGCGCAGCGCGCCGGTGTGCGCGAAGGCGATGTGATCGTCGCGCTCGAAGGCCATCCGGTAGCAGGCGTGGACGATCTGCACCGCGTGCTCACCGATGTTCGCGTGGGCGTGAGCTGCGCGCTGACGGTGCTGCGGCACACAGAGAAGCTGGAGATGAAGATCGAGCCGGAAGAGACGAAATAGAATGAGGTAGTGGTGCAATTTGCGGCATTATATGAGATTGTCATCCTGCGCGGAGTCGTTTCTCAGGCGTAGCGAAGAGCCTGCCCTGAGCGAAGCCGAAGGGATCTCATGCTTAACCGGCCCAACGCGTAAGCCAGGTGCACCACTACCAGTGGAAAATCGAAGTAGGCGTACTGCCGTCAATAAGTTAAGACCGCGCAGTTACCTCATGAGTTTGCTATCTGTGCTGCCGGAACCGGCCATTGACAAGGCCCACCTGCCGGAGTAATTTGAAGAAACTTGCAGTGGCTACCGCGATGCGATTTCGGGCAATGTTGATTTTTTTCCTCATGGGAGCGGCGATCTTCGCCTCAGCCGTGCCCCGCGCAGACTTGCCCGAAACCAGTTACGACGAATCGGATACACCCGTCATCGTCGCGCCCGCCGAACGTCCTAGTATCCAACTCGTCGCGCCCGCCTTGGATCTAACAGTTTCTTCGCCTGTGCGATCGGCTGGTGGGGATGGTTTTAGCGCGGTCAGCCTCCAACTTGCGCCTGTTTCGACTTCGCTCCATCGACCTTCTCTACGGAATCTTCTCTGCACGCTTCTCATCTGAAGTAGCCCGTCCCTAGAACCCATTTTTGCGCAGCCTGATCTCTTAAGAGCATGACCTCTTAGCAAGGTCTCATGTCATCTTCCGGCTGCGCGTGATTGAAGCAATCAGATGGGCATGCAGGCCGCAACCAGTCTGACGTGCCAAATGGGAGCCAGAAGCATGAATATCCTCAACTTTCACAAAACCGAGCGTTCTCTCCTTCGCGCGGCAGCTCTGCTAGTGCTTTTAGTCTGCGGGTTCCTGGTCTTGGTAGACCAGCTATCGCTTTATTGGGGACTCGGAATATGGCAGCGCGTTGCCGATGACTTTACCGGCGGCATCATTGCGGCCTCAATTTTTTATTTATATGAGCGCCGTACCAGGCGCCAGCTCCACGAACAGCTTCGACTCATCGACCTCATGAATCACCACATTCGCAATGCCCTGCAACCTCTCATGTTCGTTCCTTTCCACCCGGAGGCCGCAGTGCAGAAGCAGCTAGTGGAGGAATGCGTGGACCACATCGATTGGGCGCTCCGCGAAATACTCCCGGGCAAGTCTCACGCGCGATTCGTGGAGCAGGCCGCGGACATCAAAAATTTCCGGTGGGAGCCGGAAAACTCCAAGCCCCAGACCTTCTTTGGCCAATGGTTCGAGACCTGGAAGAATCGTAATCGAACAGCCACGGATGAACATGTTTCCAGCGGCTTTTCCGATCGCGTTAACTCCAGCCCGTGGAAAAATTACCGCGCCGCATTTTCCCAGCGCAAGCAGCGAGGCCACAATGCGTAAAATCAGGACGGCTTTTAATCCTCGAGTTGAGCACGATTGCCCCGATCATTCTTTTGGCAAGGGCATTTCCATTTTAGATTTTCATGCCCTCGATGAACGGCTATCTCGCTTAATAATACTGTTCCGGCAGCTGGATAAATCTCTGCCTGGTTTAGTAAGCATTCCTGAAGTCGAACTCACTGAGATCGTCTACAGCGCGATGCACGTGTGCGGTTTTATCGATCCAATCGAAGCCGAATACGCAATTGAAAATGTTTTGCAGGCTCTCGAAGCACACAGCTTATCCGCGAGCCAATGTTCCGGCTGGAGCGAACCACGCCCTCCTGAAATAACATTTCATTTCGACAATTGAGCCCGGGTGCGCCCATTCAAGGCTGCCCTTGGCTTGCTGGGAACACTCTGCATTGCCTCGCGCCTTCCCACCGTGTTAGCCTCAACCTTCGGAAGGGGATAGGCCTTGCAGGCAAAGGTTCCCGCCGGGCTGGATCGCAAGGAAACGGAAATCTACCGGCAGCTTGATCCAGAGCGGCTCCCAAGACACATCGCGATCATCATGGACGGCAACGGGCGCTGGGCGAAACGGCGCCACATGCCGCGCGTGGCCGGACATCGCGCCGGAGTGACGGCCGTGCGCTCGACAGTCGAGACGGCGGCGCGCATCGGCATTCATGCGCTCACGCTCTACGCCTTCTCGGAAGAAAACTGGAAGAAGCGGCCCAAGAGCGAAGTCGATTTTCTGATGCGCCTGCTCAGCCGCTATCTCAAAGCGGAAGTTCCCACGCTCAACAAAAACAATATTCGGCTGGAATACATTGGACGGCAGCACGAACTGCCGGAAGATGTGCAGGAGCGCATGGCTTGGGCGCGCGAAAGTACGGCGCACAATACCGGCACCGTGCTTACGCTGGCGCTCAACTACAGTGCGCGCAGTGAACTGGTGGATGCATTCCGCTCGATGGTCAATGCAGCCTCGCAGAATGGCGGCCTCGAGCATTTGCGCATTGATGAAGATACGGTGGGAAATCATCTTTACACGCGAGAGCTGCCCGATCCGGATCTGGTGGTGCGCACCTCCGGCGAGATGCGGCTGAGCAATTTTTTGTTGTGGCAGTTGGCCTATGCCGAAATTTATGTGACGCCCACTTTGTGGCCTGATTTCCGCGGGACACATTTATTGGAAGGCATTGCCGAGTATCAGAAGCGCGAACGGCGCTACGGCGGGCTGAACCATCCCGGCTAAGCTACGTAGAAATTTTACGCATTTGCGAATCTTGAGCACTATGAATCTCGTTTAGCGTGGCCTATCTCACTTGCTAAAGCGCATCGCGACCGCGGTCGTACTGATTCCGATTGTGATGCTGCTGGTGCTCCGCGCCCCGGTACCGGTAGTCGCCGTGGTCGCAGGCGTAGTGGCCCTGATCACGGTCCACGAATTTCTCAAGCTGATAGAATCCTATGGTGTGCAGCCGCTGCGCCTGCCCACCTACATCTTCATAGGCTTGCTATTTCTTCTGCTGGCAGCGAACGCAGCAAGTGAAACCCCGCAGCTCTCCACCCTGAAGTTCGTGCTCGGCCTGTCATTTGCCACCGCGCTGGCTCCATTCATTTTTCTGACCATCGCCATGCGCCGCGGGGAGATGAGCAGCGCGTATCCGGCGGCGGCAGCCTCCGCGTTCGCCTTCGCCTACATTGCCCTGCCCATGGCCATGCTGGTACAACTTCGCGAGCAGTGGGCCGGAGCGTTCTGGCTGCTGTATCTTCTCCTCGTAGTGTGGGCAGGAGACATTTTCGCCTACTTCGTCGGCCGCACCCTCGGACGCCACCTGATGTCGCGCATCAGTCCAAAAAAAACCTGGGAGGGCGCAGCAGCGTCGCTGGCCGCCAGCCTGATGGTCGGAATTCTGCTCTTCAATCATGCGCTGCAAATCAGTACGTTCCTGCTGCGCGTCGGATTGATTGAGCGCCGCGACGGCCTGTTCGGTCTGGAAAAGCCGGAGCTGTGGCCGATCATCTTGCTGACCATCGCGCTGAACATCGCAGCCCAGTTGGGTGATCTGGTGGAGTCGTTGATCAAACGCGGCGCAGGAGTAAAAGATTCTGGCGCAATTCTCCCCGGCCACGGCGGCATGCTCGATCGCATCGATGCGCTGCTGTTTGCAGCGCCGGTACTGTGGTTCTACGCGGTGGCAGTCTTCCCCCCCAGCAGTCCCTGGTAACGCGTAAAATAGAAATTCGGTTTAGTACCAGCTGGAAAACTCAACCGGCAGGACATACCTCGCAAATTAACCATGAGACGAATCTCCATCCTGGGCTCCACCGGCTCAATCGGCCGCAGCACGCTGAGCGTGGCCGAATCCTACCCCGACCGCTTCCAAATCGTAGCGTTGGCTGCCGGCGTTAATCTTGAATCCGCCCTCGAACAAGCCCGCCGCTGGCATCCGAAACTAATTTCGATAGCGTCCGAATCCGATGCCAATATCCTGCGCGCCCGCCTCAAGCAAGCTGGCCTGAATGAAATCGAAGTAGTCCACGGAACCGCAGGCACAGTAAAAGTCGCGACCCATCCCGAAGTCGACTTCGTAGTAAGCGCCATCGTAGGCGTCGCCGGACTCGAAGCCACGTACGAAGCCGCAAAAGCCGGCAAGACCCTCGGCCTCGCTAACAAAGAATGCCTGGTCGCCGCCGGCGAGTTAATCACCGCCGAAGCCCGCCGCCAGGGCAAACCACTCCTGCCCATCGATAGCGAGCACAACGCCGTACACCAGTGCCTGCGCGGCGGCCGCATGGAGGAAGTAGAGCGCATCTGGCTAACCGCCTCCGGCGGCCCGTTCCTAAATACGCCGCGCTCGGAGTTCAGCTCCATCACGGTGGACCAGGCGCTCAACCATCCCACCTGGAAGATGGGCAGGCGCATCACCATCGACTCCGCCACTCTAATGAACAAGGGATTCGAGGTGATCGAGGCGTGCAGGTTATTTCACATGCCGCCCTCAAAAGTGGAAGTGATTGTCCATCCCCAGTCCACAATTCATTCCATGGTCGAGTTTATCGATGGCAGCATACTTGCTCAATTCTCGGTGACCGACATGCGACTGCCGATTTTATACGCATTAACATATCCCGAGCGGATTCAATCAGATATGCGCTTCCCGGTGGGTAACTTGCGGCATCTGGACTTTTCCCCTCCAGACATGAGTAAATTTCCCTGTCTGCGTATCGCCTACGAAGCGGCGGAAGCGGGCGGCGCAAAGACAGTCGCGCTGAACGCGGCCGATGAAGTCGCAGTAGCGGCATTTCTCGAAGGCAACATCGCTTTCGATGAAATTCCAAAAATCATCGAAGATGCGGTTTCCGCATCTAATTCTGGGAAGCTGGAGTCGATTGCCAAAGTGCTTGAAGCCGATGCCGAAGCCCGCCGATATGCTCAAGAGCGCGTTTCGGGAATAAAGAAGAAAAGCGGTCGTCCGCAGGCATCTGTCGTCTAGTAGCTGAATCTAACAGGGGAGCTGTTTCGTACTTCCTAATATTATGTCTGATTTCCTTATCTCTGTCGCCGCCGTCGCTGTGGTCCTGGGCTTCATGATTCTGATTCACGAGTTCGGCCACTATGCCGTGGCCAAGTTGCTGGGAGTGCGCGTAGAGGTCTTCTCCATCGGCTTCGGCAAGCGCCTGCTCGGCTTCCGCAAGGGAGACACCGACTACCGCATCAGCGCCATCCCCCTGGGCGGCTATGTGAAGATGAGCGGCGAGAATCCCATGGACGAGCGTACCGGCGACCCCGCCGAGTTCATGTCTCATTCCCGCTGGCACCGTTTCCTGATCGCTATTGCCGGCCCCTCCATGAATATTCTGCTGGCCATCTTCCTTCTGACTGGCGTTTACATGGTGCACTACGAGTACCCGGTTTATCTCGACAAGCCTGCCGTCATCGAATACATAAAGACCGATTCCCCGGCAGCGCGAGCCGGTATCCAGGTTGGCGACCGCATTGCCGGAGTCGACGGCATTGCCAACCCTACCTGGGAACAGCTTCAGCCCCGCGAGTGGCTCAGCCCCAATCAGCCGCTCACGGTCACCATCCAGCGCGGCGATCAAACTTTCCAGAAAACCATCGTGCCCCAGGCTGTAACCACCTCTGAGATCGGCTCCGCGGGCTGGTACCCGGAGCAGCCGGTAATCGTCGACCAGATCGAAGCCAACACTCCTGCCGCCGCGGCTGGAATCAAGCAAGGCGACCGCATCGTCGCCATGGATGGCACGCCGCTGCTGGCCATCGAAGCCATGATCGATCGGCTTCAGCAGACCAAAGACAAGCCCGTCGATCTCACCGTGCTCCGTGACGGCCAGACTCTAAGCTTTCACCTGAGTCCGGTCCTTTCATCGACAGAAGACCCCGAAGCTGAAACGCTATCGGCTGGGATTCCTGAACAAACGCGATACCAAGATCGTCACCTTACCCTTCGCCCAGGCGCTCGACCTTTCGCTGCAGGAAAACAAAAAATATTCGTTGCTAATTCTGGAACTGGCCAAAAAGATTGCCCAGCGCAAAGTATCTCTGCGCGCGGTTTCCGGCCCCATCGGCATCGCGCAGGATGCCGGCTACGCGGCCCAACAAAAAGGCTGGACTCCACTCTTAGAGCTCACCGCAGGCATCAGCCTGAACCTCGGCATCATGAACCTGCTGCCCATCCCCATTCTCGATGGCGGTGTAATCCTGTTTCTCTTGATCGAAGGCCTCATGCGCCGCGACGTCAGCCTGCGCATCAAAGAGCGCGTCTATCAGGCCGCATTCGTTTTCCTGGTGCTCTTCGCCGTGATGGTCATCTACAACGATCTGATGAAGACATTGCCGGGGCTGATGGATCGGCTGCAGTAGGGGTTACTGCAGAAATCTGTGTAGTGAAGTTTGACTATTACGACGATTGTCATCCTGAGCGGAGCCGTTTTTCAGGCGTAGCGAAGGATCTCCCGTGTAACCGGCCAATCGCATAAGCCAAACTGCACCACTCCTTAACATTGACACGATCCGAGATCTGGCTCCTTGATTCCTTGCCGCTTTACCGCGCTCCTTCCACCAAGAACAAATCCGACATTTCTCGCAGGAAGGTATAGGCATACGTCTTGCCGTCCGCCGTCATGCGGACATTCAATACCGAGGTCACTCCGGCAGAATCGCTGGGAGCAAGTGTCGTCACCAGTTCCCTTTTCCCCGTAGCCAGATCGAGACGATAGACCTGCGCCGACGTCTTCTCATCGTGATAAACATAAGCAGAATGACCGTCCGCCGACCATGTGATCCAAATATCTTCGGCCAACCATCCGGGAATAGTTCGTGGCTCCCCTCCCGCTATCGGGTAAAGTAAGCCCTGCCCGTTCACATCTCGAGCAAACATAAGCTTTCCATCCGGCGAAACCAAGTGGGACTCGTGGTGATTCCTCTTCACAGAAATCAACGGAGTGACACCGCGTGGCATCCCACCTGCGACGTCCTGGATATACATCCGCCATCCCTTGCCGTCGTCGCCTGCAAAATAAATGGCCTTCCCGTCGGGCATCCACCCCGTTGAAATGGCTTCCTGATTTGCGCCCGGGGTCAACTTCTGCAGTTCCCCCACTCCCGTCGGCAATAAAGCAAAACGAGCCGCACCTACCGTCGAAGAATCAAATGCCAATACTTTCGTCCCGTCTGGAGAGAGCACCGGTTCGCCCCATTGGCCGAGTTTGATGGCGGAAGATCCGTCGGTTTTTCGCAGAAAAGCCAAGCCGGAGGCGCCCGCCGCCGATCCCCAATCATCGAATGAAACCTGCGTGCCATCAGTCGAGAGATCCCTCAAGGTTGCGTAGTCGAGCCAGGAAAGATCTCGTTCTTTGTTATCCCCGGGCCCCCGAAACTGCAGCCCGCTTCTCCACGATTCTTTCGCCAAAAGAATTCGCCCATCTCGCGATATGTCGTGAAGCCGAAGAATGCCGGGCAATCGGAGAACAATCCGCTCCTTACCATTGAGACCGAGAGCATGAATCGCGTCCGCCCATCCTTCCGTCGTCGTTGCGGCAACCCACACCTCTTCGCCCGCCGGAGGCCAAGCCAGGCCCTCCACGCTGACATAAACCTCTGAGTGGATCAGTTCCTTTCCGCTTCGGTCCACCGCGATGGCCCACCCCGCGTCGCTGTCGGCAGCCACAAATTCCGCGAACGCCACGGACTTAGTATCGGGCGCAATCCGTAGATATCCGAGGGGGTGGTAACTCTTGTACAGCACTTTTCCGCGAGGGAACTCCACGCGATACTCCCCTCCCGCCTGGCGGATCACTCCCATCTCGCTTCCGTCAGCGGTCCAGTCGGCAGCCAGCACATCCTTTTCAACTTCCCGTGGTGATCCGCCCGATACCGGCAACAGCCCCAGGGTTCCCTGGCAAATTCCGATGTATCGATCGTTGCAGCCGACGGAAATGGCAAGCGCCGAAGAAGAAACCGCAAACAATGTGGAGTTGGTCAAATTCAATGGTCGGGATTCCGGGCTGTCCGGCAAAGTCGAATACAGTTGGACAGGCTGCCCATTCCAACTCGCACTGTAATAAATCGAGCGCCCGTCCTGCGCGAAGCGCGCAGCGTAAACCAGGCCACGATCGAATGTCAGTTGATGATAAGAAACCGGAGCCACAGCACCCGCACGCCGGCCCAGCATCCAGCTACCGGCAGCCACAAGTACAAGCAGTAGCAAACCCGCCGCCAGTTGCATCACCCGCGCACGTGGCGGGCGTTTCTGTTCAGTCGCCACTGCGGCAGCAGCCCCGCTCACAGCGCTCGACGAAGAGATCCCCGAAAGTCCTTCCAGATTAAAAGCTAGATCCCGCGCCGATTGAAATCTTTGCAGCGGTTTCTTCTCCAGGCACCGCCGGACAATTCGCTCCAGCGCTGGCGAAATCGGCTTCCCCGTCAGGCTCAGTTCCGCGGGTTCCTCCTTCAGGATCGCGGTCATGGTCTCAGCTGAAGTATCCCGGCGGAAAGCGCGCTGGCCGGTAAGCATCTCGTACAGAATCGTTCCCAACGCAAAAATATCGGAGCGCGCATCCGCAGGCTCGCCCCTCACCTGCTCGGGAGACATATATCCGACAGTTCCTAAAACCACTCCCGCGGAGGTTGGCACCGCTTCCATCGTGACGCCTTCTTCCGTAGCCGCTTCCGGTCTCGCCAGCTTCGCCAAACCGAAATCCAGAATCTTCACCCGGCCATCGCGCGTGACGAAAATATTTTCCGGCTTCAGGTCCCGATGAATGATGCCCTTGTCATGCGCCGCCGCCAGCCCTTGTGCGATTTCCGTACCGTACTCAACTGCACGCCGCAGCGGCAGAGCCCCGCCGCTTAATTCCTGTCGCAGCGATTGACCTTCCAGGCACTCTGAAACAAGATATGGGACGCCATCCTGTGTGCCGATATCATGAATCGACAGAATGTTGGGATGATTCAGAGCAGCAACCGCGCGCGCTTCGGTCTCAAATCGCCGTAACCGTTCAGCATCGCGCGCCAGCGCTTCCGGCAGAACTTTAATCGCCACATCGCGCCCGAGCCGCGTATCGGTTGCCCGGTAGACCTCTCCCATGCCACCCGCGCCAAGCGAAGAGACGATTCCATAAGGCCCGATTTTTGTGCCGGAAGTGAGTGCCATAAGGTCGCGCAATTATATAGCGTAGTCTGTTTAGCAGCGCCAACTGACGCTCCGGGACACCGCCAAATTCCACACCCTCATTGACTTGCCTGAGCCCCGGTCCTAAGATTTCAGCCCAATGATTGGCGAGACCATCTCGCATTACCGCGTCGTCGAAAAGCTGGGCGGCGGCGGGATGGGTGTGGTCTATAAAGCCGAGGACACAGACCTTGGTCGTTTCGTTGCTCTGAAATTCCTTCCCGACAACATTGCCCAGAACCCGCAGGCCCTCGACCGCTTCCGCCGGGAAGCCCGCGCCGCATCCGCGCTCAACCACCCCAACATCTGCACGATTTATGAAATCGGCCATCAAGAAGATCGCCAGTTCATTGCGATGGAGTTTTTACCGGGCGCAACTCTAAAGCATCGCATTGCCGGTCGCCCGCTGGAGATAGAGGTTTTGCTTCCGCTGGCCATTGAAATCGCCGACGGACTCAATGCCGCCCACGCTGCCGGAATCATTCACCGCGACGTCAAGCCGGCGAATATCTTTGTTGCTCAATCGGGTCATGCCAAGATCCTCGACTTTGGACTGGCCAAGATATTAGCGAAACCCGCCTCGTCTGGAAGCGATTCGTTAACAGTTTCGCTTGATTCCGATCTCTCGTCCGACGCCTCACAACTAACGAGCGAGGGCGCCCTGCTGGGCACGGTCGCTTATATGTCGCCGGAACAGGTGCGAGCCAAGGAACTCGATGCCCGAACCGACTTGTTCTCTTACGGAGCAGTGCTGTACGAGATGGCAACTGGCAAGCCGCCGTTCGATAGCGCGAGCGCCGGAGAGATATGCGGCGCCATTCTTCACCAGCAACCGGTGCCGCCATCGCAGATCAATGCGAAAGTTGCACCGGCTCTGGAAGCACTGATCCTCAAAGCACTGGAGAAGGATTGCAATCTGCGCTACCAGCACGCCGCTGACATACGTGCCGACCTGCAGCGACTGAAGCGCGACACAGATTCGGCAAGGGTAATACCGGAGCAGAACCTGAGCGGCGCGAAAACCACTCTGCATCGTCGTCCGGGCATCCGCAACGGGATGATCCTGGCAACTGCGTTTGTGGTCCTGAGCGCAATCGGCGTCGGAATTTACAAGTACCACTCCCAATCGACTCTGCCCGCGAATGGCCGCGCACCACTGTACGTCGCGGAGTTTGCCAACGCAACTGGTGACGCTGTCTTCGACGATGTGCTGCGCGACATCGTCGGCAATGAATTAAATCGTTCCCCAGCGGTTCAAGTTGTAGATTCCGACGTCGACGACATTGTGCATTTGTTGCAGAGCGCAGGAAAGAGTCCGGATGAACGCCTCACTGCCGAACTCGCCAGGCAACTGTGCGAGCGCGATCAGGGGAGATTTTTCACGGATGGGGAAATCAAGCCTCAGGGCAACGGTTATGTGCTCGATCTCTCCGTGCGGGAATGCGGCTCAGACCGGATTGTGTCCCAACAAAATGGTGAAGCCAAGGACAAAGACGGCGTGATGCTTGCTGTGAGTCAGATGGCTGCGGCCATCCGCATGCAACTTTCCCGCAGTTCCCCCAACTCTGCCGGTAACACTCCGGCGACTTTACCTACCCCTTCCTTGCCAGCCCTCAAGGCTTATCTAATGGGCGATAACCTCTACGAAACCCAGCTCAAGCAGAGCGCGGCGATGCTCCGCCGTGCGACCGAGATCGATCCCAACTTTGCAGATGCATGGAACCTCCTGGCGCATGCGGACTACAACCTGCACGAAATGAAGCGAGCCGCGGACGACCTCAGGCATGCCTTCGCCTTGCGCGGAAAACTCCCCGACAACGAAAGAGCGAGCATTGAAGCGCGTTATTACCTGGATGTTACGGGAGAGCGGTATAAAGCGGTTGAAGTTTTGCAAATCTCGGAAAAACTACAGCCGAACGAATTTGCAGTCCACAATTTGCTGGGGCTGAACTATGAAGACCTCGGTTTGTACGAAAGAGCAAGCGATGAGCTTCGCAAGAACGTGGATCTTTTCCCCACCTTTCCGCACGCAATTACCAATCTTTCTTTCGTCCTGCACGCACAAGGCCGCTACGACGAAGCAGCTGCCCTCCTCCGGCACATTCCCGCCGATAAGGCGATAGGTTTCTATGAACACCGAGAACGCTACTACTTGGCAACGCTGCAGTCCGATCAGGCGACGCTCGAAAAAGAGCGGAGCTGGATGGAACAGAACTCTGACGAACCCTCTGCAATCGCTTTTTTGGTGACGATCGACCTTCACGACGGCCGGCTGGAGAGCGCCCGTCAGCGGGTGAGACACGGTGTGAACATATCGGTGGGCTCTGGCATGTCGGAGGCCGCGGCCGGCATGCTGCTCGACCTGGCACGAGGCGAAGCTGTATACGGTGAGGATTCTGCCGCAACGCAAACCCTCAGCCAGGCGCTGCAGTTATCCGATTCAAAGGAAACCAAACAATGGGCAGCCAGAGTTATGGTTCTCAACGGCCAGGAACGCGAAACCCAGAAGATCATCCATGACCTGCTTCATGAGTATCCCGTTGATACATTTCTGAACGAATTGGATGCGCCTCTTACTCTCGCAGCATCCCAGTTTAGTCTTGGTCAAGCCGACGCCGCCTTGCGCACCCTTGACCGGGTAAAGCCTTTCGAGTTCGGGTCGGTGGCCGAGTTCCTTCCAAACTATATCCGTGCGTTGGCTTATCTTCGCCTCCGGCGCTCCGAAGACGCGGCCGGGGAATTCGGCGTGATTCTCGCGCATCGCGGAGTGGCTCCTTTGAGCCCGATCCTGCCCATATCGCAGTTGGGCCTGGCACATGCGTACGCAATGCAGAAGGACGTTGCCAAAAGCCGTGCCGCGTACGAGGCTCTGTTTGCAAACTGGAAGAATGCCGACGCGGACCTCCCCATTTTGAAGCAGGCCAAGGCCGAGTACGCGAAGCTGCAGTAAGCTTGCCGGGGTCTATCTATGTGAGATACAATGTATCTCAGCGAGGGAATAATGGCCGCCACTGAAATGGTTCATGTTCGAGTGGAAAAACGCATCAAGACCCAGGCTGCAAAAACCTTGGCCGCCATGGGATTGTCCGTATCGGACGCGGTGCGCGTACTATTGACGCGAGTGGCGGTAGAGAAGGCGCTGCCTTTCGAAGTAAAAGTTCCCAATGCTACGACCGCTACAGCGATGCAGGAAGCACGAAGGGGAAGCTTGGCCTCGTTCAAAAGTGTCTCCGACCTGATGAGCGACTTGAATGCGGAGGATTGAGCTCACTAGCGTGTTTCGCCGTGACTTCAAACGCGAGAAACGCGGACAAACATCGGCGCGCATCTGTAAAGATAGGGAGTTCCAGCATGATAAAATAGGCTTTCCTATGTCCATCATTCCCCGCCGCAAAACCCTAACCGCCGTAGTTGGCGGAGTCCGCGTCGGCTCCGATGCACCCATCGTGGTGCAGTCGATGACCAACACCGATACAGCGGACATTCTCGCCACCGTGCAACAGTGCGCCGCGCTCGCCCGTGCCGGTTCTGAGTTGGTCCGCGTCACCGTCAACAACGAAGAAGCGGCTGCCGCAGTTCCCCGCATCGTCGATCTGCTCGACCGCCAGGGCATCCGCGTGCCCATCATCGGCGACTTCCACTACAACGGACATGTTCTTCTCACCAAATATCCCGAGTGCGCGCGCGATCTGGCCAAGTACCGCATCAATCCCGGCAACGCCAGCATCGGCAAGACCGGTGATTCCAACTTCCGCACCATGATCGAAGTCGCGGTGAAGTATCAGAAGCCGGTGCGCATCGGCGTGAATTGGGGATCGCTCGATTCCGCCCTGCTCACCAAAATGATGGACGAGAACTCCGCGCTCGCCGAGCCCAAAGACGCCCGCGAAGTGACGATGGAAGCGATGGTGGTAAGCGCGCTGAACTCCGCCGCGCTCGCGGAAAAATACGGCCTGCGCCCCGATCAAATTATCCTGAGCGCAAAAGTTAGCGGCGTGCAGGATCTCATCGATGTCTATCGCGCTCTAGCAGCCCGCTGCAACTATCCGCTGCACCTCGGCCTAACCGAAGCTGGCATGGGCGCAAAGGGTGTAGTCGCCTCCAGCGCCGCCATGGGCGTAGTTTTGCAGGAAGGCATCGGCGACACCATCCGCGTCTCTCTCACGCCCGCGCCCGGCGGCGACCGCACCGAAGAAGTTCGCGTAGCGCAACAGATTCTGCAGTCGATGGGCATCCGCAGCTTCACGCCGCAAGTCACCGCCTGCCCCGGCTGCGGACGCACCACCAGCACCTTCTTCCAGGAAATGGCCGAGCAGATTCAAACCTATTTGCGCGAGCAGATGCCCACCTGGAAAGGCCGCTACATCGGCGTGGAAGAAATGAAGCTTGCAGTAATGGGCTGCGTCGTCAACGGTCCCGGCGAATCCAAACACGCCAGCATCGGAATTTCGCTCCCCGGAACATTCGAGGAACCCAAAGCTCCCGTCTACGTAGATGGACGCCTCTTCACCACATTGAAAGGCGACCGCATCGTAGCCGAGTTTATCCAGATCCTCGACGAATACGTCGACTCCCACTACGCCGCAAGAGAACAGAAGAAAGAATCGCAAAAAGAAGAACTAGCCGCTAAAAACTAACCGCAACTCCAAACGATCAAGCATCAAAATGTCGGGTGGAAACGATCGGGAGGGCACGAATTTCACTCGTGCCGTTAAGTCGTAGAAATTCGGCCGCGCTTTAGCGCCTGCGGTAAGCCTTTAGCCCTGATGGAATTTTCTGCGTCCTCTTCAGCCATGCCAATGACGAGAAAAAATGGCTTCAGCCCCTTGCCTAGCCCCTGAACCCAAACCCTGCTCCTACTGCCCAGCCAACAAAAAGATCGGATTCTGCAACGCCGTTCCGCTGCTAGCCGCCGGCGCGGTAAGCAAATCCGTGATCAGCGTATCAGGAGGAATGCCCGCGCCTGAATCATTAGCGTTGTTGCCATTGGTAACGATGTCGGCGACCGCCCCCGCATCGCACATGCTCACATAGACGTGGCTTCCGTCCGCGGCAGCCGTAGTGAACACCCGGAAGCGAGTCTGCGTCGGCGCCGGCGTATACAGCGTACCCGGAGGCGTATTGCACGACGCAACCTGCGGCACCGCGGTTTGCGCCGATAGAAACGGCCAAGCCTGCGTGCATGGATTGCTCACGGTCACTGTGCATGCCGGCGGCGGGGCAAGCAAGTTCAGCGTGGGAGCGTTCGGATACTGCAACGTGAAAGTGCTGGCATTAAAAACCGTGATAGCCGGGATCACACAGGAACCGCTCACGCCGCTCCCCGCCGGACACGACGTAGTCGACTGATAACTGGCAACGTAAAATCGGCTGCCATCGGGCAACGATGTCACCGAAACCGGAGTGCATCCGTTTGGGCACGCCGCCGATCCGGACGTAAACGGAATTGTCGTCAAAAGCAACGGAGTATCGCCCGCCCCACCGGTATCGGCGAAAATATAAATCATGCTGGTCGCGGGGTTCACCACATAGAGACGGTTGAGAATGGGATCCAGGTAAATGAAGTTGGCCCCGCTGGCGCCGCCGCCCATGGCAATACTGCTCGAAACCGTATCCGTGGCGGTATCGATCGTCACTAGCGTCCCGTCTCCCTGCGTGACGACATAAACCTTCTGGTTGTCGCCCCGTGCGACCACCCACACGGGCGTCACGCCGGTAAAACCGGTGAGCGTGTTCAGCGAAAGATCAGCCCCATTCACGCTGCTGACCGAGTTATCCCCTTCATTGGCCACGTAAATTTTCAGAGCATTCGGCATCTCGGCCATGCTAACCGGGTGCGCACCCACGGTCGTGCTGGCCGTAACGATATTCGACGAAGTGTTAATAACCGAAACCGAATTCGAATTGTAATTAGCTACAAACATCGCGTTGCTCTGCGTACTGTTCAGAAAGACGGGCTGCGGAGGAACTGATGCGGTTCCTCCGGTTGTCGGCGCAAGGCCGGCGACCGGATTTACGTATTGGACGATTGGTCCGCTGATGCTCGCAAGCGCAAACGTGCCGTTATACGCCTCGGGATTACACGCCGGCACCGAGGTCTCGTAGCAGTTTGGAATGAGCACGTTCGCAATCGCGATTGCATATCCCGCTGTGACGTTGCTCAAAGGCGCGCTCAGCGTGGCGGTCACCAGATTCCCTGCCTCGCTGATGGCCGTAACTGTGGCCGTTTGATTCGGCAAACTTGGCACCGGGATGGTGATCACTGCGCCCAATCCGCTCGCCAGCCTCGATTGGAATACAGGAGTAAAGGAGGAAACCACATCGAGTCCGCCTGAATAAACACTGCTCGCGCTGGACACAAACACGTTGGAATCGTTGGGAAGAATCGCGGCGTTCGTGAGATTGATCCCAAGGTTGGGCGCCGAAGGATCAGCCGTGGGAGTTTCCCCAATGACGGTATCTCCAGACACGTCAATCTGCATCGCTCCACCAGGGTAATGAAACGCATTGGCGTTGAAGCTGAATACTGTGTGGAAGTTGTCCGGAGTCGGAGCCACTTCCACCGGGCATCCCGGAATCCCTCCCCCAGCCGAGCACGGAATCACCACCGGGCGGTATACCTGCCCGCACGCCATCCATAACAGGACTGGAACCACCATCGCCGCCAATCGGCCCACACGTCGAAAACTCATCTGCACCCCAACAAGGAGATTTTCTGGTTACATCTGTGAGGAATTCAACATTCTAACGGCTGTCCACCGTCTGCGCCAGTGGGTGCAGGCTTCAGCTGTCGGGCTTCGGCTGCTCACCTTATTCTGGGATGCGGTAGCGGCAGGGCAAGTTGGATGCCCATAAGGATTACGTGTGTTCGCTCAATTTTCGAAACGCTCGGGAAGGCACGACTACAGAGGCTGCGGAAAAACTCGATGTTGTGCTTGATTTTGGGTGGCGCAGCGCTTTCAGCGCTGCGATCAGCGAGTCATTTCAGAATCGACTTTAGCCAGCAATCTGGCACAAAAACCACTTCAGTCGTGCCGCTAAGTCATTTTAAAATGCGACCCACTTCACCGTCCGCGCCGCGATCTCCCACCAGCCACAGCCGCTGGCTCTTCTGTGTTAGCCGCAGCAGCAGGTTTCTTCCTGCCCTCCATCTGCGCCAGACTCTGCTTGAGAGCTGCCATCAGATCCACCACAGGCGCCAACTTCTTCGGCTTCTCGACCGCCGCCACTTCACCGCCCTCGAGCTTGGTCTCAATCAACTGTTTTAAATTCTCCTGAAACGTATCTTTATATTTCTCCGGATCCCATTCATCGGCCAGCGCTTCAATGAGCTGGTGCGCCACTTTAACTTCTGCTTCTTTCAACTCGACATCAGGCGCTCCAAAGCCTTCCACCTTCTTCACTTCTTCCGCGTAATACATGGTATGCAGCATCAATCCGCCTTCATGCGGCCGCAGGAACACCGTGTACTCGCGGTTGTGCATCGTAATCTTGGCAATGGCCACATACTCGCTCTCTTCCAGAGCCTTGGTCAGCAGCGCATAAGGCCGTCGCCCGGCCTCCTCAGGCAACATGTAATACGACGACTCGAAATACACCGGATCGACGTCGCCCGCCTTCACGAATTCCAGAATCTCCATGGTCTTCGCCGTCTGCGGCTCGATCTTCTTGATCTCTTCCGGCTCGATGATGATGTATTCGTCCTTGCGGAACTCATAGCCCTTCACCATGTCGGCGCGATCCACGACCACACCTTCCGCCTGGCAAATGTATTGCTGCTTAAGCCGCGACTTGTCCGTGCGGTGCAACATGTTGAAAGAAATACCGGAACTGCGCGCCCCCGAAAACAAGCGCACCGGCATCGAGATAAGCCCAAAAGTTAAGTGTCCCGACCAAACTGAAGCTGCCATAATCCCTCTCTCGTTCACCACGATTCCTGTGGGGAAGGCACCGCTTATGTGGAGACGGCCGCCCTCGGCCGCCCGTCGAGCGCAGCTCGACACATAGCGCGAACATGCCTAACCCACCCAGAATTGCGAGTTTAGCCCATAAATCACCCTTTGGATGCACAAATCTTGGAGCAAGAGGAACCGAAATGCGAAGCCGGAGGGAATGGGGTCCAGCGCGTATAAGCCCTAGGGGTTGTAGTTAACTGAGCGGGTTCCGCAGAAGGACCCTTGTCAGAACGAAAGCCTATCTTGATTCGCTCTCTCCCTGACGTCGCGTCTGAACAAAAGCCCGCAGCACATTATTCATCAAAGTCTGGTAGCCTCTGCCATTCTTCTTGAACCATTCCAAAACGTCGTGGTCGATGCGGATATTGATATGTTCTTTGGGGGATGGAATACCCATTACGCTTCGGGTCCAGTCGAGATCGCCTTGAACGTCATCCACATCGGCGCGGATCGACGCTTCCAGCTTAGCGCCAGTCGTAGCATTCACTTTGGCCCAATTTGTCCGGTCTTCTCCTCGTGCAATCTTGTTTTTGATCTGTTTAGCCGTATAGCGCACGGTATCGTTTTTCTTCTTCATCCCTCGCCCTCCTGGCTGTGATAATTCGCACGGCGTTGTCGCGCCAAGTCCATACGACTGCGAAGAATTTCCCTTCAATCAAGCCGATGCTCATAAGTCGCTCTTCGTCATCGCGTGGAGTCGGCACCGTGAGGAGAGGGCGGCCATCAAACAAAGCAAAGGCGACGCGAAGAAAATCGATCCCCCGCTCCGCCAGCACCCACTCTCGTTTCGCCTCGTCCCAAGTAAACTCCACTCTTTGATTATACCCACAATTGTATCCACGACAAAACGGCGGGGCGTCCCGAAGTCCAGGTTAAAAAGCGATATTCTTTCCCCTTGACACCATACTACGCCACACGTACTATATCGCCACACGTACTACTTATCACGTATTACGCAGGACGATATTCATGATGCGAAAAACCAATGACGACGCTGAACTGGACGATTTTGGCCGCTTCTCAGAGCCAGCCTTGCTGATCCTCATAAGCCTGGCGGAGGGCCCCAGACACGGCTATTCCATGACCGAAGACATAGAGACGGTTGCCGGTGTGCGTCTGGGGCCCGGAACGCTATACGGGGCCTTGGCGCGGCTTGAGGCGCGCGGGCTGATTGAGCCGCTGAAAAGCGAAGACCGCCGCAACCCCTACCGCCTCACTGCTCTGGGCGAACGCGCCTTGCGCGCCCGCCTCGATTCGATGATGGCCGTAGCGCGCACCGGGCAGCGCAGATTGGCCCACGCATGAACTGGATGCTCCGACTCTATCCCGCGCCCTGGCGCGAGCGTTACGGCGAGGAATTCGGCGCCGTGCTGGCCGGCCAGCGCCCCTCACCCGGCTTGGTTTTGGACGTGTTAGCCGGAGCCATCGACGCGCACCTACACCCACAAATTCAGCATTCCAATTCAACACAGACCCAAGGAGATGACAAGATGACAATCGCAATGTTGCAACGCTGCGCCCTCGGTGGCCCAAAACTTTCGTCAAGCGAACGGCGGATCGCATCGCGGTACGCAAGAGGGAGCGCACTGGCGATGGCCCTTCTCTATCTAGTACTCACGAAACTCTATCGCGGAGCGCCAGCCGTACAGGCCGTGATATATGCAGCCATTTTTTCCTCGAGCATCGTCTACCGGCAAGCGGCTTACTTGAGGAACAGGTCCAGGCTAACGCAGCTCTCCCTCATCGGTGGAGGCCTTTTAGCGATGTACCTGTTTATGCCCGCCGTGTGCGTGGTTGCCACAAAGCTGTGAATTGAGTGGCGGTTCAACCCCGGGTGCCGTTTTCTTGCACCCAGCGCGCGTCATCGCTCATCTGTGAGATAACGCTCTCGACCCGGAGAACACGGAGAACACAATGACCGACCTGCGCTATCCCATCGGCAAGTTCAAATACGACGGCCCGCCCACCCCGGAACAGCGACAAGAACTTCTCCACCAAATCGAGCAAACGCCAGCCAACCTCCGCGCTGCGGTGCAAGGACTTTCTCAAACTCAACTCGACACGCCTTACCGTCCCGAAGGCTGGACCGTCCGCCAGGTCGCGCACCACGTCCCGGACAGCCATCTCAACGCCTACATCCGCACCAAGCTAGCCCTCACCGAAGACGATCCGACCATCAAGCCCTACGCCGAAGACCGCTGGGCGCAACTCGCCGACACGCAAGCCACTCCCGTAGAAGTCTCACTGGCACTGCTCGATTCCCTGCATGATCGCTGGATTCGCCTGCTGCGCTCGCTCCAGCCCGAAGACTGGAAGCGCACCTTCCGCCATCCCGATCTAGGCCCCATGAATCTGGAGAAGAATCTCGTGCTCTACGCCTGGCACGGACGCCATCACGTGGCCCACGTTACGAGTCTGCGCGAGAGAAGCGGCTGGTAGAAACTTCTGTTTCGGCAAGGGGGATTAGTTTACCGAGAGTACGAGTTTAGTTGCCAGTCCTGTAGGACACTCCTGCAACATCTTGCATGTTGTTGTATTGCTGACTCTTTCTGCTAGTATCGCGTCGCCTTCCCCAAAGGCCCTGTTCGCTGTGTCTGTTCCTCCTCTAAGGAGAGCACTCCATGTCGTGCAAAAAGCTTTCAGTCCCCTCCGACCGCTCAATCTCGATGTTCCTGGCGTTGGCAATTGCGGCGTTCGTTTCAGCCGCAGCCATCTCGGCGCAGGCGCAAACCTTCACCGTACTCCACACCTTCACGGGACCACCGGACGGAGGATTTCCCAACGGGGGTTTGATCCTCGACTCGAAGGGAAACCTCTACGGCACGACCGCTGAAGGTGGCACAGGAGCCTGCTACGGCGGCTGCGGAACCGTGTTCAAGCTGACTCCGTTCGGAAGGGAAATCGTGCTCTACAGTTTTACCGGGACGAATGGAGATGGAACGTATCCTCAGGGAGAATTAGTCCGGGATGCAGCGGGTAACCTCTACGGAACAACCTACGGAGGTGGAACTTCTGGGACCGCCTGCAACGGTAAGGGCTGCGGAACTGTATACATGCTGGATCCTACCGGAAACGAGACCGTGCTCTACAGCTTTACCGGCGGGGTGGATGGCGCCACTCCCTGGGCCGGTGTGGTTCGGGATGCGGAGGGCAATCTCTACGGAACCACGCACTTGGGTGGAGTTTACAACTGGGGAACTATGTTCATGGTAGATTCCGCCGGGAACGAAACTGTGCTCCACAGCTTCGACGGCCCCGCCGGCGATGGCGGGGACGTTGCCGCAGGCTTGATCCTGGACTCGGCGGGGATGTTATACGGCACCACGCAGGGCGGCGGCATTTTTGATTCCCGTTGCCTCCCTACTCTCGAAATAGGCTGCGGAACAGTATTCCAAATCACCACCTCGGGCAATGAGACCGTACTTTACGATTTCACCGGCCACTACGACGGAAATACACCGTCCGGCAAGGTCGTGCGGGACTATGTGGGCAATCTCTACGGAACCAGCCAGCCCCAGCCCGACGGCGCAGGGGGCCTTGGAACGATCTTCAGGATTAATACAGAAGGAAAATTCAGGGTGCTGCACACCTTCACCGGCGGAGCCAACGGCGCAGATCCTTTTGCCGGACTGATCCGCGACCCGGCCGGCGACCTCTTTGGCACCACGTATCAAGGGGGCGGCGGCGGTACCGCCTGCCAGACTTTCGAAGGTGGCTGCGGGATCGCGTTCGAGTTCAGCCATGCCGGAGTGTTTAGTGTCCTGCACAGCTTTACTGGAGGAGCAGACGGAGGATGGCTCTTTGCACCCCTGGCGCTGGACTCGAAAGGCAATCTCTACGGCACCGCGAACATCGGCGGCCTGGGTGATGGCACGGTGTTCAAGATCACTCCGTAGTTTCAGTTTCCAGTTTCTGGTCTCCCGCAACCTGCGGTGTTCTCGCCCCTGTTGCGGGGAAAGCACCGCCAACTGGAATCTCGCCTACGTGATGCCCAGCTTCCACAGCAGATAGCTACTGGCCTCCCGTAGCACCGCATACCCCCGCTGCACCACGCTGTGCGGACGCGAATCCGGACGCGGCGAAACATACACCGGCCCCACCCCTTCATGCTCCAACAATTTCTTGATGCGGAACACGTGATATGCGTCACTGACCGCGACGCAGCTGTGCAGTCCATTGGCCCGCATAATCACGCCCACGCGCACCGCCGACTGCGCCGTGTCGGAGCCTTGAGTCTCTGCAATCAGATTTCGTTCAGGAATTCCGCGATGCTCCAGGTAGTCGCGGCCCACGCCGCCTTCGCTGAAGCTGGGATCAGCCGCCGCCCCGCCAGTCGTAATCACAACCGGAGCCAGCCCCCGCTGAAAAAGATCAAAGGCATGATCCAGCCGCGCCCGCAGCACCGGCGAAGGCCGCCCGGAATACTCCGCCGCGCCGAACACAACAATCGCATCCGCGGCATGCAGCTCCTGCCGCGACCCTTCCTGCGCAATCCGAACTCCGGTCCACGCAAGAAACGCCGCCAGCGCAACCAGCACCAGCGCCTCCAGCCGCAGCAGCCAGCCGCGTTGCGGATGCCGGTTACCAGAATCGTCGTTCATCCTTTGGCAAAAAAAGTGGAGATTTCGTCGGCCGGGATCGCGCCCACACGAATGATGCGCCAGCGTTCCCCTTCATCGGTCAGGTCGATGATGGTAGAAGCAACGTCGCGCGGCGAAGTCCCTCCATCCACGATGATGCTGATTCGGCCTTCGAGCTGGTCGCGCACCTGCTCCGCGCTGGTGCACTCGGTAGCGCCGCTCAGATTAGCGGACGTGGCCGTGATCGGAATCGCCGCAGCCGTCACCACCGCCAGCGGAATCTTCGCATTCGGCACGCGCAGCGCAACGTTGCCGGTGTTGGCCGTCACCTTCAGCGGCAACCGCGATCCCGCCTTCACAATCAGAGTCAGCGGTCCCGGCCAGTATTTCCGCGCCAGCGCGTAAAATTCCTCCGACAACGATTTGGCCATCTCCTCCGCCTGATCCACGCTTTCGATCAGCAACGACAGCGGCTTATGCCGCGAGCGGGTCTTGATGTCATACACGCGATCGACCGCGCGCAGGTTAAACGGATCGGCCGCCAGCCCATAGAACGTATCGGTCGGCATGCCCAGCACTTCGCCGGCTCGAATCTGGTCGGCGGCATACTTGATCAATGAAATCTCAGGGGTCTCACTACTAATTTTTACGATCTCGGCGCGCACAGCCATCCCTTCCCAACTGCTTCGCTCAGAGTATTTTGCCGTGGAACCTAATCATAATACGGCAAAGGGCGCGATGAGACGAAACGTTCGCGGGTGCCCCGTCCAAGCTCGCTTGGGCGGGATTACCGGCTCCGGCGTTTAGCGCCTCCCGGCGTCATCCTGAGGACAGCCGTTCTTCAGGCGGAGCGAAGGATCTCACACCCAGAGCCTTCGGTCGAAAAACATCGAAGCTTAAATTAACCAACACTAACACTTAACGTGACAACACTTGTCCCGGATTGGGAGAACGTCAAACAAATTATGGTATTCGGACGCTAATGGGCCTGTGCGACACGGTAAGGTAGGGGTTGTTACCTTCGTACTTTATACATACCATTCCCCGTTGCGTAACACATTATGACTTACTAACGTTGGCGTAGCAGATAGTTAGTACCAGTTAGGAGTGCATTATGACCGATCCGACAATTAAATGTCCGACGTGTGGGACAGACATCAAGCTTACAGAATCGCTTGCCGCGCCACTCATAGAAGCGACCCGCCGCGAGTATGATGGGCGCCTCGCTAAACAAGCCTCTGACGTTGCCGCGAAAGAACAGTCACTAACTAAGCGGGAGAAGGCGTTGGAACTGGAGAAGGAGAGCGTCGATATATTAGTCGCAGAGAGGCTAAGGCAGGAACGTGCGAAGATCGCGACGGAAGAAGCAAGAAAAGCAAGGTTGGCGTTGGCTCAAGATATGGATCATAAAGATGGGGAGATTGCGAATCTCAATCAGATTCTTGAACAAAACAAGATGAAGTTAGGTGAGGCTCAGAAGGCGCAAGCTGAGTTGATCCGAAAACAACGAGAGCTTGACGATGCGAAGCGCGAAATGGAATTGATTGTCGAACAACGAGTGCAGGCATCCCTCGACGGCGCTCGAGAACGAGCAAAGAAAGAAGCAGCAGAGAGCTTTAAGCTGAAGGTTGCGGAGAAAGAACTAACAATCACTTCGATGCGAAAGCAGATCGACGACCTTAAACAAAAAGCAGAACAGGGATCTCAGCAGCTTCAAGGAGAAGTTCAGGAGCTTGAACTTGAATCCGTCCTAAGCGCTAACTTTCAGACTGATACGATCAAACCCGTACCGAAAGGCGAGTTTGGCGGCGATATTCTGCAGGAAGTATTTGGCCTGCAGAATCAAATCTGTGGGACCATACTCTGGGAGTCGAAGAGAACCAAGAACTGGAGCGATACTTGGCTCGCGAAACTCAGAGATGATCAACGCGAAGCGAAGGCCGAAGTTGCAGTTCTGGTGAGTCAAGCGTTGCCAAAAGACCTAGATTCATTTGGCCTGATAGATGGGGTCTGGGTGATACCGATTCGCGCGGTCGTACCCGTTGCTTCCACGTTGCGGCACATGCTTCTTGAGATAGCACTCGCCCGACAAACCGCGGATGGACAAAACACGAAGATGTCCCTTGTGTATCAGTATCTAACCGGTTCCCGGTTCCGGCAGAGGATTCAGGCCATCGTCGAGGCATTTTCAAACATGGGCGAAGACCTGAACAAGGAAAAGAAAGCGATAATGAAGCAGTGGGCAAAGCGTGAGCAGGAAATCGAACGCGTTATGCACGCCACTGTGTCGATGTATGGAGACCTCCAAGGAATCGCCGGCAAGACCCTCTTAGAGGTTGAAGGCCTCGATCTTAAGGCGCTCGAGGCTGCGGCAGGCGACTAGCTAAGGCCAAACGACTCGCCCAGGCAGACCTAATATTTGACTACTACCGACCCGGTGCCCCGTTCAAGCTTTGCTTGGGCGGGGTTTTCTGTATCATAAGTCACCATTCCATCCATGAGAAAACCAGCCGAAAACGCGTTCCGTACCGCAGAAAGCCTCCGCCGCATCGAGGGCCGCCACAACCCGCTGGTCAAACGACTGCGCGAAGCCTTCTCGCGCGCCGAGCTTACCGAAACCGGAGACTGCGCCATCGAAGGCCTGCGCATTCTCGAAGAAGCCATCCGGAGCGGCCTGCGCTTCAGCGCGTCTTCTTTCGCGAATCCGCGCAGGCGCCTCAACAAGCGTAACCGCCTGACGCATTGACCATGAGATAGGCGGCGGGCGGGAGATCAGCCTGTCCCACCCCTAAGTTTCGTCGCGGGAGTACAATGAATTCAGCGGGCTTCCAGAACGCGGCACGATCGTGCCCGTATCCTTAATTACCGTACATTTTCGAAAAACATTCTGAATTTGCAGGGGGTTCTCCCATGCTTACCAGCGACTCTGAAAATCAGACCGCAGCCAGTCTTGAATCGATCATTTCTACGACTGAGTTGAGCGGGCGACGAACTCGCGCCCCCAACCACGTAGCCGAGAACGATGCCTTGATTGCTCTGGCAGAGAAGATGGCCACTTCGCCCAACGACATTTTACAAAAGCTCGCGGAGACTGCCCTGAACTTGTGCCAGGCACAGACTTGCGGGATCAGCCTGCTGAATTCTGACGGCGTGGATTTTTACTGGCCAGCCCTCACCGGTGTGTGGGCCTCTCATGTTGGGGGCAGCATGCCGCGCGCGTTCAGTCCTTGCGGCACTGTCCTCGACCGCAACGCCGCACAACTTATGTCCCACCCCGAACGGCACTTCGCCTACTTCGCGGCGGTCACCCCGTGGATTAATGAGGTATTGCTAGTTCCCTTTTATGTTGAAGGGAAAGCAGTCGGTACGATCTGGGTGATCGTCCACGACAAAAGTCACCTGTTCGACACTGAAGATCTGCGTATCATGACAAACCTGGGCACTTTCGCGGCGGCAGCTTACCAAACTTTGCAGTACATGAAGACCGCGAAGCTCGCAAATGAACATCTCGAATCGGAAGTGCAACGTCGTACCGGCGAGCTTCAACAACTGTCAGCGAGACTGATGCGTTTGCAGGATGAGGAGCGCAGAAGAATTGCACGTAATCTTCACGACAGTTTTGGACAGTATTTGACGAGCATCAAGATGAACCTGGAATCGTTGCGTCAATCCGATGCGCCAGACAAAGACAAAGACGAAGTATTGTCTTCCGCGTTGGAATCGGTGGAACGTTGTTTAGTCGAAACTCGCACTCTCTCGTGCCTGTTACATCCCCCTCTGCTGGACGAGGTTGGTTTTACCTCGGCAGCTCGCTGGTTCACTGATGAATTTGCGAAGCGGAGCGGCATAAAAGTGAAGCTCGACCTGCCAGACGGGAAGGACCGGCTACCAGAATTGGCCGAGATTACCCTGTTCCGCATCTTGCAAGAGAGTCTCACAAATGTTCATCGCCACTCTGGTAGTTCTGCGGTGGAAGTTCGCCTGCAGTCCAGCGAGCATGAAGCCGTATTCACTGTGCGAGATTTCGGGCGCGGAATGCCCGCCGAATTAATCCACGGGTCTCGGAGTAATGAAAATCACTTCGGCGTCGGCCTGCGTGGGATGCGCGAGCGTGTCAACGACTTAGATGGTAATTTTGAAATTCAGTCTGGTGGTGAGGGTACGGCCATTACCGTGTCGATTCCGTTGGATATGTCAGGCGCTCGGACTAGCGCTCGGAAAGAATTGGCTTCGTAAACCGCGACAGGCTGCTTATGATCACGGCTCGCAGTTGATGTTAAATCGCCATTACACTCATTGACCCGATCCGCCTTCATGAAAACATCCTCAGATTCCGCTCCCGCCGCGCATCACCGCCTTCGCCGCATCGAAGGCCGCCATAACCCGCTGGTCAAACGACTGCGTGAAGCCTTCTCGCGCGCCGAGCTCACCGAAACTGGAGACTGCGCCATCGAAGGCCTGCGCATTCTCGAAGAAGCCATCCGCAGCGGCCTGCGCTTCAGCGCTGTCTTCTTTCGCGAATCCGCCCAAGACCGCGCCGAGCGTCTGCTTCCGCAGATCGGAGCCCAGGTCGAAACCCTCCTGCTCCCCGATAAATTATTCGACAGCCTCGTGCCCAGCGAATCGCCGCAAGGCGTGGCCGCGCTGGTGCGCCTCAAGGAATTCTCGCTCGACGATGTAATGGAAAAAGAACGCCTGCAGGTAGGTCCAATCGTAATCCTGGCCGGATTGCAGGACCCTGGCAACCTCGGCACAATCCTGCGTTCATCCGAAGCCTTCGGCAGCGCGGGCGTAATTCTCGGCGAGGGCACCGTCAGCCCCTTCAACTCAAAAGTTGTCCGCGCCTCCGCAGGATCAGTCTTCCGCCTGCCCATCATTCATGGCCAATCGCACGGACAAGCTCACGCACTCGCTAAATCCGCCGCAGCAAAGCTCGAAGAAGTCTCCGAGAAGTTGAAAGCCCAAGGCGTCCGCCTGATCGCAACTTCCTCGCACAAAGGCACGCCGCTCGATCAAGCCGACCTGAAAGGCCCAGCCGCAATCTTCTTCGGCAACGAAGGCTCCGGCCTGCCCCGCGACCTGATGGCCAAAATGGATGAATCCATCGCCATCCCCCACACCGCGCAAGTAGAATCTCTAAACGCCGGCGTAGCCACCAGCATCGTACTGTACGAAGCCGCGCGGCAAAGAAAGTAAGACAAAGAAAGTAAGAGCATGTTCACCACAGAGTCACAGAGACACAGAGAAACCCCAAAGAAATGTTTTGCTTTTCTCCGTGCCTCCATGTCTCCGTGGTGAACAGATTTTATGGGACTTTTTCAGCCGATTCCGGAAGCGAGCGCCACCACCGACCGCACTCGCCCGCTAGCCGATCGCATGCGTCCGCGCACGCTCGAAGAATACGCCGGCCAGGAGCATTTAATCGGCCCCGGCAAGCCCCTGCGCACGCAGATCGAGCGCGACGACACCGGCTCCCTCATCTTCTGGGGCCCGCCCGGCACCGGCAAAACCACGCTCGCGAAAATTGTCGCCAGCATGACCAAAGCGGAGTTCATCGAATTCTCTGCCGTGCTCGCGGGAATCAAAGAAATCAAGCAGGTCATGGCCGACGCCGAACGCGCCCGCCAATACGGCACCCGCACCATCGTCTTCATCGATGAGATTCACCGCTTCAACAAAGCCCAGCAGGATGCATTTCTTCCTCACGTAGAAAAAGGCAACATTCGCCTCATCGGGGCCACCACCGAGAATCCATCCTTCGAAATCAACGGCGCGTTGCTCTCCCGCACCCGCGTCTATGTATTGAAGCCGCTCACCGAAGATCAGATTGTGCAACTCCTAAGACGCGCTCTCACCGACGAAGAGCGCGGCCTGGGCACAATGAAGGTAAGCGCATCCGACGATGTGCTAAAGAAAATCGCCAGCTACACCAGCGGCGACGCGCGCAGCGCCTACAACGTCCTCGAAGTCGCCGCCGGCCTGGCGCAGCAATCCGGATCGCCCGCAGAAATAACGGACGACATTGTCCGCGACGCCCTGCAGAAGCGCATCCTCCTCTACGACAAAACCGGCGAAGAACATTACAACCTGATCTCCGCCCTGCACAAATCCGTGCGCAACAGCGATCCCGACGCTGCCCTCTACTGGCTCGGCCGCATGCTCGAGGCTGGCGAAGATCCACTCTACGTCGCCCGCCGCGTCGTGCGCATGGCCGTGGAAGATATTGGCCTCGCCGATCCCAATGCGCTTTCCCTCTGCATGGCCGCGCGCGACGCCGTCGATTTCATCGGCATGCCCGAAGGCAATCTCGCCCTGGCGCAAGCCGTCGTCTATCTCTCGGTCGCGCCCAAATCGAACGCGCTCTACACCGCCTACGGCGCCGTCCAGCAGGATGTCGAACAGACCGCCGCTGAATCCGTCCCCCTGCACCTGCGCAACGCGCCCACCGGATTAATGAAAGGCCTCGGCTACGGCAAGGACTATCAATACGCCCACGATGTCGAAGGCAAAGTCGCCAACATGCAATGCCTACCGGACAATTTGCGCGACCGCATCTACTACCGTCCTACTAATGAAGGGATAGAGAAGCGCATCCGCGATCGCATGGAAGAAATCAAAAAGCTACGCATTTTATCCGGGAAGCCCACACCCACCAAAGAATCTTAGCCATGCAGCTCAGCATCGAATAAATCAGTGCGTTGCAGTTTCATAAAATTATCGGCGTCATCCCGAGGCCCGCGTTTTCACCAGCGGGCCGAGGGATCTCCCGCTGAACCGGCCCAACGCGTGAGCCAAACTGCAGCACTACTTTAAGATGTAAGGAGGCAAGACCCGTAAGGAGATCTAAATCCTATGGCCACGTTTCCCCGAGCCATCACACCCGATCCGCCTCCCGTTCATCCCTTGCTCATCGATCAAGTTGAGGAACTGCAAAAGCTCCAGAAAGCCGCCCAGAAGATCACCTCGATCCTCGATCTCGATCAGCTCATCGAGAACATCGTGAACGACGTAGCCCGTTCCTTCGGCTGTCTGGAAGCCAGCATCTACCTGCACGACGAAGCCCGCGGAGAGATGGTGCTCACCGGCGTGCATGGCTGCAGCCTCAACCACAAGGGCCTTCGTTTGAAGATTGGCAAGGAAGGCATGGTCGGCTACGTCGCTTCCACCGGCCAGATGCGCTACGCGCCTGACGTTCGCAAGGACGATTACTACATCGGCTGCGAGGAGGACACTCTTTCCGAAGTAGCAATTCCCCTTCACGTAGGTCAATGCCTCATCGGCGTCTTCACCGCGTCCCACCCCGAGTTGGACGCGTTTCCTCGTCAGCAATTGAGACTTCTTCAAGCCCTATGCGATCACGTTGCCGTCGCGGTGGACAATGCCCGCCGCTTTCAATCTGAGCGTGCCGCGCGCGAAATCATGAGCCGCGAAGCTCAGGAAGCCCGCCTCATGCAACAGGCATTGTTGCCCAAGAGCTCGCCCTACATACCCGGCTTTGTAATTTCCGGCCTTAGCGTCCCTGTCAGCGCCGTTGGCGGCGATTGGTACGACTTCATCGCCTTTCCCGACGGCCGCTGGGGACTGGTCCTTGCCGACGTTTCAGGAAAAGGCACGGCCGCCGCGCTGCTAATGTCGGCGACGCGCGGCATGCTGCGCTCCCTTGCCGAAGCCTGCTCTACTCCCGGCGAAGTTTTAAACAAGCTGAATCGTTTGTTAGTAGAAGACTTTCCCGCGGGCAAGTTCGTTACGCTGGTTTACGCCGTGCTCGATCCGGCAAATCGCATCTTAACTTTCGCCAACGCCGGACATTTGCATCCGCTCTTCATTGACAACGACGGCGCGCAATTCCTCGACACCGAGCGCGGTCTGCCACTCGGCTTAAGTTGCGGCGATTATTCTGAAACTACAGTAGCTCTATCCCCAGGCTCGCGCCTCATCTTCTATAGCGACGGAATCACCGAAGCGGAAAACGCCGAGGACCAGGAATATGGCCTCGAACGCCTGGCCCAACATGCGTCCACCGCGGATGCCTCCGCCGTCAGCATCGTCGATGATGTTCGCGCCTACGCCAACGGCACAGGCGTGCGCGACGACGCCACCGTGGTCTTCGTTGGGGTCAAGGGATAAACGCCGCGCTGCGCCGTGACTCCATATTGGGTTCGGGGCAGGGTCAACACGATGATCAGGCTAATGACGGCCAGGATAGCAACGATGAAGATGCTGCCTTCGGGTCCGGTGGTTCCACCGCTGAGAATCGGCTTACCTACAGGATGAGCGGCGAGTAGATGATGCGGGACCATGAGCCCGCTATCCGCGGCATCATTACTCAAGGCGTTCCCTCGTGCGGAAAAAGTCTAGGCTTCTTCCCTAAGTTGTACGCACCTGAGTTGCTTGGTTCCAGGAATTTCGACCCGGCTTCCGCGCTCATCGGAACCGCGCCCGATGCTCCTGCAGAATGCACCGATCCATCACCACAAAGATTCCCGCCTTACGCGCCTTCTCTGCGGCCTTTTCGTGAACCACATCTTCCTGCATCCAGATCGCCGGAACCTTCAATTGAATCGCCTGATCCACCACTTCTTCCACAAATTCCGGCCGCCGGAAAATATTCACAATGTCGATCTTCTCGGGAATCTCAAGCAGCGAAGCATAAGCCTTTTCACCCAGACAACTGGCAATCTGCGGATTCACCGGAATAATGCGATATCCCTCACTCTGCATGTAAGCCGAAACCCCATAACTCGCCCGCAGCGGTTTGTCGGAGAGCCCCACGACGGCAATAGTCTTCGCCTGTTTCAGCAATTCAGAGATCGGATCGGTCTTGGAAAATGTAGCCATAGCGAACAGACATCGTGAGCTCTATTAAAGTTTGTCATCCTTCGCGAAGAGAAGGATCTGGCGCGCTGCGCGACCTCAAGGCTTTTTACAGTGAGATAGAGAGAAAGCAAAATATTTCTTCTTGGTTTTCTCTGTGTCTCCGTGCCTCTGTGGTGAAAAGGCTCTCCCTACCCTGAGCAAGCACTTACTTCTTCGCTGCCGCATCCAGCTTCTGCTTATACATCTTCAGCGCCAGCTTGCGCACCGTCTCCGAAACTTCCTTGTTCCCCGAGATATTCTTCAAATCCACCGGCTGCAAGTGCTTCATCAATGCCAGTCCAATATCGAGCGGCGTGCGCGGATTCGCCACCAGATTCCGCACCACAATGTAGTTCTTCATGAAGCGCCGCTTCAAAGGAATCTGCCGCAACACTGCTTCCAGCACATTCTTCTGCAATGCAAATTTTTCCACCTCCCCGTCAGCAAGCTTGGGAGCCTCGAGCACCGACAGCGCCACCACCTTCGTACCGTCGCGAATCAAAATCGACCGCTCTTCCTTATTCCCTTTCAACGCCAACTGGATGCGGCCCTTCACGTCCAGCCGGTTGATCTTTTGCATCGTGTTGTCGCGCCTGCCTGGCTCGGGTTGAGAGGCCGCAGCTTTGGCTGGCGCCGCTGCGGCGGCGGCAGGCTGGGCCACCACTTCCTCCGCTTCAACAATCTCCGTCATCGATTTATTTTCCGACACCGGAAAATAATCCGCCCCGAGCAAATCCACAATACCGCCGACCGGCTGGAACGGTTTATCCGACTCCGCGGCAATTTCCTGCGCATGTTCCGCAAGATATGCGGAAACAGTTTCGTCAGGAACTTCCCCGCCTTCTCCTGCGCTGCCCTCTGTCGCAGCCACCTCGGCAAGAGCTTCAACGGCCGGCGCAGCGACTGTCTCGCTCTGCTTGGAGGCTGTTTCACTCTGCATAGCGCCGCCAGCAGCAGAAATCTCTGGGGCAACCGGAGGAACCGCCGCAGCGGCTTTCCCCGGATTCAAAAGCGAAGCAACCGCCTCTGCCTGCTCCCCCTTCAAGTACGGATTCGATCGCAAAGATTCCAGAATGCCCTTCGAAGTCCGCACGCGCGCGCTCTGCAGCATCGCCGCGATCGCCTCCTGATTCGCCGAGACGGCAAATTTCGCCAACTCACTCGCCGCGACGGCAGGATTCTCCAGCAACGCCGGTAACAGCTTCGGCCTCAGATTATCCGGCGACACCAAATAGTCGAGCACCTCGCGCGCCGTCTTCGGATCAGCCGCTGCCGCGAGCGAAGACTTCTCATCCCACCCCGCCAACGTGATCCGAGCGAGCGACCCAAACACCTGATTGTGTTTGGCCAGGTAAACCAGAATTTCCAGGTTCTCTTCCGGCGGAACCGACAGCGCTCCTTTCGCCGCAAACTGCATCATGTTCGACGGCAACTTGGAGGCACGAATTAAATCGATTGTGCGCGGCATCCATTCACCTCCTGGTCTTACGCGAAAAAGACTTACGAGAAAAAGGCTTGCGAGCAACCGAACCACGCGGAGCGCCCACTTTCGCTCCCGCCTCAAGCTCCCGCACCGCAAGCTCCAACTCCCGAATCAGCCGGTTTGGCTTGCGCAAAAACTCCCGCAATAAAGCCCGATAGTACCAAAGAGTGCCCTCGCGCCCGCCGTTAAACCGTTCCCACACCGATTCCCCAACTTCCCGGTAGTCCGCAAGAATCGAACGCACGTTGTTCAGTTTGTCCGCAGCCGAAACCAGCCGAGTGTCGACGTCTGCATTTTTCAAATGCCTGATGTAACTCTCTTTGCGCTCGCGCCACGGCGGCTTGGGCTCAATGTCTGAATCTGTGCAGCCATCCACAATCCGAGCCACGCGCGCTCCAAACTTCCGTCGGACTTCTTTCAGCATGGGCGCGCCGCCGCAATCTTCCACCACATCGTGCAGCAGCGCCGCAATCGCCATATCCTCATCCCCGCCAAACTCCAGCACCAGCGAAGCCACGCCCATCAAGTGCGCAATATAAGGAATCGTAGAAGCCTTGCGAGTCTGTCCCGCATGCTTCTCTGCCGCAAAAACAAAAGCCAGCAAAAATCGCGACCCAAGTTTTACCCTGTGATTCCTCTGCGCCCCCTGCCTGCCCTGAGCGGAGCCGAAGGGTGTTAAAGGTTTTGTGCGTGCAGTCCCCGCGCTCATAACTTCTCCTGCTTCTCCCCGCGCCGAGCCGACAAATAAGCCCGAATAAACGGCTGCAAGTCGCCATCAAGCACGCGGTCCACATCCCCAACCTCAGTCTTAGTGCGATGATCCTTGATCATCCGATAAGGCTGCAACACATAAGACCGAATCTGCGATCCAAAATCGTTATCCAGTTTCGAATCCTCAATCTTCTTAGTGGCCGCGCGTTTTTTCTCCATCTCAAATTCATAGAGCTTCGATCGCAACATGCTCATGGCCCGCTCCCGATTCTTATGTTGCGAGCGCTCGTTCTGGCAATTCGCCACCAGCCCCGTGGCAATATGCGTAATCCGCACCGCCGAATCCGTAGTATTCACATGCTGACCGCCCTTGCCGCTCGAACGGTAAGTATCCGTGCGAATGTCTTCCGGCTTGATCACCACTTCAATGCTATCGTCGATTTCCGGCGAGACAAAAACGCTGGCAAACGAAGTATGCCGCCGCTTGGCCTGATCGAAGGGAGATATCCGCACCAGCCGGTGTACGCCGATTTCGCTGCTCAGCAACCCGAACGCATATTCGCCATTCACCGCGAAGGTCGCCGACTTCAGCCCCGCTTCCTCGCCCGGCTGGTAATCGTAGAGAACGGTCTCAAATCCCTGCCGCTCCGCCCAGCGCAAATACATGCGCAGCAGCATGTCGGCCCAGTCCTGCGATTCCGTTCCGCCCGCGCCCGGATGAATCGTCACGATCGCATTCAACGCGTCGTTATCGCCGGAGAGCAGCGTCTCCGTCTCAAGCTTGTCGACCAGCACATTCAGCGAATCGAGCTCGCGGCGCAATTCGGCGTCCACATTTTCGCCTTCCTTCGCCAATTCAAAGTAAGCGGCAATGTCGTCGCTGCGCCGTCCCAGGTCGGCGTCTGTAGAAAGCAAATATTCCAGCCGCTTCTTCTCGCGCATCACCTGCTTCGAACGCTGTGGGTCGGACCACAAGTTCGGGTCGGCGGACTGCTTTTCAATTTCGCTTAGCTGCGGACGGAGCTTGTCCGCGTCAAAGATACTCCCGGAGTTCGCGAACCTTCTTGCTCAATGTCCCGTATTCCTGCTCGAACTCTTGATTCATGTGGATGCTTCTGCTTTCTCGCTCGCTTTCATGCGAGGCACGAAGCGCGTGAGGAGCGCCCCTATAGAAATTATCGCACACAGAAACGCGAACCAGTCCCCATGCTGCGTATAGAACGTGGTTACCGAAGTGAGCGCATAAGGCGCGACTAATGCACCGCGCTCTTTGCGAGGAAGCCGCGCCACCGTTCTCCCATAAGGATCGATCGCAGCCGTCACCCCGGTATCGGTCGCGCTCAAAATCCAGCGATTATTTTCAATCGCGCGCATGCGAGTCTGATTTAAGTGCTGCGCATAAGCGCCACTATCGCCATACCACCCGTCATTCGATATATTTACAAAAACTTGCGCGCCATTATTCGCAAACTGCCGCACTTCATCCGGAAATACCGACTCATAACAAATAAAAACTCCCAGCGGCGTTCCTCCCGCATTCAGGGGCTCTCGCGACTGTCCTTTCTCAAAACCTCCGACCTCCTTCGTAAGTCCTCCCGCGAACGCAAACAGACTGGGAAACGGCAAATATTCTCCGAACGGCACCAGATGCACTTTGTCATAACGCGCCGTCCACTCGCCAGCCGGACTCACCAGCCCCGCCGAGTTAAAAACTTCAGAAGCAGAACTACCGTTTGAGGCGCTCCCTGTCGCAGCCGCATTCCCAATCGCCCCCGTCACCACCCAGTTATGCGCCTCGCGCGCCATATCGCTAACCGGCCCGCGAAATAGCGGATCATTTGTAAAAAAAGGCGCAGGCGATTCCGGCCACACGATCAAATCAACTTTGGAACCAGTCCCCGCGTCCTTCACACTAAGCTCCACCAACTCGCGCAGCGTGCGGTCAAAATTCTCTCGCGTCCAATTCGCATCCACCGGAATGTTTTCCTGTACCAGCAGCGCCGCATGATCCGCCTTGAGCGCCGGAGCATCCACCAACCTCCCCGCCTGCAGCACCACCGCCGCCGCCAACGATGCCACCAGCAGCGTATTGCGCTTTCTTCTCGGCACCAGGAACGCGGCCGCCAGCGCCACATTCACCAGCATGATCTCGAACGAAACTCCGTAAACCCCTGTCAGAGTAGTAATGCGGCTGAGCGAAATGTTGTCCACCTGCGCCGTCCCCAGCAGGTCCCAAGGAAATCCAGTCACGCGCGTCCGCGCCAACTCCACCGCAACCCACAAAAACGGCGCGGCTGCCAGCGCTCGCCGGTTATCCCGCCCCGGCCCTGCCGCCAGTCCAATCAGCAAACCGAAGAACCCGTGATAAAGCCCGAGATAAAGACAGAACAGAAAAAGCGCCAGCAGAGCCGCGGGTGTGCTCAACCCGCCATGCTCATGCATGGTGTTAAAAATCCAGTAACAAGTCCCCGCAAACCAAAGAATTCCGGAAACATAGCCCAGCAGAAAAGCCTGCCAAGGCATCGCAGCCCGAAGATAAACCGCCCCATCAATCTCCAGCGCCCCCGCTGGTCGCGCCCGCAACAGAGCAACAATCAGCGGAGCAAATGCCACCCACGATAGAACGTAAAGTCCAGGGAGAGGAAAAATCAGAACCTGCAGCAGCGATGAGAGCCCAACCAACAACCAGGCGCTGTAGTGAATTTGTCGCACTAGCAAGAATAACAAATGCGGATGTTGGTGCAGTTTCCACCTTACACGGCGTTGTCATCCTGAGCGTAGCCGCTTTTCAGGCGTAGCGAAGGATCTCCCGCTTAAACGGCCCTACGCGTAAGCCAAACGCCACCACCACTACCTGAATATCACTGTCATTCCTCACCGAGCCACAACCTCGGTGAGGAACCTGCTGTCCTCGCACCCGCCACCACCCCCCGCACAAACTCCACCATCTCCGCGGTTACATAATATGGAGGCGTAATCCGAAACACCGGCCGCTCCGCCACCGGCTTCAAAGAAACGCCATTCCACGCAGTTCCCGCCGCCTCGTGCAGAATCACCGCCCCAGCCCGGTCCAAAAACTCCCGCGCCGAATTCTTAAAATCCTCTGTCGAAGGATCGAGGACAGTCAAATACAAATCCGGCTTCATAAACTTCAAAACACTATTCGATTCCACCATCACATTGTCCGCCGCCTCCAGCCGCTTGCGCAATGCTGGCATCGCCTCAGCCAGCCTTCCCTGCTCCGTCCGCACCCACAACGCCCGCTCCGCGCCAGCAATCAGAAATCGTGACGTATCCGATTCCCCCGAACGATCTTTCTCCTCCGAAATCGCCCAACTGTGATCGCCGGTCGCGCAATCGCACGGCGCTCCATTCGCCGAGCAAACTCCATGCCCATATTGCGTAACCTTTACCGCAGTCCAATCGAACTCGCGCAGCGCGGAAATCAATCCCGCCACCACGCTGGTCTTTCCCACGCTCCTCGAATGCCCGCCAATCACCACAATCGCCACGCCTACCTCTTTTTTCGGTAGCGGGTCAGTTTGATTGTCATCCTGAGCAAGCGTTCTTTGCGCCGCGAAGGATCTGGGCGAGCCGCGCATTGTGGCGCGTTGTTTGCGCCACACTAACTGCGCGTTTGGCTCGCTTCCCTAACTGACCCACTACCTCTTTTTTCCCAACCGCGCCAGCGCCGCCAACTGCTTCAAATACTGCTTCACCGGCTGCGCCGGAGTTCCCCAAAAAACCACGCCCTTGCCGCGCAAAACTTTATTCGGCAACACTCCGCCCTGCCCGCCCAGCATCACTCCCTCTTCAACGCGCGCATGTTCGCCAATGCCCACTTGCCCGCCCAGCACCACATCGTTCTCAATCACAATGCTGCCAGAAAGCCCAGTCTGCGCCGCAATCACCACATTCTGCCCCAGCCGGCAGTTGTGGCCAATGTGTACCAGGTTATCGATCTTCGTTCCCCGACCAATCCGCGTCTCGTCGAGCGCCCCGCGATCGATCGTCGTATTGGCCCCGATCTCCACATCGTCTTCAATCACCAGCCAGCCCACCTGCGGAAATTTTTCGTAGCGTCCGCTCTTCGCATCGCGCACATATCCAAAACCATCGCTTCCCAAAACCGCGCCCGCATGCACCATCACCCGGTCACCCATTGAAGTCCCCGGATAAATCGTCACATTCGGATAAATCACACACTCCCGCCCAATCTTCACTCCCCGCCCAATCACGCTACCCGCGCCGATTCGCGTGCCATCGCCGATTTCCACGTCTTCAGCTACAACCGCGCGTTCCTCCACGGCTACTCCCGCCCCGATTCGAACCGAAGCATGCACCACCGCGCTAGCATGGACGCCGCCATCACTCCCTTCGCGATTTCCATCCCGCAAAAACCGAGCCGCCCGCGCAAACGCCAGCTTAGGATGGCGGCAAATCAGCAACGGCTTAACCGCGACTTCCGACGCAAACGCACCAGACGCGAACTCTCCCGCAATCACCGCCCCAGCGCCAGATTGCAGCGCCCGCGAAAGATATTTTTCATCTTCCACAAACACGAGGTCGTGCTCAGCAGCCGACGCGATGCTAGCCACTCCACCAACCTCCACACTCCCATCGCCCAGCACGCGCCCGTCAACCGCTTCCGCAACTTGTTGCAGCCGTTTCATGGCTCTCACTCTATCGCAGAGCCCAGACCATAAGGAAGCGCCGAGCAGAAATGCTTACTGGAAATGCTTGTGTGGCGACAAGATGCTCATGTGGGGACAGCCGCCCCCGGCTGTCCGTCGATGGTGTCATCCTGAGCGTGGCCGCTTTTCAGGCGTAGCGAAGGATCTCCCGCTCGACCGACCCAGCGCGTAAGCCAAGGTGCATTACTACACCTCACACCTTGGCGAAACGCTCACACCGGAAGATAATCGAGAAGACAGAATCAAAAACCAGCATGCCGCCCACACCCACAATCCAAACCCGCTTCCTCAAAATCGCCGCCCTGACCCTAACCGCGCTATTCCTGACCCTCCCCGGCCGCGCCCAACAACTATCCCGCCGCCTAATTCTCAAAGACGGTTCCTACCAGTCCATTACGAAGTATGAAGTCCATGGCGACCGCGTCCGCTACTACAGCGCCGAACGCGAGGACTGGGAAGAACTCCCTTCCTCTCTAGTAGACTGGCCGGCCACCGAGAAGTTCGAGAAAGATCGCGCCGCCGCGCCCGCCATTCCCGAAGCCGCCCTCATCGACAAGGAAACCGATGCCGACCGCGCCGCAGCCGAGTCTCACCTTCCGCAAGTCGCACCCGGCCTGCGCCTGCCCGATCTTTCCGGAATGTTCCTTCTCGACAACTTCAAAGGCCAGCCCCAGCTCGTTGAGATCGAACAGAACGAAGGCGACGTCAATAACGGATCCCGTGCCGACATCCTGCGCGGAGCCATCATTCGCGGCGCCGGCGCCAAACAAACCATCGAACTCGAAGGCGAGCACGCCACCACCTACGCGCACGTCGCGGTGCCATCCATCTACATCAATATCGACAATGACGAAGACACTCCCGCACCCGCCGCGCCCGCCAAGACCTCCGACGCATCCAGCAACGATTCAGCGCAACGCCCCCAACAGCCGCAACAACCCCAGCAGCCCGAGCAAGCCATCGTTCCCTTCGATCGATTTCGCATCGTCCGCCTGAAGGCCAAAAACGGCAAACGCATCGTCGGCGATATCAAACGCGCCCCCACCGGAAAAATCACCCCGGAACAAAATTCGGTGAAGGCCACCATCGACCGCATCGGTACCGGCTGGCTCAAACTAACCCCCACCGAAGACCTCGCCCCCGGCGAATACGCCATCGTCGAAACCAAAGGCACCGAAGGCGTGAACCTCTACGTCTGGCCCTTCGCCGTCAACCCCAACGCCCCCGCGAATGCCAACCCCTGGAAACCAGATGTGAAGGATGAAAAGAAGAATAGCGATCCGGGCGAGAAAAAATAAAATCAACCCGTGAGAAAGATCATCGCCAAAACTGAAAACTGAGAACTGCCTTCTTACTTCATCACTCCCCGCTGCGCAATCCCAATATTGTCCCGCGTGCTGTTCTTCACCACGTACATCATCTCGTCAGCTTGCCGGATAATCTCATGCGCATCCCGCGCGTCGTGCGGATAAGTCGCCAACCCAATCGATGCTCGCACATTTAAATTCAACCCCTCATCGCGGCAGAAGCAACTCGACCGCAGCGCATCGCGTAACCTCTTCGCCACCACCAGCGCCTGATCCTTCCCAGTCTGCGGCAACAGAATGACAAATTCATCGCCGCCATACCGAAACGCAAAATCAATCAGCCGTAGCTGCGCCTTCACCAAGTATCCAATCTCCGCCAGCAGCTTGCTGCCAATTAAATGTCCATGCGTATCGTTCACCGATTTAAAGTGGTCAAGGTCAATAAACAAAACGCTGAACTCATACGCAAAACGCGACGACCGGTATACCTCAGTCTCCAGCGTCTTATAAAGATGCCGCGCATTGTAGAGGCCAGTGCAGTCGTCGGTGATCGTCAGTTCCTGTATCTTCTCGACCCACCGCGCATTCTCAATTGCGATCGCAGCGTAGTCGCACAGCGCCTGCAAAAAGAAAACTTCCGGGTCGTTGAACTGCGACATGTCCACATTGACCAACTGGATCACGCCCAGCACCCGCAACCTCGACTTCAGCGGCACGCAAATCACCGACCGTGTCTCCCACTGTGTGGCTTCGTCAATCCGCTTGGCAAACCGCGGATCGCTCTCCACATCGTTCGAAATCACCTGCTCCCCATGCTTCGCCACCCAACCCGCAATCCCTTCGCCCACCTTCAGCCGCACATTTTTCAGAGCGTCCGCGGCATCTCCTACCGCAATCGCAAAGTAAAGTTCATTCTGCTGCTCGTCCACCATCAGCAGCGACCACGTATCCGGGCGGAAATATTCCGCCATTTTTTCCATGATGGTTTGCAGAATGGAGTCGAGGTCCAGCGACGACGTCAGCGCCTTCGCCACATCGTGAAAGATGCTGAGTTCCTGCCGCTGGCGGGTTAGTTGAGTGCCGGTGGCCTCGGGCATGCTTGGTTCCCCAGCCTGAGCTCGATCTTCAAATTGAACGAATCCGGGCATGGACGGGTGGCAGTCCCAAAAATTATAAGAGCCCGTGGTACCCCGGGCAATGAACGTTAGTAACCAGTATCCCTAAAGCCAACCCACCGTTGCTCTTGTAGAGCGGACGCCCCGTCCGCTGCCTTTGACCTTGCCGTTGATTTGCCTTCGCCTTCTCCTTTGATCTTCACTTTGACCTTGATCCCCGACGACCCCTCGCAACGACCTTAGCAGTACCGTGGAAGAGCGGCGCTTCAGCGCCGCGTGAAGCATTCAAATAGACAAGGGCTTCAGCCCCCGTGGCCGCGTTTTTCTGCCTACGGTTAAACCGGCCAGGGTGCCCCATTTCTCGCGTTCTTTGCGAGAAGTGGGCAAGATGCCGCAGAGCCTGCCACACGCGATTCAAGGCCTACACCCTTTCACGGAACGATTGTGAAATGCATGGAGTACCGTGGAAGAGATGAGGGCTTCAGCCCCCGTGGGCCGACCGCTAGCGTAATCTTATAAACATGTCCCCCAAACCCGCGCTCCCAACTCTCCTAATCCTGCTCCTCTTCTCCAACCTCGCCCACTCCCAAAACCCCAAACCCGATCCCAAATCTATCCCCGTAATCGACGGAGCCATCGGCTCCTGCTCGGTCGATTTCATCGTTACTGATGCCGCCGGCTCGCCCGTCTACGCCGCCGACGTCCGCGTCCACATCGCCTACGGATTCGCCAGCCTGCACAAGCTCGATCTCGAAGTCGGCACCAATGCCGATGGCAAAGCCCGCTTCACTGGCCTGCCCGATAATTCCAAGCAAGGACTCTTCTTCCGCGCCTCCGAAGGCGACCGCGAAGCCTCCTTCTTCGACGACCCCTCCAAAACCTGTAAAACCCAATTCACCTTGGTCCTCCGCAAAAAAACCGGCTAGAAGTTTTCAAATTCGCGCATCCGCAGAGACCGATCGTGTGGAGCGGACGCCCCCGTCCGCTGCCTTTGATCTTGCCTTTCGGCCCAGGCACTGGATCGACACGGAAACATATAGCACCGACACAGAAACAGGTAGCACCGTGGAAGAGCGGCGCTTCAGCGCCGCGTAAAGCATCCCAAATGAACGAGGGCTTCAGCCCCCGTGGTCGCACTTTTCTCGCAGAGATACCTCTCTAACTCCTCCATCCAAAGTCGCTGACCCTCAGACTACCCGCATACCTATACGCTGCTAGCGCATTCCCCTGCCTTTCGCCTATCATTATTCGCATCTCGATGCGGACGGAAAACCACCCCGCCCGCCGGAGTTCTGCCGTGGGTGCGTTCGGAGAAAAACTTCGCAAACAGCGCGAGCAGCGCGGCATCGCGCTCGACGCCATCTCCAATACCACCAAAATCAGCACCCGCATGCTCCGCGCCATCGAAGAGGAACACTTCGATCAGCTTCCCGGCGGCGTCTTCAACAAAGGTTTTGTCCGCGCCTACGCCCGCCAGGTCGGCCTCAACGAAGAGGAAGCCGTCACCGATTACCTCACCGCCCTGCGCGAGAGCCAGATCGCGGCCCAGACCGTCCCCCCAAACTTCCGCGCCCAGCCCGGCAAACCGTCCACCGAACTCGATCGTAATCACGGACCGGGCCGTAATAGCCCCCCGGGCCATGACGTTCCTAAAAACGACGGTCTCAAACTTGATCTTCTCAGAAACGATATTAGAAACGATCTTCGTAAAGAAGCTACTCAAAGAAACGAAATCGGCCATGACGAAAGATCCACCGAATCCGGTCGTAACAAGAACATCCAGCCCGCCCCGCGTCCCTCAGCCGATCGCCGTCGCAAAGATCGCAGGGAAGATCGGCGCAATGCAAATCAGCGCAACGAAGAGCTGCGCAATGAAGATCGATCTAATGACGACGGGCGCAACCGAGCTCGCACCACTGAATACCTGCAAGCCCACGCTCCCCATTCGTCCGATCAGCGTATTGAACCAAGCTATGCCGAACCAGTTATCTCGCCAGCCTCTGAAGATTCCCCCGCCCAAGTCCCCTGGGGTAAACTCGCCGCAGTTTTACTCATGCTGACCCTTGTGCTCGCGCTCTGGAGCCTTCACCGCCGCAGCCAAGCCACGCCCGCAGCCCAGACTGCAACTCAGACCGCAACCCCAACCGCAGCCCAAGCCGCAATAAAGCCCGCGCCTTCTCCACTTCCGCCTGTGGCTTCGTCCACTACGCCAGTCCAAGTCCCGGTCCAGCCCGCCGCTTCTTCGACTTCACTCACCGCCGGGAAAGCTCTCTCTACTGGAACCCTCATTACCGCCGCCGCGCCCAACTCGAACACCGCGCCTACTCTCGCCGGCGCCGCTGCCCAACCTTCCCCAGCGTCATCCCCGAAATCGTCCCCGAGCAAACCCGCCGCAGGTTCTTCTACTTCCGGCGATAATCCGCCCGCAGCCCAGGCCGCCACTCATACCCCTGCGGTAAAAGCGCCGCCGACTTTCTCTCTATTAATCCGCGCCACCGAAACCTCCTGGGTAACGGTCACCGCCGACGGTCAACCTTTACTCAAAGAAACCCTGATCGCACCCGCGCAGACCTCCGTCCGCGCCACCCGTGAGATCGTAGTCCACACCGGAAATGCAGCCGGCATAAGCTTCCTCCTGGATGGCAAGGAAATCCCGCTCTCTGGCAGCGAAGGCGAGGGCGAATCCAGAACCTACACCTTCGACAACACCGGCCTGAAATCCTCCGACCACTAAGCAGCATCTTTAACCCGGGGACAGACGGGACGTACCCCAATTATTTCCTCCCACTCCGGGAATCACAAAAGCAAATCACGAATACTTGCCATGTGCAGACTCGTTCATCCCTGTTAGCTTCTTTCCATGGCTCGCCTACCCCGCGTCGTGATCGTCGACGTTCCCCATCACATTACGCAGCGCGGAAATGCACGACAAATTATTCTCGCCACCGATGCCCAGCGCCTCACTTACCTTGAACTGCTGCGGGACCATTCGCGACTGTACTCTCTCGCCCTGCTCGGCTACTGCCTCATGTCGAATCATGTGCACCTGATCGCCATTCCCCACACGCCACAGGCTCTCTCGCAATCTCTCAAACAGGCCCATGGACGCTACGCCGCCTACTGGAATGCTCAACAGTCGTCCTCGGGCCACGTGTGGCAGGGGCGATTCTATTCCTGCCCACTGGACGAATCGCATCTCTGGGCAGCGTTGCGCTATGTGGAGTTGAATCCAGTTCGCGCAGGCATGGCGGCGAAACCGGAACACTGGAGATGGTCCAGCGCTGCGACCCACTGTGGCCTGACCGATCCAGACCCGCTGCTCGAAATGGAACGCTGGCGGAAGCGATGGACGGCTGCGGAGTGGCAAGGGTACATCGCTGACGCGGAAGCGGCGGCGGACCTAAACCGGCTGCGGCACTCGACGCACACCGGGCGACCGCTGGGAACTCCGGATTTCGTGGCAGGTCTTGAGGAGTTAACTGCCCGTCCGCTCGCTCCGCGAAAGGGAGGACGCCCCAAAAAGCCCTTGGCCGACTACAGGCAAGCCAGCCTCATCTCGGTCGCGTAGCTTTGGAAAAATTGGTGAACGTCCCGTCTGTCCCCAGGTTATCCCCTTGAGAAAAACCCTTGATGTGCCCGCTGCCGACATATTGGATCGTCCCCGGACAAAGTTCCCCGAGTTAGTTACGAGGGAGGTCTTTTTGGAAGAAGCTAAAAAACACACTACGTCCCGCTGTCGCTTCATTGCTTTGGCAGTTCTCATAAATCCAGAATCCCGGATAGAACTGCATGATATGGTCCAACGCTTGTTTCACTGTCACGTTGTACAAATTGCCCGTAACTTTCTGTTTGGAGGCGCTGTCTCCAGGGCGAATCCACAGATCGGTAAAAGGCCCAATATTGTGTACCTTCCTGTAAGTTATCACTTCAGGGGCAGACAAGACCAAGAACATCGCATTGTTCGGCCCACCAACCGTATCACGCTCCTGTTCACCTGGCACAAACGACACGTGGCTAATTGTGACATCCAAGAGGTCGGTCGGAACGTCTGTTTCAAACATCCGAACGACCCCGTTAGGATCTTGCGTTACTTGCATCTTGGGATCACTTGCAAAAGTCTTCTGCAAAACCTCCACGGGAGAACCGGAAGAGTTGGCAGGATAGCTGAGAGCGGGAAAATCTGGATATGGCTTATGAAAATCGCAACGGCCCCAGTATGCGAGCGAGCCCGAAACGCTAGCTTTGGCCAAAATCTGTTTTAGGATCGGTAACGCCACCCTTGGATCGGTAACGCCCCTTTCTTGGCCAAGACACGAACTCAGCAAGATCAGAACAATCAGGATAACCCTAAAGTGCTTCATTCTGAATACCCTTCGATTGCAGCAAAAACGACAGTTCCCATCTTCAATCATACAATTTTCTGCTAGGGACTATTTTGATTTGAGTGCGCCACACCTATCGACCCTGTGGGACCGCCAGGTCCGTAAGCAACTTCGATTGTATTTTGATTGAGCAGGGAATACGTGTTCCCTCCCATACTGGCTGTGAATGTCTGAAAAACCACAGAAGTTGCGTTAAAATTCGCAGATGGGCCAATAAGGTCAAGATAATCATTGAAATACAGGCCCAACGGAAGGTTGTCGCCTGTCCATGTACTTGGGTTTGGTGTAGGTGCATTCGACGTTGCGGCTAGAACTGTCAGCCATTCAGTAACCGAGTCTACCGGAGTAGGATTGCCAAAAATGTCCTCAACCGTATATACATACTGCGCATGAACGCCGTAACCCCCTCCGGTTAAATTGCCTACGGTCAAATCCAGCGGCCCCTTTTGTTTGAGATAGCAAGGTATGCCATCGCCAGAACAAAGACCAGGGCCAAATGCGTTCAAGATATCAGAAACCCATCGTGGCAGCGCGGTCGGTTCAGGGTCGTTTCGTTCTTGAGTCACGTCGCCTTGATTTCCATCAAGTGAATTGAAATAGGCATCTGTATCGGCGCTAACGATTCCATCGTCCGCGTCCACCGTCCCCGAAGCCTCTGTGGTACCATCGAATTGGCTGTTATCTCCCCCCCCGACCAATCCCAACCACCGGAACCATTCATTAGATAAATTTCAGCGCTCAGACCCATCGGGTCAAGCATGCTGTTCGGGTTCGTCGAATAGGCGTACTGATTCCATCCCGAACCTGCAGGATCAGGCGAAAGCCAGCGTCCCTGGTTAGCGGCCGCAAACTCCCGGTTTGGCGTGTCGAACAAATACTCGGGATCGAGCTGTGTCACGTCACCAAGAACCCGGGGACAGAACCCGGGGACAGAACCCGGGGACGACAGAACCCGGACAGAACCCGGGGACAGACGGGACGTACCCCAATTATTTTCGCCCAATCCCGGAATCACAAAAGCCCGGCTTTCGAACGTAGAGCCGCTGTGGATTTTACTCCACACCGCAAGGACTGGGTCGAACAGCTCTGAACGCGCCCATACTACGGCACGACCTCACCCACCGTACTCATGAGACCGTCCCGCAACATCATTCCCACCAATTCGGTAAAAACCGCCCGTGCCGCCGCTGCATTTTTGGGCGGAATAGTTTTTGCCACCAGCAGCATTGCCGCGCCATGCGTAGCCATCCATAAGGCCGTCAGCATCGATTCGTGGTCCTCGGGTGAGCCGCCGAATTTTTCCGCCAGCTTTCGCTTCATCGCGTCCCTGGCCGGACGCCCAACGGTCTTGGCTCCGGCACGGATGGATCGCGGCGAGTAAAACAATTCGTACTCGTGCTGATAAAAAAGTTCGTATTCGCGGGGATGGCTCAGCGCGTAGTCCAGATACCGTTCGCAAGCCTCTTCCGGAGAGGCGGCGTCTTCCAGCGCCGCGGCAATCTCCAGCCGGATGCGTTGCATGATCGCGCGCAGAATGTCGTCACGGTGCCGGAATCGCCGGTAAACCGAAGGCGTATTCGTTTTCGCGGCCTTGGCCACCCCCCGCATCGTAAGTGCTTTTGCCCCTCCCTTCTTCCAAAGTTTTTGCGCGGCGTTCAGAATTCGGCTTTCCAGTTCAGGGTCCGGTTGGCGCGGCAAGTTGCTTCCTCCCGTGGGGAAACAATCCCCAACCCGTTATGTATACAACGTATACATAACCCGGCACAACTGAATTCCGGCATCCCCGGAGAAAAGGGCCGCTTTCCCCCAAAATGCACGTCTGGCGGGCATTAAATCCGTTTAATAAATTATGTTGACATCGTATAATTAACGCTGTATAACATATACAGAATTCGGGCCCCTCCACTATTTTGATCGCTTGGGAGTTGATTCAATGTATTCCTGGGAAAACCCTGACGATAGAGTCGCTATCGTTCAGATGAATTCTGAATTACGCCACGCTCAACTGGAGCTTCTCAGCGCCCATTGTGCCTCACATCAGTTGCGGTTACGGTTTTCGGCCGATGATTTGGCGCGCTTCGGGCAGCGCGATATTCTGCGCAAATCGGTACAGGCGGCTTCCGCGCTGAGTGAGTATTACTCGTCGATTGAAAAGAAAATCCCCGAAGCCGAAGCAGCCTCTGCGCCTCGCCAGCTAACCGAACCGCAAATTGCCGTCGCCGTTGCGCGAGTCTCCGCCTATTTGCAGGAGCAGCGCGAACGCTACTTCTATTCCGCGTCGCCTCTCAGCCAGCGGCAAAATACGCTCATGTCTCCGTATTTTTCTCCCGCGCTGCTGGAACGCGTAAGAATCGTCGAACTCATCGGCCACCGCCTTCCGAATCCGCCCTTTTATGCCGAGGCTGTCGAGTTCGGTTTCTTCAATCTCCCGCAGATCGCGCACATGGCCTCCGTGACATTTCTCGATGCCATTGTCTTCAACGAGAAAATCACCGAGCGCTCTCTCTTTCACGCGTTGGTGCACGCGGTGCAGTTCGAGGTTCTCGGCCTCGAGCGTTACGTAGACCTGTTCGTGCGCAGCTTTGTCAACGCCAAATTCCACTTCTCCGTACCTCTTGAAGCGCACGCGTTTTCTTTGGAATCAAGATTTGTCGGCCACCCCGCGGATCGATTTTCCGTCGAAGATCAAGTACGCCTCTGGGTCAAGAACGGCCGTTACTGACCTGATCGAATTCTAAACATTCCGAAGGATGTTCTCTTCGGATGCGCGGGCCTCCCCCGTCGCGGTCTCCGGGTGCGGCGCAATCCCTCCCGGAGACCTCAAATTGTTTCCACCCCCAACGCTGCAAAGGGACGGCGCAAGCCGTCCCTGTATTCTGATTGCCGAATGGCGATCGCCTTATGGTCTGCCGCACACCAAGCGCCGCCTACGTTTCCTCTGACAACTCGGGCAAATACTCCTCCGCACAAGCCTGAATCTGTGCAATCAAGCACGGTTTCTCCCCGCTCAACAAATGCCAAGCCTCCTTATACCCGTAATACTTCGACCCCTCCAGCTTCGGATACAGCCCTACGCTCCACATCCCCCGCACGATTTTCTCGGGAAGAATGAACCACACATCCTCCGGAATAACATAAGCCGCCACAAAATCAAACGAGTTCTTTTTATACGGCCCCTTGCTGTCTTTCAGCGTGCACGAATATCCCGCACCTTCCTTAAATGTCGTGGACTTCACCTGCACCCGCACGATCCGCTCACCCTGATCCACCGCAAAGTCGTATCCCGACGACTCTCCCCAGGGCCGCGCCAGCTGCATCCCCATCCGCATCGCCCGCTCCGCAAACACCAGCTCCACCCACTCCCCGCGCTTCTTGCAATTCTTGATATACTTCCCCGAATTTTGTTTTTTCCTCATACGACCCTTTCACCACACGTCTAAACAGACCTGTCATCCTGAGCGAAGCGTGCGGATTCGCCTTACGAATCCGCATGCGTAGTCGAAGGATCCCTACCCTCTAATCCGCGCCCAGCGGCATCAGAGAATTCTCCCCAAGACGCCGCGCGATTTGCCCCCCCAATAAAAAACGCGGCCAGTGATGGCCGCGCTATTTTTGGAACCTACTCCACTCTCACATGCTGGTGTGACAAAGGTGAAGTCTACTAAAGTGGACAAATCGGCATGGGGTCCTATTTCGGGAAAAATCGCAGCAGCGCAAGGACTTTGCGTTTTAATAAAGAGCAACCGAGTGGTTGCATTTTCGGTTGGACTAAATTAATATGCAACTCGGAGGTTGCATGACATGAACGATCATATTGAGAAGCGCATTGAGCTCAAGGCTCCTATTTCACGAGTCTGGCGTGCGCTGACGGATTACCGGGAGTTTGGTGAGTGGTTTCGGGTGCAGCTGGACGGGCCGTTTGTGCCGGGTCAAGTCTCACGCGGCCGGATTACTTATACTGGCTATGAGCACATCAAATGGGAAGCCACCGTGCAGAAAATGGAGCACGAGCGGCTCTTCTCTTTTACCTGGCCCCATCCCAAATCCCTCGAAAAAGTGGACGGTCCCGTGGACTACTCGAAGGAGCCGACCACGCTCGTCGAATTCAGGCTGGAGAAGACCACCGGTGGCACGTTGCTGGTGCTTACCGAATCCGGATTTGCCAAACTTCCCGGTGACCGCCGTCTGGAGGCGTTCCGAAGGAACGATGGCGGTTGGACCGAACAGATGACGAACATCGAGAAATATGTCACGCAAAAGGCGTAGCAGCGCGGCAATCAAACAGCAGCCGCGTGCCCCCGTATTTGCCGCGTTGGGCGACGAGATGCGGCTGGCGCTAGTGGCGAAGCTTTGTACCGGGCAGCCTCGTTCGATCTCTGAGTTGACGGAGGGCTCGAGGCTGACCCGGCAGGCGATCACCAAACATCTTCGCGTGCTGGAGAGTGTGGGAATCGTACGTAGCGTTCATCGGGGTCGGGAGACGCGATTCGAGTTCGATCCGGAGCCGATTGAAGGGATGAAGCAATACCTCGACTTTGTTTCGAAGCAGTGGGATCAGGCGCTGGACAGGCTAAAAATGTTCGTCGAAAAATGAGTTCGCGGCAATCCTTGGATTGGCCCGCGGGGAAATCCCCACTTCTCGCAAAGGACGCGAGAAATGGGGAATCCGGCGTATATCCCACGTATACACCGTAATATCAACCCCAGACGCCTGCCAATCAGTTCTGCTCGTGTGGAGCGGACACTCTTGTCCGCTGCCTTTGATCTTGATTTCGATTTTGCTCTGACCTTGCCCGACGTACATACCGCCCCACGCAGCACCGTGGAAGAGCGGCGCTTCAGCGCCGCGTAAAGCACCCCATACGAACGCGGCTTCAGCCGCCTGCCCTGAGCGAAGCTAAACGGGTCGCGTTAAGCAGAGGATCGGGAAGGGCTCGAGTTCACTCGTGCCAATCAGCGTTCTTAGGAACGCGGCTTGAGCCGCCGAGGAAGCCATCTTAATTTTCTTCGTCTTTCGCTCTCACTTTGTGTACGGTTTCGCCTATGCTCAGTAAATTATCGGCTGCCGTCCTGGCAACAATTCTGGTATGCCTAACGACAGGTCATGCCGAAAACCTAGCCAAAGAAGTTAAGAAGGCTGCCGAGCGCAGCACCCTCAATCAAGCAGGAACGAAGCCGTTTCACCTGAAAGCAGTCCTGTCACCGAGCTTTGATCGGGACAAAGCATCCGGCTTGACCGGCGAAGTGGAGATTTGGTGGGCCTCACCGACGAAGTGGAGGCGAGAGCTACGATCACCTGATTTCCATGAGATCGAAATCATGGATGGAGTCAAAGACTGGCAGAAAAGTGAGGGCGACTATTTTCCAGAGTGGTTACGAGAAACAGCTGTCGAATTGATCAACCCGGTGCCACCGATTAATGAAGTTCTCGAAAAAGTGAAAACGGCCGAAGTGCGGCACCTGATGGGGCAAACCAACATTGGCTGGGTCACGAACACGGGAACTGCGGCAGTACGGAATATTTTGAGATCGTATGTTGCCCTGCGAGATAGTACAGGAATGCTGCTTTATGCAGGCGGCTTTGGATGGGGAGGAGAATTCAAGGACTACGCAGACTTCCACGGGCGAATGGTCGCTCGCACTGTGCATGTTGGTACGCCTCAAGTGACGGCGAAAGTAATAGTGCTCGAGGATCTCTCCGACCCACCAGCAGGTCTATTCGATGCGGACACAAAAGACCCGGACACGCCGCCACTGCGGACGCTCCTCATTGACGAACCATCACTACGAAAGAATCTATTGCCCATGCAGCCTGTCTCGTGGCCTCCGCTTAAGGACGGCTCGCTTGAAGGAAACGTTACGACCATAATCGTCATTGATCGCGAAGGAAAGGTGCGCGAGATCAGGGGCGTAGTCTCAGAGAACTCCGGAGTGAACGAAACCGGGAGACAAGCAGTAGCGGCGATGCGGTTCAATTCGTTCGTCGTGGATGGGGTGCCAGTGCAAGTGATGTCGCAGTTCACACTACCTTTCAAAACCACACGACCGGCACCCTAAAAAGCGGGGCATCGAGCCTTGATTCTCACTCCCGGCGCTCCGTGTCGGCAGTAGCCATTTTGACATCAACCCCTACTTTGCTAGACTTCACCCATGGAAGTCCATTTCACTCCGGAACAGGAAGCGCAGCTTTCGGAAATCGCCCGCCACTCCGGCACCGACGCCGAACGGGTAGTAAAAGAAGCCGCCCTGCGCCTGCTGCAAGAGGACGAGCACTTTCGCGCCTCGGTGCGAAAAGGCCTGGAACAGGCGAACCGCAGCCAATTTGTAGAGGAGCGGGAGATGGAAGCACGAATCGACCGCATGCTTGAACCTTAATGCGTATCCGCTGGACTCCCGCCGCGGCAGACGATCTACAACACATCTTCGACTACCTCAGAGAAACCAACCCCAGTCTGGCGCGTTCAACAATCATTGAAATTCGGGAGGGAGTTCGCTCTCTAAAGAATTTTCCGCATCGAGGAAGGCCGGGACGTGAACCGGGTACTCGCGAATTGCTTCACAGCCGGTTGCCTCATATTGTCGCTTATCGAGTAAGAGAAGATGCGGTTGAAGTGCTGCGCATCTGGCATCCTGCCCAGAACCGCTCGTAGTGAAAAAACAAAACGGGGCGGCAAACGCCGCCCCGCCAAAGACCTAAAACCTACGACCCGCCCTAAGTTCCTTCCGACCACCCCGCCAAATACTCTTCCTGTTCCGGAGTCAACCGGTCAATCTTAATCCCCATCGACTCCAGTTTCAGCTTGGCGACGCGCTTGTCCAGGTCGTCAGGAACTTTGTAGACCTTTTTCTCCAGCGTCTTGTAATTCTTCACCATGTATTCCACCGAAAGCGCCTGGTCGGCAAAGCTCATATCCATCACCGACGCGGGATGCCCCTCGGCCGCTGCCAGATTGATCAGCCGTCCTTCGCCCAGCAGGTTGATCTTGCGCCCGTCTTTCAACGAGTATTCGTCAACGAAGGTGCGCGTGGTGCGCTTCGAGGACGACATTTTTTCCAGCGCCGAAATATCGATCTCTACGTTGAAGTGGCCCGAGTTCGAAATAATGGCCCCATCTTTCATCAGGTCAAAATGTTCCTTGGTCAGCACGCTCTTGTTGCCGGTGACCGTGCAGAACACGTCGCCGAGCTTGGCTGCTTCGGCCATCGACATCACGCGGAAGCCATCCATCACCGCTTCCAGCGCTTTCGTCGGGTCCACTTCCGTGATGATCACTTCCGCGCCGTTGCCGCGCGCGCGGCTGGCCAGTCCGCGGCCGCACCAGCCGTAGCCGGCCACCACGAATTTTGAACCAGCCAACAGAAAGTTGGTCGCGCGAATGATGCCGTCGATCGTCGACTGCCCCGTGCCGTAGCGATTGTCGAAAAGATGCTTCGTGTCAGCGTCGTTCACTGCGACGATGGGAAACTTCAACACACCTTCCTTCGCCATCGCGCGCAGCCGGATCACGCCGGTCGTCGTCTCTTCCGTTCCGCCGATCACGCCTTCGAGCGCGTCCGTGCGCTTGGTATGCAGGATGGTTACCAGGTCGGCGCCGTCATCCATCGTGATATGCGGCTTGTGGTCGATCGCTGCCAGGATGTGGTTGTAATACGTGTCGTTGTCCTCGCCCTTGATGGCGAAAACCGAAATGCCCTGATCGCGCACCAGGCTCGCGGACACATCGTCTTGAGTTGACAGCGGGTTCGAGGCGCAAAGCACCACGTCGGCTCCGCCGTCGCGCAGGCAGATGGCGAGGTTCGCGGTTTCGGCCGTCACGTGCAGGCAGGCCGAGATGCGGATGCCCTTCAGCGGCTGGTTCTTGATGAATTCTTTGCGGATAATCTGCAGCACCTTCATGGACTGGTTCGCCCACTCGATGCGCTTCTTGCCCAGTTCGGCCAGTTCTAAACTTTTGACGTCGTGATTAATCTGTGTTGCTGTTGACATACGCCTCCTGTGGCGCTTTCACCCGCTATAAATTGTGTTGGTTACTTTCGGCTGATAAAACGACTAGGTCAGATCATCCGGTGCTTATTCAGAATACATGAATCGGGCCCAAGGTCAGCATACCGAATTACCCTTAGGCAATAACACCTTGGGATTGCCTCCCACATTGAACTTTGGTCAGCGCTGCAACGGATCGGGAAGGGCACGACTTCAGTCGTGCCACTAGCTCCACATCATCATCCGCAGCTTTAGCCGCTGAGGTGAGCCTTCCCCGGCTACTTCCGCGCAGCCACCGGCTCGCGCACACCCGCGTCGCTGGCCAGCTTCGCTGCCTTGTCGGTCGTCTCCCAAGTGAAGTCAGGATCGTTGCGCCCGAAGTGCCCGTAAGCCGCCGTCTTCTTGTAAATCGGACGCCGCAAATCCAGCGATTCAATGATGCCGCGCGGAGTCAACTTGAAATGAGCGCGAATCAAATCTGGAATGATCGCCGGATCAACTTTCTCTGTTCCAAAAGTATCCACGCGCACGCTCACCGGCTCAGCCACGCCGATCGCGTATGCAAGTTGCACTTCGCAACGGTCCGCCAGCTTTGCGGCGACAACGTTTTTCGCAATGTGCCGCGCCATGTAAGCCGCCGACCGATCCACCTTGGTCGGATCTTTTCCGCTGAATGCTCCGCCGCCGTGGCGGCCCATGCCGCCATAGGTGTCGACGATAATCTTGCGTCCGGTGAGACCGGTGTCGCCCATGGGCCCGCCAATCACGAACCGTCCCGTGGGATTGATGTGGTACTTCGTATCTTCATCGAGCAAGTGCGCCGGCAGCACCGCCTGAATCACATGCTTCAAAATTCCCGCGCGCAATTCTTCATTGCTAACGGTCTCCGCATGCTGCGTAGAGATGACGACCGCATCCACACGCTTAACATTACCCTTCGAATCATATTCAACTGTGACTTGGGATTTTCCATCGGGACGGAGGAAAGGAAGAGTTCCATTCTTACGCATCTGCGAGAGCCGCATCGTCAGCTTGTGCGCCAACGATATCGGCGTAGGCATCAAATCCTCATTCTCCCCACAAGCATACCCAAACATCATGCCCTGGTCGCCGGCGCCGCCGGTGTCCACGCCCATGGCGATGTCGCCGGATTGTTTGTTGATGCTGGAGATTACGGCGCAGGTGTTGCAGTCGAATCCGTAGACAGCGTTATCGTAACCGATGGCGCCGACGGTGCCGCGGACTACGCTTTGGAAATCGACGTAGGCTTTGGTGGTGATTTCTCCGGCGATGACGACCAGGCCGGTTGCGGTCAGGGTTTCGCAGGCCACGCGGCTGGTGGAATCTTCCGCCAGGCAAGCGTCGAGAATGGCATCGGAAATCTGATCGGCGATCTTATCGGGATGACCTTCGGTGACGGACTCGGAGGTAAACAAAATGCGGTTCTTTGATGCGGCTGAAGCCAAGATTTGTTCTCCTTAGGAAACTGCTTCGGACTTTATTTCAGGCGACGCTAGGGGGTGATTCAGGCGGTCGCAATGATTACTCAAAGGAACGGCCAATCATTCAAAAAGAAGTCCGTAAGAAATGTTAACAGAGGGCTGGTGGGTGCGCAATGATTTTAGGCGCAACTGCATCCTGTTGAATTCAATAGCGTAATGGGCGGGTTGATGGATTAATTTGGGTCTTCGTTGTCTGCTCACACTTGGCCAGTTCGTCCTTAAATTCTGTGCAGGATTTTGGACTTTGACGGAAGTATCCAATCGGATACAATCGAATTAAAGATGAACGCGCTTGTTCGGTCGTCCGATTTCGATGAGTGGCTATCTGGCGTGGCCGACCAAAAGGCAAAGCCAGAATTTTGGCTCGGCTTCTCAGCGCGACATTCGGGAATTTCGGCGATTGCCAACCCGTTGGCGAAGGCGTTTCCGAGATGCGCATTCATGTAGGAGCAGGGTATCGGGTTTATTACACGCGAACTGGATCGACTGTATATGTTTTGCTGGCTGGCGGCACAAAGGCATCGCAGACGAAAGACGTTGCCAAGGCGAAGAAGATGGCTCACGAACTCAAGAGGGAAAAGCAATGAAGAAGAAAATAACTTACAAGGTATTTGACGCGGCGACGTACCTGGATAACGATGCGGTCATTGCGGAATATCTTTCCGCGGCGGCGGAAGACTCTAATCCCGATGTGTTTGTTGCCGCGCTCGGCGATGTGGCCAAGGCGAGAGGCATGGCGCAGATCGCCAAGGAGTCGGGACTGGGCAGAGAGAGCTTGTACAAGGCCCTTAGCGCGGGCTCGCATCCACGATTTGAAACCGTCAAATCCGTGCTGCGGGCGCTGGGAGTGAAGTTTGCTGTTGTTGCGGAAGATGGGAGCTAGGCTGACCGAGCATTCATGCCTTACCCACTTCTCACAGAGGACGCGAGAAATGGGGCACTTGGCGCTTCAACTCAGTATCCGGCTTCGCGCCCGTGGCGGATTGTCAATATAACGATCTGTTTTCCGTCGTAATGGCACAGAGCGATGTAGGCGCCATGTCCGAATTCGATTACCCACTCACGGAACTCGGGCGGCATGTCTTCAACCGGGCGGCCAATCTCCGGGTGCTTGCCGAGCGCTTTTATGCCTTGGCGGATCGTCTTGATGGCGCGTTTGGCGGCGGCGCTGCTTTTCGGAGCCAGAAAATCATGGTGACGGGCCACATCCAACGGGGCGGGGTGCGACCACTTCAGCGGCGGCATTTCGGGGGAGCGGCGGCTTTACCCGCTTCGAGTTTGGCTAGCCAAGCATCGGCTTCTTCGGCGGTGACGTGCAGGCCGGTGGTCCGGTAGTGGTCCCAGGCGGCTAAGGCGTCTTGCCGAAATTGTTCGCGCTTCTCTTCGCGTTCGACATATTCCTCGATGGCTTCGCGCATGAGCCAGTGGGGTGACCGGCGGCGGGCGGCGGCGAGGCGGCGTACGCGGTCTTTGGTGTCTGGGTCGAGCTTTAGGCTGGTGGTGGAGGGACTCGGCATGAGTGCTATAAGGTGTTACCTAGGGACACTATAGCACGGTGAAGCTGAGCGTAACACTCCAAAAGCAGTCAGCGCTTGCTGATTGCCAGGATGTTAAGATGTGATGAGATTAAGAACATGGCAAACCTCGATTGGTCTCAATGTCCCGCGGTGGAGAGCGTCCCCGGCAAACGTAGCGGGGCGTGGGTGTTTAAGGACACCCGTATGCCGGTTGCCACCGTTTTCGAGAATCTCGAATCTGGCGCGAGTATCGAGGAAATCATGGAGTGGTTCGACGTGACGCGGGAACAAATTGTTGCCGTGCTTGACTTTGCCGCCCGCAGCCTTGCCGCTCCGCAGGCTGCCAGTCATTCGCCGGTTTCCGCCGATGCGCATTCTCTTTGATCAGGGGACGCCCGCGCCGCTTATCCCGTTCCTTGAAGGCCACACCGTTACCCAAGCGAAGGATCTCGGATGGGACAAGCTGGTGAATGGGGAGCTGTTGAAAGCCGCAGAGGAAAACGGATTTGAAGTGCTCCTGACGACCGACAAGAATATCGCAGCGCAGCAGAATTTGAAGAGCCGTACAATTGCGGTTGTAGTGCTGGGAAATTCGCAATGGCGTATTGTGCAACGCCACGTTCGTAAGATCGCCGCCACTGTGAACGTCGCAAGACCCGGCAGCTATTCCGAGGTGGACATACCGTTCAAATAAGCCGTCCCGTGGAAATCGGCCGCGCCTTGCCAACTTCTCGCAAGGGACGCGAGAAATGGGGCACCCGGCCTCTGAGAGTCTTTCCATCGTCCTTCTTTTTACTGCGGCGGCTTTGGCGCAACAGTCTCTACGCCTGTAGTGTTCTCTCTTACCTGTCCACGGTTAATTGTTATTGGGAGGCATGGGTTCTCCGCCTTAACTCCCGTCTCGTTATTGTGTAAATCAACATCATTCATCGTAAGTGGCGTTGTTTCTGTACAAGGACCCGTGCCGTTCACTTCCGTCTTCACGGCACCATCGGCAGTATTCTTTATGTCCGCCCCGTTAATGACGATGGGTCCCGTCGTCGTTATGCCAGAGCCCGTACAACCAGGTTTCCACGGGACACAGCCACGCTCAGCAGCGCCGCCGTCAATAACTGCACCGTCGATCTCAGTAAGCGGAACTGAGGGACTAGCTTTTGGCTGCAACGTCCACGAGGTCAAGCGAAACGATTCATGTCGTTTTTCTAGTTCTTTATTCACGACATCAACTGTTGGTGGCTTGCCGTGTTCCTTTACATAGGAATCAAGAATACCCTGAAGAATCTGTTGGCTCAGGACCCCGGACCTCTTGGCAGGCTTCTTGGATTGAGAATTCGAATCTGACTGTTTTGCAGCTGGCTGTGATTGAGATGCAGTTGGAGTCTGCGAATCAGGAGCGGGTAGGGAGGGAGGTGAGCTATCCTTGCTGGCTGCTGGCGGCGGTTCTTCTTTTTTGCCAATCCAAGAATAAGCTGCTACGCCAATAGGTAAAATTATTGCACCCAAGACAGCAGCAACGATATATCGCATTCGCGTGTTCATGGTAAGGCACCAAATCCCAGAATATACCAGCACAGTTAGAATCATTGGAGGAATGAGGTAGCGGGATATTTCCCACCTCACACCGATTGCATGATTGGCGAAGGCTAGGCCGAGAAACAATATGCCGCGCGCCACTTCGCCGTGCTCGAATGCGGGAAGAACTTCAAATAGCAGGACGAGCGTTATAATGTCGAGTAAGGAAAAGTAAGAACTTTCCCCCCTTGGTACTTCAGCCATTCGCAACCTTCCGAGGAGCAGCCCATCGTATCTCCTCAGGCGTGGGCGAGGCGACTATATTCTTGACCTGATTTCGAGACTTGACGCGGCGCTGAAGCGCCGCTCTTCCACGGTATTCCATGCATTCATACGCTTAAGCGCGAGTGGCAGGATTAGACAGCATCTCGCCCACTTCTCGCAAAGGACGCGAGAAATGGGGCACCCCAAGCGGAATAGCGGCCCGATACGACTGGGCCGCCGGACAGCCGAGGGCGGCTGTCTCCACATGAGTTTTTCAGCGGGGGACGTTCCGGCGAGCTACCACTGCCCAATTCACGAAGGCTAGCGCGATGGTTGCGATCAGGATCAGCGATTGACCGAAATCCACGCGGGTTACCAGGATCAGGCATAGGACTACGCCCAGCACCGCGAAGAAATTTCCGGCAGGCAGTTGGAACATTGCGCTTGCGTCTTCCGGTTGTTTGCGGCGGAGGATGGGCAGGGCGGCGCAGCCTACTCCATAGTAGAGGAGGCGGGCTACGGCGGAGAGGGTTACGTTCCATTTAAAGTCGCCGATCAGCGCTAATCCCCAGACCATGGCGGCAAAGACGAGGATGGAAACGTAGGGTGTGTGAAATTTTCGATGGACGGCTGCAAAAACTTTTGGGAAGTCTCCTTGCTCGGCTAGGGCGAAGGGGACGCGGGGCATGGCCAGGATTTTTGCGCTGAGATATCCGTAGAAAGAAATTAGCGCGCCTACGGCTACTAGAGCTGCGCCTATGGGACCGATTGCGACACGAGCTACGTCGGCTAAAGGGCGCTGGCTGTGGGCGGCGTCGGGCAGGACTCCCACGACCACCCATTGAATTAGGGCGTAGGTCACGGTGCAGAGCACTAGAGCAGCGAAGAGCGCGAAGGGCGCGTCGCGGCGGGGATTTCTTGCTTCGCTCATGGGCGCTAGCGCGGTTTCGAATCCGCCGTAGGCGAAGACCAGGAGCAGCATGGCTTTCAGCCATTGGCTGGTGTTGGGAGACGCGATGGGCGCGGTTGCGATGTTCCAGTGATGACGCTGCAGTACGAAGAGGCCTAGGACGATCACGGCAAAGAGCGGGACTAGTTTGGCCGCTGTGAACAGATTGCTTACCTGCGCTCCGGCGCGCACCCCGCGAATGTTGATGAAAGTGAGAAGGCCGACCAGGGCGGTGAGAATGAGCGCGCGGGGCAGAGGATCCTTGGCGTGCGGGAAGAATTCTCCGAGATAAATCACAAACAGATTGGCATTGGCGGCGGGCGCGGCTACCTGGCCGAGCCAGAGCATCCAGGCGGTTTGAATGCCCATGAGGCGTCCGAAGGCGACGCGGGCGTAGAGATAGGGACCGCCGGCCTGCTGGAAGCGCGACGCAACTTCCGCGAAGCAGGCGATGATGACGCTCATGCCAGCGCCGGCGCCGAGCACGGCGTAGGGACTGTAATTGCCGATCAGGGCGGCGACCGTTGAGGGTAGGCCGAAAACTCCGCTGCCGATGATGGAGTTGACCACTAACGCGACTAGGCTCCAGCGGCCGATGGCGCGGAGGAGTTCGCGGGGTGGGGGCGTTTGGGGCATTGGTTTTTTTATCACAGAATTAGGAGCGAGGGATTGGGGATTAGAGGTTAGGGGCTAGTTCTGCGGAATCGGCGCTTGCGCTGCGCGCTCGCTTGGACCCTTCGGCTTCGCTCAGGGCAGGCAGCCGAGGCGACCGTCCCCACATGGTCTTTCAAGTCTACCTAGTGACTTTTGAACAGGTGGCTTGTGAACTGTTGGCGGCGAGAGTTAATCGAGCGCGGCGGTACTAAGGCTGTGAGCGTGCCTGCGCGGGGTTTCTGACATCGAGCTGAAAAGGCTTGCCAGACGCGGGTTTGGCGTGACCGCGGGCAGGTGGTTACTTGCTAGACCAAAGTAATTGCTCGAATTACGAAAGCGCATGATCGTGGGACATCTACCTACTGAGTGCTGCCGATGAGATGTTCAGACGGCGCGAATCTGACCATGCAATCTAATCGCACGAATCTGATCACATAAGGGCCATGGGAATCGATCCACAGATGGACGACCTACATACTAGGATGAGGCGAGTGACCGAGGATTTGCGTGTGATTCAGCGTGAGTTGAATTGCGCCGCGATGCAAGCTCCCAGCGACCCGGAGTTGATGGAAGCGATGAGCGCGCTGCCGGAGACGGAAGCGATCCAGGTGCTGTGCAAAGTGCTCGACCAGATGCGCCACTTCCTGTGGTTCTACAGCCAGGTGATGAGCAACGAGCCGGAGTTGGGCGACAAGCTGCGCCAGTCCAACGGATCGAAGACGGTGGAAGACGGGAAGGTGGAGACGTCATTCCTCGATCAACTGACGCGGGCAGATGAGGCGGTGTTGTTGCGACATCTGGCGGATGCGAAAGACCGCAAGCCGAATTAGCGCCTCGATCAGTTGCCTCATTGCAGCCTGGAACGAATCTCCCGAAGTTTATCGGCAAAATCCTGCTTCTCTTCCAGAACTTGCTTTGGATTTGGAATGACATCCCGCAGTGGCTGCGGCGTGGCCGCAATCACGTCTTCCAGCTTCGGGAGCAGGGACGGGTCGTTGAGGGCGGCTACATAAGCTTGCGTCACGCGATCCAGCGGCACGGAAGCTTGCCACGGCGGCCGATTGAGAGCCGCCATTTCAAGCCTCATCGCTGATTGCCAATCGAGCGGGTCCGGCCCCAACTGAACTACGGCTTTTTGCAGCGTCGTGCGCTGCGGGGCGGAAAGACCGTCCGTGTGCAATACAAAAGCTATCGTTCTGAGATGCTCGATGAGAGATTCTTTCGCAAGCAGCGTTGCGAACAGCGACCCTCCATTCGCGATGTCGCGTGAGAAGCGCAATCCAGCCGCCAGCGCGCGAGTGCTTCCTTCCTTGTCACCAACGATCTGCAAGTGAAAGGCATAGAGAACGTTGAGGCGAGCCATGGCCACCGCCTTGGGAGCGTAGTCGATGGGCGTATCCGGTCCCTGTCCGTAGTCCAAACCCCAGTCGCAGTTGGCCAGAGCGGTGCCACGGGCCATGGTTTCGAGAGCAGGTTTGTTCTTCTCGACTAAATCTCTGAACTTTAGATCGTCGTATGGAGTCGTGCCGTCGAGGATCGTACCGAGTTCTTTTACTTGCTGGCTGGTGATGGCCGCATCCTGCATTTGGGCGAACGCCGACCAGTAACGCAAGGCGGAATTATCGCCAAGCTTCACTTTTTGCTGCGCGGACACTGAATTGGTCGACAGGGCTGCGGCGAGAATCGTTAATAGAATCAAACGTGAGGTTTTCATAGCTTTGTCCTCTGCTTACTGAGCACGGCAATGGCGCTGTGCTTGTCTTTTGGGAGTAGCGTTGCCTGAGAGGGAAACACCATCTCATTGACTGCGGCTTCGAATGACGGCGCTGATAGCAGCAGTGCATTTGCGCTGCGAATGGTCAGGGGCTGGGGGTTGAGTAATCGCTCGGCACCATCTGTGCGTGCGACGGTACGGGATGTGGAACCTTGATCCAGGCGCAGGGAGAAAGTGAATACAACGACTCCCAGCATTGTTGCGGCGGCTGCGACCAGCGCGACCATCCTCGGAGCGGTTCCACTCTTAGCATTCTTGCCGCGTTTTTTTTCGCTTGGCAGGGCCGCAGGAGTCAACGGGCGAAACTCCTTTAGATATTTTTCGAATTGCTCGTCATCGTGGATCGACATAGGAATCCTCTCTGGCACACATGGCTTGGCGTAATTTTGCAAGAGCATAGCGGTAGCTTGATGCCGCGATGTTGGCGCTGATTTCCAAAATCTCAGCGATCTGCAGGAACGTAAATTCTCCCCAGATGTGCAAGACGATGACCTGGCGCTGATCTTCGGGGAGCCCGCACAGGGCGCGGCGCAGGTTCAATTCCGCGGCATAGTCGCGATGAGGCGGTTCGAACCAGGCGGAGTCTTCCTCAAGAACGACGTTACGACGTTGAGCCTTGGCATCGTTTAAAACTGCGTTGCGTACGGATGCAAACAAATAAGCCTTTATATCCGCCACCTGGTGCAGCTTCCCATGTTCGAACATTTTCAAAAACACTTGGTGAAGCGCGTCTTGGGCGCATCCGCGGTCGCCTGCAATCGATATGGCGAACAGCAGGAGCACCTTGCCGTGCTGGCGGTAGAGCATCTCAACTTCGAAGCTGTTGGAGGATTGCACGTGCAGGTCTCAAAGGTATGACAATCGAAACCAGGAGATTTGTCTAAGGCACGGAAATAATTCTGCGAAGATTGCCGACCTAAGACGCACACCCGTGAACGAACGTCTGCCGGACTTCGCCACTTGGACTGAGAACCACCAAGTCGGCCTCAGCACCGGGAGCGAGGACTCCGTGGGCAGACGCCAAACCCGCTGCTCGTGCCGGGTTCAAGGTTGCAGCGCGGACGGCGTGCTGCAAGGTCCAGCCGGCGAATTGGGTGACGTTGCGGACGGCGCGGTCCATGGTGAGGACGCTGCCGGCGAGCGATCCATTCGCGGTGGCGCGGCCGTCTTTGACTTCGACTTGGATGGGGCCGAGCTGGTAAGTGCCATCGGGCATGCCGGCGGCAGACATGGCATCGGTGATGAGGACTGAGCGTTCGATGCCTTTCGATCTCAGGAAAATTTGAACGACTTCGGGTGCAAGGTGAATGCCGTCGGCAATGATGTCGGCCGTGAGTTGGTCGCTGGTGAGCACTTCGCCGAGGATGCCGGGCTCGCGGTGATCGAGCGGGCGCATGGCATTGAAGGTGTGAGTGGCGTGGCGGGCTCCGGCTTGTACGGCGGCGCGGGCGGTTTCCAGAGCGGCATCGGAGTGGCCGATGCTTACGCAAACTTTGCGGCGCGCAGCTTCGGCGATTACTTCGAGCGCGCCGGGAAGTTCGGGTGCGATGGTCAGCATGCGCACGTGGCCGCGGGCAGCTTGCCAGAGGCGTTCGAAGATTTCGAGCGTGGGCTCGACGAGATATTCGGGAGGATGCACGCCGCGGCGTTTATGGCTGAGGAACGGGCCTTCGAGATGAATGCCGAGCGGGCGAGCTTGTGCTGGGCCGTCGTTAATGTGAGAAGATTGCAGCCGCTTCGATGGCGTCTGCGAGGCGTTCCAATGCATTGTAGGTTTGATCGAGTGGGGCAGCAACGGTGGTGGGAAAATATCCGGCGACGCCGTGCGTAGCGAGAAAGGCGTGCAGACGCGGCAATTCGGCGGGCGCGGCGCGCATGACATCAAGGCCGGCACCGCCGTGCATGTGAATGTCGACGAAGGCGGGCGCGAGGATGGCGTCGGCGAGATCGATCATGCGGGCGTTTGCGGGGCGTTTTGAGGAAGATCGGCGTGGTCGCGCGAAGAAATTTTCGAGATGCGGCCATCTTCGATGAAGACGAGCGGATTGAGAATCTCTTCGAGCGGCGTGAACAGGCGGCTTGCGCGGAGGACGAGCATTGTAATGGGTAGTTTACCGCGAGTGCGCCTTCAGTCTATCGCAGCGGTGGGCGCGATTTCAGCGGCGATTCTGCGGAGGCTGCAATGCTATAATCCTATTCTCGGTAGAAAGCCGCAATGCGCGGGTGAATGATTGTCCTTCACGCCCGCGATTACAGTCGGGGAGTGGCTCAGCCTGGTAGAGCACCTGGTTCGGGACCAGGGGGTCGGAGGTTCAAATCCTCTCTCCCCGACCAATATTTTCAAGGACATAAACTGCACTTCTGGTTTTCCGTCTACAGTGATGGTGTCGAAATTGTAGACGGTCATGTTTTTCTGTATTTCCCGCTGGGTTTCCATCGAGAATTACAATCCGATCTTCCACCAAGAACTCGCCTTAGTCCTTACAAGTGGAACATCAATACTGAATCCGTCGGTATGCCCTCGAATCCTTCTTCACGACTGACGGTCGATCAGCCTTCTAGTCTTAATCCGCTAATGGACAGCTGCTTCTCTCGATACCTGGTGTGCGAGATGTGTGCCTCACCTCGGCGAAATGTTCTTGGCCAACTTGGCCGACTGCCCTCCTTCAATCTCCCACAAGCGCGTTTCTCGTTACCTATTTCTGACCGGAGATACCAGACGAGTTGCTATTCCTCGAAGACGGGCCCGGTGGGGCCATCTTTCTCCAATTATGCCAACCGAATCGCAACGTCGCTCCTTGCTCTTTTGTCAGGTTTGTGGCTGTGGGCAGCACGGTACTTTACCGCAACTTCGTGTACTCCGCTTTTGCTTGCCTCAGGATGGGGATGTCGGAATCGGCGTCCTTCCAAATCGTGAGAAAGTCTTTGTAGGCAGCGAGCGCACGTTCGCGGGCAGCATCGGCATCCACTCCGGTCAAGCTCTTCACCTCTAACGCATTCGCACGCGCTACACCCAGATGCGCCAAAGTTCCCGTCCAGCAATTCCAGACGATGCCTCTGTGGTCGAGAATCTTCTGAAACTCGGCGGCGGCTTGCGTGCCCTGTCCAGCCGCCAAATACGCTTCGGCGCGAATGTACGTGGGATAGAAGCAGGAAAGATTGACTACGAACGAGATTTGGCCGAACTCGATCGGTGGTGTAACCGCTTGCAAACTACTAAGGGCGCGAGTCGGATTCTTGCGATTCAATGCCAATTGCGCGTTGATCGCAGGCAGCCAGAGAGATTGTACTTGCGTATCCTGCGGGAAGCTTTTGTCCAGGTCTGCTGCAAGTGATTCCGCATTCTTGCATCGCCCGCCATCGCGAATGCCAGAGCCGCTTCCAATTCAACGCTCTGCGTTGCGGGATGAAGCTTTAAGCCTTGCGCTGCCTCCGCCTGGCATCGCTCGCGTTGCCGAAGGCAGCTTCCCGCAATGCCGAATTTTCAAGCCAAAGTGCTGCAACTTCCTTGCTGTCAGCTCGTATCGCAGAGCCAACAGCCCGTTCGGTCCACACTCGCGCCTTGCCAAGACGACCACTGTACGCTTCTGTGTCAGATGCGAGCGCAAAGCCCCAGTTCTCTTCCGGCTTACCGGCAAACCACTGCTGTTGTTCCGCCATGCCTGCGGGATCCGTCTTGAGGAAAGCCAGAGCATACAGAGCATTGTGGAGTATGAAATTATCCAGCTTCTGTTGCGCCTGTTGAATCACCTGCTCGCGCCTCGTCAAAACGCTGTAAGGCAAGCAGGCTATTGATGAGCTGAACGTAGCCCCATTCCGAACCGAGGCGGAAGCTCTCGTGACATGCTTCCATGGCCTTCTCGTATTGTCCCTGTTCGTTGTATAGGTTGCACAGATTGGTATAGGCTGCGGCGGTTCGCGGGTAGCTCGCTATCCATCGCTGATACGTTTGTGCCGCTTCATTCAATTCCCCGGTTACCGTTTCGTAATAATGAGCGTTGATGTGCGAGCTTTTCCTGCTCACTGGCATGTTCCCGCAACTGGAATGCCTTGCTGCGGTATTCGCGGGCACGTTCCAGCTCACCGAATGCATAATAATCATTGCCCAGAGCCACATATGCCGATGGCAAAATTCGGATCGACTTCGATGGCTCGTTGGTGGTAAGGCATAGCGGCGGAAGGGCCTTTCTCAAGAGAAAACTTGTTGCCAAGACTGTACGCTTGCAGAGCTTCGAGTGAAGACGTCGTGGCTTGTTCCAGAGGAACATCGAGCCTCTGCACCGTAGCGAGCGATTCGCCCAGCTCGGTGCGCAGTTTGGACGCTGCATCGCCCAATGAATCGAGCACCTGCTCCTTATGCGCTGCCGTAATCTGATCTTGCGCCAGCACATCCCCCGTCTCGCAATTCATCACTTTCAAACTAAGGACGTATGCGCTGCCTAAACTTGCGAGTGCTCCTTCTACATAGGCTTTGCAGCCTGTCCGCTGACAAATCTGGCGGGTAACGTCGCCGGTGAGCTTAGTATCGGACGGCCGCGTCATTAGCTTCAACGTCGCAGCAACTTTACTGTCGGGAAGCACGTGTAAAAAAGGAGATTGCCGCAATGAAACCGTGAGGCCGGTCTTGAGGGTGTCGTCGAAAACTGGATCGCCTGTCGCGTTGGCAAAATCCGCAATCACAATCGTGTCATTTTCGGTTAGCAGGGGAGCGCGATGAAAATACTTATCTCCAGCAACGATAGCCAGGATGACTAGCGCCACTGCTCCACCGATCCAGGCGAATTGTGCGATGCGCGCGGGCCGGAGCTTATTTCGGCCTCGTAATACTGTGGCAGCCGACTTGTGCGAATCCGTGTCGCGCTTCAGCCGTTGCAGATCGGCACGCATGTCCGAGCATGCTGGTAGCGGAGATTGCGATCTTTCTCCAGCGCCTTGCGAATGATGTCTTCGAGTTCCGGCGAAATCTGTGCATTGATCTGCGTGGCGGCGTCGGTTCATCGCGTTCAAAATCGCGTGTAGTCTCGCCTCGCAGTCGCACCACGAAACGGCTGCTGCCAGTCGCCATCTCGTACAGCACCGCTCCGAAGGAAAACAAATCGGTGCGATGATCCAGCTCCTTGGCGCGCGCTTGCTCCGGCGACATGTATGCGACCGTGCCCAGCATCGCGCCCGGGACTAGTCAACTGGCCGGCGTCGGCCGATAACGTCGCGGCTTCCGGCTCGATGTGCCACCCACTTTTGTCTCTCACTTCGCCAAACCAAAGTCAAGAATCTTGGCGTGACCGCGCCTGGTCACGAAGATGTTCGACGGCTTGATATCGCGATGAATGATGCCCTTACCGTGCGCTGCATCCAACGCGTCGGCGATCTCGATGCCGCAAATCCAACAGGAGTTCCATCGAGCGGCTTGCCGGCGATGCGGTCCTTCAGCGTCACGCCATCGAGCAATTCCATGGCGATGAAAGCGCGGCCATCCTGCTTCATCGATATCGTAGATCGTGCAGATGTTGGGATGATTCAAAGACGATGCGGCTTTCGCTTCCTGTTGGAACCTGCCGAGGGCCTTCGCGTCGTTGGCAAATTCGTCGGGAAGAAACTTCAGCGCTACGTGGCGGGCGAGCTTCAGGTCTTCGGCTTCGAAGACCACGCCCATGCCTCCACCCCCGAGCTTGCGAATGATGCGGTAGTGGGAAATTGTCCGCCCCAAGGGTTCAGACACGGGAGTCTTGCCAGATTCGCCCAAACCGTTGCCTGGAAACGCAGCACTATGTAGCAGAGATTTTTCGAGAAAACCTTCTTCTTCGGCTTTCTGCTGCTCGGCCAATAGAGTCTCCACGATGGAAGCAAGCCTTGCGTTTTTTTCTTTCAGCGAAAGCAGCCATGAGGCGCGCTGCTCCGGAGCGAGTTCCAGAGCTTCATCCAGGTACGGGCTTGCTTCCAGCCATTGATTGGGAGTGAGATTTGGCATCGGTTTTTTACAATGGCAAATCTGATCGCAAACTGCGATGCAGATAGATGCGGGCTTTTTCCCACTTTCGCTGAGCGGTACGCTCTGATACGCCTAGCATAGCGGCAATTTCATGGAAGGAAAATCCGCAGAAAAACTTCAGGTCAACGATTTGCGAGAGTGAGCTATCTACCTGCGCTAATTCGTCGAGCGCCTGGCTGATTCGCGCAAGTTCACGATCATCCTCAGTCGCATTTCCCACATCGGTGGTTAGTGAAGTGAGTTCAAATTGGCCGCCGCGTTTGATCGCCTGCCGGTTGCGGACACGATCGATGATCAGACCACGCATCACCCGCGCTGTATATGCCATAAACCGGCCGCGATCCGGAAAAGATTGCCCTTCCTGGGCAGCCATATCCAGATAGGCCTCATGGATGAGCGTCGTAGGACTGATGCTTATGTCGCCCTGGCGTGCGAGTTGGCGTTTTGCCAGCCGATGAAGTTCTCCATAGAGCATCGCAAAGAGCTTTTCGGCAGAAGATTCGTCACCCTGCTCCGCTAAATCGATAAGAGTAGCGACGGTTGGATTGGGCGCCATGATTGATTCGTTGGATCGAGAAACCGTGTTTCAGCGGGGGCGAACGGCGGACGGCTAACTTGATGAAAGAGGGTAATTTACTGAGGGAAGTGTGTCAACACCAGCGTATATGACAAGAGTTGGTGGCCGGGCGTATTTCCCTCTTAATTAAGGAGATACGCAAGCACTAAGGAAGGCAGGTTTGGGAAAAGCGGCTTGGCAGCAAAGCAAAGAATCGTTTTTCTCCGCATCATGCGAAGCCTCCTCGCGACTGTTTGGGGACATGAAAAATCTGGGTATTCTTCACTGTGTGTCCGGTTGTGTCACGGCTGTCCTTAAATCACAGCCGCAATCAGCGCCGCGAATGGGAACTTGCTCCCTTCCGATATCAATTTGTGGGCCGGTTTGTCCTTTTTACTTAAGCGCGGTCTGGATGGTCTTCACTCGCGAAGCCAGATGCGCGATCTGTGCCTGGCTGCGGCTTCATCTCTGATCGCTGCGGCAGACTGCGCCTATCTCTCATTCGTAGGGCTAGTACTGAGTTTCATTCCGAGCAGATGCCGGGTTTTCAGCCGCCGGAACGGCCGCTTGACTGCGCTGCCGCATCGCCGCATGCTGTCGCTCCAGCTTCTTGAATTGCTCGGTGAGGTCGGCCAGACGAACGTTCTCATAGTTCTTGCGCTTGGCGATGATGCGGTAGTCGAAGGTTACGCTTGCAGTTCCGCTCCCGAGCTCGTGCACTTCGAACGAGGTCGGGGACTTCTGGCTCACGTACAGTCCCTTGCAGTCGCCGTTGGGCGTTAGAAACACGTGATAATCAATATCGGTGTTCACGGTTTGAGAAAATGTGGGATCGAGATCGATGCGCGCGTAGCCGTTGGAGAGTTGGGCCGAGCCGAAATCCTCAAACCAGTTTTCGGGAGCTTCTACGGCGTAAAGCGCGACCTTACGAGAGCCTCCGCCAACCGGCACAACGGCGGACTTGCTGCCAGCACAGTAGAGATTTCCATTATTCTCGATTAAGCAGCCGGCGCTGTTCGATCCTGCGTACAAAGCAAAAGCATCCTCGTCGCTAGTCGACGCGTCGTTGAATGCCTGTAAGGTCGCGTTACTATCGCTGTCATTCACGAAAAAGCCCGCAGTCGCAGTACCGGTTTGTACGCCTAAAGCCCCTTGAGGCGACGACGTGCCTATACCCACCGAACCCGACGCAAAAACTGTGCCGTTCGACAAGATGTCCATTGCTTCGTCGCTATTGTTAATCCGGAAGTGAATTGTGCTGCTGGAGCCCGAAGCATTAATGTAAGTTCCTCCCGATGCATCTCCCAGAAGAGCATAGTTCGTGCAACCACCCAAAGCCTCAGTCTGGAAGCCGATCGCGGCGAAGGTTCCGCAGCCGGGATCACCGACCAGGATATGCAGGACGCCCCCTCCGATGACATCGAGGTTCGCAAGCGGACTACTCGTGCCGACGCCGACACTGGGGAACGTGTTTAGCGCGCTGAAGGCATTGGCGGAGCTTAATTGCGGTACCTTGGTGGTGTCCACATTGAGCGTGACTTTGCCGCTGGTGCCGCCGCCGGTCAGATCAGTGCCCGCGGTGATGCCCGTGATTGTGCCCATACCTGCTGAAGAGCACGCCCATGCGCTGCCGTTCCAGCGGAGAATCTGGCCGGAAGCGCAGGCGTTGGTCAGCGAGAGATTCAACGCTCCACTCGTTCCGCCGCCGATTAGTCCGCTGCCACTCGTGGTAGTGATACCCGTGATCGTTCCGTCGCCGTAAGCGATATCCAGTTCTGGGGCATGGCTGGTTGTCGTATTCTCTTTGCTGTCGAAACTTGCATTGAATCCTCCATTCGCGACCAGTGCGATACCGTAGTTTGGCTGGCTCCATTCAGCCACCTGAACTGCCGGGCTGATATTGACGAGAATATACTGTTTGTCCATTGGCAGCGATTGGCACATTCGAAGCAATTGCACTCGCCGACAACGGGCGCGGTGTTAGATGTGACCGTGCTCTCAGCCCACGAACTGTAACATAATCAACGTTAAAGCTGCCCGAATTACTGACCGTATTCACGAATAGTTTCAACGTCGCCGTGCTGACAGTGGCACCACGAGGAATGAAGCTAAATGGAACAGAATGTACGAGGTATCCGTTGCGCTGTCACTTTGAGTGACACACTGGCCGAGCCGTAGTTTGTACTTGGGCTTCGGCTCCATTCGTGAACGCATCCGGCCGGGAGTGATCTGGGCCGAAGCCGTAACGCGACGACAAGAGTAACACCCAAAGAGCGGATAGCGGCAGAAGCCGCACCCAGTGGTTTTTCACAGGCTCCTCCAATCTTGATCGGCTTTTGGGTTCCAAAAATTGTTATGCTCATGGAATTATATTTTTGTCAGCCGCAACCTGTTTAACTCTCTTACAGATCCGACTTCGAGCTGAGCCAGCCTCGATCTCCGAGAAGTCGCTCTGGACTTAATGCCGTTTGCATCGTTTTCACTTGCGAAGCGAGATGCGCAATCTGCAGCGCTGCTATTTCGGATCAACGCCGCTGCTGTTTACCGCCTCGATAAGGAGTGCAGTCAAACGGCTGTAATCCACTCCGCTGCATCTTTCCCATTCGCTTCATAGCTGACCACTTCGGGGACGACCTGCCCCACTTCTTCGGCGATAACTCCAATTTCGTGTTTGCCATTGTCTTTCAGGTTGTAGGAAACGCCGCGCAGTCGTGTCGACCTTATCCAGTGCGTCTGGCAATGTTTGGATATTGGTCTTCCAGCGGCGCGAACTGTAGGTTTCCCAGCTGTCGCTGACTGGGTGACCCAGCGCCCCGGCCGATTGTGAGAATGTTCGATGGAGTTGATGTGCCAATTCCGACCTTTACTGCGTACTGGCCGGTGCCTCCCAGAACTAGAGAGTTACTCTGCTTGACCAATGCATGAGCGCCGATCGCGGTCGCGTTCTGAAGGCCGTCATCAGAAACGCTGCATTGAAAGCCGATGCAGGTGAGATCGTTGCCGGTGGTGTTGGAACTGAGTGCCAGATCACCGGCGGCGGTATTGGCGTAGCCCGTGGTATTGGAGAAGAGCGCCCCGCTGCCAAAAGCTTCGTTCCCGTTTCCTGTGGTGTTGGAATAGAGCGCCTCGTAGCCAAAGGCGTCGTTGGGTCCGCCGGCGGTGTTGGAGAAGAGCGCCTGGTAGCCGAAGGCAGCGTTGCCGGTGCCGGTGGTGTTGGAATCGAGGGCCCGATAACCAAAAGCGTCGTTAGGGCCAGTGGCGTTGCTTTGCGCCAGGGCGAAGGCTCCCATCGCCGTGGTTCCATTTGCCGAGGTGTTCTCTTCGAGGGCATCATAACCGCTGGCCGTATTCCAATCCCCAGTAGTGTTGCTGCTTAGAGCCCTGAGGCCGCTTGCGGTGTTGAAGCTGCCGGTAGTGTTGGAATAGAGCGATATCAAGCCGTAGGCCGTGTTGGCGTTGCCGCTGGTGTTGTTCAAGAGCGAAGCGTAGCCGGTGGCCAGGTCGGAGACCCCCGTTATGGTGGTATTCCCTGCAAACCCAAGAAATACATTCCCAGTGGTGTAGGAGCCGGAGGCGAATAGATTGCTTCCTATCTGGTAACTGCTGCCCGTGACTACCCCTGTCGAGCTTAGATTGCCGTTTACCGTTTGATTGCCACCGAAGGTGTTGGCCGCCGTTAACCGTGCGTAGGTGGAGTTAAGCGTGCTGGTATTCAGATTGAGAGTGACATTCCCGCTGGTGCCGCCGCCGGTCAGATCAGTGCCCGCGGTGATGCCCGTGATCGTGCCCATACCTGCAGAGGAGCACGCCCAAGCACTGCCGTTCCATCGGAGAATCTGGCCGGAAGCGCAGGCGTTGGTTAGCGAGAGATTCAGCGCTCCACTCGTTCCGCCGCCGGTCAGCCCGCTGCCGCTCGCGGTTGTGATCCCTGTGATCGTTCCGTCGCCGTAAGCGATATCGAGCTCCGGTGGATGGCTCGTCGTCGTGTTCTCTTTGCTGTCGAAGGTGGCGTTGAACTTGCCATCTGCCACCAGCGCGATGCCGTCGTTGGTCTGCTCTCCACTTAACCAGGCCTGCACCGCCGAGGTCACGTTGATCAGGATGTACTGATTCTTGTCCGCTGCGGTGATGGCGACGTTGGACGCGATGGTGCCGCCGAGCGCGGGAGCAGCGCTATAGGTGAGGGTAGTTTCGGACCAGGAGCCGTTGATGTAATCGACGTTAAAGCTGCCTGCGGTGGTGACCGTGTTTACGTAAAGCTTGAGCGTGGCCGCGCTGATGGTCGCTCCGGAAGGAATCGACGACAAGGGGAACTGAATGTAGGAGGTGATCGATGCACCATCGACCGAAAGGAGTGTGCCCGCTCCGTAGTTGGTGGTGGGATCAGCGCTGTTGGTATAGGAGTCGGCGAGCGGTGTGATCTGAGCGAAAACCGCTGTCCATGCCATCAAAATCATGGGCAGCGCGGCGAGCCACAAGATGACCTTTGAGTTTTTCATGGTTCTTCTCCCCATTTGCCCGACAAGAGCGAAAGTCCGCTCCTACTAGGAAAGTCGTAAATGGGAGGGAAAAGACGACAGGGAGGGGAAAACTTATTCAGAAAAATCCGCTGGAGCAGTGGCCCCATGCTCTATAAGTCCTTAAGGGGTAGATCTTAACTCGGGTACTCCGACTCGTCGACTTCAATCTTATCTATGACGCCATCTCGACGACCACGGACCGTACTGCAGTTTTCCTTTGCGGAAGTGGGCGCTGGATTTCGTGCACGATGCGGTGGACCATGCGGGCAGCCGGGCCAAAACCAAACCCGGAGGGGCCAAAGGGAGGGGTGTAACCTTACGGGCCTCTGTCTCCTAGCCTAACAAACCTGAAAGAACGAGAACGGGACGAGAGAGAATATGTACCTCTCGGGGCCGGCGACCAACCACACGATCCGCATGTTCAAAAGCTTCCCTCACTGCGTTAGGGGATCCAGTTCCATTCCGATCCTAATCATCGCGCAAGACGGGGGAGCGTCGGCCTCAGGATCTGGACTGGCGCCTGGCGATTGCCGGAAGCGCCTATCCAACCGGAAACCGGTCGTTGCACGCCGATCGGGTGCATCTCGCCCATCTGCAAATCCGAAGTGACTCTCGCGCTGCGCATCGAGCTGTCATTGCCGGGGCGCGGCATCGCGGGCACGGTTATGGGTTGAGCCGGATTTTCATAGACTGGATGCGTTCCCAACTACGCAGGTTATGCAGTTCCAAGCCGCGAACCGGAACAGCGCCGGGATGCTCGGATCCTTGCCCCAAGCCAGCAACCACAATCGGCTTGAAGATTGGGATACCTGTAGTGACCGCCGTGACCCGACGCCGTAAGCCGCTCACGAGCGTATTGCCGCCGGTTGCTGTCTTTGTGCCGACGGCTGCGGTGACAATTTGAACCGGGGACTGCACTACCCCGCCGTTTCCTTTCGCCGCTCCTGCCGCTTCCACGGTCAGCACTACTCCCGTGGCGGTGTAGGTGACACTAAATTGGAAAATCGAGTTGATGGCGATCGTGGTGTTGGAGAAGCGACCCGAGATGCTGGCTGCGGTCAACACCGTAAAGGACTCACCCGCAGTAAGGCTGGATTGGAAGGCGGTAGCGACAGTGAAGTTGATCGTCCCTGCGAAGGGCGGCGGCCCCAGTGACCTTGAGTTGGCTGAAGCCTGTCGCCGCGGTTCCATTGATGAATCCCGTCATTGTGCCGGTAGTCAGCTGCGTATATTTGCCGGTGATCGAAAGCAGACCGGCTATGCCGTTGTTGCCAACATTGATGGTGACGGCAGTACCGCTGGCATTGCCTACGGAAAGGTTTCCCGTGATAGTGCCCGTGCCCAGAATCTTACCGCCGGTAATGCTGGCCGAACCGGTGGTAGCGGGGGATGGGGCGAGATTAAGAGTTCCGTCGACCGTTGTCGTACCGGCTGTCTGGCTGTAGCTTTTGTTCGTCGCACCGATGATCAGGGTGCTTCCATTCATAACATCCACGACGCCGGAGTTTGTAAAATTGCTGGTGGCTGAGGTCGTGAGCGAAGCGCCGTCCGCCAGAATCAGGCTCTTGGTATTGGAAGCAAGCGCGCTCAGCGCGTTCACGCCGTTGGAGTTGATGGTGCCGCCTTCCAGCGTTAGCGTGGAGGAGTTGGTGGTGATATTAACGCCGGCGGTGGTCAGATCGAGATCGCCGGCCAGCACGAATGTGCCGCCGGAAAGAGTGCTGCCGCTGATCTGGGTTAGTTTGGCCGCGCTGAAACTGTCTCCGGACTCGATGGTCAGAGTGCCGGTGTTGCTGAAGCTGGCCGCCGTGGTGGAGACGTTGTTGGCGGTGCCCGCGATGGTGAGGATATCGGTATTGCTGGCCAGGCCTGCCAGCGCGTTCACCACGCCGGGCATGAGAGGGCTATTGTCGGTGATGATGCCGCCCGCCAGAGTCAAGTTGGCCGAGTTCGTGGTGATGTTGATGGCGGTGTTGGTGTTCAAATTCAAATTGCCCCCCAGCACGTAGGTTCCGGCTGAGAGAGTCGAGCCGTTGATCTGTGTGAGCCCGGATGCGCTGAAGCTGTTGCCGGAATCGATGATCAGCGTGCCGGTGTTGCTGAAGCTGCCGGCCGTCGTCGAAAAGCTGTTGCCGGAGCCCGCGATGGTCAGGCTGCCGGTGTTGCTGGCTAAGCCGGACAGCGCATTGGTGCTGTTGGCGTTCTCGATGGTCCCGCCAGCCAGAGTAAGGTTGGCCGCGTTGGTGGTGATGGTCTGAGTGGCCCCAGTGAGATTAAGATTCGTACCCAGCACATAAGTTCCCGCTGTCAGCGAGCCACCGCTAATCTGCGTCAGCGAACCTACGGAGAAAATTGAACCCGAGAGAAGGCTGAGCGAACCCGCGTTGCTGAAGGCGCCGGCATCGCTAATGCCCGCGTCCAGGCCGAGACTCAGCGCGCCGGCGGCGGTGATGCTGGTCAAGTTCGCCAGCATGTTGGTGCCGCGGTTGGTGTTGAAAAGCTGATAGTCGTTGTTTTCGGTGACACTCGCCGCGAGAGTCGTGATACCGTTGGCTCCGGCGTTCCACTCTATGTTGCCGCCGGTTGCGATGTAGCTGCCGCCGGTGAGAGTGCCGGTGGCCTGATTGTCGTTGGTAAAGTAGGCAGTTCCCGGTCCCTCGATGATCAGCGAACCGCCATTCGCGTAAAGTGTGCCGGTATTGTGGAAGCTCACGGTGCTGGCATCGATGAGGTTGTTTTGGCCGTTCACCGCCTCTATGATCCCGGTGGTGCTGGTATTCAGCGTGACGCCCTGAACGGCGGAGTTGTTTAGTAGCAGCGTCGATGCACCGGTCAAGGTAACGGCTCCTCCGAGGATGGTCGAACTGTTCAGGCTCAGCGTACTGGCGTTGGCCGAGATCGTTCCCCCGGTGTTGATGATCGCCGCATCGAGAGATTGCGGCCCCATGCTTAGGAACTGCAACGTCGCCCCATTGGTCGCTTCGATCGTCCCAGTGTTCGTGAGCCCTCCCAGAGTTTCGATGGTCATTCCCGCACTCGCGTTCGCATTGATCGTTCCCGCATTCACCAGCGTGAGCGGGCCGCCGCCGAGGGATGGTGCCCCGATTTGGCCTGCCCCTGAAATCGTCTCTTCGTTGGTCAGCATGTCAAACCCCGTCCCGGAAGCAACAATAGCGTTGTCAACGGTGTTCGACATGATGACCTTGCCACCGCCGCTCAGGATTATGTCACCATCCACCAACAGTTCTGCGGTGTTCGTGGTGACCGGGGCCAGATTGATGGTGCCGGCATTGATGGTGTTGCTGGCCAGCCTTAGCCAATCACCGTTATTGATCGTTCCTTTGTTATTGATGCTGCCTGCCAAGGTCAGGAACCCGCCTAGACCGATCTCGATCTGCCCGCCCGCCGGGTTGTTGATTGTCCCTTCCAGCGTATTCTGGCCGTAGATGTCAATCGTGCCGGCCGCGCTGTTGGTCAACGTCACGCCCTGGATGGTCGAACCGCCGATCTGCAACGTCGCAGCTCCGGTCAACGTCACCGCTCCTCCGTAGATCGCGTTACCGCTCAGTATGAGCGTACTGGCGTTGGCCGAGATCGTTCCTCCCGTGTTGACGATCCCCAATGATCCGCCGTAGCCCATGTTCTGCAACTGCAGCGTCGCCCCATTTGTCGCTTCGATGGTGCCCGTGTTCGTGATGCCTCCGGCGGCGGAGATCGTCATGCCCGCGCTGGCGTTCGCATTGATGGTTCCCGAGTTCGCCAGCGCCAGGGGGCCGTAACCGAGAGATGGATCCCCGATTTGGCCTGCCCCCGAAATCGTCGCCTGGTTGACCAGCGTGCTCTCGCCGACGATTACGTTGTTGACATTGTTCGACATGGTGAGGCCGCCGCTACCGCTCAGGATTGTGGTCTGCCCACCCGCCGGAGTTCCCAGTATCAGGCCGGTCATGGTGCCGGTGGAGTTCAACGTGATGGCGCCGTTGTTGGTGATGTTGTCGACAACCGTGAGCATGGTGCCATTCAGAATGGTCGCGGAGTCGCCCGCGTTGCTTAAGGTGAGATTGCCGATGGTGAAGCCCTGGTCCACATCCGTGGCGGCGGAGGTCAAGTTGATCAGAATATTTTCCTCGTACGTGATGGTGCCACCGTTCCAGTTGCCGGTGTTGCTCCAGTCACTGTTGGAGCCCTTGCCGGTCCAGGTATTGGTCTGCGCTGAGGCTCGACCGTGAAGGCTGAAGAGGGATGCGAGCAGGCAAAAGAGAATAATCCGAAGAGCAGCTGCGCGAGAGGATGCAGGGCGCACGGCGGGCTCGCGATAAAACAATTCCGTTGCAGTCCGCGGACGTAGATCGTCCTGACCGATCAGAACAGAGTCCCCCACCATGCACTGCTTTACTGAACCTACCCCGACCAGCTGCGCAAAAAGATGCAATCGCCGCATAGGAATATTCCTCCTCTTCAAACCCAGCGAGACTTTCCGCCTCTACCTAGGAAATCGGAAACGGCGGGTAAAAGACGACAGGAGGGCCAAAAAAGAGGATCTGGTGTTTATACTCCCCGAAATGAAAGCGAGAAGCAGCATGAATGACGTAAGGGAACCCTTAAATAAAATCGCCGCCTTTGGCAAGGGAGCTTGGCGATACTGGCGTCTTGGCGAACCGGCGCCAGAGAGCAACGATGTCGTTCAAAAGCTCTATGCCTATACCGATTCTTCAGCTTGTCCGAGTCGGCCCGGTCGATCAGCCGTTGCATCTCCTCCGCCGTCGGCTTCTCCCCGTTCGCCAGCTTGAACAGCACATTCAGCAGGATCGCCCTGAGCGCCACCAGCTCCGCCATGAGCGCCGCCTGGCCGGTCCCGCCCGCTTCAGCGGCCTTCGCCTCCTGGCCGTTCACGCTCGCGAGCAGCGTCTCCCGGCACCACTCGCTCAGCGTCAGCCCGCGCTCGCTGGCTGCTGCCTCCAGTTGCGCGAACTCCTCCTCGCTCACCTTCGTGCCCAGAGTTTTGGTGCGGAGCGGCGGCTTCACCACGCAACACCGCCAAGGCGGGAAACGACCGACGACAAGGGGAGGAACTTCACAGTCCCGCTCTATGGTGAGCTATCGAGCCAAAGGAATCAACAAGTTCACGGCGGTTAACCTGCGGTTGCTCTACAGCAACCGGCGCGGAGGGATTTTTCTCTTAGCCGCTCTCGTTTCAACAAGTTCACGCACAGCAACCGCAGGTTGCTGTGCAGCTCCCGTTCCGGGGTGACGTGTCACCCCCTCCACCCGACGCCGTAGGCGGCGCGCTTTTGATCCTCCCCGATACCGCACAGCAACCCGCCAACAGGACGCTTCGAATCAGGAGGTCAGTCACGGGCTGTTTTCGGGCGCTCCCCGGCGCCGGAACCAGTTCGTCAGATGGTAGGCGAAGTTCGGCCAACAAAAAAAGGCTAGGCCGACAACCAGTGCTACCGCCTTAGCGGGGCCAAACCTGGGTCCCGGTAGACATCCTAGGACATAACACACACCCACAATCGACCATCGAACTAGTTTCGCTCGACGGTCGAGCTTTTCGTCCAACTCGTACCTGCGGCGGTAAGCCCAGAAAACGAACCATATGCAAACCTCGCTCTGCGCCAAGAATCTACCGTTCGCTAAGATTTGCTCAAACATGGCTGCCCTCATCGACCGATGCTACAAACGAGTGCGGAAAACCCTCCCACAGCCAAGTCGAAAGGAAGCTTTACCGTACCAAGCAAGCTGAGTGCTTTTGCCCCAGTCGTGGCGGCCGCATTGAGCGGAACAGTTCCGCTGAGGCTGCCAGAGAGGTTGAGAGCCGCAGAGGATGTCGGTGTTTGGACTGCAACACCCGCCGACGCTGCGACGGTAAATGCCACGTTGGGTACTGACGGTGCCAGCTTTGATGCTGCAGGCGCAGCGGCGTCGCTCAGTACCTCACCGGCGGTACTACTGAATGTCTGAGCGCCGCTCGGAGAGTTCGAGCTCGGGGCGATAAAATTCACGCCGTATTGTCTCTGACTCTACCAAACGCCCGAGACCGTCCAGCGTGTTTAGAGTGTCAACAGTTGATGTGGGGCTGGCGGTCGGGAAATTCAATGCCGTTTCCTGTGTGGCGGGCGTCGTGGATGTGGCGGGCGTGTACGTGTTCCAAGTTACGTAGCCGAGGGGATCAGTAGTCGAGAGGACTCGCCAGAAGGGATCGGGAGTGCTGCTAGGCGATTGGGCGACATAGCCATATTGCGTAATCTGGCTGTTTGGATCGGTCACCGAGGTTACGACGCCTCCATTGCAATCCCAGGTGTAGGAAGTGGTGAGCCCCCCAGCGGTAATCGAGGAAACGTAGGCCGGAGTAGGGGTAGTGGTGTTGCAATTCTGGTAGGTGGGTGTGCTCACGGTTGAATTCACATCTGTCGCGGTCTCGATCAAGCCATTGGCATAATATGTGTAGCTGCTATTTAGATAGCTCGTACCCTGGACCCAGGAGCTGGTTTGCTGGAGGTTTCCGTTGGCGAAATATGTGTAATTCGTTAGCGCCTTGGTGTTACTCGTAACTGTTCCGCAAGTACTGGGAGCCGCGCCCACTGTAACTTGCACACACGAAATCCGGTTCAAAATATTATTGGCCAAGGTAGCATAGCCGATTTTCTTGATCTGGGTTGGAGAAGTCGCCCCGAAGTCGTAGGTGTCAACCTCAGTAGGCAGGTTCATCGTTTGAGAAAGACCTTGGCTGGAAGCGAAATGCCATAGTACGTCACGGTTTGAGTGGACTTGCCGCCCGACGGCTGACGTATGACGGTAAGCGCGAGCGGAGGGCCGCCGTAAGACCCGCCATAGCTCGACGTTGTACAGGGAGCAGCGCTGGTAAAGTTGTAACAACTTGTGATTGTTTCCAGCAGATTTGCAGGTGCAGCAGTTCCTTGATAAATATTCCTCTGGATTTCGGTGCCACCGCAAGACCAGAGGAGACCGCAACTTATTCATTAACAAACGCTTGCGGCCTACAAGATTCGATAGAATTCACTAAAGGCTGGAATCTGGTTCGGGACCAGGGGGTCGGAATCCTCTCTCCCCGACCAATTCTAAAGAAGACAACAGTTTACGAGTGGTTCCTCAAATTCACACGGGGCATTTGGACCCCATGTCTGGAGGAACCGTGTTACCAAAACTTGAGCAGTTCATCAAGGAACGCGAATTCGTCAACAACGTTCCCCTGCAACCGTCACTTGGTATGAGCAGTCCCTCTGTTGGCTCAGCACTGAATCCCCCACAACCGAAGACGTAAGAAACCTGATCGTGCGATCCGGGACATGGAAGGTCTTCGCCCGGCGGAAACGCGACGCGCTCGACGACGGGCTCCCAATGTCCGTCTACGATTTTTGGTGGAAGTCGGAGAATAAGGGGGGATGCCATAGAGCACGGTGTTGGGAAAAGCTGCGGCAAATTTCCCTAATACGTGCTGTATACACTGAAGCAGCTTGTCCTGGCCCGAATAACCTTAATGCTTCAACTCGGGCCGATCACTTGCAGACTGAGCTGCTGCAGGCCCGGCTGCAAGCAAACTAACAGTCAGCCACGCAAACGGCCTATTGGAGAGTTTGAGGCGCATACGTGGTTGCTCTGTTGCTCACGATGGTCGATGGCGAGCCGGTATAGCCGTTGGCGTTTGGACTATACTGATAAATAGTCTGACTCCACTCCTGCTCCCATTTCGCGCCTCATGGCGCTGTTGGTCTTGTCGCTCATTTTCTTCTCGTCGGGATCAGTGGCGGACCGGGAACGTAGGTGCCGTTTACAAGCTTGAAAACGTGGTTCTTGCCGTCTCCATCCCAGCCACTCACATCAATTTCCGCGGGCCCAGGATCCCCATTGGAGAGTAAGATCGCGTCGTTCACGTCGATCTGCTGGCCTCTGATCGCACAAACACCATCTTCTTGGTCATAAGGGTACGGAGACGTAGCGCATTCCTTCTGGCGGGTGAGCTCTCTGCCGCCCTTATCGAAGATCACTATTTCTTCGGGGCAGTGGTTAACGCAATACTCGCTAGACTTAATGACAATTTCTAGCCACCTGTCACGGTTCATGTCCTTGAAGTAGATTTGACCATTAGAATTAAACAGTGGCGAATCCCAAAGCGTGGTATACGTACTGCCCCTGATTTCGCCGTACACAAGTCGCCCCGTGTCCGACGTCGCCATCTCCCCGGAGCTGCCCAGCCCGTTGATCCACGCGACAACCGGCGTGGCACCGTTCGGGGCAACCGTGCCCACAACAACCCACAGGTGAATCTTCACATCGACGTCCTCGAGCGACGCCGAAGCACGGGCGATCTCCAGAGGGATCAAGCGCGCATGGGCAAACACCTGTCTGCCGATTTCCTCTGATAAAGCCACCGGGATGTCGGGAGACGGCCTTAGGCTGTACGATATCTTGATTTTGTTCCAGCGGAGTGTCTTCTGATATGGACTCAAATCAGGTGGGCGCGGAGGAAAATACTTCGAAGGGATCAGAAAGATAAACTCGCCGGCGACAAACAGCCGAATGCCTCTCGATTTTAACGTTGTAGAGAGAGCCTCAACAGAACCTGGGCACGACTCCAGCGATACCTCAGAATCGAGTGAATCATCTATCAGAACCGGTTTCCCGTAAACGCTCTTCACGCAGTCCAGGAACAAGTCGAACTTGGCAGGTCCAATGTGGACGAGTTTTGCCAACTCCGGTTTGTCTTGAGCTCGCAAGGTCAGATGAACAATCTGCGTTGCGAGTAGCAGAACCACCCATTTATTGAGGCGCAACCGGAGTATAGTTTTGCGCTCCCTCCTTGACGATTGTGCCGTTCGCATATGCTGGACTTCCATTGTACAACTTGAAAACTGAAATCCATTCCGCTTCCCATTTTGCTTCATTGCAGTTGGTTGGGCCACAGGGAACAAACGTCGTCTTCGGGCGACTTAACAAAGTATTGAACGACTGACTGTGGTAAATGGCAGCCAGGCTAAAGTTAGTCTCGAGTTGCGTCACAAGCTGATACAGAGCTGTTTGAGACGGGTTAAAGGCAGCTGTTAGCTGTTGGCCATTTGTGGTGGACGGATCGAATGGCAGGAGCGTGAATTGCAAAAACCCGTAGGACGATGAAGCGTAGGGCTGCGTCATAACGAATTGATAGCGCGGATCTCTTGGGCTCAAAGGATTGTTGTTCTGATCGACGGTGAACTCAACGTCGCGGTCGTTAGTGTTGGGAGTGGTCAAGAACCCTTTCTTCTTGCCATTTTGGAGATTGGCAGTAAGAAAAGCCGACAATGTTTGAATTGCCCTGTTCGAGGCGTAAGTAAGCTTTTGTAGCGGCTTCAGCGTCGTCAGCGTGTTCAGGTCCGGAGCGTTCTGCACAAAATTCCCCGCTGTGGGTACCGTGGTCACGGTCTGCTGGAGAAGATCGGTATATCCGATTCCAACTGGCCAATAACGAACTACAAGTTGTTGGTTCGGTTGTAGCGGAGCACCGAGCGTCACTACCCCAGTACCGTAGTTGACCGCAAACTGTGTAGATTGCAGATTCTGAAGTGCCACTCCCGTGCTGAGACTGTCTGGACACTTGAGACAGCCAGCCTTCTGCCACACTGTATCCAAGTGCATGAGTGTCAAAGGGGCGCCAATTGGCTGTCCTGCGAGCGTTTGAATCGACGCAAATACCATGGCTCCGCCCTCGGTGCCATTTGCAGGCTCCAGGTTACCCCATACCGTGCCCGCAGTCCGTTTCACGGCAATCCCAAGCTCAAATGTTGTGTTGGCGGGATCGGCAGAATTGTAGGGGAATGTTTGGGTCTCTTGGGCGGAATTCTGGACGGCCTGTGAGGTGTATCCACCGAGAGCGAGGACACCTTGTCCGCCGTAGACATAATGACTCCATGGCTCCGTCGCAAAACGGCGCTGGCCACCGGCCACGAAAGCATCGGGACCGTCCTGGGACAGTCGCCTTAAGTCAATGGACGTAAACTCGTGCCGGAAGTTCAAGGTGTACGTCTGACTCTCAGTGGCGGCTTGGCTTTTAATGAAGTGCGGCGGTATTCCGTATTGGTCGGCAAACAGAGCAATGACGGGATCAAACTGGTTGGCGCTGCCTCCCAGACTTTCGTACTGTGACTCAAGATTAAGGGTAGCAACTACTTGGCCATTTTGCGTCGCTTGTATCTGAGCGGCGGCTCTCGGGGTTGAGCTACACGGTAGACTCGCGCTAACTCCCTTGACCCTCTTGATGTCGGCACAGGGGAGCTGGAAAAGGCCAGTACCCCGAATCCGGGCGGTATTAGAGGGATCACCAGATTCTCGCTCAAGCTGAATCTCGTTGAAGTTAGTTGTTGGATTGGCAGCGGCGTTCGCGATGGAGATGGTGGCATTGGTCGCTGCCGTGTAGTTCGCGGGCGCCTGCGAGGTGGGTAAAATCCGGTACTCCTTGTTCGGTCCCTGGTAGACACCAAATTGCCGCCTTCCTCCGAAGGGCACGACCGGGGGCTGTTTGCTCGTCACGGGAGCACTCGTCCCGGGTGCCTTTGGGGTGCTCGGATGAAGGTTTTGTAGCGGCGGGTCCAGAATCTGTGGTGGAACAACAACCGTGCTACTCATAAGTGCTGTTGGATTGGACGGAGCGCTGCCGTCGGGAGTTGGGAGTGTAGCAAGGGTCTGAGTACCGCTCAGAGGCGCAGTTGCCTGAACAAGCTGGCCTCCTTTCGTCGTTGTAAACGTTACGAGGAGCCCATCAGCCAGATTGACTCCGTTAATCGTAAGTGTCTGTGGGGGATGCGGGATGTTATCCCCCAAAGTGGCAATGAGATTTCCGCTCACTGAAGTAATACCGACGTCAGCACTGCCGAATTGGGCAGTGGACATGGCCTCATTTGGGTCGACTCCGGGATTTATCGTAGCGATGGGTTGATCGGGATCGCCCTCGTAGCCGGGACTTGCCGGAGTGCACAGGCTGGCGGCAGGTAACGGCAAGGGCGCCGATAGTTCGGAACCGTCAGCGCTCAGCACCGCCACAAATAGGTCGTTCGCCTGGATGGCAAATGGCACCGGAATCTGAGCTTGCAATGTACCGGGGCCGACCTGGCTTGTGGCCAGAACATAGCCGGGCTGGCTGCCTCGACCCAGAACGACGGCGGCTCCAGCAGGAAAATCCAAGCCGTTTACGGTGACTGTGTCCGCAGTTACAGTGTCGAGATCGTCTGCCGTAACGTAATCCAATTCCACGCCTGCAAGGGACCCCAAAGCCGGCAGAGAGGGGTTATAGACCAAAAGTGGAATTGATGCCGAATCATCTTCCGTGGGAGCAACTTCGAGGAATCCAGCCTGAGCCAATAATGAGGCTGGAACAACAAATTGCACAGAGGTAGGCCCCGTTGTACTGGCCGCGATTGGGTTCCAGTTCAGATCCAGGTCTCGGATGAACACCTGCGTCAAACCAACCGTCGCAACTCCAAACGCCGTGACTTGCGTGTCCCCCGACCCCAATTGGATCGACGACGGGGACACGCTGTCGAAGGGGGTCGGAAGTGCCGGGTAGACGGGGTAGACTGTAGGCGGCGGCGTACTGGATGAGGCAGTTGGGGGCACAAAAGTCGGACCGTTCAGCGACAGAACAACCGACGGTGTCTGTGTCCCATCTGGCGCAGTAAGCGAAAGGGAAACGAGCTCGAAAGATGAGGTCGTATGCAATCCAGCGGGTATCGTCACCGTCTGCATGCCTGGTTGCAGGTTGCCGATGGGGATTGTGGCCTTAGCGGTGCCGTCCTCGCTGTAGGTGACGCTCGCGTTGGCAAGATCGCCAGGCTGCCCTTGTGCACTCAACGTCAATTGAATCGGTTCCGTGGTATTGCCAGAGTCATCGACATTGATGATGGCAGGGACAACTTGTTGAAGTACGATATACGGTCCGAGGGTTGACGTTTGAACCCCGCTGGGGCCGCTATTGGAGCTTCCGACGATCCAACCAGCCGAGTTCACAGTCAGCCAGTTGCCGAAGTTGCCAGTGATGGTACCAGCGAGAGCAGGCTGCGATGGACTCTCCAGGTTCACCAGCAATATGTTGCCGCCGGTGGATACCAGAGCAGTCGTTCCGCTCAGGGTTACATCAGTCGCCCCCGTGGGCAAGGGCAAGAAGCCGATAAGTTGCGGCGTGAGGGGACTACCGGAGGTGTAGGTCTGGCTGACATTCACGACCGCCAGCACGGGCTCCTGCCCGGTTTGCGGACAACTGGTCGTGGTCGAGGCTGGCCCGACGAAGCCGTTGCCTACCACCACGACGATATGTTGACTGGTCGAAGTGCCATTGCTAGCGGTAACCGCGACGGTGCCGATGTCCAAGGCCTGCCCGTAGCAGAGCAGCGAGTTAGTCGTGCCGTCGGTACTGGGCATGATCAATGGCTGCACCGGATTGATGCTGTAATTGCCGCCAACATTTGGCGGGTACAAAACCGCTGACGAACCGCTCAGCGTGGGATCGGCCATGACGAATGGAAGCTCTCCTGCCGCTACCACCAGGGTTTGCGTGCCGCCTCCGCTGGTCGAAAAATTATCCGCCTTCAAGTCAAGCATGGTCGCCTGTCCGCCTCCACCGGTATTTAGCGGAAGCGGGATCGTGTTCACGATGGCGTCCATGGCAAAGCCATCGCCGGCGGTAGAGACCGCCTGACCAAACTGGCTTGGGTTCGTGCTAAACACCTGCTGATACTCGGCAATCGCTTGGCCCAGATCAATCACCTGCAAGCCCTGCAGGAAGGTGCTGGCGTAGAGGTACTGATCCTTCATGAACACGCGCGTGGCAATGCCCGAAGTGACGTCGGAGGAGACGCTGACGGCGCCTACGCGATTAGGCTGCGTCGGCGAGGAAACGTCGTAGAGCCAGATATTACCCGGGATTTCGTTATCCACGGCCGTGCCCGCCGAGATGGCAACCAGCCCCGCTCCCGTTACCGGAGACTGAGCCTGGCCGGTAATGTCGATCGCGCGACCAATGAAATCGGCTCCGGGGCCGAGATCCACGGGGTTGGCGGGGTTAGTGATATTAAACATGCCTAGCCCGCTGAGCGCCGAGCTGAGATATTCGCCGGCGTAAGCTGTGTTGCCAATCACCACCGGCCGGGTGAGCACCTCGTATTGGCTGGCCACGCCCCCCAAGTCCTGCGGACCGAAAGTTGTGAATTGATATGGAGGATTGCCGGGTGCGGGGTAGGGTTGCAGACAGAGGGGGCCGCTCGGGGGCTGGTTCTGATCCACTATGAAAGTCGTGTTGGTCGGTTGGGCAATAGGATTGCCATTGCCGACACAAGCGCCTGACGAGTTGGCGTTCAACGTCAAGCTGTAAGTCTGGTTGTATTGCAGGCCCGCGAGGGGACTGATGGTCAAGGATGTGATGACGTCGGTAGGCTGCACCGGATCCGCGATTGGGTTTTGACTGTAATTAGGCGAACTGGGAGCCCTTACACCGACGAGTAGAACCGGCACCACCGAGCCGGCGGAACAGTTGCTAGACGCATTTGCACCAGTTTGAGCAGCACACGCGAGCACAACATTGCTGGACGAGATGTTGGTAACCGGCTCATTGAAAGTGACCACGGGAAGCACGCTGGTCGAAACACTACTCGCGTTGTTCAGTGGGGAAACGCTTACGACTTGCGGTACCGTGCATCCAGCAGTCGGACTGGCGGGCGGAGGCGCTGCCGCCGTGCAGGTGATAGTCGATGTGTTGCCGCCACCTGCGGCGACGACCAGAATACTCTGGCTGGCTGTGACTTGGGTCAGGCTAATCGGATCCAAGGCCGTCACTGTGATGACGTAAGTGCCAGGCCCACCCAGCGGGTAAAGGCCCTTCACACGCGCGCTCAGTAAGTACTGCTCGGGCAGGCCGTCTGTAACTTCACCATCCGTGGAATCCGGCGTTTCAATATCCAGTTGCGTTGTTCCGATCGAGGCGGATTGAACACTTAATGTCGATTGGAACGCGATCACCAAGTTGGTGCCGGTTTGCAGAATGCCGCCGGCGGGCACTCGATGACCATTCGAATTAAGTGTGAATAGTTGAATGCTTACTTGCTGTGGCGGCGGAGGTGGAGTGGGCGCCGGGAACATGAAACTGACGCGGCCAATATTTTTATAGAGATCCTCAAGACCAGCGTAGATCGCATAGAGGCCATCGTCAGATTGGGCGCCGTCTACTTCATACGCCGTCGCCTGAAGCGTTGTTGTCCCATTGCTCGCAGTGACACTGCGCGCACCACCGCCCAGTTGCGGATCGAAAAGAGTGAACGTAGCGCAGGTCCCGTCATAGATCGCGACTTGGCTTGCGGTTGGGTTTGCAGCATTGGAAGATAATGTAATAGTCACCGTGCCTGTCGCGGGCGCGGTCGTTGCTGGTGACACCCCGACCACTGCCGGAACAACCTGTTGCGCCAAGCCGACGATCAGACCCTGAGAAGCGATGCCGGACGGTGCGCCCTGGGTGACGTCCCACATCACGAAGTAATCCTGGTTGATGGCAGTCACCGGCAATGGCGGACTGCTCGTCTGTGTCGTGAAGTTGCCGTAGCTATTGTGGTAGCCGCAGAATGGTGGCGAAGCTGTAACTACCTGCGCATTGGCTCCTGTGCCTTGGACGAATGCCTCATCGATGGTTTCGAAATAGGTATTACCGTTCTGATCCGTAAGGCGACGGTATACGTAATAGAACGCATTGCTCGGCGCGTTCGCGGGAACGGGGAAGGCGAGCTTCGCTTCCTTCTTAAACGTGGGCATCGCGGGATCAGTAATGCGCATGCCACTGCCGAAGTTTGCGCCCTGCCACGTGGGCAATGTCGGGAAAGCCGTCTGGTCAAGCTGGGTTAGCTTGAACGTGACGCCCTGCAGAAGAGCACCCGCCGGAATGATGATGCCAGTGCCGCCCGGACCCACCACCGTGCCACCGCCGGGGCCAACGGCGGTTGTACCGTCGGCGGCGACGAATTGGCTAATCGTAAACGTCGTCACGTTACCTGCGGGATCCGTCAGGGTTACTTGCATTACATCGTTAATCGTGGCCGGCATTTGGCCGGTAACCGAGCCATCGTTGAGGACCGTCAATGAGTAGACCACGCCGTTCGTCTGATCCACGATCAAGAAGGTCGAGCCGGGCGGGAAGGATCCTGCAGGCGCGCTGATGGCCACGTTGCCGTTCGAATCCGGCATGGCGAACACCAGCGCATTCGTGTTGTATGTGGGCGGAGTAATTGCGACTGTGGTGAATGAAATGGCCGGAACGGAAATCAATCCGCCCACAGCGTTGGCCAGGCCGGAAGCTTGTAAGGTGTACTGCGTGGAAGGTTGCAACGCTGCCTGCGGGAAAACCGCAAGTGTGGTGCCCGCGCCGGAGAAGACGAAGCGCAGTGCTATCGGCGTGCTGCTTCCCGCCGCGGTCAGTACAACGCTCGACGAGGTCACGGTAGCTTGATTGAATCCTTCTGCGGCTGTGATATCGATCTCAGCAGTGAGCGGTACGCCGACCGCGCCATTCGCCGGAGTTATAGTTGCCGCCTCCACTTGGCCGGCTACGCTCAGGTTCGCGGTTGCGGTTTGTCCCGCAGTGACTTGAGCGGTCGCGGTCCCGGCCAGAGCCGTGTTGGGAACGGATGCGGTGAGGTGCACCGTCCCTGCGGCTGCGACAATCATGTAGTTGCCGTTCGCGTTCGAGAAGGCAACGAAGGGCAGGGCGTCGGTTTGAACCATCGCGGCCACCGGACCGGAGCCTGCTGAAACCGTTCCGCTGACAAAGCCGGTGGGCACGGTCACTTCATAGAAGACGTAATCGCCGCCCTGAATGATTCCCGGCAAACCCGGCGTGGCTTGCGAGACGATATTGGTGGCCGTGACCTGCGCCATACTGACGACAACCAGGTAGGGCACGCCTGCAACCCGCTGGATCTGGGCGATGACTACGTTGCTGCCCGGTACCGCGCTTCCCGCTCCCACTGAAAGCTGAGCCGCATTGCTCAGAACTTGCCCCGAAAAATCAACGTTGTATTCCGAGAGCGGAACCAGCGTGCTGGTCGAAGGCAGGAAAGTGTTTACCGGTTCAGAACTCACCGCGATAGCGGTGTCCTGCGACAACGAGCCTCCAGCTACCGTCAGCGTCGCACCGCCGGACTGCACTGAGACCGGGTCGCTTCCGCCGGTCGCGCCACGAACCGATTCGCGGCCGGAGAGAATGTTCAAATGAACATCGCCCGACGTGAGCTGCGAAACCTGGAAGGTTTGCGATGGCGTTACGGGAAAAGCTGCGCCCACTTGGGCGCCGCCGCTGGGCGTTGGAGACTGATAGAGCAGAATATCTTCGTAACGCGGCTCTTCCGAGAGAGCTTGACCGGAAGTTAGCGTGTAAGTCTCGGTGACCTGAGATTGTATGACTGTGCCCGAGGGCACCGTAGTGCCGCTCACCACAGCCAGCGAAGCCGTCGAGGTCCCGCCGGTGGGCGCAATGTTGGATGGACTCAGAGAGCCGATACTGCTTGCGTTCGTGGGCAGGGTCACCATCGGCACGCCGGTGAGAGGTTGGCCAACCGCCGGTATCTGAATGCTGGTATTGCTGGCATCGGGAACGACCAGCGCGTAGTCGCCGGTCGAAGGCACGGGCACCGTCAGTGCGCCGCTGGAAGCGGAAAGATTCGGCGTCACCATGCTCCAGGCGTGGACGTTGTAACTATAGGAGACAAGATAGAGAGCGCCAGCCGGCAAGCCGGTGAAGTTTGCGCTCAACGAAGTGCCGTTGGAGGGATTGGCCTGCAGGTCGAAAGCCACCACAGGAGACCATCCCAGAGGCAGGAGTCCGGGCAGGCCCTGCTGCGAGAGCGGAGTCAGAATATAAGAAGTGGTGGCGCCACCGGCCGGCACCATCAAAGTGATGGCGCCCGTTCCCACTGTTCCACCACTTGCCGTAATGACAACAGGAGTTGCGAGTGCCGTCATTCGCGCATCTACCGGAACTGTTCCCACTCCTGACTGAACTGCCACCTGACGTTCAACGGTCACCATCGCTGGAGTACCGTTGGAGTTGCCAGGCTGACTCACACTCAGGAACAACTGACTACTGGTGACCGGAATTGAGTATTGCCCCTGGGAATTCGAAGTTGTGCTTTGGCCGGTTTGGCCGATCACTTGAAGATTAGCGCCCGCCAACGGCAATCCCGTGGCATCGGACAATACCTCACCAACAATCACTCCTGCGGACGCGATCTGGATTCCAGCATTCGCGCTGGCCACGTTCCCGGCGATATCAGTAACCACCGCCGTCAAAGTAAGCGTGCTGCCGGAAGTGGCAGTGGTAGGAGCCGTAACACTCACGGTAAACGGAGGCGCCAGAGCGGTCCCGACCTCCGTTCCATTCAACTCGAATACGACCGAGGCAATGGGCGCGATGTCGGTGACCGTGATCGTCGCGGAGCCACTCTGCCCGGGCGACAACTGGCTGGGCGCTGTGAATTGCAGAATCGCCGGCGGAGTCTTGTCGATGTTCAGCGTGACCGATGTCGCGGCCTGATTTCCTGCCTGGTCTTGCACCGTGCCGGTAACAACCTGCCCCACGCCTTGCGAGGAAACCGTCTGCGATGGAGAACACGAAGCGATGGGAGAGACGCTCGGATTGCATGTGAATGTAACGATAACGTTCGAGTCGTTCCATCCGGCGGAGTTGGCAGTCGGCGATACGGACGCGGTAATCGTTGGACCGGACTGCTCGAGATTGACGTTCGCAGTTGCGGTCGCCGTATTGCCAGCCACATCGGTTGCCGTGCCGGAAACCGTTTGATTCGCTCCGTTGGTTGAAATCACGGTAGAGGAGGGACAGGTTGCAACTCCCGATAACGAATCACTACAGGTGAAGCTAACTGTCACCGGGCTGGTTTCCCACCCACTGGAGTTCGGAGCCGGGGATAGATTCGGAATAATCGTGGGCGGTGTGCTGTCGAGCTTAATCACGACCGTAGCCGTAGCCGTAGCTCCAGCAGCGTCAGTCACAGTTCCGATCACGGGGATGTTGGATCCTTGTGAAGTGACGACTGTTGGCGAAGGGCAGGTTGCAATCGGCGCGCCGCCCGGAGTGCAGGTGAAGCTCACCGTGACGGAGCTGTTATTCCATCCCGCCGAATTCGGCTGAGGGGCTATGAGCGGCGTGATGGTCGGCGGCGTCTTGGAGATATTTACCGTGACTTGCGTGGAGGCCGTGTTGCCCGCCACGTCTGTTGCTGTTCCCTTTACGATTTGATTCGCGCCCGCCGTGGTGATGGACTGCGCGGCCGGGCAACTCGCCACTCCCGATAGCGTGTCCGCGCAAGTAAAGGTGACGGTGACCGGCGTAGTAGTATTCCAGCCCGCGCCATTGGGTGTTGGCGAAACGCTTGCGCTAATTGTGGGAGGGGTCGTGTCGAGGTTGACCGTTACACTCGCACTTGCAGTGTTTCCATTAGTGTCAGTCGCTGTTCCCGTAATGACTTGATTTGCCACTTGCGTACTGACCACGACCGGCGCTGGACATGTATTGATCGGATACGATCCCGCCGTACACGCAAAGGTGACCGTTACATTCGAATTGTTCCAGCCAGCGGCATTGGGCGCCGGTGAAGGCGTCGCGACAATTATCGGCGGAACTAAGGGCTGAACCGTCAGCGTGACCGAGGAAGTTGCTGTGTTGTAGTCGGTCGTATTGGTCGGGGTAAACGTTACCGACAAGGTCTGCGATCCGGTGGCCAGCACTGTCCCCGCCGCAGGCGTGTAGACGAGCGTTCCCGCCACACTTGACGTCGCATCCAGTTGCGTTGTGCTCAGTGCCGTCCCGTACGTAATCGCCACTGGCGGCGCCCACGTGATCACCGGCGTCACCTTGTTCACCGTCAACGAGACTGCAGTCGTCGCGGTGCTGTAATCCGTCGTGTCGGTCGGTGTGAAGGTCACCGAGAGCGTCTGCGATCCGGCCGCCGGTATGGTGCCCGCTGCAGGTGTATAGACAAACGTTCCCGCCACGTTTGCCGTGGCATCCAACTGCGTCGCACTCAACGCTGTGCCATACGTTATCGCCGCCGGCGCCGCCCATGTGATGGTCGGCACCGCCTGGCTCACCGTCAGAGTGACCGAGGCCGTGGCCGTGCTGTAGTCAGTCGTGTTAGTCGGTGTAAAGGTAACGGACAAGGTCTGCGATCCGGCCGCTAGCATCGTGCCCGCCGCAGGCGTGTAAGCGAATGTTCCCGCCACACTTGCCGTGGCATCCAACTGCGTCGCACTCAGTGCAGTGCCGTACGTTATGGCCGCGGGCGCCGCCCACGTGATCACCGACGTCACCTTGTTCACTATCAGCAAGACCGACGCCGTCGTCGTGCTGTAGTCGGTCGTGTTGGTCGGCGTAAAGGTAACGGATAGGGTCTGCGGTCCGGCTGCCAGTACCGTGCCTGCGGCTGGCGTGTAGACAAACGTTCCCGCCACACTCGCCGTGGCATCCAACTGCGTTGCGCTCAGTGCCGTCCCGTACGTTATCGCGGCTGGCGTGGCCCATGTGATGGCAGGAGCCGCTTCGTTCACCGTCAGCGTGACCGTGAAGATGGTTGTGCTGTAATCGGTCGTATTGGTCGGCGTGAAGGTAACCGAGAGAGTCTGCGATCCCGCTGCCAGCACAGTTCCCGCTGCAGGCGTGTAGACAAATGTGCCTGCCACGTTTGCCATGGCATCCAGCTGCGTGGCACTCAGCACCGTGCCATAGGTGATCGGCGCCGGCGGCGCCCACGTGATCACCGGTGTCGCTTTATTCACCGTCAGCGAAACCGAGGCCGTCGCGGTGTTGTAATTCGTCGTATTGGTCGGCGTAAAAGTCACCGACAAGGTCTGCGTTCCCGCCGCCAGCACCGTGCCCGCCGCGGGTGTGTAAGCAAATGTCCCTGCCACACTGGCCGTCGCATCAAGCTGCGTCGCGCTTAGCGCCGTGCCGTACGTTATCGGCGCCGGCGTGGCCCATGTGATGGTCGGAGTAGTCTTCGGCATCAACGTTACGGTGGACGAAGCCGATACCGCGGTATTCGCCTGGCTCGTCGCCTTAACCGTTACAGTCTGCTGCGTCGAAATCGTTGCTGGAGCGGTGTACAGGCCCGACGAGCTGATCGTGCCCGTCCCAGTTGGACTGATGGTCCAGGTCACCGCGGTGTTGGTGGTGTTGGTCACCGTGGCGGTGAACTGCTGAGTCTGGCCGCCGTAGAGTGTTGCCGTAGCCGGTGTCACACTTACAGCTACCGGCGGCTGTAGCGGCGAACCACCAGAGCACGAGTTCCCAATCGCCGCGGCGCCAGTCAGAGTGATGGTGTCGGCGACGAGGATCAGGCAATTGCCTCCAGCGACCGCTCCCACAAACGCCAGCGCAGTTGTTGGGAAGTACAGAACGCCATTCAGCGAAGAGCTTGATGCGCCAGTGACGGTATTAGCCGCTTTCCCGGTGCCGATTCCCCGATCCTGATAAAAGAGGATGCCGTAATAAGAGCCGCTGGTGGGAGCTGACAGGGTAGCGACCACCGAACTGCTGATCGATACTGGCCCATAGCTATAACCTAGGCCCTGCGTCACAAAGAATGTTACGCCACTTCCCTTGAGAATGCTCGACCCCGTTACATTCAATCCACCACCCATGAGAATGTAGGTTCCCGGATTGAAGGTCACGTTCGTAGCGCCGCTGATCGTGATGCCGTTGCAGTAGGTACCCGGAGTCAATGTGGACGAGCCCGTGGTTACTTTGAAGTTCGTGTAGGTGCATGCGGTGCTCGTGGGTGGGACCAGAAACGTCAGAGGATCCCCTTGATAAGCGGAGCCGGTTGTTGGAGTCGGGGAAAACGTCACCGACCCTGAAGTGGAATATCCTCCAACCACGTCGAAATATTTGGCGGTAAAGCTTCCACTACCGGAGAACTTCAACGCCGTGCTGCTGGATGAATCCACCACCACCCCGCAACTGGGTGCGTTGAGGATTACCGCGCCATCGATATAGAGGGCATTCGCCGCCGTCTGATCCAAGGCATAAATGCACTGGTCGTAAGTCGTCGAGGCCAGTGCTTGATACGGATGAAACAGGAAGGCGATCGAGAGGGCCAATAACATCATCGCAAAGTGGCGGATCTTCCTGAAATTTCCTGACACTGAACCGGGAAAGAATCGAGGCTCCGCGCCAGAGCAGACTGGTACCCTTTCCGCCCGTCCACACTCGATACCGCCTATCTCCCGCCCGCATCGACTAAGCATCTTCGCCTATCAATCTTTCTCTGCTTTCTTGCGCATCGCTTTCATCAGCCTTCTTGGTCGTCGCTTGGGAAATTCAACTCCCAATCTCAGTTCGTGATCGTTATGGCCCATACGCCGCCATTCAATACGCTATTGCCAATTATGTTTCCAGCAGGTGTGGCCGGAACGATCTGCACCGACGCAGTGCCAACCGAGGCTCCTGCGCTGGAGTAGGTAACGGTAATGGAGCCGCCAACAGTCGTGAAGATTTTGTAATTGCTGTTGCTTTGCGATGGACTGCCGTTAACAACCGTCCCGCCCGTTGATTGCACGTAGGAGCCGTTGTTCGTGTCGATAAAAGTCCCCACCGTAACTGCCACTGCCGTGCCGTCTGGAACTGTGTTCCCCGCCGAATCCTTGATCCCACTGAACGTGACATTTGCTGTCGTATTGGCGGAAAGAGACATCGTCGCCGGTCCATTTGCGGTCGCCGAAGTAACGCCGTGAAGATTGACTGTGCCCACGCCGATCGCATTGTTCGTCAGAAGCGCTCCAGCACTGCTGAGCGGAACCACGGCGATGTATCCCTGCACTGTCTGGCCAACACCGGCGGTAATTCCTAAATCAGAGTACGAAGCTAAGACCTGACCGCCCGCCACGGTAAATTGCTGGAAATTCGAATTGTTGGTCGCGACGGTGCCGTCTCCGGGCGAAGTTCCCGCAGAAGAAATGGCTCCGCCCGAACCCACCACGTAGGAACCATTGAGGATGGCGGCGTAGGGTACGGCGGTCAATCCGACCAAGGCGCCATTGGGCACGGGCGTAACCCCGTCGCTGTCCTTTAATCCGCTGATGGTCACTGAGCTTTGGTTGGAGTTTCCATTCGCCGTCAGATCGACTGGAGAAACGCTTACACTCGCGCTTCCCGGGGCCAGCAACTGAACCGCAACCGTGGCCACGGCGGTGTTACTGATCTCGCTTCCATTTGGCGTGACCGGGATGACCTGGACGGTTGCCGTCTGAGAACCCGACGCTACCGAAACCCCTTGCGAGGAATATTGGAAAGATACTTGTCCATTGGTGACGGTAAAGAGGCTGTATTGCGAATTGAACGGTGCCGGCGTGCCACCAATGATTGCGCCGCCCGCCGAATTAACGTAGTAGCCGCCAACGATCGAACCTTGGGCGGCAGCGGTCACCGCAACCTGGGTGCCGTCCGGAGCAGGATTGCCCGCCGCATCGCGGAAGTTCGAAAGGGTTATGGTGGAACGGTAATCGCCGCCATTAGCAAAGACGGCGGTGGGGCTGGCTGTGCCTTGCGCGCTAGTCAATCCGGCGATGGTGACCGGCTCGACTGCTACTGCGTTGATATTCGGGACCTGCCCGCTGCTGTTGGCCTCGACAACAACGACGTTTGCTGTTTGTTCCTGACCGGGGGCTGCCGTCACATTCTGATCCGCATAGGTGACGGTCAGGGCGCCGTTTTGCACGGTAATGATCTTGTAGTTCGAATTGGATGGAGAGGGCGTCCCATTCACAATTTGCCCGCCCGCCGAATTGACATAGTAGCCGCCAGAAATGGCCGCTTGAGCGTTTGCGCTGACGGCCAGAGCCGTACCGTCGGGAACGGTATTGCCGTAGGCATCGAGGACAGGCGCGAAGGTGACGGTCGTCGTGTGGACTGCCCCATCGCCCAGGACGGAGGCCGGCTGCGAAGAACCCACCGCGTTCGATGGCGGCACGAGTATCAGGTTCTGGACCGTGATCGCGTTGATGTCCAGAATGTTCGCGCTCGGGTCAACCATGACCAACTGCAACGTGGCATTGCCGGTCTGTCCCGGAGAAACGATGCTCGAACCATCGGTCGAATATGCAGCGACAAACCCATTCGACACCAAGGGGAAATAGTTCCAACTCGAGCTGTTCGGATCAGGCGTTCCGTTATCAATTGTGCCGCCCGCTGAGTTGACGTAATAGCCGCCATAAATGGACGCTTCGGCCACAGCAGAGATGCCAATATTCGAACCGTCGGGCACGAGGTTTCCGCGCGCATCATGAACATCCTGAATCGTGACCTGCAGCGGCTCTGCGGGCGAAACCTGCGGGACGCTGGGCTGGGATGGATTAATATCCGCAATCGCAGCTCCCACCAGAGTTATGTCGGCTGTCCCAATGGCATTGATCGACGAAATGTTCCCATTGCTGAGCGGCACTACCTGAATGATGGCTGGAGAAGTCTGGTTCCTTCCCTGATAGACGCCGGAATCGGAGTATTCAAAGACGATCTGCCCGCCGGACATCGTACCCAACGCATAATTGCTGTTATTAGGATATGCAGGAATGTTGAGGAGAGAGCCTCCAGCCGACAGCACATAGTATCCGCCCGCAATCGACGCTTCGGATTGAACGCTAATGGCTGCCTGCGTACCATCCGGCAGCACATTGCCGTTGCCGTCAGTAAGCACAACCTTCACCTGGCTGCGATGGTCTCCGCGATCCGCGTAAAGCGATCCCGGAGATACGGACACGATCGCGGTATCGGTCAACGCGCGAATATTGAGGTCCTGGCTGGATACGACGCGCGTTCCCAGAACGTTGTAATTCGCATCGGCCGCCTGCATCTGAATAACGGCCAACGTGCCGGTAATTGACGATGCGGTAACAGACTGGCTTGAATACGTCGCAGTAACCGACCCGTTCTTGATGGTGTAGACCTGGAAATTCGGATTGTTGGCCGCGGTCGTGCCATCGATGAATGCGCCGCCCGCTGACGATACCGGCGTCCCAGCGGGATTCACGGTGGCCATGTTCGCTGCTGAAAGCGCAATGTTTGCGCCGTCGGGCACTATCGTGCCGTTAATGTCGCGAATATTCGTGACGGTGATGATCGAAGTGGTAGGCGTCGTGCCATTCACAACTACTGTCGCCGGATTCGCCGTGATCGTGGAGGAGTGCGCGACATATTGACGATTTGCCGGCGCCACATAAGTGTAGGTCGCGACAAATTGCGATCCGTCGGTAAACACAGCGGTGGCCGTGTAGGTAACACCGGCCTCGATGAAACCATTGTCGACTGCGAACAACGTAAGGGTTGCGCCCGTTGTGACCGGGAAGTTGATCTGCCCGTTGGTACCGTTGAGCAGTGGTCCGCCGACATCCGCGGCCACGCCCAGATTCGAACTCTGCGTGCTCACCGTCTGCGGGCCAGCCAGAGTGATGTAAGAAATCGTGCGGGTAAGTCCTTGTCCGATATTCAGACTTAACGTGAACACCGCATTGAGCTGTCCACTGGGATCGGGAGATAGGCCGTTGCTTCCTCCGCCCACCAGGTCCACTAGATCGCCTTGATAAACGAGTGACGTATTGCCGGAAGACGGCGGCAGTGACTGCGTTGAACGGACGGTGATCAAAGTAGGCGCGCTAACGTTTCCAACCACGTCGGTGGCAGTGAGGGACAACGTATCGTTGACCGCCGCGGCAATGTTTGTTGCAAACGATCCATCAGCGGCAGACGTGCCGGTAGCGGTGGCTTGCGAAACCGTGTCGGTTACGTTAATGGTCAGCCCGCCGCCGCTGACGGCACCCGGCGAGCCATACACCAGTGAAACTCCAGCGTTGGGTGGCTCGGCAAAAGTCAGATTGGCGTTGGGCGCCGCCGGAGGCGTCTGCTTAACATTAATCGTCACGGTCGAAGAGGCGGAAACTCCTCCAAAATCGGTCGCCGTCGCCGTGATGACCTGTGGTCCGTCCGGCACTCCCGAGAGACTCAACGTGGCCTGATAAGGAGAGGCCGTTGCAGTAACTGTCTGGCTTCCTAACGTGAAGGTAATATTCTGTACCGCTTCGGAAGCCGTTGCGGTCACGACAACTTGTCCTTTGAAGGACGCACCGTTCAACGGCGAAGTAATCGTTACAGAGAGCGGAACATTTTCGACAATCGCCTGAATTGCAGCGCTGGCAGAACCAGTCGTTCCCGCATTATTCACGGCCTGCGCCGAGAAGTTGTGCGGCCCGTCAGTCAATACAGCAGTGTTGAATGTGGAGGAGAAGCTCGGCGGAGTAAGTGCCGCCTGCACGACCCCATCCACCACGAAATTGATCTTCGCGATTCCCGAGATCGAGTCGGATGCTGAACCGGAAATCGCGATTTGTCCGCTGAGCACCTGGCCGGCGCTAATGCCCGTCAGCGTTGCTGCGCTGGGCGGAGTTGTATCCACAATAAAGGAAGCAGAAACCATTCCGACGATGCCGGCATTGTTCTGTATCGAGGCGGCAATTGTGTGCGAACCGCTGGCCAGTGGCGTCGTGGGAGTGAATGTGATGGAGGACGAACTGACGCTCGGCGTCACGGCCTGGCCATCCAAAGTCATGCTGGCCGTCGCGGGATTGATGCCGGTGAGTTGATCGCTTAGCTGAATTGTGATCGTCGGTGTCGCAGTATTTATGTAGGAACCATTCAGCGGCGAGCTGAGTTGGAGAACCGGCGTTGTTGTTTCCGGCGAAACAAAGGTGCTGGTGAATGCACTGGTCTGAACGTTGCCGCCAAAGGAAACTGCTCCATTCACCGTGACCGTGTATATCGTGTTGTTCATCAACGGCCCGGCTGGCGTGAAGGTCAGAGTGTTGGGTGCGGTCAAGGACGCGCTTCCCGCTACCGGACCGGCAACGGAGCTGAGCGTGATCACGTTGGCGAGCGGAGCCGTAGTGGATAGCGCCTTGTCGAAGGTCGCGGCCACGGTTGCATTGACGGGCACTTGTATCGCCTGATTCGCCGGAGAAACCGAAACCACGTAAGGCGGCGTTAGATCGACGGTCGTGAATGTGATCACCTGCGGCAGCAGCAACTGACGGCCGAAGATGTCAGTAACCAGGCCGGTCACATTCAGGTTCAGTTGAATTCCGTCCGGCAACGTCCCTTGCAGGGTCACGGTCTTGCCGTCGGCGGAAAGGGAGGAACTCAGAGGGACATTAGTAGTCCCATTCGTGACGTAGACTCCGTTTGTGCCGGCCAGAGCTTCACTGAATGTCACCGTGAGTGGCTGGTTAATCCCCACACCAGTCGCCCCGGAGGCAGGATTGCTGGACACGACCGATAGAGCGCTGCCATCCAGAGTGATGGTTCCGAGATTCACGATCTGATCATTGGTGGCGATCGACTGCCCCAGAACGGCAGCGATGCCGCCCGAGATCGGATCGGTGATCTGCACCGTGAAGGCGCCGAGCGGCACGCCGACGGCATTAAAGCTTCCGTCGTTCTGCGCCTGCAAAGTAATATTCGCGCCTGTAGTGAGCTGTACTACAACGTTGGCGCCGACTGCCGGGGTCTGTCCATCCGGGCGAAGAACTACGCCGGTGATCGACCCGCTGGGTTGTACCTCGATGTTCAGAGTGTCATTCTGATTGGGAACTACCGTTCCTGATGCGGTTCCATACAAAGTGAATCCGCCGATGTTGGCGCTAAGCTGGGCGGTGAACGGTCCGGCTAGAACTTGCGGTAATGCGAATGTTCCATTGGCCGCGGCCGTAACTGTTAGGTAGTAGGGGAACTGGCCAGTACCTCTCAGAATGATGGTGCCCGGGGTTGGTTGGCCGGAAGAATCTAATGCAACTCCAGAGAGCGAGCCGATTCCGTTCAGAGTAACATTGGCCGTAACGTTGGCGCCTGCGGGAACAATTACCACGCTCGTGCCTTGATCGATGCTGCCCAACACCTGCACGGAAATCGTGGCGGTTCCTGCGGGAACAAGATTGAAGACGAAGTTGCCCAAGGCATCGGTGGTTGTACTCAGCGTCCCGCCGCCAGTTCCACCCACGTTGATCGTTACCAGAGAGGCCGTGGCAGCGGTCGTTCCGCCGGCTTGCAATACTTGTCCCGTCACGCTTCCGGAGCTGCGCAAAGCAACATTCAATGTGACCGTATTGCCATTGCCGCTGACGGAAGTGGAAGCGGTGCCGGTCAAGAATCCGTTACTGAGGCTGGCCGTTGCCACCACCACACCTTCCGGAACGCCGGCCATCAAATAATTTCCATTCGAGTCCGCGGTGGTTGTGGCCTGGAAGGTTCCCGACGTGATGGCGACGCTGGCGCCAGGCTGTGGCGAACCGTCGCTGGTCACTTGGCCCTGTATGGTGTCGAGTCCTTCGGCAATTACGTTGAGGGTCAGCACCTGTCCCTGAGTCGCGATGGAGCCTGCGGCAATTCCGGTGCGGCCACTCAGCGGATCCTGCGCATTCAGCTGCACCGATCCTGCGGGAACGTAATCGAAGCTGTAGGAACCGATCGTGCCGGTGCTCGCGGTTGTCGCCTGCCCAATGACCCGGCCACTCGCGGTTAGATTCACGATCGCGTTGGGAATGGGCGTGACTCCATCCGGCAGATAGTAGGTCCCTTGTACTGTGCCAGTGGTGGTCTCTTGCACTTGAATATTGACCGAACTGGTGCCCTGGGGCAGAACGCCAGAGGCGCGTCCAGAGCGGCCAAAGGGATCAACCACCGATACGCTGAAAGGTCCTTCGAATACATCGGGGAAGGCAAGGACGCCCTGATTGGAAGCGTCGAGCGATCCGTTGAAGACGGCGTTGGGATAATTATTTTCGTTCAGGGTGACGTAAGCGGCGGAAACCGGGACACCCGCGCCATCTACCACCGCGACGTTGATCGTTCCCGTTCCTAACAACCTAAGATTCTGAGTCGCGTTCTGACCGGCAATGAGATAGACGTTCATCTGTGTCACGCCGCCGGAAACCGGATCGGCCGCCGACAGCGTGTACAGCCCTTGCGGGAATATCTTGGCGAAGGTGAAAGTGCCCGTGGCATCGGTGGTGACCGTGATATTGGGCAGCGGACCATTTGCGGTCACTTGCACGCCGACGCCGGCGGGCGTAACTCCATCGGGCAGGAAGACCACTCCCGACAAGACGCCGGAAATCGTATTCACCATCTGCAGGTTGAAGTTGACCGTGCCTCCGTTCGTGGTCAATGTGCCCTGAGCGCCGGCCTGCGTGGGGTAGAAAGACTGCGAAGCAGTCACTCCCACGGATCCGAGCAACACATCATTGAATTGGAACTTCCCATTCGTACCCGTCTGCGCTGATTGGGTGTAAGCCTGCTGGAGAGCGCAGTACTGAACTGTGTTCGAAGACAACTGGACGGTCGCACCCAGCACTGGATTGTTGCTGGGATCCACCACGCTGCCGGTTACTGTGCCGGTGCCGTGGAACTGCATCACGCCATATGCAGTCACGCCATCCTGTGTGATGTTGGCTTTGGCTTGGGCCAAGTCGCCTGCGCTGTTGATTGCCGACCCCGTCACGCTTCCCAGCGGAATTCCGGTAAAAGTCACGACCCCGCTCGCGTTTGTGGTTTGCATATTGCAACCGCAATAATTGGTGCATGCAGGGGTGCTGCCGGCGGGGATGTTGACTTGCTGCTCTGAGACAGGATTTCCGTTTGGATCCAAAACGGTGAATTGCACCGTACCGATGCCGGAGAGCGTAATCGAGGCTCCCGTGACCGGTTGAGCCGCCGAGTTCACCACCACCGTTGTCTGGCCGGTACGCAGTCCATCCAGAGTGCGTGCGTTAATGATTTGCGACTGCGAGGGCAGAACCTGAACTCCACCCAACGAGAATGTGCCGTCCGGATTGCTGAGAGTTCCGTACTGTCCTTGATAAACCAAAGCTCCCGAATACGGAGAGCCGTTGGGATAGGTCACGATTCCATCGACCACCGCTGTGGTGGGAATGACGATGCTGAGGTTGGCGACAATGTTGTTGCCCGCCGCGGCGACACCCGAATCGTCGGCGACTTCACCACTCACTCCCAAGGTTGCTTCAACCGTGTACGCCCCGGTCGGCATTCCCGTAAGAGCGTAACTGCCATCGGCAGCGGTCAAGACGTAAGCCACGGCATATCGGTTCGCGCCGTTGAACTGGTAATACGCAACCGGTAGACCGGGGATGGGCGTCGTAACTCCATTCTGAATTTGTGTGACCACGCCGGACACATTGACCGAGCCACTGTTCAGAGTGACATTCACCACAGCGGTTGTGCCGGCGCCTTCAATGTTTCCGGCGGATGCTCCCAGGCTCGCGCCCAGTCCGGCCTTAACCGTGACTGGACCGACTGTAAGTCCGGCGATGGTGTAATTGCCGTTTCCATCCGTATATGCCTGCCCGCCAACCTGCGGACTATTTCCGCCTTGAATGTCGCTGGCACTGACGGCGACCACTTGGGCATTCGGAACCGGATTCCCCGACAGGTCGGTCACTTGTCCAGTCACTGAACCCTGGCCAAGCATCGCCAGGTTAATAACGATTTGCTGGCCGGGACCGCGCACGTATGAAGCGACTTGCCGCAGCTCGCCCGTAGTGGGATCGTTTGTGGCTGCCGCAAAAGGACCGCCGCAATTATCCTGGCGAACATAACGGAACTGATAAAGCCCGCTTGAGCTAAGCGGAGTCGAGGCCAGACCCACCATGCCGGAGCCGGTTCCGCACTGCAGTGTATAGGGCGAGTTGAGATAGGTGACGGTAGCGCTGGTGGATGTACTGCCATTCGCATTCAAGACGCTTCCGGAAACCACCGCGCCCGGATCCACTAACGTGGATTGGAGATTCACCGTACCGGATGGGCCCACTACCCCGCGCTGGTCCTCGACTCCACCCACTGCCACGGTGGTCGGGACATAAGGACCTTCGGGCTGCGCCAGATTGCCGAACACCAAACGGCCGGAAAGTTGGCGGCTCGCCGACTGCACGGAATTGTTCGGGATGGTGTAGTTGGAGGTGACTGCAGAGGTCGTCGCATCCACGATGCGATCGAACAACAACACCATGTTCAAGCCGAAGGGTCCGGCTTGGCTCACCGTATCTGGGCCGATCACCGTCGCCGAAGTCAGATTCGGGCCCGACGGGGAAAGGTCTTGTATGCTCAAAGGAATGCTTGTTGCAAACGAGCCGTCACCGTTGGTGTCCACTTGCAGGACGAGGTTATTCGGGTTAGTGAAGTCGGCAATGAGGCGCATCGCCTGGCCTTGCACCATGGTTACCCCGATTTGCCCGCGGACCACTGTCCCACTTCCGCTGGGGATCGAAATCGAAAGGTCTGTGAATCCTGAACTCAGCGGTGTGATTAACAACGTATATGGCGGAGCCGTTGGTGCGGTTACCAGTCCCAACACCGGCGTTGGCGAACTACTTCCGAGCGAAAGTAAAACGCCGCCCGGAATATTGCCGCCGCCCGCAGTGTTTGTGCTGAGCTGATTCCCCAGGCTGTCGGTCAAACTCACAGCTACAGGAGAAGCGCCTGTTCCTTGGCCGACCGCAAAGGAAAGGAAGTTTGGTCCCGAAGCTTCCAGCTGGGAAAGCTGCAATTCGTACGGCACCGCGCCGCCGGCTAGGACCATCGTCGGAGCCAGATCGGCGCCAAGAACTGCAGTAAAGTTCTGCCCGGCAGGAGTGGTTTGCAAGACTTGATTGAAGCCCGGATCAACTGGCGTACCGCCCCACCAATCGGGTGCCAGATCACGCAACGCGTTGGGCAGCGGTTCGCCGAGTGTCTGCCGCAAGCCTGCTTCCGAAAGATTCAGCGCTTTTTGCGTCACGACCGCTGTGGTCGTAGGTATTATGCCCGCAGGCAGGGTTCCCGGTGGCGCGTTGGCCACGCTCCATGCCTGGCCGAGCACGCGCATCGCAGCGTTAACAATATCGGTCGGCAGACTGTCCACAGCCGACGGCAAAACGATTGTGTCGGGCGACATCGGCGTCCCGTTGCCATATACACCCAGCGTGAAGTTCAACGTTCCAGTCGTGCCGTTCTGGGTATCGAAATGTAAGTAATCGGCGACGACCTGTCCGGTCACCAAGGCCTGAAATTGATACGTCAAGGTAACGGAGTCACCCGGATTCAGCGTGGGGATTGGCGGCTGGGGCGGGCTGACCAATGTCACGCCACTTAAGCTCGCGGCGTCGATGGCCACGGTCAAATTATTCGCGATGGCCTGGCTGGTGTTCGTTACTGTGGCGTAAACATTGAACAGCTCCTGGCTTCGTACCACCGCCGGAACCGCGAAGGTCATGTTGAAGTAAGGATTGCGCACCAACAATCCGCCGCTGGCGCTGCCGATGAGGTTGACGGGGCCGGTGGGCAGACCTTCCAAAGTTGCATTGATCCCGAAGTTGATGCCGTAGAAGCCCTCTGAATTCGCGACAATCGTCCACGCCGCCTGACCCGTCTGCCCGGCGTTCAAGGTGCTCGCACCGTTCAGCAGGATCGGCATCGTCACCGTTTCCGGTCCGCTCGTCAGCGTGGGCAAGCCGAGAGGCTCGTCGGAACCGCCTACAACGCCGCTCGGGCCGGCCGGCAGGTTGATTGTGCCCGTGAGGTTATCCACCACCAGATTCGCTTCCGCGGGCGTGTTGTTGCTGACGTAGAGCTGCGCCGAAAAGAATTGCTTCAGGTAGCCGACATTGCCCGGGATCACCAGCACACTGGGGATCGAAATCTGTCCTCCGCCCGGAAGCGGCGGCAATGGACTTGATCCACCGCCGTTCTGCGGAGCACCCTGCAGCAAAATAGGCACGATAGTCACCGGCACGCTCACTCCCTGAGGAGTCGGAGCTGAGGGCGGAGAAATCGGTTGCGGAATGGGAACGCCTTGCGGATCGAACACTACAGGGAAGGAAATGTTGACTACTTGCGAGGATAGCTGCAAACCAATCGTGAATTGAAAGCCGGTGTAATCGCTGCTGTTCAGCACCACGCCCATCGCCTGGATTTGGTCAAGCGTGAGCGCCTGGGTTTGCACCGACGTGACCAGCACCTGATCGATGACGTTGACGATTACGCTATTCGGCGAGAGGTCAAACACATCATTGCCGTTCACCATGAACCGCAAGTTACTAAGTGTGTAGTTGCCAGCTTCACTTACCGCAGGCAGATCCACCACGAGAGAATTTATCGCTGGACTCTGAGGCACATCGACCGTCTGAGAAAGTCCCGGCCCTGAGTACTCTCCTTGTATCTGAAAAGGTCCGCCCAGGTATTGAGCTACTGCGCTGGGGGTAAGCGACTGCCCATTGAGCATGACGATTATCTGAACGCCCGAACTAATATTTTTGGGAATGACCGGCTGCGCCGGAGTAACCGTTGCAGAAAGGCCGCCAACAGTGAGGTCGAGCTGCCCGATTGTTACTGGAGTGGTTTGCGCATGCGCAGAAAAGACGGTGGCAAAAAACAATGCACACAAAAGGCAGAAAGACACACTCCGCCTCGTTATAGCTCCACCATATGACATTCGCACGCCCGCCCAGTCGTCCGCTGACTCCAAAGTCTCCCGGAGAGGACCCTGTCTCCCCGGACCACGTCCACGAAACGCCCATGCAATTACTTTATTTTTACTTTGGCCTAACGTCGCCGAGAAAGGTGGGGGCCAGATCAATGCAACGTTGGAGCGGCACCTTAATACATAAGCAAATCGTTGTCAAGAAAACAAATCATCAAAGTTTGAAGAGCTAATCTTGGGTGAGGATTGGGTGATCACTGCAGTTAGTAGACGGTTATGCCTGGTAAGCGGTGTTACGAAATCAGAACACGACCGAGATGAATATATCCTTCTATATATCATATATATAAAGATAATCATGCGATGTGGACCGTGACTCAGCGCCGGGGGCTTTTTACGGTTTTGTTACGAGTATGGAACACCGGCCCACGGCCCCTCGTCTGTTCCGTTCAATATCACCGCCTGATCGCTTCAGCCTTCGCAGTAACTTTTCCGCCCACGGAACCTCCGTAAGCGAGAGATGGCGCAGAAAGACACACTCCGCCTCGTTATAGCTCCGCCATATGACATTCGCACGCCGGCGGACGCCCTCAATGACGAACGATTTCTACAACATAGGCGCGAGCTGATTTCTGACCTGGAATAATTCGCCTAGAGCCGTCACCCCTAAAGCTTGTCGATTGGCCATATAGCTGACCGAATTTTAGCTTTTAAAGCGCGCAAAAAAGTAGATGGCAGACTGCACGCCGGCCGTTATCCGTCGTAGTGAAACGGCAACCTGCCTCATTGTGATTTCGAGGTTATGTCGACCGAAGCTTGAACCGGTTGTTTATTTAGACGAAACATCCGAGTGTGTTTCCTTGCCAGGAGGGATTTCGCTTCCGGGTGGATAAATGAAAATCTGCAACCTGCCCCACCCCGCATCCGATTTCGCGTCCGACTCTTTGCCCATTCCAAAAGTCTTGAGTTGACTATCGTCGAATCCGAAGTTCTCCACCAGATACTCGCGTACAACCATCGCCCGGGCCTGCGTAAGCACCAAATCCTTCTGGGTATCGCCCTCCATCCCGGTCGATGCGACGACCACCGCAAAACCGAACTGGTTATTGGCCAGGAACTCACCGCCAGCGTTGAGAGATTTCTGGTTCTTCAGCTTGGCAGAATCCTGCTTATCGAAAAGCTGCTTCGTCGAATACGTAAACTCCTTTGTCGGTGCACCTTCCGGCAATCGTTCGATCTCGTTCTTAGCGAGTTCATCGGAATCCGCGTAGCCGCGGTTCTTGAAGTACCCTTTCAAGAGGAAATTGTGCTTCATCGCTTCCATATTTTCCTGGAAGTCGGTAACTCCAGCCTTCGCCTGGAGCATCGTGGCATTCATCGTGGCAGTCGTCTGTTCAAGGTTGGAATAAAGTTGTTTGTCGTTCACCAGCGCACCTACGGTTCCCTGCCCGACATTAATCTTGGCACTGATCGAATCCAGATTCGCGGTCGCTTGCGTGGCATTGTGGATGGCTTGCTGGCTGCTATCCAGAATGCCGCTCATCTTATTGAGCAGCTCTGCCATTTCGAGTGGTGGTAGGCTGCCGATGGTGTCTCCGTCGCGCACCTCGCCTGTACCAGTGGTTCCGAATGAGATCGCCAGAAACTGGTTGCCCAACAATCCCTCGGTTTCAATGGAGGCCACGGAGTCTTGCTTGATAATCTCGTGTGTCGACTTACCCAGATCCATGATTACTGTGACCTTTTCGCCCGGCCTGTTGGGCAACACAATGCTGTGCACCGTACCGCTGTGAACCCCGCCTACACGCACATCACCCCCGGCATCCAAGCCCTCCACATTGTCGAATTGGGCCTTCAATTGGTAAGTGGAGGTGAAAAGATACTGCTTGCCGCCGATGACGAAGATACCGGTCACTAGAATTGCCAGCGTAGCAATGATGAAAACTCCCAACCGCGCCGCTCTCGACATTTTATTCTCCTACGAATGCTTTAGAAATTCGCGTACAAACTCGATCTCACTTTTCTGAAGCTCCTCAAAGTTGCCTTCGATCACCACATTGCCGCCATCGAGCAGGGCCAACCGGTCCGCGATCGTCTTTGCGCTGTGCAGATCGTGTGTCACCACGATCGATGCCATGTGATGTTCCGCCTGTAGCTTGAGAATCAAATCATCGATCTCCCCGGAACTGATGGGATCGAGACCAGCGGTGGGCTCATCGAGCAGCAGAATATCCGGCTCCAAAACCAGCGCCCGGGCCAGCCCAACTCGTTTCTGCATACCACCGGAAATATCCGAAGGCATCTTCGCAAGGTGGCCTTCCATACCCACTTCCGCGAGCAGCGCTTGCACCTGGTCGCTGCGCTCCGATTTCGACATTTCTTTTTTATGGTGAAGCAATGGGAAAGCCACGTTCTGCTCGACAGTCAGCGAATCGTAAAGTGCGGCGTGCTGAAACAGAAAACCCATCTTCTTCCTGACTTCGCCCATTTGGTCGAGAGCCAAGCCAGAGATGTCTTGACCATGAATGCGAACCGACCCCGAGTCGGGCTTTTCGAGGCCAATGATCAGCCTTAGCAATACGCTCTTACCGGTGCCACTGCGCCCCAGAACGGCCAAGGTCTCGCCGCGGCCCACGGCCACGCTAATCCCGTTCAGAACCATTTGACTTCCGAAAGATTTGTGCAAGCCCTCGACGGCGATAACCGGCGCACTGCCATCTTTCTCGGCTGTATCTTGCTTCATCGTGACTTGATCGATTGTGTCCATGTTTGTTTTGGTCACGGGAACAAGATGAGAATGATTTTCACCAGCACGACATCCGCAAGGATCACGAACAGCGACGACAACACCACCGAACTTGTAGCCGCACGGCCCACGCCCGCAGCTCCTCCCTGGGTCCGCATTCCCTGAAAACACGCGATCAGCCCAATGATCAAGCCAAACACCATCGTCTTAAACGTGGGGGGCAGGAAATCGTTGAACCCGGCGCCCTTAAAACCGCTGCTGATGAACTGATGTAGCGAGAGCGGCTCGACCACGGCTTGCGCAACCCAACCCATTACTACGCCGGATGCATCGGCAGCGAGCGTCAGCAAAGGCATCATCAAAATGCAAGCCAGTACGCGGGTCGCCGCCAGCAGCCGGTAAGGATTTACTGCAGAGGCCTCAATGGCATCGATCTGTTCGGTTACTTTCATCGATGCCAGCTCCGCGCCAATGCCAGCGCCCACTCGACCACTGACCACCAGCCCCGTAATGATCGGACCGGTCTCGTGGACAATGGAGAACACAATGGCGGCGGGAAGCAGCGATTTGGCCCCAAATCGCGTAAGGCTGTAACGAGCTTCCATGGAGAGCACGATGCCGGTAGCGGCACCGGCTAAAGCAACTAGTGGCAGAGACTTCGATCCGATCTCGTCAAGTTGGCGAAACAATTCGCGGAATTCAAACGGAGGCGTCACCGCCGCCCGCACTACATACCAGAAAAATATTCCGAGATCGCCGAACCATTCCAGAAATTCGCTGATCGGGCCCTTCGTCGGAACAGTAGAAGGCCCCGGCACATTCAACGAGCCCGCCTGGAGAGCTGCCGCATTCACGGGCGCATTGAGGGACTGATCGATCATGGGTTTGCACCCGGACTTGAAGCTCCGTGTCCATTGTTGAGGTGCATGCGGGAAAGCAGCGAGTGAGGGCCGCTATAGAGAAATTCCAGGGCGATGTTCCCGCCCACATATCCCAGCATGGTGTAGTTGCCCATGCGGAACGCATCCTTACCGTTGTAGCGGCCGGGATACCACGCGTAGACGGCAGTCATCGTGCCGGCATACGGAGCGATGAGTCCTGGGAAGGAAAAGACACGATGTCCATCTTCGCCGCGGCGCGCCGTTAAGGTCGATGTCACCGCATGACTCAATCGCGGAAAGAATCCTTTGCAGTCACAACGGTAGTACAGTTCGTCTTCCTTGAAGGCCTGCGCCAGCCCATAACGCGTGGTGGTGGTGATCGCCTCGATGCCGAAATTCGATGCGAAACGCCTGCTGTACCCCTCCACGCCTTGCTTCCACTCCGGCGGGGTGTTGTATGCCTGACTAACGCCAGCTGCCACCCCGGCACCCACAATGGGATAGGGACCAAACGCATCGAACTCGTAGTTGCGAAGCTTCGTTGCCTGCGTCGGACGTGTGTAGGTTAGGTCTGGCTGCGTCGAAGTGCTATCAACCACGCTGGAAGAACTCCCGGGATCAGCGAGTGTTTGCGCCTCTGCAAGTATCGGCAGAAAAGCAAAAAGTAAGGCTGCGATTATTAGGAGCATATTGCGACGCGTCTTCATGTCGGGATTCACCCAGGTCGATCCAAACGTGCCTCCTACGGACGGTTCGTGTTCTTCACGGCGTGAGCGGACAAGCGCCGTGGTCGCACTGGCACGCAATCTCTACTTCCTTGGATCCCGCTTCCTTACAGGGCTGGCTACAGTATTTGTCACTCGCTTGCACTACGCACCGGCACGGTACATGCGCACACTTAACCTGTTCATTCGTCATCACGGTTTCTCCTGTTCTATTTTTCCTTCGAACGGTTGGCGGGTTTCGCGGCGGGACGCTATCTCCGAACCGCATCGAGACTCCTTGTCGGTCTTGGCTTCCGGTCTATCTACGTTTTATCATCCAGCCGAACAATGCTCCCGCAGTCACGCCTACTGCGAACGTCGTAGCGACGGTTAGCAGTGGGTGTCGCTGGAGGCGCTCAGCGGTGTCATTCAGGAGTTCTTCGGCGGCGTCTCCGCCCTGTTTCGCGGCGCGCCTTACCACTCCGACGCCATCTTCGATCGCATCGGCAATCGCGCCGGTCACTCGCGAAGCTTGGTGGGCGGATTCTGCGATGTGTCCCGTCGTTCTTTCCACTACGGTTTGTGACATGACAACCCTCCGTGACTGTTGCGTCCTGACTATGTATTCGCCGATGCGGCGGTCTCCTGCGATTGCGACCTCACCATAGGGTTCAAATGCGCCCCAGAACCAACAGCACGATAACGATAAAAAGAACCAGCCCCAAGCCGCCGGTCGGTGCATACCCCCACTCCCTGCTATGCGACCATCGCGGCAGCGCGCCGACCAGGGCTAAAAGCAGGATCACGATCAATATGGTTCCAAGCATGTTATTGCTCCTTTACCCGTTGCGAGTTAGCTTTGCTTATAAGCGTTGCTCGGTTTTCTTAATGGTCAAAACTGCTCAGCGAAGAAAGAAATGCTGCACGCGGGCATCGGTTTTTCGTGTAGACATAAGGCGGGTCGGAGGAAGTTGCGTACTGTCAGAAAGAAAATGGTACGAGCCTAAAGAGCGGACTCGCACCAAAGAGTGAATCGACTTCTTTTTACTTCCGACCGGCCTGAGGCGGACCTCAGGGTTGAGTCCCTATTGACGAGGATGTTCTTCGGCTTTGGGAGCTTCTTTTGCGGGGGGAGGGGCAGACTGGGCATGAGCTGTAGTAACAGCGTGAGCAGGTTCGGCATGCGGCGCACTCTGCGCATGGGTTTCAGTTGCCGGATGAGACGCGACCGGTTTAGGAGCGGCCTGCGCAGGAACCGGCTTTGCCTTGGGAGCAGGCTGCGCGTGAGCGGCAGTCGGCTTACCAGACTCGGCGGTTGGAGGAGGAGTCTCCTTAGGCTTGGCTGCCTTATCGACCGGCTTGTTCTCATTCGCGCGGGTCGGGGTTGCCTTACTCTCAGGTGCCTTGTTTTCAGTGGTCCGGTTTCCGGCTGGCTTACTAGCCGCCGCTTTATTCTCATTCGTACGCGTGGCAGCTGACTTCTCCTCGGCTGCCTTGTTTTCGGCAGCCTTGTCCTCAGTAGCCTTGTTCTCTGTCGCCTTGCTCACAGCCGGAGCCTTATAAGGTGCTCCTGCTTCTTTAGCCGCTACAACCCCAGAACCGCTGAACTCCCCAGGCTTGGCTGTTGCAGCAATTGCCGGCCGGCCCTGGTTCACGGATGCCAGAAGTGCGTGGTTGGTGCTGGCAGCGTGCACATGCTGGGTTTGCATTGCAGTTGCCGGCGTGTGTTGCTGGTGCATCGCAGTCTCTTCTACAGCGGTCGGCCGAACAGTAATTCCACCCTCGCCGCCGTTATAGCTGACATGGTTCACCGTGGTTTCATTGATTACAGTCTTGGTGTAGACATTGGTGATGTTCGTGACGTTCACGTTATTCACCGAGCGGTTGTAATAGAAACCTCCGTTGTTCCAATATCCGCCCCCATAACCGACACCACCGTAGCCGAAGCCGTAGTTGACGCCACCGTAGAAGCCGACGGTTTGGCCCCAGTAGCCTTCATTCCAGGCAAAGGAGTTGCCGCCCCAACCCCAATAACCGGGAGTCCAGAGCAAGCCAACTGCAGGCGGCTCAACCCATGTGCCGGGCACCCAGAAGTAGCCTTCATCGCCATTAGCCCAGTAGCCGGGCGTCCACAAATATCCAGCGGCGGGGACCATGGGTTGAGTGTATACAGGCAGCGCGGGCGGAGCGATCACGATCGACACGCCGAACTGCGCGAACAAACTGGCCGGTACGGCCATCGTCAGAACTGCTAGTAACAGAAAGCGGGGGATACGCATTTTAAATCACCTTGCCAGATCATCCTTCGATTGCCCGGTGCAACCTTACTCCTGCGGGCTGCGTGGATTGAGGGCGATGGTTACGATACAAAGATTCCACGGATGCGACTGCCGAGTCTGTGCAATACGACTCACTTTTCTAGGACTTAAAACATTTCAACAGCATTGTGGTCATTAACCCGGACGGAGCGAAGGCCATCTACAATTCGTCGGGATTGGCATATTATCGCCACTCGGACTGGCTGGGCAGTTCCCGGCTGACTTCGACCGCTTCCCGAACGATGTATTCCAGTGCAGCGTATGCGCCGTTCGGCGAGCAGTATGCAAACGTCGGAACTGCAGATGCGTCGTTCACTAGCCAGGACCAAGACACCTTGAGCAGCCTCTACGACTTCCCAGCCCGCCGCCAAAGTTCTAGCCAGGGCCGCTGGATTGCGCCAGATCCTGCCGGTCTGCGTGCGGTGGGGATTACCAACCCGCAATCGTGGAATCGATATGTCTATGTGCTAGGCAATCCGCTTGGTCTGATCGATCCCATGGGGCTACAAGCCTTGCAAAACTCGTGCCCGGATAACGACCAGAGCGGCGATTGCAACGGCGACGGCAACAATGGTGGCGGCGACAATGGGGGTGACCCTGACTGCACCTATGGCTGGAACGATTCGGGTGTCACCGAGAATTGCCCAGTTCCATTGCGGTGACTCTTTGCGGGTCAAGAACCATCCTTACGCCAGGACAGCAGGCGGCTTGGCGAGGCTGGGGACTAAGCCTGATCAGTGTTGCTCTAGTTGCGTTTGGGTTGGTGAGCTTTCAGCTCATCCATACCTCGCCACGCCCCTTAGTCGAAGGGAATTTATGGGACGTCCGGGAGGAGTTTGAGTACGGTACGACCCGCTTCATGATTACGGACGCAACTGGCCGAGCCGTTATGATCTTATGCAGTCACAGAGGGCCGGGTTTTGTACAGGGAGAACGGGCGCGGGTGCGGTACGTCGCGTACAACAACAAGCTGGTGGAGATGGATATGCTGAGCGAGCGTACGGGGCGTGGCATCTGCGGGAGTCGTCGGGCGAAAAGGGTTGCTGGGCTTGGGTGGTTGGACTGTTTGTTGGACTTCTTGCGTATCGCCAATTGGCAAATACCAGGCCGGAGCAGACGGTGCGATAAACCTGCATTGCTGTTGCTAGCATCGAGCTTCGATGGCCGTTCAGCGGCATTGCTGTGGAGACTGTAACCGAGCGTTCCCAGCCGCACGCCGATTCACCAAATGTGGATCGCCCTGACACGAGGGGCGCCGGACCGGCCTTGGATCACCTGGGTCTCGAGCACGATCTCTATGTTTTTCGTCTGCCAATCCTGGGGAGCGTGCGCCAATATTTCTTGCATCCGATGCTCGTCGACGACAAATTCACCTGCCGCCACCGTTCCCCCGCGACCGATTCCCGCTACAACCACCGCATACTGATCTGTATCCGGCGGAATGAAGCGGGCAACGATGGCATAGTCTTTGTAGTCCTCTGTCTTCTGCACGGAACGGTCGAGCAGCCATTCCCGCTTCTCGGGTTGCTCGCGATCTTCAATCCAAAGTTTTGACATCGAGGAATCATTCACGAAATGGAAGCGCAGCGCTGAAGTCAGCCGCAAGGTCCACGTATTATCGAAGGCGCCAATGAAAATGGAAGGGTTGCGGCGAAGGTCGGTGAGGTTGGTGGTGGATTCCCCGAGCACGCGATAGTTCTTGCCGTAAGAGCGCAAGGTCCCGGCGATGTTCACCAGAGGGTTCAGATCATCAATGATCACGGTGACCATGGTGTCGGGAAGAGTGATCTCTTTTTGCGGGTCGGCTGCGTCCCGAAGGCGAATATTTGCATACTGCACCTGGTCGGCAATACAGAACAGGGCAGGCTCGGGGGACTTCACAAACGGCGCCCAGAACTCTCGCAACATTGTCGGCCGGGATGCTCGCCACCAGATGCCAGCCACGGAAACCAGCACCAATAATCCAAGCATCAGAATAAGCACTTTTGTAGAGATCCATTGATGCGGGACAGGCTTGGCCTTCTCGGATTCCACAGCAGGGTGAGGAGTTACAGCGGACCCGTTCGCTGGAGGGGAAGTGGGTACCCCAAGGCCGTTCGGGTAGCCGGGCCAGGAGAATTGTGGGGCATACGAACCTGACGGCAGGAAAAGCCGAATTTCCTGGCCGTGTTTCGGATCGTGATAGTACTGTTCGATGCGTTTGCGGATTTCCGCGGCGGTAACGCGAACGATCGGATCAATATTAGTATCGTAATCCGGCGGACGATCAAAGACCTCGATGCCGAGGATCCGTTCCTTTAGGTCATGGCCCCGGCCCTCCAGTGTGCGCCCGACTACGAACCTCAAGAACTGGGCATAGCGCTTGCTGGAATGGAAAAGAGGTGAGGCCAGCAGCCGTTCCAGCTGTTGCTGAACTGCTTCTTTTTCTAGTTCGCTGGACGGAGTCCAGCTCTCAATGACGGGCTCTGGTATCAATCGGCTCCGGCCTTCCGAGGTGCCCCTACGATGCGACCAAACAGGATTCTATCGCGAGCGAACTCTGTGTTCGGGATACTACTGCGGCTTACCAAGGGAGTTCAACCCTAAAAACACATAGCGAAGCGTCTTTTCTCCCTTTTCTTATCGGTTTCGGAAACGTGTGAAATCAAAGGAGAAAACCAGCGAGTCAATCGATTATCCTTCTTATCCTTGCTTCTTTACCTGTAAACGCTTGCTACTTTGCTAAGGGCATGCTCCACTGTCGCGGTTTTGGTTTTCGTATTTGCCATTCCGGATGAACTCAAGGGCGGTCCAGTCCGGTTACGCTCCACCACAACCGTCTTGGCCAAGATGCACAGGAGGGTATGAATGTTGAGTAAAGCGCGTTGGCAGGCATGCTTCGTATTAACGGTTCTCGCTTCATTCTTGGGTGGCACCAACCTTGCGGCTCAAAATCAGCAGATAGCAGCGACTCTAAGCGGTGCGATCACTGACCCCACCGGCCTGGCATTGAAAGATGCAAAGGTGACTCTTACCAGCGCGCAAAACGGGATCAGCCGCCACTATGTTACCCAAGAGGACGGTCTGTACTCATTCACTCTGCTCCCGCCCGCCATTTATATCCTGGAAGTCGATGTCTCAGGCTTCAAGGACTACAAGCAGCGTGGCCTTTCGCTGGAAGCAGGTCAAACCGCACGCCAGGATGTGCGGCTGGCAGTAGGATCGGCGTCCGAAACGGTCGAAGTTTCCGCTCAAGCTCCTCTTCTTAATACGGACAACGCAAACATCTCCTCTGACATTTCAGCCAGGCAGTTGGTGGAAACGCCGTTGAACCTGCGCAACATCATTAGCCTCGCGGAGTTGAATTCCTCGGTGAGCAATACCGCCGAGGTGCAGGTCGTGGGAGCTCCGGGCATTTCGGGGAGCGCCGACCAGGATGTTTCGTTTCTCAACTTTGGCGGCACATTCTTTGGCACCGCGCAATACCTGCTCGATGGCACCTGGGACACGCGATTGGACTGGGGCGGCGTGCTTTACGTCCCCTCGATCGATGACGTCCAGGAATTCAAAATTCAGACCAATGCTTTCACCGCCCAATATGGATTTAGCAGCGGCAACGTTGTTAACGTGGTCACAAAGTCAGGGACGAATCAGATCCACGGCGATGCCTGGGAGTTTTACCGGAACAGCGCGTATGACGCCCGGTACTATTTCAACGATGCCGGCCAACCGCCCTTCCACCGAAATCAGTTCGGGGCCACGATAGGCGGCCCCATCATCAAAAACAAGCTGTACTTTTTTGCCTACTACGAAGGTCTGCGGCAGGCGACACCCGCTACTTTCGGCCCGGTCACCATGCCCACAAAGAACGAAAGAACGGGCGTCTTTACCGCTTCGCTGGGTGCCCAGACCGGCACGGATTATCTTGGGCGGCCGATCTATAGTGGTGAAATTTATAACCCGTTTAGCACTCGTCTGGTAACCTGCGGAGGCACCGACAGCGTAACCGGTAATACGGTCAACTGTCCCGCGGGAGCGACTACCGAGTACATCCGCGATCCGGTTTCCGGAAATATCGCAACCGGTTTGGGCGTCACCAACGTGATTCCCGCCAGCCTGATGGATTCGATTGCCAGCAAGATTGCGACCGGCAGTTACTGGCCGACCCCGACCACGAACGCCCTCATCAACAATTTCACTTCCGCATCCTCTGCCGCGGCGCACTCGAACGAGTACTCGGGCCGTATCGACTACAACTTGTCGATTAATGACCGCTTGTTCGGACGCTGGTCGCAGAAGTATGAGCAGAAAATCAACTACCCCACGTACTACGGAGCTTCCGATCCAGGAGGGCCAGGCGTCGTTGCTCCCAACAACCGTTACAGTGTGGATATCGGATACACACACCTTTTCAGCCCGACATTGACGATGAACGCGAATCTAGGCGTGAACCGCCATGTCGAGCAATCGGTGACGCAGAGTTTTGGATATAAATCTTCAGCTCTGGGCTTACCGTCGTTCATAGATGGAATTGCGCCGAGCTTCCCTGAAGTCCAGCCCCAGAGCTATGCGTATCTAGGCGCACAGGCCGGACTCGACAACTACCAGGTTCCCCAAACTTTGTGGACCGGCTCTGTGGATTTCACCAAGGTCCACGGCAAACACCAACTGTCATTCGGATTCATGGATGTTTGGGCCCGCATCGACGGCGGCCACTACGCGAACACAGTTCTGCAGTTCCAGACCACGTCGACCGCTGGACCTGATCCCCAAAATGCCACGGCCGGAACGGGCGACGGGTTTGCTTCCTTCCTGCTGGGCGTAGGCAGTGGAACCGATCAGACCGGTTACAACAAATTTCCCGCGACCGACAAGAATCTATTTGGCTGGTATCTGCAGGATGATTGGAAGATCGATCCGAAGCTCACGATCAACCTAGGTCTGCGCTATGAAATCCAGACTGCCCCAACGGAAAGGACGAATGCGCAGGAATATTTCGACTTCAACGCGGTAAATCCGATCAGCTCCACGGTAGGGACAAACTATCCGGGCGAGCTCGTGTTCAACAGCAGCGGCAACCGTAGACTCTACGATACGCAGTACAAGAACTTTGCCCCAAGAATCGGCGCGGCGTACAAGCTTCGTGACAAGCTGGTAGTGCGCGCCGGATATGGCGTCTTTTTCGTGCCCAACTACTACAGCCAGGGTCCCAACATCGGCTACTCGCAGGGGACACCATGGGTCACAAGCCTTAACAGTGGACTCAATCCATTTACTACTCTTAGCGGAAGCGCGACCGTGAACTGCAGCAATGGTTCGACGTCCGCGGCTTGCCAAAGTGCGTTCCCGAATGGGGAAGTTGCGCCAACGGGAAATACATTAGGCGGATTGACTGACGTTGGTTTCGGCTTGAATCCAGTTGTAAATAATGTCCGCCCCTCTGCCTATGTGCAGCAGTGGATGACAGGTGCTCAATACTCGCTTACGAACAATGACCTCGTCGACATCAGTTATGTTGGAAACCACGGCGTGCACGTATTGTCACAATACCTGGAGTGGGATGAGATTCCCGCGTCCGATCTCAGCCTCGGCAGTCAGTTACTCAGCCCGGTTACCAATCCGTTCTTCGGACACATAACCTCCAGCGGCTGCGGCCTGGATCAGCCCACGGTCCCGATGGGCCAGTTGCTGCGCCGCTTCCCTGAATACTGCAGCGTGACCGAGGCACCCCCAGCCGTAGGCGGTTCGACCTATAACGCACTACAGGCCACTTACACCCACCGTTGGCATTCGGGGCTGGATCTGAATGTTTCCTACACCTACTCCAAGTTTATGGACGACGTGCAGGGCGCCGCGGGATGGGCTTTCCCCGGCAGCGGAAGCTCGGTGCGAAATTCGTATAACCTGGCTGCAGAGCACTCGGTGGACGTGACCGATACGCCGCAGAGCCTGGTGGTCAACTACAACTACGAACTCCCATTCGGTAGCGGCAAATTGCTCGGCGACCATTGGAACCGGCCGACGAATGCGGTCCTCGGTGGATGGCAATGGAGCGGAATTCTAACCGCTAAATCCGGATTGCCGCTCTCCATTAATCCCGCGACAAACAACACGGGCGGATTCGGATTCAATCAGAGACCCAACCTGGTCGCGGGAGTCAATCCGGTTCCGGAGAATCAGTCACTCAACGATTGGATCAATCCAGCGGCGTTTGCCCAGCCTGCGGCTTACACATTTGGCGATGCCCCGCGGTTCCTGTCGAATCTGAGAGCGCCCAAATTCTTCGACTACGACATGGGCATCGGAAAATGGTGGGGCTTCGGCGAGACGACGAAGCTGCAGTTCCGGGTCGAAATGTTCAATGTGTTCAATCATCCGAGCTTCTTCGAGCCAGACACCAATCTGGGCGACAGCAATTTCGGAACCATCACTGCAGCCTATCCCGCAAGAAGCATCCAGTTCGGAGGGAAATTCTACTGGTAGCTCCAGTTGTCAGGCAGCCCAACCTTTCAGCGATGCCTGGCGGGTTCGAAGCCGCCAGGCACTCTGAACCGACATGGTAGATCGTCCCTTCGACCCCGGGTATCAATGCAAATGAGAAATCTAGTCCACGGCTTAGCCTCGCTCAGATTCATGTGTCTCTTGTTCATGTGTATCCTGGGCGTCTTCCTGCAGACTGCACTGGTGAACGCGGCAGTTGCTTCCGACAACTACGATCCGATCGCCGATCCTCGCGCGGTGGTATTAGCCGGCTCGGCGCGGTTCACGGTTCTTACTCCTCAGCTCATCCGCCTGGAGTGGGCGAATGACGGGAAGTTTGAAGATCATGCATCTTTCGCCTTCGTGAATCGCATGCTTCCGGTTCCCCGATTCACGCGGCAGATCGGACCCGGCCACCGAGTGGTGCTGAAGACCAGTGCATTGACGCTGGTCTACGATCCCGGCGATACCGACGGCAAGTTCACCGCCGACGACCTTACGGTTTCGTTCAGCCTTAACGGGAAAGAAGTTATATGGAAACCGGGGACCGAAGACACCGGCAATCTTCTGGGCACCGCGCGTACGCTTGATACTGCCCGAGGCGGAGTGAAACTGGAGCCCGGCCTGATCTCGCGTGGCGGCTGGACACTTGTGGACGACAGCGCGCGCCCGCTCTTTGATTCGGCCGACTTCAGCTTTCGTGCGGGTGAGCAAAGCGCGTGGCCCTGGGTGATGCTGCGTCCCGCAGGGGAGCGGCAGGACTGGTATTTCTTCGGTTACGGGCACGATTACAAAGGCGCCCTTCATGACTTCACTCGGGTCGCAGGCAAGATCCCGCTGCCGCCACGATTTGCCTTCGGCGCCTGGTGGTCGCGCTACTGGTCCTACAGCGACCAGGAATTCGAACAGCTGCTGCAACAATTCCAAACGCATGAAATTCCCCTGAACGTGCTGGTGATCGACATTGACTGGCATCCCACCTTCAACCAAGTCGTTGGTAACAACAAAGTTGATGCGTCCGGTCACCGGCTGGGCTGGACTGGCTATTCCTGGAACAAACTCCTGTTCCCCGACCCGGCAGGTTTTCTATCGAGTGTTCACGATCAAGGGCTGAAGACGACGCTCAATATTCATCCGGCGTCGGGGATTCAACCCTGGGAGGACAGTTATCCTGCGATGGCCAGCTCGATGGGAATCGACCCCGCGAGCAAACAATATGTGCCCTTCGATATCACGGACAAGAAGTTCGCGGACAATTACTTGAAGTATGTGATCCATCCCCTTCGAGCGGCAGGGAATCGATTTCTTCTGGCTCGACTGGCAGCAGGAGGACGCGACAAAGCTCGCCGGCGTGAACCCCACTTTTTGGTTGAACTATGTGTTCTTCACCGATCAGGAGCGCGAGGAGAAACGCGCCCTGCTGTTCCATCGTTGGGGCGGGCTGGGCAACCATCGTTACCAGATCGGCTTTTCGGGTGACACCATTTCCGTCTGGGACTCGCTCGCATTTCAACCCTATTTCACGGCAACAGCGGCGAACGTCGGATACACGTATTGGAGCCATGACATTGGCGGCCACCAGCCGGGTGCAATTGAACCCGAGCTTTACTTGCGGTGGATTCAGTGGGGGGTTTTCAGCCCAATCCTGCGAACTCACACTACGAAGAATCCGGGGGCGGAGAGGCGCATCTGGGCGTATCCCGAACCCTACTCTGACCTGATGCGGCAAGGTTTCGTGCGCCGCAATGCGATGCAGCCCTACATCTACACCGAAGCCAGAAAAACTCACGATACCGGTGTTGGATTCCTGCGACCGCTTTACTATGACTGGCCCGAAGCCACCGAAGCGTATGACGCGAAGAACGAATACATGTTCGGCGACAGCATACTCGCGGACCCGATAACACAACCGGTGGCAAAGGATTCTCAGCTCGCCAAAACGAGCATCTGGCTTCCTCCCGGAGACTGGGTCGAGTGGGATACCGGAGCACGTCTGCGAGGCCCCGCAACGCTGGAGCGCAGTTTCTCTCTCAGCCAAATTCCCGTGTACGTGAAGGCGGGAAGCATCATTCCAATGCAACCCGCAACGCGTTTTCCAAACGCATCGACGGAGCCGCTGATCCTAAGTGTCTTCCCTATGAACGATGGGCAGGTCTCGACGTATCGTGTTTATGAGGACGCGGGGGACACGCCGGGATACGAACACGGAGAGAGCGCATGGACTCCGATTCGCGCGTCGTTAAATGGCGATGGGACATTATTGAACATCAGCGTTGCGCCCGTCGAAGGCCACTACCCGAGAATGCCAACCGAGCGCGCTTATGAACTGAGACTTCCGGGAAGCTGGCCTCCCTCGGCAGTGAGCGTAAACGGGGAGCCGTTGCGTTTTGAAAAGCGAAAGGGCACAATCGGGTGGCGCTTCGAGGGCGATACTCTGACGACGATTGTGACGACTCCGCGCGTTTCCGTGAATAGCACGCTCAAAATTTCGCTAAGCATGGGGCTGGACATGGCGCACAATCGCGCGCTCCTCGATGGATTCGCGGGCAAGCTGGCACGGCTACGCGAAACGTACGATCTGCTGAACGCGAATTGGCCGGTGGCATGGTCTCCAGACGGGCTGGTGAGCGCTATGCAGACCGGCGACCGCATCGGTTATTTTCCAAAGAGCGCGATCGAGGAAGTCGGTGGGTTACAAAAGAAACTCGCGGCTTTGCCAGAGTTGATCGAGGCGCTGCACGCAACGGAGTCTTCCCCTGCGTTCGCAACAACAAGCGAATCCGGCTCGGACCGTCGACAAGATAAACTCGTACACTACAACTCGGTAATTGACGCTGCGCTCGCGCACATTGCGGGCATCAATGAAACGCAGCCACGGGCAAGTAGCGAAGTGAGGACGGCGGCGGAGCCGTAGCCTGAGTGCGAAGCGGTTTTCGCAAACCCGGTATTCTGCTCGTGCTGGCAGTTCTCCCTTTGTTTGCCCAACTTGTAACTCGCGACCCCCAATTCCAACTCACGCCGCTCCACGGCGTCGATTTCGTTCTGCGCAATTCGCCGACACCGCGCAAGTACTTGATTGAGACCATGCCCGGCGGAGTGGCCCTGCTCGATTACAACAATGACGGCCTGCTCGATATTTTTCTGGTGAATGCAGGCCACGTGCCGGACCTGCTACGCAGTCCGGTTCACTTCGAGCGAGACAATCCCAAATACTGGAATCGCCTCTACCGTCAAAACAAAGACGGCACTTTCACCGACGTTACTGTGCAAGCCGGCCTGCAGCACGCCGGGGAAACCAACTACGGAATGGGAGTAGCTGTTGGGGATTACGACAACGATGGTTTTCCTGACATTTACGTGACCAACTTCGGGAAAAACATTCTTTACCACAACAATGGCGACGGCACTTTCACCGATGTTACGGCGAAGGCGGGAGTGGCGGCTGGCGGATGGTCGGTATCGGCAGGATTCTTTGACTACGACAACGATGGAAAGCTGGATCTGTTTGTGACCCGCTACCTCGACTGGACTCCTGAAACGAGCAAGACCTGCGGCCGGATCGAGGAGCCGATGTATTGCCCTCCGGGCGAATTCGGTTCTACAACGAACATTCTTTACCACAACCGCGGGGACGGCACGTTTGAGGATGTAAGTGTGGCTTCCGGAATCGCTGCAAAAAAAGGGCATGGATTGGGAGTCGCCTTTGCCGACTATGATGGAGACGGCTTTACAGATATTTTTGTAGCCAACGACGCGACCGAGCAGTTCCTTTTTCACAATAACGGAAACGGGAAATTCAGTGAAGTTGCGCTTGATTCAGGCGCGGCCCTGAATAACTCCGGCAAAATGCCCTCGGGAATGGGCGTCGTTTTCCAGGACTACGATAACGACGGACTTCCTGATCTTCTTATCACGCAATTGCCCCACGCGCCGTACGTCTTGTTTCACAATGACGGAAACAAATCATTTAGCACGCTGGAACTTGAGGCCGGATTCGGCGCGCTCTCTGGGACCTCATCAGGGTGGGGAGTCGGTCTGGAGGATTTTGATAACGATGGCTGGAAAGATGCGTTCATCGTGCAGGGCCACGTTTTCGATAACGTACACTCGTACGACAACTCGCTCCGGTATCGAGACGTTCCTTTACTGGCTTTGAACAAGCGAGGCCACTTCCAAAGAGGGAATGTTGGGGCCACTCAGGCTGTAGCCGGCCGGGGCGCCGCTTTCGGGGATCTGAATAATGATGGGTGGGTCGATGCAGTTACAACCTCACTCGGGGACGGACCGCAGTTCTATTTGAATCGCGGCGGCAAATCGCACTGGCTGACGATTACGCTTCGTGGGACGAGTAGCAACCGTGACGGATATGGCGCTCGCGTCCAGGTCAACGGTCAGGTGAGATTCGCGACTGCCGTGGGGAGTTATCTTTCCTCGAGCGACAAGCGATTGCACTTTGGCTTGGGAGATAACAAAAAAGCTGACATTGAGGTCCACTGGCCGTCAGGAATTCGCCAGACTTTGCGAGATATTCAAGCAGATCAATTTCTTACCGTGAAGGAGCCTGAGCGGAAATGATCCAGGCACTCCTATTCCTGCATTTGTTTCTTCACCCGCAGGCCGTCGCGCCTCAACCGGCCGCTCCGGCGAAGGTGCTGCTCCAGTCGGGCATCGATGCGGAAAACCGCCATGACATCGACCATGCCTTGATCGACTTTCGCAAGGCTGCAGAATTGGATCCATCTTCGTCTGAAGTTCTTCTCCGCTTGGGCGACGCTTACATGAAGAAACATGACGCTGCTGAGGCAATTGCACCGCTGAAGCACGCCGTCGCGCTGAGTCCCGACTCCGTTCCCATTCACCAGTTGCTGGGTTATGCGCTGCTGGCGCAAGGCTATGCCGCTGAGGCGATTCCGCATCTCGATATTGTTGATGATCCGGCTGCCTTGGGTATCGCACAACTGGAGAACGACGAGCCTGCCAAGGCGATGGTCAACTTGCAGGCCGCGTTGGGAAAGGATCCCGACAATCCTGATCTTCTTTTTTATGTGAGCCGCGCCGCAACGGCTCTGGGTTCGCAATCAACCGACAAGCTGCTTGCGGCGTTTCCCGATTCTGTGCGAGCGCACCAGACTCATGGCCAGGGTTACTACCAGACGAAGATGATTCCTGAGGCGGTGAAGGAATACGAGCGGGCAATCGCCATCAGCCCGGACGTGCCCGGCCTGCACCTCGAACTTGGGGAAATCTATGCTGGGCGTGCCAATTGGCCCGAGGCGGAGGAGCAATTTCGCGCCGAGACGACGTTGCAGCCAGGCAGCGCAGAGGCTGCGTTTCGACTGGGCGACGCTCTGCTGCAGGAAGGAAAAATGAAAGAGGCCGCTGACGAACTGCGGCGGTCCGATTCGCTTCGTCCCAATATGCCGGAAACACTCTATGCGATGGGGCGTGCGCTGGCCGCCTCTGATGCGGGCGCAGCCGAGCAGGCGCTCAGCGGCGTGCTTAAGATCGAGCAAAATACTCCGCTCGCTGCACAGGCCGACCTGCTTCTCGCCACAATCCATAGAAAGCAGGGTAAGTCCGCGCTGGCCAGCCGCGAAATGGAGGACTATCGCCGAATCCAAGGCTTGAGAGGTCAGTAAGTTCCCCGCTCGTCGCATCGATTGCAGCAAGCGCTTGCGGTCTACAGAATTCGATAAGCGCCAGAGTCTGGTTGGGGACCAGGGATCGGAGGTTCAAATCCTCTCTCCCCGACCAATCTTTTCAAGCAACTCGCGCTATACCCGCCTCTGCACTTAAAAGTTGAAATCAGACAGATATGTTCACCGAGATTTTATCGCTTAGCAACAGGCAGGGCAGGTATACGTAGGATTGTAATGAATATTACTTGATCCGGTAGATCATGCCTATACCGAGACGAAGATTGTTTTGTACATTCGTAGTTGCATTCGGTAACTGGGTGCGCAGCCAATCGGCATCGAAGGCTCGTACTAAGAAATGATAGGTCAGGGGTAAGTTGACGCCACCACCGATTTGCAGGGCAAAGCTGTTACCGGTTGAATTTGTGCCACTGGAAGACGGAAAAATGCTATTGAAGCCATGCGCTTCACCGGCAAGTACCTGGCCGAATAGTGCTACTCGGCGATGAGGTGACCACGTATAGCGCGGCCCAAATGTTGCGGTGATCAGATCGAGCCCGATTCCTGATCCGTTGACGTTGCTGGTATGAAGTCCAGCCACATCGGCAACACCGTAAAGCCTGCGCCAAAGCCTAGCTTCGGCTTGGGCGCTGCCACCCTGCATCCAGAATTCGCTACCGTTGGTTACATTGGCAAGAACAGGGTTATAGACAAAAGCCACATCGAAGCGGGCAGGCGCTTGTTCTCCAAGATTTATGGACTGAGCCCAAGCGACACAAGTTACCGTCAAGCAAGCTATGGGCAGAAATACTTTCCCGAAAATCGACATACGCAGTCTACGTCCTTTCAGTTACTCCACTGTAAGAATTACGTCGGTGGAGTGTGACAGCGTACCTGTCGTCACTGTCACGGTCACGGTGTAACTCTTCCCTGCCTGGCTGAAAAAGCCGTTGTGAACCCCACATCCAGTCAACCCAGAGATGGTTACGAAGCTTGCTGCCAGCAGCAATATAAAAATCGCCTGTCGCTGACGCTTGGCTGAGCGGCGTAAGCTGACCAGTGGCAGCAAGAAAAACACCGCAAATGCCGGTGACAACTTGCCCATCAATGTATTCGCCTTCCTGAGACTCGCGGTTGAGGCGGGTACGTCGAACGACAGAGATACATCGCTTAACTTAGCGAAGGCCGGCAATGACCACGAGGTGCTTGTTAGTTGCGTCCATCCGGGCGTAATAAGAGTGGCCGTTGCACCAGGTGGCAAGCCGGTTACTGTCAGTTCTGTAGTCGTCGGGAATGTGGTGCCAGCCGTCGGTACGATCGCAATCGTATACGTGGCTGTTCCTCCGGGCGAAACAGTCTGCGATGTGCCGCCTCCGCCGTTGCTCCCCGATACTGGATCGACTCCGAAGTTAATGACGACCTGCGAAAGCACGTTGCTGGAAGTGGCAGAGAAGTTCGTATCTCCGCTGTACACGGCGGTGATCGAGTCCGAGCCGGTTGCCAAAGATGAGGTCGTTAAAGTTGCAATGCCACCGGAAAGCGCACCAGATCCCAACAGTGCTGTTCCGCTCATGAAATTTATGCCGCCGGTTGGTATACCCACCGTAGAACCGACCGTAGCTGTAAACGTGACCGGACTCTGCGAGACCGCGGGATTGACACTTGTTGTGAGGGTTGCCGTAGGCTTCGCCTGATTAACTGTAATCTGCGCCGTCTGCGTGGCTACCGCATAGTCCGCGGTATTCGTTGGGGTAAAGATAACCGAGAGAGTCTGACTTGCCCCTGCATTTAGCACCGTGGCAGCTGGTGGCGTGTAGGCGAACGTCCCAGCGACACCACCGGCACTGGCGTTTAGCTGGGTTGCGCTTAGGGCAGTACCATAAGTGATGGCCAACGGAGTGGCCCATGTGATCGCAGGCCGTGCTTTATTGACTGTGATTAGCGCAGTTTGCGTGGCCGCGGAGTAATCCGTCGTGTCAGTCGAAGTGAATGTTACCGAGAGCGTCTGGTTCGCACCCGCATTCAGCACCGTACCGGCTGGTGGCGAGTAAACGAACGTTCCAGCGACTTCGCCCGCGCTCGCATCTAGTTGCGTTGCACTCAGAGCGGTTCCGTAGAGGATGGCTGCCGGAGTCGTCCAGTTGATCACAGGCTGCGCTTTATTCACCGTGATTTGCACAGTCTGAGTCGCGTTGTTGTGGTCGGTCGTGTCGGTGGGTGTGAAGGTCACCGACAATGTTTGATTCGCGCCCGCATTCAATATCGTACCTGCTGCTGGCATGTAAACGAACATCCCGGCGATTCCGCCGGAATTGGCATTCAACTGCGTCGCACTCAACGCCGTTCCGTAGGTGATTGCGGCAGGAGTCGCCCAAGTGACGACAGGTTGCGCTTTGTTGATGGTCAGAGTGCCCGTTGCCGAACCTTGATAATTGGGGTCGTTGATCGTAGCTACAACGGGGTAGGTTCCCGCTGTGGTGGGAGCAGTAGGGCTTCCGTTATAAGTGAAGACAACGGTCAACCCCGTTGGATTCGTGGTCGCCGTCGCTGCGAGAGGCGAACCGGTATACGTCTGTGACAGATCGCCCGGCGTCACTGTCGCTGTAGCTTTGCCCACGACGAGCGAGTAAGCCTGGCTTCCCGTATAGGGCGCGGCTGAGCCGGTGGTTACCGTATCGGTCGCCGTGACGGTGAAGATCGAACTTCCGACGCTCGTTGGAGTTCCCGATAAGACTCCAGTCGTGATATTTAGCGACAACCCTGCCGGAAGGCTTCCCGCGCTTACCGCATAACTGTAGGTGCCGCTTCCTTCGCTGGCCGAAATCGTCTGGCTGTACGAAGAGGCAAATGTTCCATTGGGAAGGCTACCAGGCGTGACCGTAATGGTCGGCGCAGCAATGGTCACTGAATACGATTGGCTGCCGGTGGCGCTCGTCGCGTCCGTCGCCTGAATGCTGAAGGTGAAGGAACCAACTGCGGTAGGCGTCCCGGAAAGCACTCCGTTCGTACTCAGAGAGAGTCCGGTCGGCAAACTTCCACTGATTACGGTGAGCGTATACGGACTAGTTCCTCCACTGACCGTAATCGTCTGGTTGTAAGCTATGCCGATCACCGGGAGAGGGAGCGAAGACGGCGAGAGAACAATCGAGACCCCCGAATTCCCGGTGCCGTTTACCGCGATGGTTTGCGTGACCGAGGAATTGTTCAGGTTGTTGTCGGTCAGCACGAAGGACTCACTCAGTGAAGCTATGCTCTGTGGATGAAAGTCGATTCTGAGAGTGCAGTTGGCTGCGGCGGCGAGCGAGAAACTGGTTGTGCAGTCGGTGGAATTTCCCGTTGCCTGCGGAAAGTCCGTCGGTGCCGTAATTCCCGAGGAGACTGCGGTCAAAGCCGCATTGCCAAAGTTCACCAGGGTTTCGGTCTTTGGGCTGTCGCTGCTGGTCGTGTTCACCGTAGTGCTGGCAAAACTCAGAGTTGGCGAATCGGAGTAATCCTCCTTATAAAGAGTGTTATCTCCAAAATCGGCGACGTAGAGGTTTCCCCGTTGGCTAACCACCACGGAACGAGGAGCGTTTAGTCCGCTAACCAACACTGACTGGACATAGCTGCCACTGACGAGTTCTTCTTCAATGATGCGGTTGTTTCCTGAATCGGCGATATAGATCGTTCCGTTTCCATCGACCGCTACGCCTTGCGGCGAGTTAAGTCCGGTCACAATCGTGCTTTGCGTGTAGGCACCATTCGAGAGCGTCTCGAGCAATACTTGATTGTTCCCCGTATCGGTGATGTAGACATTCCCCGCAACATCGACGGCAACTCGCGCGGGATTGCCGAGACCGGTGGCAATTACGCTCTGTATATATGTGCCGCCGGAGAGCGTTTCGAGCAGCACTCGACCGTTCACCGAGTCGGCGATATAGACGTTTCCAGCAGCATCGACGGCGACACTGCCCGGACTGTTCAACCCGCTGCCCACTGTACTCTGGACATAGGACCCGCTGATCAATGTCTCTTTGTAGACGTTGTTCGAAGCCGCATCGGCAATGTAGATGTTGCCCGCCCCATCAAGCGCCATCCCTTTCGGACCGCTCAGTGAGGTGAACGGAGTGCTCTGCGTGTAAGTGCCACTCGATAATGTCTCTTTCAACACCTGCTGATTCGGGTAGTCAACCACGTATACGTCACCCAGGATGTCGACCGCCGTGTCGTCAAAATTGTCTGAGCCGCTTTCGTTCGTCACCGTGCTTTGCGCGGCCGGCTGGAAGATCGCCTCAGGTCCCTCGCCAATGCCGGAGATGTATGCCGTGTAAAGAACGACCGTTCCTGAACTGCCGAGGATCTCGACTGCGCCTATGCGCGGTCCGGGATAAAGGGGCGAAAAATTGACGACTACAGTGCAGGTTGAGGCCGAAGCGTAGTTTTGTGCGGCGCACGTTCCACTGCCTGCGTTCGTGAAGTCCTTCCCAGTAAATCCTTCGGTTACCACGAGTATGGAAGAGATGGTTGTACCGGCGCTGATCGCAAAAGTGAGCGTGCCTGCAGCCGTGGTTGTCGAACCTACGTTGGTGGCAGTGGCGGCGGTTTCAAGTGGCCCCGTGATGGTTCCCGGAGGCGCAACCGCGACGTTCAGTGAAACGTTGCCCGAGGTGCTAGCAGCAAATGCCGTGCTCGACACGCTGGCCCCGATGGAGGCGCTACCCCCCGAAACATTGGCCGCCACACCGACGGTAAGGCCCACGGAATTGCTGCCGGCGGCAGCCAGTGGATTCAACAGTGTGCACGTCAACGTGGCTACATTGCAGCTCCAGTTTCCTAATGGGTCTGTCATGGAAATTGCGGTTAAACCCGCCGGAAGTGTGACTGCCAGCGTAACGGTAGGACTCGTAGCGATCGCCGATGTCCCGCTGTTGGTTACGGTGACGTCGATGGTGTCGCCCGGGTCGCCGCCCGTGAAAGTGGACGGCGAAGTCGTGATAGCGATCGCGACATCAGTACTGATGACGGGCACAGCGAAGTTCATCAGATCGAAAAGGCTGTACTCGAGCATGTGCTCTTGCGCCGACATGGCCTGAGTCTTGGCCAGCACACCCGTACACTCATTCGGAAAGGTAACGCTACTACTCGTGGTCGTGTTGTCCACGTGATACTCGTTGAACATCACGCGACCGTACTGATTCGAGGCCGCAGCACCCACGGGGGTGTAGAACGAAAGCTGCATAACATCGGAATCGGAATTCAGTGTGGCCCAGGATTCCGTCGGCGCGTTTACGCCGCTCTGATCGTTAAAGTCGTTATCGAGCGTGACCTGCCCCAGGGTAGTGGTGGCGCCGATGTCCTGAAGCCATTGAGCCAGTGCGTTGCCGCTTGAAAAACTGGTATTGATGGTCGCCGCACCGTCGGTGAGACTGGTGTCTGCGGTCCAATTCGCGGCGGTGTCGATGGGCGAGTTCTCATTAATATAGAAGGCACTGTGATGGGTGGCGAAGATGCGGCCACCGGCTCCGGTAAAAGCGATGACATTGTTTCGCGCATCGGCAGTTGTGTAATTGTTGGAATCGCCCTGGCAGGGAAGCATTAGAACGTTGTAGTTGCCGAGAAGCGATCCGCTGAAGGTGGAGCTCACGGAGCCGACGAGTGTAGCTTCCGTGTGAACGGTGCTGCCTGGTTTGACTCCGGAATCGCCCGATCCTTCAAATAAATTGACGCGCCCGGGACCGTTGCCGCCGGACGCGACGTTCACTGTGTAGTCGGTGAATTCCGTGTCTGCAATTCCCACCTTGCGCAGGGTGCATTCCAGGGCGTCGGCTTTGCCGGTAGCCAGCGCCATTTTAGGGATGTCGCCTTCTCCCTGTGTCTGCGCGAAGCGAACTGAGGTGCTTTCTCCAAAATCCCCAAGGCTGTTAGACCCGCCTTGCGTCACGGTAGTCAGCGGTGTGTTCGTGCAGGTGGCAATCGACGAGATCACCAACTGCCGCCGCCACCGGCCGGCCTGAATCACGATGGGGATATTTGAACCGGGCGGCGCATTCGTCAACAGGAACGTGCCATTCGCGGCCGTTGTCGTTTGTACGAGAGGCGAGCCCGAAACCAGATTGGCCGCGTCATCAAGCACGGGACTGGTTACCGATACCCCGTCCGTAAATGCAGTTAGCGATGTTGTGGGAATGTAAACCAGAATATTAGGAAGCGGATCGGTTCCATCGGGCGCGTAGACCGTACCACTGACGGACGTCGTGCCGCCGTTAGGGCACGAAACCTGCTGGCAGCCGCCTGTACCCGTGCCCGAGCAGCTTTGCGCATAGGCTTTAGGGCTCGACAGCAACGCCAGTGCGAGCAACGTGGACGCCAACAGCATCCACCTTCGAATGTTGTGGCGTCTTGAGGCTGAGACAAAGCGCGTCTCGAGGAAACGCATCGCAGCTAAATAGAGTTCGGAATGCGATCTAAGATAGCTCGATACCTGCATGAAATCCTCTCCCCTTGATATCGAAAGCAAATCGAGCCGGAGACGAGCCGGCATTGCATCAACTAAGACTTTTGTCAGTGTGAAATTTTGTCAGCATCCTTGAATTGCTCGGTCCTGCGTGTACAAGGCGCACCGGTACAGAAAGCGCGGAGAATCGGCACCTGACCTCTGGTGCCACCGCATGCGAAATGCCTCGCTTGTTTCTCGTCGCGAGTTAAACCGTCAGGCGCACTGAGCATCTCTGTCTTGTATCGGCGGGCCTATAGGTAGACTTTAGGGACAGGAGGAGAAAGGACATCCAACTAATAATTGGAAGCACGGAGGTAGCGTAGAAACGGAAGCCGGCGGCAATGAATGTCTGTGAATGTCACGGAACCGCTTCAAAGGCGCACCTAAAACTGTACAGAACCCAATGTATTTGCGAAATAAAGGCTCCCAACAGAAGATCCTACATTCCCCGATGACCGGACCGAGTGTTCGATCAGTAGCGGCAAAGTTGCTCCCATGAGCAACGTGGACAAAACAATCACTAAGAAACTTATTAAACCTGTTTCAAAGAGCGACTTGCCTACCGTGAAATCCCCAATACGATGAAAGAGCTTCAACGAGACGATTCCAAACATCCCCGTGAACAACTCCGCTGCAGCAAAAGAGCATGACTGGCGAAAGCCGTTTGCTTGTGGAAAGCTTTCCCCCTAATAAACTTCCCAGTCCCAGGCCTAGCATGAAACCGCTAACTACGATCGTTACCGACTGGATATTGAGTCCGTAAATAGAGAACAGCGCTCGCTGCCAGACGATCTGATAAACAAGCGCAGGAAATCCAGAGCAGAAAAATAGTACGTGGATCCAAGAAACGTGTCGGCCACTCTGCATTTGACGGATATTTAAATCAGCCCTGATGTTGTCTCACAAATCTTCCTCGCGGTCCACAGGATCCAATACAGTTCGATACTTGTTAGAATCTGGTTCGAGACCCAGGGGGTCGGAAGTTCAAATCTTCTATCCCGATCATTATTTTAAAAACTCTAACCTAGTGGATGACAGCTATGTTCGTAAATCGCGTTCGTATTCGGGTTGAGTTCGGGGATTGTGATCCGGCTCAGATTGTTTTTTTCGCCAATTATTTTCGCTGGTTCGATGAGTGCACGACCGCGTTGTTTAAAGCGGCGGGTCTGCCCTTGCAGAAACTTTTTAAAGCGCATGGTGTGATCGGGATTCCGCTGGTCGATGCGCGGGCACGGTATATATTACCGTCCTTCTTCGGTGATGAACTGGTGGCGGAATCGTGCGTCACCGAATGGAGAAAGAGCAGTTTCGTGATCAGCCACAAATTTCTGCGCGATGGTGAGTTGGCAGTAGAGGGCTGGGAGACGCATGTGTGGGCGGCCGCGCACCCGACCGAGGCCAACCGAATGAAGGGTGTGCCTTTGCCGAAGGAAGTGATCCGGAAACTTTCCGCGGCGAAAAAACGAACGCCACGCAAAGGTTGAAACCTAACAGCCTTATTCCAGCGGAAGGCCGACGTAATTTTCCGCTAGAGATTTAGCGGCCGCTCGGGAGCTGGTTACGTAGTCGAGTTCGGCTAGCTGGCGGCGCTGGTCGAAAGGATTTTCATCGGGGAAGCGATGCAGCATGGAGGTCATCCACCACGAGAAGCGTTGCACTTTCCACACGCGGCGCAGGCAGACTTCGGAATAGGAATCGAGCAGGTTGTGGCTTCCGGTTGAATAAAATTGCTTGAGAGCCCGCGCGAGTATTTGCACGTCGGCGATGGCGAGGTTCAATCCTTTGGCGCCGGTCGGAGGAACGATGTGCGCCGAGTCTCCGGCTAGGAAGAGCCGACCGTATTGCATAGGCTCGACGACGAAGCTGCGCATGCCGGTCACGCCTTTTTGCAAAATCTTTCCTTCGGTAAGCGTCCAGCTATTCGAAGCGAGACGGGTTTGCAGCTCCTGCCAGATTTTTTCGTCACTCCACTCGTCAATATTTTCATCGGGCTTGCATTGCAAATATAGGCGGCTGATTTGCGGAGTTCGCATGCTGAGCAGGGCAAAGCCGCGATCATGGTGTGTATAAATTAATTCCTTCGAGGAAGGCGGCGCTTCGGCCAGAATGCCAAGCCATCCGAAGGGATAATCGCGGACATACTCGGTGAGCACACCGGCGGGAACAGTGGGCCGGCAGACGCCGTGAAAGCCATCGCATCCGGCGATGAAATCGCAGGTCAACTCGTAAGTGTTTCCATCTTTTTCATATTGAATCTTCGGCTTCGCGCTATCGAGGTCGTGTACGCTGACGTTTTCGACTTCAAACAAAACCTGGCCGCCGGTTGCGATGCGGGCATTGTTCAGATCTTTCAAAACCTCGTGCTGGGAATAAATCGTAATTCCCTTCCCCGTGAGCTCCTGAAAATCGATACGGTGACCGCAGCCGTTAAAGCGCAACTCGATTCCGTGGTGGACCAAGCCTCCAGCCTGCATGCGCTCACCCACGCCCATCTCAGTGAGTAAGTCAACCGTTCCCTGTTCCAATACCCCGGCGCGGACGCGCTGCTCCGAATATTGACGGCTGCGGTTTTCGATGACGACGGAATCGATTCCCTGCAAATATAAAAGGTGAGAGAGCACCAGACCTGCGGGTCCAGCTCCGACAATTCCGACTTGGGTTCGCGATGAAATCGGCACTGAATTAAGTTCCCACGTGACGCCCGCAGGCTTGAGCTGTTCGGCCCACGCGCCGGGACGGTTGAGCCGGAGATCCTTCGCTGCGCCTGAAAAACGGCTCGGCCCAAGATGACAATTCTCTTTTCTAAATAATCAAACTTCAATCATGACCGTTTTTTCTTCTTCGAGCTTGTCTTGAGTTCGCCATCCATTTCTTTGAAGACGTCGCTAGCGATGTGAAACGCTGAATTTGCCGCTGGCACGCCACAGTAAATCGCGGATTGCAGCAGGACCTCTTGGATCTGATCGCGGGTGACTCCGTTGTTAAAGGCGGCCTTCACGTGCAGGCGGAATTCGTCGCCACGGTTTAAAGCAACCATCATCGCGAGTGTCAGCAAACTGCGGGTATGGCGAGGCAGGCCGGGACGAGCCCAGATATCGCCCCAGGCGGTGCGGGTGATGAAATCTTGAAACTCGCGGTTGAAATCGGTGGGCGTGGCGACGGCCCGGTCTACGTGCTCATCGCCAAGAACGGCACGCCGGATTTTCATGCCCTGCTGGTAGCGCTTTGTGTCATCCATTATTTCTGCCCCGCGTCTGCTTACTGGGAAAGAAAGTTAATCACCGCCTGCGTGAATGCATCGGGTTGTTCCACATTCGAGAGATGAGCGGCAGGAAGTTCAAGTTCCTTCGCGCCTCTGATCTGTTCGGCGAGAAAATGTGCGTCGGAGAGCGGGATTACTGAATCACTACCGCCGTAGATTACGAGTGTTGGGACTTTGATCTGCGCGACTGCATCGCGCTGATCCATATCGCGAATGGCGGCGCAACATGCGGCATAACCCTCCGGAGGGGTTTGCTCAAGCATTCGTTGCGCTTGCGCCACCTTTTCTGGAAACGACGCGCGAAAGCCCGGCGTGAACCAGCGATCGATTACCGTTGTGGCCACCGATTTCATTCCGTCTTTTCTTACGGTCGCGATGCGCATGTTCCACCCTTCTTTGGTGCCGATGCGAGCGGCGGTGTTGCTGAGCACCAATCGATTCAGGCGATCGGGTGCATGAATTCCCAGCCACATTCCGATCATGCCGCCCAACGAGAGCCCACAAAAATGGGCACGGTCGAGGCCGAGCGAATCCAGAAGACCGAGCACGTCACGACCCAATTGTTTGATTGTGTATTCAGCTGGTGTTGCCGAAGACTTGCCGTGGCCGCGCGTGTCGTAACGCAGAATGCGAAAGTGCCGTTGCAACTCCGCCATCTGCGGATCCCACAGGGAGAAGTCAGTGCCCAATGAATTGGAAAGAATCAGAACCGGCTCCGGGCCGTCGGTTAACGCGTAATGAGTCTTTAATTCACCGACGTCGATAAACGGCATTGCAGACCTCATTTTGCGCTGTACAACAATTATTTCTGTTTACGGCTGGCATCGATCACACGGTCCACCCACGCTTCGGCGACGCCGAGGTAGTTTTCCGGAGCGAACAATCGATCCAATTCGATTGAGGTTAGATGATCCGTTATGGTTGGATTTTGAGACAGCACTTCGCGAAGATGCTTTCCAGACTTGCGCGTTTGCCGGATCGCTTCTTCCAGCAATTTGCGCGCGTTGGCCTTGCCGATGTGTGCTGCCATCGCCATGGTGACAGCTTCCGCAAAAATCAGACCCTGTGTCGCCTCGAGATTGTGCCTCATGCGTGCTTCATCGACTTCGAGATGAGGAACTATCGTCGCCATCTGGTGGAGAGCTCCGGCGGTCAGACGGAAGATCTGCGGCAACGTTTCCCATTCAGCGTGCCAATTGCCAAGGCCACGCTCATCTTCCTGCGCCATAGCGCTCAGCATAGTGCTGACGAGGCCCGGCACTCGCGTCGCGGCCGATAACACTACAGCTGAACTCACAGGATTGCGTTTGTGCGGCATAGCGGACGATCCGCCGCGGCCGTCGTCAGCCGGCTCCGCGACCTCCGCGATTTCAGTTTGCATGTGCAGAGAAATATCGCGGGCCATCTTACCTAGGGTGCCCGTGCATAGGCCGAGAGTGGTTGCGACCTCCGCTACACGATCGCGTTGGGTGTGCCACGGCATGGCGGGAAGGGCAAGATGAAGTTCCGCCGCTAATGCCTCGGCCACTTGCAATCCCTTATCTCGCAGAGCCGCGAGCGTTCCGACCGCACCCCCAAACTGCACGACCAGCGCCCGTTCCCGGATTTCGGCGAGGCGGACACGGTGGCGATTCATCCCGTCCAGCCACGCGGCAACTTTTACGCCGAACGTGGTAGGCAGCGCCTGCTGCATGAGCGTGCGGCCAACTATGGGCGTGGAACGGTGCTTCTGCGCTAATTCGGCCAGGCTGCGGCAAAGGGCCGACAAATCAGCTTCAATAATTTTGAGGGCCTCGCGGATTTGAAGAACTAGGCCGGTATCGTTCGCATCCTGACTCGTTGCGCCCCAGTGAACGAACTGCGCCGCATCAGGATCATGTTTTGCCACCAGCGCTGTAAGTTGCTTCACCAGCGGGATCGCGGGGTTGGCCGACTCAACCGTAGCTACGGCGAGTGCGTTGCCATCGATCAGTTCCGCCTTGCACTCCGACGCAATCGCTTCGGCTGCGGCATTGGGAATCACGCCGCAGCGAGCTTCAGCACGCGCGAGGGCAGCTTCGAAATCCAGCATGCGCTGCAGACGCGCCGCGTCCGAGAAGACTTCGCACATTGGTGCTGAGCCGAAGAGTGGATCTAGCAAGGCCATCGTATCAATTAGAACCAGTCAACTAGAACCAGTCATTAGAACCAGTCGATTAGAACCATCGATTACAACCCCAGGTCGAAGAATACCGTTTCGTCTGCTCCCTGCAAAACAACATTCCATTCCAGCGTACCCGCATCGCCAGCGGACGCTTTTGGAATTGCAATTAATGTTGCACGCCTCGCAGGTTCCACGAGATTGAGAATGAAATCCGCGGCATTGCTCGGTTCATTGGGGAAATAAATTCGCGTGACCAGCCGCCGCAGTACTCCGCGCATGAAAACAGAAATCAGAAGATGCGGCGCCTGTGGCTTGCCATCGGGACCAGGCACAGGGCCGGGTTTGATCGTGGCGAAGCGAAAGCTTCCATCTGAGTTCGTCGGCACGCGGCCGTATCCTTTGAAACCGGGCTCTAGAGGCTTGTCTTGAGCGTCCTCCGGGTGAGCATATTTTCCGTGCGCGTTAGCTTGCCAGATTTCCAGAATCGCATCCGGCACCGGATTGCCATCGCCGTCAAGAACTCGTCCTTGAATTGTGACACGCTGGCCGGAGACACCCTCGCCAGCGAGATTGTCACGATAGAGTTGTTGCAAACCAATCTTGAAAAACGGACCGACCGTTTGCGATGTCGTCGCCTGCAAACTCACCTATTCCTCCATTGGCGTAGCTTCACGCCCGCGCAGAATGAGATCGAAGCGGTAACCGAGCGCATGTCCCGGCATGGTCGTTTCCCAATCGAAGGCGGAGATCAGCCGGTTACGAGCATTTTCATCTGCGGTGCAGTTGAAGATCGGATCGAACGGAATGAGCGGATCGCCAGGAAAATACATTTGAGTTACCAGGCGCGTGGCGAATGCCGGACCGAAGAGAGAAAAATGAATGTGCGCCGGCCGCCATGCGTTGTGGTGATTGGGCCAGGGATATGCTCCGGGACGAATAGTGACGAAGCGGTACCGGCCTTCGGAGTCGGTGACGGCTTGTCCGCATCCGGTGAAATTTGGATCGAGTGGGGCGTTATGTTGATCGATTGCGTGCAGGTACCGGCCGGCCGCGTTCGCCTGCCAGATTTCCAGCATCGTGTTCGGCAGGGGACGATTGTCTTCGTCGAGGACACGCCCACTCACAATGATTCTTTCGCCAAGCGGCTCCGCGGAGTGCTGGCGCGTCAAATCGCTGGCATTCGGCGCCATGATTTCCGATCCGAATGATGGCCCCGTGATCTCCGAAAGAGTGTATGGGATTCTGATCGGCGGTTTCGTTGGGGCGCGCTTGATGGAAGACACATACGGCGTATGCAGATGATTCGGCTGGGTGCCCGGATGCGGCGCGCGATACGCTACAACGCTTTTCATGGTTCTTTAATTTTAGATCTGATTCAGATCTGATGCAGATCCGATCACCTTGAACTCACAGACTGTATGCAAGGCGGAAGTATGTGTCAAGCGTGGCGGGGCTTTTGGGCGGCTTCATCGGTGCGAGATATTTTTGTCTTCTGCGCATACGGACTGATAGGCTGTGGTGCGCGATTCGCGACGCGGAATTTAATATGGGGAGAGTATCGTTCTGAGTGACAGAGGGAAGACGCGTCATCTGGTCGAGCTTCGTCCAGATCTGGGTCCAGATGATCCAAAGCTAGTTGACCTGAGCCGGCGCGACTTTATCGCCCGCTGCTGCCAGGGCGCTTCCGTGGCGTTCGTGCCTGCGCGACTTCGTAATTTAGCGCTCCCCGGTATTTCTCTGCTCGATTCTGCTACCACGCTCTCATCCGGCGGCGAATTCCATCTGAATCCTCACTATCGAGCACAGAGGCCACTCGATGCGCTGCTTCTCAAGACGCAAGCCGGGTTGGACGACTTCGTTACCGAAAAATATCACGACCAGATCGCTGCGATTTTTGCAGAGTGGAGTGCCAGTTTGCTTCGCTCTCCGCAGGAAGTGGATGCGATCAAAAAGGCTCTAGCGCCGAATTTCCTGGGGGTACCGCTTCAACCAGTCGATGTGCGGCTTGTTCGTTTCGGTTCGCCACTTGAAATTCGCCAGAATAAATTCTCCTCTCAGGTCACTCTCGGGAGTGATGCTTTTGTTCAGGAGTTAAAAGCCGCGACGAGTGCCTTCGCCAGCCTCATCACCGCTGAATTTCAGGTAACAAGTATTGCAGCGAGTCCCACGGTTTCCTCTCAACTTCCAGAGCTACAGACTCGTGTGCGGTATGAGTTAGTCGGTACCGGCCATGATTTCCACCGTGAGCAGCGTGTGGGGCACTGGGATCTCGAATGGATTTCCTCTTCTGCCGCGCCTTCCACGCGTTCTTCTACTCCTGGGGAGTTTCAGATTCGAAGCTGGCACGCGATCGAGGAGACGCGAAGCCGGGCTGCATCTCAGGTTTTCGCTGACATTGCCGCGCCCGCTCTCGGCAGCAACGTTTCTTATTCCGCTCAGATGCTACACGGCGCCGATTATTGGCGTACCGTGCTCGATGGCGCGTGCGGCATCGACATCTATGGGCACAACGGGGTCTCCGTTGCCGACATCGACAACGATGGATTTGATGATCTCTACGTTTGCCAACCGGCGGGCCTTCCCAACCGGCTTTATCGAAACCGGGGCGATGGAACGTTTGAGGACATCACCGAATCGTCTGGCCTGGGCCTGCTCGACAACACGGCATGCGCGCTGTTTGCGGACTTCGACAACGATGGACGCCAGGATGTTGTTGTAGTGCGCGCCAGCGGGCCGCTTCTCTTTTTGAACCAGGGCGGCGGCAAGTTTCGCCAGAAGCCTGACGCATTTCGATTTGCCAATCCTCCGCAAGGAACTTTCACGGGCGCGGCCGTTGCCGATTATGACCGCGATGGGTGGCTGGATATTTATTTTTGTCTTTACGTCTATTACCAGGGTACCGATCAATACAAATATCCTGTTCCCTATCACGATGCGGAGAATGGTCCTCCGAACTTCATGATGCGCAACAATCGTGATGGCACGTTCCGCGATGTCACAGTGGAATCGGGACTGAATGAGAACAACACGCGCTACAGTTTTTGCTGTGGCTGGGGCGATTACAACCGTGACGGCTGGCCCGACCTCTATGTGGTGAACGATTTCGGGCGCAAGAATCTTTACCGCAACAACGGTAATGGCACCTTTACCGATGTGGCTGCGCAGGCTGGGAGTTGAGGATGTTGGCGCGGGCATGAGCGTCTGCTGGCTCGACTACGACAATGACGGCGCGCAGGATCTTTACGTTGGCGACATGTGGACGGCAGCTGGTGAGCGAGTTACGGAGCAAGAGATCTTTAAGAAGGACTCGTCGAAAGAAGTTCGGAATCTCTACCGGAAACACGCCATGGGAAATTCGCTTTTTAGAAACAGCGGGCGCAACAACGCGCTTGAAATCATTTCAGGATCGAACAAATTCCGCCGGAGTTGGGATGGGCCGCTGGGCGTGGTCGAGCGATGCGTTCGATTTTGATCACGACGGCTTTCCCGATCTCTACATTGTGAATGGCATGGTTTCCAGCGCCTCAAGCCGAGCAGGACCTGAACAGCTTTCTTTTGGCGGCAGGTGGTTGCTCATTCACCCGATCAGGCCAAGCTGTCTCCTGATTACGAACAGGGATGGAGCGCCATCAACGAACTGATCCGGGCGGATGGCACCTGGAGCGGCTTCGAGCGAAATGTTTTCTACGCGAACAATCGGGACGGAACTTTTTCCGACGTTTCTGGAGCGGTGGGGCTGGATTTTGTCGAAGACGGCCGGGCGTTTGCCATTGCCGACTTTGATCAGGATGGGCGGCAGGAAGTGTTTCTTGAAAAACCGCAACGGTCCGCAGTTGCGCCTACTGAAGAATGTGATCGAAGATCTACCGCCATCGATTGCCTTTCGTCTGCGCGGCACGAAGAGTAATCGAGATGCCATTGGCGCGGCGGTTACGGTTGAAACGGAATCTGGCAGCCAGACTCTTATGCTTCAGGCCGGGCTCGGGATTTCTTTCGCAGCACAGCAAGGAATTATTTTTTGGATTGGGAGAGGCGAAGGGGCCGGTGCGAGCGTCGATCCGCTGGCCGAGTGGATTGGTGCAGCCGCTTAACGACCTCCCGCTCAATCATAGAGTTTGGGTAGAAGAAGGCGCGGAGAGCGTTCGCATCGAACCATTCAGAATATCTTCACCATCTCGAAGCAAGTTAGCAACTGTCCCGCCGCAAGCATCTGAGCCACTTCCCACAATAACCGAAACCTGGCTGCTTGCGCCGGTGGCCGCACCTGATTTTTCTTTGCGCGACTTGACGGGGCAGGTGCGAACGCTAGCAGCGCTTCGGGGTAAACCGGTGCTGCTCAATTTCTGGCTCATGCATTCGAAAGAGCGCCAGGAAGATTTGGAAGCTTTAATCGCGCGTATGCGAGGTGGGCAGCGCAAGGGCTTCAGTTGCTCACCGTAAATGTGGACGATGCTGGCGGTGCCGAGAATTTGCCAGCTCTGGCTCGCAAATGGCGGTTTTCGTTTTCTGTTCTTCGTGCATCGGATGAGATCGCCAGCATTTACAACATTCTCTATCGTTATCTTTTTGACCGGCATCGAGACCTTGGGCTGCCAACTTCATTCCTGCTCGATAGTCGAGGTGACATCGTCAAGATTTATCAGGGGCCAGTGAATCCGGAACGTGTTGAGCACGATTATCGGCATATTCCTGAGACCAACGCAGAACGATTGGCACTGGCGCTGCCTTTTCCGGGCGTGACCGATACCTTCGAGTTCGGGCGCAATTATCTTTCCTACGGGTCGGTGTTTTTTCAGCGCGGCTATTACGATCAAGCTGCGTCGTCCTTTCAACTTGCGCTTCGCGACGATCCCTCGAGTGCGGAGGCAGCGTACGGGTTAGGAAGCGCTTATCTGAATCTGCAGAAGACTGCGGAAGCGCGGGAGAACTTTGAACGCGCGATCAAGCTTTCTGCAAGCTATCCCGATACTCTGGCGAATGCGTGGAACAATCTTGGGCTTCTGGATACGCAGGAAGGTCATGCTGGCGAAGCGGTGCGCTGCTTTCAGGAGGCCGTACGGCTGAGCCCCGATCATCTGATCGCTCTCAACAATCTGGGCAACGCGTATCGACTGCTGAAGAATTGGGATGAGGCGCGCAAGGCTTTTGAGCACGCGCTTGAAGTCAACCCCGCAGATGCTGAAGCGAACTACGGACTGGGAATGGTCTTTGCGCAGGCTGATGACGCGGTGCGCGCCTACGAGTATCTGCAGAGAGCTTTGAAATCTCGCCCCGCTTACCCGGAAGCTTTGAATAACCTCGGAATACTTTACTTGCGCACGCAGCGGAGAGATGAAGCAGTTGCCAGTTTTCGAAGAGTGCATTCGCGTTGCTCCGGCATTCGATCAGTCGTATTTAAACCTGGCCAGGGTCTACAGCATTGAGGGCGCGTCCGACAAAGCTCGCTACATCCTGATCGAACTTCTTAAACAACACCCGGATCATGCGCAGGCCAAGAGCATGCTGGCACAGCTGCCGAAGCAGTAACCATCGGATTGCTAATCTTTCGGCGGTGTTGGCGCGCTTAGCAGGTCCACAAACATTTTGTAGAACTTCTCGAGATCCAGATCATCCTGCACTTCAACCGGCTGAGTTTCGACTTTAGGTTTGTCCGTCTCTGTCCAACTAACGTTGTTGCCATAGCTCGCGCCATGGTCCAGGTCCATGTCAATAAAAAGAGTTTCTTTCTTCGTAATCAGAGTTGGGTTAAGCCACGCCGCCGCCGCGAGTTCATCCCAAAGATAGTTGTAGTTGCCGCGCAGGCGTGCGTATTTGCCGATGTAGCGCGCGGCCGGCGAGTCGGACTTTTTGATGCGGTCGATCAGATCGACCGTCAATCGTGTTTTCACTGAAATATCTACGGGCGTACAAATTATTTTCTTCCACGGCGCGCTCAGCACAATGTGAGCTGCTTCCGGATCGAACCAAAGATTGAACTCGTGGGTGGGAGCGTTGGTGAATTCGGGATCGTCGGTTCGCGGGTTGAAGCTGGCGCCCATGAACACCAGTTCTTTGGCGAGTCCCGCGAATTCGGGGTCGATGGAAATGGCTAGGGCCAGGTTTGTCATAGGACCGCCAGCATAAATCGTCACCTGGTGAGGAAACTTGCGAACCGTGCGGATTAGAAAATGAGCAGCGTCTTCATCCGAGGGTTTGGTTGTCGGCTTACCCTCGGGCATTTCTCCCAACTCGTCTGACGGATGATAAAACCTGGGCGTCCATGCGCCGAGCCACGGCACTGAACCATACTGTTGCTCCCATAGCTCGGTATCTTGTTTTTGTCTAACCAACGGGTACTCCGCTCCCGGAACGACTGGAATATCTGTGCGTTCGATGAGTTCGAGCATGCGCAAGGTGTGCGCCACTTCCTCGTGCAGCCACTGATCGCCGGTGACCACCGTAATGCCGAGAACCTGAGTTTGCGGGGATTGAATCAGCAGAAGCATCGACTGCTGATCCGTTCCGGCTGGTCCGGCTGCGTCCTGATCGATAATGATTTTGCGCTTTTCATTTTTTTGTCCCCAGCATGCCAGGCATGCGGTGAGCAGGAAAGCGGTCATCATGCAACGCACTCGGTAACAATTCATCAATAGCCTCTGAGTTTGGAAGTTGATTTATTTGCACTGCTTGCAGCGAACCAACTGCGTGATGAACTCTACGCAGAGTTGATAAACCTTTCAAGTGCATTGCGGATGACCGTTCGAACGACTAGAATACCGATCCAACGCGCACCTGACTCTGCTTCCTTTTGATTCGCATTTTTCTTATGAGTCGCTTTTGCGGCACTCCTAATCAGTCCGGATGTTCTGGCACCGCAACCTGCTTAATGGTCGGCATGATACTGCTTACTCTGGTTTCGGTAGAGGCGCAGTCGATTCCAGGAACGGTGAATGACACGCAGTCTGGACCCGCGGGGGAAGCGACGGTGCAAGGTACCGTGCGAGACTCGGGCGACCATCCGATTGCCGGGGCCACTGTGTATTTGCGGATGAAAGATTCCCAAATGCTTACCGCGCATACCGATTCGAATGGAGCCTATCGATTCTTCGCAGTTCGCGCAGGGACTTATACGTTGCATGCGGAGATGGCTGGCTATGGCGAGGCTACTTCGAGTTCCTTCGTTCTCGAGCAAAAAGAATCCAAAGTGATTGACCTGACTCTCGAAGCTGCGAGAGCATCTCAGGCAGCAAAAGCTTCCACTGGTCAGCCGGAATTTTTCGACGAGCCGCATTTCACCGTGGCGGGCGTTACTGATACGACAAATCTTGGCGGACATGGTTCCGATGTTGTCGTGAAGAACAGTGAGGCTCTAGCGCGAGCTACGGCTTCGTTGAAGCAGGATCCGCTGGGCAAGGCAGATGACGAGGCGGGACGGCACCATTTGCTGGCAGAGGCTGACGAGAAACGCGGCGATTCGCTGGACGCTGTGCGAGAGTACCAGCGCGCGGCCGAGTTGAACCCGAGCGAATCTAATCTCTTCGATTGGGGATCTGAACTTCTTCTCCATCGCGCGGCTGAGCCGGCGCTGGAAGTTTTTACGAAGGGCAATCGAATGTTTCCGCAGTCCGTGCGAATGCTGGCCGGACTCGGTGCGGCTTGGTACGCTCACGGCTCTTACGACCAAGCCGTTCGATATTTGTGCGCGGCTTCGGACATGAATCCCGGCGATCCTACTCCGTATCTGTTCCTGGGAAAGATGGACACGGTCGAGAAGGGTCAGTCAGAAGCAGTTGTGGAAAAGCTTGCGAGGTTTGTCAGACTTCAACCGGAGAATGCGCAGGCTAACTATTATTATGCGGTTGGGCTTTGGAATTGGAAGCGACAGAAATCGGCGGAGGATGTTGCCGATTCTGCGCAGGTGAAAACCCTGCTCGAGAAGGCTGTCCAGCTTGATCCGAAGCTGGGAGTTGCTTACTTGCAACTTGGGATTTTGTATTCGGAGCAAAAAGATTTTTCCAAAGCGATCTCCGCTTATCAACAAGCGGTCGCGGCAACGCCGCAACTGGAAGAGGCGCACTACCGGCTGGTGCAGGCCTACCGGCAGGCGGGAGATACTTCGAAGGCGCAAGAAGAGTTGCAGATCTATAAACAGGTTTCGGAGGAAAAGGAAGAAGAGCTCGAGCGCCAGCGGCACGAACTGCAGCAGTTTGTGTATGAGTTGCGGGATCAAACGCCCGCTGCGCAGCCGCGATAAGCGATCGAAGTGGCGGGACGAAAGTCTTGAGGCAGTGGAATCCCACCTTTCGGAAAGTGCGCGGAAGATGGGGCATCCGCACTAAGGCGCTCGAAGCGATCATTATCGGTCAGATCGTTGCCGGTCAGCGCGCGGCGGGAGTAGGCGCTGTCATCAGGCTGATGAACATTCGGTAGAACCTTTCCAAATCCAGGTCCACCTGAATCTCGATCGGTTGCGCCACGAGTGGCGGCTTGTCTTTTTCAGTCCAGGTCAGCGTGTTGCCGTAGCCCGCACCGCGGTCGAGGTCTACTTCCATGTAGCGAGTTTCGTGTTTCGTGATCAGAGTTGGATCGATCCACGCTTCAGCGGTGATTTCGTCCCACATGATGTCGGCGCCGGGAGCATACATGGCGAAATGCGCGACGTAACGGGCCAATGGCGTGCCACTGGCTTCGATTTGCTTCATCATGGCCGGCGTTACGTGAGTCTTAATGGAAATATCGGTTGGCGTGCAGACGATCTTCTTCCAGGGCGCGCGTAAAACGATCTCCGCCGCTTCCGGGTCAAACCAGAAATTGAATTCGTGACGGGGATTGGTGGCGAACTCGGGATTGTCGGTCTGCGGGCTCAGGCTTCCACCCATGAAAACCAATTCCTGCGCCAACTCCGGGAACTGCGGATCGAGCGAGATGGCGAGCGCAAGATTCGTCATGGGGCCGCCTTCGTAAATCGTCACTTCATGCGGATACTTGCGCACCATCCGGATTAGAAAGTGAGCGGCGTCTTCGTCGCTGGGCTTGGTGGTGGGCTGGCCTTCGGGCAGTGTCGGGACAACGAAGGGCTCGTGCCACCAGCGATCATCCCACGCGCCGGCGTAGGCTACCTTGCCATAGCGCTCCTGCCAAAGTTGCGTTTCATCGCGATGGCGTACCAGCGGAAACGCGGCTCCGGGGACGACGGGAATATCCGTGCGGCCGATGATTTCCAGGAGACGCAGCGTGTGTGCGACTTCTTCGTCGCGCCATTGGTCTCCACTGACGACTGTGATCCCCAACACTTCGACCTGCGGCGATTGGATCATCACCAGCAGTGTCTGCATGTTGCTGCCACCGGGGCCGGAGCAGTCTTCGTTGATGATTACTTTGCGGCGCGGCTGCGCGGAAGCGAGGCATACTGCGAGTAGGAGGAACAGCGTGGTCCGAGCGAGATAGCGGGCGTTCATCGTTTGTCCGATTCGCAGTCCTTTGGTCAGTGGCGCAGCTTGGCTTACGCGCTCGGCCTGGTCAGCGGGAGATCCTTCACTCCGCCTGAAGAACGGCTCCGTTCAGGATGACAAGCATCGTGTGTTTGCTCCAGTCTGCCCGAAAAGAAGTTCAACTCAGCTGCCTTAGAATTTCAACTTCAGCGCAAATTGAACCAGACGCGGGTTATTTACCGTGTTATTGATCACTCCAAAACTCGAGGGAGTATTGATGTCCTGCTCGCCTGTGCCGCCAACACCATCGAGGTAGAACTGGGCATGATTGAAGAGATTAAAGAACTCAGCCCGGAATTGCAGGCCCATGCCTTCGCGGAACGACAGAGGAAAATCCTTGATCACGGAGAAATCCGAGTTCACAAAGCGGGGGCCGTAGACTGGCGCGCGGGGGGCTGTTCCAAGTTCGCCTACCGTAGCTTGTTGTGGCGTGCCCGGATTGATCACGAACGTCGGGCCTGCGCAAAGCGCAGGGGTTGAACCAATGCTGCAATGTGTGGATCTGCGTGGGGCAGCCCGTCTGGCCACCCTCATTGCCGGCCTTGTTGGGGTCGCCCACTTCGTTTGGACGCTGGAAGGTGTTGCCGTTATAGGAGAAGAAGACGCCCGACTCATCGGCGCTATCGACCACAAACAACGGGAAGCCGGAGGTTGCTCTCTCGATCAAATCTCACTTGCCAATTCCCCAAGATGGCATTGGTGGCTCCGCTCCAGTTGCCGCCGTAATGCTTGCCCTTGCCGAAGGGCAGGTCATAGAGGATGCTGGCTGTGAAACTGTCGTTGAGGTTCAGCTGGGACAAGCCCCAATCCAGTTTGTTGAATCCGGGGAGCGGGTAATACATCGCGCCGGGATTGGTGCCCAGGCCGTCAGTCAAGCCGGAATCGAAATTGCGCGAATAGGTATAGCCGATCAGAGCATAGAGGCCGTGACGCGCGCTCTTGGTTTCCGCTTTGACTTGCAGAGAATCATAACGGGCGGCGCCGATGCTGTTGTTAGTATCGACGGTCTGAAAGGGAACAGCGTAAGGGAACGTACGAAAGCCGCAGCCCACAGTGTATCCGGATGACTCACCGCTCGGACGCAGGCGCTGGGCGATGAGATTTCTCGTTTAGCTGGCTCACCAGAATGTGCGCGCTGCGAGAGCCGGCGTAGCCCGCCGTCAGCACCACATTTCCCGGCAACTGGTGTTCAACATTCAGATTGAATTGCTGAACCATCCCCTGCTTGAAATTGCGGTTCTCAGACTGAATGGTTCCGGTGTAAGTCTGGGGATTCACGGCGCACTGTAAACAGCGCCGCCGCGGCGACGGCAGTAGTCGAAGGAGTGCCAGCCGGAAGCAGGAAACCATTGGAAAGAGAACCGCAACCGGTGCTGCCGAAGGCGAGAGCAAAAACCGTGCAGGGATCCACTTCCGCGTAGTAGGGAGGATTCTGCCATAAGCCCTGGCCGCCCTGATTCCATGCAGAATCGTGGAAGATCGCGTATCCGCCGCGAACCGACGGTTTTTTCGCTACCCATGGGCTTCCACGCGAACCCGATGCGCGGTTCCAAGGCAGTTTTGTCAAATTGAATGCCTACGCGCCCATCGGTAGCGACGCAATTCGTGCAGCCGGTTATCCCGGGACTGCCTTTCGGCACATACCACGTCAAGGCTCGCGACGTCGAAGTTCGCCTGCCGATTGGCTTCTTCGGTTTCCGGCGTCGCCAGGGCCCAGGCAAATCCGAGGTTCACGGTCAAATTGTTGGTGACCCGCCAATTGTCCTGCACGAAAGGACGAAACAGTTTCCAGCGGCGGCCCGTGGTCGCTCCCAGAAATGTCTGATCGTGGGCCGCAAAAACACCGAGACCGCCCAGAAGCAAGTCGCCCAATATCGTCGCCGGTCTAGACACCATTCTGACGATGTAGCCATCCTGGAATGCATTGTTTCTTACATTCATTTCGTTCGGCGCGAAACACCAGCCCGATCCGAATCTCGTGTTTGCCGTGAATCAGTCGAGCGTATCGGAAAGTGAATAGACGTTGGTCCCACCCTGGTATGGCGCATATCCGCGATCACCGAGGAAAAGTAGGCGGACATCTGGAACGAAGTCATGCCGCAGCTTTCGCACTCCTTGTTGCGACTGGTTCAGGCTGGCGGGATAGCCGGTGATGCTATCGCACGAGCTGGCCAGATCCGCGCCGGGAATACCAAGTTTCGCGCCGCTTCGCAGGTTCCCGGTGCCGAAGGAAAGAATGTGGTTGAAAATCCGGTTGTAGCCGGCAGTGACCTGATTGATCAGGTTTGGCGGAAAAGACGTGGGTTTCCGTTACCACCGCATTGCGCCCGTGGTTTTCGATGTGCTGGTTGCTGCCGAAGGCGTTGTGCTTCCGACCACGTTGGCGAACCGCCGGGGACAAAATTCGTCGCCTGATCGTAGCTGAAGCGGGCGAAGATGGAATCCTTGTTGGAGAAATTGTGATCGAGGCGAACGTCCCAGGTTCCTTCGTTGAGCTTCCTCACTGGCTGGTTGGTGTAGTTGAAGCCCGAGCCGCATTGCATTGGGCGCCGGATACAGCTGAATCACTTTTGCGGCGATTGGGATTGATCAGGGCTGCGGGAATCACATTGCAGGGTGTACCTCCAGTTTGGACTCCGCCGACGGGAACAGGATCGGGACGTTCGTACGCACCATTGCACTGGAACGGCACTGGAACGGCAAGCGCCGTACTCGTGGAAGGTCTTGGTCGCGAGGTGCCGGGATCGACGGGCTGCCCAGAGGATCGCTGCTGAAATCGTAATCGCCGTTGGCATCCGGCGTCGTCATCGCCGGCAGTCGGAACGAAGCCGGTGAAGGGTTCGCCTTCACGCTGCATCTTGGCCTGGTAATCGAGAAAGAAAAACGTCTTGTCTTTTCTTATAGGGCCGCCCAGCGAACCGCCGAACTGATTCAGATTGAATTTCTGCTTGGACGTAAAGAAGTAGCGAGTGGCATCGAGGTCGGTGTTGCGGAAAAATTCAAACAGCGAGCCGTGAAACTGGTTCGCCCCTGACTTCGTCGTCACCAATACTGTGGGACCGGCGCGCTCTCCGTATTCCGCGGAGTAGTTGTAGGTCAGAACTTTGAACTCCTGGATGTCGTCGATCGAAGAGAAGATCGCGATTCCGCCTTCATCCAGCTGATTGTTGTCGTTGCCATCGAGCAGCCAGTCGGTTTCCTGTTCACGCGAACCTCCGGAAGAAAGCGAGAATGAGCCGCGCGTAGCCGCTTCGCTGCTAGCGGCGCTGGTGAAGAAGCTGACCGGGCTAGTGGATGATGTTGTGCCCGGCGTCAGAGTGGCGAGCTGGGTGAAGTTGCGGCCGTTTAGCGGGAGGTCGGCAACCTCCTCAGAAGTGATGACCTGGCCCAGCGTTGGATTCGCAGTTTCCACGGCTACTTCGTTTGCGGTCACTTCAACCGAGGTCGAAACCGATGCGGGTGCGAGGGTGAAATCGATTTCGCGATGCTCATCGACCTGGAGGCGAATGTCTTTCTGTTCGGTGGTCTGGAAACCTGGGGCCTCGACGTGAATTCTGTAAAACGAGACCGGGAGCAAGGGGATGGTGTAATGGCCGGAATCGTCGGTCTGGGCATCGCGGGAAAGACCTGTGTCCTGCGAAATGGCTCTCACCGTTGCGCCCGCAATTACCGCGCCCGCTTTATCGGAAACGGTGCCGGAAAAACTGCCGGTTGCCTGACCGTACAGAGTGGGACAAATGGAAAGCACAAACGAACAGACCACTCCCGCGAACAGCGCCCTCTTATTCAGCTTCAGCATTAAAACCCCTTTTTTCGGCGGCCCCGCACCGAATGGCAAACAGAGTTTCCGCTCCGCGTTGAAGTTGGAGTGATTAAACCGTAGAACGGCCTTATAAATGCCCGCTACTTCTGAAGTCAAGAATTTTCGGTCGTAGTAAAGATATTCATTGTCACTTTTAGGTTCTTTTCGGCACAAGGTTCAATCAAAGTTCGATCCGCCTGCAGATTGATTTTAGCGAATAACATAACAGCCCTTGAACCGTACTAATTTCCGCCTTGAACCGCCCACTCCGCATCAAAGCGCGCGCGATCATAAAAAGATTTTTGCGTGCCGATGCCTGTCGTCGAAAGTCCGGCATACAGATTGGCACGCCGTACCGCGTCGCGCTCCGGTATACCTTCCGCAAGGAATACCGCGAAGCTGCCAATGAACGCATCGCCGGCACCCGTGCTGTCAATGCTTTTTACGGCGAACGGAGGCACGTGCTCACTAATGCCGTGGCCCGCGAGCAACGATCCATTGGCTCCCAGCGTGATGATCACGCGTCGAATGCCGCCAGCCAGGAATTTCTCCGCGCATTTCCTGGCGTCCTCAATGTTGCGAACGGAAACTCCGGTGATGGTCTCGGCCTCACTCTCATTGGGAACAAAGTAATCGAGGTCGGTCAGTGCATGCGTTTCGGCAGGTTGCGCGGGCGCGGGGTTCACGATGCAACGAATGCCGTGCTTACGGGCGAATGCGGCAGTGTAGTAGACCGTTTCCAGCGGAATTTCAAATTGGAGGACAATGCAATCCACGGTTTTCAGCATCTCCGCTGCGGCGTCCACGTCGGCCGGCTTCAGCGCGTCGTTCGCACCTTTTACAACCAAAATTCGATTTTGCCCGTTGGGCTCAACAAAGATCGGGGCGACTCCGCTGGATAAACCTTCGACCTGCTTGACATGAGTTGTGTCGATGCCCAGCTTTTTGAAGTTTTCGATGGTCGCCGGGCCGAACAGGTCATTGCCAACTCGCGCCACCATGAATACATCGGCGCCACAGAGACGCGCAGCGGCCGCCTGATTCGCGCCTTTGCCTCCGAAGCCGAGATTGAAGGCCTGCCCGAAGATGGTTTCTCCGGGTTTTGGAAATTGATTGGTGAAAGTTGTCAGATCGATGTTGGCACTGCCAACCACTGCAATTCGAGGGCGCGGAGCCATAATTTAGAAGTTTATTTAGAGAATTCTGTGATCGCCGAGTCTATTTGGCGCGCGGGATTGTGTCAACGCGGATGGCCGTTACTCGCCGTAGGGAACCCAAATGTTCTTCACCTGTGTGGCGTGCCGCAGGAACCATCGGCCTTCGGCTTTCGCCGCATCGAACCAATCGATGGCGCGCCCTTCATTGGTGAATACCTGCTTCAGATTTCCCACAGAATATGCTTTCGCTGCCGCTGCACTGGATTCGTCGGAGAAGCACCAGATCGCATCCACGTCATCGTGTTCGGCGAGAGTTTTGAGCAGTTGCGAGGGTTGGCCGGTGACAATATTCACTGCGCCTCCGGGCAGATCACTGGTGTCGAACACCTGATAGAGATCGCCGATGATGAGCGGGTATTTCTCCGAGGGAACTACCACAGCTGTATTTCCCGCCGCCAGGACCGGCAAGACTAGAGAGAGGAGGCCGAGCAGGGGGGATTCTTGCGGGCAAATGATTCCCACGGTGCCGATCGACTCATTCATCGCGATGGCGATCGTCCGCGAGGGAGGGTTATGCACTGCGCCATCGAATTTATCGGCCCAGGCGGCGTAGGTGAATATCCGCTCGATGCTGGCAGAGACTTCCCTGCCGGCCTGCGCTTCTCCAACGACGGCCGCGAGGCGCGCGGCGATTTCCTGCTGGCGCAGCGAGAGGTTTTCCGCCATGTAGTAGAAAACCTGCGCGCGATTGTGTGCCGTGGTCTTTGACCAGGCGGCGGCTTTGCGCGCGGCTTCAACGGCGTTGCGAATATCTTTTCGATTTCCGAGTGGCGCTTCGCCGAGCAGTTCGCCATGCCGGCCTCGCACTTCGAGGCTGTAGCCGGAATCGGGTCTGGCCTGCTTGCCGCCGATGTAGAGCTTCACCGTGCGATCGATGGCTGAATCGGGCCGATGCTGCGCGTCTTCCTCAGAATCAGTATCAGTCGAACTAGTGGGCGCGCTCGCCGTAGCGGGAAGTGTAGGAGCGTTTTTAAACCAGGCTGGTTCGAGATATTCAAACAGGCCTTCCCTGCCGCCTTCGCGGCCGTAGCCGCTCTCGCGGTAGCCGCCGAAGCCGCACGCGGCGTCGAATAGATTTGTGCAATTCACCCAGACGACTCCGGCTTTGATCTGCGCCGCGACTTGCAAAGATACGTTGATGCTTTCGCTCCACACGCAGGCCGCTAAACCGTAGACAGTATTGTTGGCAAGCTCTACCGCTTCGGCGGGCGTGCGAAACGTCATGGCAGCGAGCACGGGACCGAAAATCTCCTGCTGCGCGACCACAGAACTGGGATGCACGTTGCTCAGCAGCGTGGGAGGGAAATATAGTCCACGCGACGGCATCTCCATCTCCGGCTGCCAGCAAGTTGCGCCTTCCGCAACTCCCTCATCTACGAGACGCCGGATGCGATCCAGTTGAACCTGCGCCACGATGGCGCCGATATCGACGGCTTTATCGAGCGGCGAACCGACGCGCAACGTTCGCATGCGGTCGCGAATTTTTTCGATGAGAGTTTCGGCAATGCTCTCCTGCATCAGCAATCGTGAACCGGCACAGCAAACTTGTCCCTGATTCAGCCAAATGCCGTCCACCAAGCCCTCGACGGCGCTGTCGAGGTCGGCGTCTTCGAAAACAACAAAGGGAGATTTGCCGCCGAGTTCGAGCGAAAGCTTTTTGTGACTCTTGGCGGTTGCAGCGCGGATCGCGCGGCCGACTTCCGTGGATCCGGTGAATGCGATTTTGTCGACGCCGGCGTGCTTCACCAAAGCTTCGCCGGTGGAACCATCGCCGGTAACAATGTTGACGACTCCGGCGGGCAGGTCGATCTCCTGACAAAGCTCGGCAAAGGCAAGCGCGGTGAGCGGAGTGAATTCGGCGGGCTTAAGAACGACGGTATTTCCCGTGGCGAGTGCGGGCGCAATTTTCCAGGCCAGCATGAGAAGAGGAAAATTCCACGGAATGATTTGTCCAACTACTCCGCAAGCGGCGTAGCCGGGAAACTCCGACTCGAGCAGTTGCGCCCATCCCGCGTGATGGTAGAAGTGACGAACGACGAGCGGGATATCGATGTCGCGACTCTCGCGAATTGGCTTGCCGTTGTCGATTGTCTCCAGCACCGCGAGCCGGCGAGAGTGTCTTTGCACCGCCCGGGCCAAGGCGTACAGATAGCGGGCGCGCGCATGGGGCGTGAGAGCCTGCCACTTTGGAAGCGCGTTGCGCGCGGTCCGGACGGCGGCGGCGATATCCGCAATCGATCCCTGCGCGACGGATGCGATCTTCTCTCCAGTGGCGGGATCGGTGGAATCGAAGAACACGCCATCGACCGGCTCGCGCCAAGCGCCATCGATGAAGTGGCCGAAGCGGCGGTGATGTCCGTCGAGCCAGAGCAGCGCATCCTTCGGGTCCTCGGGCGCCGGACCGTATTCCATGGTGAGAAATTTTTCAGCAATGCTCATTTTTTTGGCGTGGCTTTTCTTTTTCCTTCAATCGCTTCCTTAATCTCTTCTTCAATCTCTCGCTAGGCAATCGGATGACGATAATCCGCCGAGTACCGGCCTGTAGCATAGTGTTCCAACTGCCGTTCAATGTCGTTTAGAAGGCTACTGGCTCCAAAACGGAAGAGGTCGGCTTTCATCCAATCCGTTCCTAGTTCTTCTTTCATGAGGGCCAGCCATTCCGTGGATTGCTTGGCGGTGCGAATGCCGCCGGCCGGTTTGAAACCCACGGCCATGCCGGTCTCCTGAGCGTATTCGCGGATGGCGCGCGTCATAACAAATCCAACTGGAAGCGTGGCGTTGACTGATTCTTTGCCGGTGGACGTTTTGATGAACTCAGCTCCGGCCATCATCGCGACAAAGCTGGCGCGCGCCACGTTGCGCAGCGTGAGCAAGTCGCCCGTGCCAAGAATTGCTTTCATGTGATGATTGCCACAGGCTCGTTTGAACTCGGCAACTTCGTCGTACAGCTCCTGCCACCTGCCGCCGAAAACATGCGCGCGTGTGATCACAATATCGATCTCATCCGCTCCGGCTTCGATCGAACGCCGGATCTCCGCAACTCGCTCCTCCACCGGAGACAGGCCAGCAGGAAATCCCGTGGAGACCGCGGCCACTTTAATACCGCTGCCCGCAAGCGCTCGCACTGCAGTTTCAACGAAGCGATGATAGACGCAGGCAGCCGCCACTTTGATCTCGAGTTCTTCGATCCCCAACTTTTTTTGCAGATCCCGCTGAATTGGCTGCCGCGCCTTGGCGCAAAGCCGGCGCACACGATCGTCGGTATCGTCGCCGGAAAGCGTGGTGAGATCCATGCACGTGATCGCGCGCAAATGCCAGGCGGCTTGCCATTCCTTCTTCACAGTTCGCCGCGCTACATGGGTTTGCGCTCTGCGTTCCACCGCACTGGTGTTCACGCGAACCTGCTTCACCCAATCGAGATTCAGGGGAATCCCACGATTGGAGAGCAGAGGCCGGCCGGCAAGCGTGGCGATGGGTTCGCCGTCACTCGCAGCTTCGGAAACCGGGTGGCGCTTCTTGTGTTCGCCTAACATGCTCATCTAACACTGTATTGCATTGTACGGCAGGCACGGTGTGGAATAACACTGCGGCATCTGAAGTCTGAAAAGGTGCGCCGCACGAAAATTTTCCGCTGAAGTTTTCTGCTATAGTTGCGTTCCTTGGAGGTCGCATCTTATGCCTCGAACAGTGCGCTGTGCCTTGATTCAGGCGCGGAACGAACTCAGCAGCGAACGTCCTCTTGCGCAGATCAGAAAAGCAATGATGGATAAGCACCTGAAGTTGATTGAACAGGCTGCGAAGAAGAAAACGCAGATTTTGTGCTTGCAGGAACTTTTCTATGGCCCCTATTTTTGCGCCGAGCAGAACGCGCGCTGGTATGAGCTGACCGAGCGCGTGCCGGACGGTCCGACGGTGCGCCTGATGCAAAAGGTCGCCGCGAAACATCGCATGGTGATTGTGGTTCCGGTCTACGAGGAGCAGATGCCGGGAGTGTATTTCAACACGGCCGCGGTGATCGACGCCGACGGCCGCTATCTCGGGAAGTATCGCAAGCATCACATTCCGCACTGCCATCCCGGATTCTGGGAAAAGTTTTACTTCACTCCGGGCGATGGAGGATACCCGGTCTTTGAAACGAAATATGCGCGGGTGGGCGTTTACATTTGCTACGACCGGCATTTTCCGGAGGGCGCGCGCATTCTGGGATTGAACGGCGCGGAGATTGTGTTCAATCCTTCAGCCACGGTAGCCGGACTTTCGGAATATTTATGGGAACTCGAGCAGCCTGCACACGCCGTGGCTAATGGATATTTCGTGGGCGCAGTCAATCGGGTTGGTGTTGAGAAGCCTTGGAACATTGGAGAATTTTATGGCAAGAGTTATTTCTGCAATCCGCGCGGAAAGATTATTGCCCAAGCCAGCCGCGATAAAGATGAAGTCGTAGTGGCGGACCTCGATCTCGACATGATCGCGGAAGTGCGGAAAGTGTGGCAATTTTTTCGCGACCGCCGTCCGGAAAGTTATGGTCCGCTCACGGCGCAAACTGGGGGAGCTGCGGCTGCGGACTGAAGCGCGGGCATTTGCAGGGAGTTGTCGAAGTCTCTTCGCAAATCGATCTCAGGCCATGACTGAAAGTAAATCTTCTCCCCTCCAATCACGAATCGAATCCAGTCCTCTCTACAATGCGGATCTCGCGCCAGCTGATGCCGCGCGCCGGCATTGGGGTACGTACAACTTTGCGGCGCTGTGGATTTCGATGTCGGTGAACATCCTCACCTACATGCTCGCCGCGAGTTTGATTCAGGGTGGGATGAATTGGAAGCAAGCAGTGATGACGATTTTTATCGGCAACGTCATCGTTCTGGTTCCGATGCTGCTGAACTCGCATCCTGGAGCCAAGTACGGCGTTCCATTTCCGGTGTTGGCGCGGGCGTCATTTGGAGTGCTCGGCGCCAATGTGGCTGCGGTGCTGCGAGCAATCGTCGCGTGCGGATGGTTCGGCATTCAAACCTGGATCGGCGGCGAAGCGATCAGCACACTGCTGGCCACGCTCGCGCCGGGGTGGAAAAGTTTTCAGTACGCTACTGCCATTTGCTTTCTTTTATTTTGGCTGATCAATCTCGCAGTGATTCTGATGGGAATCGAATACATCCGCATCTTGCAAGGGATCAGCGCGCCGGTATTGTTGGGAGTTGGATTGCTGCTGTTGGGATGGGCATATCATGCGGCGGGCGGCTTCGGTCCCATGCTGGCTGCGCGTTCGCGGTTCACGAACTTTGCCGACTTCATGAAGTTTCTGGTTCCGGCGCTGAATGGAACTGTTGGTTTTTGGGCGACGGTGTCGCTGAATATTCCTGACTTCACTCGATTCGCGCGGAACCAGCGAGAGCAGATTATCGGACAGGCATTGGCTTTGCCTACCACGATGACTCTTTATGCTTTTATTGGCATCGCAGTAACTTCCGCCACGGTGATAATTTACGGGACGGCCATCTCGGACCCGGTGCAACTGCTCAGCCGCTTTCACTCGCCGGTCGCCGTGGTGATTTCTTTGATCGCGATTTTGCTGGCTACGCTGAATGTCAACATCGGGGCCAACGTGGTATCACCGGCAAATGATTTTTCTAATTTGTGGCCGCGGCGAATCAGCTTCCGCACCGGCGGCGTGATTACATGCTTCATGGGAATCGCTTTGATGCCGTGGAAGCTACTCACGGATTACAAGACATTCATTCTCGGCTGGCTGGGCGGCTACGCCGCTTTTCTTGGGCCGGTGGCGGGCATCATGATCTGTGATTATTTCGTTGTGCGCAGATGTGTTCTTCAGTTGGACGATCTTTATCTTCGCGGCGGAATCTATGAGTACTCCGGCGGATTCAACTGGAGAGCGGTGATTGCGCTGGGACTGGGGGCGGGGACAGCGCTGGTTGGATTAGCGATTCCGAGCGTGCGCGTGCTCTACGATTACTCCTGGTTCGTAGGTTTTGCGGTTTCGTTCGCAGTCTATTACGCGATGATGAGGTTTTACCGTCCGGCCGCGCTCGCACCGATGGCAGCTTTGTAAACGGCTTTGCAAATTCCAGCGTTACTTCTTCGCAGTTTTCTGAAAGGCCGGCAGAACGTCGCGCCCATAGATTTCCAGACTCTGTTCTTCGTCTCCGCACATTAAATACAAATTGAATTGCGTGACGCCCACGCTGGCCAACTTGCGGAGTTTCTCATGATGAGCTTCCACTGGACCGACCAGACAAAAGCGATCGACCACTTCGTCGGAAACAAAATTTGCGTTGTCGCTCTCCACCACGCAGTGGTGCAGATAGTCGTAGCCACCGCGGTCCTGCACGTAAGAGGTAAGCGCTGCGGGCAGGTCTTGCGGCTTGTATTGCCGGATTAGATCCATCACATGATTAGAAACCAGCGCGGGGAACCAGCGGACGCGCGCGCGCGCGACAGCGAGATCGTCAGAAACCCAGACCGGTGCAGCGGCCATAACTTCGATTTGATTCGGGTCGCGGCCCGCGGCGACGGCACCCTCTTTCACGAAGCCAAGGCACCAGGAAATCAAATCAGGATCGGCGAACTGCAGAATGATTCCGTCGGCGACGCGTCCTGCCATGTGCAGAACTTTCGGTCCGTACCCTGCGATCCACACTCGCGGAGGAATTTCCGCCCAGGTGAGGCGCGTGGGCTGACCTTCGTATTCAATTTCACGGCCAGCGGTTAGATCGCGAAAAATCTTTACCGCGGTTTCCAGTTGCGACCAACTCACCGGCTTCTTGCCGAGCACGCGTCTGGAGCTGTCGCCGCGTCCGATCCCCAATTCCATCCTGCCACCGGAAATCAGATTCAGCGTTGCGAACAGGCTGGCTGTCACTGTGAGGTCGCGAACCGCGGGATTGGTCACGCAGGTGCCGAAGCGCATGCGCTGCGTGTTCGCGGCCATGAGCGCCAGTAAAGGATACGGTTCCTTCCAGAGGATATGCGAATCGAAGATCCATCCGTATTCGAAACCGGCGGCTTCGGCCTGGCGCGTCAAGCCGAGAATGCGCTCAACCGAGATGTCTGGCTTTAGCGTAAAGCCGAACTGCATGGCACAGCCCCTTTCATCACGACTTCTTTTATCACTTCCGGAATTATGCGGGAGTGAAGTGCGGCAGTTTAGCATAGAATTCTTTATTCATCTCGGCAATGGCGCAGGCCAATGTGGAGGCCGATAGTGGATGCCGACAGGAGGACTGATGGGCTTTGACACGATTATCGCAGGCGGGTCCGTGGTGACCGCGACGGATACGTATGTGGCAGACGTTGCGATTGCGGATGGCAAAATCTCTGCGATTGGAAAAGACCTTCCTCGACAGAACGCGACGAAAGTGATCGAGGCCGCGGGCAAATATGTTTTCCCCGGGGGCATCGACGTGCACACGCATTTGGATATGCCCTTCGGCGGCACAACCAGTGCGGATGATTTCGAGACCGGCACGCGTGCAGCGGCCTTCGGCGGCACGACTACTTTGATCGATTTCGCGATCCAGTACAAAGGCCAGCCGTTGCGGAAAGCCTTCGACACCTGGATGGATAAAGCCTCGAAGAAAGCTGTTTGCGACTACGCTTTTCACTGCATTGTTACTGACATCGCCGACGGTCAATTGCAGGAGATGAATTCTCTGGTAGGCGAAGGCGTGACCAGCTTCAAGCTTTTTATGGCTTATCCCGGCGTCTTCATGCTTGACGATGCCAGCATCTTTCGCGCTCTTCAGACCACGGCAAAAAACGGCGGCCTTATTTGCATGCATGCCGAAAACGGCAGTGCGATCGACGTGATTGTGCAGCAGGCGCTGGCGGAAGGAAAGAAGGCGCCGAAGTATCACGCACTGACCCGGCCTACAACGGCGGAAGCAGAAGCCGTGTCTCGCGCGATTGCGTTGGCGGAAATGGCTGGCGCACCGATTTACATTGTGCATTTAAGTTGCAGTGAGGCTCTGGAGAAAGTTCGCGAAGCGCGCGACCGAGGGCTGCCGGTTTATGCCGAGACTTGTCCGCAGTATCTATATCTCTCGATCGAAAATTTCGATGTTCCGGATTTCGAAGGCGCGAAATATGTTTTCACTCCGCCGCTTCGCGAAAAGTGGCACCAGGAAAAACTTTGGAATGGGTTGAAGCGGGATCATCTTCAGGTTGTCTCCACGGATCATTGTCCATTCTGTTTCAAAGAGCAAAAGGAATTGGGGCGCGACGACTTCACGAAGATACCGAATGGTGGACCGGGCGTTGAGCATCGCATGAGCCTGATTTATTCCGGCGGCGTCGCTCAGGGACGTTTCAGCGTGAACCGATTCGTTGAGCTGGTTTCGACGACTCCGGCGAAGCTGTTTGGCTTGTATCCGCGCAAGGGAACGATTGCGGTGGGCAGCGACGCCGATCTTGTGATCTTCGATCTGCAACGCAAACACACGATCAGTGCCAAGACTCACCACATGCGAGTCGATTACTCAATGTTTGAAGGCATTCAAGTGACGGGTATGCCTGAAGTCGTTCTGTCCCGCGGGCGGGTCGTGGTGGAAGCCGACAAGTTTCTGGGGCGCGCCGGACAGGGCGAATTTCTTCGGCGCGCAACTTACTCACAACTGAACGGATAGTTTACCGCAGTTCGGCTGAACCCCACTTGTCCTGCGAATGCTTGTTCTGCGAAGACAAGAAGAGTAGAGTTCACGTTTTCGCTTTTACACGTTAACTTCTGCACTGCGTTAAGGAGAATGGATGTTCACACCCTCGAGTCTGAGCATTGCGCTGTTGATGATGATCACGAGCGCCGTTTGCTGGGGCTCATGGGCAAACACGTACAAAGGCGTTAAGGGCTACCGCTTCGAACTTTTCTATTGGGATTATGCGATCGGGATTTTTCTGGTCTCACTAGTGCTCGCTTTCACGATGGGCAGCACAGGACACGATGCATCGAGTTTCCTGAATAACGTCCATGCAGCCGATACTTCGAATATTGTTAATGCGCTGATCGGGGGCGCGCTGTTCAACCTTGCAAATTTGTTGCTCGTGGCCGCGATCGATATGGCTGGGCTCGCGGTTGCGTTTCCGGTTTCTATTGGGATCGCGCTGGTGGTTGGAACGGTGCTGAGTTACGTTCTTCAGCCACGGGGAAACGCTACTCTTCTGGCATTGGGTGTCGCGTGCGCTTTTGTTGCGGTGCTGATGGATGGCAAAGCTTATGGCAGTCTCGCGGCTGCCGGACGCAGCGCATCGAAGAAGAGTCTGATCACTTGCATCGTTTCCGGGGTGCTGATGGGCCTGTGGGCTCCGTTTATGACGCACGCGATGACGCGCGGCAATACGCTGGGACCTTATAGCGCTGCCGTGTTTCTGACTCTGGGAGCGCTGCTCTCGTGTTTTATCTGGAATATTTATTTTATGAAGCACCCGCTCGTTGGAGAGCCGGTAAACTTTAGCGGATATTTCAGCGGTCCGGCCACGGGGCATCTGCTGGGGCTTTGCGGCGGATTTATCTGGGGCACTGGAACGGTTTTCAATCTGGTGGCCGCGAGCTTTACCGGTGTCGCCATTTCTTATTGTATCGGACAATCGGCTCCCATGGTTGCGGCGCTCTGGGGAATTCTGGCGTGGAAAGAATTTGCGAACTCGGGACCACGCGCCAAAGCGTACCTCGGCCTGATGTTCGTCTTCTACGCGCTGGCGATTTTTCTGGTTGCACGATCGAACGGATAAGAGTTTATTTGCCTCTGATCTATTTACCTCGGATGCGGCTGATGAACAGATTCAGGAATCGATCGGCATCGGAAGCCATGCAGACTCGCGCATTCGGCTTGAGCGCTATGACACCATCAATCTCGTAGTGGTCTCCGTGTAAAACATTGTTTTCGTCTGAGCCCATGCGGTTCGCCACGGTCTCTCCGCGGGTAAACTCGCCTTTGGTTTCGACATCGACGTGCATGTCTTTGAGGGTGACAAGAGTTGGGTCGATCGCGGTACCCACCGCCAGCGGGTCATACATTGCGGCCCCGCTGTATCCGCTCTTCTCGCTGCGATTCAGATAGAAGTCGGCAATCTTTGCGATGAAATCGCTTTGCGGTCCGTACGACGATTGCAACTCCGCGAGATATTTTCGCGTGATCAGCGTTCGCTCGCCCACGTCGGAGCCGACCATGGTCACCATCCAGCCGGCATTGAAAACAATCTGTGCGGCTTCGGGGTCGTTATAAATGTTTGCCTCTGCGGCTCCGTTGACGTTTCCACCGGTGATTGAACCACCCATGATAACGATGTCTTTCACTAGAAATGCGATCGATGGATCTTTTGAAACGGCAAGCGCGATGTTGGTCAGCGGCCCCACGGGAATTAGCGTGATCTCATGCGGATATTTGTGAACCATTTCGATGATTAGGTCGGGACCGAAGCGGGGATCGGCTTTGCACTTGGACGCTGGCAGTTCGACGCCAGCCAGACCATTTATTCCGTGCCAGTACTGCGCCGTGATCAACTTCTGATTCAGTGGGTGCTGCGCTCCGCCAGCGACGATGACGTCGCAGCGCCCGGCGAGCGAAACGATCTTCAGCGCGTTCTCTAATCCTTGCTTGCCATCGACGTTGCCGGGAACGACTGTCAGCGCTTCCACCTTCAGCTCCGGAGAATTCAGTGCGAGGATGATGGCCATGGCATCGTCAGTGCCGGGATCGGTGTCGATGATCACTCGCTTGGGCGAGACCTGAGTAAATGCATTCGTCGTGAAAATAAAACAGGCGAACGAAAGCAGAATTGATGCGGTCCGAAGCTTCACAGTGGATCCTTTCGAATGCGAGTGCGATGAATAATTTTATAGAAGCATGCCGGCGATGGATGCCGACATCAGGTTTGCCATGGTTCCGGCGAGCATGGCGCGAATTCCGAGCCGCGCCAGTTCGCTCTTCTTGTTGGGCGCGAGCGCTCCGATGCCACCGATCTGGATTCCGATGGAGCTGAGATTGGCGAAGCCGCAGAGCGCGAAAGTCGCGATGGTGAAGGAGCGCGGATCGAGCGCCGCCTTCATCGGCCCGAGCATGGAGAATGCGACCAACTCGTTTAGCACCATCCGCGTGCCAAGCAAAGTTCCAATGACTCCGCAGTCGTGCCAGGGAATGCCGATGACCCACGCGACCGGCGAGAAAAGAACTCCTAAGATTTTTTCCAGACTTTCTGGAACCCAGCTTATCCAGTGATGAATGCCGCCGAGAATGCCATCCGCCAGCGCGATCAGCGCCAGAAACGCGATCAGCATGGCTGCGATGTTCAAAGCCATGTGCAGACCATCGGTGGTTCCGCGGGCAACTGCGCCGAGCAGATTTTCATTTTTCTCGCTTTGCTCTTCGCTCTCGGGCATCACAACTTTGCCGGCGGTTCGCGGTTGCTCGGTTTCGGGCACAAGCATCTTGGCCATTAGCAGAGTGCCCGGGGCGGTCATGATCACGGCGCTCAACAGATGTTTGGGTTCTATTCCGAATGCGATATAGGCGGCCATGATTCCACCGGAGACATGGGCCATGCCGCTAGTCATCACAGTCATGAGTTCTGAGCGCGTCAGATCAGGTAGAAACGGCCGGATGGTTACGGGCGCTTCCGTTTGTCCCATGAAAATGCTGGCCGCGATGTTGAGTGATTCTGCGCCGCTGGCGCCCATCACCCGGGTCATGATCCATGCGGCAAGTTTGATGATGACTTGCATCACGCCGAAGTAGTAGAGCACGGCGAAAAATGCGCAGATGAAAATAATCGCCGGCAGCACCTGAAAAGCGAAATAGAAACCAAGATGGGAGCCTTGCTTGCCGAGGTCGCCGAAGACAAACTGCGAACCGACAAAGGAGTAGCTGAGCAACTGGCTCACTACATCGCCAGCTTTTTGAAAAAGCCGACGGCCGGCGTCAATTCTCAATACCAAAACTGCAAAGGCAAACTGCAGGCCCAAACCCCAGGCAACGGTCTTCAGGCGGATGGCGCGGCGGTTGGTGGAAAACGCGTAAGCCAGCGCCAACATCGTGAGGAGGCCGAGGATTCCAGTGAAGCGTCCCATTCAGTTTTTCTCTCCGGATTTTCCGATCACACGTTTTCCAATCACACGATGGATCAACGGCCTTTTTCCGCATGGGGCTGAAGCAGCGATCTTATAACTCTCTTCCAGTATTTGCCGGGCGCGAGTTGCGAGCGCCTCCGTATTGTAGTGAATCGTCGCGAGAGGCTCACTAGTAGAAACCGCGTCTCCTATTTTTTTATGGAGCACAATTCCCACCGCGGGATCGACGGAATCTTCCTTGCGTTCGCGGCCGCCGCCCAGAATCACGCATGCGGTGCCAACCTGCTCGCACTGCAGAGACGCAAGATATCCATCTTTCGGACTGGGGAGGACCATCGTATGCCGCGCCTGCGGCAATCTTTTCGGGTTGTCAATGGCTCGCGGATCTCCACCTTGCAGTTCCACCATCTGGCGGAACTTGTCGAGCGCTTTGCCGGAGGTGATTAATTTCTCGCTCTGCTTTTTTCCCTCGGCTACCGTTGTAGCAACTCCACCGAGATGAAGCATCCAACCGGCAAGTTCGAGGCAAAGCTCGCGCAAGTCTTCCGGCCCGCGCCCACGCAGAATTTCTACGACTTCGACGACTTCAAGTGCGTTGCCGATCATGCATCCCAGCGGCTGATCCATGTCCGTGATCAGCGCAACAACTTGTTTGCCCATCCGCTCTCCGGCCTCCACCATGAGTTCGGCAAGAAAGGCGGCATCTTTTTCATTCTTCATGAATGCGCCGGAGCCGGTTTTTACATCGAGCACCAGCGCATCGATTCCTTCGGCAAGTTTCTTGCTCATGATGGATGCGCAGATGAGATAGGGACTCTCCACGGTTCCGGTGACATCGCGTAGAGCATAGAGTTTGCGATCGGCGGGAGCAATTTCCGCAGTCTGGCCAATCATGGCGCAACCACTCGTCGCAAGCACGCTGCGAAATTGAGCGACGGAAAGATTTACATTGAAGCCGGGGATGGCCTCAAGCTTATCGAGCGTGCCTCCGGTGTGTCCCAGGCCGCGGCCGCTGATCATGGGAACTACGATTCCAGCCGCCGCTGCAAGCGGCGCTAACACAAGCGAAGTTTTATCACCTACACCACCGGTGGAATGTTTGTCGACTTTTTTCGCCGGAAACGAGGAGAGATCGAGCACGTCTCCGGAGCGCAGCATGGCATCGGTCAGCGCGGCGGTTTCGGCGCGAGTCATGCCCCGCAGCACCACCGCCATCAGCCAGGCTGAAACCTGATAGTCGGGAATATCGCCACGCGTGTATGCATTCACCAGCGATTCGATTTCGCTTCGAGACAATTCACCGCCATCGCGCTTCTTGCGAATCACATCGATGGCGCGGAAGGTTTGTCCTGATGCTGGCGGCGGATTCACTGGAGGCGGAATCCTTCCGGAAGGAGTTCGGTGATGTGGGCCTGCTTCGGTCCGGTCGTCCCTTGAAAAAAGATGGTTGCGTCAGGGCCGAATTCGTAAATCACTTGACGGCAAGCGCCGCAGGGCGAACAGGGCACGCCTTGATCGTTGGTCACAACCACGGCGCGGATATCGATCTTGGAGCCAAGCTGTGCAACCGCTGAAAAGATTGCCGTGCGCTCGGCGCAGTTAGTCATTCCGTACGAAGCATTCTCCACATTGCAGCCAGAGATGATTTTGCCGTTCGAGAGCAGGATAGCAGCACCTACCCTAAATTTTGAGTATGGTGCATGCGCGTTCTTCATGACTTTTTTCGCAGCGCGCAATAATTTTGCCTGCACATTTGCTGGCACATTTGTTTTCACATTAGCAGGCAACTTTTTCGTGGGCATGATAAAAAGTATTTCTTCGGCACAAGCTTACGGCGTGCCATTGTAAACCCTCGACGGCGATTCTGAGTTTTTTCTGAAATCGATTCAGCAGTGTGTATTTCATCCCCGCGTATTGGAATTGCTTTTGTTTTGAGTCGGGACTAGCATGTTTGGGTCATCTCCGCCCGGCATCTTTAGCGTCACCTCACCAGGTTCGTGTTTGACTTGAGTGCTTGATTTAGGGAGGACATATGGGCATCGCAGTTTCACCACAGATTCATCCGCAGGTCGCTGATTTCATCGACAAACCGCGCAAGATGTTGATCAATGGAAATTGGGTCAACTCCATTTCTGGCAAGACCTTTCCCACTTACAATCCCGCGACTGGCGAGGTTCTGGCGCAGGTAGCGGAAGGTGATCGCGAAGATGTTGAACAGGCCGTGAAGGCCGCGCGAAAAGCTTTCGACCAAGGTCCATGGCGGCGATTGACCGCGTCCGAGCGCGGACGCCTGATCTGGAAGCTCGCCGATTTACTCGAAGCGCACACCGAAGAGTTCGCGTATCTGGAGAGCCTCGACAACGGAAAGCCTCTTGCAATTGCGAGAGGTGCAGATGTTCCGCTGGCCGTCGATCTGTTCCGCTATATGGCGGGCTGGGCTACGAAAATCGAGGGCAATACGATTCCGATCTCGGTTCCCTACACGCCGGGAGCGAAATATCTTGCCTACACATTGCGGGAGCCAGTCGGCGTTGCAGCGCAGATTATTCCCTGGAATTTTCCGCTGCTGATGGCTGCGTGGAAGCTCGGTCCAGCATTGGCATCGGGATGCACCGTGGTGTTAAAGCCGGCGGAGCAAACGCCGCTTTCGGCGCTGCGTCTGGGCGAACTGATCACGGAAGCTGGCTTCCCGGAGGGCGTAGTCAACATTGTGCCGGGTTATGGCGAGACCGCCGGGGCCGCGTTGGCTGCTCATCCTCACGTGGACAAAGTGGCCTTCACCGGTTCCACCGAAGTTGGAAAACTAATCGTGCATGCTGCTGCCGGCAACTTGAAAAAAGTATCGCTGGAACTTGGCGGCAAATCGCCCAACGTCGTGTTCAAGGATGCGGATCTCGACTCCGCCATCGCCGGCGCGGCCAGCGCAATCTTCTTTAATCACGGCCAGTGCTGCTGTGCGGGATCGCGACTCTATGTTGAGAAGCCGATCTTTGATCGGGTCGTGGAAGGCGTCGCCGACCATGCGAAGAAAATCAACGTCGGCTCGGGTCTAGACCCGGAATCGAGCATGGGACCGCTGGTTTCCGAAGAACAGCTGAGCCGGGTTTGTGGCTATCTAGAAGCGGGCTTCTCGGAAGGCGCTAAGGCCGTTACTGGTGGACACAAGAAAGGCGACAAGGGCTATTTCGTGGAACCAACCGTTCTTGTGAATACTCGCGAAGACATGAAAGTGGTGCGAGAAGAAATCTTCGGACCCGTTGTAGTGGCTATGCCATTCGACGATCCTGAAGAAATTCTGCCCCGGGCCAACGATAGCGAATACGGCCTGGCTGCTGCCGTGTGGACACGGGACATCGGCAAAGCTCACCGCATGGCGGAACAACTGCGCGCGGGCACGGTGTGGATTAACTGCTACAACATTTTCGATGCGGCATTGCCCTTCGGTGGATATAAGCAATCCGGGTGGGGCCGCGAAATGGGGCACGACGCACTTAACCTTTACACTCAGACTAAAGCGATCTGCACCAAGATCGCGTAGACCCAGATTGCGTGCTTTGACATGCCAAAACTTAGGACGGTGGCTTTGGCCACCGTCTTTTTATTTTTCGCGGACTTTTTTCGCCGACGCGCTGCGCCGTTTTGCGATCTTATTTTTCCATGAGGAGAACTTTTTCCGCGTCGTCGATCTCAGTCAGTTTGACTTCGATTACTTCGCTCATCGTGGTCTGAACATTGCGGCCGACAAAGCTGGCTTCTACAGGCAACTCCCGGTGTCCGCGGTCGATCAGCACGCATAACTGCACTCTGCGCGGCCGGCCGTGAGAAAACAGCGCATCCAACGCCGCGCGCGTCGTGCGTCCCGTGAAAAGAACGTCATCAACAAGAACGATATTCTTGTCCTCAATCGAAAATCCAATCTCGCCCTGATGCACCACGGGTTTCGGTCCGACGGTGGAAAGATCGTCACGGTAGAAAGTGATATCCAACGTTCCAACGGGAACCTCGGCATTCTCGATGCGGGTAATGATCTTGCCCAGACGCTCGGCGATAGGGACGCCGCGGCGACGAATTCCGACCAGGCCGAGACGATCCACTCCTCCATTTTTCTCCACAATTTCGTAAGCCAGGCGGACCAGCGTCCGCTCGATTTCTGATGGGGACATCAGTTGCGCTTTCTGGCGCAGGCCCGTTTTGCGGAGAGAAGATTTTGTATTCATCGTCGAATTTGCCTCGTTAACGTTCTTGAGTTCTTGCCTCGAAAAGCGTGATCACAACTTTAGTGCCAACGCCGAGAACCTGCAAGGCGGCGGCTCGATTTATTTGAGGCGGTGTTCACGGTCAGACAGAGAAAAGGCAAGTGCAGTTTGGCTTACGCTGGGTCGGTTGAGATTGAGATCCTTCGCTACGCCTGAAAAACGGCTTCGCTCAGGATGACAATCGTCAACTAGATTACCCGGGGCTTGACGGGAATTCCGGGTTCGGCATCGATGTGGGCAAGGCCCCCGAAGCCAGGGTTTTGGACTGTAACAGTGCGCGTGAGAACGCCGTCGTCGTTTCGTAGAGCTTGCAGCGTGATCTGTGCAGCGGGAGCGGCCGCAACTTCCGCAGGCAAAATTCCCATACCCTGATTTCGCCCGGCAGCTTTTGCCCGATAGAGCGCAGCATCTGCAAGCTCGATGACTTCTTCGGCACAAACCGCTTCGTAATTGCGCCGACTCCATGGAAAGGAAGCCCATCCGACCGAGCAAGTCTTTCGCACCTGAACACCGTGTCCCAGATCGAAAGGCTCCGACGCGAGAATATCCAGAATGCGTTCGCAAAACGCCGGTGTACCGGACGGGTCGGCGGAGCGGGACATGATCAGGAACTCTTCCCCTCCCCAACGAACCAGAACGTCGGACTTGCGCACAACTTTGCTCAGACGCTCCGATACCAATTGCAGCAATCGATCTCCCGCCGGATGGCCATGCAGATCATTCACTTGCTTGAAGAAATCCATGTCAACCATCAGAAAGATTAAATCGCGATGGTCCAACCTGCGAATGTCATTGCCTTGAGCCCGCTCGTAGTTTCGCAGAACCTGTCCGGCTTCCGCCGTCAAGATTTCTTCCAGGTAGCGTCGGTTCCATACGCCCGTCAACGCATCGGTATAAGAAATCTCCTGCAGTTCCAGATTCTTACGCTGCAGTTCAAGACTGTGCCAACGGAGACTCTGCTCTTTATTCTCCAATTCGTCTTTCAGCTTGCACATCTCATCGAGATTCTCGCGCGACAATCGCAGCAAGTGGAGCAGCTCCCAGTCCATCCAGTGCTGTTTGAGGAGCACCAGCAGACCCATAAAGAGCATCGCCGCCACCGTCAAAAAAAGTCTGTAGGAACGCACACGCGCTGGCGCTCCTCCTCCAAACTCCGCCCAGGCCACCATGAGCGGGGTGGAAAATACAGCCATCGTCGCCAAGCGTGCGGTCCACATGCTGTGGTTGTGGCTGGGCTCCGAGTCCGTGGGTTGATCCTGTGAGGACTGGCGCGCTGCGAAACCCACCACCACGAACAATGCAATTGCGGCCACCAGCGGAACATCGAAGAGACTGCCCGTATAGTACTGATGAAAATCGATGGCCACGCTGGCGAGAATCGAACCCCCGCTATAGAACACCGCAGCCTTAAAAAGCTTCTTGTAAATGGAGCGCCAGAAGCCGTGGCTACGCCTCCAAACCAGGCCGACTCCAACGATCAGAACAATCTGCTCACAGGCATAGAGCAGGTCGAAGCTGCGGCCGTACACAGCTTCATCCGGCGAAACGTATTGCCACGGAATCACGACGAAAAGATATAAATAGAGCCACCAGATGAGCAGGAGAAAGAAATCGAGCGATACCAGTCGAAGGGAGTGGTCATCCCGTTGAATGTGCGGTTGTATCACCAAGGCCGCCATCATTGGAACGATGTGCAGGAACAGAACCACGTCACCGACGAACGGGTTTGGCACATCCTGGCGCAGGAAGACCTCGAAGTAAGTCCATAGAACCTGCGTGCAGAGCCACATTCCGCAGCCGACCGCCATGAGAGCCCAGAAAAGCCGGGCTCTGCTATAGCTGGTGCGAACGTTCGAAAGAGTGAATAAAGTTGCGAAGAACAACAGAACACACTGAAGCAGATCTCCGAACGCAGTTAGTCCAGGACCACGCGGCGCCAAAAGCGATACGAGAACCTGTGCGCACACCACCGCGCACACGATTCCTGTCTCCCTGCTCGGCTGTCGCACAGAGATAAAGCTCACATTTAGAGTGTATGTTCCGGAGGAGTCTACAGAGACATTACGGAAGTAATCGTGCCCGCAGATAAAACGGCTGCAAATCCTAATCGATGGCGGCTGTAAATCGCTGGACAAAGCGGTAAACATCCTGGAAGGAGTTATACAAAGGCACGGGTGCTACCCGGTAAGTGTCCGGTTCTCGCCAATCGCCGAAGACACCTTCTTTAATCAACCTTTCGCACACATGCCGCCCGCTGTGGGGAATCCGAATGGAGATCTGAGCCCCGCGACGCTCTTTTTCGCGCGGGGTAATGATTGAGAAGTTTGGAGATGCATTCTGACTTAACAAGAATTCCAAATAGCCGGTCAATGAAACGCTTTTCGCCCGCAAGCGTTCCATCCCAGCTTCGTAAAAAATATCCATGGACGAGCGCAGGACTGCCAGACTGACAATGGAGGGATTGCTCAGCTGCCAGCCATCGGCGCCGGGCATCGCTCGAAAGTCCGGGCCCATCTTGAACCGCGCCTCCTCGTCGTGCCCCCACCAGCCCGCAAAGCGAGGCAAGTCCCAAGCTCGCGCGTGCCGCTCGTGTACAAAACAACCGCCGACGCATCCCGGACCGCCGTTGAGATATTTGTAACTGCACCACACGGCGAAGTCAGAGTCCCACTCATGCAGTTTCAAGGGCACATTGCCGGCTGCGTGCGCCAAATCAAAACCAACGACACAGCCATGCGCGTGACCGACGCGTGTGATGCGAGCCATATCAAACGCTTGACCGGTCGCATAATTCACGCCTGCCAATAGAATCAGTGCAATTTCATCTTTCGATCGCTCGATGGCTGAGTCGACATCTTCGTCGCGAAGGCAGAACTCACCCGGCCGGGGCGCGAGTTCGATCAGAGAACTCGCTGGGTCAAAGCCATGAAAACGAATTTGCGATTGCACTGCGTACTGATCGGAAGGAAACGCCCCGCGTTCGATAACAATTTTGTGCCGCGCCTTCGTCGGGCGATAAAACGAAATCATCATCAGATGAAGATTTACGGTGAGCGAATTCATCACGACCACTTCAACGGGCCTCGCTCCTATCAGTTCCGCAGTCTGTTCCGTGAGCAAGCGGTGGTAAGGCATCCAAGGGTTTTTGGCGTGGAAATGACCTTCCACGCCGAGTTGAGCCCAGTCTTTCAACTCCTGATCGATATATGCAGCCGCCGTCTTCGGCTGCAGTCCAAGCGAGTGACCACACAGGTAAATGCATTCCCCGTCTGAGTTTTTAGGGAGCAAGAAGCGATCGCGGAATTCCTTTAGAGGATCTCGTTCATCCATCGCGACGGAAAAATCTTCACCGGATTTAAAATTAGTATGAAATTGGACGTTGGTCACGGTCGCAGCTCCAGTGGAGTGAGGTCGCGGCGTATCAACTGCTCCGCTTTGCCCCAATCGAGATCTTCGACGGAATTGATGTTCTCGCATAGTTGCGCGAGCATCCGGTCCTGAACGGCGCCCCGCGACTGCGCAACGGAGTAGGGGATGCGATGAAAGGTAACCATGGCATACTTCGGCACGAAGAGCTGCGGATATTTTTCTTCGAGCGCTAACTCCACTTTTTTTCTTAACAGGAATCGCGAGTCCGCAACCCGGTCTCTCATCTCCGTAAAATTCTCGATCGCCATATCCGCGATGGCATCGGTATTGAGCTTGCGCTCCTTCTCGAACGCCGCGAACACCCGCGGCCAATCCGCGCCATGGCGGTCGAGCAACTCCACCAGGTTGGTGCAGTCTTCAAATCCGCAGTTCAATCCCTGGCCGAAGAACGGCACAATCGCGTGAACCGAATCCCCGAGAAGCAAAGCTTTTCCCTCCACATGCCACGGCGAGCACTTGATCGTAACCATTGCACCGGTCGGATTCGAAAAATAGTTGCTGGCCAGTTGTGGCATCAACGGAACAACGTCCGGGAAATGCGCCTCGAAGAAGCGGAGCACTTGCGCTTCGGTCGTCAGCGCGGCAAAGCTGTCTGCGCCCTCAAACGGCAGAAACAAAATGCAGGCGAATGTGTCGTCGACATTGGGTAATGCAATCAGCATGTAGCTGCCCCGCGGCCAGATGTGCAGAGCGTGCGTCTCCAGCAGGTGTTGTGCGTTTGATCCGGCAGGGATGGTCAGCTCTTTGTAGCCGTAGTCGAGATATTGTTGAGAAAAATTGAAACGGCTCAGCTTGAGCATTTCAGTTCGAATCGCAGATGCCGAACCATCGCACCCAATCACAATGCCGGTCTCATGCGTCGTCTCTTCACTCGTCTCATCATTGCGAAGTCGTATCGCGCCGGTCTTTAAGTCATATCCCGTGCAGCGCTGATTGAAGTGAATGCTTGCGCCCTGTTCTTCTGCGGCGTTGATCAGTGCGATGTTCAGCTCCGCGCGGGAAATTGAGTTGATGACTTCCGCTTCATTCTTCCCATAGGGCTGGAAGGTAAGTTCTCCCGCAATCGAGTGCATCATCCGCCCTTTCATCGGAATGATGATTCTCCGCATGCGCTCCCACAGATTGGCCTGCTGCAACGCATGAATTCCGCGAACGGAAAGTGCGAGGTTGATGGATCGTCCCGCGCTCATGCGCACTCGCCGCATGTCGGGACGCCGTTCATAGATCTCGACCGAAAATCCGCGCTGCATCAGCAAAATAGCGAGAAGAGGGCCGTTCAATCCGGCGCCGATCAGAGTGATTTTGTCAGGTGCGGATTTCATCTGAGAGATTCGGCGAGCAACAGCTTTCGAAGAACGAAAACAAATCCTTACTCGGTTAGTAACGTCCGCGCCTCCCATAATTCGGGAAAAAACTTTTTATCGAGTGTCAGCTTAAGGTAGGAAGCTCCGGTGCTTCCGCCCGTCCCCATGCGGATCCCGATAATGCGCTCGACCAGTTGGATGTGACGCAGCCGCCAGCTCACAACCAACTCGTCAAATTCCGTCAATCGCTCGCATACATCGATCCAGTCACGATGATGATGCTCATCCTGATAGAGCGCATGTACGGCGCGGGCGCGGGCTTCAAATTGCTCCCGGTCGGTTGCGCTCGCAGCTGCGGGTGCAAGTTTGCCCATGGCCTGCAGCGCCCCGAAGAATGCGTCGCGCAGCGAAGGCTCTTCCAAGCGGCGCTTCAAACTTGCGTGAGCTTCCGGCGTGGGCCGATGATAACGCAGCATTTTCTCATCCTTCAAGCCGCATAAGAATTCAATCTCTCGAAACTGCTCGGACTGGAATCCGCTGGCGGGCTCGAGTAAGCCGCGAAATGCGAGAAAGTGTGTGGGCAACATCGTTTCCAGAATCGTAAATTGCTCTACCAGCACGCGTGTGATTTCGGTACAGCGGCGCAAGAGCCGAGCCGCCTCATACACTCCATCACGCGATTGGGGAGCCGCACCAGCCCTTTGCAGATTCGCCACCACTGCATCGAGATCATGCAACAATTCTTTGAACCATAACTCGTAGGTCTGATGCACCAAGATAAACAGCAACTCATCGTGGTGCTGCGGTAAAGATTGTGGCTGCTGCAACTCCAGCAACTCTGGAACTTTCAGATATGAGCTGTATGTCAGCTGTCCGGGCTCGGGAGTGACTGGCGATGAGCCGAGAGCGCTGGACTTATCATTATTATTGGCTTCGTGAGCCTCGGCGTTAATTTGCAGAAACCGCTTTGCATTTCCACCCAGCAGTTTGGCCTTGATATGCTGCGGTAAATTACTTTGGCGTATCAACGATCCCACGCGTTCTTCGCCCAGAGGAAACGGATAATCCGAGCCGAGCATCACCTGATCGGCTCCCATCGTTCCAACAAGAAATTGGAGTGAACGCTGATCGAACACCGCAGAATCTACAGAGAAGCGATTGAGATAGTGGCTGGGTGGATGTTGGCAATCGCCACGCGCCACCGGATGATGATGCCAGGCGTTTTCCAACCGCCCCAGCAGAAACGCGAAACTTCCGCCGCCGTGCGCGAAACAAATGCGCAGCGTGCTGGGCAGCCGATCAAAAGCGCCACTTAAAATCAGAGCCACTACGGAGAGTTGCGTCTCCACCGGCATGCCGACCGTCCACGGCATCATGTACTTCGGCATGCGCTCCGGGGCAAACATATCCCAAGGGTGAACGAGCACGGCCGCGCCTTCATCGGCGCAGTGGTGAAGAAAAGTTACGATGCCGGGATCATCGAGATTTTTGTTGCCTACGTGATTGCCAATTTGCACGCCGAGATGTCCTGATCGCATGCATCGAGTCAGTTCCTTGCAAGCCGCATCAGTATCCTGTAAAGGAACCTGGCAAAAAGATTTCAGCCGGCCCTTGCCCCGACCGCAAAGTTCGAGCGCTGCCTCGTTGAATAACTGCGCGCAATCGAGCGCGTGTTCCATTGGACGCTCGTAGGCAAACAATACCGGCGTGGCGGAGATAACCTGCATGTCAACGCCGTCACGGTCCATTTCTTCTAGCCGAATTTCCGGATCCCAACATGCCGAGTAAATATGGCGGAAGAAGTGGTCGCCCACCATGATGTCCGCCTTCCCCGACTCGGTATGCTTGATCCACGGCCAGTTCGGCGTGCCGTAGCGCGCCGCAAGGTCGGGCCATGAGTTGGGGAAAAAATGATTGTGGATATCGATTACTTGCATTTTTATTTGCCGGGATGAACCGTACCGCAGTGCTTGCATTTTCTGCGGCTCTCACTCGAATAAAACTGTTCAAACAGAGGCGGCAGATCTTTCACAATACTCTTCAGCTTCACTTCCGCACGATAGATCAATTGATGACAATTCGGACAGTACCACTCAAAAGCGTCCAAAGAGCCTTCGGGGCGCGGCACTTCAACCACTACTCCGATCGTGTCAGCAGGCCGCTGCGGTGAATGGCGAAGATGCTTGGGCAGGAGGAAAATGTCTCCTTCTTTAATGGCCACTTCGAGCGGAGGCTTGCCGGGCGTCTCCATGATGCGCAGGGAGATGTTGCCCTTGAGCTGGTAAAAAAATTCCTCCGTCGGATCATCATGATAGTCGCGCCGCTGGTTCGGACCTCCCACCACGGTCACAATCATCTCGCCATCTTCCCACACTTGCGCATTACCCACTGGAGGCTTGAGCTTGTCTTTATTCTCTTCGATCCAGGATTGGAAATTGAACGCCTTCAGATTTTTGATGGACGCCATCGCGCCTCCTATTTCAGCGGTTTATAAGCCGTGGCTCTAATCTCAATGAGTAAGTGCGGATGCGGCAGTTGATGCACCGCGACAGTCGTCCTCGCCGGACCGTTGTAGTCGAAGAACTCTCCATAGATCTCGTTGTAGCCGGCAAAATCATTCATGCTCACGAGATACGTGGAAATCTCGACTACATCTTGCAGCTGCGCTCCCGCACTCTGCAAGATGTCGCGAATATTTTCGATTACAGCACGGGTTTGTATCCCAATATCGAGCCGCACTGCGCCGACTGGATCGGCTTCTGCGCCAGCAATTGTGTCGTCGGCGCGGCGCGAACTTGTGCCGGATACAAACAGAAAGTCACCAGCCCGCTTGATGTGAGGATACTTGCCTCGCGGCGTCGCTTTGCCTTCGACGACTTTGCTTTCCGTGATTTTGCTTTTGGTGCCGCGCATTCTATTTCCAAACTTCTTGTGCAGACATCTACGAGTATTACAGCCGGATACAAATATTGTTCAATTCAGAATAGAAATTCAGTGAATGCATTCCGCCTTCGCGGCCGATGCCGGAAAGTCCGGCTCCGCCAAATGGCGTTCGGAGATCGCGCAGGAACCAGCAATTCACCCACGTGATGCCGACGTTCATCTGTTGCGCAACGCGATGGCCGCGCTTCAAGTTACTCGTCCATATCGACGCCGCCAAGCCCGTACTTGGTGTCGTTGGCCATGGCGACCGCTTCTTCCTCCGAATCGAATGGCGCGATGTGGCATACTGGCCCAAAGATTTCTTCTTTCACGCAGCGCGCCGATTCCGGAAGTCCAGTAAAGATGGTTGGCTGCACGTAGAAACCATTGTCACGGTTGTCGCCAAATGTTGTGACTCCTCCTCCGGTCGCGACAGTCGCGCCTTCTTCGCGGGCCAGTCGATAGTACGAGAGCACCTTCTCGCGATGTTGTGCAGAAATCAGTGGCCCCAGATTCGTCGTTGGATCGTTCGGCCATCCGGCGACGCAGACTCTCCGCTTTCTGCCTTAATGCTTCCACGAACGCATCGAAGATTTTTCGTTCCACATAAACGCGCTCGGCGCACAGGCATACTTGCCCTGTATTCAGAAACACGGCGTCGGATAATCCGATTACCGCCTCTTCAAAGTTGCAATCCGCGAATACGATTGCCGCATTCTTTCCACCCAGTTCAAATGAAACCGGCTTTACCGTGGGCGCAACAGCTTTCATGATGGCTGCGCCGGTTTTTGATTCACCGGTAAAAGTAATCGCGTCCGCATCAGCATGCTGGGTCAGAAATTCTCCCGCCGAACCCGGCCCGAAACCATGCACTACGTTGTAGACGCCGTTCGGAATTTCCGCATCCTGCATTGCCTCGGCAAGCAGAGTGGCAGTCGCTGGAGTTTCTTCCGAGGGCTTCACAATCACGGCATTGCCGCATGCCAAAGCCGGCGCGACTTTCCAGGTGAGCAACAACAAGGGAAGATTCCACGGAGTAATTATGCCGACGACGCCTAACGGCTTACGCACAGCGTAATTCAGAGCGTTCGTTCCGTCTGGGGTTTCTGTCTGAAAAGATTCCAATCCAGACATTTTCACCAGATCGGCGAAGACGCGGAAATTCGCGGCTGCGCGGGGGACATCGAGCTTGGAAGCAAGAGAAACTGGCTTGCCCGTATCGGCAACTTCGGCCTGAACGAAGCAATCGAAACGCTTTTCAATCGCATCCGCGACTCGGTGCAATCGCGCCGCACGTTCGCGGACGCCGAGCCGGCCCCATTCTCGGCGTAACGCAGACCGCGCCGAGTGCACAGCTTCATCTACTTGCGCTTCGTCGGCTTCAGCGACCTGTGCGATCACCGTCCCGTCTGCCGGATTCACATCCGCGAAATCGCGTTTCCCGGGAACAAATCGGCCATCAATATAGTTCTGGATTATTTTCACGAGATTCCAGGCGGGGACCTCGGCCATCGTAGCAGGGCGGCCGGAGGTGAGGCAATCTCTGCGCGGGTCCAGCGGTGGTGCAGTTTGGCTCACACGTTGGGTAGGTCAAGCCTGAGATCCTTCGCCACGCCTAAAGAACGGCTACGCTTAGGATGACAGTGGTAACAGTGAGTCTGCAGCACGACCACTATTCAGCGCGGCGCTGTTCGAGGTAACGCTGCAATGCATCATGCCAGGAAGGCATTTCGAGTCCGAGAGCATGCAAGCGAGCCCGGGACAAAACTGAATAGGCGGGACGAGGTGCGGGACGCGCCATATGCTGGCTACTAACCGGCCGCACGCTTGTGGTAAGTCCGGTACTCTGGACAATCTCTTGCGCAAATTCAAACCAGCTGCAATCTACCGGCATTGGTCACGTGTACGATTCCACTCGTGTTCTGCCGGCACAATTGGATGATCGCGCGAGCCAGATCGACCGCATACGTGGGGCACCACGCTGGTCATTGACCACATCGAGCGCGGGCCGGCTAGCGGCCAATTTCAGAATCGTATCGGGGAAACATTTTCCTCCGACGCCAAATAGCCACGACGTTCGGGCGATGCAACAATCCGGCATCAACTCCAGCAGTTTGATTTCTGCTTCGGCCTTGGTTCGTCCATATACACTCTGCGGATTGCGTTCGGACTTCGGTCTCGTAGGGGACGGTGTTTTTTCCATCGAAGACATAATCGGAGCTGAGAAATAATAGCCGCGCTCCGACTTCCTTCGCGGCCATGGCAACGTTCACCGCGCCATCGCGGTTCACCGCGAAAGCCAGTTCAGAATTACTTTCGCATCCGTCCACATCGGTATAGGCAGCGGACAAGACAATCCACTCCGGGCGCGTTTCCTGCACCACTTGCCGCACGCGCTGCGCGTCACGAATGTCCGCATCGCGCGAGCTTAGCCCGGTGAGAGCATCGCCGCTCCACTCGCGCAGGATATCTTTACCCAGAAGACCAGAGGCGCCAAAAATTGTGACTCGCATGGAAATTTAGCTGAAGCTTTCGGCATCGCGGAATGTCACGCCCCGCTGGTCTTTCACCGATATGATCGGCTCGCCGTCCAGTTCCCAATCGATCTTGAGCTGAGGATCATTCCAAGCGACGGTGCGCTCATGTTCGGGCGCGTAGAAATCGGTCGCTTTGTAGAGCACGTGAGCCTTTTCGGAAATCACACGGAATCCGTGCGCGAAGCCGGCGGGAATCCACAGCATGCGTTTGTTCTCGCCCGACAGCCGCACGCCTTCCCAGCGGCCAAAGGTAGGAGAACTCCGGCGCATGTCCACGGCAACGTCCAGAATTTCGCCTTCGGCGACGCGCACAAGTTTTCCCTGTGGATGTTTTAGCTGATAATGCAATCCGCGCAGAACGTTGCGCGACGAGCAGGAGTGATTATCCTGAACAAAGTTTTCCGCGATGCCCGCCTCCGTCATGATTTTCTGGTTGTAGCTCTCGAAGAAGAACCCGCGCTCATCGCCGAATACGCGCGGCTCGAGCGCAAAAACGCCGGGCAGTGAAGTCGGAATTTTTTTGAGCGCATTCATCGCGGGACCGGTTGCCTGGACTGCATCCATCAGAATACCTTCTCCCGCAACAGTTGCAGCAGGTAAGCTCCGTAACTATTGTTCTTCATCGAGTTACCAATTTTCTCTACCTGATCGGCCGTGATGTAATCGGAGCGGAAGGCAATCTCCTCGGGACAAGCCACCATCAGGCCTTGCCGCTTCTCGATGGCTTGAATGTAGAGTGACGCATCCATCAACGACTCATGCGTGCCGGTATCGAGCCATGCCATGCCTCGTCCCATCACCACGACTTCGAGTTGGCCGCGTTCGAGATACGCTTTGTTTACGTCGGTGATCTCCAACTCGCCGCGCGGACTTGGCTTCAAAGCCTTCGCAATCTTGACCACCTGGTCGTCGTAAAAATAAAGTCCGGTCACTGCATAACGAGATTTCGGTTTGCTGGGTTTTTCTTCGATGCTTAGCGCACGCCCCGCGCCATCGAATTCCACGACTCCATACCGCTCGGGATCGTGCACAGGATAAGCAAATACGCGTGCGCCTTTCGTCTTGTTCGCGGCTTCGCGCAAGTCCTTGGCCAGGTCGTGACCGTAGAAAATATTGTCACCTAGCACGAGCGCGCAGGCACTGGCTCCAATAAAAGTTTCACCGACAAGAAACGCTTGCGCGATTCCTTCCGGCTTGGGCTGCACCTTGTATTGCAAACGGATTCCGAACTGGCTTCCGTCACCCAGTAGCGCCTGGAACTTGGCCACGTCGTCGGGCGTTGTAATAAGAAGGATGTCGCGAATCCCCGCCAGCATCAGCGTGCACAGCGGGTAATAGATCATGGGCTTGTTGTAAACCGGGAGCAGGCTCTTGCCCATGGCATGCGTGACGGGATACAACCGAGTTCCCGACCCGCCCGCCAGAATGATCCCTTTGCAACTCGTGTTCGAGGCTTGCGTCATAGGATGATTGAATTCAAGAAGAGTAATGGATTTCGATCCATTGGCGGTAGCCACCGCTGGTTACATCGCGGACCCACTGCTCATGCTCCAGGTACCACTTGATGGTCTTGCGAATTCCACTCTCAAAAGTTTCCGCCGGACGCCAGCCGAGTTCGCGCTCGATCCTGGTTGCATCCATGGCATAACGCCGGTCGTGGCCGGGACGGTCCTTCACAAATGTGATCAGGCTGCGGCGCGGTTCTTCGCGGCTCCCCGCCATTTCATCGACGATGTCGCAGATTATCCCCACAATGTCGATATTCTGCTTCTCGTTCCAGCCACCGATGTTGTATGTCTGCCCCACTTCTCCTCGCGCGAGCACGGTTGCGATCGCTTCGCAGTGATCCTCCACATATAGCCAGTCGCGAACATTCTTGCCGTCACCGTAAACCGGCAACGGTTTACCATCGCACGCGTTGAGGATTACCAGCGGAATGAGTTTCTCCGGAAACTGGAAGCGTCCGTAGTTATTCGAGCAATTCGTGGTCAGCGTGGGCAGTCCGTAGGTGTGGTGGTAGGCGCGCACAAGATGGTCTGACGCCGCTTTGGACGCCGCGTAGGGACTGTTGGGCGCGTACGGCGTGGTCTCAGAAAACGCGGGATCGTCGAGGCCGAGCGAGCCGAACACCTCATCGGTGGAGACATGCAAAAAGCGAAAGTTCTTCTTCTCCTGCTCAGCCAGGCTTCCCCAGTAGGCTCGGACTTCTTCCAGGAGGGCGAAGGTCCCATCGATATTCGTGCGAATAAAAGCCTCGGGGCCGCGAATCGAGCGATCAACGTGGCTTTCGGCGGCAAAGTGCACGATGGCTCGTGGCTTGCGACGCTGCAGCAGTTGGCTTACGAGGGCGCGATCGGCAATGTCACCGCGGAGGAACTCATATCGACGCTCGTTTGCTACGGTCTCCAGATTGTGCAGATTGCCCGCATAGGTCAGCTTGTCCAGGTTCACGACCGAGGTGGCATCCCGCTCGATTCGCTGCAGGATAAAGTTCGATCCGATAAAGCCTGCCCCACCCGTAACGACGATCGTGTTTTCCATATGGTGAGGTTGCTCCGGTTCGATATGCACACTTGCAGTTCGGCTGCTGCGAGCGAATATTCATTGTAAACAAAAAGGACGGGATTCATCCCGTCCTGCTGTTGTTACTTCGGTTATGCAGCGAGCTAGTACATTTTTTGAAACATCGCACCTGCAGTCTTAACTTGCTCTGCGCGTGTCCGCGGACGCTGGAGCAAATACCCTCCCGCTCGGTTTCTTACTCGGCAATGCGGCTGGCTTCCATCCCATCATTTCGAAATAGACTTGCTCTATCTCCAGGGCAATGTCCCGCCATTGATAACGCTCGCGAATGCGGCGCTTTGCGGCTTGTCCCGCAGCCTCTCGAACTGCCGGATTCGCAATCAGAAACCGGAGCCGGTCGGCCAAATCGGCAACGTCGCCGCGCCGGAAGGTGAATCCCGCATCGTCGATCGTTTCGCGATTTTCTGCGACGTCGCTGGTGAGGACGCACAGACCCGCGCCCATCGCATCCAGCAGCGCAAGGGACAGGCCTTCGAGATCCGACGGCAGGACAAATAGCATTGCATGAGTCAGCAACTCGTTGAGAGCGTCGCCTGAAACCCAGTCCAAAATCTTGATCTGTTCGCTAGCATGGCTTCGCAGGTTGCGAGAATAATCATCGCAATAGCTCGACGCTCCCGCCATCACTAATTTAACGTCGGTCTCCAACTGCTCGTAGGCGTCGACCAGCAGATGGCAACCTTTTTCTGGCGAAAATCTTCCCAGGAACAATATGTATTTCCCCGGATCGAGATTCCAATCAAAGATCTTGTCGGGGAAAGACTGCTCCCGCAGCAAGCCGCCATTCGGCACGTAGGAAGTCGCGGCCCCGTAGGTTTTCCGGTAATGCTGCTGCAATGTTCGGGAGACTACCATCGTGGTGTTGGGCAAACTTACGGCGGCGCGCTCTCCCAGTTGCAAAACGGCGGAGGCGATGCGGCCCCACTTCTTGCGCTGCCAGTCGAGCCCCTGCACTGTGACCACGGTTTTCTTTCCTGCCAGACGTGGAATAAACGAGAACAATGCCGGCCCGAGCGCGTGGTAGTGCACTATGTCGCAAGGTTGCGTCAAAACATGGAGCGTGCTGAGAAATGTATGGATCAGAGTTTCCAGGTGTTTGGAGCGGATGGTGGGCAGCCGCACTACGCGCATGCCGTTGTGTTGTTCCCCGGGCGGAGTAAAGTACATCCTGCAATAAACTGTGACCTGGTGCCCCATTCCTGCCAGGCGCTTGCCCATTTCTTCATAGTAGGTTTCAATCCCGCTGTACTTTGAAACCACGCCACGACCGCCGATGAACGCGACCTTGAGCGCGGGTTTTTGGAACTGCTCATGCGCAAGTCGGTTGTCGTCTGGCAAATCCGGAGGAAACCGAAGATGTTTTAGTGGGACGAATCCACGATCTTCCACGCGCGCGTTCGCAATTCGGGTTGGATCCGGTGTGGAGCTTGGATTCTGCGTGCGCTCCTGTCTATGATCGTTCGACGAAGCTTTCGTTTGGTTGGCCAGACGTTCATACAAACTCGCCAGAGCCGCATAGTGCTCCTCCGGAGCGTGCCGTTGCCGCACTTGCTCCCGGCCCGCCTGCCCCATCTTTTCGGCCAATTCCGGTTGCGCACTCAAAAATTCGAGGGACGATGCTAGCTGCTCCACATCGCCCGTCCGGTACAACAGTCCGGTCTTCCCCGCATGCACTAATTCCCTTCGCGATCCCAGGTCTGTGGCCACAACAGCCCGTCCTTCCGCGTAGGATTCGAGAATGGTCTTGCCCAGAGTTTCGTAAGCATGCGACGGCAACACGGTAAAGCGCGAATTCGCAATCGCGCGCTTCAGATCCGTCCCCGCCAGGTGGCCGGCAAATTTGACGTTGGAGAGCCCTAACGCGGCAGCAAGTCGTTCCAACTTAGTGCGCTCCGGCCCCTCCCCCGCAATGAGCAGGCAAAGATTCGGCAGGCTCTGCATGGCGCGCAACAAGTCGTCTATGCCTTTTTCCGGAGACAACCGGCCAAAGTAAAGTAGCGGAGCATTTTCTGCGCTGCGCACAGCAACGTCCTTGACTTCCTGAAAATGGGAGAGAACTTCAAATTTATCTGGATCCCATCCATGTTCGACGAACTTGTCTCTTACGAACAGGCTGGGCGCTAAAAAGCAGTCCACGCATTTCTGGTACGTGCGCAGCCATTTGTGGACGTAAGCCTCTGCTACCAGCGTGAGACGTTCGCCGCGCCCCGGATAGCACTTCTCCCTGAATGCGTTCCAGAATTCGCCGCCCTTGCAGGCCTCGCACGTTTCTCCGCGGCGTAATAGGTTGTAGTTGGGACACAGCACCTTGAAATCGTTCAGGTGGTAAACAACCGGGACTCTCTGCGCCTTCAGCTCCCACAGGATCGAGGGCGATAAATGGTGGTAAATGTTCCGCACATGGGCCACATGGGGTCGGAAGTCGGCAATCATCGCCCGAATGCGGCGCCGCGCCTCGAGTGAATAAATCGCATGCGCAGCTAATTTAACTTTATGAATCCACCCGGTCTGCTTTTTGAAATCGATGTAGGGCATGAAATGGTGGTCGTATGGAGTGGGCTTGCCGCGGGGATCGGTCATCGAAAACAGGGCGGCTTCATGCCCCATCGAGCGCATGAGGGCCATGGTTCCGAAGAGGTAGGTTTCGGTCCCGCTGAAGGCGTAGTTATATTTGTTGCAGAACAGTATCCTCATGCGGAGGGCTCCAATCCTCGGTAGCGGAATCATGGGTTGCGAAATCCTGAGTTGCGAAACCCTGGGACGCCAAATTCTCGGGTGCGGAATCATGAATTGCGGAATTCTGACTTGCGAAATCCGAGCCGGCGACGAGTTGCAGGAACCGTTCGCCAAAGTGCGTCAGGGTTTTTCTGCGGTTAAAGTTGTGAAGGACTTGCAATCTGGCTGCGTGCCGGAGCCAGTCCAGCCGGCTAACGGCGCATCGGTCCTCCGAACGCATCTGTAGGTCGATGAAGAGAACCCTGGCCACAAAATCTTCCAACGCTCTGGGCGTGTAGAGGAATCCCGTTTTTCCAGGAATGACGATCTCCGGAATCCCTGTGATCGCGGGCGCAAGCACCAGCCGGCCCCGGATCATCGCTTCCATCAGAACTAACGGAATCCCTTCGCTGCGGCTGGTAAGCACCACGGCGTCTGCTCGCTCATAAAGAGCGGCCATCTGTGAGCGGTCGACGTGGCCGAGTAGTGTGATCCTTTCTTCCAGTTGGTTCTTACAGATCAGCGATTCCAAGCGCCGCCGCTCCGGTCCTTCGCCGGCAACCAGGCACCGAAAATCGAGACCGCTTTCGCGAAGTCGAGCGCAGGCGTGAACCAGGAATGCATGGTCCTTCACGGCGTGCAGGCGTCCGACGGCCAACAAAGTTAAGGGACGGCACTCGCTCTTGCGGATCCTCACTGCAGATTCCGCGCTGGCCACATCGTCTACGCCCAGCCGTGACACGATGATTTTCTTAGGGTCAATCTCCGGAAAGCGTTCCAGAATGTAACGGCGGTTGTAGTCGGAAATCGTGATGCAAAACTGGCAATTCTCCAGCTTCGTATCGAGATAGGCGCCATCGATCAGCAGGTCGGATCCATGCAGCGTCAAGCTAAAATCGATTCCCAGCAGGCGGGCCGCTACCATCGCAATCCATGAGCCGAAATAGCCGTGATGCACGCGGATATGATCGACTCCCCGTTTCCGCAGCAGCGCCGCGTAATAAGCTCCTAACCAAGTGTGCAGCAAGGCTTTCATTCGGCGCCGCGGCGATTCTTTCCCGCGCAGAAGCACGCGCTTCAATAGAGGGGCAATCCGTTTCCAGCGCCACATCGCAAGAGCGAGAGCGCGCAGAAGAATCAGAACTCGAAGCGGTTGCAGGCAGAGAATCTCTGCCACGGGATCGACGCCGGCCGATCCTTGCAGGCTCGCACCCGGCTTTCGCACGCTGCCTGGAATCACCTTCACTCCGCATCTTCTGAGTTCCTGGATTTCCTCGCCCACATAAGGCTCGACCGCTGCGGGAAACTGATTCGCGAGATAAGCAACTGTGAGCATGGAATTCGAGTACAGATTCGGAGGAATCGATTAATGATTGGCGGCGAAAGAAACAGGGAGAGAGCGATCTGGATTGCGTTCCAAATCTTTTGCTGCGCGCCGCTGCTGCGCAGCCAGCATTCCGGCGAGGGTGAATAGCAGCCCGTTCACAAACTGATAGTTCATGACGACGAGTGCTGCATTTACCCAATAGATACCCAGTAAAACCGGCCACAGAAGGTGGAAGTCGTGATTCAGCAGGCTGGCTTTTTCATCCAGCGGAACCGGAGCCCAGCCGAGCCGCAGGAGTTCCCACATCAACCAACCATAGAGCGCTAAACCGAAGACACCGTGCTCCACCAGCAGTTCCAGGTAGGTATTGTGCGGATACAGTTCCGCTTCCTTATAGCCGCTAACGTGCCGCGCAAGTTCCGCGGGCATTTGGTTCACTCCCCATCCGGTTAGGGGTTTTTCCAGGAACATCTGCCAGCCGCCGGTGTAGACGGCCTCGCGGAAATCGACTGGGCCGGATTCGAACATGCGCTCCGAAAGTGCGCGCCGCTGATCCTCAAAGCTGAGCGCGATAAGCAGCCCGACCGCTCCCATCAACGCCATGGCAAGACATATGCGCCGTAGCTTGCGATTATTCGAGCGCAGGATGAGAACTCCGACGCTGGCTACGAAGGAAAGCCAGACGGCACGGGTCATGGTCGCGAGAATGGCAACCGGCACGGAGCCGAGCAACACTACAGCTTTCAGGCCGCGAATCCTTCCCCGCAAAAAAGCGTGCAGCGCTAGCACGCCAAGTAGATTCAAGGAAACCCCATTTGCCACGGCCTGCAGCAGCGGACCGCGCGCCCGGTCGGCGTGGTAGCCCAGGCTTTCGTCGAGGATGAAACGCGGGAAGATCAGGGACTTGGCGCCCACCATGAATGCGATCGAGGTGAAGCACAGATAGGCCAGCACCACGAGAGCGAAAACTTCGAACCGCCGCAGTCGGCACTCCTCTTGAAATACCAGTCCCGCGAGATGAAACAGCGCGAACGGCACAATAAATTTTGCGGCGAGCAGGCACCACGTTTCGTTATCGAATGGTTGCGCCATCACGCTGGCAACGGCCAGAAGAGTCAGCCCGATCATCGGCCACGTTGCCCGCTCCATCACTAAGACCTTCTGCCGCGTTACAACTGCTCTCCCCGCTACGCCGAGCACCAGCAGCACAAACGCCACGCGATCGATTTCGTAGAAAGGCACATCCGGATGACGCAGTAGCATCGCCGTGAGAGCAGCGAGGAAGAGCAGCGTCGGCGCAGTTATCATCGCCTGCAACAGGCGCAGCCACAGCTGAAGGGCAGTGTTGACGGCTTCGCCTGCCAGAGCCGCCGGACGCGCGATTCCTGTCGAGGCAGACGCCATCAGTCGCCGCTCCCACGCAGCACTGCGCCAGCGGTCTTTAGCAGGATTCGCATATCCATGCCCAGACTCCAGTTGTGGATGTATTTCATATCCAGGCTCATTCCGATCTGAAAAGATGGATCACGCCGGGCCGTCACCTGCCAAAGTCCGGTCATCCCCGGGATTACATCCAGCCGCGGCAAGTGCTCGATTGCATATGCGGAAACGTCATCGAGAGGATGTGGCCGTGGTCCGACGAGGCTCATTTCGCCCTTCAGCACATTCAACAGCTGTGGCAACTCATCCAGACTGTAGCGGTGCAGAAACCGGCCGATGCGCGTGACTCGCGGGTCGCAAGCAATCTTGAAAAATGGACCCGACCTCTGATTTTGCTTACGCAGTCCTTCTTTCCGATCGTCCGCGTCTCGCACCATGGTGCGAAACTTGTAGCATGGAAATGGCCTGCCCTTGTGTCCTGCGCGCATCGCGGTATAAAGCACAGGGCCGGGCGAACCCAACTTGATGAGAATCCCGATCAGCGCCAGTGTCGGCGCCAGGAAGATCAGCGCGGCTGTCGCTACAACGACGTCCAGCACGCGTTTCAGCAGTCGTGCCGCCGAGGCGGTTTCTCGCACTTTCTTTTGCACTCGATAGAAACAAGAAGCAGACGACACTAGATGGGCCTCAGACCGATTCCAACTCATAACCTGTGATTTCAATTGCCAGTGAGCGCTGGATCGATTCAATCGAAATCACCATTTTTCCTTTTTCGTTTTGCAGCAGCAGCCCTTCCAATCCGCATAGGCACCCGCTCCGGACGCGTACGCGCTGTCCCACCTTCGCGAATGCGTGCATGGAAAAGAGCCCTTTCTCGCGCAATAACAGTTGGAGATCGTCAATTTGCTTGGGGGGCACCGGGATGACGGTCCCACCAAAGCTTACGAAGCCGGTAACTCCCACTGTTTTCAAGACTGCCTGCCGCGCTTCCCGCGACTGATCGATCCGCACAAACGCATACCCGGGGAACAGTGGAATCGTCACCATTTTTTTCCGATCGCTCCACGTGTGGCGTTCCGTCCGCATGGGGAGGTAGACTTCGCAGCTCTTTTGTTTCAACTGCACCGCGGCTTTTTTCTCGAAGCGGTAGCGCACCTGAATGGCAAACCATTGCGGCGGGGACACCTCGACCACGCGCAACCGCGAATCGTGTGCCACACCGGCGGCACTTGCCGCCGCAAATCCATAGCTACCGCTCATTGAGCCCCATTGCCGTTCTTGTTTTCGATCGCAAAGAGTTTTTAGTTTTTGCGACGCGATGACGCTTACGCTGCACGTCTTTCGCTGGCTTTCACAGCAAAACTATTTACAGCCGCCGGTAAATACTCTCCGGTACAGGAAATGTTCTTTCGCTTAGCACTGTTCCCAGAATCCGGCACTGCGCCGCTTCCAGCTTTCCTTTGATCTCGCGGGCGGTAGCCTTGCGCGTGCTATGAGCCCCCAGCACGAGAATGATTCCATCCGTTAACTGACCCAGCAAAGTGGCTTCGCTCGAGGTGCCTGCGGATGGTCCGTGAATCACTGCGTACTCGAACTCATTCCGCAGCGCCGCCAGATCGGAAAGCCAGTGAAGGCCGGTAGCGGATTCCGCTCCGTATTCGCCGATTCCGATCCCCGGCACACGCCACAGGTTGATCGCCATTTGAATCGATGCGGATTTAATCGCAGCAATTCCGGGAGAATGCGCGCGGAAATCGGCAGTATGCGCGATCCAGCGCCCACGGTCCGCGATTGCCACATGGGCCCGCGTCTCCAAGGCCAGAGCTTGCGCTACCTGGGCGCAGATGCTGGCCACATCGATGTGCGGCTCGGCGGCGCTAAAAACGACCTGCCGCACTGGCCGTTCCCCGCCGGCAAAGAAGACCCGCCGCACCAGGCCTCGAATCTGCTCGCGGGCAAAGTCCTTGGGATTCCAATCCTTCACTCGGGCGAGGGGCAAAACTTGCGGCACCACTGTTTCCTGCATTGATCCGATCACGGTGGACCCTTGCAACACTTCTGCATTTGCGCTCATCTTGATCTCCTTATTAAGCGGATAGCCGCCGGCCCGTTCTTTCCGGTATGGAAGCCAAAACTGGGATCTCCAAACACGTTAGTACTTCTTCGGGGGTGCGCAGGGCCGGGTCCACATAATCCGCCGCGAATGCGGCGCCAGTACCCGAGGTCAGGGCCGCAACAAATCCCACCAGCACGATCAGTCCGGGCGGCCAGACTGGCAACGCGGGCACAATAGGCTGCTCGGCGATCGCTACGTTAACGATGCCGCCTTCGTCCAGAGCATCGCCCATCCGCGCTTCCTCCCGCTTCTTCACATAAAGCAGATAGTTGTCCTCCGCCGCTTTCTCCCGGCTGACAAGGTCGTCCTGGGTAATCGCATCGTCTCCAAGCTGGCGGGCCAGAGTGCGATATTCCACCAGATGCGCACTCGTAGTTGCTGCTCGTGCTTCGAGCCCTTTCATCTCGACTTGCGCCTTCTGCAGCTCCGCCCGGGCCCATTCATAGTCGGCGTCTTTGTCGGTAGTTTCATCGCGCACAGGCGTTATGTCTTCGGCCGCGATTGCAGATTTGGCCTGCGCGATTTGCTGCACTACTTCCTGCACCAGACGATGGGTGGGCTCGAACTTGGTCAGTAGTTGCGTCTTCTTCAACTCGAGATCCAGCAGGCTGGCCTTCAACGCCCGCAACAGTTCCGGATTGTCCGCGGTGCGGACTTGCGTGGTGGTGCGCGGCGGCAACTTCGCCAACTGAATATCCAGCTCCTGGACTCGCTTGGCGGTTTCAGATATCTGCACCTGAGTTTGCTTGTAGATCGCCTCTTCGGCGTCGAGCCGTTGCAACGCGAGATCACGTTGCTGCGCGGCCATCACCACGCTGTGATCGTTCGTAAAGGCAACGAGCTTCTGTTTGGCCTCCTCAAGTTGCTGCCGCGATTCTCCGGTCTGCTGGTCGAAGAAATGTAGTTGCCCCGCCGGCCGGTGGACCTCAGTATGTTTTTCCAGATATACGCTGGCTACCGACCGCATCACCTGTGCCGCCAGTTGAGGATCGGCGGCGTCATAGCTGACCGCGATCAAGTTGGTTTTCTTGATCGATTCCACCTTCAGACGATTGCCCAGTCTTTTTGCCGCTCTTTCCACGCGCGCCGCCTGCGCCTCGTGAGGGCGCAGCCATCGCAACCAGTCATGGGCCGCCAGATTGTTGGCTTCAGCGACGCGGCGCATGACGTCGTCATCCTTCAGCAGCTCTACTTCCGAGTTCAGCTCTTCTTCCGTTACTTCCACGCGGGAAAAATCGGGAGGCGCATTCTCCTGTGCGGCCACAGGAGGGTCGGAGCGCCCACGGCGCACCAACACTCGCAACTGAGCGCGATAGGTGAGCCCAGCAAGCGCATAGACTACGGCCAGCACGAACACCAAGCTCGATACGCCGACGAAGAGTCTTCGCTGGCGGAATAGGACCATCGCTAGTTCACGCATCGTCGGCGACACCGGTTCTGCTCTCTTGTGCATTAGTTCTTGATCGGCCATGGGATTGAACCGTATCTCGCTAAAACTGTGTGGAGCTTACGTACATGCTTAAGGCAGGCTTGCTGAGAAATTCCGCGATCTTTGAGAGTGAGTTTTGCGGAACGAATACCAGATCACCCGGGCGCAACTGGGGGGGTTCGCCGAGGCTTCTTTCCTTCAACATCTTCTTCAGGTCGAAAATGTGCGCTTCTACCAGATCATTGTTGACGTGGCGGAACAGAACCACCTGCGAGTGCTTGGCCTCGTGGGTGAAGCCGCCCGCTATTTCAACGGCCTCCAGGATGCTTGTGTCGGCCCGCAGCTCGTACTTGCCCGGATGTCCTACCTCACCGCCTGCCACAAAATAGGGGTGTTCGAACTCTTTGAGTGCAACTGCAACCTGTGGATCGTGCAGATATCCGGCATACGCTTGCCGTACGGCTACGCGAAACTCCTCCAGGGTCAGTCCCTGTGCGAGTATCGACCCTGCATCTTTCAGGGAGACATAGCCGTCTGGTTGGACGGTGAGCAACTGATCAAACTCAGGCGAAAGGGTGAAACTTAACGCCACAACGTCACTTCGGGTCAGCCGGTAAAGCGGATGGCGTCCTCCGAGCTGAGGGTTTCCCACGCCATCCGCTGGCCCGGCTTTTGCAGCCGCCATTCCCGTGCTCCCCAATCCAGCCCCGGTTAGGCCGGTTTGAGAAGGCTGTATGCTGGCACCCAGGTTTGGCTCCCTCTTCTGCTCCTGGGCGAATGCGGCCATGCAAAGCTGCAATAGCAAGAACACAGTCATCGCAAGTCCTGCTCTGCCGAAGAGTCTCATTGCGCGACGGGCTCCATCTGTTACTTGATTTCGAGAGGCTCTCTACCGCTCGGCTCTCTTCAACGTGAGTAAGGTACTTCCGTGCGGAATGCGCGGCAAGACATAGGAAGTGTTGTCTACCAATGGGGTCATGCCAGATTCGGACGCGTAAAGCGCAAAAGCCCAAGCGGCGCGGGTTCTGTTCGCGGTGGTGATCGAGCGCCGGTACGGGAGTGTTCCTTTACGGGCTACCCACAAAAGTAGACTTGCATGTTCACAGAATCACATGCCGCTGGAAGAAATAAAACTCTCCGATGAGGAATTTAGCGCTGCCGCTGCGAAGCTCACTGTGAAACGGCCTGAGGATTTCAGCCAGCGCGACCTAGGCTCTACTTTTCCACAGCATCGACGTTTCTTTTCCCGAATTGAAAGAGTGCCTCAAATTTTGTGACATCTTTCCTTGAGTACTTCTCCACGCACGCCTAAGATCGCATCACTTTAATACCGTTTCATTCGGAGCCCTGCATCATGAGTTCGTCTCTGGCCACGGATTCATCCGCAATTACTGTCCTCATTGCAGATTCCAATCGCATGCAGGCGCAGCTGTTGACGAGCGCCTTGCGCCGCCGCTCCGAATTTCGCATTTCCACATGCCCGGCCGATATCGCGCAGATTCTTCAGACCGTCGCTGATCATCCCGCCAAAGTGTTCGTGCTCACGCTGAATCATTCGGCCAGTATCGCCAATCAGCTGACCGCGATGCGCCGCGTCCACCTTTCTTATCCCGCCGTCGCCAAAGTTCTCCTGGTCGAGTCTTACGACCGCGAACTGATCATCAACGCATTCCGCTCCGGCGCCCGCGGCATCTTCTGCATTTCGGATGCGCACTTCCGCCTGCTCTGCCGGTGCATTCTGCGGGTAGCAGACGGTCAGATATGGGCCAACACCGAGCAGATGAGCTTTCTGCTCGACCTGGTCTCCGAGGTGCCTTCGCTTCGCGTTCTCAATTCCAAAGGGCGCCAACTGCTTACGCCGCGCGAGGAGCAGGTCGTCGCCCTGGTTGCTGAAGGTATGAGCAATCGCGACATTGCGCGGGAGCTAAACCTCAGCGAGCACACCATCAAAAAGTACTTGTTCCGCATTTTCGACAAGCTGGGGATTTCGTCGCGGGTCGAACTCGTGCTCTATGCGGTGAACCACGGCGATCCCCGGCAGGCTGAGTGGCTCGCCGGAACGAGCTCGGCGACACCAGACTCTTAGGACAGCATTTGGCCCGCCGCGCCCTAGAATTTGAAAACCTCGCCCCGCGCCTGTATAAATCTCAAGACGGAACTCCGTGTCAGACGCCCCTTCGAGCCCGGGTCCCAATCCTCCACCTCGCGGTGCGACCATCATCGCGGCGGGCCTGCTACTTGCGGCCCTTGCACTGGTCGTCCTCTATACTAGCCAGCGCGCGTTTCTGAGTCCGGTAGCGTTGGTCGTGGTCGCCGCCATCGGAGTGGCGGCGTTGCTGTTGCAACTTCGCCTGCGTCCCGATCTTGCTTCTTCCCAGCGGGCGTCTTCTATTAAAGGTCCGCTCTGGCTGAACGGTCTTGGCGTGATCTTCGCCGTGGCGGCCGTATTTGCTGATGCCCTGCATCTTAGTGGGATTCTTATGCTGATCGCCGCGCTTGCCGCGGTGGTATCGTTTGCGGTCAGCGGGATTATCATGCTCAGCGCCTTGCGCAAACGCCGCAGCTGAAAGCAGAGCATCCGGCTGCAACCCTGCTTCAAAAATAAACTCTGCACGAACAATCCAAAATCGCTCTTCCAACGTACAGCCTATAGACAATCTCGAAGACAGAACTCCGCCTGCATTCGAACCGGCCCCGCTGCGAATCCCGCTCAATTCGCCCAACCCTAATTTCAACTTGCTGAGCTACGTCTCAGCTTGAAAGGGACAGGCATATCTCAATGAAGACAGAAATAATAGAGCGCATAGTCAACAGTCCATCCGACCGCCGTAAGTTCATGAAACGCGTCGGCGTAACGGGGGTCGGCGTAGCGGCCGCAACCATGCTGGGCGGCCCTTTGGGACTGATCGGCAAGGTTCAAGCCGCAACCACCATCACCGATGCCGATATTTTAAATTTCGCCCTCAACCTGGAATATCTGGAAGCTGAGTTCTACGCAGTCGCGACCTACGGAGCAAACCTGCTGCAGCTGAAAGTGCTCACCGTCGGCCGAGGAAAGCGGTCCCACGACTGGCGGAAATATGGTGCCTGACTTCGGAAGTTCGAATCTGGCATTTCTGGCCACGGCCCTGCGCGAGAACGAAATCGACCACGTGCAAGTACCTGCGGTCGGCTCTCGGCACGGCGGCGGTAAAAAAGCCCACCATTAACCTTGATGCCTTGGGCTACGGATTTTCGCAGCGTCGCCAGCTGGTTGGAGCTAGCCAGACAATTTGAGGATGTGGGGGTAAGCGCCTACCTGGGGGCCGCTCCATTGATCAGCAGCAAGACCTATCTGGCGGCAGCGGGCGCGATTTTGGCCACGGAAGCTCAACATTCCGGCTCCATCCGGCTGGCGTGCATTCAAAACCATGTGACCAGTCCCGGCCGTAGATTCGCTCGATATTCCTCCAACTACATCCACTCCCTACGATGTCACCAGCAGCAATGCTCTGAGCATCCCACGCACCACGTCGCAGGTGCTCAACATCGTTTACGCCGGAGGAAATTGTTCGGGCGGATTCTATCCCGATGGCATGAACGGCACCATCGTTTGCCAATCGTAAGCGCAATCGTAGGCCAAAGACTGGCGGCCGGCTCCGCTGTGCCGCCAGTCTCGCCTTATCCATAATTTCGTCTAACCAGTACAGGAGGTTCTAAATGATCGAAGGACTCTTTCAACCGATGCACTTGATCATCATCGCCGGAATCGCACTTTTAATTTTTGGGCCCAAAAAACTGCCCGAGCTCGGCAAAGGCCTGGGCGATGGGATTCGCGGTTTCAAATCGGCGATGAGCGCGGAGGAGAAGCCGGTTGAGATCAATAAAACTACAGAAGTGAACAAGAACAGTTGAAATCGGAAGGTCTGGCGCTGCCTGCGCTTTAAGGTTTGAACTCTACCGCGACCGTCGTTTCTACAACGACCGGTCGGCCGTCCACGCGATAGGGTTCAAACCGCCACCAGCGCATGGCGTCCGTCGCGGCATGGGCCAAGATATCCGGTCCGTTGAGCGGATGAATATAGATCACCGATCCATCCTGCCCCACGATTACGTCCAACACAATCACTCCGTGCAGCTTGTCGGCGCGTGCGGCCTCGGGATAATCAGGATCGACCCGGTGAGTCACCAGCTTTTCCATCACGTCGGCGGGAACATGAGTTTGAGGCTGTTGGCCCGCGGCGGACGTTTCGCTTCGCAAACTCGATTCCAAATTTTCCCATCCCCGGTTCCAGCGCCACCAGAACCCTGCAACCAGCACGGCGGCGATGGCCAGCACGAATATCGCGGCCCGCCCGCGCCGCTTCCGCACCGGGTGTGGCGCCTCAGCAGCCGATCCATCGCTCGGTCGATTACCCGGTCGATCGCTTTCCGAATCCTCCACGGCGGCAGCCTCGATTGCAACCTCCGGCCCCGCCCCCGGTTCCGGTTCCGCTTTCGTTTCTCCCGCCCAATCGCGAATCGCGGCCCGCTGTTCCGCTGAGAGCCCCACAAACTCGAGCCCCGAGCGCAGCTTGTCCTGATGCCGCACCATCGCCCGCGTGCGCAACAGACCATTCACCAGCGGCAGGCTGATCTCAACACCGACTGCTTCGCCCGGCGACAACTCTCCCGCCAGCACCGCTGCCACTCCGCCCTCGCCCAGGTTCACTGAGCGCCCCGGCAAAGTATCGGGAATCCCCGAACGCAGCACCGTGACATCCAGCGGCATCCGCACGCGGTATCTCACGTACGCCGCCGCGACGGCTGATCGTGTCCCGATGGCTGTTCTCCTGCGGTCATCCTTGATCACTCATGAACCATTCACCACGGAGTCACAGAGACACAGAGAAACAGAGAAACAGAGAAACAGAGACACAGAGAAAAACAAAAAAAGGTTTTCTCTGTGTCTCCGTGACTCTGTGGTGAAAAAGTTTTATTTTTCTCGTCCGCAGCTCCACAACTTCACTCCCGCTCGCCACCAGCACGACGCTCGCCATTCCGATGAACAATCCGTGCTCCACCACTCCCGGCATATCGCTAAGGCATTGTGCCAGCTCCTCCGCATCCTGAATCTTTCCGAAGCGGCAATCCAGAATGTGATTATTCTCATCGGTCAAAAACGGCTTCCCGTCAGCGTTCCGCCGCAATTCGACTGCGGCCCCCAGCGCCCGAATCTTCTTCGCCACCAGCGCCTGCGCAAACTTGATCACTTCTACCGGCAGCGGAAACTTCCCCAGAACTGGAACCCGCTTTGAAGCATCGGCCACGATCACCAGTTGCTTGGTCGCCGAAGCCACGATTTTTTCCCGCAGCAGCGCCCCACCTCCACCTTTAATCAATCGCAATTGCGGATCAACCTCGTCCGCGCCATCCACCGTGACATCAATTTCCTGGCATTCATCCAGCGTGGTCAGCGGAATCCCCAGCTTCGCCGCCATTTCTCCGCGAACGGTCCGAGGTGGGTATGCCGCGGATTTTCAATCCATTCTTCACCTGCGCGCCCAGCAGTTGAATGAAATATGCCGCCGTCGACCCTGTCCCCATGCCGACGATCTGTCCGTCTTTCACGAACTGCAAGCTCGCCCGCGCCGCCGCCTCTTTTTCCTGATCGTTTGCCATAGGTTTTTGGAAGCCGAAGGAAACTGGCTAAATGTGTTGCTTCACTCAGCGAAAGCTCTTCTCCACGTAAATCAAATACCCCGCCAGCGCCAACCCAAACAACGCTGTCAGGATCGTCACCAGATCCACAATGAATCCCGCCGGCTCAAACTTTCCCTGATCCAATTGCGCTCGCGCCTTCCGGTATCGCGCCAGTCCGGCGACCACCATCACCACTCCCGCCAGAATCGAACTCATTCCCATCCACACGGAAAGCCCGGTAGTCTTCGAAGCGCACGCCCTGAAACGCCGTCAACTGCCGCATGGCAATGGCGAACCGTCCAATGGCGAACCCAAATACGACAATTGCCACGCTGGTGCGCACCCACGCCAAAAACGTGCGCTCGTTCGCCAGATGATCTCGGGCCCGGTTGGAATCCTCAACCACACAGCCTCCGCTAAAAATTATGAGAGCGACTAACTAGACGCAGCATTATTCCATAGCCTTGGCGACCAGCGCGCCCACCACCGCGATATTCTTGATCAAGTCCTCGGGCACGCCGTGCCGCTGCTGCAAATATTCCGGACTGTTGTAAGAAACCCAAACCTTGCCGTTTTCATCTTCCGCCACCAGAGCCTTCAGCGGCAGATCGATCGCCAAAGATGGCGCGGCCACCATCAGCGGCGTCCCTCCCTTGGGATTGCCGAAGATCAGCAACTTGGTCGGCCGCATCTTCAGCCCGACTTTTTCCGCCTCGCCACTGTGATCGACCAAAGCAAATACCTGCACTCCGCGCTGGGAGAGAACCGATTCCAGCCGCTTCACGGTTTCATCTACCGAATACGGACTCGCAGTCCGCAAGACGCCGTTCACTTGCATAACTCACTCCTTAATATTGCGCTGTCATTACTTATAGCGTTGTCATCCTGAGCGAAGGTTGTGCTTCGCGACAGCGAAGCGCAACCGAAGTCGAAGGATCTCTTGCACTCGCCGCGACGTTGGCCTCGAAAGGCGTTTCCACCACCGCTCACGTTTCTCGCTGACTTGAGCCGCCTGAGACAAGGCAGTTCTACCTATCCACCCGCAATCATCTTCCCCAAAATCTCCTTCAGCATCTTCGCCGCCACCGTCGCCGTCATTCCCGCAACATCCTGCGCGGGGTTTAACTCCACAATTCCGCACCAACGATCGTGCCCTCAATCGCGTGCAGATGAGCAATCGCCTCCCTCACCGTCATTCCGCCTGGCTCGCGATGCGAGATCCCTGGCACAAATGCCGGATCGAGCACGTCGATGTCGAAAGAAATATAAACCGGCCCGTGAACCTTCATCCGGTCGAAAGCCGGAAGCTCCCGCATCTCCACCACTTCGACCCCGAACTTCTCGGCCTGCTCACGCTGGCGCCCAACCATCGTCCGAATCCCCACCTGTACCAAACGCTTGGCCAGCCGCTCCTCCATGATGCGCGCGAAAGGGCAAGCATGCGACACCCGGCTGCCCTCGAACTCATCATACAAATCCGGATGGGCGTCGAAATGAATGATCGTCAACTCGGGATAGCGTCGCGCAAACGCCTTCAGGATGGGATAAGTCACCGAGTGGTCCCCGCCCAGCAGCACCGGCCGCTCACCCTGCTTCAGCAAATCGCCTACCGCCCGCTCGATCTCAGCAAAATCTTCGACGACGTGCTCCTGCGAATTCTGCAAGCGCAAATCGCCCGCGTCCGCGAATGCACCCTCCGCTCCCAAATTCACACCCAGCTCCGTCCACATATTGGAAGCGTCGCAGCGCATGGCTTCGCGAATCTTCACAGGTGCACCCGCTGTTCCACGCAAATAAGAAGAGTTCACGTCCAACGGAATTCCGAGCAGGGTGGGCATCTTCTCTTTATCTTTACTCTTCGACGTCAAGATTTTTCCTAAGTCAAGGATTCCAGCAGTCTACATCGCTTCACTTTCAGATGATTTTTTATCGGAAGTGCTGCAGCAGTTTGGCAACTTGTGGAAACTTCTTAATCTCAGCTCCACATTTCCCACGGAACTTATAGATTTGCCCACAAATCCATATATCCCATTTTTGCTCGCGCGCTTCATTGTGGATTTCTTTTCTCGGGGAATTCATCTCCGCTTCACCTAAAGGCTGACGGTGTACCCGCTACCTTCACGCCTGTAGTAATTCGTCAACGCTCAGGAGGAAAGTTCATGTCTTCGACCAGTTTCCTGGCGCAAGCCAGGCAGCATGTCGCGGTTGGCACAAGCTTGTTTGCTCTGCTTGTGAATTTGGGAGCGCCGGCCCCCGCCGCCGCTCAAACCCCCACACCCGTCACTCCCATTCAGCACGTCATCGTAATCATCGGTGAAAACCGAAGCTTCGATCACGTCTACGGAACCTTCCGGCCAAAGCTGGGGCAGACTGTTTCCAACCTGCTCTCCAAAGGCATCGTCAACCGGGACGGCACAGCCGGTCCCAATTACGCGCTCTCCGCACAGTCCAGCGCTGTCGATAGCGGAAATTTTGAAATTTCCCCGGGCAGCAAAGCGGTTTACGCGAACATTCCCGCTCCTGAAACTGCTGGCGCTCCCACAGCTCCGAGCGACAGCAATCCCGCGCCCTTTGTAACTCTGTCTTTGGCGGTGCTGGCCGAGCCGGGGTTGGCCAAAGGTTATGACAAGTACTTGCTCTCCGGTGCAACGGGCCTGGGCCATGACATCCCGGACACCCGTATTCCCAACGTCAATAGCCTGGGTTCCGGTGTGTTCCAACTCACTTCCGCGACTCTTCCCTACGACTCGTATGCGGCCAGCCCGGTTCACCGCTTCTACCAGATGTGGCAGCAGACCGATTGCAGCTTGGCCACCGCGACTGCGAGCAATCCCAGCGGTTGCTTGAACGATCTGTTCTCCTGGGTTGAAACCACGATTGGAGCGGGAAGCAATGGTAACCCGCCGGCGTCACCCCTCAACACTGGCGAAGGTTCCACCGCCTTGGCGTTCTTCAACGTTGAAAACGGAGATGTTCCCTACTTTGAGCAGCTCGCCTACCACTACACCATCAACGACAATTTCCATCAGTCCGTGATGGGCGGTACCGGAGCCAACCACATCATGTTCGGCTATGCCGATGCCCTTACCTACACCGATGGCAACGGCAATAACCTGACTCCGCCGTCGAATCAGATTGAAAACCCAAACGCCCAGGACGGAACCAACAACTACTACGATCAGGACGGCTACTCGGGCGGCAGCTATACCAACTGCAATGACCTGACCCAGCCAGCCGTGCCGGCGGTCGTGAACTACCTGCAGTCCTTGAATCCGCCCATCAGCCCCAACTGCGCTCCCAACGCCTATTACCTGCTCAACAACTACAACCCTGGTTACGTGGGCGATGGAACGCTGGACAGCCAATACACTCCGTTCAACATTCCTCCGGTCGCGCAGAAGCATATCGGAGATTCGTTGTCAGCTGCTGGTGTGTCGTGGACCTATTTCGGAGAAGGCTGGAACCTGTACGTTTCCGATCCAACCGGCGCCAATCCGTATGACCGCTATTGCAACATTTGCAACCCGTTCCAGTACGCAACCGACATTATGACCGTTCCGGCCCAGCGTGAGGCCCACATCCAGGACACAACCAACCTGTATGAGGACCTGATCGATGGGAATTTGCCCGCGGTTTCGATCGTGAAGCCAAGCGGATTCACCGACGGTCACCCGTCCTCCTCGAAGCTGGATCTGTTTGAAGGCTTCGTGAAGGACATCGTCACCAAGCTGCAGGCTAACCCCACGCTGTGGGCGAGCACCGCTGTATTCATCACCTTCGACGAAGGCGGCGGATACTACGACTCCGGCTACATCCAGCCCGTGGACTACTTCGGTGATGGCACTCGTATTCCGCTCATCATCGTCTCTCCCTTTGCCATGGGTGGCGTCGTCAACCACAGCTACAGCGACCACGTTTCTCTCATCAAGTTCATCGAGCGAAACTGGAGTCTGGCGCCGATCACCAGCCGCAGCCGCGATAACTTCCCCAACCCGACAACCACGGCAGGCAATCCGTATGCTCCAACCAACAACCCTGCATTAGACGATTTGTTTGACGCCTTCAAGTTTCCGCCAAAAGGAAAGTGAAGGCTTTATGGGCTGGCACGATAATTAATCGCGCCAGCCGCTGAAAACCGAACCGGCCAAAGGCTGCCATGCCTTGGCCGGTTTTATCCTGCACCTATCATCCTGCGTATATTTAAGGAGGACCGACTAGTCATGAATGGAATGAAAAAAATGATGAAGATGAATCGCTGGCTGCCGTTCTTCCTGCCGCTGCTCATGCTGACGTCGAGCTTCGCCGCCGCGGGCGACAACCAATCGGTGAACCTGACCGGGAAGTGGCAATTCTCCTGGGAAGCCCGCATCGGAACCGAGAGCGGCATCCTGCGGCTTGAACAAGTCGACTCAAAATTGACTGGCAGCTATCAGGGGCATTTGGTTTCTTCAAACCTCTCGGGCACCATTCAGGGCAACAACGTCAGCATCAATCTCGATTTTGCCGGAGCCCATCCCTTCACCATCATTTTCACCGGAACGGTGGACGCAGACAAAATGTCCGGGAAGTTTTCCATTGGAGGCTCCAAAGACGGCTACGATTCGTACGGGGAGAATGCTCGCCGAACCGACTATTCGTGGAGGGCAACTCGCCTGCCTGATCAAACTCAATCCGACAGCAGTCAGCAGAGTCAGACCAACCGGAAATAAAAGCGCAATCCGTAAGAAACCTGAGACCCGGTCCGGCTTTTCATGCGCCTGTGGATTTTTTTTCACGCGAATTTAACATCGACTTCACATTGCAGCAATGCTAGCGCCGCAAAGTAGCCTCTGCCATTCAGCTTTTCTCAGGAGGAATACGAAATGCCCCCTAGCAATATGTTTACAATCGCCAGACAGCAAATAGCGGTTGGCGCAAGCATGTTCGCTCTGCTTGTCAACCTGGGAGCGCCGGCACCGGCCGCCGCTCAGGCACAACCCGCCGCGAAAGTTAAAACTGCCTCGCCCATCAAGCATGTCATTGTTATCATCGGTGAAAACCGCAGCTTCGATCACGTTTTCGCGACTTACAAGCCCAAAGCCGGCGAGACCGTCTCCAATCTTCTCTCCAAAGGGATCATTAAAGAAGATGGAACTCCAGGTCCCAATTACTCACTGGCCGCGCAGTACAGCGCAGTCGATAGCACCGCAGTCGGAGCAGGCACCTACGCCATCAGTCCTCCGGAAAAAACTGTCTATACCAACGATCCTCCCGTGGTGGCCGGGGGTCCTACGACTCCCTATTTACCGAGCGTTGCTCTCGCCCGTGAAATCGAACCCGGCCAATTGGCCAAAGGCTACTATTACGACCTGACGATTGGCGGCACCGGCCTCGCCGCTTACGAAGTTGCAGACACGCGCATTCCTCATGTTTTTTCTCTGCCTGAAGGCGTGTTCCAGCTGACTTCCCCAACGCTCACTTACAGCGATTATGCCAACAGTCCCGTGCACCGTTTCTTCCAGATGTGGCAGCAGACGGATTGCAGCGTGGCTTACGCGACGGCAGATAATCCGAGCGGTTGCTTGAGCGATCTGTTCCCCTGGGTGGAAACTACCATCGGAGCCGGAAGTGACGGCTCCAGTGGATCGACCACTCCCCCCACCGGCTGGCTTTCAACCGGTGAAGGATCCACGTCCATGGAGTTCTTCAACGTGCTTAAAGGCGACGCTCCTTACATGAAGAGCCTGGCCGATAAGTACACGTTGAGCGACAACTTCCATCAATCCGTAATGGGTGGGACCATGGCGAACCACATCGAGTTCGGCTTCGCCGATTCCATCTGGTACAGCGACGGCAACGGCAACGCGCTGACGCCGCCATCCAATCAGATTGAAAACCCGAATCCGCAGCCCGGAACCAACAACTGGTACGACGCTGACGGCTACGGAGCCGGCAACGGCACCGGCGGCGGAAGCTACGTCAACTGCGCCGATCTCAGCCAGCCCGGCGTTCCCGCCATCGTCAACTACCTCGAGTCGCTGCCTCGTCCCGTCGCTCCTAATTGCGATGCCGGACACTACTACATCCTGAACAACTACAACCCCGGCTTCAACGGTGACGGATCTTCGTCGCTTTCGCTCTCTCCGTTTACTCTTCCTGGATCTTCGGTTCGCCACATCGGCGACGCCCTGCTGGCGAAGAATATTTCCTGGAAGTACTACGGGGATGGTTGGAATGTTTTCCTGTCCGATCCGACCTTCAGCAATCCGCTGAACACCTACTGCAACATCTGCAACCCGTTCAACTACGCAACGGACATCATGACCAACGCCACGCTCCGCACGGAGCACATCCAGGACTCCCAGAACATTTACGAGGACATCAAGGCAAACGATCTGCCGTCCGTGTCCATCGTGAAACCGGGCTGGCCTTCGGATGGCCATCCGGCATCTTCGAAGCTGCAAATCTTTGAAGGCTTCGTGAAGAACATCATCGACGCAGTGCAGGCCCAGCCTGAAGTTTGGGCGAGCACCGCGATCTTCATCACTGAAGATGAAGGCGGCGGTTACTATGATTCCGGCTACATCCAGCCCGTCGACTTCTTCGGCGACGGTACCCGTATTCCGTTGTTGATCGTGTCTCCATTTACCGTGGGCGGCCACATCAACCACTCCTACGGAGACCACGTCTCCATCACGAAGTTCATCGAGCGGAATTTCGGCCTCGGCCCACTAACCACCCGCAGCCGCGATAACCTGCCAAACCCGAAGACGGCGAAGGACAATCCGTACGTGCCTACAAACAGCCCGGCAATCGACGATCTGTTTAGCGCGTTCAACTTCTAACCAGCCGGTTAGCGATAGCTAAACGTGACATACCAGCCGGCCAGAGGGAGACCACTTCCCTGGTCGGCTTTTTACTTGCCACTCTCGGGAGCGTTTGGAAAGAGCACAAGTTCAGGTCTAGATTCAGCCGCGAAGCGGCGTAAGAATGCAGCCCACGGCGTAAGCCGTGGGTAATAAAAACGGAACGACAACAAGCCCCGAAGGGGCGAAAGACCATTTCTAATGTAAACTCCCCTGCGGGACTATTTGCCTCTTGTTCTTTTTAACCAGATTTTCACACTTCACCAACTACCCCGCATGAAATCATTACGGTTAACGCATCTGGTGAACCCTCACCTGTTGAACTAAGCCAAAATAATCATCTGGAGAATCTTTCTTGGGTCTAAGTAGGCGCGACTTGCTGCGAATGGGTTTTGGCGCTGGCGCCGGTCTCTTGGCGACACGCCGCAATCTGTTGGCGCAAAAAGCCGTCGGCTCGACGACTAGTGGCCCGATGAACGGTGGCTCGATGAACATGAGCCACGCCGCGCATGCGGTTCCCGTTCGCTCGTTTCTAGAGGCCGAGCCCGCCGGTCCTCCGGCGAGCTACGTAACTCCGTTGTCGATCCCGCCGGTAATCCGCCCGAAACCTGGCGTGACCGTCCCTATTCGCATGGTTTCCTTTCAACACAAGGCCCATCGCGATCTTCCCGCCGCCACCATGTGGGGCTACAACGGCATGTGGCCCGGACCGACTTTCGAAGTCCGCAAAGGCCAGCCTCTTTCCGTGAAGTGGACCAACTATCTGCCCACCAAACACTTTCTCCCCATCGACTACACCATCCACGGCTCCGAAGAGAACGTTCCCGAAGTTCGCACCGTCACCCATGTTCACGGCGCGCAGGTGATGCCGGAGAGCGACGGCTATCCCGACTCCTGGTTCACCTCCGATGGCAAACTCGGCGCAGTCCCCGCCGCCAACCCCACGGATTACCCCAACGAGCAATCCGCGCGATCGCTCTGGTATCACGATCACGCGCTCGGCATCACGCGCCTGAATGTCTACGCTGGTCTCGCCGGTTTCTACTTCATTCGTGACGACGAAGAAGACGCCCTCAACCTTCCCAGCGGTCCCTACGAAATCCCGCTCCTGATCCAGGACCGCAAATTCGGCATCGATGGCTCGCTGCTGTATCCTCCGGCGAATAACGGAACCCATCCCATGTGGATGCAGGAATTTTTCGGCGACGTAATCTGCGTGAACGGCAAAGCCGCCCCGTTTTTGGAAGTGGAACCGCGCAAATACCGCTTCCGCCTGGTGAACGGATCGAACTCCCGCTTCTATCACCTCACGCTGCTTCCCGCCGATGCCAACGGCAAGCCCAACGGCCGGCCTGTCGACGCTCCGGCCTTTCGTCAGATCGGAACCGATAGCGGCCTCCTGCCTGCGCCGCTCAGCATGCACTACCTGATCTTCTCTCCCGGAGAGCGCTTCGACCTCGTTATCGATTTCTCCGAACATAAAGGCGAAAACCTCGCCCTCATCAACGATGCACCTGCTCCCTACGCGCGTGGCGGCGAGATCGTTCCCTCCGACGTGATGCTCTTCAAGGTCACCAAGCCGCTCGCCGGAAAGGATTCCAGTTCGCTTCCCGATACACTCGTGCCCTGGACTCCACTGGATCCTTCGCACGCAGTCCGCGAAAGAACTCTCGCCCTCACCGAGATGGATCGCCCCTCCGACGGCTACACCATAATCGGGCTCGTGGGTCAAAAGCACTGGGACGATCCCATCACCGAAGATCCCAAAGCGGGTTCCATGGAAATCTGGTCCTTCGCCAACACCACCGGCGACGTGCATCCCATGCACATTCATCTGGTTCAGTTTCAGGTATTGAATCGTCAGACCTTCGACGTGAAAACCTACATGCAAACCGGCAAGCTGGTCTTCACCGGCATTCCCATGCCACCGGAATCTAACGAGCGCCCCGCCTGGAAAGATACGATCAAGACCTATTCCGGCTACATCACGCGAGTCATCGCCCGCTTCGATCTCCCGCCCGGAACCCAAGTCAATCCCGGAGACGAATTCCGCTACGTCTGGCACTGCCACGTGCTGGAGCACGAAGATAATGAAATGATGCGCCCCTATAAAATCCTCGCGTAATCAATGTCGCCAGATGAGTGTGGAAGAGCGGCGCTTCAGCGCCGCGTAAAGCTATCCAATAAATTCGGGCTTCAGCGCCGGTGGTCGCTCTTAAGCGCGGACACCTTCGTCAGCCGCAAAACTTCACCGCCCGCACATCGAGGCGTTTTACTCTGTGTTCCCCAGTGCCCTCGGTGTTTAAGATTTAAGGTTTTCCCACCCCAGAATCCACCGCACCCCGCCGCGCATCCTTTATTCTAGTAAAGCCAACTATGCCAAGCCAGAAATCCAAGCCATCCAACGGCGGCGCGAAAACCGCCGTCATCGAAACCTCCGCCGAGCGCGAAAATATCTTCAACGCCTTCCGCCACTGGGGATACCTCGAAGGCGACCTCGACCCGCTCGGCTTTCTCCGCCCGCGCCCGACTATCGAACTGCAGGGTGACAGCGAGTACGCCCGCGAAGCCCGCGCCATTTACTCATCGACCATCGGAATTGAAATTAATCACATCTACAATCCCGAGCGCCGTCGCTGGATTTATCAGCAGATGGAATCGCCGTCTCAGGGTTACGAGGTTACAGAAAAAGACCAGAAGCGCATTCTCGATCTGCTCATTCGCGCCGACGTCTTCGAGCAGGTCATGCAGCAGCGTTATCTCGGCAGCAAGCGCTTCTCACTCGAAGGCGTCACCGCGCTGATCCCGCTGGTCGATGAACTTCTCGACACCGGCTCGCGCCTCGGCGCCGAAGAACTCGTGATGGGCATGAGCCATCGCGGACGCCTCAACGTAATCGCCCACGTCGCAAAACGCGATCCCGAAGAAATCTTCGCCGGCTTTGAAGACGTCGACCCGCGCAGCGTTTTAGGCTCCGGTGACGTGAAGTACCACATGGGCGCGACCGGCGAATACACCACCAACAGCGGCAACAAGGTTCACATCCATCTGGTTTCAAACCCCAGCCATCTCGAAGCCGTCGATCCTGTAACTGTCGGCCGCACGCGCGCCAAGCAAGACCGCGCCGGCGAAGGTGGACGCGAAAAATACTTACCGCTTCTCATCCACGGCGACGCCGCATTCGCCGGACAAGGCATTCTCGCCGAAACTATGAACTACGCCGACCTTCCCAGCTACACCGTCGGCGGAACGATTCATGTGATCGTCAACAATCTCCTCGGCTTCACCACTAGCTATCTCGAAGAGCACAGCACCAGTTTCGCCGCCTGCATCGCTCGCCGCCAGTCGATTCCCATCTTTCACGTCAATGGCGAAGATGTGGACGCCGTCGTTCGCGTAGCGCGTCTCGCCACCGAATATCGTTATCGCTTCGGCACCGACGTTGTCATCGACCTGATCGGCTACCGCCGCCACGGACACAGCGAAGTCGACGACCCCACCGTGACTCAGCCGCTGCTCTACAAAAAAATCAAAGACCATCCGCCGCTGTGGGAAATCTACGCCGATGACATCGGCGCGACGGATGCGCCCGCGCAAGCCGCCGCCATTAAAGCTGCATTCGAATCCGCGCAGAAAGATGCGGGCAAGATTACCAAGAAGCCGTTGATGCGCGACCTGCCCAATTATTGGGACCAATATTATGGAGGCCGTCACAAGCCGGAATTCGAAGTGGAAACCGGCATCTCGTCCGATGAGTTGGCCGAGCTTACCAAACATCTCACCACGTATCCCGAAGGCTTCCACATTCATCCCAAGGTGAAGAAGCTGCTTGAGCAGCGCGCCGAGATGGGCGCGGGCAAACGCGCCGTCGATTACGGCATGGCCGAGGCTTTCGCTTTCGCGAGCCTGGTGAAAGCCGGAGTTCCCGTGCGCTTATCGGGGCAGGACTCCCGGCGCGGCACTTTCAATCAGCGCCATTCCGTTCTCGTCGACATCGAAAACGAGAACGAATATGTCCCGCTGGAAAACATCGCGCCCGGCCAGGCCAGTTGCGGAATTCACAACTCCACGCTTTCCGAACAAGGCGTGCTCGGCTTCGAATACGGCTACAGTCGCGACTATCCCGAAGCGCTTGTGCTGTGGGAAGCGCAGTTCGGTGACTTCGTCAACGTTGCGCAGGCCATCATCGATCAATTCATCTCCGCCGGAGAAGCCAAGTGGAACCTGCTTTCAGGCTTGGTGCTGCTTCTCCCGCACGGTTACGAAGGCCAGGGACCGGAACACTCCAGCGCCCGCATCGAGCGCTTCATTCAACTTGCCGCAAAACACAATATCCAAATCACGCAGCCCTCGAACGCCGCGCAATATTTTCATCTTCTGCGTCGCCAGGCCCTGCGCCATTGGCGTAAGCCGTTGGTGGTCTTCACGCCGAAAAGTATGTTGCGCCACGCCGACGCCTCATCGCCCATTGAAGACTTCACCCACAAGAATTTTCTGAATGTAATTCCCGACACTGAAATCGGAGAAGCCGATCGCATCCTGGTCTGCACCGGCAAGATCGGCCACGAACTTCAGGCCGAGCGCAAGAAGAGAAAAGATAATTCCACCGCGATCGTGTTTCTCGAACAGCTCTATCCCTTCCCAGAGCAGGATCTCATCGCCGAATTCGCCCGCCACGGCGATAACGGAGACATCGTCTGGGTACAGGAAGAGCCCGCGAACATGGGCGCGCTATTCAACATGCTCCCGCGCCTGCAACGCATTGCCGGCAATCGTCACGTTCTCTCGGTAAAACGCAGCTCCAGCGCCAGCCCCGCCACCGGCAGCGCCAAAGCGCACGAAGTAGAACAAAAAACGCTGCTGACGTTGGCATTTACGACGAAGGGATAGCCGGATTTCCTGGTCGGAGCCTGTCTCGGAGCAACCGGAAAATGTGAAGCTTAGTTTCGTCAGGGATCGAATTTCCGTTTGGAAAGTAGTTGAGCACGAACTCAGTAGAGCACTCAGACAGAACCGGTCCACACCACCCATAGTCAAGCGGGCGATGAAGCGCTCCATATTGCCTTAGGCCGTCTCGCACTTTCGAGTGAATCACGCAAGCGAATCGCGGACGGACCTCAACAATCCGACTTATCAGACTCTTGATGTGGCTTGGAGTGACCCGAACTCGCGCGCTGCTAGTCTCCACAAGGTCGTCTACAAGATCGACTACGCCGTAGGACGATCCTGCATAATTCACCTCAGTAGTTCCGAACACGATCTCATCCGCACGTGTTCTCGGAATCTCTCTTGTGATAAGTCCGCTCTCGGCCAAGAGTTTGAAAAATCTGGATCCCTTCCCCGAGAAGTAATGGCCGTTCGAATTAGACTGCTGCGGCGGATTAAGCGCGACAAAGAGCACATCTAGCGGGTAGCGGAGGAACGGTTTTAGGCGGCTTTCAGTCATATCGGTTTCTCTGGCCTTTCCGTAACCGCTTTCCCTATGGCCCCCGGCAACGCCGCCTTCCTTCCTCCAGCACTCTCGCCAGCAAACAACGCCTCCAAACTCGCATACGCATAAATCGTCGGCGCATGATTCTGCATCAGCCCACCCGTATCCGCAGTCGGCCCGTAATTGCTGTGCACATCCCGCCCCAGCATGCGCAGCATCGCCATCAACTGGCCGCGATGATGCGACGTGTGCGTCATCCGCCGCGTCATCACCCACGCCCGCGACCTCTGCACATCGAAGAACTTCACATCTTCCTCCCACCACACATCATCTTTTTCCTGCAGCACCGCCAGCCGCTTGCCGCTGTCCTCCGCATAGCGCTTCATGAACTCCAGCCGCGTTTCCTGCCGGGGCAGAGCCGGCGCACTTTTGAGGACGCCCGTGTTCGTCGCGCACACATCAATCCCGAGCATGTCGCGAAACCACAAATTCTCGCTCACGCACTGGTGCACCATCTGCTCATGCACGCTGCGCCCGCGCGCATCGCCCTCCCGCGGACGCACCGGAAGATCTTCGTCCCGAAACTCGCTCCACACGCTAACCACCTTCACCCGCTCGGTGGCATACGTTTCGACAAGAAATGCGTATCTCATATTCATTACCCCACAAACACTCCACCGCTGTAGAGAAATTACTCCGGCAACACCGGCAGCGCAGCCTTATTCACCACGGATGGATCGTCGCGCAATTTGATGTACAGCAAAGTACCATTAGGGCGCGGCACGCTCAACGCGGAATCCACAAAGCTGGCGGGCACCGGTATGTTGTGAAGAAACTGAGGGTCGGAGGCCACGGAATCCAAAAGGAACAAATCCTGCCCCATCAGCATGCATGGTTTGTCAGGAGTGTCAGGACAGTGAACGTCTTTCAATGTGGGGATGCGGACGAGCTTAACCAGGGGCTGCCAATCTCCATGCTCTCCATTCTCACTGAGAGCGCGAAAACGCAATTGTCCAAAAACCGAAGGGCCCAGGGTTTTCAGCGGTTGCAAAGTTACGAGCACGGTTTGCGGGTCCTCGAGAAACAGAGTTCCTTTTTCGATACTGAATAGAGCGCTGGTCGAATCGTCATCCGTGGCGATCTCGATCTTTTCGTCGCGTGGGAAAGCCAGCGGAATTTCCGTCTTCAGAAAAAAAGACATCTGTCCATCCTGCGGAAGCACGTCTTGATTGCCAAGCCGAATCGCGGAGGGAACCGGGCCCGCCTGTATGCTCTTGCTGGTGAGCGTCACGCGCGGCCGGGCAGGAGCGATGGTGACGCTGAGTTCGAGCACTCTTCCATCCTTGAGCACCACATGCGCGGGAAGGCTTTGGCCGCCTTCGAATGCGGTTTTTGCCGAAGGATCCAGCGAGAGCCGCAATTCATCCTTTCCATCGACGCGAGATAGTTTGGAAGGCGCGAACTTCATCTTGTCCAGTTCCATGCCGGCAACTTCGTCCAGCCGGGTTCCGGTGAGAACGCCTTCGTGATCGCCGGCGTACAGCACGAAGTGATCCAGATGCGCGGCTTCCGAATAGGCTTGCATCGGAACTTCGTCGGGACTCTTCAATCCCGATTGACCCACGACCACGACCATCGGCCCCGAACTCTCGCTTTTCAAAGGCACGCTGACTTCAAGTTCATCCGGCTTCAGCATTTTCCAGGTGGTTTTCAGCTGCTTACCCTGGGCATTTTTCACCGTGACTTGTTCCACGCAGGCAGCTTCTTCCGACTGCAGATGAATGGAATCGTCGCGGCCAACGATGAGCGCGTTCGCGTCGGCAGAAGCCAGAATCCACTTCACCGAATGAGAAAATTGCAATTGGAAGGCCGGCCCGGCGAAGGTTTGAAATCCCCAGTCGCCATGCAGTGTGCCGGCGATTTCACCTTCCGCATTGTCGGCGTGCAAAGCCTTGGTGTCGACCACAAAACCGCCGCGCGCCGCATCGGCCTTGACTGGAAGATCCACGGCCAAGCCACTCTTGTTTTCAACATGCAGAACCATATTGCGCGCATATTGCGTGGAAAAAGCTAAAGGAGCTCCGTCGACGGGAAGAACCAGTTCGGATTTCTGCAGACAAGAAACGCTCTTCGGCTCAACCGCACGCAATGGAGGCAGTTGTGCAGCTTCAACCGCGGGCAGCGCCACCACCAGCACCGACATCGGCTTGTGAAACGACGGCACATTGTTGAGCTTCAGATCAAGTCCATCTTGCCTGGGCAGGGCGAGCGCGGGGATGTATTGATATTGCGCGGTGTGAAAGCTGGACATCATGCGCGCAACATCGACAATGGCGCCTACGTAGGGACTGTACACTCCGCCCCCGGCCATTCTTGTGTTGCTGAGGTTGCCGAGAAGATCCGACGCGGGCCCCGAGGTCAGTGCATCCACCATAGACTGCGTATGCCCGTCGTCGAGAACGAGTTGATTCGTCTTTTGCGTCAGGCACGCGGCCTGCTCCTGCACTGGAAGCTCAAAGCAATCCTTATCGACTTTAATCTTTAAGCTGCGCGCCAGCACCAGCGCGCGCGATTGCAGCGTTTTTGGATCGGCGTCCGAAGCTTCGCGAATGCCTTCCAGATATGCGTCAAGCCGCGAGCGATCGAGCGCGGCCTGGTTCAAATCCTGGGAGGCGCGAACGAAAGCGCCCGGCCGGTTGCGCACGGCTGAGCGCAGGGTCGCGAAATCTCCGCCAGTTTCAGGCGCGAGAAAAAACAGAGCTTGCTGGGCATTTTCCGGAACCGTAATAAAGATACCTTCGCGTTTCACCTGTTTATTCCATGTCTCCGTCCGGGTGAACCACTGATCCGGTGGCGGGTTGGTCGATCCGCGAAGAAACGCGGTGATCAACAAGTAGCGCGCCGAATCTTCGGCAGAGATGACCGGATGCAGCCAGAGGCGGTCTCCAGCCTGCAGATCCGGCACCTGGGATATCGGCAGGGTCTTGCCGGAGCGGGTGACGTTCACTTCAATTCTTGGTCCTGGCAAATCAAAGGCGGCGCTATCGGCGAGGCCGTTGCCCGTCAACGACAATAGGAAAGCCGCGAGAATTGTCCCTAGAATTGATAGGCGCCATCCATATGCTGATGAGCAGTACCTGAACAGTCTATACATGGGCGAGTAATACATGGGCGAATAATGAGACTGGCGAAATTTTATTAAAGCCTTTCTTGAACACTTTTTGGAAAGCATGAAATAGGTGGCCCCGAGACAAGTATATCGTGTAGCGATACACGCGGCATACGCAAATGTTACTCTGATTTTCCGAATTTACGCATGCCACGCCACGCACAAACACTCCGTGTAGCCATCGACACCGGAGGCACGTTTACCGACTGCGTCTGGATCGATTCTCACCGGCAATTACAGATGTTGAAGGTCTTTTCTACGCCGGCTGATCCGTCGCGGGCGATTGTTGAGGCTTTGAAAAAAATAAGCCATCAGGGCGAATTTGTTCTCCTGCACGGCACCACCGTTGGCACCAACGCGCTGCTTGAACGCAAAGGCGCGCGCACCGCGCTGGTCACCACCGCCGGCTTCGAAGATGCCATTGAGATCGGCCGCCAGGCACGTCCCAAGCTCTACGATTTTTTCTTTGACCGAGTCGAGCCCCTAATCCCAAAAGATCTCCGCTTCGGAATCGAAGAGCGCACCGCCAGCGACGGCGAAATTCTAACCTCGCCTTCGCGTGGAGATTTGAAATTGCTAGTCGCTCAAGCTGCGGAGAAGCAGCCGGAATCCATCGCCATCTCATTGTTATTTTCTTTTGCGAATCCGAAGAATGAATTAGCCGTGGCTGAGGCCCTAAAAACTCTAGGCGTACCGCTTTCGATCTCCCATCAAATCCTCCCCGAATTTCGCGAGTATGAACGCACGTCAACGGTAGTGATCAACGCCTACATGCAGCCAACTATGCAGCGCTACCTGGAAAATCTGCAACGCCGCGCTAGAGAACTGGCACTGGCAATATCGGGAAGCAAATCGAATTCCGCCCGCTCCGTGGAAGAGCGGCGCTTCAGCGCCGCGAAAAGCGCCCCCAAAAACGCCGGGGCTTTAGCCCCGCCCGAATCTTCGTCATGCAATCCAGCGGCGGCATCACCGCGCTCGCCTCCGCCGCGCGCGAACCCGTGCGCACCGTACTCTCCGGCCCCGCCGGAGGCGTGGTCGGCGCAGCGGCCAGCGCTCGCGCCAGCGGCTTCGAGCGCATCATCGCCTTCGACATGGGAGGAACGTCCACCGACGTCTCCCTGGTCGAAGGCACGCCCACCACCGCCAACGACGCGCAAGTCGCGGGATTTCCCGTAAGCGTTCCCATGCTCGATATCCACACCGTAGGCGCCGGCGGAGGCTCGCTCGCCCGCTTCGACGCCGCCGGCGTTCTCCGCGTCGGCCCCGAATCCGCCGGCGCCGATCCCGGTCCCATCTGCTACGGCCGTGGCACGCAGCCCACCGTCACCGACGCCAATCTATTATTAAGACGCCTGCAACCGCAGCGCTTTCTCGGCGGCGACTTCACCCTCAATCTCGACCGCACCCGCACGCATCACCCGCGAATGGCTCAATCGCCAACAGAGTTCGCTCACGCTCGAGACGCTTCGCCGCCGGCGTAATTCGCGTGGTGAACGCCACCATGGAGAAAGCCATCCGCGTGGTCTCCATCGAACGCGGCCGCGATCCCCGCGACTTCGCCCTCGTAGCCTTCGGCGGCGCTGGAGCCCTTCACGCCTGCGCCCTGGCCGAAGCTCTAAGCATTCCCCACGTGATCGTGCCTGCCTTGCCCGGCGCACTCTCCGCTCTCGGCATTTTGGTGAGCGATGTCGTCAAGGATTACTCGCGCACCGTGTTGTGGCAAGTCGCCGGCAAACTTCCAGCCGCAGAATTGAATCGTGAATTCTCCGCTCTAGAGAAGCAGGCCGCAAAAGATTTCCATCAGGAATCTTGGCAGGGAAAAGTGAACTACCACCGCAGCATCGACCTGCGCTACCGCGGCCAGGGATACGAACTCAACCTTCCCTTCAGCAGAAATCTTCTGAAAGAATTCGAGCAAGAACACCACCGCCGCTACGGCTACGCCCATCCCACGCGGGAAGTAGAGCTGGTAACCCTCCGCTTGCGGGCAGTGGTGAAATCTCGACAACAGCCCATGTGGGGAATGTTCGTGTGGGGACGGCCGCCTCTTGCCCGTCCAGGCCGAGCAAAGCTCGGCCGGCTTTCCACGCCCAAAGCCCCAGTCCTCATTCGACGGCAAGAAACTCGCAACGGCAATCTACTCCCGCGAGGCCCTCAAACCAGGCAAGAAATATTCCGGCCCCGCCATCATCACTGAATACAGCGCCACTACAGTCATCCCACCCGGCAAGCCATTCCACCTCGACCCCGCCCTCAACCTGATTGTTACAATCCGATAAAAATCGCTCCCCGCCACTCCCAACCAGCCACTCGGTACTAGGTACTCAGTACCAGCTTCGCTACAATAAAGCCGTGAAACCAAGCATCTTCGTCGTCGAAGACGATCCCGACATCTCTCGCCTCGTTCGTCACCACCTCGAGAACGATGGCTTTTCCGTCCGCGTCTATCCCAACGGCTCGACCGTCATCGCCGACGCCACCCGCCAACGTCCTGCGCTCTTCGTGCTCGACATCATGGTCCCGGGCAAAGACGGTCTCGAACTCTGCCGCAATGTCCGTCAAACTCCCGGCCTCGCGTCGGTGCCGGTGATTTTCCTCACCGCAAAGAGCAGCGAAGCTGACCGCGTCCTCGGTCTCGAAATTGGAGCCGACGATTACATCGCCAAGCCCTTCAGCCCGCGCGAGCTCGTAGCCCGCGTCAAAGCCGTGCTGCGCCGCTTCGAGCGCCCGCTGCCACCCAGCCCTCTCCAGGTCGGTGACATCGCCATCGACCCCTCCGCCATGACTCTCACTGTCCGCGGACAAACCGTTGCCACCACCGCCACTGAGTTCCGCCTGCTCGATTATTTTGCCCGCCACCTCGGCCGCGTCTTTTCCCGCGATCATCTTCTCGATTCCGTCTGGCGTGACACTTCCTACGTCACCCCGCGCTCGGTCGACGTTTACGTTCGCCGCATTCGCGAAAAAATCGAGCCCGACCCGGAAAATCCACGCTACCTCAGGACTGTTCGCGGCGCCGGTTACCGCTTCGAGGACCCGAAGTGATTAACCGGATTTTCCTGAAGCTGCTGGCCGCCTTCCTGGTCGTCATCCTTGTTACGGCTGTAATTTTCGATGTCATGATCGGCGGCCCCTGGCAAGAGTCGCTGCGCTCGGAGATTGAACGCAACCTCATCCAGAAGACCCAGCTTCTTGCCCATCGCGTCGAAACCGACCGTAGCCGCTCTCTAATCGATATCGCCGCACAGGAAGCCCAATCCGCCGGCGCTCGCGTCACCATCATCGACCCTACCGGCCAGGTCCTGGCCGATTCCGAGTCGAATCCCGCTGGCATGGAAAATCACGCCGCCCGTCCGGAATTCGCCGCAGCTCTCACCGGCCGTGTCGGCACCAATGAGCGCCGCAGCTCTACCATCGGTGTTCCTTTTCTATTCGTGGCGGTTCCTGTCTCGGGCGGCGCCGTCCGCCTCGCCTATCCTCTCTCCGATGTCGAAGCCGTTTCCACTGAACTCCGGCGCAGGCTGGGGCTGGCAACCGGCGTAGCTTTCCTTATCGCGCTTCTGGTAGCTGCGGTTTCTGCGTACTGGACCGCTCGCCGCCTCGACCACATTGTCGAAGTCGCCGCCCGCATCGCCGAGGGCGACCTGAAAGCCCGTGTCCTCGAAACCTCGCCTGACGAAATCGGCCGCGTCGCCGGCGCCATCGATAAGACGGCACGCCGCGTCGAACAAAGTTTCGCCGCTGTCCAATCCAGCCAGCGCCAGCTCGAAACCCTGCTCAACAGCATGCAGGATGCGGTCATCGCCGTCAGCGCGGACGGCCTGGTGCAGTGGGCCAATCAGCCTATGAACCGCCTGGTTCCGCAAGGCACGCGCCTGCAGCAGCCGGTCGTCGAAACCGTCCGCGACCCCGACTTTCTCGCCACGGTAAAGGAAGCCACCAGCACCCGCGAAGTAAAAACCGCGCGCGCCACATCGATCGTTCCCGGCCGCGCTTTCGACGTCACTGCCGCACCGCTGCCGGACGGAGGCGCCGTCGCCGTGCTCCGCGATCTCACCGAAACCGAACGCGTCGAAAAAACTCGCCGCGACTTCATCGCCAACGTTTCCCACGAACTCCGCACTCCACTCACTTCGATTCAAGGCTACGCCGAAACCTTGCTCGATAGCACTCCCGACCACACGCTGCCCAGCCGCGAGTTTCTCGAAATTATCCGCAAGAACTCCGCACGCATGTCCCGCCTTACCGAGGATCTGCTCACGCTGGCTCGCGTCGAATCCGGCGAGACTCGTTTCGACGCCGAACCGGTCCCACCCACCGAACTTCTCCACGATGCCGAAGAGAGCTTCCGCGAGATCGCCCGCAGCCACGGCATCGATCTCCAGCTAAAAGACATGCAAATGCAAGACGGGCAAATACAGGATGTACAGAATCCGTCCGCCGAAAATCTTCCGCTTGTTCTTGCTGACCGCGAAGCCATCCACCAGATATTTTCCAACCTGATTGACAATGCGTTGAAGTACGGATCGAGGAACAGCGCCTCTGGTGGACGAATCGTTCTTGGCGCCCGGAAGATTCCTCACGCCGTCGAGTTCTTCGTACAGGATTTCGGCGCCGGCATCGCCTCTGAGCATCTCCCGCGCCTGTTCGAACGCTTCTATCGCGTCGATAAAGCCCGCTCCCGCGAATCCGGAGGCACCGGCCTCGGCTTAGCCATCGCCAAACACATCGTGCTCGCCCACGGCGGCACCATCCGCGCCGAAAGCGAACTAGCCCACGGCTCCACGTTCCTGTTCACGCTGCCGATCGCCTAAAGGCCAGCCAGCTCTTGGCAGATCGGACGCCAAAGAAGAACCCTGCCCGAAAGAGCTTTCAGGCAGGGCGAGGATGGAACAGTAAACGAGTTCGCAAATCGACTTGGGGGATCGCTCTAGTTCGTGCTTTGTCCTAGTAGCTCGAAATATTGCGGCCCAGTCGTCTGGTTGTAGACAACTTCGAACACCTCATCGATGCCGTCTCGCACCTCGTTGGGAGAGAACACCACGGTAATGGTGCAACTGGCGCCTACTGCCAGAGTCGTACCGCAATTCGTAGTATTGCTGAACTGAAGCGTCTCCCCGGTCGTCTTGAGTGCCTCGATCTTCAGCGTACCGGCCGTAGTATTCGTCAAGGTGACCATTTGTGGAGACGAGCTTGTCCCCATCTTGATTTGGCCAAAATCGACCAGCGTCGGCGAAATATTCAACCCAGTCTGGAGATACGTCGAGAAGGCGGTGTCGTGGATAAAGCTATCCGTCTTGAACGCCGCATCCAGCAGGCCGTCGCTATTCCAGTCCGCGACGCCCATCTGGCTCCAATTCCCTGGGGCCTGCGCCGACCAAGTTTGTGCCGGCTGGAACGTACCGTCTCCATTGCCCAGTTGAACGCTAATCGCCGGCAGGTTGTTGCCGGGCATAGAACCGTAGCCGACGATATCCAGATTGCCGTCGTTGTTCATGTCGACGAGTTGTATATCGGACATTGAAGCGATGCTGGAGCCGACGTTAAATGTGCCATTTCCATTACCCAGCAATAAGACGCCAAAATTACCTACGATGTCGAGCTTGCCGTCGTGATTCACGTCGCCGACCACCCCAATAGTAAAGACAGAGGGCAGCGTCGTGGTTTTTGTCTTGTAGAAAGTGCCGTCACCTTTGCCCTCGAACATATCGAGAACGTAGTATTCGGTGGGGGTAACGATGTGTTCCACGATGGCGATATCGAGAATTCCATCGCCGTTGAAATCTCCCACAATCGGGCCGTAGAGTTGGCCAGTCTTCGACTTGTACAACGCAGTTTGTGCACCGAAGGTGCCGTTGCCGTTTCCGAGTGAAATAACGAGTCCCGCAGAGGTGAGGGTAACCAGATCCAGATTGCCGTCTCGATTGAAGTCGCCGGTTACAAAGTAATCCCCATTTATCGACGCGGTCGTTTGTTGGGTGAATGTGCCGTCTCCGTTGCCCAGGAAGACCACCGTCCCATTCTCTTGGTTCACGTCCCAGCCGAACAGGTCGAGCTTTCCATCGCCGTTGAAATCTCCCTCGATCAGAGTCGTTGGCAGAAGCGTTATGGGACTGCTGATGGTAGTGCCAAAGCCTCCTGTGCCGTTGCCCGGAAGAACGTCGATCGTGCCAGTGTTGGTGTTCACCACGGCAAAGTCAGGATAGCCGTCCCGATTGAAATCTCCGACCGTTCCGCCCCACAAAGGATTCTCGCTCGCAACATCTTCTCCCGCATAGTCGTGCTCGGCCAGAGCCACGGTGGTTTGTGGGCGATGGATGGGCAAGTACACGACGTTGGATGTTCCGCCGCCCGGAAGGGGATTGGTCACCGAGACCGCTCCAGTCCCGGTCGCGGCTACATCGGCGGCGTTGATAACAGCGTGCAAGGAGGTTTTGGAAACATATGTGGTCGCGCGCGGGGAGCCGTTCCAGTTCACTACTGAGCTTGTGACAAAGTTCGCGCCGCGCACAGTCAGGGTCACCGGGTTTACCGTACCGGGAGCGATATGGCCGGGAGTCAGCGGTTGAAAGACGATGGGTGCAGGATTGTTTTGCGCTACGCAGGCTGCGGCCAAAAATACCAGGGTCAGGCGTAGTGCGCCCGCCACAATTGATCGAGTTGAACGCATGGGAGATTCTCCTTCATTTTGAAATCGCGAGGTTTGCTATCTGGCCTGGAAAACGGTGAAACAAATTGGACTTGCAAGGGGAGTGGCAGCAGACCGAACATTCACATAGTACCAGACTGGGCACCGCTGGCCAGCGCAAAAAAATCGCCAGGCGGGGCCCGTTTGAGCGCAGGTGTTAGAATCTTTCCCAGGCACCTTCCATTCGCATTCGGAGAGTTATGAAACGGATCGCCGCCATCCTATTGCTGGCCGCCTGCAGTTCAGCATGGTCGATACCCGCCTATGCTCAACGGGAAAACAGAAGCATCGGAGAGAATGGGCAAGAGGCGAAGAGGGCATCCAAGCAATACCGCAAGGCACAAATAAAAGCATTCAAAAAACAGCGCAAAGCCATGAAGAAAAACCAGAAGGCCCAGCGCAAGCTAGCCAAGCGCCAGCAACACCACAAATAGCTCGAGTAGCACTGGCGTCCCGCCGGCTCTCATAAGGGCATCTTGCCCTCGCCGTTAGCGTCGGCTAATCGTCCCGAAAAATGACCAAAAATTCACCGCTCCTTAACCCGCGAACGAAAAATTAAACCTATCCTTAGCTGTGGGCCATCTAAATTTAGGTGCGGTAAAACCAGGACCAAACGGCCCGCGACGTTCCAGTCCGCGCCGGAGGGATACCCTCATGAGCACCGCCCGCGCCGAAAGCCTGGCCCCAGAGCCGGCTCACGCGCATATCGTCCGGCGAACCATTGAAGCATGCGCCTTGGCCAGGGACGCTGCTGCGGCTGCCGCCGAAGGCATCGCCACCGGCTCAGCTTCCTTGCTTAACTCCCTGCACCAGCGCGAGCGCGAACTCGACAAGCTCGACATGGAAATCGACAGCGCCGTCACCTCTCTCATCACTGAGGTCGAGCCCGCCGAAGCCCGCGAACTTCTCGCCTGCATGAAGTTCATGATCAGCCTGGAGCGTATCGGCGACCTGCTCCTCAGCTTCGCCAACAGCGCTCAAGCGGCTACCGGCCGCATCGATTCCGAAGACAGCCGCGATCTCACCCACATGGCCACCATCCTCGAAAAAATGCTCACCGATGTCGGCGACGCATTCTCCGCTCGCGATGTCGGCAAAGCCGTCGACGTGCTCCGTTCCGACGCCGAGATCGATCGCCTGCGCAACCTGATCTTCCTCCGCCATATCGAGAATCCCGAAAACATCGCCCGCCAGGCCAGCCTGCAGGTCATCTTCATGACCCAATCCCTGGAACGCGCCGGTGACCACGCCAAGAACCTAGCCGAAGAAGTCTGCCACTTCGTCAGCGGCCACACCGTCCGCCACGTCTTAATGGCCTACGACAAGCCCGTAGAACAAATGTTCATCGACTACCTCCGCAGGCGCGAGCAACACTAAGCGGCTCGTGTGGGGCGGACGCCCCCGTCCGCCTCTATCCACAAGCAGTCTGGATAACATCAGCACGGCCCCAGCCGACATTACTTAACTACCCCTTCCCCAAACTCCTCCCCGCCACCTCGGCACAACCCTCAACAAATTCCTGCTCCACCTTATTGAACACGCTGGCAAAATAACTTTCGATATCCAACTCCCCGGCCAGCTTACCCTTCACGAAGATGGGGACAACAATTTCGCACTTCACCAGCGGCGACCCCGCCAAATAACGCGGATCTTTCGAGACATCATCGACCACCACCGTTTGCCCACTGCTGGCCGCCGCGCCACAGAGCCCGGTGTCGAGCGGAATCCTGGCATTCGGCGTAAAGCTGCCCGCGAAGGGTCCAACCAGCAGGACGCCTGGATCCGCCGGATCCACCAGATAAAACCCCACCCAGTTGTAGCGCGTCATCTTTTCATGCAGACGGTGAGCAATCCGTTCCATGACAGACTTCGCTGTGGGAGCAGTCCGGGCAAAGTCGCGGAATTCCCGAAGAAGTTCTTCGTGCAGTGGCGTCATCTGTAGTCCCTCGGTGCGAGTGTAAGGAGACCTGGCAACCCGCTCTAATCCCGCCCCCCGTTCGCAATAGTGTACGCGGTAAGTGTAGCGCCGGCGTCCCGCCGGCTTTTATTAGTGTGGGGGCAGCCGCCCTCGGCTGCCCGCCGAGCGAAGCGAGGCATAAATTTCCCGAATCTCAATTGTATGTATATACATCTATTATTGCATGGCCACCCTACACACCCTTCCCGCCCTGCCTTGCATGTGCGCAAGTTTTCGCCGTGCGTCGCGATCGCTCACTCAGTTGTATGACGAAGCGCTCCGCCCGCTCGGCCTGCGAGCCACGCAATTCACAATCCTGCAGGCCTTATCGCAAAACGGTGAAATATCCCAAGGAGAACTGGGGCGGTTACTGGCCATCGACAGCACGACCCTCACCCGCACGCTGCGAATCATGATCCGCGAGGAGTGGATCGCAGACCGCCGCGGCGAGGACCGGCGAGAGCGCCTGCTGCGCCTCGCCAAAGACGGCCGCCATCTGTTCAAGCGCGCACTTCCCTTCTGGGAAAAAGCGCAAGCACACTTGCGGCATCAACTGGGAGACAAGCGCTGGCACGACCTTCTGAAGCTAATCAACGAAACCACAAACCTCACCACCAACCAAGGAGACTTATCATGACCAACGCAAACTACGGAAGACTTACCGCCGGCATCATCGCGGCGTGGTTCGTCTTTGCACTCTCTGCTTCGGCTTTGCACGTATTCGAAACCAAACCTGGCGTTCCGCCGCTGCCAGTCGGCATATCCGCTCTAGCGCCAATCATCGTGTTTCTAATCTGGTTCGCGGCATCCACCAGCTTTCGCCGGTTCGCATTGGCGCTAAACCCCGGCACCTTGACCTTCGTTCAATCGTGGAGGATCGCCGGACTCGCATTCCTGACCCTCTACGCAGCCGGCTTGCTACCGGGCTTCTTCGCTTTGCCGGCAGGGTGGGGAGACATCGCCATCGGAACGACGGCTCCATGGGCGGCCCTGAAGCTCACGAACTTCAGCCGCCGCAGAGGTTTCATCTTCTGGCAGATATTGGGAATGCTCGACCTAGTGATAGCAGTCGCCTCAGGGACGACAGCTGGGCTGATTAATCCGCACGGAGTACCAACCGCGGTGATGACAGTACTCCCGATGAGCCTGATCCCAACATTCGCCGTGCCACTGTTCTTTATTCTTCACATCATTTGCATTGCCCAAGCTCGGCAATGGAAAGCACTTCGGGATTCGGAGATTGAGAAACTGTTTCCAGCCTCTGCCCAAGCAGGATCACGGACGGCTGGACTACAGGGAGCCGTTTAATGCGCACACGGAATCAGAGCTATGAGCAGCGAGTCATCTTTTAACTTTCCTTGATCGCTCAGATGCAAAACAGGCAAGCCCCAAAGGCTTGCCCTGTTAAAAGTTGTCATCGATGTTCTCGTCCCTAAGCGCACTCCTCGGACCGTTGGATTTCAGCTGCCATCGCAACCGCCTCCGGTCCTTTCGCGACCACCCGCTCCCCCCTCCGGATCAGCACAATCGCTCCCAAAATTGCCACCGACGCGAACACGACCCGCAACGACAAAGGCTCATGCGCCAGCAGCCATCCCAACAAAACCGCGACCACCGGATTCGCATACGTATGCGTCGCCACCAGCGCCGGAGGAACGCGCTGCAGCAGCCATGTGTAAGCCGTAAACGCCACCACCGACCCGAAAATAATCAAAAATCCCAGCCCAAAGATCGACCGCATCGTAATGCTCGACCAGTGCGTCTGCTGAAATTCGCCGGTAACTCCCGCCGCCACCAGCAGCATCGCCGCACCGCAAAGTGTCGGCAGTGCCGTTCGCCCCAACGCATCCGAAGGCAGCTTGAGGCGCGGCGAAATCACCACCCCCAACGACCATGAGAATGCTCCCAATACCACCGCCAGCAATCCCCATAGGCTCGAACCCTTCATCGTGAGTTCCACGCCCGTCAGCATCCCCACGCCCAGCACTCCCAAACCCAGGCCCAGAGCGCTCATCAAGCTGATCTTCTGCTGCCCCATCATCCAGCCCAGCACCACGATGAACATCGGCTCCGTCGCAAACAACAGCGACGCCATCCCCGAATCCACATACTGCTCGGCCCAGTGCAGCATTCCATGTCCAACCAGGAAGAAGAGCGCACCTACAACGAATCCCGCCGCCCACTGCTGCCGCGTCGGACGAAAGCCGCGCCACCAGGCCCACGCCAGCATGATCCCGCCCGCAACCGAATGCCGGATTCCCGCCGTCACCAGAGGAGGAATCGTCTCAACCGCATAGCGGATCGCAAGGTAAGTCGACCCCCAGACGACATAGATCGCGACAAAGGCCAGCGCCAACTTGATGGTGAGCCCTCGGTCGGGACGTATTCGCGCTTTTGCGTGGTTCAGGCACGATCACAGGCCTTCCTCCAATGTTTATCATCTTCCCGATCCGAGAGCATGGCCATAATCGGTGAACGCTGATGCGCGATCATGGGAATAGCCTCCAGAGGCTAATAACCTCTAAAACATAGTTAATAGGTTATATGAAGAATAGTCGGCACTAAATAACTTGTCAAGTCAATTTAAGTGGTTATAAAATGATTTTCGTAAGATCCTATGCAATTCAAGACCGTGAATACCCAACCCGAGAACCGCCGCCCAACCAAGTTCGAACTCATCGCAGGAAATGTCGCCCTGGATTTCATCAACTCTCTTGATGACCGTCCCAGCACTGAGCCAAAAGAACTGCTGACTAGCTACAACGACCTAGCGACCTTCGGCCATGACACCGGAATCCTCACCGCAGCGCAGCTCAATTATTTCCTGGACGACGTTCCCGGCAAGCGCGACGAGGCGCAGCAAGCCCTGCGCCACGCCATCAAGTTGCGCGAAGCTTTATATGCAATTTTTTCATCAGTGATGAATAGACAACCCGCGCCGCAAGCGGCCATGGACACGCTCAACGCGAATCTGCACGACGCAGCGCTACACTCGCGGCTGACGCAAACAGGAACGCTGCAACCGGAAACGGCGCAACCAGGTATGGCACGGCCCGGTGCAGCTTTCGAGTGGCGCTTCGACGACATGACATCCTCGTACGAAGCGATGCTCCGGCCGGTCGCCCGCGCCGCCGGAGACCTGCTAGCATCGCCCGATGTAGTCTTGGTGCGCACCTGCTCCGCACCGAACTGCCAATGGTTCTTCCTCGACACCAGCAAGAATCACCACCGGCGCTGGTGCGACATGAAGGTCTGCGGCAATCGCGCCAAGGTGCGCCGGTTTTACGCCAAGAAGAGAACTGCCTGACTCACTAGAGTTCGGTAACCATGGCTCGAGAGGTCTGTCAGGATGGTCGCCCCTTCGCTACAATTGGCAATTCACTCCGGAGGCTCCTCGTGATCGCTCGTCTTCTTGCCGTCGCATTAATGGCTGCCTCAGCCCTCGCGCAAAGCACAGTCCACTACACCGCCACGACCGCGAACGTGAAGTACCTCTTCGCCACAGCGGAGCCGGTCGCGCACCTCAAGTCCGGCGACATTCTCGATACCAACACGCTCGACTGCTTCGGCAACGTGCTGCGCAAGCCTGGAGACACGCTCAGCATGGTCAAAGGCGACAATCCCCTGACCGGACCGTTTTTCGTCGAAGGCGCCGAGCCCGGCGATACGCTCGCCGTCAAAATTCTCGCGCTCGATGTCGATGGCGACACCGGCGTAGGCGCGTTCGCTCCCGGCTTCGGCGCGATCAACGAGACCAACTACACGCCCATGCTGCACGCGCCGCTGCCCGAGCGCATCTGGTACTACCACATCGATCACGCCGCCAACACCGCAACCTTCAAGGCAATCGACACCGATTTCTCGGTGAAGATTCCGCTGCATCCTTTCTTCGGCTGCATCGGCGTCGCGCCCGCCGAGGGTGAGGCGCGCAGTTCGGTGGTCCCCGCCGAATTCGGCGGCAACATGGATTCACCCGAAGCCAGCGTCGGCAATACAGTCTATTTTCCCGTGAATGTAAAAGGTGGACTCTTCTATATCGGCGACGGCCACGCCGCCATGGGCGATGGCGAAATCGCCGGCACCGCCATCGAAGTTCCCCTGAAAGCGCGCGTGCAGTTGAGCGTCATCAAAGGCCGCACCATCGCTTGGCCGCAGTTTGAAAACGACGAGGCCATCATGACCGTCGGCGCCTACCGCCCACTCGACGACGCGCTCCGCATCGCCTTCACCGAACTTGTGCACTGGATACACAAAGACTACGGCCTATCAGAGCTCGACGCGTACGAGTTGCTATCGAAAGTCGCCAAGATTCACCTAAACGAAATGGTCGATCCGAACTATGTGGTCGTAGCGTCGATTGAAAAGAAGTATTTGCCGCCGAAGAAGAATTGAAGCGGCGCTTGCGGTGACGTGGAAGAGCGGCCCTTCAGGGCCGCGTTCCAGCGCAAAGAAAAAAATTGGGCTTTAGCCCGGTTTCTCTAAGACGGCTTGACGCGGCGCTTAAGCGCCGCTCTTCCACGGTTGTGCATGGGTTCGTGGATATTCTTATTGGGTGCGTGATGGTCGTCTTCCAAGTTGTTGCGGCAGGGTCTTTGCATTGTTCTGGCGATTGCGGCACGACTGAAGCGCCCTTCCGGAATCAGCAAAAACAGCCAACACTCCTCTAGTGTTACCATCTCCTGATCCGCAGCTGAGCTCTCCCTATGTCCGCGCTCCCAAACTCGCACTCCTGGCCCGAACTTCCCCTAGACGCCTGGCAGGATACCTACGCCACCCTGCACATGTGGACCCAGATCGTCGGCAAGGTGCGCCTAGCGCTCAGCCCACTTATCAATCACTGGTGGGAGGTCGCACTCTACGTGAATGCGCGCGGGCTCACCACTTCCGCAATCCCGTACGAGAACGGAATTTTCGAAATTCAGTTCGACTTCCTCGACCACAAGCTAATCATCAACACCAGTTGGGGCTCGTCGAAAACCTTGCCGCTGAAGCCGCAGTCCGTCGCCAATTTCTATGCCGAATTCATGGCCGCACTGCACTCCTTGCGCATTGAAGCAAAAATCTGGACCATGCCATGCGAAGTGCCAAACCCCGTACGATTCGAGAACGACACGCAGCACGCATCCTACGATCCCGAATATGCGCACCGCTTCTGGCGAATACTCGTCTCGTGCGAAAACGTCTTCACCGAATTCCGCGCGAGGTTCATCGGCAAGGACAGTCCCGTGCATTTTTTCTGGGGCAGCTTCGATCTGTGCGTGACGCGCTTCTCCGGGCGACGCGCTCCCGAACGCGCGGGCGCCGATCCCGTTACGCGCGAAGCCTACTCGCACGAGGTGATCAGCGCAGGACTCTGGCCCGGCGGCGGCGATATTAAAAGTCCGGCGTTCTATGCCTATGCCGCGCCAGAACCAGCAGGATTCGCCGAACAAAAAGTGGAACCCGCCGCAGCTTTCTATCATCCGCAGATGAAGGAGTTTCTGCTGATGTATGACGATGTGCGTCAGGCAGCTTCGCCACGGCAGGCACTGCTAAGCTTCCTGCAGAGCACTTACGAAGCTGGAGCGAACCTCGCACACTGGGACCGCAAAGAGTTGGAGAGACGCTAACAGCAGATTCCTCACCGGCAAAGAACGCCGGTTCGGAATGACAAAATCACGGGAGATCGAAATGTCGAAGAAATGCAAGCACCTGGACCAAATCAAATTCACCACGACTAACATCCACGTCTGCGCGGAGTGCGTCAAAATGGGAGACACTTGGGTACATCTCCGCATGTGCATGGTATGCGGCAACGTGGGTTGCTGCGACTCTTCGAAGAACAAACACGCCACCAAACATTTTCATCACACCAACCATCCCTTAATCCGCTCGATCGAGCCCGGGGAAGATTGGATCTGGTGCTACGTGGACGAAATGATCGCGGGTGAGGTAGACGCGTGAGAGCCTCTCAAGGCGTTTTCAATTGTTTGAGTTTTTCCACCGCGTTCACATTACCCGGATTCAGCGCGAGAGACTTCTCATAATCCTTGATGGCGAGTTCTTTGTCGCCATGAATCATGTAAGCTTCCGCAAGACTGTCCCAGGCGTTATACGACTGCGGAAAGACATCCGTGCTCAACCTGAATATTTCAATTGCATCGGGCACTTTCTTCGCGTGAAGTAGTTGATATCCCACGCTAATCAGTTCGTTCTCGCCGAAGTCGTAAGCCGCCGGCTGTGCGGACTTCAGCTCGTAATATTGTTTGATCGCGGCCGCCACGTCTTTCTCCTGGATCGTTTCCGTCAGAACGTCGCGAATGGGCTTGCGCGCAGCCACGGCTTCGACCTGCGCAAGCATCTGGTCAAGATCGCCTCTGGAATAGAGTCTTCCTCCATACACCACCGAGGCGATTTTCCGCGTATTCGCAATATCGTCGAGAGGGTTCGCATCGAGCAACAATAGGTCGGCAACTTTGCCTTCCTCGACTGTGCCGAAATCTTTTTCGCTTCCCAGAAATCGTGCCGGATTCAGAGTAGCCGCCTGCAAGGCTTGCATCGGCGTAAGCCCGGCCTTAACCAGAAGACCGAGTTCATCATGCAAGCTGAAACCCGGCATGCAAAACGGATTTGAAGTGTCGGTCCCGGCCAGAATTCCGACGCCCGCTTGCTGCATCGCACCAACCAACTCCAGATCCTTTTGAAATTCCTTTTTCGAGAAGGCGAAATCCTCCGCGCTGCGCGGTCCAAACGAGTGGATGGCTGCAGCCGGACTCCATTCTGCCCGCGCCCAGCCCGGCATGTACTTCACCCGCGAATCGTTAACAAACGAAGCATCGTCCACGTAAGCCATCGACCGCAGCAGCGTAAGCGTGGGGCACTGCCATGTACCGTTCTTTTTCAGAAGCGCGAACAGGGACGCCGCTTTCTCCGGGCTATAGGTATCGAGTTCCACCTGCCGCAATGCCTTGGCATGTTCGCCCCAGAACGTAGGCCGCTCGGCGGCCATCTCATCGACAAGATCAGCGCTGGCCGCTTTCGCAAGCTCATCGCTGTGAGTGGAGCACGCCGGCAAAAGACTAATCAGATGTTCGAAAGATTTTTGCCCCGCGTTCGAGGCCTCTTCCGCCGAGACCCCCAATGGAACATGCCCCGCGAAAAGAATGCCTTGCTTTTTTGCCTCGTCGGCAATCGCAAAATATTCTTCCCGCGGTAAAAAAGAATAGACCTTCACAAAGTCGGCCCCGTCCTGTTTGGCCTGAACCACCGCCTGCCTCGCCTGCGCTTCAGTAGCCACGCTGATCGAGCCCGGCCAAAAGGGTTTCGGTCCGTCGATGATGGCGCTTGCGATCACCAGATGCGGAGCCAGCAGTTGCCCGGCTTCGCTTTGCCGCCGCCAATCGTGCTGCCGGGTATCTCCCCACATAATTCGAATGCCGGTAACGCCGTTCGCCAGGAAAAGCCGCAGATACTCTGTGTCCCCCCAATGAACATGCATATCCCAAAGTCCGGGGATGAGGTACTTCCCAGCGGCGTCGATCACCTGAGCATCTTCCGGGAGGTGCGCGGTGGCGCTGTTGCCGATTGCGGCGATGCGGCCACCCTGTATAACTACGGTCATGTTCGGCTTTGCCGCCGTTCCCGTCGCGTCAATGATCGTCACGTGGGTAATCGCAAGAGACGCAGGATCACTAGCCGGAAGAACATCCAGGCCAACCAACAGTGGAAAGAGAAAAGCAAGGCACCAGCGGAGTCTTACCATGTCACTTCTCCGAGTCGTGGATCAGCACCACGTCGGATTCCAGATGGCCGCGGATGATGCGAGCTGTTTTCCATCAGAGGAGTAGTCGAAATCACGGATGAATTCCGACTTGAAATCGGTGAGCTGCTTTCCAGGAGAGCCATCCAGCAGCTGTAGCCACAGGTTGTCGGTCCGCCCGTTGCGGACCGAATAAACAATTCCCGTGCCATCCCGCCTGAACAGGATCTCGCCGTCTCCAAACATGCTCGCGTACTCCGCCCGCGGCCGCTCGAAATCCAGATATCGTACCGGTTGGTTGAAGTCGAGGGATAAGAGTCCCAATTTCTCCTTGGGATCTCCCGGGCGAGACGTAACGAATGCAATCAACTTTCCGTCTGGCGAGAAAGCAGGCCGCGCAAAGCTCGGATGCTCGGCAAATTGCTGCGAGGCTCCGCCCTCGAGCGGCACCTTTTCAAACTTCGAATCGGCATCTTCGTAGAGCACCGTCTTGGAGTCGGGAGAGCACATCGGCATGTAGTCGAACTTCCCATGCGTCAGCTCCTGCACATTCGCGCCATCGGCATCCGCACGGAATACATGGCCTTCCATCTTATTTTCTGGTCTTGCTGCAAAAACTAGATGCCCATCCGGGCATGCACGGGCAAATCCGGGAGTGCTCACTTGAGAAAGCAATGACGTCTTCGTCCCTGTCTCGGGATTCAGTAGCGTCACGCTGCCTCTGATAACGGACATTAGCAGCTGACCATCTCTCGTCCATCCAACCTCGTAGTTCGGAAATCCTTCGATCGTGATCTCGCGAGCCCGTGTGCTGCTAGCACCATAAGCCATGACGTAGAGATTATTGTGGCTCTGCCTCTCCACAGTGGCCATGGTGTGTCCGTCGGCAGCGAGGCTCAAGTCAATGTACGCATTGGTATCGCGGGTCACGGGTGTAACTTTGCCCGACGGGTACGAAATGTGAACGATCTGTTTCCCTCCCGCAAAGGGAGAAGCCAAAGCCAGCAGCCCGCTGCCATCCGGCAACCAAACTTGCTTTGAGAAAAACAAATCTTTCGATAGCAGAAATGGATTCCTCTTCCCAGTTTCCGCATCAATCGCATCCAGTCCGCCGAGTGAATCTCCGGGCTGCGAAAGCGCGATCACGATGGACTGTCCGTTCGGTGACCACGCTACATCTAACTGCAGTTCTCTCACGGGGCCGGTGAGTATAGTTTTTTCTTCGCTGCCTTCCGTGGATCGAACGATCAACCGGTACTCCCCCGCTTTGGGGTTGTTGGCCAAAAGGTAAGCGAATTTCTTGCCGTCCGGAGAGAAGCTGATATTGGAATCGATATCAGTGACTAATTTCTGCGGTGTGCCGCCAAGCACCGGAGCGCGATAGAGGTACTTCAGCGAGCGGTTACCGGGCTCTATTCGGAGGAAATACAGGTAATTGCCATCCGGCGAGAAGCGTAGTCCCTGATATTCCACGGGCCCAGGGGCTACCACTTGAGTATTGCTGTTCGTGGGAATATTTTGCAGCCAAAGGCTCTGCTGCCCGCCTTCGTTCATTACGTCAAGCAAATACTTTCCGTCAGGCGAGATAGCAACTAGGGTAGCTTTTCCGCTCTCGGTCGCCTTGCTGACGGTGAAGTTCTGAAAGGGCGCAGGGCGAGTGCGGTTCAGGAGAGCGTAAATTCCGTATCCAGCGGCGGCAACCAGCAGAACCACGAACATGCTGATAACGCCCAGCGATAATTTATGCTGCTTGGCGACGGCGACGACGGTGGAACTGTTAGTAGCGTGCGCGGCGCTGGGCGCATGACCGCCGGAAGCAGCGCCCGAACCGGCATCAGAACTAACAGCGGGCATTTGCCTGCTGGAATCCGTATCGCGCTTCAGGCGCATCAGCTCGGAGCGCATTTCCTTCGCGCTCTGATAACGCAGCTCAAGATCTTTTTCCAGCGCGCGGTTGATGATGTCTTCGAGCTTTGAAGGCAGGTCCGGGTTGAGACGCGTCGCGGGTACCGGGGCCTCCTCGAGAATGGCATTGAAGATGACGGCGGACGTTTCTCCGCGGAAAGGCAGCGTGCCCGTAGCCATCTCATAGAGCACGGCGCCGAAAGAAAAAAGATCGCTGCGCCCGTCGAGCTCCTTGCCCCTGGTCTGCTCCGGCGACATATATGCGACGGTGCCGAGCGTGGAGCCGGGGCTGGTGAGGTGCGGATCCTCCAGCGTTCCGGTCATCGTATTGGCTGACCCAATCTGACTGGAAGAAGAGTTGGACAACGTTACCTTGGCGAGGCCGAAATCGAGAATCTTGGCGTGCCCGCGCTCGGTGATGAAAATATTCGCCGGCTTGATGTCGCGATGAACAATGCCTTTGGCATGAGCGGCGTCGAGGGCGTCAGCGATTTCGATGGCGAGCGAGAGGATGGTCTCAGTCTCCAGAGGACGGCCGCCAATCTTGTGTTTCAGCGTGACGCCTTCGAGGAACTCCATGGCGATGAACGCCTGTCCATCTTCCTCGCCGATATCGTGGATGGTGCAGATGTTGGGATGGTTGAGCGCCGACGCCGCCTGCGCTTCGCGCTGAAAACGGGCGAGAGCCTGCGGGTCTCGAGCAACATCTTCCGGCAGAAATTTAAGCGCGACAAACCGGTGCAGGCGCGTGTCTTGCGCTTTGTAAACCACGCCCCTCCCACCCCCGCCAAGTTTCTCGACGATTTGGTAGTGAGAAATGATCCGGTCGATCATGAGCGAAATACCAGCTTTTGAGTCGATACATCTTATGGACGAGGAAGTCTGTAGTCAATCAAAAGACTGGGACCGTAGGCGCGGTCAGCGCGAGAAGACCACGCCGTGAGGCGCGCCCGTTCCCGTCCAACCGTGTGGCCACTCGCGGTTCGCGAAATTGAACCCGGCCTTGCCATCGCTGTCATGGAACCCTTCGTCAATGGACAGGGCGCCGCTCGTCGGATCGAACTTGAGCAAATAAAGGCGCTCCTCGCCCGTAGGGCCGGGAGTCACAACAATGCGACTCGTCTTCGCGTCCCAGCCGGACCAATGCGGCCGAAATTATCGCCGAACTTCACCCGCGAGACCTCGACCGGCTTGGCCGCGTTCGCAATATCGATCACGATTGCGCAGTGAATGTTGGGCGCGGTTTGAATCAGAGTAATGGCCGACGATGGTTGGCACTCCGCACCAATTGCCTGGAAAAGTGTAGACAACCTGCGCACGTGGATGGTCGGACTCGATTCCCGTGATACGCTCCAGCCCGCAACCCAGCGTTTGCACAAACACCGATCCATCGGGCCCGAGACGCGGCTCTTCCGAGCTGATCTGCGCATACCGGTTCTCGCCGACATCGAAAATATATCCGTCTTGAGCAACTTCAAGTCGGAAAGCCGCCAGACCTGGTAGGTCACGCCGCGAAAAATGTCTTCCATGTCCATGGAAGAGTTGGTGGAGACGACGCGGTCGATTTGAGGGAGAACGACAAGACTGTAAGGTGTTAGCAGCGCATCCGGAAACGCAGGATCGGCGTTGCTGGCCGAGCGGACGACCTTTCCGGCGTTGTCGATTTCAACCAGCCCGCCGCTTTGCCGAGCTGCGGATGTTCATGCTGTCGTGCGAATGCTGAAATGTCGCCAAGCACATGGCCGTTGGGCAAGCGCAAGTAAGAATGCGGGTGCATGTATCCGGCCATGTCGGTGAACGAGGCGGCGACTTTGGGATGGAGTGGGTCGCGCAAGTCAAAAATAAATGTGCGTCCCGCTTCGTGATCGTTGGCGAAAAGCATGCCGCTCGCGGGCATTATGTATTCCGTGTGATGGACGTGCTTGGTTTGCTGGTCTGTGACGAGGGTGGTCACGAGGTGCCCGTAGGTTGGCGAGGAGGGGTCGGCGTCGATCACCGCGAGAAAATCGTTGCCCTGTTTCGCCTTGTCCCGGTCCAGGCAAACATGTAGTGGCCGAGTTTGTGCTCCTGGCAGGAGCCGGCAGGTAAATGACACAGATCGCGAGGACAACAGCGAAGATCACACGAGGCACGCGCAGTTTCATGGTGCGGAGAGGATATCAGTTCGGCCGGGAAATTACTCAGAGACTGCGTGCCAGGTGGCCGACCTCTGGGCAGGGACAGCCTAGGCGCTGTCTCCACATGAGCAATCGCTGCCTACAAAAACCTTTAACACAGAGGGCAGGGAGGTTCACGGGGTAAGGTACAAAAATGAGGTAGGAAAAATTGAAAGGGCCGTGACATTGGTTATGCTCTAGCTGCCGCCTCCTGCGAGGGAGCCAACAGCGTGGACGCATGTACCGTCACAGCCCCTTGATGCGATCACTGTTTTCACAGTCCCAAACCCCAACTGCACCTCGCAGCGCCGTCGGTTTTTTCAGGTTTGGCTGCCCCTCGGGTTACCCCGCCTGGCTGATCACCCAGTCTACTTCGGGTCAGCAAGTTTTATTTCGCTGTCCCTTTCGACCGTCGACGGAAGCAACCTTAACAGAGCAGTTAATAAAAGTCAACGCAAACTATTGGTGCAATGCATCGCATTCAGCCTGTGGATAACGCAAAATGTAAACTATTGTCGCGAGCGATAGCTTATGAATTCGCGTTTCGAATTAAGACCCGTTTTTCACACAAAAAATCACAGACTCCCGGAAAGCGAAAAATCCTCAGACCGGACCCAATATTCATCTTGACGCAGAAACTTCTCGGCGCATCTTGCTAATAGGCGAAAAGAATCGTGATGTCTGAACTCGTGGCCTATGTGGATGGTGGTTCCCTGGGAAATCCGGGGCCATCGGGTATTGGGGTGGTGATCGACGGCTGCGAAAGCGGCCCCATCCGCATCGCCAAATGGATCGGCCACCAGGATAACAATGTCGCCGAATATGTGGCGCTGATGGAAGCCCTGCAATGCGCCGTCTCGCTGAAAGCGAAAGGCCTGCACGTTTACTCCGATTCTGAAGTCGTGGTCCGGCAGATGCGCGGCGAATATATCTGCCGCAGCACGCGTCTCTATTCTCTGCATTGGACCTGCCGCAAGCTGGCCCGCGCCCTGAAGTTCTCCATCTCCCACGTCCCACGCGAGAGCAACGCCGAGGCGAACCACCTAGCCAACACGGCCGTGCGCGAGCGAGGAATCCGGCAGTTGGCGTGGAAGCAGTAGCGAGCAGGCATCCAGAAAATCGTTTGGTGAAGGCATGACTTCAGCTTGCAGGAAACTCCAGTGAGCACGGTTCGCGGAAGGGCACGAGTTCACTCGTGCCGCTAGTCGCTGAAGATGAAACCGCGCTTTAGCGCCTGAGGTATGCTCCAGGTGCCCATTTCTAATGGCGGCCCCTTACCCAGACACTTGACACCACGCCCGCTCCGAGCGAGACTCCAATTACCGATCCCTGAAAGCTAATGGACCATTATTCAATTCTCGATCGCAGTTCCGCCGCGCCCGCAGTGGGAAACCACGGCTGCCGCCTGCCCCTATGAGTCGGCCTGCAATCCGCCAGCGTCTCCGCCGGAATCGCCGAGGCCAACGCGCACCTCTCCGACCTGCCGAACCAGCGCTGCGCTTTCCCGGGAAGATGGCGGACGTTCCCTCGCCGAATGTCGCTCAGCGCGACCTGGATGCCGCCCTGCACCTGCTGGCCGAGCGCGCGCAGTTCATCACCGGGGCCAGCGGCGCCGCCATCGCCCTGCGGCGCGGACAGCACCAGACATGCTTTGCCGCGCCAGCGCGGGCGAGAATGTGCCCGAACTGGGCGCGCTGCTCTCCATGGAATATGGCCTTTCCGGCGAGAGCATCCGCACCTGCCAGACCCTGCGCTGCGACGACACCGAGAGCGATCCGCGCGTGAACCGCGAAGGCTGCCGCCGCCTCGGCATCGCCTCGGTGGTCGTCATGCCCATCCTTTGCGACCAGCAGGCCATTGGAGTCTTTGAACTTTTTTCCGGCAATCCAACGCTTTTGCCGAGCGCGATATTTCCGCCCTGCAGCGCTCGAGCGGGATGGTGGAGACCGCCGTGAAGCACGCCATGGCCTCGCAGAATGTTCTTGCCGTCCAGCAGCCGCACGCCGGGGAACTTTCCACCTCCTATTTATGCAAGCGCGAATGGCGACGAGAGGGCGTCCGATGTGACACGACTCATATGATCGAAAATCGCGCAGCGCCCGTGCGAATCGCCCGCCAGCGTGAACCCTTCCGATCTGGCGACGGCGCCACCAAAGCCCGATCTTCCACGGCCGCCAGAAAATGCGCTGCCGGGAAAAACCGGACCAGATGCGTCGAAGCCTGCACCGCTCCGCAAGAAGCCGCTCCTGTGGTCGGCCGCGATACAGATGCTCGAACAATGCCAGCGCCAAGGCTCGAGGCCGCCGAGCCTCTCTCGGTGCCTCCGGTGATTGCGGAATCTGCAGAAGTGCCAGGCCTGCGGCTTTCCCGTATCGCAGGGAGGACGCTCTGCGTGGATTGCGAACAGAAGCAGTGGCGCGGCGATTCGCTTCCTCAGCCTGTCCTTGAATCACTACCGCTGCAAGATAAAGATAAAGATAAAGTCCAGCCGCGGCTGGATGCCCCAACCGTCAACTCGCCCGATCCGCGCCAGATTTCCGCTGCTTCGTCCCCGCCCCGGCGATCGCCGAACCCGCCCCCCAAGCCACTGCCAGTCTTTCTTCAACCGATCTTTCTCCGTCCAGTCTTTCAGATGCCACGCCAGATGCACCGCACGAGCAGGAGAACAATCCACTACCCTCTGACGCGTCCGCAATGTTTTCAAGCTCAACCACCGACTCCCAATCCTGGTTCGCGCGCCAACAAATACGTGCTTGGCGCGCTGCTGGTAATCGCAGTGATCATAGCCGTGATCGTCTGGCGGCGCTAGTGTCCTTAGCTCGATCCTTGCGTTTCCCCGCGACCTCTGCGTATCTTTTAGCGCACTCTGCGGTTAAAGGCTTTTCGCCTGGGGAATTAGGACATCCCCTTGGCTACTAGATCTGGCTGCCCCCGGCCCCGAGCGATTACAATTCCTTCTCGAGACTTCTATCCGACTTGGGATCCATTCCCTTCTTGACTCGGGATGCTGGAGGGTTGAACGTGTCACCGATGCTGCATAAAGCCCTCCGGCGGGGCTTGCTGCTTATTCTGCTGACTGGTCTGGCCGCCGCCCAGAATCTCGAGCAGCGCACCGCCCGCTACATGGAGTCGGTGCGCAAGCAGCCGCCGCTCCTGCTGGCTTTTCTTCATGAACTGCCCAAAGGCGGCGATCTGCACAATCATCTGGACGGAGCAATCTATGCCGAAGACCTCATCGATTTCGCCGCTTCCGGCGGCCTCTGCGTCGATCGCACCTCTTCGCGCCTGATCGCGCCGCCCTGCGACCCCTCTTGCGAGAGCTACACCGCGAAGCCCGCGGCCCGCTGCAGTTATGGCGACCACGTGCTCTATAACCAGATGGTCGATGCCTGGTCCATGCGCAACTGGAAGCCGGGAGATGAATCGGGTCACGATCATTTTTTCGCCGCCTTCGACAAATTCGGCCTCGCCTCCCACACTCACGTGGCCGAGGCCATTGCCGCAGCCACCAATCGCGCGGGCATGGACCACCTGCAATACGTCGAGTTCATGCACACTGCCGATGGCGGCGCAGCCGCGCAATTGGCAGGAAAAGTCGAGTGGAACCAGGATTTCGCGAAAATGCGCGATGCCCTCCTGGCCGCAGGCATGAAAGATGTCGCCGCCGAGACCGGCAAAAGACTTGCCGCCGACGATTCCCGCGCCAAACAAATTCTCAAGTGCGGAACTCCCGGAGGCCGCGCCGGGATGCAACGTCACCGTCCGCTATCTGTATCAGGTCCTGCGCGGATTACCGCACGAAATTGTCTTCGCGCAGATTCTGCTCGGCTTCGAGCTCGCCTCGACTGATCCGCGATTTGTCGGCCTGAATCTTGTGATGCCCGAGGATTGGTACGTCCCGCTCCACGACTTCAACGAGCACATGGCCATGATCGACTATCTGCACAGCGTCTATCCCAAAGTGCACATCACGCTGCACGCCGGCGAACTCGCCATGGGCCTGGTCCCGCCTGAAGATTTGTCGTTTCACATTCGCGCCTCCATCGAGCGCGGACACGCCGAGCGCATCGGCCACGGCGTCGCCATCATGAACGAAAAAGATCCCATCGGCCTTCTTCACGAAATGGCCGAGCGCAATATCCTCGTCGAAATCGCGCTGACTTCGAACGATATGATTCTCGGCGTAAGCGGCGACGACCATCCTCTGCCGATTTACATGAAATATGGCGTTCCCGTCGCGCTCGCCACCGACGACGAAGGCGTGGCCCGCTCCGACATGACGCAGGAATACTTGCGCGCCGTCGAAACCTATCACCTGTCCTATACGGATTTGAAACGCATGGCCCGCCAAAGTCTGGACCACAGCTTCCTGCCCGGCGCAAGTCTCTGGGCGGACACGAAACTGGTATTCCGCATGGCCCCAGCCTGCGCCGGCGATGCGCCCGCCGCGAGAAACCATCAGCCGCCTGCGAAGCAATTCCTCGCAGCCAACGAACGCGCCCGCAGCAATGGCAACTGGAAACCGACTTCGCGAAGTTCGAGAAGAAATACTAGGACTGCCCGCGTGGGAAGAGCGAGCGCTTCAGCGCTGGTAAAGCAGCCAATAAGATTCGGAAACCGAGCTATTCTAGCCTTCGCAAGTTTTTGATTTTGGGTGGCGCAGCGCTTCCAGCGCTGCGATAACCGCTCCGCCAGGAACCCAGGGCTTTAGCCCGAGATCTAATTACACACCTTAGCCGAAACCGCTCGCACCACGCAGATCCTGCAACGAACTCCCCTGCGCCCAACAAATCGGCCTGGTCCTCGGCTCCGGCCTCGGCGGCTTTCGCCGATTCCCTCACCGACGCCACGCGCATCCCATACTGCCGAAATCCCTGCCTTCCCGCGCTCCACGGCCACCGGCCACGCCGGACAAATGGTGATCGGCAAATCCAGGAAATGTTCCCGTGGCCGTGATGCAAGGCCGCGTCCATCTCTACGAAGGATATTCGCCGCAGCAAGTCGCCTTCCCCATGCGCGTTTTCGGCCGCATGGGAATTCGCGCCGTCATCCTCACCAACGCCGCCGGTGGCATCAATCTCAATTACCAGCAAGGCGCGCTGGTGCTAATCCGCGACCACATCAATTTGCAAGGATCGAATCCTCTGGTCGGTCCCAATGACGACCGCTTCGGCGTACGCTTTCCCGACATGACGCACGCCTACGCACAAGCACTATCGAGCGATGGCGCAAGAAGAAGCCGCGAAACTAGGAATGACCCTGCACGAAGGCGTCTACGCTGCCCTGCTGGGTCCCAAGTTACGAAACGCCCGCGGAAATCAATTATCTGCGCACCATCGGCGCCGATCTGGTCGGCATGTCAACCGCCTTGGAAGTAATTGCCGCCCGTCACATGGAAATCAAAGTCCTAGCCATCTCCTGCGTCACCAACATGGCCGCCGGAATCGTCGATCAGCCGCTCTCTCATCAGGAAGTCATGGAAACCGGAGAGCGCGTAAAGACCAGCTTCGAAGCACTACTGCGCGCCGTTCTGCCGCGAATCCAGACACCAACCTAGAAATCGCTCCCACCTCATTATTGTCATCCCGAGCAAAGCGAGGGACCTTGGTTCTGGCTCGCGGCGTCGCCACCAATGGCACGAGCAAACACCAAGGTCCCTCGCTTCGCTCGGGATGACAAATGTTAACCTGAGCTTATTTCCCCGCCCTCGGAATAAACAACTCCACCGGCGGCTTCACTCCATACACCGCCGCAAAGCTCCCCTGATTCACCGCCATCGCAAAACGCCCGCGCGAATCGATATACAACAGCGGCTGCCCCAGCGGCACATCGCTGAAGGTCCGCACAAATTTAATCTTCATCTCTTTGCCGCCAACTCTCACCGGAACCTCCGCCCACGCTCGTACCCAAGCTTCAAAAAATCCTCGGCATCCAGATTCGTCACCAGATTGCCGAACGGACCATCCGTCGCAATCACCTCAGCCATAGCTCCGCGATCATCCAGCCGCGCCGCTTTCAAATCCAGCCGCACAAGCGACGCCACCGGCACCTCCGGACCAGCCTTCGTCCAATCGTCGCCCCGCGCCACATGCGCGCCCGCCGGAGAAAAAATATCGCGCCCATGGAATGTCGACGACATCTTGGTCCCAATCATCCAATCCGGATTCGTAATCTCATGCACGCCCTCAATGCCGTCGCGCTGCTCCACCAGCGTCATCAGGCCATTATCTGGCAGCACAAAATACTGCCCGCGCTTCGACTTGGCCACGATCGCCTTGCGCGTGCTCCCCACCGTCGGATCGATCACCACCACAAAAACCGTTCCCGCCGGAAAGTAAGGCGTAGCGCCATACAAAAATCGAGCGCCATCGAGAATCGAAAACGGAGTCACCTCATGCGTCAGGTCCACGATGCGCACATCCGGCATAATCGAATACATCACCCCCCGGCACAGCGCCACCGAATCATCCACCACCCCGAAGTCGGTCATGAAGACGATAGTCTGCGGATATTTCGCCGTCTGCGCCGCAGCCAGCGTCGAAAACAGAAGCAAGAATGCCAGAAAAACCGGTAGGGCGCGGCTACCAAAACTTGCTGAAAAATTTGATGTTCGAAATGCTCGGGAAGGGCACGAGTTTACTCGTGCCGTTAGGCCGTTAAAAATGGGCCGCGCTTTAGCGCCTGCTATGCGATTCATTACACATCCAGATGCCTTCATGCGAGCACCGCTCCCCTATCAGTTTGTAATTCGTGGTCTGCCGAGAATACTCGGGACGGCCACGCCATCGCAAATCCTGCTCCGCTCCTCCCCGCCGATCTATAATGTCCTTTCAATTCACCGCACCGACCGCAAGGAGGTCTTCATGTCGCAAGTCATCCCCGAAAAATATCGCGATCTATTCCAGAAGCGCGCATTCGCCAGCCTGGGCACTCTCATGCCCGACGGCCGTCCCCAGGTCACGCCCGTCTGGGTTGACTATGACGGCGAGCACATCATCTTCAACTCCGCCAAAGGCCGGCAGAAAGATCGCAACGTCCGCCGCGACCCGCGCGTGTCGTTGGCCCTCATCGATCCTGACAATCCTTACCGCTATATGGAAATCCGTGGCCGCGTCGTAGAAATCACCGAAGAGGGCGCCAGCGCGAACATCGACAAGCTGGCCAAAAAATATCTTGGCGTCGATAAATATCCCTACGGCCAGCCCGGCGAAGTCCGCGTGATCTACAAAATCAAACCCGAGCACGCCCAAGTAATGGGGTAGCGCCGGCGTCCCGCCGGCAACGCTTGCAGAGACGTGGTCTGTCAATGGAAAAAAAGCGCATGCAGCACCGTGGAAGAGCGGCGCTTCAGCGCCGCGTTAGCCTCATAAATGGATCGGGGCTTTAGCCCCCGCGAGGACTCGCATTCGCACTTACAACCTCTGCTTCCTCGGCTTCGGCAACGTCAACCGCACCCTCGTGCAACTACTCCGCAACCGCGAACCCGAACTACGCGACCGCCACAAAATTAACTTCCGTATCACCGGAGTAGCCAGCCGAAGCCTGGGATGGATCGCCGATCCAGAAGGTTTGGATTTGGCCTGTGTAGAGCGGGCGCCCTCGCCCGCTAAAAGCCGGGAATCTGATCAAACCGTCAGCAAATGGCTACAAGCCGCCCAAGCCGACATCCTCTTCGAAGCCACCTCCCTCAACGTCCAAACCGGCCAGCCCGCCGTCGATCACATCCGCGCCGCGCTCAATCACAAAGCCCACGCCATCACCGCCAACAAAGGACCAATCGTCCACGCCTACCGCGAACTCCGCGACCTGGCCGCCGCGCAAGGCAAGCGCTTCCTCTTCGAATCCACGGTCATGGATGGCGTCCCGATTTTTTCTCTATTCCACCAACTACCTGCCATCCATCTGCAAGGCTTTCACGGCATCCTGAACTCCACGACAAACGTGATCCTAAGCGAAATGGAAAACGGCCTAAGCTTCGATGAAGCGGTAAAGAAGGCACAAGCCCTCGGCATAGCCGAAACCGACGCCACCCACGACATCGACGGCTGGGACGCCGCCGTTAAAACCGCCGCGCTAATCACGGTGTTAATGGATATTCCAATTCGTTTAGAAGAGATCGACCGCGAAGGAATTCGCAACCTGAGCGCAGACGCCGTGCGCACCGCAAAAAAAGAAGGCCGTCCCTACAAGCTGATCTGCCGCGCCAAAAAAGAAGAAAGCAAAGTGACAGCCAGCGTCCGCCCCGAACAAATCCCGCTCACCGATCCCATGGCGCAAATCGCCGGCACGTCGTCCTACGTTTACTTCGAAACCGACATCTTCCCCGGCCTAGCCCTCACCGAAGAAAATCCCGGATTATACGCGACCGCCTATGGAATGCTGGCGGATTTTGTGCGAGCCGCCGGCCACATGGAACGCCGCCGTATCGCGCCCGCGATATAATGCGCCCTGCATGCCTCTGGCCTCCGGCGACAAACTCGGCCCTTACGAGATTCAATCGCCGCTCGGCGCGGGCGGAATGGGGGAGGTCTATCGTGCTCGCGACATCCGCCTTGACCGCACGGTCGCCATTAAAGTTCTCGCCGCGCATCTCTCGAATTCGCCCGAACTCAAACAACGCATGGAGCGCGAGGCCCGCGCCATCTCTTCTCTGAATCATCCGAACGTCTGCCACCTATACGACATCGGTTCCCACGGAGGTACCGACTACCTGGTCATGGAGTTTCTCGAAGGGGAGACTCTTGCCGAGCGACTCCACAAAGGGCCGCCGCAGCTCATCGAAGTTCTAAAGATCGGTATCGCCGTCGCCGATGCGCTCGCCGCCGCGCACCGGCAAGGGATCGTGCATCGCGATCTCAAGCCCGGAAACATCATGCTGACGAAAAGCGGCGCGAAGCTGATGGACTTCGGCCTCGCCAAGTCTGCCGCCGCGGGTATTTCGGGGGCTGCATCGAGCACCCCTCTTTTATCCGCCGCCCGTACCATGAGCGGCGCAAGCCCTTTATCTCCTCTGACGACGGCAGGTGCAATCGTCGGTACCATCCAGTACATGTCGCCCGAACAGATCGAAGGCAAAGAAGCCGACGCCAGATCCGACATTTTTGCGCTGGGTGCCGTTCTCTACGAAATGCTCACCGGGACCAGGCCATTCGAGGGCAAGAGTCAGATCAGCATAGCGAGCGCGATTCTGGAAAAGGATCCGGAACGAGTTTCATCCATCCAGCCCCTTACGCCGCCGGCCCTGGAATACATCATTTCCGCTTGCCTCGCAAAAAATCCTGACGACCGCATTCAGACCGCGCACGACGTTGCGCTTCAACTCAAGTGGATCGCCGGGAACCCAGCCGCCACGAACGTTGGTTCGGCCAAAGCAATCGACGCAAGGCCAACTCATCGCGAGCGTATGGCGTGGCTGGTTGCCGGCGCGCTTGCTCTTCTGCTGGTCGCATTCGGTTTGTGGTGGCTGAATTCCCGGGCCACTCCCAGGACTTCCTATTTCGCCGCGCCTCTTGCCTTCGAAGCGCAAGACCTCGCCATCGCTCCCAACGGCCACACGGTTGTGGTCGTCGGCCATCCCGAATCCGAGCGCACAAATTCGCTTTGGCTCTATGAACCGGGAGCACAGGAGGCAACTCGCATCGCAAGTACCGAGGGCGCGAATTTTCCCTTCTGGTCGGCCGACGGGCGCTCACTTGGATTCTTCGCCGATGGAAAACTCAAGCGGCTTGATTTGGCGGGCGGTCCGGTGCAGACGCTCTGCGACGCCCCCACCGGACGCGGCGGCACGTGGAACAAGAACGGCGACATTCTTTTCACGCCCAACGGACTGCTCGGCGTCGGCCTTTATCGCATACCTGCTTCAGGCGGAACGCCTACTCTGATCGCCTCACCCGATCGGAACATAAAAGAGGACAGCCTGCGCTGGCCGTTCTTTCTGCCCGATGGCATCCACTATCTTTATTCAGCAATTAACCTTTCCGGTCGGAAAGATCTCTATGCCATTTACGCCGGCGCCCTAAATTCAACCGAGAAACACTTAATCTTGAGAACTCAGGGCAATGTCACTTACGTGGATTCCGGCCATCTCCTCTTCTACAAAGACCGGACGCTCTTCGCGCAGGACCTCGATCTCAAGAATTTCAAGCTGACTGGCGAGGCGGCCCCAATTTTCACCGACGTCGGATTTTCCCCGCGTATTTCCAAAGCGGTCTATTCGGGTTCGAGCAGCGGGCTCCTCGTAGCGCAAAAGGCGGGAGAATCCGCCGTTTCTCAATTGGTATGGTTCGACCGGGCAGGTCATGAGGCTGGAGTGGCGACAAAACCGGGAATTTACGGCAACACCACACTCTCCCCAAGCGGAAAATGGGTCGCGTCCGACACAACCGATATGGGTAGCCTGAACACCGACATCTACATTTACAACGTAGACAACGGGGAAACCAAGCGCCTTACCTTCGATCCGGCCATTGATTCGATGCCGATCTGGAGCCCAAATGAAAAGCAGGTGGTATTTGCAGACAACCGCGAACCTCGCTTCGACTTGTACGTGAAAAACAGTGACGGCTCGCAGGAGGAAAAACAGATTCCCCAGGACGGAGCAGACCGCTTTCCGAATGACTGGTCACCCGATGGCAAATACATCTTGTATGAACGGGGGCCGGACCTGTGGTATGTGAATGTCGCCGACAATAGGGCGACAGAGTTCCTGAAAGCCGCTTCCACGCTGCGAATGGGGCGATTCTCCCCCGATGGCAAGTGGGTCGCATACGCTTCCAACGAAAGCGGGAAATGGGAAATCTATGTCACTTCATTTCCTGAAGTGCATGGAAAATGGCAGGTCTCGAACGCCGGCGGAACGCAGCCGCGATGGCGCGGCGATGGTAAAGAACTCTTCTATCTCTCGCCCGACGACAAGCTTATGTCCGTTTCGGTAAAGACCGGAGCGAACTTCGATGCCGGCATGCCCACGGCGCTTTTTCAAGCGTCCCCCCGGGAATTCGCTGCGGCTACCTCAGAACAGTTTTTCTACGACGTGACAAGAGACGGACAAAAATTCCTCATCAACACCCAATTGAAATCCGCGAGAACGCCGGTGTCTGTCATCCTGAACTGGTCGGCCAACTTGAAGCGGTAAGACCAACCCGACATTCGTTGCCTTGGTTAAAATGGAACATAACGATGCCGACCACTGAAACAACTACCCCCGCCCTCGACCTCTCCTGCATCCGCGCCCAATTCCCCTCACTCGCCCAAACCGTCAACGGACATCCCGCCGTCTTCCTCGACGGCCCCGGCGGAACGCAGGTTCCGCAGCGCGTCATCGACGCCATCTCTAACTACCTGCGCCGCGACAACGCCAACACCTGCGGCGCGTACGCCACCAGCCGCAACACCGACGCCATGCTCGCCGAGGCCCGCGCCGCCATGGCCGACTTCCTCCACTGCGCTGCCGATGAAATCGTCTTCGGCCCCAACATGACCACGCTGACCTACATGATGTCTCGCGCCATTGGTCGCGACCTCGGCCCCGGCGACGAAATCCTGGTCACGCGCCTCGATCACGACGCCAACGTCTCTCCCTGGCTCGCTCTGGAAGAAAAAGGCGTCACCATCCGCTGGGCCGAGATTCATGAGGAGAGTTGCACCCTCGACCTCGCCGACCTGGCCAGCAAAATTAACGACCGCACCAAACTGGTCGCAGTCGGCTACGCCTCGAACGCCGTCGGCACCATCAATCCGGTGAAGGCCATCATCCGCCTCGCCCACGCTGCGGGCGCACTCGCCTACATCGATGCCGTCCACTACAGCCCGCACGGCCTCATCGACGTCGCCGCCCTCGATTGCGATTTTCTCGTCTGCTCCACCTACAAATTCTTCGGCCCGCACATGGGAGTTCTCTTCGGCAAGCGTGAGCACCTCGCTCGCCTGCATCCCTACAAAGTCCGCCCCCTCACCGACGCCGTCCCCAACCGCTGGGAGTGGGGCACACTCAACCACGAGTGCATCGCCGGCATCACCGCCTGCGTGGACTACATCGCCGACTTAGGACGGCAAGTAAATTCAGGAAGTGGGGTGCCCCACGTCTCGCCGCATTTGCGAGACGTGGGATCCCGTCGCGCCGCCATCGAAGCCGCCTTTGCCGCGATTCACCATTACGAACACAGCTTGATGGAACGCTTAATCTCCGGCCTGAAGAAGATCTCCAACCTCAAGCTCTACGGCATCACCGATCCCGCGCGCTTCGCCGAACGCTGCCCCACGCTGGCCCTGCGCGTCGTGAATCAAACGGCAGACCAAACTCCTCTCTCACTCGCTACAAAATTAGGCGACCGCGGCTTCTTCACCTGGGACGGAAACTACTACGCCCTGAACCTCACCGAGCGCCTCGACGTAGAAAAATCCGGCGGCTTCCTCCGCATCGGCCTCGTCCACTACAACACCGTCGAAGAAGTGGATCGCCTGCTGGCAGCATTGAAAGAGATTGTGAAGCAGAGTTGATCGCACGCAGAATTTTTTATTAAGGAATCGGCGGCGAAGAGATAGTGCTGAAGAAACAAAAAAGAAGAGATAAATAAAGAAGAGATAAATAAAAGAGATCGGGAAGGGCACGACTTTAGTCGTGCCGTCCAGAGTCACAAAAGAGAAGGGCTTTAGCCCCTGAGGACTACCTGCCGACAGGAAGGCCGAAGATGCGCCTTCCCTACGGCCAGCGCTTAGCCGTATCATCCCACCCCGCAGCCCGCACCGGCTGCGCCCCAACCGCCACCGGCGGCGACGGAATCCGAACCGGTGCCTGTGGCCCGTTCACCGCTTGAGCCAGGGCTGGCTTCGCCATGTCGGAGTTCATTTCCTTCTCCTCGGAGAGCAACGGAGCCACCAGCCGCAACGCTTCCACTTCCTTCTCCAGCCGGGTCAACTCCATTTCCTTCTGCCTCAGAACCTCATAAACATTCTTCATAAACAGGCACCTTGCGATTTGTTTGATTTATTCAGCTTTTCTCGAACTTTAGCAGACTTACCAGTGTTGTCAAGCGATTAAGCCCGATGGTCATTTGGATAGCCACCGAGGAATAGCTATTTGGAACTCGAATCGCGCAAACAGAAAAGCGACCAGCGCAACAACGGCTAACGCCAAGAACCACTTGCTTCTCATGGCTCCTATGATGCCACAGTCGGGATGCTAGAGCGAGGCTGTGGAAATTGAAACTGGTCCACTATCAGCCCGACCGTGGAACAAGGCCTGAAACCTTGAAATGGCGATCATGCGCTATTTCCCCGCGTCCGGCGGGGCGACTTTCGGGTCTCCAGCCTTTTCTCCCTTTAATTCACCTTGGCGGTCCGGAGCAGCAACAGTCGGATTCTTTCCAGCACGTGAACCGATAGCTGCTTCAGCGGTCCGAATTGCATTCTCAAAGTCATTTCGCTTCGCCATCCTACTTGAGCGCTTACCCATGACCATATCGTGCCACAGTGAACCAGCCATTACCACGGCAAAATAAATCAAATCTTGCCGAGAGCAACATATACATACGGCCGATCTAGCCCCAATCCCTTACCCAGCAAGGCTTTTCCCGGATATTCACAACCGCGCAGCGCTCATCGAAACTCTCTGTCTCAGTCCCCTTCAACCCCACTATCGCGAAAACCCGCACCCCGCCTGTCTTTAGCTAAGAAGTTCTTCCGCGCCTGCACAAAATCCGGTCACCCGCCTGTGGACGCCCTGCACTCGATTGAAAACACGCCACATAAAAGCGCACACTTTTTGTTGACTCCTGAAATAGAAGGAGTAAAAACATAATCGTTCTTTGACAGCTTCTTAAGTTTTACCGGTTGGTGCAGCGTCCGGGGCTCAAGCTAAGTCACCCTCACATTGCAAAATGGCGAGGGAAGGCAAGCAAGGGTCTATAGCAAAGCGCTGGTCGAGCAGAACGGGAAGCTCAGTTGAAGGCAGGATAGAGTTCCGAGGCGTTGAGTAGGTTTGTCCAGTTGGCGGTAAGCCCGGAGCCCAAGCGAAGATCGCATGCAACGCGCCCGCAAGGGATGCAGCACCGCAGGTCAAGCAAGGGTCTAACGCGAGCTACTGGCTGAGACGAATGGACACAACACCACCTCGGAACTCTTAATTTTTGGTGCGTTGCACATCCAGCACTACGTGGTGTCATCCTGAACGAAGCCGTTCTTCAGGCGCAGTGAAGGATCTCGCGCTGAAGCGTCCCAACGCGTAAGCCAAGAACCGCGTCGCTGTTGACTGCCTACGCCTTTTTCCGCGCCACAATCACCCACACTGTTCCACGTCCCTCGCAGAACCGGCAACTGTCCTCGCCCAAAGATTTTCCTGTGCCATGGCATTCCAGGCAATTGGCCACAATATTGAGTTCCTGCAATGAAGTTTCCGGAAGCTTAGCCGGATCCTTAAAAGTTTCGGCGCGATGATAGTCGCGCAGCCAGAACACCAGCTTCCCTTCCAGGTTTTCATGCTCTTTGCCGCTGAGTTGTGCGGAGCGTTGCGGCCACCATTCGCGAACGCAGCCATAGCAAATCAGTTCGCCGGCATCAAACATGGCGCCAGCATCGGAGCGCCGCACAAATTTTTTGCAGCACGCACACGGATTAACCCCCAGTAATGCGAACGCATCCCTCATGCGTTCGATCTCCAATGTTTGCCGTGCCATGATGTCTTCCATGCGCTCTCCGTAATCCTCAGCCATAGTTGATCCCGCAAGCAAATCCATAAACACTCCAAATATCGGTCGAATTCAAAACCACTCTAATCCACGTGCTCGCCCACTTCGAAGTCGTCTTGCTCGGCTACTGGCAGCACGTCACGCTCACCGGCAATCCATACATAGATGGTCGGCAACAGGAAGATGCTCATGATGAGCGCCGCAATCAAACCTCCCACGATAACGATCGCAAACGGCCGCTGCGAATCCGAACCAATCGCATGCGACAAAGCCGCCGGAAGCAGCCCCAGAGTGGCCACCAGCATCGTCATCATAATCGGCCGCAGTCTCAACACAGCTCCCTCCACCGCGGCATCTTCAATCGTGAAGCGACGCGCTCGCAGTTGATTGATGTATTCCAGCATGATCACTCCGGTTTGCACCGACACCCCGAACAAAGCCAGAAATCCCACTCCGGATGAGACACTGAAGTTTGTGCCTGTGAACCAAAGTGCCAGCAGTCCGCCGATGGGTGCAATGGCTACATTTGCCATAATCAACATCGACCATTTGAAGGATTTGAACATCGTGTACAGGATGACGAAAATGATAAGAATCGTGATCGGCAGCACGATGAGCAATCGCGCGTTGGCTCTCTTCTGGCTCTGGTATTCCCCCTCCCAATAAAAGCTGTATCCGGTCGGCAGCTTGACCTGTTCGTTCACCTTCTTGATCGCTTCTTCCACGGTGCTGCCCAGGTCACGCCCGCGCACGCTATATTTGATGGCAACATATCGCCGATTGCCTTCGCGATAGACTTCCGAAGCCCCATCGGTTTCTCTAACCTTGCAAAGCTGCGCCAGCGACACCCGTTCTCCCGAAGGCGACAGCAGACGAATGTTTTCGATCGCTTCCTGCGTGCTCCGATATTGCGACAAGTAGCGCAGCGTAAGGTCGTATCGTGCCTCACCCTTCAAAACCTGTGTCAGCGCGTTGCCTCCTACCGCGGTCTGCACCGCATCCTGCACATCCGCCACGTTGATCTGGTAACGCGCCGCCGCGTCGCGGTCCACCGTCACGTTCAAATTAGGCTGACCCAGCACGCGAAAAACTCCAAGATCCTCAACTCCCTTGATTTGCGACATGACCTTTACCACTTCATCGCTTTTTTCCTCGAGCACTTTCAAATCGTCGCCGTAAATCTTCGTGGCCAGCGCACCTTTCACTCCGCTTACTGCCTCTTCCATGTTGTCTTCGATCGGCTGCGAAAATCCCCAGACTACGCCCGGAATTTTGTCCAGTTCGCGGTTCATGGCCGCGATCAATTCGTCTTTGTTTTGATGGAAGACCGGCCTCCAGTCTTCTTTCTGTTTCAGGTCAACGAAGAATTCTGTATTGAAAAATCCGGTCGTATCCGTACCGTCATCGGGACGCCCGACCTGGCTCGTACACTGCGGAACTTCGGGAAAAGAGCAAAGTATGATCCGCGCCTGGTTTGCCACCCGGATTCCTTCATCCGGTCCGGTACTGGGCGCGAGCGTGCCCCGCACCCACAGCGCGCCTTCATCCAGGTGCGGCAGAAACTCAGAACCGATGGCGCCGCCGAAGGCGAGAAACGCGCCCACGCACGCCAGCAACACGCACGCCCCTATCGTGATCGCGCGATGGCGAATCGCCCACCGTACCGCCGTGCGATATCGCTCAATCAGGAAATGCATGACTGGGTTGTGCCATTCCTTCGCTCCCTTCGCGAACGCAAAGCTGGCCAGCACGGGCGCGATCACAATCGAGAACAGCAATGCCCCAAGCAGGGCAAACGCCACCGTCCAGGCCATGGGATGAAACAGCCGCCCCTCAACCCGTTGCAGCGTGAAGATCGGCAAATAAGCGGTAATGATGATGGCGATCGCATAGAACACCGGCCGCTGCACCTCGTGCGAGGCCTCGCTGATTTTTTCGCTGGGAGTTTTCGAATCCCCATTCTTGTGCCCCAAATGGCGCACAATGTTTTCCACCATCACCACCGCGCCATCCACTACCATGCCAAAGTCCAGTGCGCCCAGCGACAGCAGGTTCGCCGGAATATGCCGCAAGTCCAGGCAGATCGAGGCGAATAGCAGCGAAAATGGAATCGTCGCCGCTACAATCAGCGCTCCTCGCACATTGCCGAGGAATAGAAACAGAATGATCGAGACCAGGATCATTCCCTCCGTCAGGTTGTGCAGAACCGTGTGGCTGGTGAAGTGAACCAGATCGCTGCGGTCGATGAAGGGAACAACCTTCACTCCCGGGGGCAAAATATGATCGTTAAGCTCCTTCACTTTCTCGTGGATGCCCTGCAGTGCCATATCTGCCGCCGCGCCTTTTCGCAACAGCACTATTCCCGACACCACGTCGTCGTTATCGACGATCTTCCCGTCCTCACGGTGTACGGCTTTCGCAAACTGTCCCAGCCGAATCTTCGGCCCCTGCGAAACCTCCGCGATGTCCTTAATCCGCAGCGGCGTCCCGTTCTTCGTCAGGATGACAGTCTGTTCGATGTCGTGCACATGATCGACCAATCCCACCGAGCGCACGTTGATCTGCTGCAGGCCTTCCTGAATAAAACTTCCGCCCGCATTCGCGTTGTTATTTGTCAGTTGCTGCTCGACCTGTGCCAGCGTCAGGCCATAGGCAATCAGTTTGTTCGGGTCAACTCGAACCTGGTACTCGCGCGTGGGACCGCCGAAGCTGGAAACGTCGACGATGTCCGGCACCGCTTTGAAACTTTTCTCGATGACCCAGTCCTCGAGAGACTTCAGCTCCATCGGGTCATACGCCGGATTCGTGCTGCGCAGTGTGAAGAAATAAATCTGCCCGACCGGGCTCCAGTCCGTGCCCATCTGCGGCACCACATTCGGCGGCAAAGTAACCTCACTCAACCGCTCCAGCACCCGCTCCCGGTTCCAGTCGTTGTCCGATTCGTCGTCGAAAATCAGCTTCAGGTCGGAGAGTCCAAACAGCGAGAACGACCGCAAATGCACGACATGCGGAATGCCATTCATCACCACCTCGAGCGGAATTGTGATCTGCTGTTCGACTTGTTCCGCCGAAATCCCCGGCCATTGCGTAATCACCTCGACATAGTTGTCGGCGACGTCGGGGTAGGCCTCGATCGGCAGCCGCTGGAACGAAACCACGCCCCCGGCAAAAAGCATCAGCGCCAAGCCCAGCACCAGCAGCCGGTTATTCAGAGCGAAATCGACGAGGCGGCGAATCATTGCTTGTTCACCCTAGCTTTGCTCACCTTATTGTTCCACCGTGTTCTGCAACGCCAGAGCATTCGACACCACCTGATCGCCGGCCTTGATACCCGAAACAACTTCCTGCAGATTGCTGGGGAGCATTTTCCCCGTCACCACTTCCAGCCGTTTGAAATGCCCCATACTCACCGGCGTGTAAACCCACTCGCGATCATGCAAATGCAGAATGGCCGCAGCCGGCACCGCGGCCCGCATCTCCGCCTGCTTGCCATAGAAGGTTGCAGTCACAAACATCCCAACCCGCATCAGTCCTGGATTCGGAACTTCGAGTCGAACTTTCGCAGTGTGAATCGTCGGATCGAGCACCGGCAGGATGTTGTCGATCCGGCCTTTCAAAACTTTGCCCGGATAAGCGTTCAGTTGAATATCCGCGTACTCGCCAACGTGTACGGCATCGATATCATTTTCGTAAACATCGCACACGATCCACACATAAGACAGATCAGAAATCGTAAAAGGATTCGGCGACCCCAATCCCTGCACGCCCGACGCATTCGTAA
>CAWBLK010000006.1:0-74689 GCA_963789625.1 uncultured Acidobacteriaceae bacterium | reverse complement strand
CTTCACCGCTGATCAGCAATACGCCATGTGAGGTTGCGGTAATCGCGTTGTAATGCAGTCCATCCGGATTGTTTGCGCGACCGGCGAGCGATGTCCAGTGCGTGCCGCCATCGGCGGTATGAAATAACTGGCCGAATGCGCCAACCACAAAGCCGTCAGTGCTGCTGCCGAACCAGAGGCCCAGCAAGGGGCGGGCAGGGCCGAATTTGGCACCGGCCTCTACATCGGACAGTGCATTTTGCGCCGCCTGAAGATTTGCAGCGTCGGATGAACCAGGCGCTGCATTTTGTGCAGTGTCGAGTTTTTCTTTTGCTTCAGCCAGCATCAGTACATTGGCCTGATTACCATCAAAACGTTTCTCCCTCCGGCTTCCGCCATCCTGACTGCGTAACACCACGCCGTCATGACCTACGGTCCAGCCGACTTGCGGATTCGGGAAAAAAACTGCGGTTAGCGTAACGGAGACCGGCACCGCGGCCTGGGTCCAGCTTTTGCCCTGATTATCGGAATAAACGATGATGCCATGTTCACCGACTGCGACCAGTCTGGAACCGGCCTGGGTGACGCTTAACAGCATGGCTTTCTGGATGCCTTGCAGATGCGATCGCGGGAAACTGCAGCGGGTCACTTTCTGCGTGTGCCGGTTGGACATGGCAACACACTGCAAACAGGCTGATGATGCCTGCGATTTTTGTTGTTCTGCTTACTGCTTTGAGTTGCCTGCTAATCATTTTCAAGCCCTGCGTTGCTGCTGCGGTGTAGGGTGTAATAGCGCAGCGTATTACACCGCTCCTCCCGTCAATATCGCGTAATGTGTTAGTTCCACAATACGGTGTAATACGCTGCGCTATTACACGCTACCTGCGACGAGATTGTCGTCCTGACTGCTAATTAATTACTGATCCGACGTAAATTGTCGGCAGTAAAATAACTCGCCTCGATTTTTGCGCCAAACTTGATCGGCCTTTCCTCATCCATAATCCAGTCACCAGATAACGGCGCGCCTGCAAATCGTAAATCGTTTCGCAGGCAAACCATGGTGCCGGCGCATCGTAATACTGCACCTCCGCCAGTTCATGCACACGCCACAATTCGCCGCGTCCGTCATACGCATCTTCATGCGCGATCTGCCAGCTGTCTTCGTCGATATAGAAAGTACGTTTGGCGTAGATATGGCGCTTTCCGGCTTTCAAGGTCGCTTCAACCACCCAAACCCGATGCGGTTCGTAGCGCACCAGATCCTGATTGGTATGGCCGGCCTGAATGATGTCGGTTTCAGCGCCTTGCTGGTCAGCTTGTAGTTGTTGTAAGAAATAATCATTTCTTTTTTGCCGATCAACTTCCAGTCGTAGCGATCCGGTGACCCATTGAAGCCGTCGTAGTTATCGGTCGTGCGCAAGCCATCTGCACCGGCGCCGGGCGAGTCGTAAGAAATTTCCGGAGCGCGCAACACGCGACGTTGACCCGGGTTGTAAACCCAGGCCTGACGCGATTCCTTGACCTGGTTCATCGGATCGATGACCAGTATCGATTCACCGGCAACACTGGAGGGACCGGTGATGGAACCCATGAAATACAGCAGACGATTCGGCTCAGGCTTGGCCATGGATTGCGCCAGCACCAGAGTTTCGGAGCGGGTCACCGGCGGTATGCACCGTTGGCCTGCACCGGAAACTCGGTGCTGTAGCGTTGAATGCTTCCGCCGCGATAACGCAGCAGATGATTCCAGATCACTTCTATACCGCTTTTTGGCAGTGGAAATGGCACACTGGAATGCACATCATTGTTGATGCCGTTACCGCCTTCGGCCAATTCGATTTTGGTCGCTTCGGCCTTGATGCTGTCATACTCTTTTTGTCTTTAGTTTATTCCACTGGTCCTACTGGAAACCAGGATTTCGAGCAGGTTCTCGCCAATGTCGAACTCAGCAGCGGTGCTAACGCACAACCCCCACAGGCAAAGCCCGCTGCTTCCGAGACACCCATTGCCAGAGATAGCCTGAAGTTCGCTGGGTTGGCTTCTCTAACACCTACAGCTACTCGTAAACTTTATTTCTCCGAGGAGTTTGGCGGCACCAACGGACCGATTCAGTTCTACATCACCGTCGATGGACAGAAGCAGAAGGTTTTCGAGCCCAATGAAGCTCCTGCGATCACCACGAAGGTGGGAGCTGTGGAAGACTGGACCATTGAAAACCGCGCTCTCGAAACCCACGCATTCCACATCCATCAAATTCATTTTCAGATGTTGGAAGTCGATGGCAAGCCCGTTACCGATCAGGATTTGCGCGACACGATTGAGATTCCCTACTGGTCAGGAACCGGTCCGTATCACAGCGTGAAGGTGCGCATGGATTTCCGCGACCCGACCATTGCCGGCACGTTTGTGTTTCACTGCCACATCCTGCTCCATGAGGATCTCGGCATGATGCACAAGATCCTGGTTCAGCCGTAGGCAGCGGCCACTATAAAGTGTGTCATCCTGAACGAAGCGAAGGACCCCTGCAGTCTGCTTCTAGGGGTCCCGAACTTCGCGGATATGCTACTGACCGTAGCTATCTGTCATGGTCCACCAGTGAAAAATAAAGAAAAGATAAAAAAGGCTCATGCTCATGCGAAAAAGCATTCTGCTCGTCTTAAGCGCGGTTTTGCTGGTGATCGCCGGCTACTCGCTCGGAAGCAGGAACACGACCGTCGCCCACGCCAGCGCGCCCATTCAAGGCACCGTACCCAAGTCCTATGGACGCCTGGTGACGGCCATCTCCGACCAGATCGGCACCGGACTGATCTTCGAAGACGCCGGCGGAGTTATTCGCTTTGTGGCCATGACTGGAATGAAAGAAGGAGAACTCGCGCGCTACGACCAAACCCCGATTCATGGCGGCATCCCCAAGTCGTACGGTCATCTCGTTGCGGCGGTTACGAACCCGACCGGTACAGGTTTGGTTTTTGAAGACAGCCACGGCGTAATTCGTTTCGTCACCATCACCGGCAAGGATGAAGGTGAACTAACGCGGAATTGATCAGTTCACTGGAGTCAGCAGGAACGCGTGGTTGTGGCCGTTCTTAGTTCCGTATCCGGTGATCTGGCCGGAATCGTTTACGGCGTTGGAGTTGATGAGCACCCACCCGGAATTGGCAGGAATCAAGTTATTCAGATCCTGCATTCCCTCGCTGGCAGTCCACACCATGGCGTGCGCCGCATTGTCGAAGATATTTCCGTAACCAACAATTTCGCCGTAGTCGTTGATGCCAAAGCCGATGCTGTAAGTCCCGCCGGGCAGCGTCCCCAAGTCTTCGACATCGTCGCTCACATTCCATTTCACGGCGTGCCAGGCCGTTGGGAATGCCCCCGCATTCGACTGGCCGACGATTATTCCAGATTCATTGACGGCATTCGCCATACTCGTGTCTCCTCCGGGGAGAGTTCCGATATCTTCCAAGCCTCCAGCCGTCGTCCACTTGAAACCGTGTGAAGTAAAGGGCGGACCGTAAGAAAATATAGATTCACCAACGATCTCACCGCTGTCATTGATGTCGAGTGCCGCCGTAAAGATACTCTTTGAAAGGGCGCCGAGGCTCTTGATCTTTTTGCTAGTCCAGCTCGCGGCATCAACAATGGTCGGGCCCACAAATGAATCGCCCACAATCACTCCGGAATCGTTGATCTCAAAGGCGCAGCTCGAGTTCCCGCCCGCGAGCTTTCCGAGGTTGACCATTCCACCGCTGGAGGTCCATTCAAAGGCGATGAAATTGTATTCCGTGAGCAGGCCGGTACTGGTGTTGGAGTATCCCACGACTTGCCCGGAATTGTTGATTCCAATAGCTCCGCTGATGTTGCCGCCCGGCAAAGTGCCGAGGTCTTTCAGGCCTCCACTCTTGGTCCAATAAAAGGCATGTTGCCCGGCGCCTGTTCCGGTGCAGGGATAGCCCTGGATGTTTGCAACATCCGAACAACCCACAACAGCGCCACTGGAGTTGAGCCAGAAGCCACTACTCTCGTTGTCACCCTTGAGCACTCCTATATCCGTGATCGTATAAGTCTGCGCCACGGCACCTACGCTCAGCGCCAATATCATTATCATCGTCCACGACTGGGCAGAATTCGCTTGAGCATAGTCGCCTCCATGACCTGAATCGCAAGTATGCCACTGTGTCAAAGGAGCTAAAAACTCACTGGTACCTAAACCTACGATTCATGCACTGGTGTACGATTTACTCGCGTCCTACTTCAAACCATGAAACTTTCAGAGATCGCATCCGCTCTTAACGCGCGCCTGGAAAACGGCTCGCCCGATACTGAGATCACCGGCCTCAACGGCATCGAGCGAGCTGCGCCGGGAGAAATCACGTTCGTTGCCAACTCCAAGTATGCTGCCGCGGCGCGGCTTACCAAAGCTTCAGCCGTAATCGTTGCTGAGGACTTCCCCGCTATCTCGCCAGCTACATTGCGTGTGGAGGATCCCTATCTTAGTTTTGCTCATGCTCTAAAACTCTTTCATCAGCCACTGCGCTATGCTCCCGGCGTGCATGCGACGGCGGTCGTGCATGCCACGGCGAAGATAGGACGGGGAGCTCACGTTGGCCCTTACGTAGTCGTCGATGAGAACGTTGAGATCGGCGAAAATGCGGTGCTGCTGGCGCATGTGGTGATCTATCGTGGGGTTAAGATCGGCGACAATTTCTTTGCCCATGCTCACGCGACGGTGCGCGAGAATTGCCGGATCGGCAACAACGTTCTGCTTCAGAATGGTGTTGTCATCGGCGCCGATGGCTTTGGCTTCGCCAAGAGACAGAATGGGCAGTGGCACAAGATTCCGCAGCCGGCCCCGGTGATTATCGAGGACGACGTTGAAGTCCAGGCAAACTCGTGCATCGACCGCGCCAGCGTCGGCGAAACCCGCATCCGGCGCGGGGTTAAGATCGATAATTTAGTGCAGGTTGGTCACGGCTCGCAGGTGGGCGAAGACGCGCTGCTGTGCTCACAGGTTGGTCTTGCCGGCTCGACGGAAATTGGCAATCGGGTGATTTTGACCGGCCAGGTCGGAGTGGTTGGCCATTGCAAGGTTGGCGATGGCGCTATTGTCACGCCACAGAGCGGAGTGGCCCATGACATTCCTGCGGGTGCTCTGGTTAGTGGCGCGCCGGCAGTCGACCACAAGTTGTGGTTGAAATATTCTGCAATTCTGCCGAAGTTGCCGGAGATCGCGCGGGCGGTCCGGGCAAAGATTTCAAAAAAGTGAAGAGATTTACTCTCAGTATTCAATTCTCTGAATTTCTCGTGTGTGATGATGCGATTTCCGTGAGTGCAGAGATCTCTTGCCGAAACTCCGACGGCAGGCCGCTATCGATTACTGCGCGCACCTTGTCCATTAAGCACTCCCGGCTACCGAAATCGTTTGGTTCAATAGGTGGATGAAAAATCACGGTAGCGGTTCCCGGTTTGATGGCGAATCGAGCTTTGGGCATAAGGTAGTGCGTCCCCACGATGGTGATGGGAACGACTGGAACTCCACACTCTATTGCCAGATAAAACGGGCCCTTCTTGAACGGAAGCAGCTTGCCGTCGAAGGAGCGCTTGCCCTCGACGTAGATCGTCATGTTGAGCCCCTGCTGAATGACCTGTTTTGCAATCCTCACCGATTCGATTCCGGCGTCACGATTGCTGCGATCTACCGGCACCATCGATCCCATCCGCATGGCGCGACCCAGGATTGGAAAGCTGAACAATTCCTTTTTCACTAGCACTGACGTGCGCCTCGGAATAAGCGGGGTGATAATCGGCGGGTCCAGGTTCGAAACGTGGTTCGACATGAAGATATAAGTGCGCGCGGGGTCCAGCTTATCGAGTCCTACGGCTTCCACGCGCACGCCCGTCAGCCGCACACCATTCCGGCAGCCAGCCATGAACATGCGATATAGCAGGTTGACGTTGCCAACGATAAACGACCAGGGAAATCCGATAATCGCGGCAATGGGCGCGGCCAGCGCCCAGAAAGCCAGCATCGCGATGGTGCGGATCATTTTTGCCTTAGCCCCTGTTTGCGTTTGCCCTGTTTTCTTTTCGGATCGGTTTTGCGTTCGCGCCGGTTGAATGTGCCGCTAACGTGCGGATATCGATGGCGGAGTTTCCGCTTCGCCTTTCAGCCACGCTGCCCGGCGCGCTCGCTGGTCCGCCGTGACATTCTCCGCGTCCTTGAGTTCGTATGAGATCTCGTCGCGGCTGCCGATCTTCCACTTCAATTCGCGTTCGCCACCGCGCCGAGCGCGAATCTTCACGGTGACCGCGTCGCCCGGAAGCAGCCGATCGATCTCCTGCGAGGATTCCTCTCCCGGCACATGCCCGTTGATTTCCAAAATCGTGTTGCCGGTTTGCAGGCCGGCTCGCTCGGCTTCGCTGCTAGCCATTACGGCGGTGACGATCATCGGGCCATCAAAATTTCGTGAGGCTGCAAAGCCAGCATCCGCAACCGTGCCTTTTTCTTCCGTGAGATGCAATCCCACTTCGCGGAAAAAATCATTCCACGGAATCTCATCGGTGCCGGAGACATACTTCGAAAAAAACCATCCCAGATTGGCATGACTCACCGCTTCCGCAGCCTCGCGGACGCCGTCGGAATCAGCAAAGTATCGCCCCTTCTTCGCATAATTCTGATTCATCCATTGAAAGACGTCGCGCAGCGATGCGCGTCCATGGCTCGCCTCGCGCACAGCCAAATCAAGCGTGATGCCGAGCAGTTCGCCTTTGTTGTAGTACGAAATGCTGCGCTCCGGACGCCGATAGTACGCGTCGCCTTCCAGCCACGCATCCAGGCTCGACTCTTCCGCCGATTGCGTGAGATGTGCGGGACGTCGTTCCAGTTCGCCGATGCCTGATGCCAGTGCGCTCTCAAAGTGGCTTTCGTCGAGCAGTCCACTACGCAACTGTATGATGTCTGCGGCCGTACTGGTGCAGCCCTCGCTGAACCATAGGGCGCGCGTGTAATTCTCCTTCGTGTAGTCCGGCGGCTCCAGCGTCTGCGGACGGATGCGCTTCACATTCCATAGATGAAAGAATTCGTGCGCCGTCACCGAAGCCAGAACCTCCGGAGCCCGGGCCAGCACATCGGCATTCACGTCAATTGCAGTTGAATACGAGTGCTCCATGCCGCCGCCAGCCGGTCCCTTGGGAAAGTGATAGAGAAACATGTAGGTATCGAAGGGACGGTCGTCCATCCAACTGGTTGCCGCTGCCACGATTTTGTGCAGCATGGCAGCAATTTTCTCCATGTCATAATCAGCGGATTCGGCATCAACCACAACTCGATAGTGTCCGCCGCCTTCGTCAAAATCGGCTTCGCGAAATAATCCCATCTCGACTGGAGAATCCACCATCCGGTCATAATTTTCCGCGCTGAATGTATTCTCGGGCATGGATGCCAGCGGCGTGGCAATGCGCCATCCCTCGGGGATTTTGCTGAACCGCACGGTCATCGGCTCGTTCCGCGCATCCACGGGATACATAAGAACCTGAGCCAGGTTCAAGAAGGCGTGATGTGAATTGAACTGAGCGCCGAATGGCCCGGGAAAATCTGCAAATATCTGATACTCGACAATAGCGCCGCCTTCCGCACCCGTGATCTGCCAGCGGCTCTTATCTAACTCGTGGACCAGAAGCGCGCGCCCGGCACGGTCTTTCGCCCGAATCCAATTCACGTATTTCGCGAAGTCACGCACTTGATACAGCGCATTCCACACTGGGAGTTGCAATTCACGTTGAGCTGCACCTTGCGGAAGCAGAATTTGCACCTCCAGAAGATGCTGATCGGGGTTCCTCAGAGAAATTGTGTAATTGGTTATTGCGACGCATGGCGCTGCAGCGATCCATGTTAATAGGATCAGTATCAATAGAATCGAGCGGAGAATACGGCGTGGAGTACTGACGACACTAGAAAACCTCATGGCTTCCCCGCCGCGTTTGCGGAAATTCCGCTCCCAGCTTCACCCGCCAGCGCTTTCAACCTAGCCGGTAACTTTTCATAAATCCCGCCAAAGCCGCCGTTGGAAAGAATCGCGACCATGTCGCCGCTGCGCATCTCCGGCGCGATCGACTGCACGATTTCATCCGCGTCGCTAATTAATCTCGCATGACCGCCATGTTTCTGAATATCCGTCGCGAGCTCTGACAAATCCAGTCGTTCATTCTCAGGCACTGCATCAGAGCGGAAAACTCCTGCAATAATTACCTCATCCGCCAGCGCCAGACTCCGTGCCAGATCAACCTGCAGAACCCGCCGCCGCAGCGTATTCGATCGCGGCTCCAAAATCGCCCACAGGCGCGCACCCGGATAACGATCTCGCAGGGCCTTGAGCGTACCCGCAATCGCGGTGGGATGATGCGCGAAGTCGTCAATGATGGTAATGCCGTTCACTTGCGCCTTGATTTCCAAACGGCGCTTCACGCTTTTAAAAGTCTTGAGCGCGGCCGCGATCTCCTCTTTCGAGATGCCGTGTGCCGAGGCCATGGCTGCGGCTGTGGTTGCGTTCCACACGTTGTATTCGCCCGCCAGCGGGAACTCAAGATCGGCCCATGGGCGACCATCATGCAACACAGACCACGAAGTTTTCCCCGCCTCGAATTTTAGATTTGTGATGCGCCAATCCGCGCGCTCGCCGCCGCCGTAGCGCTCTACTGGACAGAATGCCTTGCTTAAGCAGCGCTCCAGGCTCGCGCTTTCGGTGGCATCACCAGCGGCGCCGTCGAAAGCGACAATTCGCCCGCGCCGCGGAATCAGATTCACGAGGCGCTTGAACGCGGTCTCCACGGCGTCCAAATCTTTGTAAATATCGGCGTGATCGAATTCCACGGACGTGAGAATTACAGCGTCGGGAAAGTAATGCAGGAACTTTGGACCCTTGTCAAAAAATGCGGTGTCGTACTCGTCGCCTTCAAGAATGAAGTGTTTTCCTTGGCCCAGATGAAAACTTGATCCAAAGTTTTCGGCGATGCCGCCGATCAGAAACGAGGGCTGCATTCCGGCCGTGTGAAAAATCCACGCCAGTATCGAAGTGGTTGTAGTCTTTCCGTGAGTTCCGGCGATCACGAGCACTTCCTTGCCGCGCAGAAATTCCTCATGCAGCAATTGCGGCAGCGAGCAAAATGGAATGCGCTGGTCGAGGACATGCTCGAGTTCAGGATTTCCGCGGGAAATCGCATTGCCCACGACCACAAGATCGGGCACAGGATCCAGATTCCTCGCGTCAAAGGGCTGAGCAACTAGAATTCCAAGTTCCGCCAGAAAATCTGACATTGGAGGATAGGCGGCCGCGTCTGACCCGGTGACCCGAAAGCCGCGCTGCTTCAGCATTCCGGCGAGAGACGCCATTGCGGTACCGCAAATGCCAATCAGATGAATATGCTTGCTTTGCGCCATTATTTTCGTCGTTATTAAATTTTATCTGGGGCTGCCGTCACTGCGCCTTCGAGAATCTTTAAGCTCACCTGGCCACCGCGTACTGTCAACCTCGCCCGGACTCCAATCGGCAAGGTGATATTCCCTGTCGTCACATGCCCAGACCTGACTCCGTACGCCACAGGAATTCCTAGATCACCCACGATGCGTAGTACCACTTCTTCCAATGTATATCCCTGATTCGCGATGTTGGAGGTTTGCCGGCAATCGAGCATTTCACCGAACACAATGCCTCGCACATGGTCCAACTTGCCAGCGAGTTTTAATTGCATCAGCATGCGGTCGATTTGGAAGGGTTTCGCGGCTACGTCTTCCAAAAACAAAATCGTGTTCGCTGTCTTGATCTCGTAGGGCGTTCCGAGCGATGCCGTCAGAATTGAGAGACAGCCTCCATAAAGAATTCCTTCGGCCGCACCATCAACTAGTCCAGTAGCGCCAGAACCCGTGCCCAAGTTGAGTTCCCATGCTTCTGGGAGCGTAAGCGCGGAAGTCCACGAGGCCATGTCGACGCCCGCGTCGTGCGCCCAATCCTTCGCCACCATCGGGCCGTGAAATGTCACCAGCGCCAGAGCGTCTGAAAAATAAGTGAGCAGGCAGGTCGGGTCGCTGTAGCTCACAAAAATCTTAGGATTTGCTTCAACCTTTGCCAGATCCAGCGCTTCGAGCACGTAGTTTGCGCCATAGCCGCCCCGCGCGCAAACAATCGCTCGAACCTCTTCACGGACGAACATTTCTTCCAATTCCTGAACGCGCCGCTGCACTGAGCCGGCAAAGTAAAGATCCTTATCGAGGATGGAATCGAAATAAAGCGGGCGGTAGTCTGCGCGCCGCAGAGCCTCGCATCCCTTCTGCAGATCGTCGCGATTGACGTTGCTAGCCGGCGCAACGATGCCAATCGTATCGCCTTGGCGAAGGGCTGGCGGCTTTACGCGCGATGTGGTTGAAGAAAACATGCGGTAAGAAGTCTGTTGTGAAAAGTGACGCTGAACTTTAACAAGGTATTGCGAAATAGCAAAAATCAAGTATCCCGAGTCGACACTTAACTCAGAAAAAACTCTCCCCGGCAGACCAGCCGCGCCGATCCGTGCAGAAACACGACCTTCCCTTCCTGCCGCACGGTCTGCATTCCACCCGGAGTATGCACCTGCACCGGCGATTCCGCTCTGCCTGTCGCCATCGCAGCTACGGCTGACGCACAAGAACCTGTCCCAGACGATTGCGTCTCTCCCACTCCACGTTCGAAGAATCGCACGCTCACGTCGTGCTTTCCATCAACTACAACCAGTTCGACGTTGACGCCCTGTTTGAACTCGGAGCTGCGCTGAATCCGTGCTGCCTCGTCCTGCCAGTTTTCCGCAAACTTATTTACGAATACAACATAGTGCGGATTTCCCATCGAGACCGAAATACCTCGTACTTCACTCGCGCCAGATTTTATCCCCAGTTCCGCTTCCACTACAGCCTCACCCATCTCGGCTTCAAACTCGTAATCGGATCCGCTCCGGCCGGTCAGCGTGCAGGTTTTCAGTCCGGCGCCGGTCTGTATCCGAATTTTCTCGATACCTCGCTCGGCACAGAGATACGCCGCCACGCAGCGTGTACCGTTGCCGGAGATTTCGGCTTCGGAACCGTCGGCGTTGATGAGTCGAATCTCCACATCCGCCGCCGCGTGCGGATACATCCACTCCACTCCATCCGCTCCCACGCCCTCATGGCGGTCGCACATGCGACGGGTAAGTGCTGCCATCTCCGGCAGAGTCTGAGCGCTTGCGACGGTCAAAGAAGTAATGATCGCAGAATCAATCAGGAGAAATTCGTTCCCGCATGCGCTGGCCTTGACAAAGGGAATCACCACGGAAGGCAGTTTCACTCCGATTCCGCCGAACCCGATGAAGCTACGCTGCCCAGAAGCAAATCGAGAATATGTTGCCAATTCATGAATTTGATCCCAATGCTCAGGAAAGCTTTGGATGGCCGGATTTTATCACTGGACGGTACCGTCTTCGCGGTTTCCGCGTTAACCCGTGTGATTCCGCGTTTACTATTTTCTGCGCGATGTGGCGTGCCCACGGCCTAAGAAGATCGCTGCAGCGGGTTGCCCCGTGGTGTGGATTTCAACCAACGCCGTCAGCCGGTGGTCCTTTGCAGACGCCCACACCGGGTCGCCCTCGAAGCCCACGACATAATCTGCGTATGAAGCTGGGTCGGCCAGCGCACGCTCCCACAAACCATCAGGATCGACGGGCTGTTTCCAGACGCGATGATTTCCTTCATTGATGTCCCGGCGCAAGGGAATTCCGGCCTGCTCCAGCGCGCCGACATGAGCGCCTAGATACATCAACAGCGTGGAATCCGGTGGCATTGACTTGATCCATCCCGCCAACTGTCGATCCAACGCGACGCGTCCATGCATATTGATTTCGGCCTCGCGATAACAAATCGGTTCTGCGCGCCAGATTACGGCGTAGCTTGCAGCAGATAGCATCAGTACACTCAACAATGTTGCCGTCGCGGGCCAGAGATCCGACGGTAGGGCTTGCCGAGTCTTGATTGCACACTGAACAATGAACGAGACCGCCAGCGGTATAAACACCGCAAACACTGGGAGAAGTTGCAAACCGTAGCGAACGTTGTAATTTGAAAACGGCCACCACGCCGGAACGAAAATCGGCACGCTCCCATACGCCACCGATAAAGCATAAAAAGGCAGCGGTACCCACAAGAGCAATGCAATGCGACCCGGCCCTTTTAATACTGCTATCAAGCTTCCCAACAGCGCCAGAGCTAGCCATAGCCGTCCCAGCCAGTTCGACTCGCTCACGTTCAATTCCGCCGCCTTCAGAAAATACGAGGCGGCAGCCGTCACACTGCCTTGCGCCGGATTCACTGTCGCGGTCTTTTGTTCGATAGCTTTGGCTGAGTATGGGCCGTTCGCGAACTCCAGCGGATTGCTGTAGACGGTGGCGTTGTAGGCTAGCCAGAGTGCCGGGCCTGCTACCGCGAGCAAAATAAATTTCGCCAGCGTCGCCCGCGACGATGAAACTGGGAACCTGCGTGTGCCATATTCGAGTGTATTGCCACCGCGGAATGCAACTACTACAGCCGCAATTACCAAGACAGCAGCTAGAAACCATCCGTCATAGCGCGTTAAACACGCTGCTAAAAGACAAAGGCCGCACTTGGTGAGCGATCGGCCGGCTTTCGTGGCGTCTGCTTGCCGGGCGAACTCTGCAAAGTAGACTACGGCCCAGATGAAGAATGCTAGATACAGCGACTCTCCCATTGCAGTCGACTGCATATAAATCAGATTTGGATTTGCGGCATATACGACCGCCGATGCCCACGCCGCTACCCTCGCTGTGGTGTCGACTGCCCCATCGCGGCTTAACATCTTCCGCACCAGCCGGAAGATTCCCAGTACGCCGAGTACAAACCCTGCCATCGATGGAATCGAGCCGCCCGCGCCGGTCTGCCACATCTGCTTCGAGACGATGAATGGAATCATCAGCAAGTGCGGCAGCGGAAGCCACACTGTGCCTAGCTGCAGCAACCCTGGAGTTTTCGAGTCGAACACGCGGCGGGCGATGTTGATGTGCGCCACAGCATCGCCGTAAAGCAGTACATCTTCATGCCGGTAGTAGAAGAGAAATGAAAAAACCGAGACGAAGATTGCGAGCCATACCAGACGAACCATCTCGATTTCGGAATACGCCTTCGGCGGAGATTGCGGCTGCGGCTTCATTCGAGGTGGGTGAGTTCACGAAAAATCTTGAAGCGTGCGTCGATTTCCTCACGGGATAACGCTTGCAGCCGCTCGGTGCCGAAACTTTCCACGGCAAATGATCCCATGACCCCGCCGTAAAACAATGCCCGCTTCAGAACTTCACGATTTAGCGCTGGCTGCGACGCGACATAGCCCATGAACCCGCCGGCAAAGGAATCGCCGGCGCCGGTGGGATCTTTGACTTCATCAATTGGCAGGGTCGGCGCGCGAAAGGGATGACGTCCCGTTCCGAATGCTCCATCGCGAAAGAAAATCGTAGCTCCATACTCGCCATGCTTGATGACCAATGCCTGCGGCCCCATGGACAGCACTTTCTGCGCTGCGAGAGGCAAACTCTTTTCGCCCGCCAGCATTTTCGTTTCGGTATCGTTGATCAGCAGCACATTCACCAACTTCAGGGTCTCGGCCAGTTCCTGACGCGCACCAGTGATCCAGTAGTTCATGGTGTCGCATCCGGTCAGCATGACTTTGCTCATCTTCCGCCGCACATTGGCTTGCAAGGTTGGCTGAATGTTCGCCAGGAACAGCACTTCCGAATCCTCATACTCCTTCGGGATCTGCGGGTGGAACTTTTCAAATACATTCAGGTCGGTAAAATTTGTCTTAGCCTCGTTGAGGTTTTCGGCGTAGGAACCGCCCCAGCGAAAGGTCTTGCCGGCGGCGCGTTCGATGCCGCGCGTATCCACGCCGCGCTTCTTTAGAACGTTTTCGTGTTCAGCGCTAAAGTCTTCGCCCACCACGGCAACTACGCGCACCTGAGTGAAATAGCTGGCCGCAAGCGAGAAATAAGTGGCTGCGCCGCCCAAAATGCCCGTTACGCTGCCTGAGGGCGATGTAATGTCATCGAATGCAACCGATCCCACTACGACAATGCTCATCTTGAACCCGTCTCTCCTGTTTTAAGCGATCAGTAGCCAGTGACCAGTAAAATCTCTTTGGCACTGGGTTCCACTGGCCACTGCTCACTGATCACTGGCCACTGACTTTCACATACTTTCCAATAATCAGCTTCAGCTTTTTCCGCGTCGCGGCGGGGATCTTTTTGTGATCGGTTAGGATGGCGTGCGCGAGTGCCGACCCGCACTTGCACGACCGCTCATGCGGCATTGCCGCAACGGTTTCGCGGACTACCTTCGCCGCATTCTCCGCGTTCTTCACCAGCACAGCGACAATCTGATCCACAGTTACAGAATCATGGTGAGGATGCCAACAGTCATAGTCTGTCACCATGGCAACCGTGACATAACAAATCTCAGCTTCGCGCGCTAGTTTCGCCTCCTGCAGGTTGGTCATGCCGATGACGTCCATGCCCAGGCCGCGATAGACGTTTGACTCAGCCTTCGTCGAAAATTGCGGGCCTTCCATGCACAGATACGTACCGCCGTGTCTGCCGGTGACACCGACTTTCTCGCAGGCTTCCTCCACCACAGATGCAAGTTCCCCGCATACAGGATCGGCAAATGAAATATGCGCGACCACTCCACCGCCGAAAAAAGTATCGATGCGATGCCGCGTGCGATCGAAGAATTGATCGGGAATTACAAAATCGAGCGGCTTGTGCTCTTCCTTCAACGACCCGACCGCAGAAACAGAAATGATTCTCTCGACTCCGAGTTGCTTAAAGCCGTGAATGTTCGCGCGGAAATTCAACTCGCTTGGCAGAATACGATGCCCGCGCCCATGCCGCGCCAGAAACGCGACCTTGCGGCCTTCGAGTGTGCCGCAAACGTATGCGTCCGAGGGCACCCCGAACGGCGTCTTCAGCCGCACTTCCTTTACCTTGCTCAGCCCCGGCATCGAATACAGGCCGCTGCCGCCAATGATTCCAATCTCTGCCTGCGCCAACATCCCTCCAAAGTTCAGGCCCACAGAAATCTTCAGCACGTGAGGGCCAAACGGTTGATTATACAAGAGTGCATGTGTTGGTCCGCGCCCACCACCAACCTAACCCGCTACAATCTTCATATGCGATTCACGGCTGTCTGTGTTGTTGTCCTCGTTCTCGCCGCGGCCGGACTCGCGCAGAGTGGAACCAACTCTCAGCCTCAGTCCAAATCCGCCACCGTTCCGATCAAGCTCGATCACAAGCGCGTGGTCATTGATGTAGATATCCCACTTCGCGATGGGACCACGCAGCACGTGCACGCGTGGGTCGACAACGGAAACCCCGATCTTTATATGTCGCAGCGGCTGGTCAAACTGACAGGAGGGACGATCTCTTGCGACGAGCAACTCTGCTCGACGACTCCGCCGCTCGAGATGAACATTGGCGGCATGACGATTCCTTTGGGCGGACGAATTTCAGGGATCAAAGACGCGAAAGTTCCAGCCCCACATGCTCCGATCGCTCCCGGAATGAACGCCGAGATCAACATACCTTCCACCGTGCTGCGCGGCTACGATGTGATCATTAATTTCCCCGATCACGAATTCACCATCGCACAACCCGGCACCTTGAAGTTCAACGGAGTGAAAGCGAAAGTAATCGTGAACGGCGCGAACGGACTCATCCAGGTTCCGAGCCAAATTGAAAACAAGAAATATGATCTTGGGCTTGATCTGGGGTCTCCCATCAGCTTTCTTTCAGAAGAGTTATTCGACAGACTATCCGCAGCGCATCCCGAGTGGCCGCATATGATCGGTGCCGTTGGTCCCGCAAATATATCGGGTGAGAGTGACGAGATCTCGCGGAAGCTAATGCGCGTGGATCGCGTGCAGTACGGCCCGCTTTACTTCACGAACGTTCCGGTGGTCGACTCTCTCAAAGATCGCGAGGCTTTATTCGAAGAGCGGGTCGGCATTGCCACTGTCGGACTGATCGGCGCTAATGCCTTGATCAACTACCGAGTTGGCATTGACTATGCTCATTCCACCGTATATTTCGACGTCGGACGCCTATTTAACTTTCCTGACTTCGACGTGATTGGCCTCATTCTGAAACCAGAAGACGACGGACGCTTCACGATCGTCGGCGTCGCTGACTTCGATGGCAAATCCTCCGTGCCTCAAGGCGAGGATGGCGTTCAGGCTGGAGATCATCTTGTCGCCGTTGATGGCATTCCAGTCGCCGGGTCTAGCCTGGGGCAGGTTTGGTCGATGTTGGAAGGCGAGCCGGGCAAGGAACGTACGCTGACCGTGGAGCGCGGGGGTAAGACATTTATCATCGCCGCTCGTGTTCAGCACTTTTTAGGCAATGTTCCAGATGCGGGCGAGTCCAAGAAAAAATCTAAGAAGAACTAGCGGGCTCTTTTCTTGGATGAAGTCAAAACCTTAGCCACAGGGGACACGGGGAAACACAGGGTAGATCTTTACTTTAGTCGCCTTCAATCTTCACTTCCCTGCCCCTAACACTTCCTTTTCCAAGGTCTCCGTTGTGGCTGCGTCCAGGCTCTCACTCACGAACACAATGTCGCCCTGCTCTTCGATTACGATCATTCCTTCTTCCGTCGTCCAGGAATGGCGCCCCGTGAGATCATCGCCTTTGTAATCGGGATGTGGAGTCGATGCTTCGAGCGAAGAAGTTGTATTCTCCTCCACCTTCTTGTATCTCTTCTCCAGCGATCGCGCGTAAATTTCGGCAAACTCCGATGCTTTCTCTGCACTCGACCAGCGTGACACGTAAAGCAAACCGAGCGGAGCCGTCACGCTAGGATTGGCGCCCGCATCGGGATTTGGCGCTTCGTTCTTGGTATGCGCGGCATAGTAATATCCACCGCGCCATTCCGGATAAAGCCGCTTCGATAAATCCTTTCCCGCATATTGCTCAATCAGTACTGCGACATCGAACTCGCCCATCGCACCGATATCAAACTTCACGTAGTCCTTGAAATCATGCTTGAAATCCGGCACGCGCATGGGTTCGATCTTCTCACCCGACAAATAAGTCTCCGGTTGCATGATCTGCCGCGTGGTGTGCGGAGGATGCGCCAGCACATCGGCAAAAGCCTTCTCCTTGCCGCCCGTTTGTATCAGCTTGGCAACAAACTCCAGGCCGTAGCTGTAGGGAAACGTCAGCGACTCTTTCATGAAAATCGGAGCATCGTTGAACACCTTGGTGCTTGGCGTCCCAGTCAGGGTTTCCGCCTCCATCGATTCCAACAAGTCGGGCGAATCCGCGATCGAGTGTCCCGCAGGGGCCATGGCATATTCAAACATTATGGCCTGCGCCTGACCCTCGACTACAGCCTCACGTGCATCGTCCATTTCATCGTTGTCAATGTCTTCGGGCGTAGGATCTTTCTTCATCTCGCCCAGGTCCTTCTCGCCTCTCTTCATCCACTTGTCGAGGCCTACCGACTGATCCTGCAGAGCGTGCGTCAGTTCGTGCGCCAGCACCGGCTCCTGCTCCTCCATCGGAACCCAGTCGAGCAGATTCACAGTTTTCGTTTTCGGATCGTAATAGCCCGCGATTTCCTCGCGTAGAAGATCGACCAGCAGTTTTTCCATATCGTAATCACGCGGCAGCAGGCCAAATTTTTTCAGAACCAGCTCCGACCGCTGCAACCGCTTCACGTCCTCATCCTTCATGTGCTTGGTCAGGTATGCGACCACCTCATCGCGGCTGGTGAGCCGACGCTTCACCTGCTTTTTGATCGGCAATCCGGTGCGCTGGCTATCGAAGGCCAGAATCTCGTCGACGGAGTGAAAGAGCTCCTCGGCTTCGCGCGGCGTGATCTTAACTTCTTTTTCTTCCGAGGGAGGCGGCGGAGTAGGTGCTTGCGTGGCTTCGGCAGGCTTGTCCGCCTGCTTTTGGCCTTGATTTTGATCTTGCGGCGGCATGGATTGCTGTGCAGGAGCCTGCGCAGGCTGATCCTGCGTCTGCCCCCGAGTTACGCCGCTCAAGCCACCGAGCAGCACAACCGCCCAAAGCGGCCTCAGAAACCTCTTGCGGCGCAACTCAACGATATCCATTAGGAACGAGTCTACCTTGTTTGCCTATACTTTCTTCAAGGACAAACCTTCAAGGAAAATATGACTACTCAAGCTCCCGTCAATCTCTGGACTTCTCCTAACCACGTCCTCGACTACCTGGGCCGCGCCGATACCATCCTGCACCGCGGCGAAGGCGAAGCGACACTTTTGGAGTTTATCCCGAAGACGGTACACCGCATCCTCGATCTCGGCACTGGAGACGGACGGCTGCTGGCTCTGGTGAAGGCCGCGTTGGCCGCGCGTGCCGCTGAATCAGGCGGTCGCGCCGATCTAAAGGTGGACGCCGTGGCCGTTGACTTTTCGCCTGCCATGCTCGAAGCAGCACACAAACGCTTCACCACGGATTCCTCCGTTAGCATCGTGGGGCACAACATGGACCACCCGCTGCCGGCGCTGGGAAAGTTCGATGCGGTCGTTTCCTGCTTCGCGATTCATCATCTCTTACATGAGCGCAAACGGGCGCTCTACGCCGAAATCCACGGTCTGCTCAACCCCGGCGGCGTCTTTTGTAATCTGGAACACGTAGCTTCGCCAACTATCCGACTGCATGAAGAATTCCTGTACCGCATTGGATACACTCCGGAGACTGAAGATCCATCGAATAAGCTGCTGGATCTCGAAACGCAGTTGCGGTGGCTGCGTGAGATCGGCTTTGTGGATGTGGATTGCCACTGGAAGTGGCGAGAGTTGGCGTTGCTGGCGGGACGGAAGGCGTGACAGCGCGTTGGAACTATGCTCTGCTGACGAGGCTTGCAACATACTCGCCTGCTTCCCGTGTTCCGAGCGTTCCGCCGACATCCTGCGTAGTCTTCTTCTGCCGCACGGCTTCCAGCACCGCGGCCTCAATCTTTTCGGCTTCCTTCGCAAATCCCAAATGCCCCAGCATCATGGCTGCAGTCAGAATCGCGCCGAAAGGATTCGCTACATTCTTTCCGGCGATCGGCGGAGCGGAGCCGTGTACCGGCTCGAACATCGACGTTTTCCCTGGATGAATATTGCCGCTGGCAGCCATGCCCAGCCCACCCTGCAGGCCGGCTGCGAGGTCGGTGATGATGTCGCCAAACATATTATTGGTCACGACGACATCGAATGGGCGGGGATCGCGCACCAGCTGCATGCAGAGCGCGTCCACGTACATGTGCTGGGTTTCGATCTGGGGAAACTCACCACTCACTTCCTTGAAGACGCGTTGCCACAGGCCGCCAGCGTGCGTCATGGCATTCGACTTGTCGCACATGAGTACACGGCGGCGAGATGAGCCATCAAGTTTGGTGTGCTGCTCGCAATAATCGAAGGCGTAGCGAATGATGCGCTCGACACCCTTGCGTGTGTTGATGTCTTCCTGAATCGCGATTTCATCCGGAGTGCCTTGCTTGAAGACTCCGCCGGCGTCGGTGTAAACGCCCTCGGTGTTTTCGCGGATGACGACGAAATCCACGTCCTTGGGCTCGACGCCTTTCAACGGGCACAGGGCGGCATCGAGCAGACGGACCGGGCGCACATTGGCGTAGAGATCCATTTTGAAGCGCATGCCGAGGAGAATTTCTTTGGCGTGGATGTTGGTTTTGACGCGGGGATCGCCGAAGGCTCCGGCCAGGATGGCGTCGAAATCGCGACCGAGCATGGCGAAGCCGTCGGAAGGAACGGTGGTGCCGTCGCGGAGATAGCGATCAGCGCTCCAATCAAACTCGCTCATCTCAACGTCGGCTCCCGAAGCGCGGATGACTTTAAGAGCCTGAGGGATCACCTCCTGGCCAATCCCGTCTCCGGGGATGACGGCGATACGTTTCTTCGAAGGCTTTTGCGGGTCCACGGCAAAAAACTAACACAAGGCGGGCGGAATGAGTAGATTGTCGGTGGGCAATCGGTGTGCTTCGCGCAATGAATCGCGGCGCCGTTCGCTATAATCAATACTCTGATGGCAGCTTCTCCACTCCAAAACGAACTTCGCGCGCAAGCGGAAAATCAACCGGTTCGCGAGAATGAATACCGCGGAGCCACCACAGCGGCTGGCTTTTCCGACGCGCATGATGAGTTCTCTGCTCTTCTGACCGGTTGCGGAATTTATGACCTCGGCTTCCGGGCTGGGATTTCACTCACCGGCGGCGACCGCGTGCGCTGGCTCAATAGCATGGTCACTAATAATATTCGTGATCTCGCCGTGGGGCACGGCGTGTACGCGTTCCTGCTGAACCCGCAGGGGCGAATTCTTGGAGATATGTCGGTCTATAACGCGGGCGAGTCGCTGATCGTGGAAACGGATCGAAGTCAGCTCGAAAAGATCGTCGCTACGTTCGATCATTACATCATCATGGACGACGTGGAGGTCAAGAATATCGGCGAGGAACAAACTACTCTGGGACTGGCGGGACCGAAATCCCGCGCGATATTGAATGCTGCGGGGATTGAAGTGCCTGAGATGCAGCCGTTACAGATGTTGACACCAAAGTGCAACTGCGATTGCGGATGTGTGTCATGTACGGTCGTGCGCGGCGAGGATGCGTCGCATGAGTCCTACGAAATCTGGCTCGCGTCCAAAGATGTTTACAAGACGTGGAGCGCGCTGGTTGCGGCTGGGGCAACTCCGGTCGGTAGCGAGGCTTTGGAGATGCAGCGCATTGCGTCCGGTATTCCGCTCTATGGTGTCGACATTCGTGAGCGTGACCTGCCGCAGGAAACGGAGCAGATGCGCGCGCTTAATTTCAATAAGGGCTGCTATGTAGGACAGGAAATTGTGGAGCGCATTCGCTCGCGCGGCAATGTGCACCGCAAATTTACGGGCTTCATCATTGAAGGAGCGGCGGCAATCGAAGCCGGGGCGAAAATCATAGCTGGAAAAGCCGGAGACGAAAAAGAAGTGGGAGATGTGACCAGTGCTGCCGTACTCCGCACGCGCTCGGGTGAGCAAACGCTGGCCTTAGGATATATTCGGCGTGAGGTGGGAGTGCCGGGACGCGAGGTGACGATTGGTGCGGTCAAGGCTACGGTGATTCAGTTGCCATTTGAGTTTGCGCCCGGGCAGGTGGAGGAATCGCTGCTGCATCAGTCTCTTTGAATTACGAATTAAGAAAAATGCTTTTAACCGCGAAGGTCGCGAAGATTTCGCTAAGGACGCTAAGAAAACCTTTACAAGATTTCCCGAAGTCGACTTATAAGGACGCATATGGCTGAGAAAAGGCAAGAATCTGGTTTCACAGTAACTGATCGCCGTTTATTCACTGAAGACGGAGAGCTACGCAAGGATGTTCCTGCAGAAGCGGAACCGCCGAAGACTGCAGTGCCGCCCGCCGCGGCTACACCAGCAGCGAAAGAAGCTCCGGCGACTGCCAACTCTGTGGCAGCGTTTCCCGCGAAGGATGACGGGATTGCCGGACAAGAGATGCCGGCTGCGCCAACTGCGGCCGAGCAGCAGGCGCAAGCCGATGCTTACCGTAAGTCGTCCGATGCTTTGAACTCACGCGTGGAGCTTAGCGGACATTCCGCCAAAGAGTTTGAGATGACCTTCGAACGCTTCCTGGCGTCTTTGTACATGACGGCGATGTTGCAGCTCGGATTGATGCACCAGCAGGGCGAAGAACCTCGCATGGATATCATCGGAGCGCGCCAGACTATCGATACGCTCGCGCTCCTATCGGAAAAAACCAAGGGCAACCTGACCCCGACGGAAGAAGCTTTTCTGCAGAACAGCCTCTATGAAGTGCGCATGGCCTATGTGGAAGTGACCAATGCGCTGTCGCGTCCGCCGCAGCCCGGCGCCGCCACAGGGACCAAAGGACGGTGATGGTTCCGAATGAACGTCAAACGATGAGGGCACGCGCATGAAGGCCACGCTCACGGTGCTGGGCAGTGGCACATCGATGGGCGTACCCACGCTGGGCTGCGACTGCGCCGTCTGCAATTCCAAAGATCCACACGACCGCCGCACTCGTCCCTCGGTGATGATCGAGTATGCGGGCAAGGTTGTGCTCATTGACACTTCGCCCGATTTCTACGCCCAGGCCATTCGCGAACGAATCACCCAGGTGGATGCCGTTTTTTATACGCACACTCACGCCGACCACATTCTGGGTATCGACGATCTAAGGCCGCTCAGTTACCGTCACAAGCCGGCGAAGTTGCCGCTTTACGCACGCCCGGATGCGGCAGCCTTTCTCCGCAGGATGTTCAGCTACATTTTCGACACGAATTATAAGTATGGCAGCTTACCGCAACTGGAGTTGCGGCCCATTGATGGTCCGGTAGACCTTTTCGGCGCGCGCTTCGAACCGATCCGGTTGATTCATGGCGAAGCGGAAATTTACGGTTATCGCTTTGGAAAGGCAGCCTATCTTACCGACCATAGCGAAATTCCGGAGGCGTCGTTCCATCAGTTGGAGGGTCTGGACATTATTTTTCTGGATGCACTGCGACATAAGCCGCATCCCACGCACTCGACGGTGGAGAATTCTTTGCGCATCGTGGAACGGGTAAAGGCGAAGCGCGGTTTCTTTACCCACATTTGCCACGACCTGGGACATGAAGCGACCAATGCCACCCTGCCGTCGCATGTGCGGCTGGCTTATGACGGAATGAAGTTGGAGTTTGAAATCTAAGAACAGTGATTAGTGATCAGTGACCAGTGAATTCCTGAACACTGACTTTCTGGCCACTGACCACTGATCGCTGTTATGCAGATTTTTCACAAACCCGAGGACGTCCCGGCTGACTTTGGGCCGTCACTAGTCAGCGTGGGTAACTTCGACGGAGTCCACCGCGCACACGCACATGTGTTGGGAGAAATCGTAAGGCGCGCACGGCAGAGCGGAGCCAGAGCGATTGCGATGACATTTGAGCCGCATCCAGCGCGCATTCTGCGACCAGATTCGGAATTAAAGCTGCTCACTCCGTTGCCCGAAAAGTTGCGCCTGCTGGAAGCCACGGGCATTGATGCAGTCCTGATACTTCCTTTCGGACGCGACCTTTCACTGATGACTCCACGGCAATTTGCCGAGCGCATTCTCAAGAAAAAACTGCACGCGCGCGAAATACACGAAGGTTACAACTTTCGCTTTGGGCATAAGGCCGCGGGTGACGTCAATCTGCTGGCGCAGTTCGGAAAGGATCTTGGTTTTGAAGTAAAAGTCTATCCGGAGCAGCGATTGCGCGGCGAACCCGTTTCCAGCAGCCATATCCGCAAGCTGCTGAAAGAGGGGCGGGTGAGCCGGGCGCGGCATCTGCTGGCACGTCCTTTCTCTATTCTGGGTACGCCGGGGCGCGGCCGCGGGTTGGGATCGAAATACACGGTTCCCACTATCAATCTCGCGCGCTATGAAGAGTTGGTGCCCGAGGATGGCGTCTACATCACATGGACGCGCGTGGGCGACTGAGCGTTTTGATTCGGTCACGAATGTGGGCAATCGTCCAACCTTTGGGGCCGATTCATTCGCCATCGAGACACACCTGCTGAACTTCCATCCTATTGAACTAACGCCGGAGAGCGAAGTGGAGATTTATTTTCTCGACCGGCTGCGCGATGAGATCAAGTTTCCATCCGTGGATGCCTTGCGGGAGCAGATTGCGCTCGATGTGAAGAAGGCGAGAAGATATTTTCACCTGCTCAGTCGAAGACCGCTATAGTCGGAAAGCTGCATTTCGGCCATTACTCCACTGTGATAGAACTCGCACTTGTATCAATCCAAAACGGGAGCACGCAAGGTCGATACCCACTTGTTTTCGCATCCTCTGCCCAATAAATCCGGATAACCTTGCCGCAGTACTTTGTACAAATGGCGACAGGTTTAAAATTCCGCGGGAGATGTTTACTGCGAGCCGGGACCGCCGCACTGTTGATGGCATTTCACGTTTTGGCTGGCGCCTCCCTTTACGCTGCTGACAGGCCCATTACCGTCGGCTTGGTCCTAGACACGGCAACTCAGGAGGAAAGAGAACCTCTGCGAGCTTATCTTACGCAGGCAATGGGACGACCTGTGACGATTGAATCTCCCGATAGCTTCCGAGAAACGGTTAAACGCCTGGGCGACGGATCTTATGATTTCGCTTGTCTAGGAGCGCTGATGTATATCCGCGCCCACGCTAAGTATGGAGTCATCCCGCTTGTCCAGCGCGCTACGGACTTGCATTATCACACCGTCTTCATCACCAGCGCCCACTCCTCAATCTATTCGCTCAACGATCTAAAGGGAAAGCAGTTCGCATTCGGCGATATCGACTCAACCAGCGCACACATGATGGCCTATGAAGAACTGAAGCAGGCAGGAATCGATCCCGATACCGATCTCGCGTTTCGTTACAGCGGAAGTCATCCCGCGACTGCGGCGATGGTTGCAAACGGAGTGGTCGATGCCGGAGCTATCGACGAAACGATTTTCAACTTCCTGATTAGTAGTGGCAGACTAGATGGCAGGAAGATCCGAGTTATTTATACCTCTAAACCCTATATCGATTATGTGTTCGTGGCCGGCAAGAATGTGCCTGAGGCTGAACGGGAGAGATTTGCCCACGCGCTACTCGCACTCGAGGAAGGCAAAGATGACCCCATCTTGAAGGTTCTCCGCGCGAAGCATTTCGTTGTAGCCAACGACCGGGAATACGCAGCCATGCGGGAGATCGCGCACAAACTAAAATTGTTCTGAGATTCCCGTGAGCTGACGGAGCTTGATATGGGGATCCGGTTGCCAGCGGGGGTACGGTTCGCGCTAATGCGGCAAATACCCTGATTCCATGGGCAGCTTGCCGTCTACGCGCACGATGTTGATGCTATTGTCGACGGAGCGAACATCCACGAAGCCAATGGCGCCGGGTGTGGTCTGGACAGTTTTCAAGACGTCTGCGTCGGAATCCACGATCACGATAGAGTCCCTGTGCTCCGCGATCATTGACTTCAATTCCTCGCCGTTCAATTTAATCAACCGCTCCAGTGTCTCGGTTTCGCCGGCTGAGTCTTTGTGAAGAACCAGGATAACGGCCTTGCCATCCGGCCACTTTTTGATCTCCGAGCGCAGAATCCTGGTCAGGTGGACCGCAGTGACGTTGCCCACATTGTTGTCCTTGTTAACGACGACCGCCATGTGGTGGGCAAAGCAAGGGGTAAGGAACGCCAGCAGGAAGGCAGAAAGCGCGGCAACCCGGTGTAATCTCATAAGCACGTCCAATCTGACCATCATTAGCCAAAGGTCTCATCCAAGGCTAACCAAGACTAGCCGCTGGAGCTGTAAAAACATTGTCAAATGGTAGTTTGGGCATCAAGATAGAAAACATCGTAAATCACCCTCAAATCAGAAATTGACAATTCCTGCCTGCACCGTACAATCCCGCCTCATGGCGATTGGACCGATCCAATTAATTCGCCAGGCTTCAGCGGCGCAGCGGCGGACCCTGCTGGCGTCCGCGCTGGGTTGGGCGCTCGATGCTTTCGATGCCATGCTTTATGCGTTGGTACTCACGCTGTTGATGCGCGATCTAAACATGAGCAAGGCTACAGCAGGACTGCTGGGCACGCTTACGCTGCTCGCTTCCGGCCTGGGTGGTTTACTGTTTGGCTTTCTTGCCGACCGTATTGGGCGCAAGCGGGCGCTAATGGCGAGCATCCTAACCTATTCGTTGTGCTCGTTCGCCTCTGGCTTGGCGACGAGCATTGCGATGCTGGCAACTGCACGCTTCGTTCTAGGATTGGGAATGGGTGGAGAATGGAATACGGGAGCAACGCTGGTGGCGGAGACTTGGCCGACGGAGTTACGCGCCAAGGCGATTTCGATCGTGCAGAGTTCATGGGCGATCGGCTTTGCCGCAGCAGCGTTGGTAGCCGGTCCAGTGGCGCGATACTTCGGATGGCGGGCAGTGTTCTTTGTGGGAATCTTGCCGGCTCTCCTAACGTTATGGATTAGACGTGGGGTGCCTGAGTCGACGCTGTGGAGGGACCGTAGATCAGTCGCGAGCACAGCCAGCAACTCAAGCTTCGCACTTATCTTTCGTGCGCCCTACTTGAAACATACTCTGTCACTGCTATTTTTTAACTTCTTCTGCTTGTTTGCATGGTGGGGATTGTTTACCTGGCTTCCGCCTTATTTGTCGCTTCCTGTGTCGCAGGGTGGGCGCGGCTTCGGGGTGATGGGCACCACAACATTGCTAGTGGTCCTGAATCTATTTGGCATGCTTCCCGGCTATGCCAGCTTCGGCTGGATCGCCGATTGCCTAGGACGGCGCAAAGCATTTTTAATCTATAGCTTGACGGCAGCACTTCTGATTCCACTTTATGCTGTGGCGCGCTCTCCAGCCATGATTTTGGTGACTGGTACAGCCGTCGCTTTCTTTGGGACTGGAATCTTCTCCGGCTCGGGAATCATGGGCAGCGAAATATTCCCAACCAGTGTGCGGGCAGGCGCGCTGGGCATTACTTACAACGGCGCGCGTACGATGAGTTCCATCGCACCGCTCGTGATTGGGCGGGTAGGTCAGATGAAGGGTCTAGGCTGGGCGTTTTACTTGTGCGCGGCAGGATATTTGTTGGCTGCATTGATTACGACGCAATTGCCGGAAACGCGGGGAAAGAAGTTGGAGTAGGTGTCCCTGTTGCGAAGTAAAGAGTCTAGTCGATGGGCTCGACGACGAAAGATTTATCACTCTCACTCGAACTGGCACCCGGGCGCTGCACGATCACGATAGCCGCGAGCACGAAGACGATTCCCACGGTCTGAATCGGGCGCAGTACCTCACCTAACAGCAGAGCAGCTAGAAGAATGGAGAACACCGGCTCCAGGCAACTGGCAATGATGGCGCGCGTAGGCTCCAGGTACTGCAGTCCCAAGAAGTAAAGAGAGAAGGCTCCCAGCACTGAGATCATCGAGAACACGAAGAGGAACAGCCACTGTGCGGGTACGTAGTGCGCGGCCGCTATTTTCCACGGAGGGTTGACGATAAGCCAGAAAGCTGTGGCTGCAGTGAGTGTCCAGACCAGTACGCGCCAGCGGTCGTGGCGGGCGAGAATGCGGTGTCCGCCAACGTTGTAGAAGGCGAATGAGAACGAGGCCAGCAGTGCGGCGAAGACGCCGTAGGAATCGAGGCGAAGCGAAGCGCCGGATTTGGCTCCGACGAGATTGATGACAAGAGCAATTCCGGTGACGGCCAGGGCCACGGCAACAACTTTTTGCGGCGTGAGTTTTTGCTGGCCGCGCACCACTACATAAATCAGAACCCACACCGGAGCGGTGTATTGAACAATGATGGCGGTGGCTACGTTGGTGCGCTGGATGGCTACATAATAGAAATAATTCGAGACGGCTACGCCCAGCGTGCCTAAAACGAAGCAGTAAACAAGATCGCGGGTCGGCAGCTTGATTCGCTGCCAGCCCTGAAAAATAACCAGGGCGGGAACCAACACGAGCAAAGAAAATGTGGCGCGGGTCTGGGAAAGAATTAATGGATCGATGGGCCGAAGCGCCGTATGGCTCAGCGGCAGCCTGCCGGTAAAAACAGCACGGCCCAGCGCGGCTGAGACTCCCCAAAGAAATGCCGCCGACGCGATGAAGAAGTAGCCGCGCAGCGGGTGCATACGCGGTCTCTGTGGGTTTTGAGTTGGAATGTTACCCTCGCGAATCGTTTCGATGATCAGGCAGCGGAGAGGAAGTGGTCAAGACGGTCGGGATCGAAGCCTTGGATCACCTCGGCGCCCGATGCAGTCATGATTACTAGTGTGGGAGTGGTATGAGTATGGTAGGTGTCGAACAATTCCGAGCGTGCAGCAGGGTCGTTGCTCATGTTGCGCTCTTCGAAGACGAGTTCCCTCGCCTCCAGAAAAATCCTCATCACCTCGCAGTTGAGGCAGCCGGACTGGGTGAAGAGAATAATTCTGTGAGCCATGAGCTTTTCGGCGGTCGTCCCGCCTCACCGCGTTTAACGATCTACGTATTCGATTTCGGCAGTAATCTTCGCAGTTTTTGCGAGCATCGCCGACACGGAACAATATTTTTCTTTCGAGAGGCGGACTGCATCTTCGACTGCCTTACTCGACACTTTACCACCGACGCGATAAATCAGCTTGATTTTCGTATAGACGGAAGGCGGATCGGCGGCGCGTTCAGCCTGTGCTCGTACTTCGAGGCTGGTGAAGGGTTCGCGCTTTTTTTGCAGGATGGAGACAACGTCGTAACCGGTACAACCGCACAGGCCAATGAGGACCAGTTCCATGGGGCTGTTTCCGGCGGCGTGATCACCGTCGACCACAATCGTATGGCCACTGCCAGCGACGCCGTTGAAGCGCTGTTTTTCTATCCACGTAGTTTTGGCTTCGGTCATGTTCAGCAACTCCGGTGCGTTTTATCTGCGATTGTCGGTGCTCGGCTCGGGATGGATCAACACTCGGAAAAGTTCTGGTGCAGCTTGTTTGAAGTGAATTTCGAGTTCGGTTTGGATGTCGTGGACGCGAGCGAGCGAGAGATCGTCGGAAAACGTGCAGTGGCAGGAAACATAGAGCCGGCCGCGCACTTTCTTGATCTGGATGTCGTGCATATCGATAATTTCTGGAACCCGGCTGGCGACTGCTTTCAATCGACGTTCGAGTTCGGCGTCACGAACCAACTCGTCGCCGGTTTCAATGGTGGCTGGTTCGCTCTCGATATGGGTCAGGATCTCCGCGATCTCTGGAACATCGTGGCGCATATCGGCTTCGAGTTCGGTGACCTGATCGTGAGCGCTCTTGAGGGTCATACGTTCGTCGAGTTCGATGTGCTGCTCGACGTGAAGTTGGCCGGCGAGATCCTGCACGCTGATGTCGTGAACATTGAGGTTGTGGCGGGTAGCGACGGCGCGAATGCGATCGAAGATATTTTCCGACCGCTGCGCGCGCGGCAACGGCTGGACGGTGACGTCGGCCTCGGGAAGAATGCTGTGGACCGCCTCGGTCACCGCCGCGACTAATTGCTCGGAGCGCTGAAAGGTGACGGTACGCGCCAAGCCGACGGCGAGATCGGCGAAATAGTGGTTGCCGGCGCGGCGGATGCGCACGCGGCCAACTTCGAGTACACCATCCACATGAGAGACCGCGTCGGTGATCTGGACGCGAACACCTGCGGGAGCGGCATCGAGTAGGGCATCCACGGTGCGACGTGCCAGTCGCCAACTGACGGAAACGATGACGCCAGCAACGATCAGAGCGGTGATGGGATCGGCGAGACGAAGCCAATCCAGATGGTAGGCACGTCCGACTAGAATTAGCGCAAGACCAAATACGACCACGCCCGCCGACCAGATATCGGTGGAGAAATGCAGCGCGTCGGCTTCGAGAGCCTGACTCTCATACTTGATTGCAATGCGGCCGAGAGCGCGGGAGCGCCACCAGTCTACGGCCATGGAAACCAGCATCACGGCGAATGCCCAGATGGAAGGTTCGACTTCGACCCGGCGGAAAAATAACCGCGCAATCGCTTCATAGATGACCCAGACGCAGGTCACCAGGAGCAGGCCGGTCTCAACAAAGGCGGAGAAATTTTCGACCTTGCCATGGCCGTATTGGTGGTCGGCGTCGGCAGGCTTGTCGGAGACCCCGACGGAAAAATAAGTAAGCATGGCCGCGATGAGATCCAGTGCAGAGTGCGCAGCTTCCGAGAGGATTCCGAGGCTACCGGTAGTGACGCCAACCACGATTTTTCCCCCGGTGATCACCAGAGCGGCGATTACCGAGCTTCCCGCCACCGCGCGCTTCTCGGCACGCATGGCAGTTGGCGAATAAAGGGCCGGGCTTCCGGACATGTTGGAATTATCGCCGCTGATACGGATTTGCGCCAAGAGAATCGAGAACGGTACTGGTTCAGTTTGGCTTACGCGTTAGGCCGGTTAAGTGGGAGATCCTTCGTTACGCCTGAAAAATGGCTACGCTCAGGATGACAAGTCGTGTGTAACAGTCCAATCTGCACCGCTACCGAATCACATACCAGTACTGCAGGAGTGGGCCTCTATGCTACGATGCTAGGTTCAGTTGTCCAACTTCCTGATCTACCAATCCTGGAGGAATCCTGTATGCGTAAGAGTTGGTTGCTGTGTGTGTTGTTGGGTACGCTGGCCTGGGGGCAGGCGCAACCGGGGCCGACCCCGGTGCAGCCAAGTCAGACCCAAGCAAGTCCGGCCCAGGCTCCGGGAGCCGCGAATGCGCCGGCGTCACCAGCCGCGGAGGTGCCGGAGAATGCACCCGTGCTCACAATTGATGGCGTGTGCCCCCCTGCGCCAAAGATGACTGCTGCGTCCAAGACCGCCACAAGCAAGCCGGCTGCTACTGCAAAAAAGCTGGCAGACTGCAAGACAGTAATCACCCGCGCAGAATTTGAGAAGATCGCCAGTGCGCTTTCGCCGAACGTCACACCGCAATTGAAACGTCAACTGGCGCAGGCGCTGCCCAAGTTTATGGCCATGTCAGAGGCGGCGAAAAAGAAGGGCTTGGATAAGACTCCGCAATTCAAACAGACGCTCAAGATTGCCGAGATGCAGATTCTGACTACGGAGCTACAGCGCTCGGTGCAGGAAGAGGCGGACAAAGTTTCGCCCACGGAGATTGAGGAGTACTACAAGAAAAATCCTGAGGCCTACGAGCAGTTCTCTCTGGACCGGCTATTCATTCCCCGCTTTAAGCAGGAGCAAGAAGAGAAGGCCAACTCGAAAGATAACGCGAAAGAGGAGAAGCTGCCTGCTGACCAGCAGAAGGCTAAGGAAGCAGATGAGAAGGCAGAGCAGGAAAAGGGTGAACAGGAGATGAACAAGCTGGCCGATAGCCTGCGAGAGAGGGCGGCGGCAGGAGAAGATTTCGCCAAGCTGCAAAAAGAAGCATTCGAAGCAGCTGGGATGAAAATGGATTCACCAACGGTAAACCTGCCAACCGTGCGGCGCACGGGTTTGCCGCCAGCGCACTCGTCAGTATTCGATCTAAAGGCGGGCGAGGTATCCGCGCTTATCAGCGACAATGGTGGACACTACGTGTACAAAGTTGTGAGCAAGGAAGTTCTGCCGCTGGATAAAGTGAGCAACGAAATTCACAATACCCTGAAGACCCAGCATTTGAAGGACGGAATGGAAAAGTATCAGAATTCCTACCACACGGAGACTAACGAAGCCTACTTTGGACCACCACAACCGATGGGTGGACGTCCTCCGGGGCAGCTTCCGCCACACATGCCGCATCCGGCCATGGGTCAGCCCGGACCGGGTGCTGGCGCGGCTACACCGCAGCAGGCTGCTCCACCGGCGGCGAATGCGCCGGCGCCACCGGCTCCTTCGTCCAAGCCGAACTGATGGCGAGCACCAAGCCTGTCGTCGTGATCACCGGCATTGCGGGGAACCTGGGCTCCCGGCTGCTTCCGATGCTGGGGGACTTCTCTGTGATTGGGGTGGATTTGCATCCGCCCCAAACCGATCTGCCGTTGCAGTTTGAGCGACTGGATCTGGGAGAAGAATCCTGCACGCGCACTCTTTACGAACTGCTGCGCGATACGCGGCCAGCAGCTGTGGTGCATCTGGCCTTCGTGGTCGATGCAGTGCGCAGCGGTGTACTGGATGCGGAGCGCATGTGGCAGATCAATGTGGCAGGCACCGCGCGCGTGATGGAGGCCATCACCGAAGCGAACCGCACCACGGATTTTGGGATCAAGCAATTTATCTTTCCCGGCAGTGTAGCTGCGTATGGTCCGAATCTTCCGGCGCCGGCGACAGAAGAGTCTGCCATGGCCGCGCATACTCTACCTTATGCGCTTCATAAAAAACAAAGTGACGAAGTAGTGCAGCAGCGTTCCACTGCCCTGCGCGGGTGCAGCGTGTATATCCTGCGTCCGCACATTTTTGCCGGAGTCAGCGTGGAAAACTATTTACTGGGAGCGTTTCGGGGCACTCCAAACGGAAGCGGCCCGCGAGCGGAAAAGATGCGCAGCGATGGCAAGCGCCTGCCTTGCATGTTGCCCTATGGGCAACTGTATCTCGACAATAAAATTCAATTTGTGCACGTCGATGATATGGCAAGGCTCATCGCGTACATCCTGCACCGCGATCCTGAAACGAAACGGCTCACCATCCTGAACGTAGCCGGACGCGGCGAGCCGCTCACTTTCGGGCGTTGCATTGAGATTGCGCAAGCAAAACTGGTGCGCGTGCCGGGAAAGTGGGCGATGCGGCTGGTGCTGAAATTCTTATGGAGTCGGCAAATCTCGGCGATTCCACCGGAAGCGCTGCCTTACATGACCGGTGAGTACATTATGAATACAGATCGGCTACATACTTTTCTGGGCAAAGAGTACGAGAATATATTGCGTTACACGATCGTCGACGCATTTACGGACAGTTTTAAGAGTATTTCCATGCCTGCCGCTGACACCGCCGCGCGCTAGCGCAGTTTTTCTTCTCGGAGATTTCATTTCCTTCCGCGGTACAAACCTGCTATGCCGAAGGTGTAGGGCGCCCAACTGGCCTCGCGAAAACCGGCGTGGCGCATCCGGTCTAGCATCTCCTGGGGCTGGGGAAAACGCTCGACTGAGTTTGGCAGATACGCGTAAGGTCCGCGCACGCCGGAAACCATCGTGCCGACGCGCGGGAGGATTTGTTTGAAGTAAATCCGATACAAATGGCCCATTAGCCCCTTGGGCTCACTGAAATCGAGAATGCCACACGCGCCTCCGGGCTGCAGAACTCGCACGATCTCGCGAAGGCCGGTATCGTAGTCCGCGAGATTGCGGAAGCCGAAGGCTGAGGTCACCAGGCTGAAGTGCTGGTCGGGAAATGGCAGGCAAAGCGCGTCGGCTTCAATCCAGCACGGCAATGTCAGCTTGCCATCTTCAGCGAGCTTGCTGGATTTTGAATGAGCGCGCTGTAGCATGGCGTGAGAGAAATCTGCACCTAAAATCTGCGGACGAGACTTCCCTGCCTGCTTGCGTAAAGCGAAGGTCATATCTCCGGTGCCGCAGCAGAGATCCAGGACGCGGGCGCCAGGTGCGGCGAGGACCTGTGAAAAGGTGCGAGCAGTGCGGCGCCACCACAAGCGGTCGACATTGAATGACAACAGATGATTCAGCAGATCGTAGCGCGGAGCTATTGACGTGAACATGGCGCGGACCGCGCGCGCGGCGGAGGGAGTGTCACTTGCGCCTTCGGGTGCGGCGCCGACTACGAGTTTGGTGGCCTCAGGCATGCAATTGCTGATTTTTGATTTTTATCAAAATGCGGGAATCGAAACGTTTTGCCTTTCAATCAGCACTCGACAATCAGTAATTTTACTTTCCCCAGCCGCCGCTCGAGACGCGACGCAATTCTTCGACGGCAGCGATGATGACCTTGCCCGGCACATCGGCGGCGATTTCGACTTTCCCTATCTCGCGGGGTAGAACGAAGTGTACTGCTCCGTTTTGCGTTTTCTTATCCGCCTGTAGGCGTGCGAGAATTTTGCGCGCGCTGACTTTCACTTCCGGCAGCCGTCCCAGGCTGAGAATGGCATCGGCGATGCGGCCGGCGGTCACGCTGTCGGTGCGTCCGACGGAGAGTGCGATGTTGGTAGCGGCAATCATGCCCCAGGCCACGGCTTCGCCGTGAAGCAGGCCCCGGTAGCCGGTTTCAGCCTCGAGCGCGTGGCCGATCGTATGACCGAGATTGAGTACGCGGCGTAAGCCACCCTCTTGCTCATCGGCGGAAACAATTTCGGCTTTCAGCTTTACGCTCTGGGCAATCAGTCCCTCAAGCTCGACCGGATCGCGCTTCAGAATCTGTGCGCGCTTCTGCTCGAAGCGCAGAAAGAGATCGAGATCGCCGATGATGCCGCACTTGAGAGCCTCATACAAGCCGGAGCGAAAAGCGCGCGCGGGAAGCGTGTGCAGGACCTCTGGATCAATCAGAACCACTCGCGGATGATGATAAGTCCCGAGCAGGTTTTTGCCGGCCCCGAGATTCACGGCCGTTTTGCCACCGACGGAAGCGTCCACCTGCGCCAGAACCGTGGTAGGAATCTGCACCAGTTCCACGCCACGCATATAAAGAGATGCCAGCAGCCCGGTCACATCGCCGACTACGCCGCCGCCGAGTGCGATCAGAACGGCCTTGCGGTCTGCGCCGAGGCGCACCAGTTTCTCGGCCAGCGTTTCGATCGTGGATAGTTTCTTGGCCGGCTCCCCATCCGGTATAAGCACGACCTGAGGTTTGAACCCGGCGGAGGTCAAAGAGCGAACAAGTTTGGCGCCCCAGCGTCTGCGTATTGGAGGCGAGGTAATTACAAATACGCTGCTCGCCTGAGGTAGCAACTCTGCCAGCAGGGCTCCGGCCCGTGCCAGCAAGCCGTTCTCAATCCGAGCCTGATATGGCCGGGGCGGTACGTGGATCGTGACTTGCGCCATGGCTCTCCATCATAACTGATGGGCAATGCTGGGTTAATCTCCCTTTAACAGTAATGCCCTATTTCTTCCGTAAAGGGCAGCCTTTTCAGCCTTGCCTAGAGGGAAACAGTACTGATGCCAACACCGAAACCACTAACACTGCCGCTACGACGCCGAGCATGACCAAAGTCGGAACTGGAAAATAAGAAGCCATGATCATCTTCGCTCCCACCAGGATCAGTATCAGTGCCAGGCCGATATGAAGGAAGCGGAAGATTTTCAGCAGCCCGGCGACGGCGAAGAACATTGAGCGCAGACCAAGTATGGCGAAGACATTCGCCGTGTAAACGATGAAAGCATTGAGGGTGATGGCCAGGACCGCCGGAATGGAATCGACGGCAAAAAGCATGTCCGTGGTTTCTATGACGGCCAGAACCACCAGCAATGGCGTGGCATAAAGACCGGGATTTCCTTGCCAGCCGCGAACAAAAAAGTGGCCGCCCTGGTAGGTATCCGTCACTGGCAGCAAGCGGCGCAAAATTTTTACCGCCGAGTTCTTCGAAGGATCAATCTGGTGTTCCCCGGCAAATCCCAGGCGGATACCGCTATAAATCAGAAGCGCTCCCAGGCCGTAGAGAATCCAGTGGAACCGTTGGATGAGTCCGACTCCAGCCACAATGAAGAGGCCCCGCATCACCAGCGCTCCCAGGATTCCCCAAAACAGTACGCGGTGCTGGTGCTCCTCGGGGACGGAAAAATAGCGGAAGATCACGAGGAAGAGAAAAAGATTGTCGACGCTTAGGGAAAGCTCGAGCACGTAGCCAGTGACAAACTCGATGGCCACCTGGCGGCCCTGCCAGAAGAAAATGACTGCGGCAAAGGCGGCTGCGAGGCCGATCCACACCGCACTACGTATGAGCGCTTCGCGGGAGCGCACCGGCCGGCCGGGACGGTGGAAGACACGCAACTCCAACACCAGCATGCCAAGCGCGAACAGATTGAATAGAACCCAGAAGTAGAGCAAGGCATGTCCCGAGAAGCTAAGGATTGTTGATTGTCGATCTGTGATTATTGATTGAGAGCCTCGCAAAACAAACGCTTTTAATCGACAATCAGCAATCAAAATCAGCGATCGATTTATTTCTGCCGGCCGATGCGTCCGCTCTCCCAAGCATCCCACACACCATCGGCTTTGAACGTTTGATCGGCGCCGGTTTCATGCATGGACTGCTCAATTTGCGTACGGGTGAAGCGCAGCCCGATCTTCTCCGGAAGGTTCGCCAGCGCAAAGGCAAACTCGGCAGCCTCGGCTACGTCCTTCTTGAGCTGGACGAAATCCACCTTATCGTAGGTATCAGAGATGGCGTGGTAATTTTCCAGATAGTTCGCTTCGTCCTGGTCGGCAACGAATGTGGGCACGCCCTCGAACATGAAATCAAAATGGTCGGTGCCCTCTTCCATATCGGTTTTCAAGTCTTTTAGGCCGAACTGTTGCAGCGGAGCGAGGAGTCGTTTCGCCGTTTCGAGCACATCCTTTCGGCCGCCGTCCGAAAAGCCAGTTGTCTTGCCGGTACCAGAATCGAAAATGATGACCCCGGCGGCTTTATCAAGTTCAGGACGATGCACGGTTGCATAGGCGCGCGAGCCCAGCAGGCCTTCCTCTTCGCCTGAGAAGAGAATGAACCGGATCGAACGCCGCGGTTTGAGCCCGGAAGTTTTAATGGCGCGCAACGCATCGATTACCAGCGCCGCGTTACAGCCGTTATCGAGCGCGCCGGTTCCGAGTTCCCAGGAATCCAGATGTGCCCCGAGGATGACAAATTCGTCGGGCTTTTCGCGGCCCTTGATTTCAGCAACCACGTTCGCAGTCTTGATCGGTCCGCCGAGGCGATTCGGAATACTTAGATCGGTCCACACCGGGTGACCTGCGGCCAACAGTCGTGCAATACGCTCGCCGTCTTCGCGCGCCACCAGAACTTGCGGGATGCGATCGATTTCTCCCGCGAAGGAGTTGGTATGGCGATAGAGAATATCGTGCTCGCGCGTCGCCATGAAAGCTACCGCTATCGCTTTGCCTTTAAGAGCCGCGGTGATCACTGGCGGGGCCTTGGAATATTCGGCGAAGAGATCGTCCCACGTTTTAAGCACGTCCGAGTGGACGAGCACAATCTTGCCGGAAATGTCGCCGGCCTTCTGGAAGGACAGCGGACTTCCGCTGCCCACGTCAATCAGCGGCACATGTTTCACCGGGGCCAACGCCGGCGCCCAAGCGATGGAAACGCAACGGACATGGAACTCGATTTTGGAATTTTGTGCTCCAGTCGCGCTGATGGTCATCTCAGTCGCGCCTTCTGCCCACGAGTTTGGAATGGTGAATTCTTCGGTATGGACGCTGTCGGCGCCGGCGGCGTTGAACATCTGAACGCCCCAGTCAATCGCACGCTGCATGGCGGGAGTGCCGGGTATGCGGCCTCCGATCTCATCTGTCAGTTGGCGTAAGTTTGTCTCTAGCGCGGATGGTTGGAGGGCCGATTGAATGATGCGCGCCGCATCGTCGTTTTCCGCAGGAGGAGTCGTTGCACGGCAAATCGTTGTTAGGATCAGGCACAGCGCTAGGGCATTCAGCTTTCGCATACGGAGTGAATTAGAAATGAATTTCTGGAAAAGAGCAAAAGCAGCTCTGGCAAGGAGATTCTCAAGGCTGTCGAGCTTCACTCGACTGGATGGCCGAGAGCCTGCCCTGAGCCTACCGAAGGGGCGGCTGTCCCCACATGACCATCACTTCGGAGGCAGCGAGTCCATCTTGTCGAGAATGCTGACGGTTTCGAGGATCGTACTGCCAACGATCTCCAGGCTCTTGGGACTAAGCTTGTCGACGGTATCCTGCGGCGTATGCCAGAAAACGTTGTTGTAGCCGTAGTCAAAGTCGATCAGGTCCGCGCAGGGTACGCCTTTCTGCATAAAAGGAATGTGATCGTCGGTGACTTGATTTTGCCGCTCATAGAAATGAGATTGGTATCCCAGTCGAGTTGCTGCCTGGTAAACGACCTCTTCCAGCCATGGCGTTGAGTTCAGGTCGCGGTCGATGTTGAGATCGGCATCTCCGATCATATCTGCCAATAAGAAGGCCTTGATTTTTTTCAGCGTGCCGTCATCTTGCCACTTCTGCGCCAGATGCCGAATGCCATATAGACTATCCTTGTCGAAGGCAAGCTCGGTCTCGGGCTTCATGGCCTCCTCCGCATCATCCCACACCAGCCATACGCTATAGCCGTCGCGCTTCTTGCCACGGAGTTGATTGGCGATTTCAAGGAGCAGCGCGCTGGAAGAGCCGCCATCGTTCGCTCCAACATATGAGGTAGCGCGCAGAGGATAGTTCGTGTCGTAATGGCTGGCGATCACGATGATGCCGTCTTTCGTTCCGGGAAACTTGGCGACGATATTGTGTACGGGAAATTTGCCTACGGGCGTGTCCGCGGAAAAAGTGTCATCCTCCACCTCGTCATGCTTTAGATGCGAGGCGATGTAATCCTCAACCTTTTTGTGATTTGTGCTGGCTAGCGGGCGCGGGCCATAGGCGACGATCTCTTTCACATACTGCATGGCACGAGCGGAATCGAACGCGGGAGGCCTGCCGCTATCCGGAGGAAGTGAAAGGTCCGACAAAGCCGTTTCGGCAGGCGCAGTTGGCGCGGGGCGTTGAGATGCGGTGACGGTAGCGCTTTTATCGTGATCGCAGGCTCCAAAGTTGATCGCGATCGAAACTAACAACACGGGAAGAGCGATGATCTTGCTTATCACTGAATAGTCCTCAAGAAATCACGTTGGGCCGGTTCCAAGACAATGAAGCTCAACGCATTGAAGCCCGCCGCAACACGGACGGCTACGCTGCCTTCTTTTCGTTTCGCGCCCTGCGCTGCTTGGGATGAACCATCCATGCTATTCCGATGCTGAATGCATACAGCGCGACCATGGGCGCGGCAAAAATACACATATTCAAAACGTCGGGAGTCGGTGTAACGATAGCTGCCACGATAAAGATGAGCAGGATGGCATAACGGAAATTTTTCCACATGAAGCTGGCGGTGACGATGCCCATTAGCGCCAGAAAGAAAATCAGAATCGGCATTTCGAAGATCAAGCCCATGCCGAGGATGATGCTCAGAAAAAGCGAAGTGTATTCGCCGATGGTAATCATCGGCTGGAACTGTCTACCGAAATGAATGAGGAAACCGAGGGCCTGCGGATAGACGATCCTGTAACCGAAATATCCCCCGGCCGAGAATAGAGCAATCGTCGAAACCATGAATGGAACTACATAGCGTTTCTCGTTGCGATATAGGCCTGGCGAGATGAACATCCACACCTGGTAGAGCACAAAGGGCGAAGTGAGAAATAATCCCGCGAGCGCGGCGATTTTCAGGTACAGATTGAAGGGCTCGGTGGGATTCAGATAGACGAGCTTCTCCGACATACCGTTGGCCCGGAGTGCGTCCATTATCGGGCGTTGCATGATGTCGTAAATCTTCTCGACCTTCCACCAGCAGGCACAAAACCCCACGCCAACGGCGGCAATCGAGTAAACCAGCCGGCGGCGCAGTTCTTCCAGATGATCGAGAAAACCCATGGTGGGCATAGAGTCGCGCTTCTGCTCTTCCCCAGAGTCCTCGGTAGCAGTCTCAAACATGTGAGTCCTGCGAGGCGGAAACGTTCGCGGGATCGGCGACAACTACTGGCTCTGTGATGCTGGGAGCGGCTTCGGCTTCAACTGTGGGAGCAGCCAGAGTAGCTGGCGTCTCCAGCGGAACTGGTTCGCTCTGGGCCGAGTTCAGGCTCAAGCTGGCCACGGCTCCCTGCGGCGGACGAACGGGAGGAAGGACGGTCTGCGACTTTTCTACTTCGAGGTGGGCGATCTCGGTTTCGATCTGCGACTTGAACTCGTTTGAGGCGCGGCGGAGTTCGGCGAGAAGACGCCCAGCTTGACGAGCGATCTCCGGCAGCTTCTTGGGCCCAAAGACAATGAGCGCCAGCAGGAAGAGGAAGATCGTCTCGGAAAAACTCATGAACTCATCATAATGCGGGACTGGAAAGCGGGCAATGCGCCGGCGTTTCTATGGAACTGCGAGTTCGTATAGAAGCAGCCGGAAACTCTGGAAACAGCTACGGGGATGGCTTGAGAACCACTGTGTTGCGCTCATCTCCCGCGATGATCCGATAAAACTTTCTAAGGTCTTCAGCTTTGTTGACCGGCACGCTCAGCTCTTTCACCTCAAACGTGCGCGTGTAGTCAACCACGTTGCCATTCACGACCGTCTTCGAGTGATAACTGGCGAAACCGTAGTCGGCATCGACTTGCGGAGGCAGGTCGTCGACGACATAGCCGGGCGGTATGGTGATTTCGAAGGTGTCGGTATCGCGCGTAGGTTCTTCGAATTCGATGGGGAATTTCCTAGATTCTTTGGTTTCAAGAAAGCCCGATCCCTTGCTCCCGATCACGCGAGGCCGCACGAGGATCAGATTGCCGGCGGTCTTCGCATAGTTCGGCGACTCGAACGAGTAATTAAAGCCAAATGGTAGATCGGTTTGTTGGAAGTTGACCAGGCTGGCACGGGTAAGGTGAAAACTGCCCAGCGAATTTGCCAGAAGGTCCTCGATCGGTTTGATGCGCTCGGTGTCCTTGGTAACAGTGCGCAGCCGCCAGCGCTCCGACGAAGCCCGCTCGCCCAGCCGCACTTCCTTCACGTCGCCTTTCAAGGTGCCGGTCGGATCCAGTGTTAGCTGCGCAGTGCGCTGGATGCTATTCATGGCCGACGGTTGCTGCGGCAATTGAATCAACTCGCCGCCGTCCGGCGTCACCAGCAATCCGTAGTTCGCCTGCAAATAGCCTGGGAGTTGGCCGAAGGGAATCAGTTCGTTGGTCGGATCGAAGAATAAGATCCTGCCCAGCTTGGGGTGCATGAGGGTTGCGATGAGCGAGGGATCGGACATGCCGTCAGGCAGCTTGATTGCAGTGATCACGTGGTTGAAACCATTGTGCGCCGGCATGTCATCAGTCACCGAGCCACGCACATCGTTAATCACGACGTGGTAGGACTCCACCCCAATCTCGTGCAGCATGGAGCGCACCAAGGTCGCCTTGTCTTTACAATCTCCGTAGCGGTGCGAGAATACGTCGGATGCCGGATGCGGTTGCATTCCTCCGATGCCCAGTTCGATCGCCACATAACGAATATCTTGTTGCACAAATTTCGCAATCGCTTGCATTTTTTGCAGCTGCGTGGACTGTGAGGCAGTCAGTATAGCGACCTGCTGCTTTATCTCGGCGGATGCATCGACCCGTTCGCCGACCAGATTGAAGTACCACTTCCCCATCGCGTTCCAGTCAGCGTTTGCCTTTAGGTTCGGACCGCCGGTGGCAAAGAACGACAGGATCATTTGTCCGGCGACTCCCCGAAACGGAGGCATGAAGGTTTCACGTCGCATCCCATTCACATCGCTAACCTTCCACTGCCACGAATTACTGCCAACTGGCGTAGGCGCAATCTCCGGATGGTTGAGCCAAGAGGCCTTGAACTCCCAGCCTGGAGGGAGCGCGAGAGAATAGTGGCTTTCGTGCACGGGGTCGGTTTCCTGAAAATCCCAGATATCCTGCAAGAAAAGAGGTTGTTCCTCCACTTCATACTCGTAGCCAACGATATTTCCAACATCTGCGGCGGGAATCCGCAAAACTTTATATTTCGTGTCCGACACCAGCTCACCACCATCGGTGTTGGGCGCGACCTCGGCCGAGTCCTTGTCCTTCACCTCGTAATCTTTGCCTTGCGCTGGAATACACCATCCATGCAGGCTCTTGATCTTCCTCTGCGGGTTGAAGTAAACAGCCACAGTGCCCCGTTCACGGCCACTAGGGCGGAGAATTTTGTAAGCCTCGCGCACCTGCGTTCTGATTTTGTCGGTGGAAACAACGGTGACGTTGGTTTCCGAATACAGCAGCACAGCATCGGTTTTATCGTCGTAGGCTGGCAGTGGGACAGAAACGAGGGCGTGCATCCATGCCGGCGCATCTCCGCCGGCCAAAGCTGGCGGCACGCAGGCTAGTACGCAAGCAACCACCCAGGGGACGAACAGCCACGCTGGGCGGCTAGTTGCTCGCATTGGCCGCTCCCGGTTGCAACACGATCTGCTCCTCATCTCCCGTCCTCACCACCTGAAAAAAGTTTCGCAATGCCGGATAGTACTTCGCGTCGACCAGCAGAAAGTCGACCGTGATCTTTCGCGTCAGGTGCAGAGAGCTAGCTTTATTTTCGGCCTGCAGGTTATAGGCGACGACGTGCCCGTCTTGATTTTGCGCCTTGGGCAGACTCTGCACCTGCCAGCCGAGGGGGAGATCGATGGTCACGTCATCTACTTTTTCCAATGGAAATTGGAAATAGATGGGGTAGACGCGATTGGCGTGTTCAAAAATATGTTTTTCGGTGGCGCTAAATAATCCAACCGGAAGCAAGGCACGGCGCCCTGCTCCCGACACCCAGCCGGGAATCTTTATATTGAACTCCGCTACCAGTGGTTGTGAAGCACTCTTCCAATCGGGCTGATTGGTTAATTCCACTTCAGTTGCGACCGGAACATACTCCTTGACCTCTTCCTCGAGGAATTTCTTCCGGTCGGCATCGTCACCGTGAATTTCTTCGAGACGACGGGACATTCCTTCCAGACCGGTAAAGGTAACTGTAAGCTTCCCTTCCAGGTCCCCGGTTTCTGAGAGAGTTAACTTTGCTTTGCGTTCGATCCGGGAGTCTGAACTTTGTGGAAGCGTGCTTTGTATCCAGCTTCCGCCGTCCTTATCGAGCCGCAGGCCCGCAACACCTGTTTCGGGCCATTCCAGGAGGCCGAATGGCGTAAAGGCGGCGCCGGGATCAAAATAAAGATCCTTACCGTTCAGCTTGACCAGGACTAAATTGGAATCGAGCTTGTTGCGGTCCATGGATTGAGCGGAAAAGAAATAGTTGCGGCGATCGGAGACGTATACTCCGTAGGCTTCGAAGCCCGCGGCCCGCACCAGCGCCAGATAAAGCCAGGTAAGGTCGGTCCCGCTCCCATATCCGCGTTTCCATATCTCCTCGACGTTGCTCGGCGGTTTTTCCTTTTCGCGCTTTTCTTCCTGCTCCGTCTTCTGCAGTTCGTATGAGGTGTTGCGCAGTTGCTGCACGCGATCATAGATCTTTCGCAGCTTCACTTCCGGTGGGTCGCTCGGCGAAACAATCTGCGCCACTGCCTGTTCCATGGCGTTCCGTTTATCCACAAAGCTTTCAACCTGTGTATTTAACTTCTTCCCGACCTTTTTCCAATACTTGTCCGCATCCTTCTCGAAAGGCTCATTGCTGTAGACGAAGTCCACACGTGCCTTCAGTTCATTCTCAGGCGGCATAAAGTCTTCCACCAGAAAAGCGGCGACGTTATGCGCCTCTAGCCGGACGATGTTGTCGGGGCCTTCTTGCGGCGGGGTCGCGCCCGGCGCCAGGTAAGGTCTCCAGCGCACCGTGAATGGGTTCTGAAAGCTGCCGCGGTAGGGCTTCAGCGAGAACTTCGCGGCCTTGGTGAAGAGTTCCTGACTCAGAATCCAATGCGATTCGTATAGGGAATATTCCGCAAAATCGTAGGTATAGGAATACTCGATGATGCCGCCGACCTGGACGTCCGGAAGAGTGAAGGTCTTGGCCAAATACTTCAGACCGCGAGCCTTGACGATCGTCTTCTCGAATATTTTTCCGTCGAAATTGGCAACGGACCCGTCCGGCCGAATCGTGCGAGCACGCACACTGACGACGTTGTTGCTGCCCCTTACGAAGGGAATATCGATGTCGCCGTATTTCCGGCCTTCTTCGGTAAGAATTTTGATGCGAGTGTAATTGTCTTCGTGAGAGGTACGGCCATTGTCGTCACGGTCCACCTGGCGGTAGAGAATGATGGCGGGTGCGCCGGGAGCCAGCGGCTCGCTCGTCATCTTCAGTTCTTCTGGCGAGACCGGCGGAAATCCTTCGCCGGCGAAAACTGAAACGGGACGATAGTTGCTAATGGCCAGAACCGACACTGCAGCACAACATGCAATAAAGACTATGCGACGAAGTAGCACACTCCAACTCCCGAGCGTTTGCGTTAACCAGAACGGGCCCCCGCGCGTTTGGCGAGGGCAACCATATAGCGGTTCGGTGCTTGCGTCAATAGCCCATTTTGGGAATTCAAGGGGTTGAGGCCGTTCCCAAATAGGCCAGGAACTATAACGCTTCTAGCCGCATCCAAGTAAGAAGACGCAAGGTTACCAATGGTAACTATCCCGGTCCGGCACCGTCTAATCTGGTGATATACTGCGTGTATTCAGCGCGGTAGCTGGGGAAGCTCGACATCCCTCAACCGAAGGACAATTCAAGATGGCACGTAGTTCTCGCCGTTCACTCTTCCTGGTAGTTTTCTTTTTGCTTGCCTGCGGTTTCCTGGGGATTCTATTTGCCCAGCGCACGGGACAGCAGTCTTCGTCGATGTCGAGTGATTCCGACGTCAAAGACAGCTTGAAACAGTTTACCGACGTTTACGCCGTTATTGAAGATAATTACGCGGAGCCGGTTAACCCCGACAAGGCGATCTATAACGGCGCGATTCCCGGAATGCTGCATGCGCTCGATCCGCACTCGAATTTCTTCGACCCGAAATCCTACGCGCTGATGCGCGAAGACCAGCGCGGTAAGTACTACGGCGTGGGCATGACAGTGGGACCACGCAACAATAAAGTGATTGTGATCTTTCCCTTCACCGGCACGCCCGCTTACAAAGCAGGCATTCACCCCGGCGACGTGATCATCGCAGTGGACGGCAAGTCGACTGAAAACATGAGTACCGGCGATGTCGCCGACCTGCTTAAAGGGCCGAAGGGAACGACCGTACACATCAGTATCTCGCGCGAGGGTGTGGAGAAGCCGATGGAGTTCACGCTGGTGCGCGATGAGATTCCGCGTTACAGCGTCGATGTGCACTTCCTGATCCGTCCCGGCATCGGTTACCTGCACGTGACGGGATTTAATGAGACCACGGAAGAAGAGGTTTCCAAGGCTCTGGATGAGTTTGGCGACCTGAAGGGCCTTATTCTCGATCTGCGGGGAAACCCCGGTGGCCTGCTGAGCGAAGGCGTGGGGGTAGCCGACAAGTTCCTCAAGAAGAATCAACTCATTGTTTCTCATCATGGCCGTGCTTCGGCAGAAAAACGTTACGTGGCACAGCATGGCAATGGCGGCAAAGATTATCCGCTCGTGGTCCTGGTAAATCGCTTAACGGCATCGGCGGCTGAGATTGTCTCCGGAGCCATTCAGGATCACGATCGCGGCCTGATTGTGGGCGAAGTGACGTTCGGCAAAGGTCTGGTGCAGACGGTCTATCCGCTGTCTGAAAATACTGGCCTGGCGCTAACCACCGCGCACTACTACACACCCAGTGGACGCCTGATTCAGCGCGATTACAGCAACATTTCGCTCTACGACTATTATTACAACCGCGAATCGGAGTCCGGCAGCAATGCCAACCGCGAAGTGAAGCTGACTGACAGCGGACGCACGGTTTACGGCGGCGGCGGCATCACGCCCGATGTTGTGATCCCTCCTGTCAAAGGCAATCACTTTCAGGACACGCTGTTACAGCACTATGCTTTCTTCAACTTCGCCAAGCTGTATGTCGTAAACCATCATCCCACGAAGAGTTTTGAAGTGGACGACTCTGTGCTGCAGGATTTCCGCAAGTCGCTGGATGCGGCGAACATTGCTTATACCCAAGCGGATCTTCTGGATAACAGTGACTGGATCAAGTCCAACATCAAGGCCGAAATTTTCGTGGACGCTTTCGGCCAGGATGAGGGCCTGAAGGTGCGGGCGGAAACCGACCCGGAAGTCGTGAAGAGCCTGGATCTGCTGCCGCAAGCCAAAGCTCTCGCCGATAATGCCAAGCGCATTGTGGCGGAGCATAACAGTGCGGGAGCGTTCAACCGCTAGAATGCAGATTGTTGCTCAAGGCCCGGAGACGATCCGGGCCTTTGTTTTTCGCGGTGACGAATGATTTTTTGCGTCGGCTGTTCTCATTGACTTCGGTATGCGGCTATGTGAAAATCCGCCGCAGTAGCGAGATTTCAGGAACGCACTTCCACAAAGATCGGGGCGGCTTTGAAGCATGCAGTACTGGGTTTGGCGGTAATCCTGGCAGTGCTTGCGGGCTATACCGATTGGCGCAGCCGACGCATTCCCAACTGGTTGACCGTGCCCGGCCTGCTGATCGGAATTGCGGCCAATACGGCGATCGGCGGATGGGGCGGGTTAAAGTCTTCCCTGCTGGGCGCCGGATTGGGATTGTTGCTGCTGTTGCCGTTTGTCTTTATTCGGAGTCTGGGCGCGGGCGACTGGAAGCTGGCCGGAGCCTTGGGGGCTTTTGTTGGGCCTGGCATTCTGGTCAATGTGTTGATGGGGTCGATTTTCGTGGCGGGAATTATGGCCCTTGGGTTGGTGATCTATAAGCGGCGAGTCATGCAAACGCTGCGCAATATTGGACGGCTGCTGGCATCGATGTTTACTTTTCATATGCCCGGCGCCGAGGTGTCGCTGGATAATCCGCAATCGCTAAAGATTCCTTATGGAGTAGCATTGGCTTTGACGACTTTGCTCTACGGCGTTTGGAATTGGAAGATGGGGGGAGCGCGATAGCCATGAAATCGCGTCCGACAATTTGGCGCAGGCTAGCGCGAAGCGCGAGCGGCGCGGAGATCGCGGAAACTGCGATGATTCTGCCGCTGCTCTTTGTGGTAATCATGGCCATCTTCTGGTTCGGGCAGGCTTTCCGTTATTACGGCACCATCACGCACGCGGCGCGGCAAGGCGCTAGGGCGGCTGTGGCACCTGTCTGTACTACTTGCACCAGCGCAAGCTCAACGCAGCAGACAGCCGCGAACAATGCCGTGGCCGCTGTCAATACCGCATTGACTGCGGCAAATCTCGATCCCACGCAAGCCCAGGCACCCACAACGATCCCCAATCTGTGCCCATGCGGGAGCCCAAGCTCCTCTTGTGGCGGCAACGCGGTCGCGTGCCTCCCGAGCTCGACTACAACGAGTAACGTTTGCGTACAGCCGAATGTGCAGTTGTCATACAGCTCGGGTCCGCAGATAACCGGGGCAGGTAGTTGTGGCACCGCCGTCAGCTTCAGCTACAAGTACCCTTTCCATTTCACACTACCTTGCTACCCGCAACCCTGCACATCGCTCGATTTGCAAAAGATTAGTCTCCCTGCAGAGGCACAGATGCATGAGGAGACGCAGTGATACAATCACCATCCGCTCTTTGGCGCGGCAGGGACGGCGGGAGTCAAGGCTCGCAGATCGCGGAGTTTGCTATTTCTTTACCCTTGTTGGTTTTATTCGTTGTGGGGATTTTTGATTTCAGCGGAGCCCTAACCCTCAAACAAAAGCTGACCAATGCGGCGCGCGAAGCGGCCCGAGTTGCGGCCGCCGATCCCGCCAACGACCTCGGCAGAAGCACCCCGCCTATCCCTGCATCGATCGGCGATGCAGTTCAGGTAGTCGACAACTACCTGCTATCGGAAAAAATTAATGACTGCGGCCTCAATCTGGCGTTGCCTACGCAGACAACAGGCCTAACTTGGTCAGCAACGGGCACCGGCTGTCCCGGTGGACCTAGCGCCACACTTCTCCTCACCATCAACAGGGGATGCGCTGTACAGCCCCAGACCTCCGGTCAAACTACCACTTATATCGTGAATACATGCGTCACCATCCGGTATCCATATAGCTGGCGATTTAATGGCGTCTCGGGACTGTTTGGCAGAGGTTTTGCCGGCCCGAGCACCTCACCGCGACTGCAGTAATGTTTAATGAGAACTAAGTAATTTATGCGGCCACCATTGATTCATCGCCCACGACGAAGTGCCCAGCATCGAGAGCGAGAGCGTGGCGTCACCATGGCACTGGTGGCTTTGGCGATCCTCGGTATCGTTGCGATGGCAGGATTGTCGATCGACGTCGGCACGCTTTATGAGGCGAAGGCAGAGGCACAGCGCAGCGCCGACTCGGCGGCCCTTGCCGCGGCAAGGGTTCTTTCCTTTAGGGGTATTACTGGGGATCCAACGAAGGGTTCAACGACATGGGAGCGCAACTTGTGCAGCGGCCACCCAGCGGCCCGACGGTCGCGGGTCAACGAACCTATCGGCGGCACGGCTCCGCGTAACCAGCATATGTCAACGTCGCATTTCTCCAATGGTGCTAACTCGGCTTCTGGACGGGCCTTCGGGGTAAATCCTGTAGTTACGGTGCACGTGACTCAACGCTAACCTTCCGACCTTTTTTCACGCATCTGGTGGTACGTACTCGGCAACACCGTCAGCGCCACAGCCACAGCGGAGGTTTTTAATCCCTCCGACTCAAGCGCCGTGCTTCCGGAGGCGATTCCGGTCCAGCCACGCTGTGTGAAGCCTTGGATCGTGCCGAACAGACCCGGGCTATCCCAACGGTGAATACGCCACTGTTCGTAGCAACGGCGGACGGGTCTATCACCAATGGAGGAGTTCTCCAGCTTGGAGGCGGGGTAATCGGCGAGAGCTTCAATTTGAATGCCGACTGCGTGCCGGGTGCCGCTAACTGTATCCCACCGCTGGGAACATGAGAAACATATCCTCCTCAAATGAATTCGGCTGCCGCCACAGCCTTTCTAGAGTATGTCCCAGCTACTGTTTCTGGCACTCTCCGTAGCGGCCCCTTCCCGCTCTGAGTGGCGGCTATCAGCAATCAATCGCCGGATGTGATCATAGGGATGGTTTACGCGTGCGGAACGTCGGGTGGTAGCGCCGCAGATCGATTTTACCGAGAATCACCGTAAAGCCAAGCGGTGTCGGCGGCGATACATCTACGGCAGTGCAATGTCTCATCAAAATTCCAGCGGTGCCGGGCAGGACATGCTGGTCTACGACTAACATTCTGGCGTTCCCCGTTCCAGATACAGGCCGGAAGCCAAAATCCGCTGGTGAAGGCGACTTTAGTAAATAGTACCGACGTCATTACATCGAGTAACTCTATAGTAACGGTGCCAATCTACGACAGTAGTTCCGGCGCTACCTCTAGTAGCAGGTCAGTCGCTGACGATTGTTGGGTTCCTACAGGTCTTCATTAACAACGTGGATAGCCGACCGGAAACCCGAACGTAACCGTGCTAAATGTCGCGGGATGCAGCAATGCTGCTACGGCAGCCCCAGTCAATGGAACGTCTCCCGTATCGATCAGGCTGATTACCTCTCCGTAATCCTATCCGCACATACCTCGGCGCGCTAGGCACCAGAGCGATTTGAACGGAAGGAAGTTAAAGGAAGTGAATCCAGAAAACTCAGAACTTAATCTGGAGTGTCGTTGCCGGTGGGCGGTTTCGTGTCGGGAGGTGGAGTTGGCTGCGCCTGATTTCCGGGGTCAACCGGTGGCGGAGGTGCGCCTCTGCCCGCAAATCATCAACATCCTCTTGAGTCTGTATTTGTGGCAGAGGGCGAGAAGCCGCCATCGCGCCTTCTGGACGCTCACTCAGAATGACGCGATCGAGAAGGCTGGGATCGGTCGCCGAACTGAGAATGAGGAAGTTAAACTTCGAGCCATTCAACAGGTGCGCCAGAACCTCCGGTGCGGTTGCAGGGCCGAGATCGGCTACGACTTGCTCCTGCTCCGCCCCGGCTGGAATGGCGATCTCCGCCCCGGTTCGCTGGTGCACGGCAAAAAGAATTTCCGAGAGGCTAGCCTTGTTGGAGCTGATCGTAAGCAATCCCGCCTGAAATGAAACCACCAGCGGAGGACGGGCTGGCGTGGGCGCGGGCGCAGAAACGGAAACGGAAATCGGCGCGGACTGCGCAGGATAGCTGGTGTTCACCAATCCCGGCTTCGAAGCAATTCCGGAAGCCGGGATTGACGCTGGAGCGAGTTTGGCTGCTTCCGCACTCGCACCTACCTACCTTCACCATCACGGTTCTTCCGTAGGGAAAAACCTGGTAGTTCTGCGGTCCCTTCAAATCAATTACAACACGCGTGACTGGCGGCTTCGCGCTGAACAAACTCACACGAAAGCCCTTTACTTCCCCGTGACTGACCTTCTGGTTGCGCAGCTGGAGGCCGGGCGTCGCGTTGGGAAAATCCACTACCAGGCGGTCGGGGCCGGTCAGCACTTGGGTTTGAGGAACGAGGCGATCACTGGCTTCGATTTCAATCTCGACCGGATTTCGGTTGCCAGCACCTCCACGCGTCGAACGGAGGACGTGCCTTGACCTGCCCGGCGATCAGCGCGGGCGAACATAGTGCAGCGCATACCAGCAATCCGGCAGCGGCTCTAGCGGGGGAAGAGCGTTCCATAACTCTACGTCTCTAAATCTTTAGGGTGTGTGAAGCGTGCTAAGCCGATTCTAGCAGCGTTCGGGAGCGAACCCTCTTACCAAAGGCTTACAACCTTGGGTCGGCTGCCGAACCGGAACGATTACTTCGACAGCGAGGCGAGCAGGTCGTGGAGAAAATCCGGTTGGCTGGAGACGCGCTCCAGATGCGGGTTTCTATCGCCATCGTGATAGGCAATTGAGTAGGTCTGGAAGAACTGCGCATTCTCAACGAGCAATTCGATGGGCGCAGCAGTTCCCTGCGCCGCTTTAATTGCATCATGCAAAACATCAGGAGCCCACTTGCGGCCATTGACGGCAACCAGCTTCATCCCCGGTCCGATCCCTGCCTGATAGGCGGGAGAACCTACGATCACGTCACCCAATTTTCCATCCTCCGATACGCTGAATCCCAGCGAATACGAGAAATCGGCGAACTTGCCTAATTTTTCGGCCGCTTTGGTGAAGGCGTTCGGCTGGTCGTTGTAAACCAGCTTCCAACCGTCACGCTCTATGCCGCCCAGCGGCGCATGAGTGCTGGTCGCATCCGACGCGCTCTTTCAGCAGACTTGCCCAATCGTATGGCGCAACATCATTCAGAGCGTGAACAACGTCGTCGAACGTATACGGCACAACTATCGGCGGCCCGCTTTGGCCGCCGTGAAAGCGGCGGCAGAAATCATCGAGGGAGCGCTTGCCGTGGGTTTGCTGGCGGATGATGGAGTCGACTTCCAGCCAGATCAGTTGACCCTCGGGATAGTAATCGAGGCCGCGACGCCAGTTCACCCACTCCGGTCCCGCGAGCATGCGCAGGATCTGCACCGAACGCGCGGTGTCTTCTAACGGCCGCCAGGTGCGGCCGGAACGGTGGTCGAGCATTGGCGGCGGTTAAGGCCAGGCCTTCGCGATATTGTTCGGGCGATAAAAGTCCGCTGCGCTCAGCCAGCAGATTTCCCAGATATTCGGTGAGCCCTTCGTAAACCCACAGCAGATCGCCGATCATCGGCTCCTGATAATTTCGCGTGGCCAGTCCGGCGGGACGGCGATACTTTCCATTCCAGGAGTGCGTGAACTCGTGCGGAAGCAGGTCCGCGTTCAGCATGCGCAAATCCGGATCGAGCAGCGTACGCTCCGACGTGGCGCTGTCGTTCGATTCGTGATGTTCCAATCCGTGGCCGCCGACCTGGTCGCTGAGCGTGTAGAGAAAGTGATACTGGCGGTAGTGGCGCGCGCCGAATAACGCTCCCGTCTCCGCGATAATTTCTTGTAGGCTGCCAGATCCTCCGGCGTCATTGCCAGATCGGTTTCGCTATCGGCGACCAGATCCATTTCGTGGGCAAGTTTCTCCGGGCCGCGGTCAATTCGATTCGCCGGTAATGCAAGCCGGCGATCAGCGGTGAATCCATCAGCGTGGTCAGCGAAACCGGCGCAAATTCCACTTCGTCGCCGGTGATGCGCGCAGGCACAGCGCAGTCCCGAATTTCCAGCCTGCCGGAAGTTTCACAGAGGGAACAAATTCGACCGCGTCAGAATCAGCGCCCTGCGGATACAGAACAACTGCGTTCCAGTTCAGGTCAAGCATATTGCTCGAAGCCGCGGGACCTCCTCCGCCGGCGCTGTCGTTCGCGGTGATCGCGTCCAGAGATACGTCGATCGAATGCGCTCGCCTCGGGCACGGTGACATGGAAGGCATACATGTCAACCTCATCGCGCTGCCAGGCCAGAGGCTTGCCCGCGGCCTCCATGTGTATGCCGGTGAGCGCCGCGATGGGCCCGCTGGGGCGATGGTTGCCGGGAATCCACTTGGGAAACACGAGCGTCATGTCGCCGGCTTTGGCTGGAATATTCAGTCTGGCGTGATAAATGTTTCGCGGCGCATCGGTGAGATCTACAGACAGCCGGATCGATTGTCCGAGCATGAAAGGGGACGCCGAAACCAGCGCTCCCAAGGCGAGCACAATGGAAAAAAGACGTGGCGAATACAGCATATCCTCCTGCTGACTCTAAACCTGGAAGTGAAGTTAAGAGATGAGAAAGTTGAGCCTACCGAAAGAACAGGAGGTTCGCAAGAGGGTGCGTGCAGTTTAAGCTCGTTGAAGCTTGCGGCGCCCTAGCCCGTAGATTGCGGCAAGACCGGAAGCGAACAGCAACCAGGTTCCAGGCTCCGGCACAACGCCGGTTCCGGTAGATACTCCACCACAGGGATTGCCCTTACCCTTGGTTCCAGTTCCACTGGTAAGAGCGCTAGCGCTCTCGCCCTTGCCCTTGGTTTTGGTCGGCCCGCATAGGCCGATCGGCAAAGGCGGAGGCGCGATCGGAATCCAAACCCCGCCGACGAACGGATTGTATAGACTCAACGGTCCGGCGGGGCCAAAACCGGGCGCGGCAGGCCGATTGAGCAGCGCGGATTCAAACGGAACCGGCGGCGATTGCTGCGCCGTTCCATCGCCCGGCCGAACCGGTTCATCGAATTTGTTTGCCGGCGGCTCGACTGGCGCGGCCGCCTGTTGCGGAGTTTCTTCCACCCGGTTGCCGCAACGCGTGCGCGCAGTCATCCTTCCATCGGTGATCAGCTTCTCACCCTTGTGCAGAGTCAGCCTCCGGCGGGTCCAATAAATGTGATTGCCGATGCGGTAAGACACGTAGACCGTGCGCGCCAGTGTCAGGCGCACCACCTGTGCGCGCTCATAATCGAACCCAGCATAGTGAGCCGCCACAACCGGGTCGTGCTCCGCCACCCACTTCAACTCCTTCACATCCTGGACTCCTCCAGGAACAACCGAGTACGGATAAATAGTGCGGCCGGATGAGGGCGCGGCCAGGGCCGGATTCGACTCAAAAGCACGACTGTTGCTAAGCTCGGCTTGCTGGAGGGCATAGAACGGGGATTGCTTTGCGCGAAAAAGCGAGGGGCTTAAAAAACTCAAAGCGACAGCCGAGAAGCCAATGGCGAAAATGCCGATCGTCGCGGCCGCGAGCCAGCGCCGAAATAAACGATTACGATGATGACGACGGCTGCGCCGACGCTTTACCACTACCTGGATGTTTCCCTCTTCGGGATCGGACACAAACCACTCCTACCTGCGGACCAAGCCGGGCTCCGGACCTAGGGGACACTCCAGCGCGAATCTAGGGACGCCGTTAGAGTGCCATATTTGAGAATGCGAACCAGCACCAACGGCGCGGTCCGCCCTCTTTCTGGCGATCATGTTAGCAGACCGGGAAACGGTTTGCACCGAATAGTTTGTGCATTCTTCAATCGGTTCCCTAATAGGCACTTCCGCACCTCCTGACTGATACCGGTTTCACACACGCAGAAGAGGTGACTTTCGTAACGCCACTCCAGGGCCATTCTCGACCTTCACCCTCACTGGTACTCTTCAAAATGTTACGGGAGTCAGTTGCACCTTTCGACAGAAATGCTCTGGGAGTCTAACTCATGCGTTTAAGCCGCTTTCATCTCGCACTCTCGATTATTCTTCTTTCCCTACTGCTGGCGAGTCCCGCTTTTGCCACTTCGGTTACGATGACCTATCTCGGGGGCACGGGCAGTGGCATTGGAGGGGGCGCTGTTTATCCCTACCAGGTCTCAATCAATGGCAGCGCGCCTACATTTGTGCTTTGCGACAGCTATGACAACGAAGTCCGCCCCAATCAGACCTGGACGGCGACCGCCACGCCATTCCTGCAAGGCATCGCGACCAGCATGTTCGGCTCCTCGATGGCGATGGATTACCGGGCCGCCGGTTTGATCTTCAAGAGTATGCTTGCCGGAAATATCTCCACAACGCAGGCGAATTGGGCCATCTGGGGCCTGTTCTCGTCGAACGCCGCATCGCAGTCCCAATTTTCGAGCACGGGCGCCAATGCGATCGACGCTCAGTATCTAACGCTTGCCGGCACCGCGTCGAACTCGGCCTTCAACGGATTGCTCCTCTATACTCCTACCAATGCAGCGCCCGGTGTTGGGCCGCAGGAGTTTATTGGCTATAGCACAGTACCTGAGCCTAGCAGCCTCATGCTGATGGGCACTGGTTTAATCGGCCTGGCTGGAGCACTCCGGCGAAAATTCGCCAAAAGCTAGTCGTCGTTCATCGAGAAATTTTTCTAAATAAAGCCGCTTCATCCTTCTGAACGCATCCACCCTCGATCCGCGCTGTCAATCGGCAGCGCGGATCTTTTTTTCTTGCTGAGGACAGAAATGCCGCAGAAGGAGATTACAAAGAGAAACAATCGAAAGAATTGGTGGAGCTAGTCGGGATCGAACCGACGGCCTCGTCGTTGCGAACGACGCGCTCTCCCAGCTGAGCTATAGCCCCACGGTGGAATGTTTGCTGATTTCCCAACTCATTTTACCAGCGTTCGTTCTTCCGCACCACGACACTAGCCAATAAAAGCCGTATTGAGACTGATCCGCCAAGAAAAAGTTTGCGCTTAGTGCCGCAGCTTTGTCCCGTACCGGTTACTAGAGGAAAACAAACGGCCTAAAACACCCTTGACGAACTCCCCCACCACGCGTCTAACCTAACATTAAGCACAGTGGGCCGAGGGGGCGCCCGAAAATGTTTGCGCAACTGAATGCTGGGAAATCGACGCGTCAGCGCGGAGTGCTGGCAACTTCGGTCGCGCTGCACGGCTTGCTATTAGCCTGGCTCTTGCATACACCGGAACCGCAGTTGTTGAACCCAACTTCCGTGGCGCCCGGACACAATGGCAAAGTGGTGACTCAACTTTATTTTCCCACTCAGTCCCCTGACGACAGCACCACCAGTTCATCGGATCGCGCAATCGAGAGGTATCGTCATCAGCGGTTGGGGCACGAGAAGCTGGTTTTGAAACAGAACACCGCGTTGGCGAAGCTGCCATTGCCACAGCTGCCGCTCTCTCCCTCTCCCGCCGAAGATAAAGCAAACACGACGACGCTCTCCAAGCTAGGGCATGGAGCGGCCGCCGGACTTCCCTACGGGAGTGCGCCCGGGAGTCCCATCTATGGAGATGAGATTCGTCCGGCTCTACCCATCGCAACTTCCGATCCTGTCATCTATCCGTGGCAACGGCCGGATTCCGAAGGTAAAGTCATCATCGAAATCACGATCGACGAGCGGGGAGAGATCGTGCGCAAAACCGTCTTGCAGAGCCTCGGTCCGGCGATCGACGACAAATGTTTGGCAGCACTGGAGAACTGGCACTTTCTCCCGGCCACGCACAATGGCGTTCCCATTCCTTCCAAACAAGACGCGATTTTTCCCTTCAAGGCGCGCGGTGAGGCCTGACCGTCGTCTTCGGCTGATTCCGCAGCCGCTATAATTAAGGTGTGACCGAAAATTCAGTTCAGCAGCTCGCGTCCGCGGATTTTCCGACGCGCTGGGGCAGGTTCCGCATCTATGGCTTTCGTGCCGAGTCCGGCTCGGATGGAAATCGCCGCGTAGAGGAAGCCGTCGCTCTGGTGATGGGTGATGTTCACTCCACGCCTCCACTGGTGCGGATTCACTCACAATGTCTCACCGGGGACGTTTTTCATTCCCTACGCTGCGATTGCCGCCAGCAGCTTGAGATGGCGCTGGGGATGATTCGCGACCTGGGTGCGGGCATCCTGATTTACGAGCAGCAGGAGGGCCGCGGCATCGGACTCATGGCTAAATTACAGGCTTATGAGTTGCAGGATGGAGGACTCGACACTGTGGAAGCCAACGAGCGGCTTGGATTCAAGGCTGATCAACGCGACTTTGGCCTGCCCGGCCAGATCCTGAAATCGCTCAGAGTAAATCGAGTGCGGCTTCTTTCGAATAACCCTGACAAGGTCGAGGCTCTGGACCGCGCGGGTGTGAAAGTTGTGGAGCGGGTGCCGTGCGAAGTCGATGCCAGCCCGCACGCCGAAGAGTACCTCAAGACCAAGAAAGAAAAACTCGGCCATCTATTCAGCTCGTGAGTCTGTCATCTCGATGCCCTCAATTCGACGTTGTCATCCTGAGCGTAGTAGATGGTTCGCGAGAGCGAATCATCTACGGAGTCGAAGGATCCCTAGTACAAGCAGCGGCGCCGCAGTTCCTATCGCGTTCCGAGGTGAATGTCGTCGCAATTCCTACTTGAGTATCTTCTCCAAAGCCGCGCGATTTCTTGCTGGCAGATCGCGCATAGCCGCCCGAGTCAGCGCAATGTAGACTCCCCGAGTTTGCGGAATTTTGCTTAGCACTTTGAGATGTTTCTTTACCGTGGCCACGTCGCCGCGCGGAACGGGACCGCTGAAGGATTCCGCCGCTCCCAACCGCGCGTAGTTCGCCAGGGTCTGACGAAGAATTGGCAGCATTCTTTCTCTTGCCGCTTTTCGATTGACCCCGGCCGCCACGGCCACGCGCTCGCTTGCCGCCAGCAATGCGGTTAGCAGCGGCGAGGCGAACGTGCCCCATGCGTGATAGACCTCCTTGTGCTCTTTGTAGATGGTGAAAGGCTGCCCACGCAAATTTCGCACGATGGTGCGCGCAGTTCGCACCGCGATCGCATCGCCCTCAATTGCGAACGGAACTCCGTCGAGCGCAGGACGCGATCTCCGCACAAATGTCATCAGTGGATGCACAGATGCAACTGCTGCCCCTCGCTTGCGCAGGGCAGCAAGCTCATCGCTGGTCAACGCGCCACTGGAGTGCAGCGCCACCTTGCCGCTCCAATCCGCCGCTTCCGCTAGGGACTTTGCGGCCGCGGCAATCGCTCCATCGGGGACGCAAAACCAAACTAGCTCGGCACGAATCTTCGCCCGCTCAGCCGCAACGGTGGGCGCTCCGACCTCACGCGCCAAGCGCCGCGCCCGCCGCAAAGACACTGCACCGGCGCGGGAAATGATTTGTTCAATCACGTATCCCGCCGCGTGCAACGAGACCGCCAGCGCACTGGCCACATTCCCCGCGCCGACCATTGCGATATGCGGCTTTGCCGAACTTCTTGCAGACATGCCCGGCAGCATAGCAGAAGCAGCCACGTTCCCTGCCCTGTTCTATTATTGTTTACATGCCCAAAGCTGCCCGCTCCAAGCCCACAAAATCCCGCAAGAGTTCCTATCCCAAGGCAAAAATAATTTCCTCCCGCACCGTGTATCGCGGCCCGGTCTTCTGGGTCAGCACAGACAATGTGCAGGAGCCCGGAGGCGTCCGCGCCCGTCGCGACGTTATTCATCACAGCGGCTCAGTGGTTGTGTTGGCCGTGGATGAATCTCGCTCCACACCTTATGTCCTGCTCGAACGCCAATATCGCCACGCCGCTAACGACTATCTGTGGGAGCTTCCCGCCGGACGCATCGATCCCGGCGAAACGGCGCTGCCTGCGGCTAAACGCGAGCTGCATGAGGAGACCGGGTACACTGCCGCGCACTGGCGCCGCATTCTCAACTTCTATGCCAGCCCCGGGTTCGTGGCTGAAACCATGTCTGTTTATATGGCTACTGGCCTTCGGCCCGGCCCGGCCCAACCAGAGCCGGATGAAGTGATCCACAAGCGCATGGTCCCTCTGCCCAAGGCCGTTGGCATGGTTTTGAACGGTACCATTCGCGATGCGAAAACTATCTCTTCGGTCCTGTGGCTCGATCACCAGACGCGCGGAAAGTAACAATCTGAAAATGCCTAGGTGGGGACGGACGCCTCGGCCGGTCCATCCTGAATGTTTCCGTCGACACTGCACCATTTCGTCTTGACACTCCATCCCAATCGCTCCAAAATGCATCCTATGCGGGCACGTCTTTGCCCCCCGACTGAAAGACGTGCAGAAAGTGGGGGTACGTGGAACGATTGAAAGGCACTGTGAAATGGTTCAATAACGCAAAGGGATACGGGTTTATCGGACGCGCCGATGGTCCCGACGTCTTTGTTCACTACAGCGCGATTACATCCGAGGGCTACAAAAGCCTGCAGGAGGGTGACGCGGTAGAGTTCGAAATCACTGAAGGCCAAAAGGGACCGCAGGCTGCTAACGTTACTAAGAGCGCCTGAGCGATTGCCAGTTTTTTGCCTCGGGCCGCACGGCGTCAGAAGGCTTCGTGGCTGGATGCCTAGCTCTATTTTCTAAGCGTTAGCTTCTCCACTCGCATCCCGGTTGGCACTCCACGTCAATCTTGTTTACTCTTTAGTCCGTGGACAACAAGGCAATCGCCAACATCCTCTACGAAACTGCCGACCTGCTCGAAATCGACGGCCAGGATTCTTTCCGCATCCGCTCCTACCGCAACGCCGCGCAAGCCATCGAGAATCACACCGAACAGATTAAAGACATCATCGGCGAACCGAAAAAAGTGCTCGCGATTGCCGGCATAGGCAAGGGCATGCTGGTAAACCTGCAGGAGCTATTTAGGGACGGCAGCCTGACTGTGCAGGCCGATCTGCTCAAGAAATATCACCCCTCGATGTTGCAGTTGCTGAAAATCCAAGGCCTGGGACCGAAGACGATTGCGCTGATATGGAGCTCTCATCAGGTATGCGATGTAGATGGCGTGGAAAAACTCGCGCGCGAAGGCAAGATTCGCGAGCTTCCACGCATGGGCGAGAAGCACGAACAAAAGTTGCTGAAGGCGATCGAAGACTACCGGCGAATCTCGGGACGATTTCTCATCGACGCCGCCGAAGCGGAGGCAAACAAGCTCACCGAGTATCTCGCAAAGTTTCCCGGTATCGACCGGATTACACCGGCAGGCTCCCTGCGCCGCGGTCGCGAGACCGTGGGCGATCTCGATATCCTAGTAACCGGTGCTGCATGCTGCAATGAAACCGAGCGTGCGCAGGCGGTGCAATACATCGCGAAATATCCGCCGATCATGAGCATCATCGCGCAGGGCGACAACAAAATCAGTTTTCGCTTGCGCAGCGACTTGCAGGTGGACGTTCGCCTGCTACCGCCGGAATCCTTCGGCGCGGCCATGCAGTACTTCACCGGATCAAAGGCCCACAACGTTGCCTTGCGCCAGCGCGCCCTCAAAATGGGCTACACCCTCAACGAGTACAGCCTGGCTGATCTCAAGACCGAGAAACCTGTCGCGGGGAGAACCGAAGAAGAAATTTACGGCAAGCTCAAGCTCGATTACATTCCTCCCGAACTGCGGGAGAACCTTGGCGAGATCGATGCCGCCGAAAAGCACACGCTGCCCACTCTAATCACTCTCGAAGACCTTCAGGGCGACGTGCATATGCATACCGTCGAAACCGACGGCAAGAACACCATCGAAGAAATGGCCGAAGCCGCCAAGGCTCATGGCTATAAATACATCGCCATTACCGACCACTCGAAGAATCTGGCCTTTGCCAACGGCCTCGACGACACGCGCGCCGTGGCCCACATCCAGAAGATTCGCGATGTCAACAGCCGTATCGATGGCATCACCATCTTCGCGGGAATCGAAGTCGACATCCTCGCCGATGGCGATCTCGATCTTTCCAATGACGTTCTCGCGCAGATGGATGTCGTAATCGCCAGCGTGCATTCGGTTTTCAATCAGGAGCCGGCGAAGATGACGGAGCGCCTGCTTAAAGCCATCGAAAATCCGAATACTTCCATCATCGGTCATCCCACCGGCCGCTTGCAGCTTCGCCGCGACGCTTATCATTTCGACATGGACACGATCCTCACCGCTGCCGCGAAGCATAAAGTTGCAATGGAGTTGAACTCCTACCCCGATCGCCTCGATCTAAACGATGTGCATCTGCGCCAGGCCAAACAGCGTGGCGTAAAGATCGTGATCAACACCGACTCCCACCACACCTCGCATCTAGACAAAATCCGTTATGGCATTTTGCAGGCACGGCGGGCATGGCTTACCAAAGATGATGTGCTGAACACTCTGCCCGCGGAACGATTTGCGAAGGCGATGAAGCATGGCTGGTAACTTGGTGGTTCGAATTCGAGATGCAGCCACGAACATGTTCGCCCATCGCAAAGTTGCCCGCATGACGCGGACCGGATATCATCGCCAACATAGGGCCCATCAATCGAAGCGCTAGACTGCGGGAGGTTAGTATGTGGACGTACGCGCAGAAGAGCGGCAACCTGCTGCAGGATGGTCAACTCGTCGCCACTGGGTATTCCGGATTCGACGACGGGAAGAATAATCCCGACATGCAGGCAGTACAGAATGTTGGTCCGATTCCGCAAGGCGACTGGATCATATCCGGACCGCCAATTAATACCGCCGAGCATGGACCTTATGTACTGACGCTAACGCCAGCCCCGACTACCAATACTTTCGGGCGCAGCGGCTTTCTGATGCACGGCGACTCGATCATAGCTCCCGGTACTGCGTCCAAGGGCTGCATAATTATGCCGCACGACGCGCGAGAGCAGGTCTGGAACAGCGGTGACCGCGATCTGGAAGTCGTAGCCGAGTTTGAAACTCAGGACTCAGCGGACCAGGACGCATAAGGAACTTATGCCTGACGAAATCCCCAATCCGCCACAAATGCCCGGTGCATCTTCCAGCCCCGCTCCATCGGCGCAGCGCGGTTCCACTATCCGCATCGGCGACGAATTTGGCACCGCGAAGCGCAATCTGCCTCCGGCCAAAGTTGTGCTGCTAGCCATCGGTGGAGTCCTCATCATCGTTGGCATCGTAGCGTTTCTGCAGCGTGCCAAGCCACAAGGCGAAGGGTCACTCGACAATGTAGCCGCAGTCGAACTCCCCGGCCAGGGTGCGACTCTGGTCGCCCTCACTTTCAACCTGCGAAATTCGGGCGAGAAACCGATTTGGGTGCACGACGTTCAAGGCAAGCTAGTCACCGCGAGCGGTGAGCAAAACAGCGACGCCGTTTCCGCAGTCGACTTCGATCGCTACTATCAGGCCTTCCCAGCGCTGAAAACAGGCGCAATGCCCGCTCTAATCCCGGAAGACAAACTGCCACCCGGCCAACAGACTCAGCGAACCGTGATCGTCAGCTTTCCGGTGACGCTGGAAGATTTCAACCGGCGCCGCTCTGTGAGTGCCGTCATCCAGCCCTACGACCAGCCGTTGCCGATCGTGCTGACCAAGTAACCGTCTTGCGTCAAACCCGACACATGCGCTCTTATAGAACGATGAACCCAACTAAGCGCTCTACACTGACCTTCGGACTTCTGTTCGCATTTATGCTTTTAACCGTTTGCTCTGGTGCCGCGCCGCAAGCCGCACGCAATGATAAGTATTTTGTATACATTGGCACCTACACCCGGGAAAGCAGCACCAGTAGGGGCATCTACGCCTATCGCTTCGACGCCGCCACCGCAAAGCTAACGCCGGTCGGTTTGGCTGCTGAGACTATCAACCCGTCATTTCTCGCCGTGCATCCGAACCACCGCTTCCTTTATGCGGTCAACGAGATCGGCAACTACAAAGGACAGAAAAGTGGAGGCGTTAGCGCCTTCGCGATCGACCGCGCAACCGGCAAACTCACTTTCCTAAACGAGATCGCGTCTGGCGGCGCCGATCCTGCCTACATCACCGTTGATAAAACTGGAAAATACGTTCTTGTGGCAAACTACACCGGCGGAAGTATCGCGTCATTCCCCGTACTCGAAGATGGCCGCCTAGGTGAGGCTTCCGCCTTCGTGCAACACACCGGCCACGGCACCAATCCTGAGCGCCAGGAAGCACCACACGCTCACTCGATTGATTTGTCGCCCGACGACCGTTTCGCCATTGTGGACGATCTAGGCCTCGACGAAACGCTCGTCTACAAATTCGACAACACAAAAGGCTCGCTAACACTCAACACGCCGCCGTTCGCCAAAGCTAATCCCGGAGCCGGTCCGCGGCATTTCGCATTTCATCCTAACGGCAAGTTTGCCTATGTGCTCACGGAAATGGGAAACACGGTTACGGCGTACGCCTATGACAGGGCGGCGGGCACCTTAAATTCGCTGCAGACTATTTCAACGATTCCTAAAGACTTTACAAAACTCAACGAAGATGCCGAAATCGAAGTTCATCCATCCGGAAAATTTCTCTACGCCTCAAACCGCGGACATGACAGCATCACGGTATTCGCCATCGACCAGAACAAAGGAACGCTGACGCTGGTGGAGTACGCTTCCACCAAAGGCGCAAGCCCCCGCAGCTTTGAGATCGATCCCACGGGCAAGCTGCTGTTTGCCGCCAATGAAAAGTCAGACAACATCGTCGTCTTTCACATCGATCAGAAGACTGGACGGCTTACGGCAACCGGTAAGGTTCTGGATGTATCGCAGCCTGTCTGTGTGAAATTTGTTCCGACAGAATAAAGGTTGGTCGTGACTCGGAAGAGCTTCGTGATTCCGAGAGAGATTGGTGATTCGGAGGAGATTCGTATCAGGGCATGCCTTCAGGCATGCCGACGTGTAGCAGGTAGAGGCGCACCTTTAGGCGCTGCGCCTATTTCTTCTGCATGAATCTTCATCACACAAACAGCAAAAGCATGAGATCGAACGGCGTCATCTGCCCGACCTCACGCTTCTAACTGAGCCATACTTCAATACGACCGAGTAAAATCACTCCCGTGCGCAGCGCGATCTGCAGGGCTACATGCGCGCCTGCCGGGAAAAGCACTCCGTTCAATTGGCCGTCACCGGAGTGGGTGCACTCTTTGGCGTGCTCAGGTAGCCGGTAGCTTTGTTTTTGTCCACCGTCCAAACCACTAACTCAAAGAGCAGATGATCCCGTCCGGCATAGAACTGAATCGGCTCGGCGATGTTGCGATCTTTCTTCTCGATGGTCCTGTCGTCCGAAGTCACATCGATTGTGAACTTGCCGTGTTTGGCATCTGTCTTCTTGAGCTGCAGACTCGCTGTAGCCACCGCCTGCGGCTTCGCTCCGCGGAGTAGTGTGAACTCATAATAGTTGCGGTCGCCCTTATGCTTGAGCACCTCCAGATCGCCGCGAGTATTCGCGATCAATCCGCTTTGGACGCCCAGATCGCCCACAGCGTGTTGTAGATTTGCTTTGGTAGCTTCCAGGTCAGCCTTGGTGGAGGCTACGTCGGTCTTGACGCCGCCCACGTCGGTCTTGACTCCGGATACTTCCCCGCTCACCGCACCAATCTGCGCTTTCTCCTCGCTGGATTCTTTCTCCAGGCGTGACTCTGTGGCCTTTTGCTGAGCCTGAAGTTCAGCAGCGCGCTGAGCTAGTTCTTTCTTCGTAAGCCCGACTTGATGAGCCAGCGCATCTTCGGAGGCCTCGGCGGTTTGCATTCTGCTCTTTAGTTCCGCCACCTGCGCCTGACTGTCGCCTAAGTCCTTCGTCAATTTATCGACGTGTTGCTGCGTGTTGACAAACCCATAGACTGCACCCGCAACAAAAATGATCGCGAGGAAAAGCAGAATCCATTTTCCCGTGTTCGACTGTGGCTCCATATGTTCCATGGGTGTTTGTTCGCCTTCCGGCATAGTTCCTCCCAGAACTAAATGTCCTTAAAATGTTTGATTCCCTCAATTGTTTAGCACAAGTCCGGTACTGTCAATTAGTGTGCAGGATGCCCGGGTGACGCAGCCCTGTTTGAGAACACTCTAATATCTGCCTAATGTTTGAGTGCAGAAGTACGGGAGAAGATGCCTCAGGGTGCCGCGCTTTAGCGCTTTAGCGCCAAAGCTTCTTGTAAAAAGGGATCCGGATTGCGGCGGATCGCGTTCGCTTCCGCTCCGACCAGCTTTTCAGCTTTCGCACTGGCCTCAGCCAGGAACTCGCGTTGCGACGCGTCTGGCAGAGCAGACTGCAGGCTCGCAGCTTTTACAAAACAGGCATAGACCGTGCGAGCGGGAAATCCGGCGCTTTCGAGAAAACGGCCATAGGCAAGCCAATCTTCGGCACTCGAAGTCCGGTCGCCAATCGATTCATCCAACTGCAGGGAGTGCTGATAAAGTACCAGAGCCCGGTCCGTTTTTCCGGCCGGCGCCTGGATCGCGGCTTCATTCACGTCGGCCATGCTCTCAAGTTTGGTTTGCTTGGTCTGCGCTGCAATCTTCGCGGCTAACTCGTAGGACTGAACCGCCTGCTCCGTTTGCGATGCGCGCGCCTGGCAATCAGCCATGCGAAGCGCAACTGCAATTACTTTTTCCGGCTCTGGACGCTTCTCTGCAGGTTGTTGGGCGATTCTGCTCAAGAATGCTTTGTAGTGGAAAGCTGCATCCGCTGCGTGGCCCTCGTGATCCAGTTCACTAGCCAGATAAAGGTGTGGCAGTGCCTGACCGGGATCGATAGCAACAGCCTGCTTCCAGCTATCTACCGCAACGTCAAGATGACCACGGCGCATTGCCAGCAATCCGCGATCCAACAAAAGGTTTGCGTCTCGCGGTGTGTAATGGAGCGACGCCTCCGTCAAGTCGAAAGCTTCATCGAAACGTTTGCGCTCAATTAAAAAGCGCAATAGAGCCTGCCGCGGGGCGGGATCGGCGGGATTCGACTTGATGGCAGTCTTCCACGCAGCCTCGGCTTGCTGCGGATGACCATCTTCCAGTTCCCGATGCCCCAACCGAGTCTGCAACAAACTATCAAAGGAGTCGAGCGATACCGCCCGCTGCAAGTCGCTCACATTTTCGGATCGAAGCGCGAGGTAGTGACGCACCTGATCTACCGTTCCCCATGCAAGGAGCAGCAGTGCGGCGCCAACCCGCACAGCATGAGCGCGAGGCGCACTTCCTGAAAGCCACTCCCATGCCGCGGCGAAGCTGCCTCCAGCCTCCGAGGCAGCACCAGTTAGCCGATCTTTCGAATTAAGCAACAGAGACGCGATGCGTCCATCTCGCAATTTCCAGATTGCGCCGTCAAGAATGAAGTGATGGAGATTCACAAGCGCAGTGAAGATCAGAAAGCTGGCACTGAAATCGTGATGAAAGACGCGACTGGCCAGCCACGGTCCGGGGACGAACAACGCAATTCCTCCCGCGACCAGCACCCCGAAATAAGCCCAGGGACGCCAGCTTCGGCCCGAAGCTTCCGACGCCTCCCGTCGCGCGTAGTAACTTGTGATCCAGAGATATTGCGCTGAGTGCATCACAGCCAGCACGCCGGAACTATAACGGCTTTGCGGGATATCCATCCCCTTAATCAGCGATATCGCCGCTGGCAGCAGGAACCAGAGAAATTGCGATGAGAATAGCGTCAGGCATGGCGCCGTTTTTCGCCATCCAATAGCCCGCACCAAGCCTGACAAGCCATAAATCGAGAGGGCGAGAAAAGCCGCGCCCAGTACGATCTGTGCCCAATGGCCTACAACCAGCGGAATTCCCAGCGAAATAAACAACGGGTCGGTAGAAGGTCCGGAATGGAAGCTAAGAAAAAGAACAAGATAAGAAGTGATAAACGCGCCATAGAGAGCGCGGCGTTCGGCCTTGTTGGGGCTTGCTCCCGCGCGGCGGGCAAACATCATGAACAGGCCGTAATTCTGACCGCTGTAATGCCACGGGCTCCAGGTGAGATAAAGAGTGAAGATAAACGGAAGAATTCCCAACCAGAAATGCGAGAGTAATATCGTCAGCAAAACCAATGCTGTGGTGTAGATGGTGAAGACACGATATTTGTGAAAGTCTTCCGGACGACGATAGGCGCGATAAATCGTCGCCATGTAGTGCGGATAGTTGAAGAAAAGCGCCAGCGCATAAAAAATGATCGACCAGGCGCGGGTGCTCGAAGCGATGGAAACATACGAAAGCAGCAACAACGGTGCTGACCACGCACTGCACCCCACCACCAGATCGAGCCACGGCCCGTAGAGCCAGACCGATGCAGCAGCGGAGCTCTGTCCTTCTTTCATACTCGCTATCGAGATAGCCTTCGCCACGAACTTCTCCATCGCTCCATCGCCGGAAGAACGCAATGCCTCGCTCTTCCCTGCTTTTCTGTGCGTTTGAACGGATTATAGGGGCCGGATGGCGCGGATCGTATAACAAGAGGTATGCGGGACAGGTCACGAAGGTAACACCCAAGATCAATCGCCGCGCGAGCTTGTCTCCGATTCTGCGCTGCAATGGAATGTTTTCGGATTCGAAGAGTCTTCTACAATGCGGAGATGAGGAATTGGGACGTAATCATCATCGGAGGCGGCATCATCGGCCTCTCACTCTCGATTGAGTTGCGCAAGAAAGGCGCGAGTGTACTGATCGTCGAGCGTGGTGAGCCCGGGCGGGAAGCCTCGTCTGCCGCGGGCGGGATGCTTGTGGATTGCTTGTTGGAAACGCCTAATGTTCTACAACCGCTGGCCACAGCTAGTGCCGGCATGTACCCAGAGTTCGCGCATGAGTTGGAAGTGGAATCGGGCATGAAAGTTGATCTGCGGGATCAGGGTACAATTCTTGTTCTCTCTTCGGACCATATTCGCCATCCGGGATTGCAGAGTTCAGCGTTACTTCTAGCAGAGCTAAGTGAATTGGAACCTGCCATGGCGAAGCTTAACTTCGATCAGGAATCCCAACAGGAGATGTTCCACTACATCAAAGAGCGCAGTGTCGATCCGCGAGCGCTGACCGCCGCCGCGCTTAAAGCCGCCAAACACCGCAGTGTCGATTTTTCTTCTGGCGATTCGGTCACCACCGTAAATCAAATTGACGGCCGCGTCGCGAGCGTTACCACGATCAAGACCACATTCCACGCGCCGAAAGTCGTTAACTGTGCGGGCGCGTGGTCTGGACAGATCGCTCCCCACGCATTCCCCACTCGCCCTGTAAAAGGGCAAATGCTTTGCCTCGCTGCACCGTCGCGAACTTTGTTAAAACATGTGATCCGTACACCTGAGGCTTATTTAATTCCGCGCAGCGATGGACGGATCATCGTCGGGACCACTGTAGAAGAGGCCGGGTTCGACAAGCGCACCGACGTCGACACGATTCAACGCTTGCATCGGGCGGCGATTGCATTGGTGCCAGAGTTGCGCAACGCAAAAATTCTTGAAGACTGGGCCGGTCTCCGCCCCGGAACCCCTGATTCCCTGCCGATTCTCGGCCCCACCGCCACGTCCGGCTATTACGTCGCGACCGGCCATTTTCGCGACGGCATTCTGCTGGCCCCCATCACGGCGCAAGTCATGGCCGATCTAATTATCGGCAAAGAGCCAGCGTTTGATCTCGACACGTTTTCTCCGTCCCGTTTTTCTAATCTAAAAGCCCAGTGACTTAAAGAATCCAGAAGCTAAGTTTCCGCGTTTTTTCAGAAACTCTTAAAATAGCCTTGCTACACTTAAGCGCATGCAGCAAAAGGTCAGCGCAGTAGTCTTTACGCCCCTGGCGCTTTTCCTTACGACTGGTCTGTCTTTGTGTTTAGCGCAGGATCGGTCAGTTTCCGTGAGCAACCAGGCGTCTGGAAAATCGGGCGCAACGCCAGTCATCTCGGAATCAAGCTCGTCCTCGCAGAGCGAAGGATGCAAACTCGGCGCCTATACGGGCACGGTCCCGCTCAGCCAGTTGCAGTACTATTCACCCGGCGACGAAGACCTCCGGGGTGGAATGATTTGCACCTTTCGTGTCAACTCCAATCTTCCACTCTTCACCTTTCATTTTCCTGGCGAGGCGGACAATACTTTTGGCGACCTCGACATCACCATGGAGACCAGCAGCGAAGTGATTCAAACCATCGAGAATACGACTGATCCCAATGCAATTGCACCGGCGAAGGCCCAGAGTGTGCTCACCGTGGTTGATGCCAATTTCGATGGCTATCAGGATCTGCAGATATTGAGCCAATGTGGGGCGACGGGAAATTGTTCCTACAATTTCTATCTTTATGATCCCAAGAAAGAAGAATTTGTACGCAACGACTTCTTGAGTGATCTAGGAACTCCCTCGTTCGACGCAAAAAAGAAGCAGGTGACCACAAGCTCGAATGGCAGCGCTTCCGATTGGCAGAATGAAACCTATCAATACGAGAATGGCGGCCATTACACGTTGATCCACAAAGAGGTATCGACATGGGACAGGAACCACAAGACCGTCACAGTGAGCATCTATGAACTCCGGAATGGGAAAATGGAACTGGTCGACTCTAAAGCCGCACCGGAGTAGCTATTCTGCGCCTTCGCCGGCACCATGACATCGCATCGCTCCGCCGGGCAGCGTTATACTGTTGAGTTTTCCGTTCTACACTGCAAGCGTGCCTTCTCACAAGAAAGGATCACTCATGGCTTCCCCCGCCGTCGATTTTGCCCGCAATAATCAGCAGCGTTTTCTTAACGAACTCAAAGATCTTCTTCGCATCCCCAGCGTGAGCACGCTCGAAGAGCACAAATCCGACGTTCAAAAAGCGGCCGACTTCGTTGCCAACGAACTGCGCCGCATCGGCCTCGAAAATGTCGAGGTGATTCCCACCAAGGGTCATCCCCTGATCTACGCTGACTGGTTGCACGCTCCAGGCAAGCCGACCCCGCTCTGCTATGCGCATTACGACGTGCAACCGGCAGAGCCTCTCGATGAATGGCTGACTCCGCCGTTCGAACCCACCGAGCGCAACAACAACATCTATGCCCGGGGCGCGGTCGACGATAAAGGGCAGCTCTGGATGGAAGTGAAAGCCCTTGAGTCTCTTATGAAATCCGGGAACGGCAAACTGCCGATCAATGTGAAAGTGATTTTCGAAGGTGAAGAAGAAGTCGGTGGTGAATCGATTGCCGAGTATGTACGCAAGCAGAAAGCCAAGCTGAAGGCCGATTTCGCCCTCGTCTGCGACACAGAGCTTTTCGCTCCCAACCTGCCCACTCTGTGCGTGGGACTGCGCGGCCTCGTCTATACCGAGATCGAAGCCTACGGCGCCAAGGTTGACCTGCATTCCGGTGTGTACGGTGGGGCCGCGCCGAATCCGTTCTTCGCTCTCATCGAAATCATCAGCAAATTAAAAGATGCGAAGGGTCACGTACTCATCCCAGGCTTCTACAAAGGCGTGAAAGCTCCCAGCAAAGACGAACTCAAAGCCTGGAAGCGCCTACCCTTTAACGAAGAGCACTACCGCAAAACCGAAGTCGGATCGAAAGTTTTGACAGGTGAGCCCGGCTACTCGGTTCTGTATCGCACCTGGGCGCGGCCTACGCTCGAAGTCCACGGCATGCCCGGCGGATTTACCGCAGCTGGCGCCAAGACCGTGATTCCGGCCAAAGCATCGGCCAAGGTTTCCATGCGCCTTGTGCCCAACCAGGATCCCGACGACATTCTGAAGCGCTACACCAACTTCGTGAAGAAACTAACACCCAAGGGCATAGAGACCAAGATCAAAGTCTGGAGCAAAGGTCCAGCGTGTGTGGTCGGCACCGACAATCCTTACATCAAAGCCGCCACGGAAGCGCTGCACGATACATTCAAGAAGGAAACCGTCTTCATCCGCAGCGGCGGATCGATTCCAATCGTCAACGATTTCTACCAGGGCCTGAAGATTCCGAGCGTGATGATGGGCTTCGGACTGCCCGACGACAACCTCCACGCTCCCAACGAGAAGTTTCACATTCCTAACTTCCACCACGGCATCGAAACCATCTGTCTTTTCTTCGAGAAGCTAGGAGGAAAGTAGCAACCTGCCGTGCGCGGACAGCTGCCTCGGCTGTCCCGTGAGTGGTTCGGTTGTGTTTCCCTGGCGTGAAAGGTGTCCGGTCTCCGACTTCCTATGAACATACTCGATCTAGTTGTCGGCAAGCCCATCCGGACTAGCGACGAACGTGCCGAGCAGATCGGTCCTATACAGGGCATTCCGATCTTTGGCCTAGATGGTCTTAGCTCGGCGGCGTATGGCCCGGAAGCGGCCCTCAGCCTTCTAATCCCGCTTGGACTTCTAGGCGTTCGCTACATCGTGCCCATCAGCGCTGCCATCATCACGCTGCTCGTAATCGTCTATTTTTCTTACCGCCAGACGATCGCCGCCTATCCTTCCGGCGGTGGTTCCTATACCGTGGCGCGCTTCAACCTTGGTGCACCTGCTGGTTTACTGGCTGCCGCCGCGCTGCTCGCCGATTACATTTTGACGGCCGCGGTAGGCATCTCTGCGGGAGTGGGCGCTTTGATCTCGGCGGTTCCATCGTTATTGCCGCACACCGTTTCTCTCTGCGTGGGGATTCTGATCGTCATCACCGTCCTCAATCTCCGCGGCGTACGCGAAGCGGGCAGTGTTTTCGCGATTCCTACCTATCTGTTTGTCGGCACGCTTCTCATTACCATTGTTGCCGGCATTGCGCGCGTTCTCATCAGCGGCGGACATCCCACGCCCGCAGTTGCTCTTCCGCCTCCGCCTCCCATAACGGAAGCCGTTAGCTACTGGCTGCTGTTGAAAGTTTTCGCCAGCGGCTGCACCGCATTAACCGGCGTCGAAGCTGTGAGCAATGGCGTGAAGGCCTTCAAAGAGCCCACGGTCAAGAACGCCCAGCGCACTCTTACCGTGATTATTTTTCTGCTGGCGGTGTTGCTGGCGGGAATTTCATACCTCGTCAAAATTTACGGAATCGCCGCCACTGATCCGGGCCGACCGGGCTACCAGAGCATTCTCTCTATGCTCACGGCCGCGGTTTTTGGCAAAGGCTTTTTCTATTACTTGACGATCGGCTCAATTCTCGTCGTGCTCTCTCTGTCCGCCAATACTGCATTCGCCGATTTTCCGCGCCTCTGCCGCGCCATCGCACAAAACAACTATCTGCCCCACGCCTTCGGCTATCGCGGACGGCGGCTCGTCTACACCTATGGCATCGTCGTGCTGGCGGTGCTCTGTGGCGGCGTGTTGATTCTCTTCGGCGGAGTTACCGACCGCCTTATCCCGCTCTACGCCGTCGGCGCGTTTCTTGCCTTCACACTTTCTCAAGCCGGTATGGTAATGCACTGGCGAAAGAATCGCGATCCGCATTGGTTGAAGAGCGCATTCGTGAACGGATTAGGCGCTCTCGTTACAGGCATTACGACGGCTGTCGTGCTGGTCGCGAAATTCGCGGAAGGCGCTTGGATTACGCTTCTGTTCATTCCTTTAACGATTTTTATCTTCTCGCTTGTCCGCCGCCACTACCACTCGGTGAAGGTGCTCACATCGTGCAAATGTCCTGTCGATGCGGAAGGTCTCAGCCAGCCTCCCATCGCGGTGATTACCATCGACCGCTGGAGCAACATCACGCGCCAGGGAATTGAATTTGCCGCCCGGCTATCGCCGGAAGTGATTGCCTTGCACGTTGAGCCGAACGAATATTCCGAATTGCTTCACGATGAGTGGGAACACTATGTGGAGAAGCCCTTCCGCGCTGCCGGCAAGGAACCGCCCGAGCTTCGCACCCTTCCGTCCCCTTACCGTTTCGTCATTATTCCCATTGTGCAGTTCGTTCTCGATCTTTCGAAGAAACATCCCACCCGCAGCATTGTCGTGGTTATCCCTGAACTGGTTGAGGACAAATGGTATGAATACTTCCTCCACAATCAACGCGGCCGCTTGCTGGAATGGGTGTTGCTCGCCCGCGGCAATGAGCGCATCTTTACCGTCAGTGCGCCCTGGTATATCGGAGAGCAACACTGAATCGATTCGCCAGCGCGTGGTGCCTAAACATCCTCTCTTAACTTGCAGCGACACTTTGAATCGAGGGGGCCGATACCTGCTCCACTTCCCTCACGCAGCAATAGAAATAAATCGCAAGCGTATTATCGTCAAAACGAAACGAAACATAACTATTGACAATTATTCGTAACCGTCCTAAGCTTTGCCGCAATTCGAATTTCAGGGCATGGGCAAAAGCTGTAACCCCGATGTTTTGTCGGGCACTTACGTTTGGCTGAAAAGGAGATTGGAAAATGAAATCGCTTTGCAAGCTGTCTCTTGCTCTTCTCGCCTTGGCCGTGTTCACCGCGACCTCACTTCTTGCCCAATCCGGAGCAACCTACTACGTATCGAAAAGCGGAAGCGACTCGAACAGCGGCAGTGCGAGCTCGCCCTGGCTCACCATCGGACACGCGGCTCTTAAAGCTACGGCAGGCGCCACTGTCTATGTTGGAGCAGGAACCTACAACGAGAGCGATCTCTTCGCCAACTCAGGGACGGCCACCGAGCCCATCGTTTTCAACGGACAAGGCGTAGCTATCGTCGATGGCACCGGCGTTGCCTGCTGCACGATTCCCACCTTCGAATCCAGCAACGGCTTCCTCTGCTGCAACACGCAAGGCCTGTTCATGGTCGGCGCCTCCGGTGGAGTGAGCTACCTGACCATCGAAAACTTCACCCTGCAGAACTACAAAACCTCGAGCAAGAATGAAGTTCCCGCCGGAATCCTCATCGCCGGCAGCGGAAGCGGCATCAACATCCTGAACAATACGGTGAAGAACATCCAGACCACTGCTGGAAAGAACGGCAACGCCTATGGCATCGGAGTTTTCGGCACGAGCTCCACTCCTCTCAGCCTAACCGTCAGCGGCAATACCGTTACCGGATGCCTCACCGGAGAAAGCGAAACCACTACCTACAACGGCAACGTTCAGGACTTTGTCGTCTCCAACAACACCATTTACGACAACGACAACATCGGTATGGACGCCATCGGTTTCGAGGGCGTCGGTCCCACTGGCTACGACCAGGCCAAGAACGGAGACGTCTACGGCAACCTCATCTACAACAACAGCGCGTTCAAAAACCCCGGCGAAGGAAATTCCTACGATGAGGACGGCCTGTACTGCGATGGTTGCACCGAAGTTACGTTTGAGCGCAACACGCTCTACGGCAACGACCTGAATATCGAAGCCGCCAGCGAGACCGAGGGAGAAGTCTCAAGCAACGTGATCATCCGCAACAACCTGATCTATGCTGCCAACTCCTGCGGCGTTTCTGTGGGCGGTTATAACAAATCCAGCACCGGGGGAAGCACCAACATCACCATCGTGAACAACAGCCTGTACGATAACGACACCCAAAAAACCGGCAGCGGTGAATTCCAGATCCAGTACCGCGCCACCGGCATTCTGTTTGAGAACAACGTAGTCTATACGGGCGCCGAAGGTTTGTTCATGTACGGTTACGTCGCGGGCAGCGGAGTAACTTCCAATTACAACGATTTCTACACCACCAGCTCCACCACCACATTCGAGCTGAACGCGAAAAGCTACTCCTCCTTCGCGTCCTATCAATCCAAGACCGGCGAGGATGCGAATTCCGTCTTCGCCAATCCCGACTACCTGACCGTACCCACCTGTACCTCCACCAAAGAGAGCGGCCCACCGACTCCACTCACCACTTGCTCTCCCACTCCGAATTTCGACATCCCAACCAGTTCGCCCGCCGAGAATACGGGCAACGCCAGTCTGGGCTCTGCCGATTTCGGCACAGTTGATTTCAACGGCAATCCCCGCGTTAATGCCAACGGACAAATCAACATGGGAGCCTTCGAAAAATAATGGTGACAATGAATGTGCGGATCAACAACTACCTCCAACCGGGGCACGCAGCCACTCTGCGTGCCCGCTTCATTTGCCGCACAACATTCGCGCCGGAGATACTGACTCATGCGCTTCCAGAGTCTCTTGTTTATCCTGCTCGCCAGCTTCGCCTGCGGGCAAGCCGCGCCAGCGGAGCCAACTTCCGCAGCCGCAGCTCCCGCGGCGAGTGAGGCTCCAGAAACCAAGGTCGCGCCCGATGATCCCGTCATCACAGTGAACGGTTTCTGCGTCGTTCCGGCGCCGCCGGATCATGCCTGCCAAACCGTCATCACTCGCGCGGAATTTGAAAAGCTCACCGAAGCGCTCCAGCCGGGCATGTCACTGTCTCTCAAACTCAATGTCGCTAACGCTTATGCGCGCAATCTGAAAATGTCCGCCGCCGCGGAAAAACGCGGCCTCGACAAAACCCCCGAGTTCGAAGAAGAGATGCGCTATGCCCGCATGCAACTGCTCGGCCAGGATCTGAGCCGTGCGCTACAAACGGAAGCGAACCGCATTACCAACGCCGATCTAGAGGACTATTACCGGAAGAATCTATCCTCATTTGAACAAGCCACCGTGGCGCGCATTTTCGTGCCCCGCACTAAGCAAACCGCGCCTGCCAGGCAACAAGAAGCGCAAGACAAATCTTCCGAAGATGCCATGGCAAAAGTCGCCGCCGACCTGCGCGCCCGCGCCGTGAACGGCGAAGACCTTGATCAGATGCAAATCGAAGCCTACAAGGATGCCGGATTCGGGCAAACCACCGTCAACACCAAGCTGGAAAACGTGCGCCGTGCCACGCTGCCTCCGCAACACGAATCGATCATGGATCTGAAGCCCGGAGAAGTTTCCCAGTGTTTTCCGACCCTTCGGGGGCACACTTCATCTACAAAATGATCAGCCGGCAAACCCTGACCCTGGAAGGTGCGAAAGCGGAGACCGCACCACAATTTCCAACCAGCGCTACCGCGACAGCATAAAGGAGTTTCAGGGCAACGTAGTCTTCAGCGATGCCTACTTTAACCCTCCAGCTACTGCAGCCACACCACCACAACGAAATCGCAGGGCAAAGGGGAAAAAATTAGCCGCCCAACCTGACGCACCACACGACTAGGCAGGCGTCCGACAAGTCGGCAACGTAATAAGAGACTCTTTCCATTGTTTTTACCGCGGCCCCGCGCTACCATAATCTTGCTCTCGCGATTCTCCCGCCTCGTCCTTCCCTCACCCTAGAACCACCTAACTGCTGCAATGCATGTGCAACCCAACGCGCTCGCTCTTAAGGCCATACAATATATAGTGTTATATTGCTTGACCCCGCCCCTATTTCACCGTTACAGTTGCTGTAATTTGTGCCCGCCCACCCCAGCCGGGGACGGACTGAACCGAGCGCCGCACTTTGCCGAAGGCAAAGGTATCCGCTTGGTAAATAGGCCAGCAGGC
>CAWBLK010000005.1:0-40005 GCA_963789625.1 uncultured Acidobacteriaceae bacterium | reverse complement strand
CAGCGTTGCCCTCGCCTCGCATGAATTATGATGAGTGCCACCGAAATCGTCTCTGAGGAGATTTGACCATGCGTATCTCTCACCCTCGATATCTCACTACCTGTGCTGCTCTCATCATCACTATGAGCTTTGCGCCAGCCATGTTCGCGCAGGGAATTCTGATCGGCGATGCGAAATCGCAGCCGGAAAGTTTGACCATGGCGCCGGGCGGCGTGCTGATTGTCGGCAGCGCCAGTTCGCCATTCGTCTACAAGGTGCGCCCAGGTTCCACCACCGCCGAGAAATTTATCGACGCCAGCACAGAAGCCCGCGGGCACATTCTTCCTCGGCATGTTGGCCGACGCCTCCACCAACACGTTGTGGACATGCCAACTGACGCCGGTGCCGAACACCACTCCGGCACAGCGGCATACCGCGCTGAGAAGTTTCGATCTCACCACCGGCGCGCCGAAGATCCGCTGGAACCTGCCCGGCGACAACAATGTCTGCAACGATTTCACGATCGGACCGGACAAGGCGCTCTACATTACCGACACCATCCCCGGCAGAATCTTCAGGCTGCCGGCCGGAGCGTCCACCGCGGAACTTTACCTCGAGCATCGCACGCTGATGGGCGTCGATGGCATCACCTTTCTCGATGGCACGCTCTATGTGAACAACGTGATCTTCAACAAGCTCTACCGCATCCCCGTCGATGCCGCCGGCAAACCGGGACGCCCGTCGATATCTGGATGGACCAGCCGGTAAAAGGCCCGGATGGCATGCGCGCGGCAAACGGTAAGCTCATCCTCGCAGAAAATGGCAGCGGCAAAATCTCCGTCCTCACCGTAAATGGCGACAAGGCAAGCGTGACCGTAATCAAGGATGGACTCAACACGCCAACCGGAGTCGAACCCGCAGGCGACACCATCTGGATTGCCGAGCGCGGCGCAGGCAAGGCCGTGTCAGTGCCCATGCCTAAGTAGGTTGCCGAATTACGCGGCGGTTGCTGGCCGATTGAATTACCCCACTCAAGCCACGAAGCGGCGTAAGAATGCAGCCCACGGCGTAAGCCGTGGGTCGAAAGTGGAATGAGAACAAGCCCATGCGGGGCGAAAGAAAGACTTTAAGAAGGAAGATCCGAAAATCACTTTGATCCAGATCAGTCCGCGCAGAGTAAGGAGCGGAAAGGAAACAAGAAGCCTGAGGACGGCCTGAGAAGCCGCACTAACTGAGAACTGGCAACTGAGAACTGAACTCAAAACCCCGAGTTCATCTTCGCCGGATGAAACGGAATCCAGAACGTAGCTTCCACGGCAACCGGATTACCATTTTTCGTGGCGGGCTGGAATTGCCATTTGGCAATGGCTTCGCTGGCGAATCGGTCCAGACGCTCATCGACGCTGCGCAGCACACGCACCTTGCCGACCGTACCATCGGCGAGGATGACGGCATAGAGAATGACGGTTCCGCTCACATTCTGCTTCATCAGCTCCAGCGGATAAGCGGGATCAACCTTGCTGGTCGCCACCGGCGATGCCAGATCGTCGGGAGCTGCGTCGAAGTAGAAGCAGGTCTGCCGCCGCCCGATTCCGGCTTGATCGCGGCGAAGCGGATGATCCAACTGCCTCCCGCCGAGTTGAGGTTCGGCATGTTCAGGCTCATCGAATAAATTTTGCGGTCGCCGAACACCGCGCGTTCGGCCTCAGAGATTTTGCTGTCGCCTTCGGTTTGCGTCGTCCGCGGCGCGCGCATCGGACGCATGCCAGCAATCAGGTTCGGATTGACAGAATTCGCGCTCGAGCTCTTGCCCACGTAAAGTCCCGAAGGCAAGTTGCCCGCGCTCTTCCCAGTCGCGCCGCTTCCATTTGCCGTGGAAGTCGCCAGCAGAACTTCCGGGAGCGCCGGATGCACCGCGATGTCCTTCGGGAGTGGCCGCAAAACTGCCGCGCCGATTGCCCGCAACTGCGACTGGAGGCGCGCCCACCGCGGGATGCAGGTTCAAGGCAATCACGCCTCGACCGGAGCGAGAACCCGCCGAAGCGCCCAGCGAAGGCGGCGGCGCGACCACCTGCGGAGAATGTCCGCGCAGAGCCGTTCGTCCTTGAGTTACTGTGCGCTGTTCGTCCAGAGAAAGTTGCGGAGCGGGCGCGATCACCGTACTGTGCCCGACGTTGAGCTCGCCAATCCTGCGGTTGGAGGCCGCTGCCAGCTCAGGAGGAGGAGCGACCACGGAAGGATTCAGTGCCTGCATGGTCTTTCGCGAAGTGTTATTCACATCCGGCGGTGGCGCAATCACGGAGCGATCCATTCGCGGCGCCATCCGCGATATCTCAGACGCCATCACCACCGGAGCCGGCGCGATCGGCATCCGCGGCTTGTCGGACCAGGCCACGGTGTTGGGTAATGCGACATCGTTCTTGAGATGTACGTTGGGCGCCGTGACGATAGTCTGCGAACGGTTATCGGCCTCGCGGGGCAAAGAGATGATCGGCTGTGCTGAGAATTCAGGGTCAGCCTTCTGCGGCCGCGCAGCCGTCGAGCGGCGAGTGTCCAGCGGCGGCAGATATTCCGTCGGCGTGTAATAGACAACGTCGGCATGGGTGAAAGTTGGCACAGCAGTGACATGAGGCTGCAACGCCAGAAAGTGCGATCCCACCAGGATCATGGCTAGCGCAAGAATGTGATACGCGCCGGACTGCATAAAGTGCGGCCACGGAAGCCGGCGGTCGACAAATACATCAGGCCAGAAGTCCGCCGGAGCGGATTGCAGTTGCAGTGGAGAGGCTTCGTGGCGGCGGAACAGATCCCCAAGGTTCTGCAGGAAAACGCGAGACCAGGGGGCGGACGCGACGAGCAAGCGGAGGTCTGCGCCCGGTACTTCCGTCTGTTCCAGCTCCAGAGTCCCCCCTTCGCGCATCGTTCTATCTTAGATGCAATGGGCGTTTTACGGGGGAACTGTTCGGAAAGTCGGAAGTGCAACCTATCTAGGAGGAATTTTACTGAAAAGATAATACGATCAGCATTAACAAAGAATCCGATGAAAAAAATCTTGTAGGGAAACAGCTACTGCCCGGCGCGAGCAGGAGAGACGACCAGGCGCGATGGCACGTTCTTCTTGATCGTCGGCTTTTCCTGCGCATAAACCAGATCGAGTCCGCCTTCAGCAGTGGTGGAAGCTTCGGCGAGCGCCTCCGCAAGAGCGCGGAAGGAGCGGCTCACTTCCTGATTTTCCTGCAGGACCACCGGCGCGCCGTGATCGATGGCGGGCGAGATCGCCTGGTAGGCGTTGGGAATCTTCCACAATACTTTGCAGCGAGTGGAATGTTCGACGTCCTCGTCGGTGAAGCCGGGGATTTTTTTGTAGCGATTCAGAACCATGCGCAACCGATTGCGGCCTGCGCCTTCTTCCAGAAAAGCATGAATGCGGCTGGCGCTCCATAGCGAGACAACGTCAGTTTGAGCCACCATCAGCACGGCGTTCGAAAGATCAGAGAGCAACCGTGTCGTGGAATCAAGCCGGCTCGAAGCATCTACGACGACATAGCGATAGTGATTCACCAGCAGGTCGAAGAGCCGAGCCAGTTCCGCCGGTGTGGGGACCGATGGATAAGGCTGCTGCGGGCCGGCAAGAAGATGCAACCCATCTTTCGCCGTCGTCATTAAGCCATCGAGCAGAGAAACGTCGAGGCGGTGAAGATTTTCGAGTGCGTCGGGAACTCCGAAGCTGGGCCGCAGGTTCAAATGCAATTGCGCGATGCCGACGGGCGCAAAGTCCACCAGAACTACATTGCCATAGGCTTGCTGCAGAGCAACTGCTGTGTTCACCGCGGCAGTGGTCGCGCCGGCTCCGCCTTTGGCGCTGAGAAAGGTAAAGATGCGGGCTTTTCCGGCCCCGCCGCGAGTGCGGGTACGGTTGGAACTGAAACGCGTCAGCGCTTCAAGAAAGGCCTCGGAACCGCCGCTCTCATCCAGGTATTCCCCGGCTCCGGCGCGCATGCTGGCCACGATCGTCGTAGGCTGCCGCATACTGCCGTTGGCAAAAATTGCCAGCTGGAGAGTGTTGGTCTGAAGCAATTCAATAGCTTTGATGGCGGTCTGAGGATTCTCAGTAGAGATATCAACGACGACGACTTCGGCGCGCAAATCCTGAATCTGGCGCAGGATGGAATCCGTTGGTCCGCTGGGAAAACCGACGCAACTGAACACAACCCGGCCGAGGCGCGTAGCTTCTACACGCGCCTGCAACTCCGACAAATGTTCCCGGTTTTCTGTCAGGAGCGCTACGGCGATCCCATGCATGGCGCGGTTCTCGCTGATTTCTCTTGGTGTTTGCATGTTAGAAAGAGAACGTATCCTTCGCCAAGTGACTTAAGTAATAGCCAGCGCGCATGCGTCCACGGAATCCCTAACGAAAGGCATGAGTGCAACTATTTTGCAGTGGAAAATCCCAGCGAGAGGCGTACCGGCAGGAAACTCCCCCTAAGAATCCGCACTAGTAGAAGCATTCTAAGCCAAGCCTCGGCGATTGAAAAGTCCTCGGAAGGGCCGCAGGAACTAAAGTTCGCGTGCGAGCAGCGCGGAATTATGAATTTGTAGTAATGGTTCAGTTGGCTACGCGTTGGGCCGGTCAAACGGGAGGTCCTTCGCTACGCCTGAAAAACGGCTTCGCTCAGGATGACAAAGTTGTGTGAGTGTTAATCGCCTGCAGCTCGAGTACTGCTGAGCGCCGGCGCGATTGGGGCACGTTCAGCCTCGCTGGGGCTGTGCAGGGCTGAAATGCGTTGGAAATCGGATGGGCCGTCTTCGGTCTCGGGAAGATATTCGTATTCTTTCAGGCAGACTGCCACGCCAATCTTTGTCTCGGCGGATCGCGTCTCGGCCGATTTGGTTTCTGCCGAAGCGACGGCGCCCCAACCTTCCGCTGGGTTGGTCACACGCAGAACCCGGCCTCGGCAGCGCACGCGCATGTTGTTGCCCAAAGTAATCTCGGAGGGCATGTTTAACGTCAGTTCGATTTCGGTACCTTCGGTGAGAGCCATGTCAGTGAACAGGAAGGCACCGCGCGAACTGAGATCCTGAGTGAATCCCATGCCTTCGATGGCCGTAGAAACGTCGCGCAACGAAACCGGGAGATTAAAAGCGAAGCGCTGTCCAATGCGGCGTTCAACAACAACCGGAGCAGTGGTCATGGTCGTGTCCCTTTCTTAGGGAATCGCCGGCGAGAGCAATTGCCACTGTAGCGCAGTTTGCTCAGTTCTGGAAGCCAAAAATAAATGTTCAGCTGCACAAAAAATGTTGCACCACATCCATGTGAACCAGTTTCAGCCGCCTTCTCATCCCACGCGCTTCCCAGCGCGCTAATTGGTAGCACGCCGGACCATCAGGGTTGTCAATCGATCCGGCGGCTGTGGAAAAAGCAGGTCAGAAGGCATTCGCAAAGCAACTGCGAGCGACATGCAAGTTATAGTAATCGAAAGGGCTGGCAACATCATCCAAAGAAGCGAAAGTGTCCGAGTCGAAAATCCCAATTCAGGAAGGCGCAACCAGCGCCGCAGAAGCAGCCCCCGAGCGCACCTCACGCTGGCAGGTCGCGGGGCGGGCATTGCGTCATCGCAACTTCCAGCTTTTCTTCAGCGGACAACTCATCTCGCTCATCGGAACGTGGATGCAGAGCGTGGCCCAGTCGTGGCTGGTTTACCGGCTGACGGGTTCGGCACTATTGCTTGGGTCGGTGGGATTTGCCAGCCAGGTTCCGGTATTTCTGTTTGCCCCGCTGGGCGGGATTGCAGCCGATCGCTATAACCGCCGCACGGTGGTGATCGCAACTCAAGTTGCCTCCATGCTGCTGGCCTTCATTTTGGCGGCTTTCACTTTAACTCACGCGATTGACCACCGGGTGTGGCTGATTTTTGTGTTGGCCGCACTTCTGGGCGTGGTGAATGCATTCGATATTCCCGGACGGCAATCGTTTCTGGTGGATATGGTCGGCAAAGATGATTTGATGAATGCCATCGCGCTGAATTCCTCCATGTTCAACGGTGCACGCGTGATCGGCCCGGCCATCGCGGGGATTCTGGTGGCGAAGATCGGCGAAGGTTATTGCTTTTTTGCCAATGCCATCAGCTACATTGCGGTGATTATTGGATTGCTGATGATGAGCGTGCACAGCCCGGGGCGCGCTTCCACGGCATCGCCCTTCGAACACATGATGGAAGGATTCCGCTTCGTGAACGAGACGAAGCCGATCCGCACGCTGTTGCTGCTGCTGGGATTGGTGAGCCTGGTGGGCATGCCGTATGTGGTGCTCATGCCGATTTTTGCCGACCGGATTCTGCATGGCGGAGCTCAGGGCTTGGGTATCTTGATGGGTTCTACCGGCGTGGGAGCGCTGCTAGGCGCGCTAACTCTGGCGTTTCGGGAAGGCGTAAAAGGCCTGGGACGATGGGTGGCGTGGTGCTGCGCCGGCTTTGGAGCCAGTCTGGCGGTCTTTGCCATCTCGCACATGTTCTGGGTTTCTGTGATTTTGCTGCTGCCTGTGGGCTATTGCATGATGCTGCAGATGGCGTGCTCCAACACGCTGATTCAAGTGATGGTGCCCGATGCGTTGCGCGGGCGCGTGATGGCGGTGTATTCGATGATGTTCATGGGCATGGCTCCGATGGGAGCGTTGTTCGGTGGCGCGTTGGCTGATCGTCTGGGAGCCCAAGTCACCGTTGCGATCGGCGGCATCGCTTCGATCGCGGGCGCAGGATGGTTCACGCTCCATCTGCCCAAGATTCGCGTGGAAGCGCGACGTTTGATCGTAGCCCAAGCCGCGGCTGGCGGCGAGCCTTCGGAAATGACGGCGCAAGCGGTCGAAGATTAGAGCTGGAATTATGTAAGTTAAGTCCGCGGTTCCGTTGCGCTGCTGCACAAAGAGTGCGCAGATTCTTTTCGATTCGAATCATTCCTGCGAACACCTCATTCATAATTCTTTTCGATTAGATTCACAACGCGCATAATCTGTGCTCCGCATATTCCTTGAATGTCGACGGAAGATCGTGATATATCCGCTTACTATCTCACCTCGTTGTTCATCGCGCCCATCGATCCGCCGTTCGAAGGGCAAGTGAGCCACAAATAGTCATCCAACCGGAGGACAAAATGAATTCACTTCACAAAATAATGGCATTGGGTTTTTTTCTGACCGTCTTCACTGCAATGATGTTTGCGCAAGGCGGAGCCACAGGAGCGATCGACGGCGCAGTTCAAGACGCATCGGGAGCCGTGATCGCGAATGCCAAGGTGAGCATCCAGAACGACGCCACAGGTGAGGTTCTGCGTCAGGTGACGACCGATGCATCCGGTTTATTTACGGCCACGCTGTTGCCCGTGGGTGCGTACACAGTGGAAGTGAATGTGCCAGGCTTTCCCGACACCAAGTTCCCCGGCGTGATCGTGCGCATCACCGAAACCACGCGTATGACCGCAGTCATGAAAGTGGGTGCGGTGACGGCAGTTGTGGAGGTGCAATCCCAGGTGGAGCAGGTGAATACCACGGACGCCACCACGGGACAATCGCTGGGAGCCCAGACGATTACCGATCTTCCGCTTGCCACTCGAAATTTTCAGCAGTTGCTCACGCTCTCCGCTGGCGCGTCTTCCGATTTGAACGGCGCCGCGCAGCTCGGACGCGGCACGGTTTACATGCACGTAAATGGAGGCAGAGAAGACAACAATAATTATTTGATCGACGGCATCACCGTCGCCGACTACGCCTTTGGTGAATTGACCTACACCCCTTTGCCCAGCCCGGATGCGATTCAGGAATTCAAAGTCTCGACCAGCCTTTACGATGCCACGCAGGGACGAAACGGTGGCGGCAATATCAACGCCACGCTTAAAAGTGGAACCAATCACTTTCACGGCGATCTGTGGGAGTACTTCCGCAATACAGACCTCGACGCCAACGACTACTTCCTAGGGAAGGTTGTGGTCAAGCAGAACATTTTCGGCGGTGACATTGGCGGACCGATCAGTCCCGGCGCCAAGCTTGGCTACTTCTACTTCAACCTTCAGGGCACGCGGCAGCGCAGCGGCGATTCGCCGGGAACCTATATCAACACGATGATTCCCGTGCTGCCGACCGCACGCGACCAGACCACGCTGCTCAATACTTTTTTCTGCGGCGCGGCCTGCGGCGGGAATACGGCTACATCCATTGATACGGTGGCGTTGAATTTGCTGAACGTGCAGGGCAACAATTTTGGTCCGGGCGTGGGAGGTGGTTTTTTATTTCCCAGCGTTCCGGGCACGCCGGGCTTTACGCAAACTGCGAACGGCCCTTCGCTCAATTACGGCCCGCTCGTGCTGACCGATCCCGGCAAGTTTACCGATAATCAGTTCACCGCGAACTGGGACCGCGAATTCCGTGGCGGCAAGGACCGCTTGTCCGAGCGCTTCTTCTGGTCCAATTCCGATACCTTTCAACCCTTCGGAGCGGATTCTTTCGGAATCCAGACCGGCGGCCAGCCCGGCTCCAACAACCTGAACTTCCCGCTGGATATTCCTTTGCACAGCCGCTTTGGCAGCATCACCGAAACTCACCTGTTCAGCAACAACCTAATCAACGAATTCCGCGTTGGCGTCAATATCATCAGCGACAAATTGAATAACGAAGCGCCCATCACTGGCGCGCAGATTGGAATCAACCTGCCCACCGCCGTCGGAGTAAATGGACAAGCGGGCGACCCCAACATGTACCGGCTTCAATTCGGCACGTGGGCATTTGGAGCGTATCCCACCCAACTGCAGTCCGCGCTCTCGAATAACTACACATTCCTGGACACAGTGAGTTGGACCCACGGTGCGCACCAATTGCGTTTTGGCGGGGAAGCTGACCGCGTGGCGATGCTCCGCAGCTTACCCATCGCCGATAATGGTCTGGTATACCTAGTCGCGGGCGCGACCGGGTACTCCACGGACTTTCAGGCTTTTCTCGCCGGCTCTCCGTATTTGGGCGAGGGTGGCGGCGGCCTCGGCAACCACGATTACCGCATTCCCGGCTACTCCTGGTTTGCGCAGGATGACTATCGAGTTAGCAGAACGCTGACTCTCAACCTCGGGTTCCGAAACGAATTTGACGGTGCGCCCTACGACACGCTTTGCCATACCGGCAACACCGAACCGGAGCTGGCGAACACGACCGGACAGCCCTACGTCTATCCGAAGTGCATCAATAAATTCGGACTCTCCGGCATCGATGGAACGCTGAATCAAGCTGGACTCGACAACGAATACGCCACGGTCTGGGAGCCGCGCATCGGCTTCGCCTATGACGTAGCCGGACATCACACCACTTCGGTTCGCGGCGGCTATGGTATTTACGCGGTTCGCGAAGATCTGGGAGCGGTAGACAATCTTGCCATCGTTCCTCCCACCTACCCGTTCGGCGTTGCCTTCGAGCCCGGGCCGGGAAGCTTGGCCAACATGTTTCAACCCAGCGCCACCTTCCAGGGAATTCCGGCTCTAGGCGCACCTCCCACACAAGCTTATGTACCTACGGCTTCGATCTTCCAGGGTTTCTCGACTGGCGGCGGCAGCTGCCCGTTCACCGGAACCGGCATGGTCCAGCAATGCTACCCCGGTTTCAGCGGCAATGTGAACAGCTTGATTCAACTCACCGTGCCTTTGCATTGGGTGGTGGGGACGACGCAGCAGTGGAACTTTACGATTCAGCGTGAACTCGGGCGGGACTGGTTTATGGAACTCGGCTATGTGGGCACCAAAGGCAGCCGCCTGCGCTCGACTTACGATCCCGATCAAGCCACGCTCGCTACGCCGCAGAATCCGGTCACCATTCCTTATGCCTGCGGCGGCGGCCCGGGTACCTGTACGATTGTGGATTCGACCAACGAAAATGTGAGCGCGCGTGCGCCCTACCTAGGTATTGCTCCCGCCGATTTCGAAGACTTTGCTCCCAACTCCGATTCGCACTACAACGCGCTGCAGGCCACCTTGGCCCACCGCTTTGGCAAAGGGCTGTATTTCCAGAGCGCGTACACCTGGTCCAAATCGATTGACGACGTCTCCACTGCATCGGTGGCTTTTCTTACCAGGGTCAACAATCAGGATAGCGGAGCAGCTTCTCGCGGTCTTTCCGATTTCGACCGGAGGCAGCGCTCCGTGACCAGCGCCGTCTATCAGTTGCCCTTCTTTGCCAACGCCAGCGGCGTCACCAAGGGAACGTTGGGAGGCTGGGAAGCCAGCGGAGTAATGATCCTGCAATCAGGAGCCCCGTTCACAATCTACGATCCCAACGGAGGCACTGCCTACGCGCTGGCCAGCACTCCATCATCGACTGCGACTTTCAACCCGGGGTTCAGTTGCGGCAACGCTCCCAGCCACGGCAGCCCGCAATCGCGTCTCGCCAATTGGGTGAATCCTGCCGCTTATACGCCCGACCCGCTGGCGACGCTTTCCACCGGCGGAAGCAGCGATGCCACCGTGTATGGCGATACTCCGCGCAACTGCATTATTGGGCCGCCGCAGAAGAATGTTGATTTCACGCTCGGCAAGACGTTCAAGTTGGGCGAACGTCAGAATCTGCGATTCCGGGCGGACTTCTTCAATCTGTTCAATCATCCGTCGTTTGCCATTCCGTCCGCGACTTCGGTGTCGGCGTCAGGCGGCGGGTCAGCGCCGATTACCTCAACCGTCGGCACGCCGCGGCTGATTCAATTCTCGTTGAAATATTCGTTCTGAATTCGGCGCAGAGATGTTTGAGAGGCATGATGGTCTCAGAAGGGCGCGATTGCTTTTGTGTGGCGCAGCGCTTCAGCGCTGCGATAAGTAATTTTTTTCAGAGCCGGCTTTAGCCGCTGAGGGGCTAGCGATACGCTTCCGGCGGCAGTCCTGTAATACGTATTCCGCCATGGCCTTTGTGCCGAATGTTCAGGCCCACAAGCAATGCAGTAATCTGCTCAAGGATGCGCGCGTTTTCCAGCTTTCCGCCATCGATGGCGCGGACGCCGGGAATCTTAGCCGCAAGATTTCGCGTAAGTTGCAAGGCATTCGCGTCGTCGCTGCAGACGATGACGTCGCAGTCGAGAGCTTCATCCCCGTTGAGAAGTTCGGCGGACAGATTGTGAAAGGCCGCGACCACGCTCACTCCCTTGGGCACGAGTTCCGCAGCTTGCTGTGCGCATGATCCTTGCCAAACGCCGAGCGTGCGCGAGGCGCGTCCGCCAACGCCTGCGGCAAGTGCGACAGTGGCGTCGATGAGAATGCTGCCCGGGCGGATGGCGGGCTTGATTTGCTTGAGCAGCGCGGCCTGACCTTCAAACGGAACTGTGAGCGCGAGAATATCCGCGGCAGCGCATGCGGCCGAATTCTCCATCCCGGAGACGCGGGCTTGATCTCCGGCTTTCTGTTTAATTTTGTCGGCGGTTTCCTGCGCGCGCTGCGCGTCGCGAGAACCGAGGATGATCGTTTCTCCAGCACGTGCCCAGCGCAGGGCGACACCCGAGCCTGCGGGCCCGGTCCCGCCCAGAATCGCGATAGGACGCGAAGCTTCGCTCATGCAAATTCCGGCTCCAGCGTTTCTTCCGCCGTGAACTCTTCCAGCGGTGACTTGAGCTGGATGCGGGTGTAGATTGTATTGCGCTCGGCCGGGATGCGTCCCATTTCCAGAATCAGCGACTGAAAGTCTTCCGGGCTGGTGTACTGGCCAGCGGTGGCTCCCGCTTCGCGGGAAATATTTTCTTCCATCAGAGTGCCGCCGTAATCGTTGGCGCCCGCGTGCAGGCAGAGTTGCGACAAGCGGCGATTCAACTTTACCCATGAAACCTGGATGTTGTTGATGGAACCTGCGAGCAGCAGGCGCGCGAGAGCGTGAACCTTCAAATGTTCTTCGAGCGTGGGCCCAGTGCGAGCCAGGCCCTGGTGAAACAGCAGCGTGTTCTGGTGGACGAAGCCGAGCGGAACGAATTCGGTGAAACCTCCGGTCTCGTCCTGAATCTCGCGCAGCAGGAGCATCTGCCGCACCCAGTGCTCTGGGGTTTCGGTGTGACCGTACATTATTGTGGAAGTGGAGCGGATGCCGTTGCGGTGCGCGGTGCGAATCACTTCGATCCACTGCGCGGTAGAGAGTTTGTTGGCTGAAAGAATGTGCCGAATCTCGTCGTCGAGAATTTCGGCGGCAGTGCCGGGTAGTGTGCCCAGGCCGTTATCGCGCAGCATGGAAAGATAGTCGGAGAGCGGCATGCCGGTGAGCTCCACGCCGTAGACGATTTCCATCGGCGAGAAGGCGTGAATGTGCATGCCGGGCACGGCGCTCTTTACCGCACGCAGAATATCGCGATAGTAAAACGGAGGCAGACCGTGCGGCAGGCCGCCCTGAATACAGACTTCAGTCGCGCCGAGTTGCCAAGCTTCAATCGCTTTTTGTCCGACTTGATCGGGTTCAAGAAAATATGTGTCGGATTCGCGCGGGCCGCGGCTGAAGGCGCAGAACTTACATCCCACAAAACAAATATTGGTGAAGTTGATGTTGCGATTCACTACGTAGGTCACAAGATTTCCCGAGAGTTCGGCGCGCAACAAGTTGGCGGCGGCGAGCATGCCCAGCAGATCGTCGCCTTCGGCGTGCGCCAGCGCGTAAGCCTCTTCCCGCGAGATGGCATTGCCGTTCTGAGCTTCGAGAATTTGCTCCAGAGAAGTTCGCAGTGCGGGCGTGAGGTTCGGTGCAATGTCCAGCCAGTCGAGAGAAGGGAAGTCTTCCAGTTCCGAAGATGAAAGATGGCGGGGCACGAATCCTCCAAACCTGCTCACATTCCAAATTACTCCTTGAGGCTGCCGCTTGGCGAGGGGTGACGGAATAAGCCGAGCGGAATGGGTTAGAGAAATAAGTTTAGCGGAACAGATCGCTGGCTGCGGGGCGCAGCAGATCGCGCGTGCGGCCGCGATGAGGCTCGTAGGGAAATCCGCGAACGATGCATGCGGGCGTGCGGTTGAGTTTGCCGCAGACAAGCCCGGCTGTCGCGGCAAGTTCGTCTGCGATGGCTTCTAGGCTGGCATGCAGAGTGTAGCCGTGCGGATCGCGGCGGCCGCGATCGTCGCGCAGCGGCTTCATACCGGCGATGCCGATACAGAAATCGACCAAGCCTTCGCGCCAGGGGCGGCCAAAAGTATCGGTGATGAGAACGGGGATGGCGAGTGCGGTGCGCTTTCTGAGTTCGAGGTAAAGTTTGCGCGCGGAGCGGTCGGGGTCGGCAGGCAAAAGCAGCGCGTGTTGGCCGCCATCGACGTTAGAGACATCGACGCCGCTGTTGGCGCAAATGAAGCCGTGGCGAGTTTCGGTGATGAGCACGCCATTCTTGCGGCGGATGACGGCTCGGCTCTCACGTAGGGCAAGTTCGATGACGCGGGGGGCGAGGTTGTATTTTTTTGCCCAGGCGATGGACTCGTCAGAGGGAGTGATTGTTTCCAGGTCAACGATCCGGCCCTCTGCTTTGGAGACGACTTTGTGTTTGACGATGAGAATATCGCCGCGCTCGAACCTGAGTTTGCGTTGCCGCAATGATTGCAGAAATTTTTCAGCCAGTGAATCCCCAGGTTTGATTTCGGCGGTGAGTGGGATGGCGATGATTTGCAGATCGCGCACCGAACCATTCGGGGTTTGATTCTTTCGGCCCTGCGGGGCTGGTTCTTCTTTTGCCGCTAACCCACGGCTCGAGCCGTGGGCTGCACTCTTTTGTCGCTTTGCGGCTGGTTTCGTTTTGGCGCCCCGGAGCTGTCTCACTACCCCTCCGTTCCCGTGGCAGGAAAGAGACCCGATTTCTCCCATCGGCGGAGCAGGCTCTGGGTGCGGGTTTCACCGGAGTGCGCCAGGATTCGCTGCAGGTCTTCGGGATTGTCCACATCAACGCCAATACTAGGCAGTTGCAACACAATGCAAGATTTGCCCGTGGCCTGGGCTGCGGCGAGGTGTGGCTTGAAACTATCGTTCCCGAAGCGCAAAGGGAAAAGATTTGCGGGGCGACGAAAGGCGGCGTTGGTGCCGCGTCCGTCGGCGGCGGGCGCCAGCACAGTCCCTTCATCGGGCGCGTGCGTAAGAATTTCGTCGAGCTCGCTCGCTTGAATCAGTGGAATGTCTGCTGGAATGACGAGCGTGCTATCGATGCCGCGTGCTACGCATAGGCTCGTCGCCATTTCAATCGCGCCAGTTTCACCAGGATTTGTACGATCGGGGATGACTTCAAAATCGTATTTCTCAGCAAGCTCGAAGGCGAATGAATCGCTGGTGACGAATGCGCACTCGGGGCAGTGTGGCCACGCCGCGAGAGCAGCCGCAACGTCGTGCAACATGGCCTGTGCCAATTCGGTGCGCGCGGCTTGATCGAATACCGAAGCGAGGCGCTGCTTGGCCGATGAAAGATTTTTAACGGGAATAAGAATCACGGCTGGTTGACGCCGCGAGCCGCGGGTTCGTTAGAGATGGATTCGTCAGCCCTCACTCCGCTCTTTGCAAACGAGAGAACGGTTCGAGCTAGCTCGGCTTTATCCTCGGCCGATCGCATGATGGTTTGCGCACACTGCACTCGTAAACCGTTTCCACGAAGCGCCTCGGCGGCGCGGGCGTCATGCGTATCGCAAATCAGGAGATCGAGAAAATCCTCATAAGCTTTGGCCACACCCGCGATAGAGCAGGGCAAGCCTTGTGCGGTCATGAGAATGCCCGCGGGTCCGGCGACGGGAGCACTCCCTACAATCGGACTCACGGCGGCGACTTTGCCGCGCGCGGCCTGCAAAGCTTCCCGAACTCCCGGCACCGCGAGAATCGGGCCGATGCTGGTGATCGGATTACTGGGAGCGATGAGCACCGCGTCGGCGGAGACGATAGCCTCGATCACTCCCGGAGCGGGCTCCGCGTCAGAGGCTCCGGCGAAACGCACCGAGTTCACCGGATCCTGATACCAGCGCTGCACGAAATATTCTTCGAAGCTTAACTCGCCGGAGGGCGTATCCACGCGCGTCTCCACGCGCGAATCGCTCATGGGAAGAATGCGCGCCTTCACGCTGAGCTTTTCGCTGATCGTCGAGGTGGCTTCGGAAAGTGTTTTTCCTTCGGCCAGCAATCGCGAGCGCAGCAGATGCACCGCCAGGTCGCGGTCTCCAGTGTGAAACCAGGTGGGCTCGCCGAGTTGCCCCATTGCCTGCAGGCAGAGAAAAGTATCGCCCTTCACGCCCCAGCCGCGCTCGCGGCTCAGCAGGCCGGAGAGAACGTAAGTGATGGAATCGATGTCGGGCGAGACGTAAAGTCCCCACCAGAGTAAGTCGTCTCCGGTATTAACAATGAGCGTGATTTCTTCCGCGGGCATCACTTGGCGCAATCCATCGACAAACTTTGCCCCGCCTGTGCCTCCGGTGAGCACGCAGATCATGCGGCCCTCTCTTTTTTCGCTAGGCCGTTACTATTTTGGGCGGCTTGAAGTTTCTCCGAAAGAAGTCCGGGCCGCGACAGGACGCCGGGCAAAAATTCAGGGTAGATCGGCAGGCGCTGGCGCAACTGAAATCCCTTACTCTCCGTGCGCAGCCGGAGTTGCTCCAGATGTGGCCACGGCTTTTCGGGATTGATGTAGTCAGGAGTCAGCGGCGAAATTCCTCCCCAATCGTTAATGCCAGCGTCCAACAACTCTTCATAATACGGCGCGTTCAGGTTGGGAGGCGCCTGAATATTGACCTCAGGCATTAACAAGCGAGCTACCGCCACGGCACGGAGCATCTCGCCCTGACTGGGCTCCGGCACGTGAGCCATCGGGATATTGGGCTTGGCGCGGAAGTTCTGCACGATCACTTCCTGGATATGGCCGTAACGCTCATGCAAGTTGCGGATCGCGAGCAGCGTATCGACGCGGTCTTCCGAGGTTTCACCGATGCCGATCAGTAGGCCCGTGGTGAACGGAACCTGCTGCTTGCCAGCCTCCTCGATCGTTCGCAAACGCTTAGCCGGAACTTTGTCGGGAGCATTGTCGTGGGCCGCACCGGGGGCGAGCAGGGATCGATTGGTGTTTTCGAGCATGAGGCCCATGCTGGGCGAAACGGCTGCCAGGCGCTCGATCCATTCCGCGCTGAGCAGGCCGGGATTGGGGTGGGGCAGCAAGCTGGTCTCGCGCAGCACCAGCTCACACATGGCTTCTAAATAGTGAAGAGTGGATTTGTAGCCGAGATGCTGCAGCGTGTCGCGCATTTCGGGGAAAAGCATTTCCGGCTTATCGCCAAGACTGAAAAGAGCTTCAGTGCAACCGAGCTTTTCCCCGGCGCGGGCGACCGCGAGAACTTCGTCCGGAGTCATGGTGTGCGCCCCGGGTTCTCCGGGATCGCGACGGAAGGTGCAGTAGCCGCAATAGTCGCGGCAAAGGTTGGTCAGCGGCAGGAAAACCTTCCGCGAGTAGGTGATGACGCCGGGCTTGAAGGTCTCTTTTGCAGTGCGAGCAGCGGCAAGCAGCGCGGGGAGATCGTCATCGCCGCTGCGGATCAGACGCAAAGCGAGATCACGCGAAATGGCCGAACCGGGTCGAAGATCGGCTAATTCCGCCGCGCATGAAGCGCGGGATTCCGGGGTGGCCGCGTTGAGGGTTATGGGAGTCACAGTGCTCGCTTCCGCAGGCGGGCGATGCATCGAATCATACATCAATGGTCAGGGACTTGGGATTAGTGGACAGTCAATCCGAAACCGGTTCGTTCCCGTGAGCACTCACCTGCACCGACGGTAACCTACAGTGTTTACCTTATTTGGCATCTCTGGGCAGAATGGCTACCATAAAAGCTCTCTGTCGGGATCTTACCGACTATTCCACAAGAGCCCAGGCTAGTTAGTTCGTCGCCACAACATATGAGCGAGCCAAAGCAAGCAGAAGAAATAACGGGTCTGTTGGCTGCCATTGTGGCTTCCTCCGACGATGCCATTATCAGCAAGAACCTTGATGGCTTCATTACGAGTTGGAATAAGAGTGCGGAACGGATATTTGGACACAGCCCTGAAGAAGCTATTGGGCAACATATCACCCTGATCATTCCACCGGAGCGCCACCCTGAAGAGTCAGACATCCTCGCCCGCATCCGACGAGGGGAACGCGTTGACCATTTCGAGACCGTCCGCAGGCGGAAGGACGGCAGCTCCGTCGATGTCTCACTGACTATCTCTCCCGTGAGAGATTCATCGGGGCGCGTAATCGGGGCCTCGAAAGTGGCGCGGGACATTACAGCGCAGAAGCAGGTTGAGCAAGCATTGCGGGAAAGCGAACAACTCTTTCGCGTGATTACGGATGCTTCGCCCATCATGGTCTGGTTGTCGGGAACGGACAAACTTTGCTATTACTTCAATAAAGGATGGCTGGATTTCGTCGGGCGCACTCTGGAACAAGAGTCAGGCAATGGCTGGGCGGAGAACGTGCATCCAGAGGACTTCAACCGCTGTCTGCAAATCTACGCCAGCAACTTCGATGCTCGTCGTCCATTTGAGATGGAGTACCGGATGCGGCATCACACGGGGCAATACCGCTGGATTCTGGATCGCGGAGTGCCGCGCTACGCGCCGGATGGAACGTTTGAAGGCTATGTCGGCGGTTGTCTCGACATCCATGATCAAAAAGAGGCGGCAGAGAAGGCTCGAATTGCCGATGACATGACGCGGCTGATGAAGGCGCAAGATCAGGAAAGACGACGTATTGCGCGCGAATTGCATGACAGTGCTGGTCAGACGCTAACGGTACTTGGATTGAACCTTGCGCAATTGGTTGAACGGGCACAGGTCATTGCTCCAGAGTTGGCTAAAGAAGGAAAAGAGATCGAAGGCGTAATTCAACAACTGCACCGCGAGATTCGAACCACCTCTTACCTTTTGCATCCGCCCTTACTGGACGAATGTGGTCTCGCGTCCGCGCTTTACTCGTACGTCGAGGGGCTGGCGGAACGCAGTCACATAGCCATCGCGCTGGATGTTGCCGCCAATGTTGGAAGACTGCCGAGTGACATGGAGCTTGCAATCTTCCGAGTGGTGCAGGAGTGTTTAACAAATATCCACCGGCATTCCGGCAGCGAGACCGCTCTTATCCGAATAACTCGCGACGGAAAAAGTGTCCGAACAGAAGTGCAGGATCACGGAAAGGGCATACCACCCCGGCGCTTGTCGGAAATTCAGTCCCACGGCGTCGGCGTTGGGATCATGGGAATCCGCGAGCGTATACGTCAATTCCACGGAGAAATGAAAATCGAATCGAATGGTTCCGGTACCTCTGTGATTGTAAGCATCCCGATGCCCAAATCCCACTCAGCAGATAGTGACCCGCAGCAGGTTGCAGTGTAGAGATCACTGAGGTTGTTCTCAGGGGGAAACAGGAAGTGATGAGTGTCGCGATTTTTGCGTCGGTCTCTGATTGTGGATTACAGTATTCAGCATGACTTGCAGCAATGTTGTTATTGCACTCGTGCTGTTTGCCCTTCCCGCATTCGCCCAGCATAGCGAATCTGCTAAGACGACGGCCGATGCCAGCGCAAATTCTGCGGAGTCGAAATCCGCCGACCGAAATCTGCCGAAGCGAAATCCGCCGAACCAGTAAAGAATCCTCTGCCCGCGGACAAGTCTGTGCCGCAGACGATCACCGTGAACGGCAAGACACTTCACTACACCGCGACGGTCGGCACCATCACGCTGAAAGGCAAGGACGACAAGCCCACCGGCGTGGTGATGTACACGGCATACACGCTGGACGCACCAAAAAGCGACGAACAAAAGGCGAACCCAAAGGCAAGAACAGCGACGGCGGTTCGCACCGCCCTGTCACCTTCGCGCTCAATGGTGGGCCGGGGGCCTCGTCCGTCTATTTGAATCTGGGCGCGATCGGGCCCAAGCATATTGCGTTTGCGAATGAGGGCGACTCGCCTTCGGACCCGGCCACGCTGACCGACAATCCCGGCACATGGCTCGACTTTACGGACATGGTTTTTATCGATCCGATCGGCACGGGATTCTCGCGTTCTCTGGTCGACGAGGCGGAGACGAAGAAGCTTTTTTACGGACCGAAGCCGGACATCGAGTATCTCTCGCTCGTGATCTACAAATGGCTGGTGCAGAACGATCGCTTGCTGGATAAAAAATATCTGGCTGGTGAGAGCTACGGCGGGTATCGCGGACCACTGATTACGCACTATCTGCAATCAACGCTGGGCGTTGCGATGAACGGCCTGGTGCTGGTGAGTCCATATCTGAACCCGGAGAAAGGCGATGGGGACCTGTCGCCGATTCCCTGGATGATCGACCTGCCGTCGATAACGGCCGCGCATCTGGAATCCGAAGGCAAGCTGACTGACGCGGCGATGCAGCAGGTGATCGCGTACACGCGCGGAGACTATGCTGCGGCGCTGCTGAAAGGTCGCAGCGACCCGGCTGCTAACGACGCAATGGTTGCGCACGTAACCGAAATGACGGGGCTTGATCCGAAGTTCGTGAAGTTTGCCGGTGGCCGGCTGAACATTCGAGCCTATCTCCGCGAGGTTCACCGGACGCAAGGATTAATCGGCAGTGTGTACGACTCGAACGTGACCGCTCCCGATCCCTTCCCCTACGCCCCGACGCAACAGACCAGCGATCCGATTCTGGAAAGCATCATCGCGCCTACGACCACGGCCATGGTGGACTTCATCACGCGAACGGTGGGATGGAAAACCGATGCGCGCTATGAGGCCCTGTCGGAGAACGTCAACCGGCAATGGGATCGCGATGACGACCTGCGTAAAGGTGCGGTGAGAGACCTGCGCGAGTCGGTTGCTGCCGATCCCAAGCTGCGCGTGCTGATCGTGCATGGATGGAACGACCTCTCGTGCCCGTTCATGGGATCAGTACTCAGCGTAGACCAGATGCCGATCATGGGAGATGCGAACCGCGTACAGATCCATGAGTTTCCTGGCGGCCACATGTTTTATACGCGTCCTGTGAATCAGGACTCGCTGCATAAGTTGGCGGAGACCATGGTGGAGACGCATTAACAGAAGAGCCTGGCTTGCAAACCTAGAACATCAGAATAAGATGAGCCTTAGCACGGCAGAATACCGGAAAGCGATGGGATGCTTCGCTACCGGTGTGACCATTATTACGGTCGACCTGGAAGGCGAAGTCCACGGCATGACCGCCAACGCGTTCGCCTCGGTCTCCCTCGATCCGCTCCTGGTGCTGGTATGTGTCAGCCACACCGCCCAAACCCATGCGCACCTGCATGCCAAGAAGCGCTTTGGGATCAATATTTTAGCCGAGCATCAGCAGACCATTTCCGAATACTACGCACAGCTGGACCACTCCCCCGAGCGTGCCGAGGAAGCGGGGGCGCACTTTGACCGGACGGCACATGGAACCCCCGTCCTGCATGGCGCATTGGCCTATCTGGAATGCCGGCTGGAGTCGACGCAGACAGCCGGCGACCATACCATCTTCATCGCAGAAGTAGAGGATGTCGTAGTGAGGCAGGGCGAGCCGCTGCTCTTCTTTCGCGGCAAATACCGGAAGATGGGACCGGAAGTCGCGGGCTAAACCAGTTAAAAGGCCCGGCCCTTTGGAGGGGGTACCGGGCCCGAGGGACTCGCAGACGTTGAAGTCATCCTCGGTTGCACGCCTGTGGATAACAAGGTCAGATGTCACAACGTGGTTGTGACGGATGAACTATGTAGCAAGGCCGCAAGAACAAGAAGTAGACCGGGATCCGCCACTTTTGTGGCCGCGGAACATCTAAATTGGTGAGGACCTAAATTTATGGCAGAAAAGATGGTAAAACGAATCGAGTGGAAGCAGAAGCTTACGCCGGAGCAATATCACGTAACCCGCGAAGCGGGAACGGAGCCGGCCTTTACCGGCAAGTACTGGAAGACGAAAGACGCGGGTACCTACCACTGCGTGTGTTGTGGAGAACCGCTGTTCGATTCCTCGACGAAATTCGATTCCGGAACGGGCTGGCCGAGTTTCTACAAACCCGCCGACGAAGGCAAAGTAGAAGAGCACAAAGATTCCAGCTACGGAATGGTCCGTACCGAGGCGCGTTGCGCGCAAGTGCGGCGCCCATCTGGGGCATGTGTTTGAGGATGGTCCGGCCCCGACCGGGCTGCGCTATTGCATGAATTCCGCGTCGCTGGATTTGAAGCCGAAGGAGAAAGAGAAGAAGTAGGTTTAAAGGCAGTCATCCCCTACACAATTATCATCCCGAGCAAAGCGAGGGACCTTGGTTTTTGCCTGCGCAACCTAAGTGGCGATGCAGGCAAGAACCAGGGTCCCTCGCTTCGCTCGGGGTGACAAACTAAGAAGTTATGCGCTGGCTGTTGCGGCCATCGCCTTAGGCGCTTCGGCAACTGCCGGCTTCGGAGCTTCCGGCTTTGCCTGAGACTGCGCTTGGTTCTGCTGCTTCCGATCCGCGCTCCGCACTTCGATACTGCCCTTGAGCACGGCTCCGTCCTCAATGATGACGCGCACAGTGGAAACATCTCCCGTGACCGAGCCTTCGCTGCGGATATCCACGCGGTCGCTGCATTCAATATTGCCATTCACCTTACCCATGACGACAACTTCACGGGCAGCGATGTTGGCTTGCACAATTCCGTTGCGGCCGACCGTGACGCGGTGATCCGGCAAGGCTGATTTTGCCTTCGACGCGGCCATCGATATAAAGCGCTTCCGCGCCGCTGATTTCGCCTTTGATAACGAGCGTCCGACCGATGGTGGCCTGCTCTATAGGAACGCTGGTGGTTTTGACGGGGTTAGGGTTGTTGTTGGTGGCGGGGGAAGCGGATTTTCCGCCGTACGAATACTCTGAGGGCTGGAGCATGCGACCTTCCTTGATAACCGCGCGGTGCTACTGTGGCTGCGCCCTGCGGTTGGTATGAAATTTTCGGCCGGGTGGTTGGTACCGTTCGGCCAGTTCCGACTATCGCACAGAAGTAAGGGATTCTCCGAGATTACGGAAGAGACTGTACGATTGCGGCGTGAAGGCGGCCGTTAATCGGCCTGCAGAGACTCGCTAAGCTCTTCCCATTCCTTGAGGAAGGCGGCATGCGCGGCTTTTTGCTGATCGAGTTCCTCAGCCTGGCGCTGGCTTTCATCGGCACTGACAAAATCCTGCAGCGCGGTCTCACACTTCGCGATTACATTCTCGGCCCGGCTGATTTCTGCTTCCAGTTCGCGGATGCGGTCCTCCATCTTCTTGCGCTTGATGGGATTCATCCGCTTAGCCTTGGCCGCAGGCGCGGCGGCGCCTGCGGTGTGATTGCCGTTAGCAGGCGTTTCTGGCGCTGGTTCAACTTCTTTCAATTGCCGGCGGATCGATTCATTCTGCTTCGCGCTTCCGCCTTGTTTGCGCCAGAGATAATCTTCGTAATTGCCGGGATAGACTTCGACTTTGCCGTCTCCGATTTCGAAAACGCGCGTGGCCAGCTTGTCGATGAAGTAGCGGTCGTGTGAGACGAAGACGACCGTGCCGATATATTCCATGAGCGATTCCAGCAGGACGTCTTTGGCGCGCAGGTCGAGATGGTTGGTGGGTTCGTCGAGCAGCAGGAAGTTCGCGGGATGCAGCAGCAGACGCAGCAGGGCATAGCGTCCGCGCTCGCCGCCGGATAGCACGCCGATCTTCTTGAAAACATCATCCTCGGAAAATAAGAAACAGCCGAGCAGGCTGCGCAGTTCAGTCTGCGTAGAGCGCGGCGAGGCTGCGCCGAGGTCGTCAATCATGCGCGCGTCGGCATCAAGCTCTTTATATTGATCCTGCGCAAAATAGTCGGCCTCAACGTTGTGGCCGAGTTTATATTCGCCCTGCGTCGGCCGCTCCGTGCCCGCGAGTATTTTGATGAGCGTGGATTTTCCCGCTCCATTCACCCCCACCAGCGCAATACGATCGCCCTTTTCGATCATGAAGTCTACGTTGCGGAATACTTCTTTCTCGTGGCCGTTGGTTCCCGGCTTGGCCGGATAGGTTTTCGCAACGTCGATGAACTCAGCCACAATCCGTCCGCTCGGCTTGGGCTGCGGAAATGAAAAATGAATCGTTTTTTCTTCCGGCGGGACCTCGATGCGCTCGATCTTTTCCAATTCTTTAATTCTGCTTTGAACCTGCTTGGCCTTGGTGGCCTGGTAGCGGAAGCGGTTGATGAATACTTCCAGCTGCTCGATGCGGTCGCGCTGATTTTTGTAAGCAGCCTGCAACTGTTCGTTGCGCTGCGTCTTCTGCGCCAGGAACTTGTCGTAGTTGCCGGTGTAAAACCAGAAGCGCTTGTTCCAGATTTCGGCGATCTTGTTGACCACCACGTCAAGAAAATAACGATCATGCGAGATCAGCACCAGTGCGTGTGGATAATCGTGCAAATATTCTTCCAGCCAGTTGCGCGCTTCCAAATCGAGGTGGTTGGTGGGCTCGTCCAGCAGCAGCAGGTTGGGCTTTTGCAGCAGCAGCTTGGCCAGCGCCAGCCGCATCTGCCAGCCGCCGGAAAATTCTTCCGTTTGCCGCTCCCAGTCTTCTTTTCGAAAACCCAAACCCATCAGCACGCGTCCGACTTCCGCTTCAATCGAGTAGCCGTCACGGGTGCGGAATTCGTGTTCCATGCTGTGATAGCGGTCGGCCACGTCGGCATACTCCGGGCTCGCGTGGTCCAGTTCGGAGAACTTATGCAGCAGGGCTTCCATTTCCACTTCCATCGAGCGCAAATCAGAGAACACGGCCATGCATTCGGCAAACACGGTGCGGCCGGAAAGCGAGAGACCATCCTGCGGCAGATATCCAGCGGTCGTGCCTTTGGCGACGATGAGCGAGCCATAGTCGAATGTGTCCAGCCCGGCGAGAACCTTCATCAGCGTGGATTTGCCGGTGCCGTTCGCTCCCACCAGACCGACGCGGTCGCGGGGCGTGATCAGCCAGTCAGTGTTTTCGAAAAGAAGTTTGTGGCCGAAACGTTTTCCGGCGCCGGAAAGCTGAATCATGGGCTGGATTCATCGTCTCATAAAAAGCAGTACCGAGTACCCAGTACCTGGAGACAATGCGCCAGAGTGGTCGCGGGAATGGAGGTTACGAGTGCGCGGCGGCGCGCCCGTTGCGGCTTTCGGGATACTTGCCCCACAGCTCGCTGTGGAACTGAATGCGCTCGAGCGCGCGATCGATCACGGCTTCCAGTTCGTGCGCGTACTTTACTTCGCGGCCTTTGGCGAGCCGTTGCCGGGCAACTTCCGGGCTGAACCATGTGGGATGACGCATGGGCTCATCGGGCCGACGCTGCTCGTGGATTTCCATCAGAAAAGCTTTCACCACAAATTCCTGCACGCCGCCGGGCTGCCAGAACACCCCTTTGGAGTGAATGTAGAGATGAAAGTGGCGAGGCTCGATGGTGCCCAGAGCGCCGGCCTCTTCCGCGGCTTCGCGCTCAGCAGCCTGGCTGTGCGAAAGGCGCGCTTCCGGCGATCCCTTAGGGAAGGTCCACTTATTTCCGCCGTTGGTGTTGACCAGCAGAAACTCCACGGCGGTACCGCGCTTACGGTAACAGATTGCAGCCACTTGCAGCGGCAACGACTTCGCAATGCGCGGCGAACTCATGGGCGCCCTCCTGCGATTATGTTACGTGCAAGATATTTCATGGATGTTAACATGCAACAAAAATTGTGCAGACAGGAAGTTACGGTGGTTACTGCTGAATAATCTAATGCCTGGAGATTAGAGTGTCGGAGCACATGTCAACTTCGACGTGAGCGATGCACAGTAGCAGATAATTCGCGGTGGATTGGAACTGGATAAATTGGTCGGGGCGCGCGGATTTGAACCGCGGACCCCCTGCGCCCAAGGCAGGTGCGAAATACGTGAACCCCCGTCCGTCGCAATGCCGGGCGAAATCGGAAGGTGATCCTGCGGCCCAGCCGGTGGACAGGATTGTGGACGGCTTATCGCAACGGACATGGATTCCGGATTTATCGGTATTCAAACTTCACACCCTTGACCTTGTGCTGATTGCCGAAATGGTCCATCACAACTACAGAATGCGCGACGAACGTCTGGTGTTCCTTCTCAACCGGCGGATACAGCCAAATATGGAAGGTCGCATTCCGAGTGTCGTTCGGCGGAATTTCGAATTCGCCGTAGAAATTGCTATTCAAGTGCTGAGAAACTACCAGATCGCCAATGATAGCTTTACGTCCAAGAAACCCGTACCTGAGTTTCACTTGCAAGGCTCGGACTGGTCTGCTGTAGACGTTGGTTATCGTGAATTGACCAACAATTTGCATAGCGGGGTCATGCTGCGTAGACCCCATGTGCCACCAGTATTCGCGCTGTTGTTGCACCGTGATCGTGAGAGTCCTAGGCGGAATCTTGTAGCCTTGAGCCGTGCTCTGCTTTCGCTTCTGGATTTCGTCATACACCCAGAAGCCAAACTTCACGACACCGGCACCTGCGGTTCCAATAACCACTAGGTACCCAATTAGTGTCGAGACTAATTTCAAAAAGTCCATAAAAAACATTCGAGGGCTAGGGAATGTTAGTTCATTTGATTGCCGGAGTCGCTAGCGAAAAGTGGAAACTAACACGGAGGCAGCAATCCCAGGTCCTCGTTCGTGCAGGCGAACTCCCCAAACGCTTCGCGCGCGGCTTGATCGTAGGCGCGAGCCGCTGCCTCTGCGGTATCGTGCGATCCCAGTGAACGGAACTTGCCGTCAACCGTGATGTATGCCCGCCACTTCGCGCCGCGCTGGGTCACGCCCTTGAATTTAGACGCAGACCACACGTGATGCTTGTTGGCTTGATTCAGGCTGTTAGTGACGCGGCGCAGATTCTGACGGCGACAGTTTAGTCCGTCCCCGTCCTGGTGATCCACACGTTCTCCCGGCTGCACGCCCAGCAGGAACCGGTGCAGGTATTCGCGTGCGCCCGCGACGTAAGTCTCGGCGTACCACGTGTGGCGAATGCGGACGGCGCGCCACGGGAACGCCATCATCAATTCGTAGTCGGCGGCGTCAACCACCGCGAACTTGCCGTGAGTAAGTTTGATCTTCGGCATGCGCTCCACTATTGCAACACGGGCGGATTCTCCGGAGCAATGTCAGGAACGACCGTCTCTGCTCCGGCGGGCGCTTGCAACTTCTCGACCGCGTTCCGCTTCGCCTCCACCCGGATGTGGCTATAGTGCTCCAGCATGCGCACGCTCAGGTGTCCGACTATCGCCTTCATGGTGGCCTCGGCCACTCCGGCTTCACCAAGCTTGGTCACCGCAGTGTGCCGTAGATCGTGAAAGCGTAGACCGGGAAGGCCAGCAGCGCGCGTCAACTTGCGCCACGCCGTACGCCAGGTCAGCTGTGGCTGGTTCATGTCGTAAGTCGCATCCCGTTTCCGGTGGGGCAGGAGATAGTGCTCCGGCTTCGCTGCGCCCAACTTGGCCGCCCTCTGAAGCAATTGCGCCAGTGCCCACGCAGCCGTCTGATTGAGCGGGATCATGCGCACGCCCGCGTCAGTCTTGCTGCGACGAATGTTCAACTGACGCGCAGTTAGGTCTACATCGCGCAGTCTCAGATGTTTGATCTCGCCCCCGCGCATCGCGGTATTGACCGCCAGTAGTCCACACCAGTAGGCAACTTGCGCGTCCGGCCGCGTGCGCGCTACCTCCCAGAGCCGCTGTTCCTCCTCGACAGTGAGCGCGCGTCCTGGTCCGCCTGATGGCTCACGCAGCGACCGGATGTCGTCCTCCACGCGCTTCCACAGACGGGCGGACTTGAGAATCTGGCGCGCCACTGTAAGTTCCATGTTGTTGGTGCGCGCCCCGACCTGACCCGCGCGACGCAACTGGTAAGCGCGTAGGATTGCGCCGCCGTTCGCTACCAACTCCTCCAGCGGGCGACTGCCGAAAGCTTTGAGCAGCGGTTTCAAGCGCCCCCGGTCCGAGGAGTAGGTCTTCGGCGACACGGTAACTTTGCGCATCGCCAGCCAGTCCTCTGCCACCTTATTAAAGGGACAGCGTGCGAGGTCCGTGGGCATCTGGCCGGTGCGGTGGGCTTCTACCACAGCTTGACGGGCTTTGCGCGCCTCCTGATAGTTGCGAGTGTGAGTGGACAGTTCGCGCCAGCGGCCATCGACGCGCAGCTTGAAGTGCCAGACGCCGCGCCGCTTGTGCAGTCCGTCGTTGTCGGTGGTGTGGCGCTTGGTTGTAGCGGGCGAGGAATTCTCAACATTAAACTCCGCCGATAGAATTGCATCAGCCATACTGTGACCTCCTTTGTCACGGTCGTGGTCAGCGGCGGGCGGGTGCTTCGAACACTCGCTCGTCGCGTGTGAAATGTTCAGGGTTAGTGTTTGAAGAGTTCCGGGTGCGCCTTGCGCCAGGACGAGTTGGGCCGCATCCGGGCGTCGTGCCCCTGTTTGAACCGGCGTCCTGATGAAACTTCGAACCCACATCCGCACTCGCATTTGTCGGACTTGGCGGCGGTCCGTGCGGGTTTGTGCTTGTTGCGTTTGGGTTTAGGTCTCATATGCTCCTCCACGGGGGCCGATCACTTGCCTTCCGGTCAATGGCCCCAAATTCCAAAAAAGCACGCCCAATTTATCGGTCGCAAGTTTTGCGCTGGTTAACACCTGGGAGCCGCACACGACGCGGGTGACGGATATTTCACCTTGAGTTAATATGTGCCAAGTGATGATCGACCTTTCGACGTTAATAAGTGCAGTTAAGCCAAAGGAGCGGACCGATCAGTATCTCGTTCTGGCTGCACTATTCGCACTGGACGCGCACGTTAAGTCGGTAACTGCGAAGGATGTCATTGACAAGTTGAAGCTCCACCTAGGTAAGAGAATCCCCGCTAACGTCTCCGCCAGTCTTCGAGCCTATACAGCTTATGTCAGCCCGGCAGAGACAGGCCCTCCACTTCGCTGGTCCCTGACTCCAAAGGGTATAGAGCATCTCCGATTGCTAAGTGGTCTAGCTCTCTCAGCAATTTCGGACGCAGAGAGCTTCAAGTCGGATGTAGGCATCGTGTGCGCTTTGGAGTATCCGGAGCTCGCGGCTGTAATCAAAGCGCTCGGGGGCGACGCAAACTGGAAAGAAGTTGGAGATACCCGCTATGCTCACGTTTATCGTGAGACTCGGATGGAGACCGCCGGCGGTTCAGCACTGCGAGTCATTGCGACCACGACTACTTCGATGGGTCTAACCGCAGCCGCCATTGCCACTACGCAACTCGTGCTCCAGTTCCGTCCGCGACTCGTGGCAATGATTGGAATAGCCGCGGGAACCCGCTCCGGCGGCAAACAGTTTGGCGATGTCTTAGTGGCAGATCCCAGTGTTGACTACAATTCCGGAAAGGTCGCTCTAAATCAGGACGGAATTCGTGAGTTTCAACCAGACCCATACCCGATTGGCCTCAATCCCCGCCTCCGAAGTGTGTTGCAGAAGTATCGCAGCAGTACGCACCCATTGTTCGCGGAAATCCGCAGCCGATGGATTGGACCCATTCCGGCGAAGCCCAACCGACTCCATGTAGGCCCGGTGGGCGGCGCTGACCAGGTTATTGACGACGAATCGCGCTTACTTGAGATCCAAAAGAACTGGAGAAAGCTGATCGGGGTGGAAATGGAAACTTACGGTGTCTACCGAGCAATTTACGAGTCCCCCGAACCTAAGCCACGCGCCGTTTCCTTTAAGGCCGTATGCGATTTCGCCGCAGAGAAATCAGATTCGTGGCAGGAGTACGCTGCGTTTATGGCCGCAGAGTTTGCGGTCGGAGTTTTGAGACGCGAATGGGCTACGCTTTGGCCCGCCACGTAGCAAGTTTCACTGAATCCTAGAGGAGGTTATGATGGCGACAAAAACAGACCCTGAACTGGATCCAGAATTCGTCGCAATGAGCGCGGTACATGCCGCTCTGAAGGGACTTGAGCCAGAGGTCCAGAGCCGCGTCCTGGAGTACGTTGCCACGAAACTGAAGCTGGCCAGCCCAATAACACAACAAAAGCGCATCCCGGATGCAGCCGATGAGGCGGACGAAAGCGAAGCAGAGGACACCGAGGGCGCAGCCGAGGAAACGGAGGGGATTAGCCCAGCGGCTAAAAAATGGCTGACTCGAAATGGATTGCAGGCGAACCAGATCGAAACGATTTTCAGTATTGGGGGCGACGAGATCGACTTGATCGCGGATACCGTTCCTGGGAAGTCTAAGACAAAGAGGATGTACAACATATTCCTGCTAAAGGGGGTCGCCGCATACCTCGGAACAGGTGCGGCTCGCTTCACGCACGAGCAAGTGAAGGAAGCTTGTTTGCACTACGACGCATACGATTCCGCGAACTTCGCCGCGCGCGTGAAAGACTTTGCGGAAGTTTCGGGAAGCAAGGAGACGGGATATGTATTGAATGCCCGTGGCTTGGCCGCTGCTACCCAATTGGTGAAAGAGATGATTGGATCGCATAAGAGCTAAGCACGGGGTCGGGCAGGCCGGAACACGCCACGGACGCGAGGAAGGCCGTATGCCGCAGACTCCGGTCCACAGTGCGGTCCACACTTGGAACCCTGCGGGTGCGGACTCGGGAGCTGAGACAACTAGTTCACCCACCGGCCAATGCGGCTGTCGCGCTCGTTCCTGCTGATCCGGCCCGCGTCGTAGTCAGCCAAGATCTTCCGTATGCTGGAAATATCCTTCGCCATCTTCGGCAGCACGGCGGTGTTGGCGGCGGCGCGCTCAGTGTTGGCGGCGATCCGGCGGAGTAGTTCTGTATGTTCAGTCTGCACGGCATCCTCCTTTGACAAGGGGACCACGCTCCCCAAATCCGCGTCAATATTGAAACTCGTCGGGTCATCATGAAGCCTGTACCCCATCTGATGTAGCTCTTCTCGCGTACGCATGCCGAGGTCACGGGCGTCGGTCTCGAAGCTGGAGGGACGGATGCTGAGCGTCTGGGCTTCTAGATTTGACCGTGCTCCCGTTGCACTGCGTGAGAACTCCTGTGCAACGGGAGCACTATGGAACCTGCGTGCGCTGAGCATCCCGGACATCCTCGTGACCGGGGCGCGGCCCAGAGCCTGCTCCAGGGCGAACCCATCCAGCGGACTCTGTTGGTCCGGCTTTCCCAGCCGGCTAATCACGAACTCACTGCAACCAGCCGGTATCAGCAGCGTCATTCGCCCCGAGGCGTCCCCGATGGGAGCCCACCGGCCCTTGGTTACACGGCGGACCGACTCCTGTTGTGCTTTGCTGGGGGTGGAGTCGTAGACCAGCACTTCCGTTATGCCTTCGGATTGAAGGTGAGCAAGAGCCTGTTCCCGCATCCGTTGGTTGATGTTACGGCCACTAGCTCCCCGCCGCTTCCACATCTTGACCTGTTTCCGATTGGGCGATCCGCAGCGCCTACAGCCCGAGACGTTACAGTCGGTGTGGCAGTAGCGGGTTATCAGTTTGCCCCTGCGCCACAGCGGCAGAAGCTTGCCACAGTCACCCAAACGTTCCTGTCGCGTCTTTGGTGTCTTCGGGTGCTGAAAATCTGACGGTCGGATACTGGGACCGGTACGCGCGGCGCTCACTGGTAGAGGCATTGGTGGGACTCCCTTTTCGCTGGTCGGCGGTGGCCCTCGCGCTAGCCGGGAAGGTTAGCGAGGCCCGCCGGGTTACCAGTCCGGCGAGCCATTAAGAGAGTAAGAGGCTTGGGGCCCCTCACGCCACCTACTTCCATTCCAACACGCGCAAAAATTTTCCGTCAATATGGGAAATCCCACAGTGGCCGGTGGAAAACTCCGTCCCAACGGGGAATCCCGTCCCCCGGATAGTAGTGTCCCGTCTTACCCCTTTTCGCGGATGGCCTTCTTTTGAAACGTCGTGCCCCGTCCTTGCGCACGGATGCCGGTGTACGCCATAGATACGCGGGACGCCAGGTATACCGCCGTGAGCCATCCTTGTGGACCAGACTGTGGACCGGCCCATCCGACTGCAATTAACGCTGCAGTTAACACTATTGTCAGACCCCGCCCTTGCGTGTTTTTTTGGAAATAGGGGGTCTTGGGCTACGGAGCCCGACCCCCTGCGGACACAGCATGCGACCCGGCTCCGGCAACCCGACAAGCACCGCGCACATGGTACCTCCCGGCTGGCTCACGCGGCCCGAAGCAGCCGTCCGGCTGGGCGTCGGGCTGCGCACCCTCGACCTGTGGCGGAGCCGCGCCTGGGGCCCACCGGCGGCGCTCGTACCCTGCCGTGGCGCAGCGGGCGGGCGTCGGATATGTCTGTACCACGCTGCCGACGTGGACGAATTCCGGAAGCACACGTTGCCACGCTGTAAGTTCGGTCGAGTAATCGTCTGTGCGGAGCAAGTAGTTGGGGGAGGCGAAGTCGCATGAGCGAACGAGTACACCGGCGAATGGTGTCGTCCGTAGCACGGAGCGAACGCGAAATCCAACTGGCGCGGGAGCGTGCGGACCGGCGGCGCGTGGCCACGTGGCAAAAGTTGTCACAACTCCGTACGCAACAAGCTGAACTCGATCTGCAGTGGATGTCGAACGTCCCTATTGCAGCGGGGCAGCGGCGCAGTTCTGAAATTTGTACGGGGCGTCGTGGTGCCGGTAAACGGCAGGGGCCGATACGGTCTCCACGCGTGAGGCGGACGGTCGCCCTCGGAATAGCGGAGGCTACACGGTGACGCCTGTCAAGAAGGCGCGCTGCAAGGCGAAGACGCGAGCGGGCAGGCCCTGCCAGGCGACGCCGATGGTCGGGAAGCCGTTCTGCCTGTTCCACACCTCCAACTTCGCGGTCGAACTGGGACGCAAGGGCGGACGCCACCGCGCCATCTTCAACCCGGAAGACCTAGAACGGTTCGAGCCCCCGAAGACCGCTGCTGAACTGGTGCCGCTGCTGGCGCAGACCATCTGCGAAGTTCGCTCTGGTCGCATCGAGCCCCGCATCGTCAACGCCGTCGTGTACACCAGCGCTGCCTTCCTCAACGCCCTCGAAATCGCGGACCTCGACGCGCGGCTGAAGGTGTTGGAGAAGCGTCGCGTGGAAAGTGAAGGTGAGCGGTGAGCGAGAGCCTGCGGCGGCGAATTGCGGCGCTGGAGCAAGGTCTGCCAAGGGAGATCGTGCTGACGTTGGCCGATGGGGGAACCTTCCACCACTCGGGACCGGCGATGCGGTTCTTCGATGAAGGAATGCGTCAGGTGCTTGCGGGTAAGGGCGCGATAGCCGAGGCCGTTGCGCAGACTGTTCGCGCCCAAGGATGCGGCCTGCTGTGGCAGATGCTGGCGGCGCTGATGCAGCCGAAGGCGGATGGACGTGAGGCGACCCTTACAGGGAAGCAGGTCGAACATCGAAAGAGGAGGAACTAGATGGAGAGTGAATTGGAAACCTCGGACACAACTACGAATGTTGCGCCCCTAACTTTGCCCGCCGCACGCGACGAGGCTGAGCGCCAGCGCGCCCTGTTCTATCGCCACTTCAAGGACGCCAGCATCGCGCTGGGCCGATACTTCTCCGCACTCGGTCTGGCTACGCGGCTTACCAGTGAACTGACCCGCGACAATCCGGGCGCTTACGTCCCGCCCACTGAACGGGCCGCGCTCGACCGCCTCCGGATTGCGGAGCCACCGTTGCGCTCCCTTGTGGAGGAAGGTTGGGTGCCGATGGAGGGCTGGCCGGCCTGGGGCCAACGCTGCGTGATCGAACCGGTCAAACGCAAAGGCGAGCCGGGCTAAAAGGGAGTAAGAGGAGTGATGAGACATAGCCATTATGCAAGGCGCAACCGCGCACAGGAGGAACTAGCATCATGAGCAACGTCAACCGGCAGGGACAGACTTCAACTTCCGACGAGAACGTCGGGTCCGCAATCGCTGAGCAAACCGAAATGAGCCGACGCGCCCTGAACTATCGAGGGCGGTTCGGTTCCGATGAGAACCGCGACCCCAAGGCCGCACAGCGTGATGCCGACATCAGTCGCGCGCAGGGCAACCGATAACGGGACGCACAACCGACAACCGAACAGACGAGTCAGGAGGACTCACCTTATGAACGATGGCAACTTTGGAATGACGCACGAGGAACGTGAACAGCGCTTCCTCGAATCCCGCGAGCGCACCGTGCGGGTGATCCGTGGCGAAAAGTTTGTTCCGCCCACCATGGACGAGTTGTTGGCCGCAGAGTCCTGCCGCCTCGGTGTGGAACTAATTCCGGTCAAAGTTGACCTACGAGCGGATGAGGCGACCGCGAAGCGATCTGCAGGCGCAATAGTCGGGGCGAAGTGATCTGTATACGAGGATGCCAAGGATATTTCCCGTCCACGATCGTCAAGTACGCGGTCGAGGCGACCGATGCTGCTCCGGGTCCGCACCTCAAACAGACGCATGCCGAAGTGGGCTATGAATCACCGTCCCGGCACCCAGGGCAGAACTGTGCCGGATGTTCGCATTCACGCGGCACCTACGATGCGCCCCGCTGCACTCGGGTTCAGTCGCCCATCTGGGCGCAGGACTGGTGCCGGGGCTACGACAGGCACGAGGACAATTCAAACGGAGGCGGGGATAACCCCGAAACTACGATGGCAGATGAATCACGGCTTGACCGCATTTGCAAGGCGCTGGAGCGGCTCGTTTCAAAGTTCACCGGAGGCGGCGAGTCCGGTCGGGAGTACGAGGAATATGAGTCCGAGGACGGGGAAGACGTGGTCAACTCCGCCAACATGCGCGGGGAAGACGATGAGTTGGAGACCAGCGAGTCTCAGGAGGCTCAATACGAGCGCGCTGGCAGGTCCGACCGCTCCCGTCCCAACCAGTTCAATCGTCCCGTCATCCCGGTAACGAGCGGTGGCGGCGAGGGCAACATCAACCCTGTGAGTGCGCGTGACGCGCTGAGCGATTTGCGAAAGCTCAGGATGGTAATAGAGGAGTCCGGCGACCGGCGCGCCATCGACGCCTACAACAGCGCCGTCAGCGCAGTGAAGCAGGAAATCCGGGGCGGTGGCGACGGCGACGGGATGCACCCGGTGGGGCGGCGAGGCTCCAGATTTACTTGCGACGCTCGCGTGGGTAGGCTGCGCGGCATTGATCGGCGGGCCGAGGAGGCATCGTCATTCGAGGCTATGGCGGCCCGGCACTTTCGCCGGAACCAGGACGAAGTTGAAGCTCCGCACCGGGAGGACTTTGACTCCGATCCCCACCTGCGCGCACAGGACGAACTCGATCTGTCACTAACTGGGCGGGCAAACTCCTTTGTGGATTCGGCTACGCGGATGCGGGACGAGTTGTTGAGCAAGAAGCCTAGCCGGTGATTGGTGATCGAGGAATTTTGGAGTCCACGGGTCTCATCCTTTCACCCGGCGCGGCTCTAAGGTGCGGCATCAGGGAAGCCAGTTTGGCTCCTTCTGGTCTGGTTTCCCCGTCGCACTATCTGGTTTCTGGGCTAGAGGCTGGCGCGCGATTCTTCCTCTCTTCGCGCAGCGCTGCGCGGTCCGGAAAGGGCGGGCAGGCCGGGTGACTCCTTCCCGGCCAAGCTCGCGACTTACCATAAGTCGTAGGGGTACCAGCGTGCGAAGGTTACCCGAGCAGGAATGATGTCATCAACCTTAATATCGCTTGGATACCTGTTGGGTTGCGCGGGGGTTGGCGCGACTTGCCCGAGGGACCCTGGCGGTAGAAACTCCTCGACATCGCGGTAGTTCCAACCAGATCCTTCTATGACATAGATCACCTTCGCATCATTCCAAGGCCCACACTTGACCTCAATACACCACAACCCCTTCTCTCGAATCACAAGGTAGCGATCGTTCAGAACAGTCCGTTTGGTTTCGTGGCATAGGGACTGGCCGCCGCAAATGGAACACATTAATTCAAAGGGCCAATTCGGCCTATTCCGGTCGTACACTTTTCCCGAGTATTTCCCAAGGGGACTCTCGCGAGGAAGGACCACGGGAAGGATTGGCGGTGAAGGACAGTGACAACTCTGTGAGCGAGGAGAGACGAAGATGTTACGTGGTGTCATCTCGCAGTCCGATTGTGGACACGTGTGTGGACCGCAGCATCATAAGCCCTCTGCAGCCACTATTTGCTGCCCGCCTATTACGCGCGAAGCCCGCGCCGGGCGGGGCCTCGACTTATTGCTGAGATTTGGTCGGGGCGCGCGGATTTGAACCGCGGACCCCCTGCGCCCAAGGCAGGTGCGCTACCAGGCTGCGCTACGCCCCGACTTTATCAATAACAACTTTTCCGAATCAACGGCACTTTCATTATAAACGACGGAAGCGCGCTATAATTTTTAGCTGACATGGCGAGCCTGCGGTATGCGTTAGTTGCGTACGTGAAAAGTCCTGTGGGAGAGTTCGTGGAGAACCTCCGGCGGGAACTCCATCCCGGTTTGCCTCATTTTGCGGCCCATCTCACCCTTCTGCCGCCGCGGCCTTTGCAGGGAGCCGAAAGCGCGGCGCTGCAGATCCTGTCTGTAATCTGCGGCCATGCCGAGCCCTTCGAAGTAACTCTCGGCGATATGGAAAGCTTTGCTCCCACCACTCCCACGGTTTACATCCGGGTAGGTCACGCCGCGTCGCTTTTACATGAGTTGCATGGCCAGCTCAATACGCAATCATTGGCTTTCGCCGAAGAGTGGCCCTATATTCCGCATCTGACCGTCGTGAAAATGCCGACGGAGCAAGCTGCGCAGCAAGCTTTGAGAATTGCGCGCGAACGCTGGCAGCAGTATTCCGGTAGCCGCCGCATCCTGCTCGACCGCCTCATTTTTGTGCGGGAAGACGCGCCAAACTGCTGGGTGGACCTGGCTCCGGTCCAGCTCGGCGGCAGCCTGGTCTCGCCGTAAGGATTTCCGAGTTCGGTTCTCTCTTTAACTTCTTCTCTGGAATACTAATTCGAGCGCCTCCGCGCTCAGTATTACTCGTAACCACCGCTAGATTACCTGCCTGTTACGTTACCCCCGCCAACCGTGCATGGCCCCTGGTACATTTCACTCCCGTGCGTTGCGCGGCTATGTCACGCCCTGTAAACAGAAAGAGTAAGAGATGTGCAAATCCCGCGTCGGGAGCGGGTTTAAGCAGGGTTTAAGAAAGCTACGGGGGCGAAGGATGCAGATCGGAGTCTATGGTTCGGGTTTTCTCGGGACAGTGATTTCGGCCTGCCTGGCGGATTTTGGCACTCCAGTTTCCTGCTGTCATCCCGACCGCACGCGCATGGTCGAGATGGCTCAGGGCAACATTCCCTTCTTTGAAAAAAATCTGAAAGAGATCATCCGGCGAAATGTACGCGCGGGGCGGTTGGCGTACTCCACCGACATCGAGTCTTTTGCGCGCAAGACGCAAGTTATTTTTCTGGCAGAAGACAGCGCTGACAATCTGACCGACGTAGTGCTGCGCATCGCGCGCTTGGCTCCTAAGCCACCCATTCTGACCATCGTCACGCCGGCCGCCGTAGGCACGGCTTCGGCTCTGGAAAAGAGTTTGCAGGATGCGGGCCTGACGGCCACGATCGTTTCCCAGCCTATGTTTTTTACCGACGGTTGCGCGGTCGAGGACTTCAACTGGCCGGATCGTCTGATTCTAGGGTCGACCTCCAGCGAAGCGGTACACATTCTGAAACAGATTTTTCATCCGCTCGTAATGCGCGGCGTGCCCGTGATTGTCACCAACCAGGCTACGGCGGAACTGGTGCGCGAATCGGCGACAGCATTCGTGGCGACGAAAATTTCCTTCATCAACGAAGTCGCAGCCCTGTGCGAGCGCGTAGGCGCCGATGCCGTGAACCTGGCTCTGGCTCTGGGCCTCGATAAGAAGATTGCTCCCCGCTGCCTGCAGCCCGGAGCGGGTATGGGCGGCGTGTTTGCCGAGTCCGATATGGATTCGCTGGCGGAATTAGCCAGAGGCCAACGGCGTTACGTTGAAAGTTCTGACTGCGGCGCGAGACGTAAACCACACTCTGGCGGATCGTCTGGTCGACAAGATTGCGATGGCTTTGAATTCGGTGGAGAACAAGGATGTGGGCATTCTGGGCCTCGCCTTCAAACCGAATACGAATTCGGTGGCCGGTTCATCTGCCATACAGTTGGCTGAGACGCTGGTCGCGAAAGGCGCGCGCGTGCGAGCTTACGATCCGGTTGCGCTTGGCGATGCCAAGACGCGCCTGAATGGATCGGTACGTTATTGCGAGTCGGCTTACGCGGCGGCGGAGGGTATGGATGCACTGGTGGTCGGCACGGGCTGGCCGGAATTCCGCGCCCTTGATTTCGACCGCATCAAGCATTTGCTGAAGAGACCGATCATCGTAGACACGAAGAACTTGCTGGACTCGACACGCCTGCGCGCCATGGGATTTGAATACGTTGGGGTGGGACGCGGATAGGTAGTTCTCCAGCAATCGCTCACGGCCCAGTTTGAAGAAGTTGCGGCTAAATCGAAATTCTCCTGAGACCTGTGAGCGAAGACATTTCCAATCCCGCGGAATTACCTGAGCGCGAGAAGTTGTTCTCCCGCCTCTCCGATTTTTCCCGTGGGGTTCTCGATAATATTTCGTTTCTCTTCTTCTGCGTATCTTTTTCCAGCCTGACTCACCTGCTCGGTTCTCTATGGAGCCGCCTTCTAACTGAGAAGTAATTATTTCCACCCACGCATCCGCGTGGTCGGCACGTCCTTGACTTCCGCGAGCTTCTGCAATAAAGTTTCATCTCCCCTAGTGAGGGCCACCACCTCACATTTTCTACTGTAATGTGCGGTGATTGCCTTCTCGCAAGAAACCCGGCCCACTCGTTCAGCGCGGACTCCGCGGTACATCATTAGGAGCACGAATTATGACTGCCCAGAAGCATTCCATCGGAATAGCAGTGGTATTGATCTTCACGACGGCCACGCTTATGACGAACACTCGAGCGTATGCCCAGACAGAAAGAGCGCTCTACAACTTCAACGACATTGACAGCGGCTCGGATGGGATCCGTCCCATGTCCAAGCTGATCTTTGATTCCTTGGGCAATCTCTATGGCACGACAAGTCAGGGCGGCGCTTTCGGCTTCGGAATCGTCTTCGAGTTAGCTCCCCGTGGGGGCGGCGGATGGAGCGAGACCGTGCTGCACAATTTCCAGTACTCAGAAGGAGGTTCTCCGGCCAACCAGGGGGGCTTAATCTTTGATGCCGCCGGTAATCTCTACGGTATTGGAAACGATGGCGGGGCCTACGGCTACGGGACTGTTTGGGAACTGACACCTAACCCAGGCGGGGAATGGACAGCGACGGTGCTGCATGACTTCTCTTATGGCGGTAAGGACGGATACCTTCCCTCCGGGAGCCTGATTTTCGATGCTGCGGGGAATCTATATGGCACGACAAATTGGGGTGGCACCGGGCAGTGCCTTTCCGAAGCTGATCTAGTGGGTTGCGGCACTGTTTTCGAGTTGTCGCCCAAGTCGGGCGGCGGCTGGTCTGAAAAGGTCTTGCATAGCTTTGGGCTTGGGACCGACGGGACATTTCCCGTCGGTGGGCTGGTCTTCGATGCCGCCGGTAACTTATACGGCGTGACATATGAGGGCGGTACGGGATCATGCCTTCGAACGGGCTACCCGGGCTGCGGTATTGTATTTGAGCTGTTACCCGAAGCTGGCGGCCGTTGGGCTGAGAGGGTGTTGCATTATTTCAACCTCTCCGACGGGGGCTGGCCAGTCGGCAGCCTGATTTTTGACGCCGTCGGGAATCTATACGGCATGACGAATGGAGGCGGCGCATATGACTTTGGTACGGCATATGAACTGGTGCCTGGGCCGAAGGGGGGCTGGGGCGAGAAAATTCTGCATAATTTCAATCAGAGTGGAGTGAGTGGGGCCGCTCCCTATGCAGGTTTGATCTTCGACTCCGCCGGCAATCTCTATGGCACAACGTCCACTTACGGCGCTGCCGGTTCTGGCACAGCATTCGAGTTGAAGCCTACAACGTCAGGGCCCTGGACGGAGTGGGTGCTGCATGCCTTCGGCAGCGGGCCCAAAGATGGAGTCAACCCAGTAGATAGCCTGACCTTCGATACGGCTGGCAATCTCTACGGCACGACCGACGCCGGCGGCACTTCTTCTTATGGCACGGTCTTCGAGATCAAGCGTTAATACGGCAACTCGAATTGGATATCGCAGTTGCTATCAGCTTCTGACTTCGCGCACCGCTGTTGCAGTCATCGAAGTTGCTATAATGAAGACGGTGGTGGGAATAGCTCAACTGGCAGAGCACCGGACTGTGGCTCCGACGGTTGCGGGTTCGATTCCCGTTTCCCACCCCAGATTTTCCTTCCGCACTCCTCTCGTTGATCTCCTGGTTCGTCATTAGTTCGTTCGTTCCCGAAGCGCTGTCGGTTTTTCGCTAAGCATGGTGCGCTCTTGCCTTGGCCGGAACCTTCTCTGAATAAACTTCCTCCGCACTTTCCTCTTCGGAGTCGCGGCGCTCGATTTTGAATCGGCGCATAAGGTTGCTCAACTGTGCAGCAATGGAGGCCAACTCCTCTGCCGCTTTCTGTGACTCCTGCGCGCGCGCCGAGGTGCCATCGGCGGCCTGCGCCACTCCATCGATGTTCGACGAAATGTCGCCGGCTCCGCTGGCCGCTTCGCCGGCGTTACGCGTCATCTCATTCGTAGTTGCGCTCTGCTCTTCCACCGCCGCCGCGATGGTCGCGGAAATGTCGTTGATCTTGTGGATCACGCTGCTGACCGTTCCGATCGCCGCCGCCGCGCCTTTCGTGTCCGCCTGGATGGCGGTGATTTTGTGGCTGATGTCTTCGGTGGCTTTGGCCGTTTGCTTGGCCAGTTCTTTCACTTCGTTGGCAACCACGGCAAAGCCCTTGCCGGCTTCGCCGGCGCGTGCGGCTTCAATGGTGGCGTTCAGAGCGAGCAGGTTAGTTTGCTGCGCGATCGAGGTGATGACCTTGATGACGACGCCAATCTCCACGCCGGACTGGCCCAGCTTGGTGACGGTGTCATTGGCGGCCTGGGCCGCGCTGACGGCGCTGGAGGCAACTTTGGCGGCCTCGTTGGCATTGGCAGCGATG
>CAWBLK010000004.1:0-328157 GCA_963789625.1 uncultured Acidobacteriaceae bacterium | reverse complement strand
GGGGAAAATAAGCGGCGGCTGGCGAAGCAATGACGGTTCGGCATGCGGTGCACAGGCACCGGCTCCGAATAATACCGTCATCCCCGCGCACGCGGGGATCCAGTACGCTCCGGCCTATCAATTCCATCACTGACGTCTCGGAATACTGGATCGCCCGGTCGGAGCCGGGCGATGACAGCTGACAGTGTTGCGCCACGCCGGCAGGACCTCCCCAGCGCCGCCCGGTCCGGCCTGCAAATTCAAAAATCCAGACATATCATCGCGCCGTGGAATTTCGTCAAGGTTGTGCACAGGCTTTTGCGGTGCACCGAAAAAGATTTTTCCCTTGCCTCCGAATTCGTGGCTCATGGCGCGGGGGAGAATGGAAATGGGCGGGTTTGGCTGAACTGATCTGGTTTGCTGATTTTGTTCGTGGCGGCGTTGCAGGGCTGCCGGCCACCGATGAATGGCAGCGGCAATACGGCGATCGCTGGGGCAAGAACGAGCACCCTGATTTCCGACGACGTCACCAACACGCTGGCGCGCCAGCACAAGGTCATGCAGCAGGTGGTCGCGCTGGCCTATGCGGACACCGTGCTGCCGGGACAGCCGGGCGTCGGTGATGACTGCAGGCAACTGGTACCAGGTGGCGCAGTTCGGCTTCAACTATCTGAAGAGAAGTGCGATCTCTATATGCACGATCTGTTCGTGCTCAATCGCGAGCACGACGCCAGCGACACCATCCTGAAAGCCATCAGCGCCGCCTCGACCGCGATCGTCGGCGGTACGCTTTCGGCGACCAATGCCAAAATTCCGTTGCTGGTGGTGGCGCAGACCTTCGGGCTGGTCGAGGGCATCAACGACGCCGCCGCGAAATCCTATCTGTTCGAGCAGGTGCCCGGGCTGATGCCGACAAGGTCAAGCAGGCGAGGATCGTGTATCGCGACGTGGTCGATAAAAACCAGACGGCGGTACGCGACGAAACCTCCGCCTACCGCACCATCAAGGATTATCTCACGCTGTGTTTGCCGCAGACCATCGAGGGCAATTTCCTGACCACCTATGTCGCGGCCAATCCGATCGCGGTGTCGGCCTCGGGTTCCGGCGCGATCAAGCCGGCGGGCGTTGCCGCGGCGGCGCTGGGACACCGCCGCTCCATAGCGCCAGCGCGCCGGGGCGTGCCGGCGGCGCCGCGCCCACGCTGAATTTCACCGTCAAGCAGATGTAGCGCCGTAGGATGGGTGGAGTGAAGAGGCTGGGTGTGCCCAGCCTCGAAGCGATACCCATCGACTAAATTTCTGAACAAGATGGGTTTCGCGAAGGGCTCAACCCATCCTACTCACCAATTTGGATTGGCAGCGCCGCAGGATGGATGGAGCGAAGAGGCTGGGCGTGGCCAGCCTCGAAGCGATCTCATCAACTAAACTTCCGAACAAGATGTTTTTCGCGAAGAGCTCAACCCATCCTACACGCCACGCATTATTTCTTCGGCTGGCGGGTGCGGACTTCGATGGAGCCGCCGGCCATCTGGACGTCGAACCGCGACAGGAAGCTCATGCCGAGCAGCCGTCGACGCCGACGCCGTAGCTCTTGTCGTCGACTTTCTGCACCGCGACCGGCACGTTGATCGCCTCCAGCCTGCCGAGCGCACCTTGTCGGCTCTGACAAGTTTCGCCTTGGCCAGTCCGTTGGCCGTCATCAGCGTGATCTCGCTGGCTTTCGGTTTGCGGGATCTTGGCCCGGTCGGCAAAGCCGGACTTCAGCGCCACATAGCTCGCGCCGGTATCGAGAATGAACAGCCCGCGGACGCCGTTGATTTCCGCCTTGACGTCACGACGTTTTTTTGTCCGCGCAACGGAAAGCTTTCCTTCTGGAACTCGGTCGACGAGACGCAATTGCCCTGCGCTTCATAGTCGGCAATGATCTTTGGGTTCTGGCTGGTGTCGCGGCTGGCGGGATCGAGCGCGACCCACATGTTGATCGGCGCGGTCGCTTCGCAAAACCGCTTGAGCGCGGCATAGGCGCCGGCCATGTGCAGGAATACGCGGCTCGAAATGCTTTTTTTGTCCGAACCGTACAGCTCGATGGTGTCGGAATAATCGGTCAAGCGCGCGCTGGATAGTCGCCGGCCCCCTCCAGCGCGACGCCGCGCAGATAGTGCGCGTCGCGATCTGGACGGCGCGCGGCGCACATATTCATCCGCCACTTCGACGGCCTTCGGATAGTCGGTCAGCTTCAGGTAGATGTTGGTGGACTGGCTGCAAGGCGGTGAGCGGCGCGCCGCAATTGCGGACGAACTTGTAGAGTCCTTCCGCCGCCTGCCGCCGATAGCCGAGCTTGTCGAGCGCCGGCGCAAGATCGCCGATGCTCTTCTGATCGCACGGCTCGCGCTTCAGCTCCTCAAGCGAAGCCAGACATAGGGGTCGCGTGCGGCCGGTAGCGGCAGCGCGCCGAGACGCTCGTAAACGGTGGAAAACACCTCTTCGGGATTCTCGTCCAGATAGCCGGCGCCGGCCAACTGCGAGCGTCGCGCAGCAGCAACAACGGTCCGCAACATCGAAACATCTGCACCCTGAAGCATAATTTCCCCCAGAAGTAGCGTATCGGCAAGAATTCCCGGCGGAATAGGCTGCGGGCGATGTCGCTGGCAAGTCACTATTCGCGGCGTCAGCTTTGCGCGCGTCTCCGCCGTCAGGGGTTACCCCCGGTGGGCAGATGGTGGTAGGACAGCCGCGCCATCCGCCGCTGCCCACCGCCTCGTCCCAATCCTCATGCCCGATGAAAAACGACCAGATCCTCAGCCAGATCACGGAATTCTGCCGCCAGGCCGATATGGCGGAATCGACCTTTGGCCGCCGCGCGGTCAATGACGGCAAGCTGGTGCACCGGCTGCGCGAGGGCAAGCGCATCACCATCGATACGCTGGACCGCATCCAGGCCTATATCGCGGCCTCGATGCCGGGCGGCATGCCGCCGCCGCGCGGCCTCGAAGTGCCGCCGGAGAAGCGCGACCCCCGCGGCAATTTCCGCTTTTTCGAGAACCGGCAGAAATACCTGCTGTTCGTCCACACCTGCAGCGAGAAGCGGGTGATCGCCGAGCGGGTGGCGCTGGAGCTCGCCAGCATCCATCCGCGGCCGCCGGCGCTGCGGGTGTTCGATGCCGGCGTCGGCGACGGCACGGTGCTGGCGCGGGTGATGCGCTCGATGCACGGCCGCTTTCCCGCACATGCCGTTCTATATCGCCGGCAAGGAGCTCAGCCTCGAGGACGTCCGGCTGACGCTCGAGAAGATGCCGGACCGGCTGTTCGAGCATCCCGGCGACCGTGTTCGTGCTCACCAACATGTATTACGCCGAGGCGCCGTGGCTGACGCCGGCCTCGCCGGCGGCCGCCGCCGGCATGATCTGGCACGAGGTGGCGCTGCGCGGGGCCTCGTCGGGCGAATTCGAGGCCCAGATCGCCGAGCTCGGGCCGTTTCTGGAGCAGAACTGGCGCGCCAATGTCAGCCCGCGCTCGGGCATGCCGATCTATGAGCGGCCGGTGGCGCTGGTGCTCTATCGGGAGGACCACCGGTTCCTGCTCGATTCGATCATCCCGCGGGCCGGCCGGTCCGAGGCCAATTTCGACCTGATCATCGCTTCGCAGCCCTATCGGGCCAAATCCTCGGTGAATTTCCGCGCCAAGCGCATCATCGCGCCGCTGGCGCGGGCGCTGCGGGCCGGGGGCCGTTTGATCGGAATCCACTCCCACGGGCAGGATCCCGGCCTCGAAATCATCCAGGCGGTCTGGCCGGGAGAAAATCCTTTCGCCGTGAGCCGCCATGAGCTATTGCGCGCGGTGAAATACGAGCTGGGGTCGGCCGGGCGCGACCTCAATTTTAATGCCTATGCCGATAACCGTTCGATCTTCCGCTATGATATGGAAGCGCTGCCCAACGAGGTCACCGGCTCGATCGGCACCTCGACGGCCTTTGCAGCATGGAACGCGGCGGTGTATGTCGCGCAGATCGAAGACCACCGGCTGACGGAAATGACCCAGAGCGGCCGTTATCTCGACGCCGCCAGGGAAGTTCTGCGCAAGCATAACGGGCTCTGGTTCTACGACGAATCCTACGTCATCTCGCGCCGTCGGGACTGACATTTCAGGACACATACACGAAAGGGACCGCCGAGGTCCGGCGGAAACAAGGGGTTGGTTGATGCGCGATCTTATCTGTTCACCAGCGAATCGGTTTCCGAAGGCCATCCGGACAAGGTCTGCGACCAGATCTCCGACGCGATCCTCGATGCCTTCCTGCCAAGGACGTCGAGCTCGGCATTGCCGACGACAGCGCTGGTCAACACCCGGCTCGGCTGCGAGACGCTGTGCACCACCAACAAGATCGTGATCGCCGGCGAAGGCCGCGGCCAGTGTTCCGCACCATCCACGGCAAGTCGGTGGTCGACCGCGAACTGATCAGCCAGATCGCGCGCGATGCGGTCAAGGACATCGGCTACGAGCAGGACGGCTTCCCTTAGCACGGCGCCGACGTCGAGTGCTGCTGCACGGCCAGTCGCCCGACATCGCGCAGGGCGTCGATGCCAAGAAAAAGAAGGCAACAAGGAAGAAGGCGCCGGCGACCAGGGCATCATGTTCGGCTATGCCTGCACCGAGACGAGCTCGGAAGCTCGTTCATGCCGGCGCCGATCTATTTCGCGCACAAGATCCTGAAAGCTGATGGCCGAGGAGCGCCGCATTCCGGCAAGCTCGCCGATCTGCGGCCCGACGCCAAGAGCCAGGTCACGCCTGCAATATGTCAACGGCAAGCCGGTCGGCGCACCACGGTCGTGGTCTCGACCCAGCACACGAGAAGAGCCGCAACGGCAAGAAGTACAGCCCGGCCTGATCGGAGATGATCTCGGCCGCGGTGGAATGGCGCTGCCGAAGGGCTGGATGTGCGACGAAGCCGATTTCCTACGTCAACCCGACCGGCCGCTTCGTCATCGGCGGTCCCGACGGCGATTGCGGCCTGACCGGGCGCAAGATCATCGTCGACACCTATGGCGGCGCCGCGCCGCATGGCGGCGGCGCGTTCTCGGGCAAGGACCCGACCAAGGTCGACCGCTCGGCCGCCTATGCCGCGCGCTATCTCGCCAAGAACGTGGTGGCGGCCGGCCTCGCCGACCGCTGCACCATCCAGCTCTCCTACGCGATCGGCGTGGCCGAGCCGCTGTCGGTCTATTCGACACCGACGGCACCGGCAAGGTCGACGAGGACAAGCTGGAGAAGGTGCTGCAGGAACTGTTCCGGACTGACGCCGCGCGGCATCCGCACCCATCTCAAGCTCAACAAGCCGATCTACGCCGCACCTCGGCCTACGGCCATTTCGGCCGCAAGCCCGAGGCCGACGGCGGCTTCTCGTGGGAGAAGACCGATCTCGTCGCGAGCTGAAGGGCGCGTTCTAAGTTGGCTCGATCGCTTCGGAGGGCGTCGCGACGGACGTAAGCCGGCATCGGCGGGCTTGTCGCTGGCGATCCACGTCGATCGCTTCGCCAAGACGTCGATGCCCGTCTCAAGACCGTGCATGACGAATTCAGGAACCATCACATGACCGCCACCGCCAAGAAGCCCGCCTTCACCGACTACAAGGTCAAGGACATCGCGCTCGCCGATTGGGGCCGCAAGGAAATCTCGCATCGCCGAGACCGAAATGCCCGGCCTGATGGCGATGCGCGAGGAATACGGCCCGAAGAAGCCGCTGAAGGGCGCGCGCATCGCCGGCTCGCTGCACATGACGATCCAGACCGGCGGTGCTGATCGAGACGCTGAAGGAGCTCGGCGCCGACGTGCGCTGGGCCTCGTGCAACATCTACTCGACCCAGGACCATGCCGCGGCGGCGATCGCCGCGGCCGGCATTCCGGTCTTCGCGGTAAGGGCGAGAGCGATGACGAATACTGGATGCACCGCACAGATGTTCGACTGGCGCGACGGCGGGACGCCCAACATGATCCTCGACGACGGCGGCGACGCCACCATGCTGCGTGCATCTCGGCCTGCAGCGCCGAGAAGGGCGACACCGCGTTCCTCGACAAGCCGAGCTCCGAAGAAGAGGAAGTCTTCTTCGCGCTGATCAAGAAGCAGCTCAAGGAAAAGCCGAAGGGCTTACTTCGCCGAGCTCGCCAAGGCGATCAAGGGCGTCTCCGAAGAGACCACCACGGGCGTCCATCGGCTCTACGAGATGGCAGAAGGCCGGCAAGCTGCTGTGCCCGGCGATCAACGTCAATGACAGCGTCACCAAGTCGAAGTTCGACAATCTCTATGGCTGCCGCGAATCGCTGGTCGACGGCATCAAGCGCGCCACCGACGTGATGATGTCGGGCAAGGTCGCGTGGTCGCGGGCTTCGGCGATGTCGGCAAGGGCTCGGCCGCCTCGCTGCGCCAGGCCGGCGCCGCGTCATGGTCACCGAGATCGATCCGATCTGCGCGCTGCAGGCGGCGATGGAAGGCTATCAGGTCGTGACCATGGAAGAGGCGGCGCCGCGCGCCGACATCTTCGTCACCGCCACCGGCAACGTCGACGTCATCACCCTCGACCACATGCGCGAGATGAAGGACCGCGCCATCGTCTGCAACATCGGCCATTTCGACAGCGAGATCCAGATCGCGGCGCCTGAAGAACCTGAAATGGGACAACATCAAGCCGCAGGTCGACGAGATCATCTTCCCCGACAAGCACCGCATCATCCTGCTGGCGGAAGGCCGCCTGGTGAATCTCGGCTGCGCCACCGGCCATCCGAGCTTCGTGATGAGCGCCTCCTTCACCAACCAGATGCTGGCGCAGATCGAACTCTGGGCCAACACAAGGACGGCAAATACGAGAAGAAGGTCTATGTGCTGCCGAAGCATCTCGACGAGAAGGTGGCGCCGCTGCATCTCGCCAAGCTCGGCGCCCAGCTGACCAAGCTGCGCAAGCAGGCCGACTATCTCGGCGTCAAGCAGGGGCCCGTTCAAGGCGACCATTACCGGTACTGAGGGGTAGTCTGCGTCAATGCGATGGGGTGGGTCCGGCGAGCATTGCGGTGCGCCGGACCGACTAAGCGAGACCGACTAAGCGGGACCAGCGATCGGCGGGCGGAGCAGCCGTCCAGTCGCACATCCATTTTGTACACGCCGGTGCGAACCGGCGATCCGGAAACGCTACCTCGCGGTCTCGGTCCACCACCAAAGCGGTCGGTGGCCTATTGGGTTTGCTTGACCCGGACCGATACGATCTGCGCGCCGTTCAGAACTGAAACGTCGGTGTATTCGAGTTTCGCCGGGTTCTCCTCATAGCGCACTGTCCGGCTCGCAATAGCATTGCTATGAGCCCCGTCGGGCTTCTCGACATTGATCTTGAGCAGCTTGACGAACGGGTTGAATCCTTGGTGCGGAGCCTCGACCAATTCGACCTTCCAGTCGATTTCGACCATCGCCGCGGCCGTGACAATCAATCGGGGCCCGGCGCCCGGACCAGGCTGTCTGTCGATCCAGGCGTTCAACGACCCCGGAATCAGGTTGACGGTGGGCGCGATGCTCACCGTGCGTGCCGTCACGTAGTTCTGGCAATTCTCGTAAGTGTCGGGTCCAAATACCTTGACGTAGATTGCCGTGACGATCGCATCGGCCTTGGCGATGAGATAGTGCTCGGTTCCGATCTGCTTGTACACGACGTAGGCTTGAGCTGACGCATCGCCTTGCCCGGTCTGTTGAGCCGGCGGCCGTTCTTCGATGTTGATGGCGTGCCCCCCGTTCTTGTCGACGATGTAAACGGTCGGAACCTGCGGATAGTGGGAGAACGCCCGCTCGACGTCGAACGGCAGGACAACCGGACTTACGATTCCATCGGTGTCGAAAAACAAGCCGATCTGGGGTGGAAATATCAGGAACGGCAATTCTTCCAGGGTGACCTTCGTTTGCAAATAGGGCTTGGTGCCGGTCGCACGGACATGAAGAATGCCATCCTGGCGATATGCGCTGTAGATACCTTCGCCATACGATTTCGTCATACTTGCCTCCTTGAGTTGTAATCAGAAAATCACGGACATGGCTGTGCCTTGCAAAGGCTTCACGGTGTAGAACGAGCGTTGTCCCGGCTCCTGACCAAAGATCTTGAATTTGTTGAGGGTCCGCAAACCCGACCGTCGAGAGTGGACTGCCGCCTGACGACGGGATCAGGTTGATCGGGGGAATGACGACGGTGAATGTCGTGGAGCCGGCATCGACGGTCTGATTGATGACGACGCTTACCAAGGTGCCCATCACGCTATTTTCGACCTTGATCTGATCGCCGGAAAATACCTTGCTCTGGGTCGAGTCGTGGTAGCTGAACTGAGGTTGCCCCTGCAGGCTGCTTGTCGAATAGGTTATCTGCAGGTCGTCACCTGAAAGGTGAAACAAGTTCGGAGCATCGGCCATTTGATCCTCACGCTTCCCGCACCTCGGCGGCTCTGTTGTGGGAAAGAAATGAAAGACTACTTTATGCCCTGTAAGCGTCGGCAAATCGCGCCGGCGGTTTTTCCCGGGATCGGCCGATGAAATTTCGGCCTGGTCGTCGGCAATTTGGCGAAAGCTGGTTGCTCGCCTCGGTTAAAAGATCAATATGCAATGCTACCTTATATCAACTAAAATAATATTTGCAACCCTTGTGCGAGAAGGCGATAGGCGTTTCGGCGGGGGGGTACCATGGACCAGCAGCTGACGCCCCGAGGCGTAATCCGATCCGCGGCTGGTACGAGGCGAAGCAGGTGTTTGCAATCTCCCGACTTGCGTTGCGCTTCCGGGCCCTTAGGATCGCTTGCCAACCTCGATGTTAGCCGGGCCGATGACCTGGTCGGCGCGAGTAATGACCACGTCGTGAGAGCAATACGTACGCTCGAAGAACAAGACATAATACATCACGTATTGCTGACCTGGTGGAAGTCATCTCGCCGGCGCCGGTGGAAAGGCTCTGCAGATTGCGGCTGACCTGCTGGGTGACGCGGGAGGCGGAGTTGGCCTGCACCGCAGTTTCGCCAGAGTTGGCGGTGATCTGCTGGCTGGCTTCGAGCAGTTGCTGGCTAGCTCCGGCGAGTTGATTGCTATGGGCCACAACGCCGCGCAGGATTTCCTGCAGCTTGTCCATGAAGATGTTGAACAGGCGGCTGACTTCGCCGAGTTCGTCGCTTTTGGAATCGGCGGTGATCTCCAGACGCCGGGTGACATCACCCTCGCCCTCGGCGATGTCACGAATCATCCCCGTCAACCGCCGCAGCGACTCAGATATTCCCCGCACCAAAGCGAAGCTGGCAAGGAACATAAACAGCATGCCAAAGGCCACGAACAGATAGACCACAAGCGCCCGGTGCCGATTGCTGGCATAGGATTGTGCGGCCTGTGTGTCCAGCAGCAGCCCTAATCTGTCCTGATGCTGGGAAACCGCGCGCAAAAATTTTTCAAATGCCGGATTTACTTTTTCAATGACCGCTTGGCGCGATTCGACATTGTGGGCGTGCATCACCAGGTCAGCGACTTCACCGTCAGCCCGCAGGAGATCATCAAAAGCCCCGGTAACACCGGCATCGTCTTCGGCCACTTGCTGGATCTTCTCCCGGGCCTGCTTCACCAGAGACTCGTCCTGGTTCATGAGCGCTTCAATCGCGTCAGGATCACGCTCCTGCACCATCTTCTGCGTAGCGCCCTGGAGTCTGACGGCAAAGTCCAAAAGTTCGAATGAGGCCTGACTTTGGGAACGCGCGGTCGCCGCCATATCGCGGGACAAAGCCGAAGATACCCGCAGAAGGTAAGACAATCCCACGACTGCGGCGGCGGTGATTGCAACCGAGGCGGCCAGCGTCAAAGTTATTCTGCGCACGATGCTTAAGTTCTTCAAGATTTTCACTTCTCCTGCCAAAGCGAGACTCCTAGCGAAGTTTGTCGGCCCGTAATCCGAAATCAATCGATCCAATCGTCTTTCTATGATCGAGCACGGGCAATGCGACCTGGATCAATTGCAGCCCGGTAGAATCATCTAGCTTTACGGTACCGATCCAGGTTTTTCCGCTCATCGGTACTTCATGTTTGGGCATACCTTTATGAGTCCAGTGCTCGGTCTTGGAATCGAAACCCACCTTGCCTCCGTCTGCGCCAGATACGAAAATTTTAATGATTACGTCATTGCGCATCCCCTTCAAAAACTCCGACAGCGGATTCTTGCCAACTGTCCGCACGAAAGGATCAAAAATCGTGAGGCTGTGCCATTCTTCATTGGTCATGGCTTTAGCTTCGGGCGAAGGCGGGGTCGCGTTATAAGCTTTCACCGCGTCAACGATCTTGGGATCGGCACTGAAAGCTATCAGCCGTTTGATCTCGACATTCAACTTGGCCTGCAGTTCCGGAGGCGCCTGCGCCAGCCCTGCGATTGCCGGAGTCAAGATAAGAAGCGCCATCACTACCTTCATCACAGAAGTAACTGAGCTGCTCATGTTCATCCCTCTTGACTTGATTTCTGGCCGGCTTCCGCGTCGCATGGCTTTGCTGTGAATATCGGCACGATACGGGAAGCCATCACCGACCATCGGGTTCCCGCCTCCTGTTCCAAATCGGGAAATCGATTGGGCGTGAGCCTCTCATTCACGGTAGAATGCCATTCACGGTCGGTTCGAATGAACAAGATCTTCAACCCATTTCGAAGCACATCGCGGCAATTGGGGCCCTTGGAGCAGCGCTTGCTCGAAGCGCTCTGGACCAGACGCAGCGGGACCGTGCGCGAACTTGTCAAGGATGACTGCCCAGAACTGGCCTACACCACGGTGATGACCACGCTTGACCGTTTGTTCAAGAAGGGCGTTTTGACGCGTTCGGAGGAGAACAGGGCATTTCGCTATGCTCCTAAATTCAGCCGTGAGGAGATGCATCGGGAAGCGGCCGGCCACGCTTTTCGCCAACTGCTGGATGCAAGCCCCGCCTCCAATTTGCCACTCTCCTTTTTGGTGGAAATTCTGAGCGAGCGGGACGCGCAATTGCTCGACGATCTGCGCGGTCTGGTGGAAAGCAAACGCCGCGAACTGGGTCAACGGGAGTTGGGCCAACGCGAGCCGAAGCCGCGCAGCTCAAGCCCAAAGGAGCGAGAGTAAATGTTCGCCGTGCGCGGAATTGCGGTTTCATTTTCGATTTTCGTGATCATCTATGGCGTTCTGTCGCTGACGGTTTTGTTACTGTGGCGCAAACTTTGGCAATATGGGCAACAACATTCGGCGAAACACTCTGCCGATCTTCTTTTCGCGCTACGCATGATTCCGTTCGTGTTTGCAATGGCAGTCACTCTGGTTTTGGCCGTCCCGTCGTTTCTGCTCCTGGAACCCCGCGCCGTGAATGAACCTATGGACGCTATGCCCGTCGTGCTGGGTTTCTGCGGACTGGCTGTTCTGCTGGCAGGAACGTGGAAGGCAGCGAGCGCGCTGCTGCGGGCCTCGCGAACCATCGCGCAGTGGTCGAGCGAGTCGCATGCAATCGGCTCTAACTCCATGGGTTCGATCTCGATTGATTCCGGGGATTCACTCACTGTGCTGCGAATTTCATCCGCCGCCCCTCCGCTCACCGCGGCGGGCATTCTGCGTCCCAGCGTCTGGTTATCAGGCGTGGCGGAGTTTGTGTTGACCGAGCATGAATTGCAGACCGCGCTGCGCCATGAAGTGGTTCACCTGCGCCGCCGCGACAATCTGAGAAAGTTGCTTCTGCGTTTCGTGGCATTCCCCGGAATGGCGGAATTCGAGAGTGCATGGCGCGAGTCCACCGAAATGGCCGCCGACGATGCCGCGGTTTCAAGCGCCGCGGAAGCCTTGGATCTGGCTGCAGCCGTGATCAAATTGTCGCAGCTCACTCCGCTCGCAGCGCCTGCCGAACTGACGACAGCGCTTGTTCACAGCCCGGCAGAATCAGTAAACGCCCGCGTCGAGCGTTTGCTTGCCTGGACGGAATCGCGGCAGGCTCTTGCGGCGCAATTTTCGTGGAGATACCCGCTCTGCGCCGCGGTTGCCATAATCGTGTTCGCCGCAACTTATAGCGATCTCCTGGTGCGCGTGCACGCAGCCACCGAATGGCTGGTGCGCTGAGGCGCTCAGCCTCGAAAGTTTCGACCCCGCATTTGACTGGAAGCCGAGTCGGGTGTAGGTTGGTGTCCCCCAAGGTTTGTCCACTCCCGTCAACTCTACTCCCAAGGAGACTGCCGCAATGAAGACCCACGCGAACACTGCACAACCCGCCACAGTAATCAGAAACGCCTGCGCGATTGCAGTTTTAGTCCTGAGCTTTAGCGCAATCGGATGGGCAAGTGAAGAGGCTATTCTCAAATTTAACGGAAACAATGGTGCCAATCCCGGGGGCAATTTGGTGAGGGATTCGGCCGGAAACCTTTATGGCGTCACAACCAGTGGTGGCGGCGAAGGAGGCACAAATTGTTCCCCGAACGATGGCTGCGGTACGGTCTATCGGCTCGCGCTGAATTCGTCTGGTCATTGGATCCAAACCGTTCTTCATCGCTTCAGTGGCATCAATGGGATGTGGCCCAATTCCGTGATTGTGGGTCCCGACGGCAATCTATACGGAACCACGACTGTAGGCGGCGGCCTCGGAGGTAGGACCTGTGAGAGAAACACCGGTTGTGGCGTTGTCTTCCAGCTGACCCCAACCTTAAGCGGCCCCTGGACGGAAACCGTACTATACCGGTTTAGCGGAGCTGATGGTTCGATACCCAGTGCTCTGGCCTTCGATGCATCCGGCAATCTCTTCGGCACGACGATGGGCGAAGGCGGCGGCGGTTTACGGCCTGTGGGTTTGAAGGCGGGTGCGGTGTTCTCTTCAAATTAACGCCGACCTCCAGCGGTCCGTGGACCCTTATCAACGTGCACGTTTTTGTCGATGGTTCGACCGACGTGCAAGGTCCCGTGGGCCTGATTTTCGGCCCAGGAGGAGTTATCTACGGCAGCGGTTTCGCCGGTGGAAACGGCGTAGCCGGTGGAGCAGAAGGTGGAGTCTTTCAACTGACACCGGGCTCCGGCGGGTGGACTTATAGCCTGATTTTCAGCTTCGATCTAACAGATGGGTCCTACCCCACCACCGGGTTGATTCTCGATGCTGAAGGCAACCTGTACGGCACGACTTCGGAAGGCGGTTCCGACCGGGCAGGTGTCGTCTTCGAACTGAGTCCCGGCTCGGGTGGCGTATGGACGCAGAGCATTCTATACAACTTCGTCCCCGGCACGGACGGATACGAGCCGAACTCTTCGCTGACATTCGACGCGGCAGGCAATCTCTATGGCACGACACTTGCCGGCGGCGGAAGCAGTACCGTTTGCACGAACGGCTGCGGAACCGTCTTCAAGCTGGTACCCTCCGGCTCAGGCACGTGGACGGAAAGTGTTGCGCTGCGATTTCTGGAGACGAATGGAGTACACCCTCTGGGCGGCTTAGTGGCTGATACCTCTGGGAATCTCTACGGAACGGCTTCTCAGGGCGGTAATAGCACAGGTATGGGGCTAGTGTTTAAGCTCGTGCCTTAACGCACCTACCATGTGAATTGCCAACCTCTACGGCTGGCTCGAGTCTTCCGCGAAGTCATGCACTCCGGTTGATCCTCGGGCCAGTCTAGAACGTTACTCGCACGCCAATCTGCGCCGCGAACGGAATCCCCACAGTTGTTCCCGGTCCGAAGAAATCTCCTAAAGCGCCCTCAGGTATTTCAAGCTGCTTGAAGCTGGTGATGGGCGCGGTTTGCGAGCAGTCCGCGACCGTGCAAATGAGCGTGACATTGGTGATGCCCTGTGCATTTGCTTGCATTTGAGCCGATGGAACCGGGAGTTGCGCGACATTAACCGCAAAGTTCGCGCCAGGATTATTCCGGTTGAACAGGTTAAAGAACTCGATGAACGGATCGACCTGCCAACGCTCGTTGATTTTAAAAGGACGGGTGACGCGCAGGTCTGACTGGATGTAAGGCGTGCCGCGGAATACGTCCAGACCTGTGTACGCTCCATTTACATAGATGCGGTCTGTGTTGTTGGCATTCGTGATCGTAATGGGGCGGGCGCTCTCCACCTGATTGATGGTGCTCAATTCGAATCCGCCGGGAATGTGCACCGTGCCTGCAAGTACGAAGCGATGGCGAACGTCTTCGCCCGACGGTCCGTAGTCGCCTTTCCCGAAAGCATTCAGGAATCCGGGATTCGGCTGGTTAGGTTGGTTCGGGCAGACCCCATCCACGTAATCAAACAGTTCGCCCAGCAGGCATCCCCAGGTTTGCGCTTTGGAGAATGTGTAGTTCGCGACCAGGTTAAAGCGGCTCATATTGCCTTGCAGATGCAACATCAGTCCGTTGTAGCTGGAACGGTTGTCGGCCTCGAACAAATTCACATTCGGCACAACGTTGGCTTGATCGGCGGCATATTCCTGGGGAGGCTCCGATGTGGAAATGAGCGGAGTGAGCAGGTTGGCGCCGCCGCTGTAAGGGAAGCCGCGATATCCGTGATTGCCCTGCTCATGTACGTAATCGGCGCTCGCCAGCCAATGTTCGTTGAAAGCGTGCTGCACACCACCGGTCGTGTGAATCGCGTAGGGCGTCTTGTAGGGAGAGCCGATCAGATTACCCGTCGCGCCTCCACCGCCTGTCAGGCAGCCCGTTCCGGTGAGCGCGTAAGTGCCCCGACCTCCCGTAAGGCTGCAGGTTCCTGTGGTGAAGGTCGAGTTGTTGACGCCCTGAAATGCAGTCGCCCATCCGTTTTGCGCGAGATCGTCGTAGTAAAGGCCAAAGCCGGCGCGAATCACGGTCTTCCCGTTGCTGCCGGGAGAGTAAGCGATCCCAAGGCGCGGTGCGATTTGCTTGTGATAGTCGCTCGGCACGCTGGGCACAATCGGAATCTGCAACGCCTGCAGCGTCACATATGCAGCGTTCTCGGCTTCACTTCGCCCCGATCCGAGGAAGAGTCCCCAAGTGTTTTGATAACGCAAGCCGTAATTGACCGTGAGCTGGTGCGAGACGCGCCAGGAATCCTCGGCATAAAAGGCGAGACGCTGAACATTCTGCGAAAAGCTGCCGTCGCCGGCAGGGGTAAAGGTGCAGCCAATATTGGTGCTTAGATCAGGCATCGGATTGCACATCGCGCTCGGCGGCGTGTAGTAAAACGGCAACGCAGTCGTGATACCGCCGCAATCTGGCCCGGGCGGATTGATGTAGCAATCAGGATTAGAGGGATAAGTGGTGAACTGCTCCGCGGTCGAGGCGAACGCGCCGCTCAGCACCGGTTCGTGAATAAAGTCGATCCCGAACTTGAACGCATGGTCACGCAGCACATGGCTGAGGTCGTAGCGAAACTGATATTTGTCCTGATTGCGCAGGTCGGGGAAAAGCGTGATGGGAGTGGCGAACTGATTGTCGCCGAAGGTCTCAAAGCCGGAGACGGTGAGCGCCGTCACGCTAAAAGGAAATTGTATGGCGAAGCCGAGATTCGAATTGCGCGTCTGCGTGAGATGCAGCAAGCTGGCATCGAGAACCAGATTCCCGAGCCAGGTTGGACTGAACGTATAAGTATTGCTGAGCGCCACGTTCCAGTAATTGTTGTGCGTGATCAAACCAGTCGACGGCAGCGTTGCCTGCTGCACCAGGGCATTGTGCGTGAGGTAGCTATCCGACGATGCGCGCAGGAACCAGGTTGACTTCGACGATTGCGCCCAGTCCAGGCGCAGCGAACTGAGATAGTCGCGAAAGGGAATCGGAACCGTGGCGGGAACCGGAATGGAAGAAATACCGGTAATCAATCCCTCCGACGCGAGTTGTGCCAGCGCGTTAAATTGCGCCGTGCTGGCCGGGCTGTAGGCGATGCTAGCGTCTTCGTGTACGCCCTCGAATGAAGTGAAGAACCAGACTTTGTCTTTTGCTACAGGACCGCCAAAAGTTCCAACATAGTTCTGGCGGGAGAACGGCTGCTTCGGATTCGGCGCTGGATTCTCGATGGGAAAGCGCGCATTCAGCGCGGCCTGGCGGTCATAGAATGCGCCGCTGCCATGCCATTCGTTGGTGCCGCGCTTGGTAGTAATTACAACCGATCCGGCCGTGGTCCATCCCGTATCGGCGTCTTCGTTCGAGGTCCGCACTGCAAATTCCTGTACCCCATCGGGCGAGAAGTTTTGCAGAAAGCCCCCGATCCAGTCGTCGGAGTTCTCCGCGCCGTCCACCGATAGCTCGTTGTTCAAGCCGGAGCTTCCCCCAGTCGAGACCGCCGTGATGCGCGCCTTCGTGGGGTCGGAAGGCTCGACCGGTTCGGTTCCCGGCACGAGATAGGCAATATTGGCGAAGCTTCGCGCTGGAAGCGGCATAGTTTCCAGGTCCTGGCTGCCGACCACGCCTCCGCGCACCGCGCTCGATGTATCAATGGTTTCGGTTGTAATCGAGGAAGAACTCCCCTGCACGTTGACAGTCTCCGAGGCCGCCGCCGGCTTCATCGTGACCGTAATATCGCGCACCGTGGCGACGGCGATCGAGACATCGGCCTGCGCCGGGGCAAACCCCTGGGCGCTGATGGTGACGCGATAGTTGCCGGGCAGAAGATCATCGAGTCGAAACTCACCCCGGTCTTCGCTGGCTGCCTCGCGCTGCACGGATGACCCGGACAATTGTGCGACGATTTTGGCCGCAGAGACGCGCGCGCCAGTGGTATCCTGCACCGTGCCGCGCAGCGACCCGCGCGGATTTTGTGCGTACAGTGCCGAAGCGAGGAAGACGAAGAGCGTCAGAAAAAATGCGGTCTTGCGCGAATCTGTTTTCATGGTTGTGAGTTGGGCACGCGAGGTTGTCTTCGCTGGAAACTTAACAGACTAGAGTGTGGGGCTTGATTACTACCATAGATCGTAGGGTGATGCGGAGTGCACAGTGTTGGGCTTAATTAAGACTTTCGTTGTGGCTTACGGTCCCAGCGGTGCTTCTTCAATTCGGCGAGCAACGCAGCATCGAGCGGCCCGGCGTCGCTGGCGGCAATGTTTTGGCGCACGTGCTCTGGATCGCGCATGCCCACGATCGTCGTGCTCACAGCCGGATGAGACAGGATGAAGCGCAGAGACATTTCCGGCAGTGTCATTCCCGCCGGCAGGATTTTCTTGAGTTCATCGACGCGCCGCAACGTATTAGCTAGATTCTCAGGCCCAAAATAGTCCGCGCGCCAATCGCTCTCCGGGAAGCGCGTCTCCAAAGTCATCTTGCCACCCAGGCTGCCCTCGTCGAGAGGCACCCGCGCAATTACGCCCACGTTCAGCTCCTGGCAAAGAGGAAATAGGTTGTCCTCTGGCGCCTGATCGAAAACGTTATAGATTACCTGCACTACGTCGACTAATCCGGTGTGCAGAGCTTTGATCCCATTTTCTGGTTCCCAGCGATTCAGGCTGAGCCCGAAGTGGCGAATCCATCCACCATCTTTCAGCTTCTCCACCGTGGCACGAAATTCGGGATTGTCGGTCCAACTGTCACCCCACACATGAAACTGCAACACATCGATGGAGTCGGTGCGAAGTTTCTTACGGATCAGGTCGGCGTATTGTAAAACGTGCTCTGCGGAAAAAACATCGTGGTATTTGTATTTCGGGAGCGCCGGCCATTTGCCATTGGCCGGCGGAATTTTCGAAGCCGCATACAGCCGCTTCTTTGAGTTCCGTTCCATGATCTCGCCAAGCAGGCCGTCGCTTTTGCCATCGCCATATACCCATGCAGTGTCGAAGAAGTTGCATCCTGAGTCGACCGCCAATTGCAGCGAATCGAGCGACTGCGGGTCGTTAGACCCGCTCCACCCGCCCATGCCCCAAAGCCCATAAGCAATATCGCTGACTTCAAATCCAGTCCGGCCCAGTTTGCGGTATCTCATGAAATATATTCCCTGCGAAATGAATTCAGCCTTGTGCAGATTTTTCGATGCAAACCATCAGGATTTTGCAGCCCCACCGACGCCCTCCAGATGTTCCAATAAAGCCAGAGTATTAACGCCTGTGGAGGTACCCTAATGAACTCAGACTCCCCTACTCCGATGTCATCCTACGAGCGTGAGAAGTTCAACGAGCCATCATCCCGTTTGACCGACGAGAGAATTTCCGACGACAATGGCGCGGAAACCAAAACGGACAGCGCTCTTGCGCCGGCTGGATTGAAAAATCCTTTCTGGACCAGAGAGCGCCGGGCGGGCTAACGCAAAATCGGCAAGCAGAGGCACGGCTTCAGCGCGAATGGCAATGCTGACATTTCCTGGAGTGCAGGATGGAGCTGCGCGTCGCGGCAAGGTTCCAGCGTGATCACAAAAGGCAAAGCGCCCTTGTCGAAGCCCGGTTTTTGCAGCACGGCATCAATGTTGAGTTGGTGAGCGGAAAGAATCGCCGCCAGGCCAGCAATGATGCCGGGCTGGTCCTTCACCAGAAAGCGCAGATACCACGGCGTCTCAAAATCACAACTTACTTTTGGCGAACTAAGGTGCAACCCGCGCGGCGTTCGCGGTCCCGCCGAAATGCTTTCCGCCACAAACATCAAGTCGGAAACGACAGCAACGGCCGTAGGATCTCCGCCTGCGCCCGCGCCCAGAAAAGCCATATCGCCGCCGTATTCTCCCGAAGTCAGAACTAAATTCAGATTTCTCTGTACGCGCCCGAAGGGCGAAGCTGCCGGAACCAGGCTGGGGCCAACCTCGGCAAACAAAGTCGAATCCTTCAAGTCGGCGCGCGAGATTTGCCGGATAGTGCATCCCAGCTCGGCTGCGTAATCGAAATCGATCGCGTCAACCGGGCGAATGGTGCGGGCGCGAATGTCTTCAGGAGCAACGCGGACGTGCAGTCCTGCCAGCGCCAGGATGGAAAGTTTGGCGCGGGCATCGCCGCCGTCCAGGTCTTCGCTGGCGTCGGCTTCGGCATAGCCGCGTGCCTGCGCTTCCTCCAAGGCTTCGCTGAAGGGAATGCGAGCAGTCTCAATGCGGCTGAGAATGTAATTGCAGGTTCCGTTCAGAATGCCAGCAATGCCGTGCAGCCGGTCTCCAGAGAGTCCAGTTCGCAGTGCCGGCAAAACGGGAACCCCACCAGCCACAGACGCCCCAAACTCAAGCTGGCAGCCATTTGCGCTCGCCAGCTCCAGCAAGTCAGGCCCATGTCGGGCGATCAGTTGCTTGTTGGCCGTTACCACTGACTTGCCCGCTGTCAATGCGCCCCGCACTAGATCCTCCGCAGGATGCAAACCACCGATTAGCTCAATCACGATATCGGCGTCGGAGTTGAGAATTGTGTGAAAGTCTTCGGTCCACACAACGTCACTCGGTACCCAAGGCTGCTTTTTGCGCTCAACATTGCGATTGCAAATGTGCGTGAGGCGCAGCACGCCATCGTTCCGTTCGCACAAAATCTTAGCCACAGCGTGGCCCACAGTTCCAAAGCCCACTAGGGCAACCCGGCGCGTAGGTGCGCGATCCCGCTTACCAGTAGTGGGTTTGTGGTGCTGTGCCTTCTTTGGCTGTGTCTTGCGCAAAGCTTGTTCTCGAGGACGAAACTCTTTTTTATCATACGTGCCCATTGTCCCTCGGTGAAGTTGAAAGCGAACGGATCCGCAACCAAAAATGCGGAGCCAAAATACGCAGCAATAGAGGTGCCCGGTGAGCGCCGGGCGGCAAGTCCGGCAGAATCAGCATCAAAGTTGGTAATATAATGCGATCCGCCGCAACCAAGGCAAATGCCTTCCTGCGAGGAATCACGAGCGGAACCTTTGCCAAACGCGTCTCTCCATGCCGAGCGCTATGGTCCGCCACCACGCCCGGTTTATGGGAGGAGAATGGATGATTGGAAAGTTCGCGATTGCGCTGACGCTGATGATTCTGATAGTTCTGCTGGGAGCGCAAGGATTTACCCAGGAAACACCGCCCGCGCAACCTGCAGCCGCGCCACCCCCAGCGCAACAACCAGCAGATCAATCTGCGCAACCCGCCGCGCAACCGCCCGCGCAGCAACCTGCAGCACAGCAACCGGGGGCACAGCAGCCTGACACCGGCCAGGAACCGGCCGACGAAGTCCCCATTTCCCGGCGGAGAGCTAAGCCTAAGAACTATAAAAACTGGACCTACGATGTGGGCCTCGGCGCGAATATAGACAGCGGCGCAACTCGCTCTTTTGTGCGGGAAGGCGGCGGTGTGGCCACAGCGGGCGTGACTCGCAACGCGAATCGAATTCTGGGGCTGCGCGCCGATTTTATTTTTGCCAATTTGCCGCTGCGCGATTCCGTATTGCAAAATGCGCCGGCAACTGGGGACAACAACAACCTTTACGCGATTACTCTTGATCCGATCATCAACATTCCTGCCAGCAAGACCTGGGGCGGCTACGTCCTCGCCGGTCCCGGCTTCTATCATCGCCACGGCAGCTTGAGCGGAGATACTACGGTTCCGGGTTCCGGCTGCAATTCGTTCTGGATCTGGTGGGGCGCCTGCGAAGGCGTCAGCATTCCGATCGGCGGCGACTTCCTCAAATCCAACGTGAACACATGGGGCTATGATCTTGGCGCGGGTGTGACGCGCAAGATGCCCAGCGGCGTCGAACTTTATTTGGAGATTCGCCTGATGCACGGAAAGAATGCCAATATCACGACCGATGTGCGCCCGATCACCCTCGGCGTTCGCTGGTAGACGTGTTTGCTACTCGATCAGTTTTATTCAGGATTGGTGCGATAGCTCCACAGAGTCCCGGCCAGCTGCTGCAACTGCACGAACGACGATGCGGAAACGGGCTGTGAAATTTCGGTGTTGGAATTAGCTTCAGCCAACGCCGCCTCCACAATATGATGTGCGGGCGCCAGCGAGCAGGCAGGATCCGTAACGGTGGCATCCCCGGCCAGCAGTAGAGCCTGACAGCGGCATCCTCCAAAATCTTCCGCCCGCCGCTCGCAGCTCCGGCATGGTTCCGGCATCCACTCTTCGCCACGAAACCGCTGGAACGATGGAGACTCCTGCCAAATCCATTCCAGCGTTTGCTGACGAACATTTTCGAACTCAAGCACGGGAATGACTTCCGCGGCGTGACAGGGAAGAACTTTTCCCGCCGGATTGATGAGCATCAATCTACGACCCCATCCGCCCATGCAAGCCTTGGGATATTGTGCATAGTAGTCGGGAACTACAAAATCAACCCGGATGCGTCCGGAGAGGCGTTTCTCCGCAGCCGCGACAATCTCTACTGCTTTATCAAGCTGCGTCCGTGTGGGCAGCAGTGCAGCGCGATTCTTTAAAGCCCAGCCGTAATATTGGGTGTGCGCGATCTCCATGCGCTCGGGTGCAAGTTGCTCGATGAAAGTGATCATTCCCTTGAGGTGGTCAATATTCTGGCGATGGATGACCAGATTCACGGTGAATGCAATCTTGTGCCGGCGGATGATGCGTGATAATTCAATCTTGTGGGCGTGCGCTTTGACCCCAGCAATCCAGTTGGCTGAGTCTTCGCGCGAATCCTGAAAGCTGAGTTGGATGTGATCGAGCCCAGCCGCGATTAGCGCCTGCAGCCGGGTTTCAACCAAGCCGAGGCCGGAGGTGATGAGGTTGGTGTAAAGTCCTGCGGTGCGGGCGCCGGCGATGAGTTCGGTCAAATCGGGTCGGGCCAGTGGTTCACCGCCGGTGAAGTGCGCGTGCAGCATTCCCAGCTTGCCCGACTGTTGGAAAATATCGATCCACTCTGCGGTAGAAAGCTCCGCACTGACTGCAGCTAACTCAAGCGGATTCGAGCAATAGACGCAGTGCAACGGGCAGCGATGCGTGATCTCGGCGATGAGAGCGAGCGGGTTGGGAATCATCGGTGATATCGGTGGAACACCATTGGAATTCCGTCTCCATTATATGCTTGACCTATATTGTTACTTTAGGTAACATTTTGTAAGTGTACAGGGTCCTCACCACGAAATCCTTTGCCAGAGCTCTTTCGCGGCTTCCAATGAATTGGCAGAAGCGGATTGTGAGGAAAATCAAAGAGATTGCTGACGATCCGTATGCCGAGCACAACAACGCCACCAAGCTACAGGGACGCGAGGGCTACCGGCTGAGAATTGGCGACTGGCGCGTCATCTACGAGTTGCACGATGACCGTCTGGAATTGTGGGCTTTAGAAGTGGGAGCGAGAGGAGGAATCTATTAATGCATATCGAGACTATTACCCGCAAAGGCAGGGAATTCGCGTTGATTCCGGTGGAGCACCTGCAAAGGCTGATGGAAGATGCGGAAATGCTTGCCGACGTTAAGGCATACGATGCGGCAAAGGCGCGTCTAGCGAATGGCGAAGACGAGCTCATTCCTCTCGAGATCACTGAACGTAGGTTGAAGGGAGAGGACGCACTCCGCGTTTGGCGCGAATACCGAGGGCTTACGCAGGAGAAGCTTGCGAAGAAGTCGAAGGTATCGCGCGTTCTGATCGCGGCGATTGAGACCAACCGCAAGGTTGGGTCTGTGAGTACATGGAAGAAGCTGGGTGCTGCGCTGGATGTGAGCTGGGAGCAACTAGCATAACGCCGGTACCGCTGATCTCAGCGTTATACAAATATTGCTCCTTAATAATCCACAATCCGCTTATGCCGCAGCTGCTCCAGAAACTGGCTGATATCGGCTCGAATCTTTGCCGGATCCGCATCTCCGAACTGAGCTTGGAGTTCTGCAATGATCTGGGCGAAGGTGCGCTGGCCGTCGCAACGCTCTAACACCTGCCGTCCTGTCCCTTGCAGCTTGATCGCGCCTTCCGGAAACAAGATCATGCGCTCTTCCGTGCCGGGTTTATTCTCCGCACTCCAGCGGCAACCGGTTGCGAGGCGCGGCTGGCTGGAATCTTCGGGAGGCGCCATGCTAGCTGCCCTCGATTCGAAAAGCGCCAGGTGGCGGCCATCCCGGCTGGACGTAGGCGAAGTAAAGCGCGTCGAGTTGAGCCCAAAGAATGTCGCACTTATCGCGCAGGGCTTGGATCGCCAACTCCTGTTCGGCTCGCGTCTTCGCATTGTCGAAGACATAGTTCACCGCGAACTGCGAATCTTCCGGCGCCTGATAAAGTCTGGCCTCGAAATAATCGAGCCCCCCGGAGAGCCACGGATAGTATTGCCGCAATTTCTCGACGCGCAAAGTAATCAGCTTGGTAGAAAATAACTCCGTTAGCGACGAAGCAACCGCCTCAAGTAACGACCGGCTGCGCACGATGTTCAAATATTCGTTGACGGCGAAGCGTGTCGCGGGAAGAATGCCTTTGCCGGCGCGAACCATTTGCGGATCCAGACCTGTCGCTTCCGCCAACTTTACCCAGCGCTTGATTCCGCCTTCGCTCGTGGCGTCGCCATCGTGATCGACCACGCGCTTGCGCCACGCCCGCCGGAAAACCGGATCGGGGCCGCGCGAGAGAATGATCGAATCTTTAATCGGGATACTGCTTTGATAGTAATAACGATTGAGCGCCCAGGCCTGCAGTTGTCCGCGGGTGAGCTTGCCTTCGTGCATCAGCAAATGAAAAGAATGTTTGTGGTGATAACGCTCCTCACCGACGGCGTGGAACTGCGAGCGCAATTCTTCGAGCGAAAGCAAGCGGGCGGCTTGCGATGTGATTTCGGTGTCGTTCACTTTCACGCCAGGTTGAACTGCCATCCATCCTCTGCGATCTCCCAGCCCGCCTCCCGCACCTGGCGAGATTGAGCGCTCGCCTCGTCCAGCATGGGATTGGTGTTGTTGATGTGTAGAAATATTTTACGCGGGCCGCGCACTCCCGCCAACTCGACCAGCGTTTCTTCTACCGGGACATGGCCCATCTGTTTCGCAGTTTGCCCGGACTTATCGCCGCTCACGCGAATGAGTTCGTCATTGCTCCAGAAGGTGCCGTCGAAAAGCAGGACGTTGCAAGCGCCGAACTCCGCGAGCAAAGCGGCGTCTAATCCAGGCACGGCGGGCATATAGGCCAACCGCGCGCCTGAGGTCGAAGTAATAAAGAAGCCGAGAGAAGCTTCGCCAGAGGAAAGTAGCGAACGGCGTTCCGCGGTGACATAGGAAGGATAATGATCGCTCAACGACCACGGCTTACAACGGAGTCCGGAATCCGCGCCTTTGACATCGCAGAGAGAAAATTCTTCGCCAGATCTGAAATCAGTCCACTTAGCCTGCTCGGGAACGCGATGCAACATGCCGAACATCGAGTTATCTTCGCAGAGAATGCGGTGAATTGAAGCTGTGGAATAGATGCGCAGCGGTTGCAGTTCGCGCAGCAAAAGCAGTCCGAGTACGTGATCGATATCCGCATTCGCCAGCGCTACACCGGCAATGGGCGAGTGACGCCTGCCCTGGCGCGGATGCAATTCGGGTGTGGCTTCAATTTGTGCGCGCAGGTCGGGAGAAGCGCCCAGTAAGAACCACAGAAGGCCGTTCTCGGAGATTGCAACCTGCGTCTGGCTGCGTGGCTTGCCGTGGAATGTGGCGGCTCTCACGGCGCGGCAATTTGCGCAGGCACAATTCCACTGTGGAAACGCGCCTCCGGCTGCCGTGCCAAGAATCTTTACTTGCATCACTGGTGAGTTTACAGCCTGGAGTTGAAGGTGCCGATAACTTCGCGAGAAACTCTGCGGATTATTCGGTCTCTAGTCTTTAGTTGTTTCTAGCTCCGGCCCGCGGCGGCCGCACAGCGCATAGGGTCGACATCCCAGAACATGGTTCCGGCGGAAAGATTCTCTACTCCAACTTCACCGGCCATATCGGTTCCCGGCTTGCCGCACCACACGATGCGGAATTGAGCTTTTGTTCCTTCGTATAAAACGTCGACCACGTCTCCCGGCTTCAGGCGCGCTTCCACGCCCTGCAAGGTTGCGCCGCGGCCGCTGATGGTGCGCAGGCTGGCGGCCTGAATGTACGGACGGGAATTGGCGTCCATGCCGTAGATCTGTACGGGAAGGTCAACGAATACGCGTGATTGCTGGCGCCGATCCATGCGGTGCTCCTAAAGGTTTCAACCTGAATTTTTCAAATCAGGTCGAATCCGATTCATGCATCGTAGGTGCGCGGGACGGGGAAACAAAGGTAACCACAGTCACAGGTGGTGCTGTGCCGAAAGTTTGTCGGGTGGGTGGAATTGAGCGGATCGGGACTAGTGATGCGCTCTAATCGAGGTCGCCGAGTGAGCATGCGCCCGGGCCGCGAGGATCTCCGCAGGAGCCGCAGCTGCCTGTGGGCCTTGCATCGCCCATGCCTGCGGACGCTTTGGCCGACATAGCGAATACGCTCAGCTGAGGGCTCAGCTTTTTGCTTTCACACTTAGGGCACTTGGCCTTGTCGCGGCCGAAGACCAACGCCTCAAACTCGTGCTGGCATTCCTGGCAGATGTATTCAAAAATCGGCATGACCATAGCTCCCGTGGAATCGAATACACCTATTAGAATCAATTCGCGCGAACTTCGCAAACGGGAGCGCTGACGCGTGGCACCTTTGGGCTCAAAAGTAAGTTCAAAAGCCGGCTTCGAAGATGGTTTGAGCGACAAGCCGCGAGCTTTTGCGCCCTCAGTCTTTCGGCCGCGCGCCGGGTTGCGTGGTGGTCATGTGCAGACGCTCGCGGCTTTTTTTCTGCAGCGCCGCATCGAGTTGCCGGAAGCCGAACGCCGCCTGATCGAAGTAGAACCCGGCATTCCGGTGCTCTGCCATTGTCATTGGCAAAAAGATCGAAGAGCGCTGACGCTGATCGTGGTGCACGGCCTTGAAGGATCGAGCGAATCGCAATACATGCTGGGAATCGCGCGGAATGGATTGGCCGCGGGCATGAACGTGATCCGCATGAACCAGCGCAATTGCGGCGGCATGGACCATTGCGCGCCCACGCTGTACAACTCAAGCCGTTCCGCTGATGTGGCCGCAGTCGCGCGAGACCTCGTCGAGCGCGATGGAATTCCTGGTTTCGGGCTGATTGGGTTTTCCATGGGCGGCAATCTGGTTTTGAAGCTGGCGGGGGAGTGGGGAAGCGACGGTCCGGCGGAATTTCGCGGAGTGGCGGCGGTGTGTCCGGCAGTAAATTTAGCGGCCGGAGCCGATGCGCTGCACGAACCCGCCAACCGGATTTACGAATATTATTTTCTGCTGCAGTTGTTCCAGCGCTTTCGCCGCAAAGTGAAGCTGTTTCCGGCCAGCTTCGATGCTTCGCGGGTGCGCGGAGTTAGAACGCTGCGCGAGTTCGACGATCGCATCACCGCATATTATTGTGGTTTCGCCGGGGCCGACGATTACTACGACCGCGCTGCTGCTGCCCACGTGATCGAGCGAATCGCGCGCCCCACCCTGATCATTCACGCGGCCAACGATCCCTTCGTTCGTATCTTGCCAGAGACGCGTGAGAAAATTCTCGCCAATCGCAACATCACCTACATTGAAACCGAGGACGGCGGGCATTGTGCGTTTGTTGGCGAGCGCGATGGTGATTCAACCTATGATGGCCGCTGGGCGGAGCGCGAAGTCGTTGAGTTCGCGAAGCAGTTAGCGCAACTTTAATGCTCAATCCTCCGCTGATTGTCATCCCTCGCTTCGCTCGGGATGACAACGGATAGTGCCCGGACGACAATTTGCCGCTGCTCAGCTTGCGCTTGCTGGACGCCGAAACCAGGCCAGCATTTCGGCTCCGTGTCCCTTCATCCGCGTTCGTAGATAAGCGAGGAGAAGCATGGCGAGGAAAATCGTAAGCAATCCGAAAGATGCGATCCGGATGTTTTGTACATGTTTCGATAGGATGGAGGCGCGCCCATACACAAATTCAAGATGCACCCAGTAGACCAGCAGGGAAGCCTGGCCTAACTGAATGAGCGGACTGAAACTCCACGGTCTGGCGCGCCGTTGTCCGATAACCCGGTGTCCGATGACCCAGCGGCACCAGGTATAACTCGCCATCAAAATTATGAGCAGCATGCCCACGCGAATCAACCAAAAATTCGGGCTGGTGTGCCAATAGTCGTAGACCGCATAGATCTGGCGCGGCTGCGCATCGAGCCAGCGCGAAACTACAACCAGCACCAAACCAGCCACGCCCGCCAAAAAGAAAGTCTGTGTCTCACGCTGGCGGACCCACTCACTCTGCAAAATAAACCCGGTGGCCAGCCCGGCAAAGGCGAAGGCGGCCCAGGGGAATATTGGAAATAGCCACGGCTGTGGCGCACCCAGATTGTGCACTCCGTTGATGTAAGACTCGAGCGGCCAGGGCAGCCAGTTCGGACGCCATGTGGTCCACAGCGGCGGGGTCAATAAAGAAATCAGCACCGCCGTTCCCGCGGAAGCGAGCACGAGGGCAAGTCTTGTCTGCGTCCCGCGGTGCATAAAAAACATGACCAGCCAGCACAGCAAGCCCATGAGCATCATGGAAAGACCGATCGTGTTGAGCACATCCACGCGCAGCAGGTCGCTGAGCGGCGCCCAGCCCCATGCGATGAGATATTCCTGCAGGCGAAAGAGCAGGCCGAAGGCAAATATCTCCGCCCCACGAAAGATTGTGGCGCGGGCAATCTGCGCGGGTGCCAGATTTTTCTTCCAAAGTTTTTCGGTCACCAGCGCGAACGAAATTCCCGCCAGAAACAGAAACAACGGAGCAGGGAAGGTTCCTCCCAGCTGCGAGTACATGAAGAACTTGCTCTGGCGGGCGCTGGGGCTAAGCCATGAATCGTAACAATGGGTCTGGAACATCAACACGCAAGCGAGACCCCGCATCCAATCGATGTACGCCAGGCGGGATGGAGCGGCGATGCTCAATGCAACATCGCATGATACTCCACATGCTCGTCCACCCCGACCTTATGATAAATTTTGCTAAGGGGGCGCGTAGCTCAATAGGATAGAGCACCGGTTTTCTAAACCGGTGGTTGCAGGTTCGATCCCTGCCGCGCCTACCATGAAACAGTTGCCGGTTACCAGTGTTGCCAGTAGTACAAGGCGACTCCATCTTCCTTCTCCTACCAGAAAGTTGTCCACTCGCACCACAATAAAAAAGGCCTACCAATCTGGCAGGCCTTGAACTGCGAACCAAAAATCAGAACTGCAGTAGAACGAGCCTTGCGCCGCGGTTACGGCGCAAGGCTCGATTGTTACGGGTTAACCTTCTGCGACAACGCCGTCGATGTGCTGGTGGTGTAGTCGAAGTTGCCCACGTATACGGCTGTGATGCTGTGCGTTCCTGTGGACAGGGTTGAGGTGGTTAAGGCCGCAACTCCGCCGCTGAGCGCTCGGTTTCCCAGCTTCGTGGTTCCATCCATGAAGTTCACGCTACCGACGGGAGTTCCCGTAGTGGTGGACTTCACAGTCGCGGTAAACGTCACCGTCTCCCCGGAAGTGGATGGATTCGCCGACGATACAACTTTTGTTGTGCTGCCGGCTTTGTTGATCACTTGGGAAAGAACCGACGAGGTGCTGGTGGAGAATGTTGCGTTGCCGGAGTAAACGGCGCTGATCGGGTGAGTACCGACTGCAAGGGTGTTAATGAACAGCGATGCAGAGCCGCCACTCATATTGCTGGTGCCCAGAACGGTGGTTCCGTTCTTGAAGGTCACGGTTCCAGTTGGCGTACCCGACGCCGTGGACGTGACTTTCGCCGTGAATTTGACGAACTGGCCAAATTCCGCGGGGTTCAAGGAGGACGTTAACGCGGTCGTGGTTGCGTTCTCCACGACTTGCGTTACCGCTGCAGAGGTGCTGGTAGTGAAGTACGTAGCGCCGTTGTAGACGGCGGTTATGGAATGGCTGCCCACGGCCAGAGTCTTGGTAGAGAACTTCGCCACTCCGCCGCTCAGGGTCGAGGTGCCAATATTCGACGTGCCATTCTTGAAGGTTACAGTTCCGGTTGGCGTGCCCGAGAATGTCGGAGTCACCGTGGCCGTAAAGGTCACGAACTGGCCCGAAGCAGACGGATTCGGAGACGCCGTTAGCCCGGTTGCTGTTTTTGATGTAATCGAGAAGCTGGTCGTTTCGGTGCCCTCCACGTTGCCAGCCACATCCGTACTGTGGAACGTGATGGTATGAGCGCCGGCGGTCGATACCGTAAAGGGTGCGGTGTATGTGGTGACGGTTCCACCGTTGATCTGATAAACCGTGCTGGCAATGCCGCTTCCCGGCGAGGGATCGGTCGCCGTGAGAGTTACCTTGACTGCGGTTGTGTAGGTTCCGCCACTTGACGTGCCGCTCAACGTGGCAGTGGTATGAGGAGCAACTGTGTCGTAGCAGACCGGGCCATACGTATTGACACCGGATCCCAAGCCCATGTTGTCCCACCCCCGTACGTACACGGTGTGGCAACCCTGGCTCACGGGGCCGCCCGTACAGAGTGCGCCAGTGAGGTCAGTGCAACCAAAGCCTGAGTTGACGTGCTGCGGGCCGCTGTAGAACGAGTTGCCCTGGCCAGGAGTCGGTTCGCTGCCTACGTCGCCTGGATCGGCATCCCACGCCTGGCTGTAACCCGAAACGCCGGTTGGTGGGTAATTGCCGCCCGTATCAGTAACATCCCAGTCGACGATTTGGTCAGTGTTATACCATTTACTGGTGGTGGGCCCGCCAAAAGTGATGTACGGTGCGCCCTCATCAGCCGCGATGGAATAGTTCATCATCCACGCGAACTGCAGTGCGTTGAAGGTTCCCCAGCCGGTTACTTCATCGTATCCGGTGCCCGCACAGTAATAACCCAAACCGTAGAGCAGAGTAATGTCGTTACTGTTGCACCCCGAAGTGATGTCGTAAAACGGATAGTGCGGCGCGTAGTCAGAGTTGTAGCCTTCGAAGTAGATATTCCAGTTGGCGTTGCCCATGGGACCGCAGGGCTCGGTGCCGTTGTTTACGCCGCAGATGCTGCCTAGGGACAAGAGATAGGCATCCTCCTGCGCCATGAAACCAGCCACCATCGGTGATGAGATGCTGGTGCCGCCTACGCCCGAGAGCGAGCCGTTGAAGTAGTAGTTTTGTCCATGAGCCGCGTTGAGTGAGATGTCAGGAGTGCTGCGGCTTCCCGACCCGCATGCCGGACTTGTTTGGTAACCGGGAGCAGCATAATAAGCACTGCACCCGCCGCCGCTGCCGCCGTTGTTGCTGCCGCAGGAGCCAGAACCTGTGCCGCCCTGCCATCCGGTTTCATAGTCATAAGTCGAGTTGCTATAGAGTTGCAGGTAGGTGCCGCCTACTCCGATCACGTTGGGATCAGAGGCCGGGAAGGACACATCGACCCGGTCCGCGCAATCGTCAGTGGCTCCGCGATCGCCCGAGGCAGCCATCAGTGTCCACCCTTCTCCAACCATTTCGCTGAAGATGGAGTCCCGCGAGTCCATGGTGCCGCTGTCGCAGCCGTAGAACTCGGTGCAGCTCCAGCTTGTGCTGAAGACCCGGGCATGTCCGTCACTTACCATCTGGTTGTAAATGTCGGTGAAGGTGCCGTTGTTTTCATTCGCGCCTTCGTAAACAAAAACTTCAGCCGTGTCGAGATACGATCCGAAGCTGTTCGATGTGGCCGTCGACCATTCCGTATCAAGCGTCACTTCATCGCCGCAACACGCCGGCGTTCCATCGATGTAGATGGGCTGATAGAAGTACGCCAGATACGGATATTGCGACTGGAAACCGGTAATATCGCTACCCGCGAAAGCTCCGAATGCGGCGAGGGCGATGGAGCCTTGCGGTAGTGAACCTGAAGAATTGTTCTCCGGATTGCAGCAATGCCCAAGGGCCTGCAGCGCATTGTAGTTGTAGGCGTTTGAATTGTAGATGTCGGACGGATCGTAGTTTCCGTTGGTGATGTTGGAGCCGTTTTTGGTCTGCTTCGCCTTGGCCGCCATTGCGGCTTTGAGCGCCGCATGGCTGCCGTTGCCGTGACCCGCCGTTCCCTCCGCAACCACCGGTCCCGCAACGTAGTCCGGCTCCGGCAGGGTGAATGCGCTCTTGCGAGTCTGCATGCGCTGGATGTTGTTCAGGCCTTGCACCGAGGTGACGATGCTCGCCACGCTGGCCGGGAGGACCGGATCACGATCATTGGAAAAATAAGATGCGCCGTTGAGCGAATAGCTATTGATGGTCACGCCCAGTGCCGTCTCGATGGCCGAGACTGGCGCTTCTACGTCCACCAGCAACCGATTCGGGTATCGATGAGTGATGGTCAGCCCCTGGCTCGTAGCCCACTCCATGACAGCTTGCTCGTCCGCTTCGCTGGGTGAAAAGCGGGCGATCCAGTTTGCTTGCGAAAGAAACTGGTGGTACTGAGGCGATTTTCTATCCTGAAGTTCGCGCAGGAACTCTGCCTCTTGCGTTGGGTTAGGCGGCCGCAGAGCGATGGTCAAACGCAATTTGGGATTAGCGGTGTAATGCCCGACCACTGTCGCGGCGCCCGTGACCACCTGGGGCGGTGTTCTCAGTGCTGCCAGAGTTGCCTTCGAAAGTTGAGTCGAAGCTGATTGTTGCGACCATGCCATGGTTGTGACGAAGAGAATTAAAAAGGCCGTCACGCTGGAGCGGACGACCGCTGGACACACGCGGAGAGGTATACGAACGAAACGCGCAGATTTCATAAACGCCCCTTAAATTTGAATTGAACTTTGCTTGATGTTTCCGCACTACGGAGTTGGGAGGAGGGCCCGGAACACAGGAAGCCTTTGTCCGAATCTCCTTACTCATTACAAAACGGCAGGAATCATACACCGACCCCTCGCCTACTACTAGTGTGAAAGAAGTTGCATGCGGGTACTTCAGGAGCGAATATCACCCCTTAACGCGATGAAACTTTCGTCACACTATCAGGATGGTGACGACGAGTCGAAAAGCGTTTCAAGGGGAAGTCGAAAACGATTGACGATAGGACACAGCTTCGGCCAGACAGCTCATACTTCCGGCCACTGCTCACTGACTGCTACTCTTCCGATGTTCACAGGTAGCGGTATTCAGGCACGACTCGGACATTACTAGGCGCTCAACAGGTTTGCCGCCGATGATGTGGGATTCAATGATTTCGTCGACATCGGCTTCGGTGACGAACCCATACCAGACCGCATCGGGATAAACCACGAGGTTCGGGCCATGCTCGCATTGGTCGAGACAGCCAGCCTGGTTGGCCCGGACTCGGCCCTTGAGGCCGCACTCTGCGAGCTTCTGCTTGAAGAGTTTTTGCAGCTTGGCTTGGCCGCTGGGATCGCAGCATCCCCGTGGATTGCCCGGCGGGCGCTGGTTGCCGCATACGAAAATATGCTTCTCAAATTTCGGCATGAACCCATCTTATCCTGAGACCCGGTGCATCCATCCGGGTTACGTTGCCATGCGCCTTACCAGCGCGATAAGATAATCCGTACACATCTTCTCCGCTTCCATCCCATAAGCCTTTCAGTATTTGCCGCGGGGCAAGGAGTGTGCGACCCCGGTTTTCATCTGTACGCGCGGGTATGCGTGCGCGAATCCTGTAACGGAGTTAGCATTGAAACGAGGCAAGACTGCGGTAATTGTCGGCGCCCAGTGGGGCGATGAGGGCAAGGGAAAGATCGTCGACGTTCTGTCGGAGAGCTTCTCCGTGGTGGCTCGCTACGCCGGCGGCCACAACGCCGGCCACACCGTCATCATCAACGGCAAGAAGTTTGTTCTGCAACTGGTTCCGTGCGGAGTGTTGCGAACTGCTCTGCCGCAGCGTGATCGGCAACGGCGTGGTCCTGGATCCCATCGCTTTTCTGAAGGAAGTAGGTTCGCTGCGCGATGCGGGCGTGAGAGTCGACGGAATCCTCTTCGTCTCAAACCGCGCCCAAGTGATTCTTCCCTACCATCGCATGATCGAACTGGCTGCGGAAAATGCACCCGGACGTGTGAAGATCGGCACCACCTCCCGCGGAATTGGTCCGGCGTATGAAGATAAGATGGGCCGGCGCGGCTTGCGTGTCGCCGATCTGCTCGATCTGCAACTTTTGAAAAAACATATCGAAAACGCGGTGCGCGAGAAAAATATGATCGCGCATGCCCTCTTCAATTCTGATCCGCTCGACGCCGACAAAATGTACACAGAGTACGCGGCAGCGGCCGAGAAGATCGCGCCATTCGTTTGTGACACAGCGGTCTTGTTAAACGAAGCGCTGGCTGGCGGTGAGGCCATCCTGTTCGAAGGCGCGCAAGGGACAATGCTCGACATCGATCACGGAACCTATCCCTTTGTAACTTCGTCCAGCGCAACTTCAGGAGGCGCGGCGATTGGCACCGGCGTCGCTCCGAATGCAATCGATTCGGTGATCGGACTCACCAAAGCATATTGCACGCGCGTAGGCGAAGGCCCGTTTCCCAGCGAAGAAACGGGCGAACTCGGCGAGCAGCTACGCAAGCGTGGCAACGAGTTTGGCGCGGTTACAGGGCGGCCGCGGCGCACCGGATGGCTCGATCTGCCGCTGCTGCGCTACGCTGCCATGATCAACGGCATCACCTGGCTGGTGGTGACCAAGCTTGATGTGCTCGACGAGCTGGCGGAGATTCCGGTCTGCGTGAGTTACGACGTCGATGGCAAAAAGACGATGGAAATTCCCGCGCAAGCCAGCGGCTATGACAAACTGAAGTGTCTGTATACCAAGTTGCCGGGCTGGCGGACCTCTACGCAAGGCATCACCAAGTTCGATCAGCTGCCGAAGGCGGCCCGCGACTACCTCGCATTTGTGGAGAAAGAAACTGGAGCTAAAGTTGGCATGATCTCGACTGGTCCCGACCGCGACCACACCATCTTTATGGATGATTTCATAGCTGAGTTGAAGACAACCTCATCCCGCAAATAGAATTGACTTCCCATTGGTCAGCCACAGAGACTACTTAGTAGTTAAGGAGCGCACGATGGTGGTTTTGGCAGTTACCTGGATGGCGAAGGTTGGGCATGAAGCCGAGGTTACCGCTCTGTTTGCCAAGCTGACCGAGGAATCCCGCAAGGAGCCAGGCTGTTCGATGTACCAGGTCCACCGGCACAAGACCGAGCCGCGGCGCTTCTTCATCTATGAGCAGTACAAAGATGATGCCGCGCTCGAAGCCCATCGCAACGCTCCGCACTTTTTGCAGTACGCCCGCAAGGATCTGCCCAGAGTTGCAGACCGCGTGGAAGGCCATTTGTTCGAGCCGCTCGGGTAGGTCGTGTGAGCACTCGTGTTCGCGAAGGAACGTAGCTAGGTAGGTCGTTTGTGCGGCGTTCTTGATGGCCTGCTCGGGTCGATGATTTTGAACTTTACCAACTCGTCGTAGCTCGGCTTGATTTCCTTCGCATACCAGTCAGCATATTGCTGCTTTTCGTCGGGAAGCAGCATATCAATTAGGCTCCGGTAGGTCCTCAGCCCCATCGAGATCGCAATACTGGCCACCATAGGCAGGTCCGTCGGATAGCGGAGAGGCTGGTATGCGCCCCGCTTATCGTGGGTGGCATGAAGGCTCCCCAGGGCATTGGTTGCATGAATCTCACCTGAATAGATTCTGTAGAGTACTTCGTACCATCCGGAATCGCCGACCGCCGTTGCAAGTTCTTCGATTCTCTTCGGCCCTCCGTTTAGCGAGTACCACCAGATTTGTCCTTTTTTCTGCCGATGCATCGCCTGCCAATCGGCCTCCACAGTGGCGTATTCCGGTCGGGCGAGCATGTTCTCGAGATTACGTATGTTGTCCTCGGTATCGAGCGCGACGATTTCTAGCTCATGGAAAGTTGAGTCCCTCTTAAGTTGCGCCTTCAGTTGCTTGCCCGTCTCCACAGTGGGATCGAGTTTCCTGTACCAATCGATTCGCGCGTGTGCATGAGCGACAATGTACTGAATCGCTTTGCGCTCAGAGTCCCCTTGCGCCATGTAAGCAATTCCGAACATCGCCTCCATCTGGTTCCGCAGCAGGTTTTTTGCTGCATCGACACAGCACTTTCGGACCAGGACAGCGATGGCATCTAGCACTTCCACTACATGAAGCCCAAGCATGACGGCTGCCAAAACTTGCTTTTCACCGGCCGCGCGATCGCATTTCAAAATGAGGTGCGTGCCGTAGTTGACACACTGATCCATCATTCCTGCTACACGATCCAAATTTGGCTGGACTTGCCGCCGCATCTGCCGATCTAGCAGTTCTCTTCTTGGTTCCATGGTAAGGATAGGCAGCACAGCCCATATCGAGAAGCCACTAGCGGACTCGCCGCCCCGGCGGCGCTACACTACTTCGCTAATTCGTACCCCGCGAAGAAGAAGCTCAACTCAAAGCGCGCCGTATCCTCGGCATCGGAGCCGTGAATCGCGTTGTGCTCGATGCTCGACGCCCACTTCTTGCGGATCGTCCCTTCTTCGGCGTTGGCCGGGTTGGTCGCGCCCATCAGCTTGCGCAGATCAGCGATGGCGTTTTCTTTTTCCAGCGCCAGGGCAACGATCGGTCCGCTCGACATGAAATCGGTGAGCGAGCCATAAAACGGACGGCTGGCATGCACGGCGTAAAACTGCTCCGCCTGATGCTTCGAGATTTCCAGCATCTTCATAGCAAGAATGCGGAAGCCCTGTTTCTCAAATTGTTCGATGATGTCGCCAACCCCGTTCTTGGCGACGGCGTCAGGTTTCACGATGGTAAGAGTGCGTTGCAGAGTCTTCATAATGGTTATTGGTAGTTCGTCCTTAGTCGTTGGGGAATCTCTTGCAATGAGTTACCTTAAATAAAAATAACAGACTGTCCTTGGGACTCTAGAGCTCGTGTCACATTTGCAACAATTCGCTTCCGCTCGTCATTGCTGATGGAATTCGCTGGGTTGTCATCCCAGCGCCCGATGGTCTCGCTGTATATGGCAAAACCACTGCGTCCCATCTCAACCGTGATGGTCATTCTCTTTCCATCTTCGCTGTAAACGAGCCAGTCCTTACCAGGGATCACGAAAAAACCTTCGTCGCTATAAATCCTGTCGCGATGCAACAACCGCCCGCGCCTGAACATTGTAATGCTCCCCGACGTGACAAATCAGCGCTGAAGCCAATTAGACTTTTACTCCCAGCGCCGCCACCAGCGTTTCTCCAATGTCCGCCGGAGACTTTGCGACACGGATACCCGCAGCTTCCATAACTTTGATCTTCTCCGCAGCCGTTCCTTTGCCTCCGGAGATGATCGCTCCCGCGTGGCCCATGCGCCGCCCCGGAGGCGCGGTTTGTCCTGCGATGAACCCTACCACAGGCTTCTTCATTTTCGTCTTCACAAATTCCGCAGCGGTTTCTTCGGCATCCCCGCCGATTTCACCAATCATGATCACAGCTTCGGTTTCCGGATCGCGGTTGAAGAGATCGAGCGCATCCAGGAAGGTGGTCCCGATAATCGGATCGCCGCCAATTCCAATGGCGGTCGATTGTCCAACTCCGCGCTGCGTGAGCTGATGCACCGCTTCATAAGTCAGCGTGCCCGAGCGCGAAACAATTCCGATCGAACCTTCTTTGTGAATCGACCCGGGCATAATTCCGACCTTACACTTGCCCGGCGAAATAATGCCTGGACAATTCGGACCGATGAGCCGTGAACGCCGGTTCTGCAGAAACTCCCAGGCCTTGACCATGTCGAGCGTCGGAATGCCTTCGGTGATGCAGACGATGAGGTCAAGTTCGGCGTCCGCCGCTTCCATGATGGCATCTGCCGCGAACGGCGGAGGAACAAAAATAACGGTCGTGTCGGCGCCGGTCTTCTCCACCGCTTCCTGCACGGTGTTGAAAATCGGCCAGCCTTCATGCGTGGTGCCGCCCTTGCCTGGTGTCACTCCGCCCACTACCTGCGTTCCGTAAGCCGCGCAGGCCTTGGCGTGGAAGGTGCCCTCGCGTCCAGTCAGGCCCTGCACAATCAACTTCGTTTTCTTATTAACCAGAATTGCCATAAAAACTAATTCCTCTCGTCATACCCTTGTCATCCCGAGCGAAGCGAGGAATCTTGGTTTTTGCTTGTGCCACCGGTTGTGCCGCCTCAAGCGAACACCATGGTCCCTCGCTGCGCTCGGGATGACAAGTGCGAAAACATTTTCCCTATACTCCCCGAGCCGCCGCTACCACTTTGTCGGCCGCATCCTTCATGGTGTCGCTCACCACAAAGTTCAGGCCCGAATCCATCAGAATCTTCTTGCCCTCATTCACGTTCGTACCTTCCAGCCGCAACACCACGGGAAGCTGGAGGTTGGTTTTCTTCGCCGCCTCCACCACGCCGGTAGCCAGAGTATCCACGCGCAGAATGCCGCCGAAAATATTGATCAGTACCGCTTTCACACTCTTGTCGCTAAGCAGGATTTCGAATGCGTGAGCCACCTGCTCGGCGTTCGCGCCGCCGCCCACGTCGAGAAAATTCGCAGGCATGCCGCCGGCGTATTTAATAATGTCCATCGTGGCCATGGCCAGTCCCGCGCCATTCACCATGCAGCCCACGCTGCCATCGAGCTTGATGTAATTCAAGCTGTACTTCGAGGCCTCCACTTCAAGCGGATCTTCCTCCGTAATGTCGCGCAGTTCGCGGATATCAGGATGGCGGAAGAGCGCGTTGTCGTCGAAAGTGAGCTTGGCATCGAGCGCGAAGAGCCGACCATCGGTGGTGGTGATGAAAGGATTGATCTCAAGCAGGGAAGCGTCGGTATCGAGAAACGCCTTATAAAGATTGGTGAGAAACTGCACCGCGGGATTGATCTGCTTGCCGCTCAGCCCAAGCTTGAAAGCCATCTTGCGCGCCTGAAATGCTTCGAGGCCCATGCCGGGATCGATGTGCTGCTTCAGAATGGCATCGGGATTTTCCGCCGCCACCTGCTCGATTTCCATTCCACCCGCGGCTGATGCCATGAACACCGGCTTGCCTTCTGCGCGGTCCACAAGAATTCCTAGATACAATTCTTTTTCAATGGGCAAAGTTTCTTCGATCAGCAGCCGCCGCACCGTGCGGCCTTCGGGCCCCGTCTGGTGCGTGACCAACTTCATGCCCAGCATCTTTTCGGCGAGATCTCCCGTTTCGCTCACCGACTTGGCGATTTTTACGCCTCCGCCCTTGCCGCGACCGCCGGCATGAATCTGCGCCTTCACCACTACTCCGGTTGCACCAGCACCGAGCAGCTCTCGAGCGGCAGCCTCGGCCTCTTCGCGCGAAGTCGCCATCGTCCCGCGCGGCACAGTCACACCATACTTCTTTAGAATCGCTTTTCCCTGGTACTCATGGATTTTCATAATGATTTCTTTTCCAGCGACAATGATCGGCAGGAACACGCTTGCAGCTTAAAGACGCGGCAGCAAACCATTAATTTTATAGAACGGTGCGGGGTTTGAGCAAACAGCCTGCGCGTCTTTTCAATAAACCCTACATCCAAGTCTTAAATTGGGAACTCGAAAGGCGAAAGGGATCTGAAAAAGTAATTTGAAATCGTCTCTATGAGCACCGAAAATAAAATGAAATTGATTTCGCTAAACGTCGCGCGGCCGCAGTTGATGGTCTACAAAGGAACAACCATCAGCACCGGTATTTTTAAGAAGCCGGTATCCGGAACGGTCACGCTGCGCACTTTGAATCTGGATGGTGACCGGCAAGCCGACCTCAGTGTCCACGGCGGGGTTTACAAAGCGGTTTACGGATATCCTGCTGAGCATTATGAGTATTGGCGGCATGAATTGCCCGGGGAGAAGTTGCCGCCCGGCGCGTTTGGCGAGAACTTTACGACCGAAGGCCTGAGCGAGGACGATCTCCACATCGGCGACCGCTTCCAGGTTGGTTCGTCGACATTGATGGTCCGCCAGCCGCGAATGCCTTGCTATAAGCTGGCCGCAAAATTTCAACGGAACGATATGATTGAGCGTTTCCTGCACAGCCGCCGCAGCGGATTTTATTTTTCGGTGGAGCAGGAAGGGGAAGTTGAAATGGGAAACCCGATCGAACTCATCTCGCGAAATTGCGACGGCATTACCATTGCCGAATTGAACCACCTGATCGCCTACGATAAGTACAATTCCGAGCTCTTGCAAAAAGCCATAGCTACGTCCGAACTGCCGGAATCCTGGCGCGAATATTTCTTGCCCCGGCTTAATGGGCCGTCGGCGAACTCCTGAAGCTATCGCGCTTCTTGTCCCAATTCTTGTCTCGCAGCCACTATCCCTTACAATTCCCAATGTGACGATCCTCGAAGCCATTTCTCGTATTGCCAATCGCGCCCAATCACTCGTTCGCGCGGAAGCGCGCGAAGTGATGGCGGAAGTGCTCGCGGGAAATTGCGCTGACTCACAAATCGCAGCGCTGCTCATGGCTTTGCGCATGAAAGGTGAAACCGTCGAAGAGATCGTGGGCTTCGCCGAAGCCATCCGCGCCGCGGCGACCTCGCTGCCCATTTCATCCGCAGGCGCGCTTGACCTGAGCGGGACCGGCCGCGATGCGCTATCAGAATCATTAGTGGACACCAGCGGCACCGGCGGCGACGCCAGCGGAACTTTTAACATCTCAACCGCCACGGCATTTGTAACCGCGGGTGCGGGCGTGCGCGTGGCTAAGCACGGCAACCGCAGCATCAGTTCGAAGTGTGGCTCGGCAGACGTGATGGAGGCGATGGGTGTGAACATCCAGTTGTCCCCGGAGCGCGCTGCGCAGTGTCTGCGCGAAGTTGGAATCTGTTTTCTATTTGCGCCCGATCTACATTCCTCCATGAAGCAGGTGCAGAAAGTGCGGCGCGAGCTGCGCCTGCGCACCATGTTCAATCTGCTCGGTCCGCTCACCAATCCAGCGCACGCTTCCGGTCAAGTTGTGGGCGTGTACGCGCTCGAGATGGTCGAAAAGCTGGCCGAGGTGCTGAGCATGTTGGGGCTGCGCCGCGCGCTGGTTGTGCATGGCCTTGATGGGCTCGACGAGATCACCATCACCGGACCAACCCGCGTGGCCGAAGCTCGTGATGGTATCGTCCGCACTTACGAAGTCGATCCCGAAGAGTTCGGCATGAAGCGCGCGCCGCTTGCGGATATCTCCGGCGGCGATGCGGCTGAAAACGCGGCCATCATTCGCGAGGTGCTAAGTGGAAAGAAATCTCCACGCCGCGATGTCGTGGTGCTGAACGCCGCAGCCGCGCTGGTGGCGGCAGGCCGCGCCGATCACCTGGCAGAAGCGATTCCGTTGGCCGCGCAGTCGATCGACTCGGGTACCGCCGCCACAAAGCTGGATGCGCTGGCGGAGTTCACGAAGCAAGTGGTTAGTGGCCGGTGATCAGTGGCCAGCAAAACTGGTACTGCTGATTACCTGCTTTTCTATCACTTCGCGGGGTCGCCCTCAATCTTGAAGGTATTATTCATCGTGTCGCTCTCCGGCACGCTGCCGTCGTTGATCACGATTTCTTCAGGCGGTTTCTGAACTTCCACGCGAATTACGGCGTTGCTTTTGGCACGTACTACCAGTCGCTGCGTAACTTCTCCGCCGGCCAGCTTCACCGTGACCGGAACTTCTGCTCCTGCCGTGCCCAGGTTGTCCACTGTGACGGTAAGCAGATAGCCTGTAGGCAGGGTCTTGCGGACGAATGCCGATTCCACTTTGAAGTCCGGCAGTCCGCGATCGCGGTAAACCCAATCATCAAAAAACCATTCCAGGTCGCGCTGCGTCTGCGCCTTGATCAATTTCTGGAGGTAAGAAGGTTCTTTGTCTTGCTCCGGACGATAAGACGCAAGAGCTTTCTTCAGTGCTTGATCCCCGATCATGTCGCGCAGCATCCACCACACACACATCGCCTTGCTGCGATAAAGCTCCTCGTCGTATGTATTGATTAATGACCGGTTGACTTCGTCCTCCGATCTGGGTGCGGTCACCTGCTTCTCTTTATCGCCCTCAGCCGCGCTGAGTGCCGACCGGTGTGATCCGATGTAATCGAGCGCAGCTTGGCGTCCCTTCTGTTGTTCGAGATAAAGCGCCTGCGCAAAGTGAGCGAGGCCCTCGTTGATCCAGGGCCGCGGCGAGGCGAATGCGGCGTGAGTCAGTTGATGGGCGGCGATCAGGGCCGCCAGTTTAGGGTCGGTATTTGCTAGAGGAGTGAGCAGCAGCGAACCGCTCTCGAACGGAGCCGCATCTGGATCGCCTAGGTCGGCAGTCTCGGCTTTCCTCCGGGGCGCTCCAAACCATTCCGTGATCAATCCGCTGGCTTTCTCAGCCGCGTCTGCGTAGGTTTCAGCGGCGGCCGCATGCTCAAGCAAGTTGTAGACCGTGACTGCAGGTCGATCTACGACTCCGAAGTTCGCAACAGTAAACGCTGGGATTGAAAGTCCGAGGGGTTGATACGAGCATTGAGAACCAGGAAACTTGGGGCTTCCCCCTCTCGTGATGATGTGCAACTCGTCACCGCCGCAAAGGGTGACTGGCGGAGTCGCATCGCCAGTGACGGTCGGGGATGCGAAGTCCGCTTTCATGACGGCTGCCACCTCTCGCGCTTTCCATCGGCCCAAAACTTCGAACAGATCGCTGCCTTCGGAAAGACTCGCCGCTTCGGTGGCGATGGGGTACCACGCCACGTATCCTGCTCCGCGCACAGCGGTGAATTTTGTGCTGATCTGATCCCAGTCGCTGGCGTTCGCTTCGTCTGCGGGCGTGCCGATGCGCGTGAGCCGTGTCGCATCCAGAACGATGACACCTTCGTAGGCGATCTCAAGTTCAACCGTACCCTTGGGTGCGACTGCGTCCGGCAACGTCACGATGGCTTCCGAGAGCGCGCCGGTGTGATCGATATCGGAAGTGTAAGGTTGCGCGACGAACGCCAGTAGCTTGTCGCCGGCCTTGATGGAGCGCCAATCGAGCGAAGAAGAAATTTGCAGCACGGCAACTTTCTGCGGCGTTGCCGAATCGTTGCGCAAGGTGATCTTGCCGCGAACTCCTAATCGCTGCTGCTCAGGTTCGACGCGGACATTCAGATCGTAGCTGGTGAAGGTGAAGGCTTCACGGTCGAGAGAAAATAGCATTTACAGCGGAAGCACAAAAAACGAAGAAAAGAAAAAGAACCAGCCGCAGACTACGCAACTTCATTTCGCACCCGCAGACGCCTCGTTATCTTTATCTTTCGCGCGGCGTCTGCCGCACGATTTCATACATCACCACCGCCCCGGCGACGGAGACATTCAACGACGGAACTTTACCCAGCATCGGAATCGAAACCAGAAAATCGCACTTCTTCTTTACCAGGTCGTGCAGGCCTTTGCCCTCCGCGCCCAGAACCAGCGCGCAATCCATGTTGTAATCGAGGGCGTCGTAAGTCTGCTTGCCGCGCTCGTCGAGGCCAACCGTCCAGATATTGCGTTCTTTCAGTTCTTCCACCGTGCGCGCGATGTTCGTCACTTTCGCGATGGGCAAATATTCGCTGGCTCCCGCGGAAGTTTTTGTGACGGTGCCGGTGACTGGAGCGGCGCGGCGTTCTGGGATTACTACACCGTCAGCGCCGGCGGCATCGGCGGTACGCATGAGGGCGCCCAGGTTGTGCGGGTCTTCCACGCCATCGAGGACAATGACGAAGGAATATCGTCCGCGCTTGGCGCCGACCACGTCATCGAGATCGCTGTATTGCTTGGCCGAGGTGACGGCCACCACGCCCTGATGCGCGGCCCGACCAGCCATCTGGTCGAGTTCCACGCGCGTGAGAAAACGTACCGGTACGCCCAGCTTGCGGCAGTCTTCGATCATGCGCTGCAAGCGGATGTCGTGCCGCTCCTTCGCCATGCCAACCCACTGGAAGGCGCGTCCGCGGGCCTTGAGCGCCTCGCTGACGGCGTTGATGCCGTAGATATAGTTCATGACAGTGGCCAGTGGCCAGTGTCAGTTGCCAGTCCGGAAATCTGCATGTTTCAAGTGTGAAGCGCGGGCTCCCACAGCGCCGCGCGTTGACGTCGGAAGGGCACGCTTAGTCATCGATTGGCACAGAAAACGGGCTCAGCGACGTCGCGCAGCGGCATGTCCGGGTCCGCTCCGTGTAATCCTCATTCGCAGAAGCGTAGAGCACCGTTCCATCGCGATCGATGATGTAGGTCGCAGGAATCGGCAACTCCCAACTGTCGTCTCCGTTCACGAACGGCAGGTTGACGAACGCGCGTTTGTAGAGTGCCTGCTGTTCATCGGGAACGCGATAGGTCAGTCCGAACTGCCGCGCCACTTTGTTGCCGGCATCGGAGAGCAGCGGGAAGCGCAGCTTGTGCTGATCGCGCATGAAGAATGATTGCTGGACAGTCTGCGGAGAAATGGCAGCGAGCGTCGCGCCGGTCTGCTCGATCTCCGGCAGGATGAGATTCATCGCTTCCATCTGACCGACGCAGAACGGACACCAGCGCCCGCGAATAAAGCAGAGCACGAGGCGTCCTTTGGCGAGCAATTCGGAGGAAGAGACGGTCTTGCCATCGTGATCCGAAGCTGGAATTCTGGAATCTTTGAGCCGACGGGCAGAATGTTTGCGGCTAAGTTCTTTGTTTCATTCCGCGACCGCTCGAGCATGAACAGCCTGCGTTTCCGCCGGAACGTACTTCGCGATCAGTTCCTTGCGCTCGGCATAGATCTCGCGCAGCGAGCGAATATCAGTTTCCGGAGTCGATTCTTCGAGTGAGCGCCATTTCATGGGCATCCCGATGCGGATCAGTCTCTCGTCTTCTCTTTCGGTGGCGTTTTGACTTGTAATCGCCAGCAACTCTTTGTAGAGAGTGCCTGTTTTTAAAAAGTTGATGAAGGCAAACTGGCCGATCATTAGGCGAACGACCGATAAAAAAAGTCGCCCCTGAGTTTGTTCGACGCGTATGACACGTCCGAGTCCGTGCAGCCGAAACAACTCCACTGCGATCAGATCTCTGCCCGGAATCGTGAATTCTTCCGAGCCCTTGACATGCAGACCAGCGGCGTCAAGCCAGGCTTCTCCTCGCCTAACTCTCGTCTTCAGAGAAAGCTCATCACCCCGATGGAAGAAGACTTTGTATTCCACAACGCCTCCCGACTCCGTCGCAAAAGACGACTGGCAACTGGTAACTGATCTTTCTACATTCCCGGCAGCTTCATCCCCGCCATCCTGCGCGCGAAGCTGGGCTTGCCCATCTGCTTGAACATCTTTTTCATCTGCGCGTATTGGCGGAGCAGGTTATTCACTTCCTGCACGGTGGTGCCGGAGCCGCGGGAGATCCGTTTGCGGCGGCTGCCGTTGATCACTTCGTGATGATTGCGTTCGTGCGAGGTCATCGAGTTGATAATGGCTTCGACGCGGTTGATCTGTTTTTCGTCCACGTTGTCGGCGGCCTTTTGCAGGCCGGAAAATGGGCCGATCGAGGGCATCATGCCGATCAGGTTCTTGATCGAGCCCATCTTCTTTACCTGCCGCAACTGGTCGCGAAAATCTTCGAGCGAGAAGCCGTCGCCGGTGAGGGCTTTGGTGGCCATCTCCTGCGCTTTTTTCTTGTCGATCTGCGATTCGGCGCGCTCGATCAGCGAGAGGATGTCGCCCATGCCCAGAATGCGCGACACGATGCGGTCGGGATGGAACGGCTCCAGCGCATCGTACTTTTCGCCGACGCCGATGAACTTGATGGGCTGGCCCGTAACCTGCCGGATGGAAAGCGCCGCGCCGCCGCGGGCGTCGCCATCCATTTTGGTGAGCACGACGCCGGTGAGCGAAAGCTTCTTGTGAAATTCGTCGGCGGAGCGAACCGCGTCCTGTCCGGTCATGGCGTCGGCGACGAACAAAATCTCCGACGGATTCAGCAGCTTCTTCAGCGACTGCATCTCGTTCATGAGATCGTCGTCGATGTGCAGACGTCCGGCGGTGTCGACGATCAGCACGTCGCAGCCGGAAACGATGGCCTCGCGCCGCGCTTCTTTTACTAACCGCTCAACCGCCTGGGTGAGCTGCTCGGGCGTGTTCGCCTCGCCGACTTCGCCTTCGTAAATCTGCGCCTTCACGGCCTGCGCCACAACTTTCAACTGCTCGCGCGCCGCGGGACGGTACACGTCCACCGAAACCAGCAGCGGACGATGCCCGCCAGTCTTGAACCAGTTCGCCAGCTTGCCCGAAGTGGTGGTCTTGCCGGAACCTTGCAGTCCGGCCATGAGCACGACCGTGGGCGGCTGCGAAGCGAACTTCACGCGCGCGGTATCTTTGCCGAGAGTCTCGACCAGTTCGTCGCGCACGATCTTGATGACCTGCTCGCCGGGAGAAAGCGCGGTCAGCACTTCCTGGCCCACGGCCTTGGCCTGAATGCGGTCGATCAGCTCTTTGACCACTTTGAAGTTGACGTCGGCTTCGAGCAGCGCCAGCCGGATTTCGCGCAGGGCTTCGCCAATGTTTTCCTCGCTCAGTCGGGCCTGGCCGCGAAGGGACTTGAACGCGCGTTGCAGTTTTTCCTGAAGATTCTCGAACATAATTGGATGATCTATTTTAGCAGTGAAGGATCGAGGCTACTCTACTTAGGCCTAACCATCTCAAATCGCTGCGTCGTCCGGGTGTATTGAATGCCGCCCATGCGTCCGATCAGATCAAGCGAATTCCGATCCAGCTTGCCATCTTTAATATGCGCGTCATTCATGTGAATAGAAACAATCTGGCCGATCACGAGGCTGCTGCTGGTGCGTCGCGGCGAGAAGTCAATAATCTGATGCAGCTTGCATTCGAAGCTGACTGGAGACTCGGCTACTCTCGGCGGGCGCACCATCTTCGATGGCTCCGGCGTAACCTTCGCAACTTCGAATTCGTTTACCGATGGATCGTATTCTCCGCTGGTGAGGTTCATCGCCTCGGCTAATTCGTAGGTCACGATGTTCACCACAAACTCTTTGGTCTCGCGAACATTGCGCAACGTATCCTTGGCTTCACCGTCGCCGGCTTGCGATCGTTTGGACGGACGCAGGCCGGGTGCAAACGCCAGCAACGGCGGATCGACGCAAACCGCATTGAAAAAAGAAAAAGGCGCGAGATTGAGCGCTCCCGATGCGCTCATCGTGGATACCCATGCAATCGGGCGCGGCCCAACGGAATTGAGCAGGATGCCGTAAAGATCGCTGTGCGGAAGTTCGGACGGGCTGACAATCATGTCATCAAGTATATCTTTGTCCCGCGTCACTTCTCCGCGGCGAACACTTCCTTGGCCGCGATCACCGTGTTGCAGTGAATGGTCACGGTATCTTCCACATCCTGTGCGTAGCCGCCGGCGTAGGTCACCATCACGGGAATGTCGCGGGCGCGAGCCACGCGGAACACGAGCTCGTCGCGCTTCTTCAATCCCTCGATGGTCAGAGAAAGGCCGCCCAGTTGATCTTCTTGATAAGGATCCGCGCCCGCGATGTAGCACAGCAGGTCCGGCTCAAACTGCCGCAGTCCGGAACTGAGCGCGTTGTCGAGCCAGGCCAGGTAGTCGTCGTCTCCAATGCCGTCGGGCAGATCGACGTCAATCGATGATGGAGGCCTCACGGCTGGATAGTTGTTGTGCTGATGCAGCGAGATGGTGAAGACGTCGCTTGCGTTCGTGCTATGCCCGTGAGTTGCTTGCGCGCTAGCTGGCAGCCCTGAAGCAGAGGGCAGTGGATCTCCGGGCGCGCGCTTGCCGGCAAAAATCGCCGCCGTGCCATTTCCTTGGTGAACGTCGCAATCTACAGTCATCGCGGTGCGAATCTTGCCGTCACGCTGCAGCCGCCGGATGGCCACCGCCACGTCGTGAATCATGCAGAATCCTTCGCCGTGGTCGGGAAAGGCATGATGGAAGCCGCCGCCGATATTGACCGAGACGCCGTCAGTCAAAGCCTGCCGCGCGGCGAGAATCGAACCTCCCGCCGCCAGCCAGAAGGCCTCGACCAACTCCTGCGAGAAAGGAATCTCCAGTTCCATCTGTTCGCGCGAGCTGAGCGTACCGGTTTTCAACTTGTGAACATATTCCGGCGTGTGCACGAGCAGGATGTCTTCGTCGCTAGCTGATTTAGGTTCTAGAAAATCGCTCGCTTCGGCGACACCGCCCGCAAGCAGTCGTTCGCGAATCCGTCGGTATTTTTCTGCAGGAAAGACGTGCGCGCCGATAGGCAGGTAGTAGGCGTCGCTGTAGACAAGCTTGAAGGGAAGCATGGGAACTACGCCTTCATGATACTGCGCATGTACTTGTCATGCTGAGCGGAGTGAGATGGTCCGCGCAGCGGGCCATCTCACGGAGTCGAAGCATCCCTACATAGTCCACTGGTGTAGGGGACTGCGCCTCCGTAAATGCTTACAAAAATAACGGGCAGTGGTGGCGATAGAGATCCTTCGACTCCGTAGCCGCTTCGCGACGCGGGTACTTCGCTCAGGATGACAGACTAAAAGGCGCTAACGTTTCTTCGGCGGCGGAATCGTCTGCACCACCATCGACCTTCTCACCGGCACGATCGCGCCCTTCGCCGGATCGGCCGCTGCGTTGGCGCGGGTGAGCACTTCCTGCTGGATGTACTGGACGAACTCCTGAATCTGCCGCTGCATCTCTTCCATGCGCTCGCGCATTTGCAGGATGATGGCCATGCCGCTGATGTTCACGCCCAGGTCGCGTGCCAGCGACAGGATGAACTCCAGCCGCTGCAGGTCTTCATCGGTGTAAAGGCGAGTGTTGCCCTCGGTGCGCGACGGCTTCAGCAATCCCTCACGCTCGTACAGGCGCAATGTCTGAGGATGGATGCCGTACATCTCGGCGACAGCGGAAATCATGTAGGCGCCCTTCGATTTCCGTTTGGTCATAGTTCTCCTTTGGCTGATTTTAGAGCAGGATAGCTTTTCTTCCTAATGTCACGCGGCAGAATCCCGCCAAACCCTGACTCGCCACCGGCATCCAACTCACGGAGGTTCATTTATGGACAAAAATAATGCTATCAGCGTAATCGAAAATCTTATTGAGACGTGCAAAGACGGGCAAAAGGGGTACCAGGACGCTGCTACTCACGTGAAGCGGTCGGATTTGAAGACCTTCTTCAACGAGGAGAGCCTGGAGCGATCGCGTTTTGCCGGGGAACTGGAAGCCGAATTGATTAGGTTAGGCAAACCGGACAAGAAAGTTTCCGGCTCCGTTGGAGGCTCGCTTCGCCGCGCCTGGATCGACACCAAAGTCAGCCTTGGCGGCGGTGATAAGACGATCCTTGAATCGGTCGAGGCCGGCGAGGACACTGCCAAGGAAAGCTACCAGAAGGCGATCACTGGCGATTTGCCGGAAGATATCGCTCAGATTGTTCGCCGGCAGGCGGCCAGTGTGCAAAGAGCGCATGACAGAGTAAAAGCTCTGCGAGACGAGGCAAGAGCGGCTGCCTAGTTCGAAAAACCGTCTCGGAAAAACATTCAGAAGCGGTTGCTAAAAGAAGAGGACCGGAAATCTCCCGGTCCTCGTTTTTCTGCAAGGCCACGAACTTACGCTGCTGGTTGAACCTTTTCCCTGGTCACTGCCCACCCTTGCGGTTTCAACAAATGATTGACGGCGTATGCCACCACCCCCGCCGCAATCAGAATCATGCCAAAGGCGAATGAGCTCATTCCCAGAATCGATTCATGATCCGCCCGCAGCACGGCAAAGCCCAGCAGCAGCATGGGAGGAATGCCAATGGCGATCGCTCCAAACCATCCACCAGGAACACGGAACGGACGCGCCAAATTCGGTTCCCGGAAGCGCAACACGATCAGTGCCACAAACTCCAGTGACAAGCTGAAACCGTAAAGAAGAATGTCGATCGTCACCAGCCGGGCGAAGCCCAGGTCCAGGCACATCGCCCAGCAGGCGGCCAACGCCAGAATTGCAACCCACGGCGCCCGCGACTTTTTCTGCAGCTTTGCGAAGATGCCCGGCAGCATGCCATCCTGCGCCATCGCCAGCGGCAGACGCGAATAGCTCATCACCAGCGCGTTGAACATGCCGAAAGCACTAATGACTCCGCCGAGCACCACCCCGATGCGCAGTAGTGGTCCACCGAGCAATCCAGCTATATCTGCCCAGGAACCAGTCTCCCACGCCGTTGCCTTCAATCCAGTCATCCACAAGGCGGCGAAGGGCAGCACATAGCTCAGGGCCACAATCACAACCGCAACCAGCATAGCTCGCGGATAGGTCCGCTGCGGCCGCTCCACTTCCGTGGCGATGGTCGAAGCGTTGTCCCATCCCATGTAATTCCACATGCAGATCAGCAACCCGCCGAGAATATCGACGGTCGAAGTCGTTGGCTTAGTCACGGCATCGGCCAGTGCTCCAATCTTGAAAGGAGCCAGCAGCACAATCGCGACGAACGGCGCCGACAGCGCGAAAAAAAGCCACAACGATGTCAGCGAAACCACCTTAACCCCGGCAATATTCAGCCCAGCACAAGCAATCACCACCGCCAGCGCAACCCACCATCCGCGATTGCCCTGCTGGAAATACGGAAACATGCGAGTCAGGTAGGCCACGAACAGCGTGGGATAAATCGCCATGTCAAAAATCGACGCCACCAGCGAGAGCCAGGCTTCCTGAAATCCCCAGAAATTTCCCATGGCGCGACGCACCCAGGCGTAGTAGCCGCCCTCATAGGGCAACGCGCTCGAAAGCTCGCCGATCATGAAAGCCGTGGGCAGGCTCCAGAGCAGCGGCGTGAGCAGCAGAATCAGAATTGCGCGTCCGTACCCGGCGCCGTGCACAATGTCTTCCGTGCCATAGGTTCCGCCCGACACCATAAAGAAGGTGGCGGCCACCAGAGGCCACAGGGTGAGGCGCACGAACGTTTTCTTGACGATCGGGTTCCGGTTGGGATCCTTATTAGGAACGGCGGTGAGAGGCTGGGGGTGCTCTATTTGTTGCGGGGCGCTAGCTGTTGCCAATTTCTATGTCTTCCTCCTCAAGCGACTCACTCTCAGCTACTCCGCAGCGGGCTGGTCTTCTTTCGAAATCGAAATCAAAAGCGTGCTCGAGCTTTCTGGTTTGTTTAGATTCCAGAAATTCCGCTGGAGTTAGTTCGCAATAGTGAGATTACGGGAATTTCCACAGGATGCAAGAAAAATGTAAGTATTATCGGAAAATTTTTTGTCGAGAGGGTCAGCGTCGGAGGTGACGCTCTTCTCCAGCGCCACTCACAGCTTCAGTTCCCAGGTTTCGGCCACCAGATCTTTTCGGTTCCAACTGGAATGTTTTTCCTCGCGCACCAGTTTGAAGCCAGCGTCCTGATAAATGCGCCGCGCTGCTGCCAGTTCGCTTTGCGTCCATAGCTGGATTTTCTTGTATCCGACCTGTCGAGTGAAGCGGACACATTCCGCAACCAGCCGTTTTCCAATCCCCAACCCACGCGCCGAAGGCTCCACCAGCAGCAGGCGAAGCTTGGCGACCGATGCGGACTTCTTTACGAGAAATACCGATCCCACATTTTCCCCATCCCGTTCGGCGATCCAGCAGCGCTCGTGCGCGGAATCGAGTTTGGCCACAAACTCCGCCACGATCTCGGCGACGAGCGCCTCAAAGCGCTCATCATAGCGATATTCCTGCGAATACAGCACGCCGTGGCGCCAAACCACCCAGCCCATATCCCCGGGGCGGTGCTGCCGGAGCACGTAGGCTTTTGTACTCTCGGCGCCGGGGCCCAGCATCGACTCGACCGTTTGCATGGAGTGCAGTAGATCATTCTGCTTTGCCGGAGACAGCTTGCTTAGGATTTCTCTCACCTGTTCGTCGGACCGGGCATTCAGCGGCTCGAACACCTGCCGCCCTTTTTTTGTAAGCGCCAGCAGTGTCTGCCGCGCATCTGCGGGCGACTGCTTCTTTTCGATCAAACGCTTCTTCCCGAAGCCGCTCAGGATGCGACTCAGGTATCCCGCATCGAGTCCAAGGGCGCCGCACAGCTCCGAGGCTGTGGCCTGCTTGCGGTGCGCCATTTCGTACAACACCCGCGCCTCGGTCAGGGAAAGGGGACTTCTGAGCAGCCCTTCATCGAGCAGGCCGATCTGACGAGTATAGAAGCGGTTAAAGCGGCGTATTGCGGCGATGCGATCAGGGGAAGCTTGTGGGGAGGAAGTTGCGGAAGCCATATTTGATTGTCCCAAGCATAATTGACTTAGTCAAGTAATATATATGACAATGTCATTTATCGTTAGTTCCGGGTTGTCGGACTTTACGTGGAAGTGCTGTCGATTTATCATGCCGCCACCGCTTTGGAGGCGGAGTCTATGAAGCTACCGTTTCTCGGTGTCCTTGTTCTTTCCCTGGCTGTTGCTTTCGCCGTGCAACCCGCACACGCCCAGAACGCCTTCACGCCCGATCAGATTAAGTGGGGGCCGGCCCCTCCATTCATTCCAGCGGGAGCTCAGCTAGCAGTATTGGAAGGCAATCCTATGGGTTCTTCGGGGGATTACACGATTCGCCTGAAGATGCCCGACGGATACAAAATCGCTTCTCACACTCATCCCTTGCGGGAAAACGTAACCATAATCTCGGGAACGCTGAAAGTAGGGATGGGAGACAAATGGGACGATAGTAAAACGATGAGTTTTCCCGCCGGCAGCTTTGCTTATCTCGATCCTTCGATGCACCACTACGCCGGTGCTTCTGGGGAAACCATAATTCAGATTCACGGACAGGCGCCTGTAAAGTTCAACTACATCAATCCGGCCGACGATCCAAGCATGAAGAAGTAAGAAAATGAAAAGGGCTCGACGAAAAGCCGAGCCCTAGTTTTTGTTTGGCCGCTCAGTATGCGCGGTAGTCTTACACCTTGCTCCACAAATCCGCCCGCGGATCTTCAGGGTTCAACTTGGCCAACTCCCGCAGCAGTTCTTTGGTGCGCTCATCCCGCGGCATGGGCACGTTCACAGTAATCTCAACGATCTCATCTCCGCGCACGCCGTCCTTCATGGCTGAAGGCACGCCCTTCTCGCGCAGTCGTAGCTTCTGTCCCGACTGCGTCCCCGGTGGAATTTTCAACTCAGCCCGACCGTCAATGGTCGGTACTTCCACTCTGGCCCCAAGCGCCGCTTCCGTCGCACTAACCGGAACCGTCAGATAAATGTTGTCTCCGTCGCGCCGAAAAACAGGATGCTGCTCGGTGCGGATAATCACATATAAATCGCCAGCCGGGCCGCCGCGGCTTCCGGCGTTGCCCTTGCCGGCCAATCGAATGCGCTGCCCATCGCGCGTGCCGGCCTTAATGCGGACTTCCAGCGGTTCGGTGCGGCTCACCGTGCCCTCGCCGTGGCAGGTGGGGCAGGTGGAAATGTTCTTGCCCGTACCTTCGCAGTTGGGGCATTGCACGTTGAACTTCATACGACCGCCGGTCTGCGTCACTTGTCCGGTTCCATTGCACTCTGAACATTTTCCCGGAGCTTCGATGTAACCCTGCCCGTGGCAAGTTGGGCAGACATCCTGCCGCGTGACGTTCAACCGCATGACGCCCCCGCGAATGGCCGTCCAGAACGGCACGTTGACTTGGTATTCGAGGTCACTTCCCGCTTCAGGGCCCGTTCCTGCTGGTGCCGCTCCGCGACCACCACCGAAGATTCCCGAGAAGATGTCCTTAAATCCGCCCCCACCGCCGCTTCGCCGGCCGCGCCCCGCGCTATCGGCCAGATCTGAAAAGTCGAAGCCGCCAAAATCGAAGGGAACTCCCTGTCCGCCTGCCTGCCCAGCGCCACCCGGAAATCCTCCCGGCGCGCCTCCCGCAAATCCACCGGCGCCACCGCCACGTGCATAAGCTTCCGCCGTCGCTGGATCAATATTGTCGGAATAAAACCCGACCTGATCGTAGATTTTGCGCTTCTTGGGATCGCTGAGGACGTCGTTCGCCTCGGAGAGCGTCTTGAACTTCTCCTCGGCGGACTTATCCCCAGGATTGACGTCAGGATGGTACTTCCGCGCCAGCTTGCGAAACGCCTTGCGAATCTCCTCCGCCGAGGCAGACTTCTTCACGCCGAGGATTTCGTAATAATCTTTTTTGGGAGTGGTTGCCATGTTGGGGCAATTAGAAACCGATCTTGCAGAGTACTACTTAGTTCACAATTCGTCGTTTTCTTTCGTCTTGCACGACGACGGTCAGCTCCTCGAAGTCGGGCGCGTCGTCGTAGACAGGGATCGACCGCGCCCCGGTCGGCGTGGAAACTAAAACCTCCCAGCCATGATTCTCGGCGAGGTCGACGAAATAGGTGTCGCCATTAATTTGAAAGTCCATGTCGTTGTGCTGTCTCTCTTTCTATATAAACCCGTCACTCTATAAAAAGTGTCATCCTGAGCGAAGTTGCCGTCCGCGACGGCGGGCGGCAACACAGTCGAAGGATCCCTACTTTCTAACACCGGCCTATTCCGTGCCGACTATAGGGATCTTTCTGCTCCGCTCAGGATGACAAGATCACTTCTTGTCCTCGACATCCACATACTCAGCGTCGATCACACCTTCATCTTTCTTCTGACCGCCGCCGTTCGTGCCCGCGCCGTCCGTCGGACCCGCGCCCGGAGCACCAGCCTCAGGGCCCTGCGCTTGCGCCGACTTATACATCTCCTCGGCCAGCTTGTGCGACGCCTTCGTCAGGTTTTCACGAGCCTTATCCATCTGCGCCTTGTCGTTCGATTCCAGCGCCTTCTTGGCATCAGCCACGGCGTTCTCAACGTCTCCACGATCCGAACCCGAGATCTTGTCGCCGTTGTCGCGCAGCATCTTCTCCACGTTGTAGACCATGCTGTCGAGCTGGTTCTTGGCGTCGATCGCTTCGCGTTGTGCCTTGTCCTCGGCGGAATGCGCATCGGCTTCTTTAGCCATGCGCTCGACCTCTTCCTTCGACAAGCCTGAAGAAGACGTAATCGTAATCTTCTGATCCTTCTGCGTGGCCGTATCCTTCGCGGTCACGTTCAGGATGCCGTTGGCGTCAATGTCGAACGTCACTTCAATTTGCGGCACGCCGCGCGGAGCCGTCGGGATTCCGGTCAAGTGGAATTTGCCCAGAGTCCGGTTCTGCGCCGCCATCGGTCGTTCACCCTGCAGCACATGCACCTCAACCGAGGTCTGATTATCCGCCGCAGTCGAGAACGTCTCCGTCTTTTTAGTAGGAATCGTCGTGTTGCGCGGGATCATCGGCGTAGCCACGCCGCCCAGCGTCTCAATCGACAACGACAGCGGAGTCACGTCCAGCAGCAGCAAGTCTTTTACTTCGCCGCCGAGTACGCCGCCCTGAATTGCCGCGCCGATCGCTACGACTTCGTCAGGGTTGACTCCCTTGTGGCCTTCCTTGCCAAAAAGCTCCTTCACCAGCGCCTGAATCCGCGGCATGCGCGTCTGTCCGCCGACCAGCACCACTTCCTGAATCTTGCTGGCATCCACGCCCGCATCTTTCAAGCACTGCTTGCACGGACCAACCGACCGCTGAATGATGTCTTCCACCATTCCTTCGAGCTTCGCCCGCGTCAGCTTCTTCACCAGATGCTTCGGGCCGCTGGCATCCGCCGTAATGAACGGCAGGTTGATCTCGGTCTCCATAGTGGTGGAAAGCTCGATCTTCGCCCGCTCAGCCGCATCGCGCAGACGCTGCAAAGCCATCTCGTTGCCCTTACCGCGTAGATCGAGGCCTTCATCCTTCTTGAATTCATCGATCAGCCAGTCGACCAGCCGCTGATCTAGGTTGTCGCCGCCGAGGTGCGTGTCACCGTTGGTGGCCTTCACCTCAATCACGCCCTCGCCCACTTCCAGCACCGAGATGTCAAAAGTTCCGCCGCCGAAGTCATACACGGCAATCATCTCGTCCTTCGTCTTGTCGAGACCATAAGCCAGCGCCGCCGCCGTCGGCTCATTGATAATGCGCTTCACTTCGAGACCGGCAATCTGCCCGGCATCTTTCGTGGCCTGCCGCTGGGCGTCGTTAAAATACGCGGGCACGGTGATCACCGCCTCGGTCACCTTCTCGCCGAGGTAGTCTTCCGCAGCCTTCTTCAGCTTCTGCAAAATCAGCGCCGAAACCTGCGGAGGGGTGTACTCCTTGCCCTGCGCCAGCACAGCCACGTGGTCGCCCGATTTCACGACCTTATATGGGACCATCTTGATCTCTTCCTGAACTTCGTCGTAACGCCGCCCCATAAAGCGCTTGATCGAATAAATCGTGTTCTCCGGATTGGTGATGGCCTGCCGCTTCGCCACCTGCCCCACCAACCGCTCACCAGTCTTGGTAAACCCAACCACGGACGGAGTAGTCCGCCCTCCTTCTTCATTAGCAATCACTTTGGGCTCGCCGCCCTCCATCACCGCCACGCAAGAATTGGTGGTTCCAAGGTCAATTCCAATAATCTTGGCCATAATCGTCTCTCCTCTTACCCTTTTTGGAGCCGTTTTTCGGCTCACTTATAAAATAAGTGCTTTGTAATCAATGCGCTTATGATTGCCAACAGGCCCATGCTAAGACCTGAGTGGAATGTTGTCAAGGTTTTAGATGCGGTGGGAGGGGAGGAAGTTGCGGTCATTCGCATCGCTGCCGAGAAGCCGCTCTAGCTTTCGTAAGATGCGGGATGCAAACTACTTCTAAGCAAGTTTAAAGCGTCGCTACCGTGTTGAAGTCTCTTGAAAAACTGGGGTGGGTGGAAGGGAGAGGAGTGGCGTCGCAGAGCCGAGAGCGTTACAGCTGTGGGCAGCGCGCAAATGTTCTCAAGGCATATTGCCCAAGCGATGTTCGCATCCGAGAAGTAGGAATCGAATTCTGCCCTGGTAACTGCCGCACGACATCCGTACTCATCCCACAATTCGTCGGGAGGAGCGCTTACAATCGTCCCGACAGTTGCAACCGCCGCGACTGTTGCATACGGAGATTTGCCATAGATCCAGACTCGGGTCCCCATCGGAACGCGAAATGGTCTCCGTCGTAACTCAACGGTCTTGCTGCCCCGCAACATTCTCGCTACGTACTTCCGCTCGACGGATATGAGTATGTTATCTGCCTCAGCCAAGGGAGAATCCCTCCTCTAGAATTGCCACCAATTGCTCATGCGTTATTGGTTTTGCAGTCACCAGATTTGAGCCATCAACGCAACCTATCTGGCGCAGTCGTTCCAGACGCACAGGCCGCTCGAAAGCCATAACGTTATCGAAAGTGGTTACGGCAACAAAATCGGACCCCATGAGGTCGACAAGATCCCTTGAGTCCAACACTCCGTGTCGGAGCAGCTCCGCAGATACCTCCGCCTTGCTATGGACCTCGGAACCGGTAATCCTCGCAACCGCCGTGACGGAAGCTCTACCGCCGCCCCCGCCTGACTCGTAAAACAATAATGGAGTTCCGAGAGAGAACGCGCGCATTTCTCGCTGAACTGAAGTACACTCGATCCGAGAATAGGCCAGCTTCCCGACTTGGCGCGAGTAACAGCTGCGGCGATGCCCGTAACAGCTGTTCTGCGTATCGCCAGCGGATAGGGACAACGGTACCGCCCCTCTCTGCCCCCACAATTAAAGTAGGGGATAGTAGGCCCTCGGCTACGAATAACGGGACGGCGCTTAGCGGCCCCAGGTCCGATGTAAATGCGATCTCAGCGTCGGCACCCTTCATAGTAGGAATGACCTCAGGAAACAATACGCCAGAGCATTGCTGCAGGGTCGTCCGAACCTCGACCAGTTTGAACTGGTGACCGGCCGCCCAATCGCAAGCTTCTGCAGGCATGTTCCGTCGCTAGCCTCCGGTCCTTCCGGAGTGCGAAAACCATGTAAAAGCGCAGCCTTTCTGGAAACAGCGTGTCCTGAAGGGGTGGAAAGCCGCAGGAGCACGGGGCCGACGCGGCTAGCCTCGGTGCAGATGCGATTGATGATGCAGTCGAGCGCAGTTTCCGCCGCTGGGTGCTCTTCGTCTGCTATCAAACGTACACTAGCCCGGGGCTGCAGGCCAGCGTTCGAGTCCCAAGAAGCCAAGCAAACTATCTCCGCATCCGATGCGACCCACATCCTCTTCCGAGTCGATCCGACGGTGCCAGCTGCCAGGAAGTCATCTCGATAATCGGCAGGTGCGGAGTTGCTCCGCAAGAACGATTCAACCGCAGGAATGTTATCCGCAACGAGTTCCAATAAGTTTAGCGTCGCGCTCGAAAGTTGCGCACGGAAGGCGGGGATGCCCTTCTGCACGCTCCTAAGCGCCGACGAAAATGTCTCGACATGCAAAACTTCGACTCCATACTGGCTGTATAACGAATCGCTTGCCCGCAATATCGCGTTCTCACTGGTGACAAACGCGTTTGCGCTATGGTGAATGGCGATCGCCAAGTGGATAAGGTCGGATCGGTCTCGGACAGACAAGTTACCGGTGTTCGCCCTTGCTGGAAAAACTAACCTGCCGATATCGTTTATTAGAGGGTTCAACACTAGGGCTTCCGGCTCGGGAAGAGTTGGCAGCTGCATCGCGAATTCCAGAGCCGGATCCCGTGGCTCAGGGCGCGACGTTCGCTGTAACTCCTTGACGAATTCAGATGTTATTACGACGCATACAAGCTGATGTAGCGCCGCGCTGACGACCCCCGCCGCGTACTCCGAGCGAGGCCGCCCCTTGACTACGTCCCAAAACACATTCAAATCAATCACATAAACAGCTTGCCGACTGGCAAGCCGATCAATTAGTCCTAACTCATGCGTTGCGGGAGGAAGTGCGCTGAAGAGATGCCTGGTATTTAACTGTCTAACTCGAAGATTTATCGTTCGATTACGTGCGGGTCCACCTGGCTTGGTGCCGGCGACCTCAAATCCGAGCTTTTTCCAAAATCCATTTGCAACAAGGTCGGCGGCGACCCTCGCAGAGATGCTCAGAAAACTGAGATCTTCCGTGATCTCAACCAGTTTCTTGATTAGGTCGCGACCGACGCCATGTTTCCGAAATCGGTCGGCGACGAAAATTTGGAAGACCCGTGCATGCGGGAATCGACCTCCGAACAGGAGATGACCGGCATAACCAGCCCGAATCGGGGAGGCGCAAGTGGCGACAAGCAGAGAACCTCTCCTCGCGGCGTCGTCGTACACCGAAGCCGGAAGAAATCCTAGTGCGTCCTTTTCGAGATCGGCGTTTCTCTGGACATCTGTAACGAACGGTTCGACTTCCGAGAAAGAAGACAAGACACTGATAAACGGCTTGCCGGGCGGCCCGCCAGCGAAACGAGAAGCCACGCTGTTACCTCTCGGAGCAGGATTCTAGCACCCCTCAACACTTACCGCTCCGCGTTCTTCACGAAACGTGGGATTCCGCGACCTTACCCCTCTGAGGCTCCGTGCTGGCATGAGCGGGAAAACCGCGCTAGGGTTGTAGGCATATGAGCGATCTGCGAGACCAGATCAACAACCTCTCCGCCGCGGAGAAGGCAGAACTGCTCGATACGGTCTGGCAAAGCCTGGGAGCGGACGCCGCGTTACTGACCGATGCACAACGGTCGGAGCTTGACCACCGCATCGCTCGCCATGAGCAGAACCCCTCTGACGTCATTCCGTGGCAGCAAATCAGGGCCGGCCTGTTCAAGAAACCGTGACACTTCCGGACGCTGCCCATTTTGTGTCCCGCCGGGAATATCTCTTGCTAGAGCGTTTGGGACTCAGCCAATGTCTCCAACTGCTTCAAAGTTTCCGCGGGCTCAGAACGGATCGTATAATCCGCATTCACGTCGGCTGCCCGGATGATCCCTTGTTTGTCGATGATGTAGCGCGCAGGCATGGGCAGTCGGTACTCCGATTCGTCGTGGAATCTATCCAGAGTGCTACCGAACGACTTGTAAAGCTCGCGCAGGTAGTCCGGCAGAGTGAACACCAGCCGAAACTCCTCCGCGATCTTCAGATGAAGATCCGTCAAGATGTCGAAGGTTAGGTTCAACTTCTTGTGCAGGGCGCGGGTATATCGTTCGAGTCCGGGAGTGAGCACAACGATCTGCGCTCCCAATGCTCTGACTTCAGAATTAATTGCTTGTAGAGCCTCCAGCTCCATGTTGCAGTAGGGTCACCAGTGTCCCCGGAAGAAACTGACCACGAGCGGCCCTTGACGGAGGAGATCGGCCGAGGCCACCTGGACGTGATCCTGGTTGAATAACGTGAAACCCGGAGCGCGGTCGCCGACCTTTAAGGCTCGCTCTTCAATACCGGTGGCCTTGAGCTCGGCTGTCGCTCGATGCATCGTTTCGATTACCTCGGGCGGCGCGTTGTACGGTGGAGCTCCGGATTCGAATGATTTCCTGAACTCGTCCAGCCGTTCCTGAAGAGTTGCCATTGCGTATCCCCTTCCGGACTTCACGACTAAAACTCCAATCTCACGCTCTTAATTCTAGATGGCCGGGTGCCCCATGTCTCGCGTCTTTTTGCGAGACATGGGATTCCACGCCAGCAACCTACTTCACCGGAATCAAATCAAATTTCCCAGACGATTCCGTATAGAACACTGCGCCCTCTTTCGGGTCGCCACCGCTCCAGTGTTTGTGTCCTCCGGGGACGCGCAAGAAGTCGCCCGCGGCTACGCGCTTTTCGCCAGCGTCATCTTTGTACAAATATGCGCCCTTCACTACGACGATCCAGACATCGTTCGTGTGCGTGTGCATCCCGTTGTCCTGTCCCGGATCGAACTTGGTAAAAGTGGCGTGCGCTCCCATGTCGGGGTCGCCCCAGATTTTAGCTATGGACACACCCTTGTGACTGGTTGTGTAGTTCGCCTGACTCGAAGAGACATAAATGACTTTCTTCATTTCGTTCTGCCCATGCACCCGCCCCACGGACCACGCGGCGATCGTCGCCGCCACCACTCCAGCTATCAACAGTGATCGTTTCATTCAATTCTCCTTTTCCCATTGCAGTTTCCAATTGAACCCCCAAGGCTCACGCATCTTACACCCAACAGGTTCCAGGACCCTCGGTCAACCTTCTTTCTTTGGCGGGCAGCCCGCTTCTCCCATCCCATTTCACGAAAAGGGGTGCCCCATGTTTCGCGTCCTTTGCAAAACGTGGGATTCCATGGTCCCATCCCACTCGGGGCTACTCGCTTGCATGAGCGTGAAAACCGCGCTAGGGTTGTAAGCATATGAGCGACCTGCGAAGCCAGATCAACAGCCTCTCCGCAGCGGAGAAGGCCGACTTGCTCGATACGCTCTGGGAAAGCCTGGAAGTAGAAAACCAACCGACGCTTTCGGAATTCCGAGACCGCTTACACACGCGCGAGGCCGTGAATCTTCCCTTAGATACTGCCCGCCTGGTGCGAGAAGAGCGCGAGCCTCACTGAGCCGAAGGCGCCTCACTCCACCTGAAGCCGGTTGCCACCCTACTCCAACTCAGGCCGCCACAGCGGCTCTCCGCCCAGCGACTGGTAAAAACCCCACCCGGCCAGCGCCACTACGCTCAGTAGCGTGAGAGCGAAGGTGCCCATATACCAAGCGGAAAAGTCGGTAGAAAACGGGACATTCGACAGCATGTCGACGGTGAAGATGGCGCAAGCCAGCGGGATTAACCCGAAGCGGTACACAATCAAAACTGCTATGGCGTAGACCAGAATCCACATGGGCAGTTCCACCGGGACATACGAGGACGTGAGCCCCTTAGGCAAAGCAAAGAAGGCAACAAACACAATGGCAGCCAGCCAGTCTTTGCGCAGCAGGAATTTCAAACCGAGCAGCAAGAAGAAAAACTGCAGCGTGCCAATGATCGAGGCCGGAATTTGGAATAGCCACGCTCCCAGCGCCTCGCGCCCGCCCGCCAGGTATTCGGTCCCGGTCAGAGCCGGCGCCGCTCCCAGGTGCGTCATCGCGATCGAGCTGATCTGAATAATAAGAATCCAACCCACCCCCAGCATCACGCCGAACAAAATGTCACGGCCCGCCAGCGGATCGCGAAATTGCCCGGATAGCAGCCGGCTCCAGGAAATGATGGTCTGCGGCCACCGCCGCCGCACCCACGGTTCGAGCGCAAGATACAACATCCAGGTTGTGCCCGCCACAAACAGCGCCGTGCTCACGGCAATAACGAGCGAACCCAGCGTGGCCAAGCCCGCAACCAGGTGCGCGCGGCAAAGCCACAAAAGTATCTCGAGCAGAAACACCACCCACGCGAGCCGGAATGCGCCTTCCCGGTCGCCCCGCCCCTGACGGTAATTCACCCGGGCCAGATGAATCACTCCATAGAAAAAGCCGAAGATCAAAAGCATCGCGACATATTGCTGCACTTTCTTTCCGATGGATTGCTCGGGAGCTTTCATGCGATCTGGTTTGGTCCAATCGCCGATCAGCGAGAAGAAAACCGGCTTGCCATGCCACGCCGCCGCTTCCACGCGCAGCGGACGCGCCGTTCCTGGCCAGGCTCCGGTCCATGCCGCTCTCGTATCCGAATCGGCCAGTGAGTTCCACGCGGGCTCCGCTTTTTGAAACTGCGTCGGATCGAGCCCTGCCGCTGCGAAGAGTACATTCCAGTCAAATGTCGCAGGCTGTACGCTCGAACTTTCGGGAGCTGGAACCTTCTGCGGTGGAATTGCCTGAAAATAAGTGAGCCGTCCCTGGGGATCGAGTGCCACGTTGATCATCCCCGAAAGCACAGCCGGAGGATCGTCGCGCGTAATAATTCCAGGGTTAAGAAACTGATCGCGAAAACCCTCGGCCAGCATGTCGTCCGGACTTTGGCGGTACCAGAAGCCAAGCACGGAAGGCCGCGCGCCCAGCACCGCATCCCAGTCAGGATGCGGTTTGTCGTTCTTCTCCACATATTCCTGAAAGTCGTTGTCGTAGTGGAAATCGGAAGCGCTATCGGCAGGCCGCTCGGGGTATCCCAGCCGCGCAACGATCTCGCGTGCTTTCTGCGTGAGCACCTCTGGAGTCATCTCCAGCCGCATCTTTTCCAGCCCACCGTAGCGAATGCCGAGATAAGTGGTCAGACACAAACCCAGCAGCACTGCGGCGAGGCAGGCAACAGCGGCTCTAGGGCGTAGCCCGGCAGTTTCACCGGATGCAGCCACCATCTGGGGGGAAGGCGTTTCACCCGCAGCCAGAGCTGCGGCCAGAGGATCTCCACCGGGCAGAGCCGCGGCAACGCTGAGTACATTTGCAGGCCGTGCCGATGGCTCGGTCTTCCAGGCAGCGAAGAATTACGCGCTCGATGATCGGGTTGAGATCCTTAACCAAAGATGACGGCCGGCTCGGAGTTCTGTCTCCATGCGCGCGCAACGATTCAGCGGAAAAAGCACGCTTGCCGGTGAACACTTCGTATAGCACCAGCCCCAGAGAATATATGTCGCTGCGCGTGCTGACTTCTTTTCCGTCCAACTGTTCCGGCGCCATATAAGCCGGGGTTCCGCTGCGCACCTCGTCGCCTCGAATCTGATCGGCGACTCCAGCCAAACCGAAATCGGTAATCACCACCTGCCCGCGTCCGTCGAGCATGATGTTGGCGGGCTTCAAGTCGCGGTGCAGCACTCCCTTGGTGTGGGCGGCGGCTAATCCAGCGCAGAGCTGGCGGGCGATGTCGAGAGCTTTGTCTTCGGGCAGGCGGCCGATGCGGCGCAGCAACGACGCCAGGTCTTCGCCATCGACATACTCCATGGTGAAAAAGACGTGGCCCTCCACCTCGCCCACGTCATAGACGCGGCAAACGTTGGGATGAGACACCCGCCGCGCGATCCGCACTTCATTCTTGAAGCGCTCCAGCAGTCCTTGATCGCGGGCGGCATCGTCAGGCAGAAATTTGAGAGCCACGGGCTGGCCGAGCGTGAGATCATCGGCGCGGTACACCTCGCCCATCCCGCCTTTTCCCAGCAAGGCAATGATTCGGTAACGTCCCGCCAGCAGACGTCCGGGGAGAAACCGGCCTTCGCTCGTGTACTCGGCAGAACTCGAAGTTCGTGACGAAAGAGCGGAACCCGAACGAGGCGGCAGGGGAGAAGTTGCAGTTGCGAAGTCGAGCGTCGCCGTGTCGTCGGTATTGCTGGCGGGCGCTCCGCAGGCCGAGCAGAAGCGGCCGCGTGCCGGAACGTCGGTACCACAGGATGAACAGGCGGGCATGAATTTTTCCCGATACAGTCTACCGCGTCGGAATGGAACATATTACACGGGACATTTTTTTACCCGCCAGAACCGAGTCCAGTCTTCATTCCTACCCAAAATTGCGGCTCAACCAGAGTTGGACTAATGCATCCCCACTGTGCAGCCGATTGATCTTCTGATATGCCCAAAAGTGTGATGAGGAGCTTCTCATGCGAACTCGGACCGCTTCGGTTCTGCTCATATTGGTGTTGCTGACAGGCTGCACTTCGACTCCACGCACCACGGTTGCCGCGCCCGAGTCACGCGTCTATCACGGCACCGCATCGGTGGGCGATTTTATGACCATCACGATCAATTCGGGAGTCCAAACCATTGCGTATACCGATCTATCCAACAACGCCAGTGGCACTGTTCCTTATACGGTGAATTCCGATGGCATGTACACGCTTAGCGATCCCACCGGGAATCTGGTGGCGGCCTATGAGGTGCCCAATTATGCACTGCTAGTTCAAGCTGTCAAGACCGGGCCGAATGCCAATACTCCGGCGCTGGTTACGGCGGTCGAGAGCGGCCAGATTTCGCTGGCGACATTTGAAGGGCAGGCCTACAACTTCATGCAATTCCGCACAGCGGCAGGCGGATTAAATGTGGGTTCGGTGAACGTCGGCACCGACGGAACGGGATCGACCTCAACCTTCTCGCCTTACCAGTCGTACAATTCAGGCAACCAGGGCGGCAGTCCGTTTAACGCCGGCACGCTGCAGATGGCCACGGCGCAGCTTGATCCCTCCGGAACCTTTCTCAAGATTCTCGATCCGGACGGCACGGACTACGATTATGTGTTCGGTACTGCTAACGGCATCTTCGCCGTCGATACTCAGAATGGTGCGATCCTCGGGCTGAAGAAGGCAGTCAGCAAGAGTTTCGATCCCACAACCGCCGGAACCTACAAGGCGCTCTATTACCAAAAAACCAATGTCACCACCGGTGCGGGTAACGTGGAGGCCGGAACTCCGAGCATGGCAAATGCGACTTTAGTGGTCACGGCCGGCGGCCAACTCACCATTACTGACTCGAGCGGAAATCAGATGGTCCAATCGACGCTCACCCCGGTCGCCGACGTTTCTTATCTTTACGGGACCTCGGGCGAATTATCCGATCCATGCTACGGATTGTTTACCTTCCGCATCACAACCGCCTCCGCCCAGCAGGATGTTTTTGTGACCTTCATGGGGCAAGCCATGCTGTTTAGTTTGTTCACCGCCAACCTGCCGTGGAATTCAGCCGGCACATACAATTATTTTTATGGAGTTGGCTTGAAGCAATGAATTGCGGGGTCTCACTGAAACCAAGTCTCGCCAAAAATAAAGTAAAAAGAGCGCTGTTTTGGATTTCTGACAGAAGTTTGGAGTAGAGGAAGTCATCGGCCCCGCTTTCGATTTACTATCGAAGCGATGACTTCCAGCTTGGCACGATGGCTGCGCGATCCGCTTGTGCTGTTATGCCTGGCTGCGGGTCTGCTCGCTTTTGTCGTGCAGTCTGGTGAACTGGGCACCGCCGACACCATGTATCGGCTGCAGACCACGCACTGGCTGTGGACCTCCGAGCCCCAAGTTTTTTCTGTCGATTATCCCGAGTTCGGGCTCCACGGTCGCGGCGGCAAGCTCTATAGCTGGTACGGAATCGGCCAGTCGCTGCTTATGTTGCCCGCCGATCTGGTGGGGACGTGGATCGCACACTGGAAAATATTTTCTAATTATCAAGACGATCCGCCGGTCCGCGCGATTGTGGTCAGCTATCTCACCAACATCCTGGTGAATGTACTTACCGCGCTTATCAGTTTTCGCCTGCTCCGGCAGTTGCAATTTACTGTGAAGGAAGCCGTGCTCGGCGTGCTGGCGCTGATGTTCTGTACCACGCACCTGCATTACACGCAGAACATGATGGAAAACAATTACATCATGTTGCTGACGCTGGCCGGATTTTCATTTCAGTACGATTGGCTGCAAACCGGCAATCGGCGCGCGTTACTGGTGGGCAGCGGCGCACTCGGGCTCAACCTGCTTACTCGGCTCACCACTGGCCTGGATCTGATCTTCGCCGGCGTCTTTCTTTTGCTGGTGCTTTGGTTTGAAGGAGTGCGCAGGCGCGAACTTTGGCCGCGCTTCGTGGCTTACTGCAAGGTCGCCGCGCCGATGTATGCGTTCTTCCTGCTGATCGACCGGCTCTACCAGTTTTACCGCTTCGGATCGTTTACCAACACCTACGTAGCACTGTTTGCTCTAGAGCGCCGGATGCAGGACCCGACGCTGCCCGCAAACTATCCTTGGACCTCACCCTTTCACGTGGGCTTTCTGGGTGCATTGTTTAAGCCGGAGAAGTCGATCTTTCTTTTTGATCCGCTACTGGTGCTGGTGATTGTGCTGCTTGTGGTGCTGTGGAAACACCTCTCACCGGAGATCCGCGCTTACGGCGTCACGTCGCTTCTGTTGCTGCTCGCCTACATTTGTTTTTATGCGAGATATACCTATTGGGAGGGAGATTTTGCCTGGGGCGACCGCTACGTATCGACTTCGGTTGAGCTGGTTGCGTTATTGGCCGTACCGCTGCTGCTGCGTTATCGCGAGAATTTAAGTGCATGGATCTGGCGTGGTGGGGCCGCGCTTATCGTCGCGAGTCTGATCATCCAGATCGCTTCACTCGCTTTCTGGCTGCCACTGGAAATTTATCAGATGGAGACTCTGGGTCATCCTACGTTCGTGATCGCTTTGCGCTTCAAGAATATCGCGGCTTTCGCGCTGGGCAAGATGGATGCCTGGAGATTAAACAACGATTCCATGAGGGAAGATCCCTGGGACTATGTTCACATCACGACGTGGAATTTCTTGCCGTTTTTGTTGCGAAGGGTGGGAGCCGCGCCGAAATGGGTGGTGGATTCCGCCTTTGCAGTTTGGGGAATTGCGATCACAGCGCTGGCGCTTGTTTTAGAAAGACTTCGCCGTGTTTGCCCAAAATAAATGGCGCTACCGTCCTACTTCAAACCCTCCACCACATACAAATCTGAGGTGATGCGTTCGTAGGAGTAGATGTAGCTTTTTAAGTCGCGCGAGAAATCAGGGGCAGCATTTCCAAACAAACCCGTAGGATCCGACGGCATGAAGGATTGCAGCAGTTTGCGCTCTTTGGTGGTCAGATTAATCTCAAAAACGCGCGCGGGGACCTCCGACCGGCCGACCAGCAAGGAATTTCCATCAGGGGTCCACTGTACCGGTTCTTCTCCGGGCTGAGCATTAGGAACCACCAGCGGCTTGCCTCCGGCAACCGGGTAGATCGTTATATTCCCTTCCGGATCACGCGCCGCGACCTGTTTGCCATCCGGAGAAATACAACCGCGGCGCCGAACCGTTGCGCCCTCCGGGCTGATCGGCTGCGGAGCGCTTCCGCTGGTGTCTCCTACCCATAGCCGCAATCCATGTCCGGTTTGGTTGCCCATTAAAAGGATGTGCCGACCATCGGGAAAAAAGAACGCCTGGTGTGCCTGAACGTCACCGGTCGAGATGGTTCCAGACTCCCCTGCGCCGGTGGGCAGCTTCAGGAGGGCATGCTGAAGCGAAAAACCGCGGGCTAAAACCCACTTCCCATCGGGAGACAAGCTTGGAGCACTGCCGTCGCTCAGCCGCACCGCAGGCGAGCCGTCCGTTCCACGGACATAGATCTCGCCGGTCTCGCCGCCCGCTTCACCGGTTTCGTCGAAAGCCACCAGCTTGCCGTCATCGCTAATGTCGCGCGGAATTGTCCAATCATGCCAACTCAAGTCGCGTTCTTTGCTCTCGCCGGGGGCCAGAGCGATCATGCCCGCCCGCATATCATCTCGCGAGAACAGCACCCTTCCATCTTTGAAAATATCGTGCAACGTCAGCGTGCCCGTTCCTAAATAAACCAGACGCTCCTTGCCCGCGAGCGTAACGGCCCGCAATTCACGGCTCGACCCCGAGGTTGTGGCCGTGAACCACACTTCGTTATTGAGCGACCAGGCAAGGCCCTGCGCGCTCACAAATTGCCCGCTGAGGGTTTTCTTATTTCCCGCCAGATCTACAACTGCAATCGTTCCGGAATCGTCCCGCTCATAGGGATGGTCAATGAAGGCGATTAATTTTCCGTCGTGCGAGATTCGGGGATGGCTGACCCATCCAGCGGTTTCGTAGAGCACCTTTCCTAAGGGATATTCAAGCCGCATTTTGCCAGCTACCGGTCGCACAATGGCGAGGGCCGAACCATCCGGTGACCAGTCTGCATATTCCACACCCGCGGCAATTTCACGGGCGGCGCCGCCACCGGAAGGTGCACGCCCTAACATTCCAGACGGTTCGAAACCATAAGGTTGGAAATCGCTGGCCACGGCAAGTTCTCCAGTTCGAGAAATGGAAAGGAGCGTGGTCGTAGCCATACCCAGGGGCCTCGATTCGGTGCTGCCGCCTTCGCTGGCGAACAACTCGCTCGGGCGCCCTTCCCACGCCCCAGCATAGATAAGATTGCCTTCCGGGGTAAAACGCGCACCCCAGATTGTCCCGCGACGAAATGTAATGCGGTGCAGTTTTGGGTGGAGCTCTGGGGTCGTCGGTCGGAGCCAAGCGCCAAGGGCAAGACCTACAAGGAGCAGTACCAAAGCGGCCAGGACCGGTTTTATCATCGACTTCCGGTGTGCCGAAGCCGTCGTTGAACCAGAACTCATTGCACCTGAACTCGTCGACCCTGAAGTCTGGGACACGGACTCGAGATCGAAGGCGACGTCGTGCACCGACTGGAAGCGCTGGCCAGGCTGTTTCTCCATGCAGTGGCGGACAATGCGATCAAGTGCTGGTGCGATTCCGCTGCCGCGCACCGCGAATTCCGGAGGGTCTTCGTTCAGGATGGAGGTCATGGTCTCGGCGCTGGTATCGCGTTTGAACGCGCGCTGGCCGCTGAGCATCTCGTAGAGAATGCTGCCGAAACTGAAAATATCGGAACGATGGTCGGCAGCCTCGCCTCGCACCTGCTCTGGCGACATATACCCGACCGTACCCATTACCTGACCAACGCTGGTGGCTGCCATCGTGACGCCGTCGAGAGTTTCGGCGGGGCCTAGCGGCCGGTAAAGTTTGGCCAAACCAAAATCCAGAATCTTGAGGCGTCCATCGCGCGTGATGAAAATGTTCTCGGGTTTTAGGTCACGATGAACAATGCCCTGATCGTGGGCCGCGGCGAGCCCATTCGCGAACTGGATCGCGAGCTCGATTGCTTTCCGCGCCGGCATCCCGGTCGACGAAATCCGTGCCCGCAGGGTCTCGCCCTCGAGAAGCTCCGAGACGATGTAGTGGATGCCGTTCGCGTCTCCGACGTCGTAAATCGAAACAATATTCGGATGGTTAAGCGCGGCGACCGAGCGCGCTTCCTGCTCGAACCGCCGCAACCGCTCGGGATCATTCGTGAAAGATGCGGGAAGAGCTTTAAGAGCAACGTCGCGCAGCAGCCGGCTATCGCGCGCGCGGTAAACCTCACCCATGCCGCCAGAGCCAATGAGCGAGATGATTTTATAAGGGCCTAACTGCGTTTCCGCCGCGAAGGACATTGTGCGGCCACATTATACCCGCAAAGTGGTCTTGTACCCGAAGTGCAAGTTTTTACACTCCGCAGTAGGCAGTAGGATGAAGCGGAAAGGGAAAGGCTTGCCCTACTCCACAGTGACTGACTTGGCCAGATTCCGCGGCTGATCCACATCGCATCCGCGTCTCACCGCGATGTGATAGGCCAGCAACTGCAGAGGAACGATTTCCAAAATCGGTGAGAGTCCTTCCGGCGCAGCGGGAACATAAAGAACGTGGTCGGCGGATTCTTTGATCTCTTCGTCGCCTTCGGTGGCCAGCGCGATTACCACTCCTGAGCGCGCTTTTACTTCCTTCAGATTGGACATCGTCTTCTCGTAGCGCAGCATCGATTCGGTATCATTCGCATCTCGCGTAGCGATAATCACGACGGGAAGATTTTCGTCGATGAGCGCGTTGGGGCCGTGCTTCATCTCGCCCGCAGGATAACCTTCGGCGTGGATGTAGGAAATTTCTTTCAGCTTCAGTGCGCCTTCGAGAGCAATGGGGTAATGAATGCCGCGTCCAAGGAAAAGAAAATCCTGAGCCCGCTGGAATCGTTTGGCTAAATCTTCACAGGCTTCGTTATGGGTAAGAATGGTTTCGATCTTGCCTGGGATCAGCGTAAGTTCCTCGGCCGCGGTGCGGATTTGGTCGGCGGTCATGCCGCCGCGCACCTGCGCTACATACAAGGCGAATAAATAAAGAGCGGTAAGCTGGCAGGTGAAAGCCTTGGTCGATGCCACGCCGATTTCGGGGCCGGCATGCGTATAGATAGTTCCAGCAGCTTCCCGCGTAATCATCGAGCCAACCACATTGCAGATGGCGAGTGTGTGCGAGCCCTTGGTTTTGGCTTCGCGCTGAGCGGCGATGGTGTCGGCAGTTTCGCCGGACTGCGAAATCACCAGCGTGATCGTGTCCGCGTTAACGATAGGGTCGCGATAGCGCCATTCGCTGGCGTAATCCACCTCGACCGGAACGCGGGCGAAACTCTCAATCATGAACTTGCCGGCTTGCCCGGCATGCCAACTGGTGCCGCAAGCCACGATGTTGATTTTTTTCGCAGCGCGGAATTCAGCCTCACTAATTTGCATCTCGTCGAGGAAGATATGGCCAGTGTCGAGCGAAACGCGTCCCAGGGTAGTGTCGCGGACGGCGCGCGGCTGCTCGTAAATTTCCTTGAGCATGAAGTGTTTGAAGCCGCCCTTTTCCGCCATGATCGGATCCCAGGTAACGTGCTGCACCTGGCGCCGCATCGGCTTGCCGTCGAAATCCGTAAGGTGCACGCCATCGGGCGTGACCACGGCAAGGTCGCCGTCGGCGAGGAAGAAAATGTCGCGCGTGTGGTGCAGAATCGCAGGAACATCGGAGGCCACAAAGTATTCATCATTGCCCAGGCCTACCACCAGCGGCGGTCCGTTGCGCGCCGCCACAATCTTGTTCGGCTCATCGACCGAGATCACTCCCAGAGCAAACACGCCGCTGAGCTCTTTCACGGTGCGACGCACGGCCTCCTCCAGACTAGGGCGATTTCCATTGCCCGTCTTGAGATGCTTTTCGATCAGATGAGCAATCACTTCCGTATCGGTTTCAGTCGTAAAGGTGTGGCCCTCTTCGATCAGCTTTTTCTTCAGGGTGAGATAGTTTTCGACGATGCCGTTATGCACGACCACGATCTTGCCGGTGCAATCGCGGTGAGGATGAGCGTTCTCCTCCGTCGGACGCCCGTGAGTAGCCCAGCGGGTATGGCCAATGCCGTAGGTGCCGTCGAGCGGCTTCAGCCGAATGGCTTCTTCCAAATTGCGCAGCTTGCCTTCGGCGCGCCGAAGTTGCAGCTTATCGCCATTACCGGCGACGGCAATTCCAGCCGAATCATAACCGCGGTATTCGAGCCGCCTCAGGCCCTCGATGATGACCGGAACCACTTCTTTTTTGCCGACGTAGCCAACAATGCCGCACATGAGGGAACTCCAGGAATTCAATCTGCGAGGGAGCAGCGAAATTCTTCGATCACCGGGTTTGTTAGTACTTCTCGAGCAATGCGCTCAACTTCGCTCTGCGCTTCTTCACGGCTTAGCCCACCGTCCAGCGTAAGCTCGAAATATTTCCCCTGACGAACTTCTTCCAGACCTTTGTATCCCATCTTCTTCAGTGCGCCGTGGATGGTTTTGCCCTGGGGATCGAGGACACTCTTCTTGAGCGAAACGTAAACGTAGGCTTTCATGGGAGTTTCAATTATACGTCAGGGATTATGACGGCCAGCGCCTGAGGGTGAGAGAGAACTGAGAACGTAAATGTAGCGAGTTTACCGAGACATTTTTTGATTCGTCACGCGTTATGGTTCATCGCGAGTTACAAAAGCCGAACAATCGGCTCGCTGACCCACTGGTCCGACCGCCCTACCTTATGATCCTTCGAGCTCCGCCATCTTCCGTTTCAGCTCAGCTCGAGCTTGTTCTAGCATCGCCCGATGCCGCGCGTTCTGGCTGCGCTCGATCTCCTGAATCACTCTCTGCAGTGACAGGCGCAAGCTTTCTTTTTCGCGAAGCCGATCGGCCTGTTCCCGCGTCAGACGCGGCTTTCCAACCACGCTCGTTCTGTCCGCATCTTCCTGTTGCGCCTCGACAGACTTGCTTTCCCAACCCCGAGCCATGGCTCGATTATAGCTTGGTGGATGAACGCTTCGGCCACTGAAGCCGCTCGAACTTTAGGAGACTTGCCGCTCCGACTCCAGGCGAATGCTATTTACAAAAAACGGAAACCGGAAAGATAAACGTTCGGCGGCGAACACTTATGCTTATAATTTCTAAAAGTGTGGCGGGTACGGTGGCTCTTCACGAGGGGGAAGCGCCGCAGGAGTCTAAAAATGGTCCCCTTATGCGTTCCGAACTCTGCGGTGGACTTGCGACGCTATCATGCGTTGCTCGAGATTGCAGAAGAAGTGTCTCCTTGCTCCCAACCAGGTGAAGTGCTTCTCGATTTAGTTTCCCGGCTGCGCAGCGTTGTTCCCTTCGATTTCGTCAACTTTGCTCTGTGTGATCCCGCCCGAAGAATCATGAAAATGCATGCGTGCGATGGGGCCGAGCGGCCGCGTGAACCCATCGAGATTGCGGTGGAAGAGACTGCTGTGGGGGCGGTCTGGCGAAATCAAACAGTCCTCTCCATCGATGATCTGTCGACTGCGAAGCAGTTCGAGCCGGAGCGGCAATGGCTGTGCTCGCACCAGATACGCTCGTACTGCGTGCTTCCTTTGACTACGTCTCACGAAAAGCTGGGAGCGCTCGGGTTCGGAAGTAAATGGGCTTATGCCTTCAATTTACCCGACATCCAATTCTTGCGCCGGGTTGCGGAGATCGCAGCTCTTTGTATCGATAGAACGCAGCCCGAGTCCGTTTTGGCGGAAGAAAGGGCCCGTCTCCGGCTCTTGCTCGACGTTAGTGCTCCTCAAATCCAAACACCTGATTTGCCAAATCCCGTCGTCGCTATTCTCGGGTCGATTCAGAAGTGGGCGGCGCGGGACTATGTCGGCATCTACCTTTATGACGAAACTTCCCGGGCATTGCGTCTGCACATGACCGATTCGCAAATAGCCGAGAAGATGGCACCGGAGGGGTTGGTACCGCTCGATGGCACTTTGGCGGGGCGAGTCTTCCGTAGCCAGCGCAGCGTCGTTCTTGATCACGCAGAGCTGAAAGGGCTGCCTTTTGCCTCGGTTAAGCGTGGAACCGAACTCGGGGTAAAATTTTTATATTTGGCTCCTCTGCTATCGGCAAAAGGCCCGCTGGGTGTGCTGAAGGTGGCGCGCCGTGAGGATGAGCCGTTCTCTTCGCGAGACCTCGAGTTGCTGGAACAGGTGGCTGTGACGGTTTCAACCGTGTTCGAGCGGGCTCAAATCGCAAGCTCTCCCGGGAACGACTTTCAGAATGATGTCCGGAACGATGCGGAGCCGCCACCGCTCGCGGTTTTTTCCGGCGACTCGGTCTCAAACGTCGTTCCATCGCGTGGTGGACAGTCGCCGGATCTCAAGGCATCATCCGGCTTTGAAACTGGGCACGCAGGCATTCCGGCTTGGTTCGGGGATCCGGCCGCCCTCCTCGAGTCGGAACAGTTATTAACCGCTTATTTCAACGCGTCCAAAGTTGGTCTTTGCATCCTGGATCATGACTTTCGTTATCTCGCGATCAACCACACGATGGCAGAGATGAATGGCATTGACGCCTCCATGCACTTAGGTAAGAGCGTCCGCGACATGCTGGGTAATTTTGCAGAATTAATTGAGCCGCAGTTGCGTCATGTGCTGGCCGCCGGACAGCCCATCTTAAACTTTGAAATCAGTTGTACACTGCCGACCCGAAACGAACCCGGGCATTGGATGGAGCACTACATTCCAATCCGGGACGCAACCGGCAAGGTGGTGCAAGTCGGCGTTGTTGCAGTTGAGATTACGGAGCAAAAAAAACTGCAGGAATCGCTCCGTGGTGTTTCAGAGACTTTGCGCGAAGAGAAGAAGCGGCAGCAGGTAATCATGGAAGTGAGCCGCATACTGGCCGTGAAATGGGATGCGGGACGGGCTTTTCCGCAAGTCTCCGCCTATCTGCGCCGGGTTCTTCGGCAGGAATACGCTGCTCTTGCCTTGCGGGATGAAAAAAGCGGGCATCTGGTTCGGCACGCCATGGATTTTCCCCTGCGGAGGTGGCCGGTTAGCGAAAATGAAATCATCGCCAAGGGGCCGGGAGTGAAGGCCTTGCGGGAGCGCTTACCTCTGATTTTTTCCCGGGACGAGTTGCAAGGCTTCCAGCCCGAGGTAACGGACAACCTGTTGGCCGAGGGTCTGAGGTCGTTGTGTTGCGTTCCGTTGCTCCGGCCAAAGGGGCCTCTGGGAGTTCTGGTACTTGGCAGCACCCGGGCAAACGCGTTTAAGAACGATGACCTGACCTTGCTGAACCAGGTCGCTGCTCAGCTCGCGATCGCTTTGGAGAACGCGCGGGCAGCCCGCGAGGTCGAGGAACTCAGGAACCGCCTGAACCGGGAAAAAAGCTATCTGGAAGGTGAAACCCGCTCCCAGCCGAATTTTAATGAGATCATCGGCGAGAGTCCGGCGCTCAACCGCGTGCTGGATGAGGTCTCAGTGGTTGCCGTGAGCGATGCCACCGTTTTGCTCTTGGGGGAAACCGGGACCGGGAAGGGAGTGATTGCGCGCGCCATCCACAGCGCCAGCAAGCGCAAGAGTAGAAATTTTGTCACTCTAAATTGCGCTGCAATCCCCACGGGGTTACTGGAAAGCGAATTGTTCGGCCACGAAAAAGGCGCTTTCACCGGCGCGGTCAGCCAGAAGATTGGGCGCCTGGAGCTCGCGCATGGGGGCACGCTCTTTCTTGACGAGATCGGCGAAATCCCTCTTGAGTTGCAGCCCAAGCTGCTCCGCGTCTTGCAGGACAATGAGTTCGAAAGGCTGGGAGGGACGAAGACGATCAACGTGGACCTGCGCCTGATCGCAGCTACCAACCGGGACCTAGCCAGAAGCATTGCGGAAAAGGAGTTTCGCAGCGACTTGTTTTATCGCCTGAATGTTTTTCCGATACGTCTGCCGCCACTGCGGGAGCGGCGCGAAGATATCCCGGTTCTGGTCCGGTACTTCGTTCGGAAGTTCGCGGCCGGGATGCATCGCGTTATCGAGACCATCCCGAGCGAGACCATGAACGCATTGGTCAATTGGAGTTGGCCGGGCAACGTAAGAGAGTTGGAGAATTTTGTGGAGCGATCGGTGATTCTCACCGAGGGAACGGCGCTGCGAGCACCGCTGGCTGAGCTTCAGGGAGAAAGTCCTGATGCTGAGTCGCTCGAAAGTTCGGAAAGAGAACACATTCTGCGCGTTCTCCGGGAGACAAGGGGAATGATCTCGGGACCCACTGGAGCTTCGCGCCGGCTCGGCATCAAGCGCACCACTCTGCAGTCGAAGATGCAACGGCTAAAGATTACACGTCAGGATTACTCTGATCGAAACCTGGGGTAAAACCTGCCGCAAGGAGATGCAAGTGCCGATTCATCCCCCATTTGCCGAATCGTCGGCATCCCGCGGATCGTCACGCTGAGATTCCCACCACATCAGCTTTTTCTTTCAGTGAGTTGGATCGCTCAGGCGTGCGGCCCACTCTGGAATGCAGATTGCACACCGATTCCCCGAGCGGGAACGAACGGAAGGCGGATTCCCGATCACGGACAAGTTGCCCCTCTCAACTAGCCGGCCGCATGTTTATCAGGAGTCAAACATGTTAGTGGCTAGGAGCTACCAGCCCAGCAACTTAGTCCGCTTATTGCCTAGGCCTACGGGTGTTGCCGCGAAGGCCAGCCAGATTTTGCCGAGCCAAACGTGGCGTGAGCCACTCCTCAGAACAGGTCTCGACCAGGCTCTCATCAAAAACAGCGCACCGGAGATCGACCCGTTTTACTTATTTGCCTGTCAAGTAGAGTGGGATCGGCGTAACGATCCCAGCGCCGCATGGGAGGTTATTTCCGCCACGCGCAGCTTGAACGAGGATACCCGAGCCCACGCCAAGTGCCTGCTCGAACGTACACAACAACCGCGATCACCACTCCCGCCGGGCGGGGGCTCTGAGTACATAGATTCGCCAGATTCGACACAGGAGGCAGGGATGAGGACTCCCTACGGACTCGAAGTTATCGAAAGCTGCATGGGTTGTAAGGCGAGCCGCGAGGGCTTCTTCTGCCGTTTTTCACAAAATCTGCTGCGGGCAGTCGACGGTGCCAGCTACCACAGTGTGATGCCTTCCGGCGCGCTGCTGTTCGTCGAAGGCCAAACGCCGCGCGGCGTTTATGTTCTTTGCTCGGGCAAAGTGAAGCTCTCCACCACCTCGAAAGAGGGCAAGGTGCTGATCCTCAAGCAAGCTGAAGCGGGAGAAGTTTTGGGGTTGAGCGCCGCTATTTCCGACACCAATTACGAAATGACCGCTGAAACCTCTACGCCGTGCCAGTTGGATTTTATTCGGCGGCAAGACTTGATGACCCTGTTGCAGAACGAGAGCGAAGTGGGTATGCGCGCCGCCGTCTCGCTCAGTCGCGAATTCCAGGGAGCCTACCGCGACATTCACGACCTGGTGCTGGCCCGCTCTTCCTCTGGAAAGCTCGCCAGACTGCTGTTATCATGCCCTTCCCAACCCTACCGGACACCGGACGAACAGCGCTTGCGTTCTGTGATGACCCATGAAGAGATGGCGCAACGGATCGGCTCCTCGCGGGAGACGGTCACAAGATTGCTTACCTATTTGAAGAAAAAGAGGCTGATCCGCCTCGAAGGGTCGACGCTCGTTATTCGTGACCGGAGCGGGCTGGAGGCGATGGCCGTCTAAAACTTTTCCCCCGGAGGCCGGGTTGTTCATGAACTGGGAACCGGCCTCCATCTTTGACTTTCACGCACAACAAGTCTACCTGCATCCCCCGTCGAAACACACGTGAGTTGGATTTGTACACAGGCACGCTGATTAGGGATCTGTTCGCGTCGGTCGAAAGGGCCGAGCAAGCAGTCGCGGCGAGATCACGCCAAGGTGTTACCGCTCAATCTATGGGAGCGGAGAACTCCGAGGCGACGAACACTGAGGCGAGAAACTTGGCGAACCGCAGCCCAAGAGCGGCGACTTTAGAGCCCAAACAGTTCGCGGAGCCGCTTTGTTTGCGCCCGGCTGACTGGAATCTCGCTCTGCTTCTTATCGTCCATGCGCAACTGGTAGGAACTCTTGAACCAGGGGACGACTTCGCGAATGCGATTGATGTTTACGAGGTACGACCGGTGAGCGCGCCAGAATAAACCCGGATCCAGGCTGTCGAGTAGTTCTTCCAAAGTGCGGCAGTTCGAATGCCCTTCCATCCCGGATGCGCCGGCCGTTACTACCGTGATCACGCCATCCTCAATCGAGGCATAGCAGATCTCCCTTTGGTCCACCAGAAACATTCGCCCCACTGCTTTCAGCAGGATTTTCGAAGTTTGCGGCTTGGGCGTTTGCAGCATACGCACCAAGGCGTCAATCTTTTCCGCCGGCAACCCCTCCGCTCCCTGCTGGGCGCGGCCTTTCTGCACTGCCAGCGCGACGCGCTTTTTGTCGAATGGCTTCAGCAGATAATCGACCGCATTCACCTCGAACGCCTTGACCGCATACTGATCGAAAGCCGTGGCGAAAACGATCTTGGGGAGTGGGATTTTCTTGTCGAGGAGTTTCTTGATTACACCAAAGCCATCGAGTCCCGGCATCTGCACGTCAAGAAAGACAAGATCAGGGTTATGTTCTTTAATGAGGTTAACGGCTTCGAGGCCGTTCTTGCCCTGCGCTACCACATTGACGTCGCCTGCGTTCTTGAGCAGATAGGCAAGTTCGTCGCGGGCGAGCTGCTCATCGTCCACGATTACCGCAGAAAGGGGCATTCCGTCTCCTGAAATCGCACTTCAGAAAGTATAACGACCGCGTTTTGCGCCCGTCAATGTGGCTTGCCAATGGAGTGGTAGGAGGTTTTGACAATTGCACGAGGACTGTCATCCTGAGCGAAGCCGTTTTTCAGGCGTAGCGAAGGATCTCAGTCTTAACAGGCCCAGCGCGTAAGCCAAACCGCGTCACTTACCCTCCAGTGGGAACGCCGAAGTTCAGTGCGGCGGCTGCATCTGCATCATGCTGCCCATATCCATCTTGGTAAAGCCCGCCGGCGCCTCGAACAAACTCGCCGCCTGCGTTCCCTCCTGTATGTTCCGCAGCTCTCCGCTGTTCGACTTGCCCTGCCACTTCACCGGAAAGCGTAGCTTGGGGTCGAGCCAGAAATAGCTGACCTCCCCGCTGGAACTCGTAGTTTGATATTTCACCGTGCTGCGCCCGCTGACCGTTTCATCGCCCACCTTACGGCAACTCGCACCCTGGCTGCTCCTCAGCTTCTGCCAGTCGCCACAGGCATTCTCCACATCGCCCGTCTGGAAGAAGTTGTACCCCAGTCGCTGGGCCTGGGTCTGCGCCGGCATTTCCATATACATATGCTGCTGCGGCATCAGAACGATCGAAGTCTGGGTGGCGTAATTCACAATGATCGCGCCTCCGCCATGAGCGCCGCCTTGGGTTTCGATACGAATTTTATCCTTTGCAAAATAGAGTTTGGCAGTGGTAGGCGTTCCAGCTTTCTGCAGATCGACCAACTCGGCGGAAAATTCCGTTTGCGCCAGCGCGAAACTGGCTGCGAACACAAGCACGATAAAAATGGAAAGACGAGCGGCGCATCGAAACATTGAAATGCCTCCTTGATTATCACATCGGAGATCTTTATACCGGCGAACCGTCGGCAGCGTACTTCGCGCTGCGATCAAAAGCGATGGAAGAATAGCAGAAGGGCTGTGAGATTCACAGAGTTCCTAGAGCAGATGAGGCAGATTAGATAACGGACACAAACCGCGTTCAGACCACATTCTCCAGCGCCAGTGCCATCCCCAGCCCGCCGCTCACGCAGAGCGTAGCCACGCCGTGCTTCGTATTGCGCTTCAGCATCTCATGCAGCAAAGTCACTGTGATGCGCGTACCCGTGCAACCGATGGGATGCCCGAGCGCAATCGCTCCGCCATTCACGTTGAGCCTATCGCGATTGAAATTCAACTCGCGGTCACAGGCCAGCACCTGCGCCGCGAAGGCTTCGTTCAGCTCGATCAATCCAAATTCATGTAGCCGCAGGTTGTGTTTCTCCTCCAGCTTGCGCATTGCGGGCACCGGTCCGATTCCCATCGTGTGCGGATCGACTCCCACCGAAGTCACCGCGGAAATTCGCGCCAGCGGCTTCAGGTTATTCGTCTTCACAAAATGCTCGCTGGCCACAACCACAGCGGCAGCGCCATCGGTAATTCCCGAAGAATTGCCCGCAGTGACGGTGCCGGTTTTAGAAAACACCGGAGCCAGCTTCCCCAGCTTTTCCATGCTAGCGTCCGCAAATGGATGCTCGTCGCGATCGAAAACGGTCGCACCTTTCTTGCCTTCAATGGTGACCGGAGCAAGCTCAGCATCGAATCGTCCGGCGGCAATCGCCCGTGCAGCGCGGGTTTGCGATGTCAGGGCAAATTCATCTTGCTCCTCGCGCGAAATCTTGTAGTGCTCGGCCAGCACTTCGGCGGTTTCGCCCATCACCATCTTTGCCATGGGACAGAAAAATCCGTCGCGATACATGCCATCGACCAGATCCTGATTGCCTAACCGGTATCCCCAGCGCGCTTCCAGCAAGTACGGCACCCGCGACATGGACTCCGCGCCGCCCGCCAGAATGCAACTCGCATCACCGAGCAGAATCGACTGGTAAGCCAGCGCAATAGACTTAAGTCCCGACGCGCAAGCTTTGTTCACCGTAAACGCCGGAACTTCCTGCGGCACGCCGCTGCGAATGGAAATCTGCCGCGCCGGATTCGGTCCCCCGCCCGCCTGCCGCGCATTGCCGAAGATGGTTTCTTCCACCTGCTCCGGCTGAATCCCGGCACGCTCGATCGCAGCCTTCGCCACCACCACGCCCATGTCAGCCGCCGTCAAAGATGCCATCGACCCGCCAAACTTCCCAATCGGCGTGCGCACCGCGGAGAGTATATAAACTGCCTGCAAGAGTTGCCTCCAAAGCATTTGAGTCTAGCAGGGCGGGGAAAGATGCGAGGCGGGGATCAAAGTAACCTCGACTTCAGCCTCGCAGTTGCCGATAATTATTTTGGAACTTGACGGGTTAACGCCCCGGGCTGAATGTGGCCCGGGGTTTAGCTTTCCGCGGCCGCCGTCGTGACAGCGGCTCACTTTGAAATCCGCAAGTGGGGACAGGCGAATTCTCGCAGTCGATAAGGTTTATTCAATGTTTAGTTCCCTTAGTTCAAGAAAAGGATCAAACGGGTCATTGCCAAACTGGGCCTCTAGGCGAACCCGGACAGGCGTAGCGACACTTTCATAGTGGCCACCGACTCTGTTGGAGTACGTGATCTGAACATAGAAGCGAAAGGCCGTTATTCCCGACGGCTCCCTCTTGAATATGCTGTCAAATTTTGCTGACGGAATATCCGCGCCGGCGGGAAGCAGGGAACGATCTGGTTGGTTTTATGCTGGATGAAAAAAACATTTAGTGGCTGTTCTGACTGTGGGTGCTGCTCCTTTGCCCAATTGAGGATCAGATTTATGTCTAGGGCCGTGTCTTTCCACCCATCTTCGTTCAATCTTTCTACCTTCTGCAAGTAAGCGACACATTCGTAAACTGGTGCCTGCGTTAGACAGGTAGGCAGGAGTTGCACGAAAGTCCTGTAGTCATAAACTGATCCGTTAATCGTAACCGGGGTATCTTGGAGTCGCGTGCCTCGCACCGCGAGTTTAGGAATGAGCCGAATGTGATCGGTTCGCCAGACGTAATAACCAGCCACCAAGAATACCCAAGCAACCGCCCAGCCGAGAACCCACCGCGAAGGGGCGTAATACAGCGTAAGACCCGTGCAAACTAGCCCGATCACGCCGGCACCCCACCATATTTCCCATGCGTGACCCCAGACGGCGATCCAGTATTCCTGAATGTGCCTTTTGTCGAGGCCTTCTCTAAATGATCGCCAACCTTCTCGGAAGTTAAACATGGGCATGTCGGTAGCGAATCGGACCGTAAAGGGTACGCTACGCTTTTACAGGGCTCCAGGAAAGACTTCAAATTGAGCCAACCACCCCCGGGCCGTTCCGCCCTTGCCATTCCCGCTAACCTTCGGCATAATAATAGTTTGTCTTGACCTCGCCGGACTCTTCCGGAACAAGGATATACATCTGTGTTAATGATTCGACTGTCGCGCATGGGTGCGCGTAAACAACCGCACTACCGCATTGTGGTGATTGAGAAGGCGCGCGCGCGCAACGGCCGGCCGGTGGAAGTGGTGGGGACGTACAATCCCCGCACCAACCCCGCCAGCGTGGACTTCAAGCGCGACCGCGTGGACTACTGGGTGTCGAAGGGCGCGCAAATGTCAGAGCGGGTGGGCAAGCTGTTCTCCAAGCCCCCGGTCGCCCCGGCAGTTCCCGCGGCATAACAAGCCTCATGACTGAAACTGGAAATGTGCGCGCTCTCGTCGAGCAGATTGCGAAGTGGATGGTCGATGCTCCCGACGAGGTATACGTCGACCATCTCGATGACGACGTGATCGAACTGGAAGTCGCCGAAGGTGACGTGGGCAAGATTATCGGACGGCAAGGCCGCAACGTCCGCGCCCTGCGCACACTTTTGAGCGCAGCCGGAGTGCGCGCCCGCAAGCGCTACACGCTGGAAGTCATCGACTAGCGGATGTCTTGTGGCTCGGGTAGGGCACGACTTTAGTCGTGCCGTGCAGGCTCGATAAAGACTCGGGCTTTAGCCCCTGAGGGAAAGCACGGGCAGGGAACGGGACCATTCGCGATCCTGAAACAAGCAATGAGTTCATTACGCTGGCCCGCGTGGTGAAAACGCAGGGTCGACGCGGCGAAGTTGCGGCAGAGATTCTCAGCGACGTTCCTGATCGATTCTCAGTCGGGATGCAATTGCAGGCGCAGCCGCGCGAAGCGACCAACCGTCGCGAACTGGAAGTAGAAGAACTCTGGCCGCACAAAGGATTGTTAGTCCTGAAGTTCGCCGGAGTAGATTCGATTTCCGAAGCGGAAGCGCTGGTCGGATGCGAGTTGCAGGTGCCGCCCAACCAGCGTTCGCAACTGGACGCTGGATGGAGCTACGTTAGCGATCTGGTTGGCTGTGCAGTGTTTGACCACGAACGCGAGATCGGACGCATCGAGGTGTTCAGTTTGGAGCCGGCGAAGCGCCGTTGCTGATTGTGCGCGATGCCGTAGCAAAGCTGGTGGAAATCCCCTTTGCCGAGGCGTATCTCGAGAGCGTAGATATAGATCGCAAGCAGGTTCGCATGAAGTTGCCCGAAGGCCTGCTGGAAGTGAACGCCCCGCTGACGGCGGAAGAGAAGCAGGAGCAAGCGCAACCGCCGAAAGGGAAGAAGAGATAAGCGCGAAGGAGCACGAGAGATAAGCCTCTGTGTCACCCTGTGCCCTCTGTGGTAAAGGTTTTGGTTTCCGCGATGAAGGCCGACATAGTCACGATCTTCCCGGACTTCTTTCGCGGGCCGCTGGAATACGGCATCACCCGCCGGGCCCAGGAAATGGGCTTGGCGGAAATTAAAGTCCACGATCTGCGGGAGTTTACCCACGATCGTCACCGCACCGTGGACGACCGGCCCTTCGGCGGCGGCGAAGGCATGGTGCTGAAGCCGGAACCGCTGTTTGAATGTTTGGAGTTGATGGGCCTCGCGCCGCGAGAAGATCGCCGCGCGGGACGAGTGAAGCAGTCAGTAGTGCTGCTCTCCGCCCAAGGGCAGCGGTTTACGCAGAACGTTGCAGCGGAGTTGGCGTTGCTGGACCACGTAGTTTTGCTATGCGGACGGTACGAAGGTGTGGATGAGCGCGTGGCCGACTTCCTCGCCGATCGCGAGCTTTCCATCGGCGACTATGTTCTGAGTGGCGGAGAAATAGCTGCGGCAGTAATTGTGGAAGCCGTGATGCGGTTGCTTCCTGGAGCGGTAGGCAACGAAGCTTCGACCCAGCAGGAGTCGTTTACGGTCGATGCGAAACTGAAAAGCACGAGCGGTGCGGATTCAACTTGCGGCTCGAATGGATTGCTGGATTATCCGCACTACACGCGGCCAGCTGAGTTTCGTGGGATTGCGGTGCCGGAAGCGTTGATGTCCGGCAACCACGAAGAGATTCGAAAGTGGCGTCGTCAACGGGCGCTGGAGAAGACATTCCGCAACCGTCCAGACTTACTGGAGGGTGCGGCGTTAAGCGAGGAAGACCAAAAGTTTCTAGCCGGGATCAAGAGAGATGGAATTAGGTGAATCGACCTCCGCTGTTTACAAAATTGTTCACTGTGACAGACACGGTGACCGGCGACAGGCCTTCGTTTGTGATCACCTGCTGCGCGGAACGTGCCAGGGGTTTTTCTCTGCAGATGATCCCGGGAATCCGCACCCCGATGCTTGGTGTTCCGGCTGTGAACGGATTCGGTCGACGCATGCGATAGCCGATGGCGAGTGGAATGAGAAGAGTGAAGCACTACTCAAGGTCAGGCTCGTGTGTGGAGACTGCTACGAGGAAATCAAAGCAAGAAATGTTCTAGACACAGTGCAGTAGTTAGCGGTTAATTTAGATTTCAGAATTCAGAAGGACTAAATCATGTCGAACTTAATCATCGAAAAACTGCTGGCCAAAAGCCAACGCAATGACGTTCCCGCGTTCCACCCAGGCGACACCATTCGCGTCCACGTGAAGATCAAGGAAGGCGACAAGGAACGCTTGCAGGCCTTCGAAGGCGTCGTCATCAAACGCGATAACGGACCGCAGGCCAGCTTCACCGTCCGCAAGATCAGCTTCGGCCAGGGCGTGGAGCGCATCTTCCCCGTCCACTCCAAAGTGATTGACAAAGTCGATCTGCTGCGCTCCTCCAAAGTCCGCCGCGCCAAGCTTTATTATTTGCGCGGCCTAAAAGGCAAAGCAGCCCGCCTGCGCGACGTCGAAAGACCGAGCTAGTTTCTCTGCGGCCTGCGTTGCGTTCTGTCACCGCTGATAGAACGCAATGCACCGCAAAGCAATCCCTATCCCGCAGCCGCCGCGAACTCGGTGACGACTTCAAGGTCGGCGAAATCGTTCCGGTGCGGCTTTTTCAAGCGCTCCAGCGCATAGCCGAGCAAAGGACGATCGCCCTGCCGGATCTCCTGAAACTCCACACCCATGGCGCGGTCCTGGGCCGTATATCGCACGAGCCCGCGTAGCGCCACGCTCACATCGCACATATTCAGAACCAACCTCAAAGCCGTCCCGGGCGTGAGCAAATTGCCGGCACTGATCAGGCATCCCAACTCGGAAATTTCTTCCAATTGCCCTTCCACGCGTGATCGTCCGCCGATCTCCGCCACGTCAGCGCCGCCTTCCACTTGGAAGCGCGGCCGTCGCCGCCGATTCTGATCTCCTTTGCGCAAAGGATTCATCACCCGCTTCCCCTTCGCTTCGGCTGGGATGACCGGCAGATATTGCTCTTCCATCTGCCGCAACTCATCCTCCCACGGAATTCTGCCCTCGACGCATTCCACCGTGAACTGCCCGCGCAGCGCGGATCGAGGATCCGCGGTCCACATGATCTGGCACACCGACTTGTGGCGCCCCCGCTCCACCGTAACCAAATCCCCCACCTTCACATCGTGAACGCTGAGTAACCGCGCGCCTCGCGGATGAATGTCATAAGTGCAAGCCATTTCCAGACCGCCGCGTTCGCCGTTCTGCATGTGCGTGAGCCGAACCGGCAGCGCCAGATGAATCAGCTTCTCGATCGGTGGTGCGGCGTTCTGCGGTGTATCTGGCTGGAGTTGAATTGCTTCTTCGCTCACGACGGTCCCTCTTAATTCCTTGCGATGAAATTGTCCTCAACATAGCAGTACATGTCCCACCGGACAATGTACCTACGTACTCAAAGTAATGGTTACCAAGCGGCGTTACGAAGCTGCTAAGGCCCATCGCCGAAGAGTGGGATAGTCGGCTAATTCGAGAGCCTCGACGATTGCGTCGGTGTCATCCCGAAGTTCCGCGTTAATCACCGGGCGAAATTTTCCACAGGACAAGCCGCCGGGAGTTAATTTTCTCTCTTGCGGAAATGTTGCCTCACAAGTGAATATGGTCACAGAGTTCTTCACTTCATTCAATTCCATGGCGAGTGCGGCTAAAGTTGCGCCTGAGTTCGTGCTGTCTCCGTCGGCGGCGAAATTGCGGCTGCTGAAAAAGCTGCGCTGCACGCTGCGTTATGAAAAAAATGCGTGGGCATCCGGCGCCGCCATGGTTGCGGGAGTGGACGAAGTCGGCCGCGGATCGCTGTTCGGGCCGGTGGTCGCAGCGGCGGTAATTCTCGATCGCAGCTACCGCGTTCGCGGCTTGCGCGATTCCAAGCTGCTGTTGCCCGAGCGCCGCGAACTGCTCGCGCCGCGCATTCGCGAACATGCCATCGCATGGGCGGTTGCGGCCGTCGATGCCGCGCGCATCGACCAGATCAACATCTACCAGGCGTCGCGCCTCGCCATGCGCGAAGCGGTGATGCGCCTGCAACCCGCGGCGGACCATTTGCTGATCGACGCCGTGCGCCTCGATTGCGATGTGCCGCAGCGGGCAATCATCCACGGCGACGCGCTCTCCGCCTCAATCGCCGCAGCTTCGATTCTCGCCAAAGTCGAGCGCGACCGCATGATGTGCGAGTGGGACGCTGTCTTTCCCGAGTACGGCTTAGCCGTCGCACAAGGGCTACAGTACGCCGCAGCATCTCGCCGCATTGGAAAAGTACGGCCCAACGCCGTTGCACCGGCAATCGTTCGCTCCGGTGTGGGGTATTCCAATGGAGCAGGAAGCCTTCGCCTTCGACTAACCTTTGCGCGAAACGACCGTCGACGATTTTTGCTTGACACCGGCACGCTCTCCATTAATCTTGCCTGATGAATTCAACACTCAAAGTGGTTCTCTGGGCAGTCGTCTGGTTTGTCCTGGGTCATCTCAGTTGCGCCGTCATGCACCACTGGCATCATATGCGGAGATAGGGCCGATTCCATGGTCGGCTGGGGCTCTTCGGGACTTTACTTCCCTGTTCCAGCGGTCTCGCCGTTCAGGCTCGCGTTAAGTTCGTTGACGAGTTTCGTATTGTTCACCAGAGCCTGGCGAAGAATTTCAGCTTGCTGTTTAGCGGTAACCCAATCTTGTTTTTCGACGGCCTCGGTTAATCCCGGCAATTCCAGATGGGCATAGGTGAAGCGTGCGCCATAGAGAATGTGTTTGAACCACGGACGGCCGGGGATGCCTTCGGGGTTGAGCCAGTTGCGTTCGACTTGCATGGTGCCATGATTGATCGTGGTGGCGAGTTTGGAGTCGATTGCGCCGGAGCCTAAGGCGCGCGCTGCGGATTCGTCGAGGCGCTTGCCGGCAGCTTCGAAGTCGTCGATGGCATCGAGGATGGGCTTCAGATCCAGTTCAGCCATGTCATTTCTAGTCCCCATGCCCTTCGCCAATTCATTCACAAACTCACGAATATTCGCGGCGTAGCTTGCGAAGTCGAAAGGAAGCAGATCGGCGTTGGCCAGTCGTAGCGCGAGCACGCCCCACAACTGCGACATCAGAGTGTGATAGCGGTAGCCGGGATCGCCGAAGTGATTCATCCAGAAAAAATCGTCGTAGGCCGAGTGGTAAACGCCATAGGGTCCGTCGAACTGCAGGCCGAGGACGGGCATGCCGACGAAGTTCAGAAACACAGTATGGTCGGAGCCGCTGCCGATGCGGGTATCGGCCAGATTTGAATCCGTGACTTCATTTGCTTGTTTGTTCTCACTCCGTTCGCGCACAGATGATTCCTTCCACGCCTCATACAAACTTTTCCCTGACGGGTCTTTGAGCGTGCGAGTGGTCTCGACCAGCATGGGCGCGAGCGACGCCACGGCCTGCCCGTGGAACTTCGGTCCAGAGGTGGACGAATCAACATTGATGTAAGCGACGGCTTTGCTGCGCAGTTCGTCGGCGAATTGCTCTCCCCACTCGGTCGAGCCGGTAAGGCCAACTTCTTCTCCATCCCAACTGCAAACCACAATCGTGCGCCGCGGACGCACACCTTGCTTCGCCAGCTTTCCCAGCGCTCGCGTGAGTTCCATCATTGATGCGGTTCCGCTACTGGGGTCAACGCCGCCGAAGACCCAGGCGTCGCGGTGATTGCCGAGCACGATCCACTCATTCGGCAGCTGCGCGCCACGTATGCGGCCTTCGACCACGTAGTAAGGCTGAGTGGAATTATCCATCTCGATCTTCACATGCACGCGCACGCGCTGGCCACCGAGGTGATATTTGATCGGCAATCCGCCCTGCCAGTCCGCTGGAGCAAGCGGCCCGTCCATGTTCGCGAGCAGTGGTTTGGCATCGTGCCAGGAGAGCGGCAACGCCATGATCTTCGGAATCGAAACCGCTTGCTCGACAGGAATGCGCTTAGCGCCCGGAACCGAGGCCCAGCCGGGAGTGAGCGGATCGCCGGGCACCATGAAGTCATAAGTAATGGCGCCGCGCTGAATGTGATACTCCGGGCCCCACGGGCCTTTGGGCACGACATCGCCTTTTTTGTATCCGTCTTCGGCGGGATCGCTGTAGATGAGAATCGCAGCCGCGCCTTCGTGCTGGGCGGTGAGCGCCTTGAAGCCTCGATAGCTGTAGGGATTCGAATAACGCACCAGGACGACTTTGCCTTTAACGTCGATACCCTGCTTGCGGAGCAGTTCGTAATCTTCGGGATTCCCGCTGTGGGCGTAGACGAGCGGAGCCGTCACTTCGCCGGAGGCGGACATGCCGCTCCACGCCGAGCTGATGGCTTTGTTCTTCAGATCTGGATCGCCAGGGACAGGCAGCTCTCGCAGGCCAGCGCGATAGTGCACGGGCTCAATCATTTCGAGCGAAGTGAATTTAGGATTGCTGCCGTAAACATCGTAACGGCGAATGACAACGTCCTCGAGACCCTCGTTGCGCCATTCGTCGGCAATGTAGCGAGCGAGTTCGTTGTTGCGTTCGGAGCCGGCGACGTGCGGCTCGGCGGTAAAGATGTGATGCTGCCGCCGTTCTTCCTCGGGGGAGGGAATCGCTTTGAACTTGCTTTCGATTTCGGCTTCGTGAGCGGCAGAAGCGGGAGTGAAGCCGAGGATAGAAGGTTGCGTCTGCGCTTGCGCACAAAGCAGCGAACTCAGAGTGAGCACCGAAAAACAAACGACGCTCGCGACAAACCAAATACGTCGGACGAAGCACATGATCGGCATCTCCTCGACTTGTACGAGTGAATGCAGGGACGACGCAAACTTGGTCAAATAAACCTGGTCAAATAACCTTGGTTAAATAAACTTCGTCAAATACTATTTCGCTTTGTATATCTCTGTCAGCAAGTCCGGCTTCGATTCATCGCGCACCAGGTGCGGGTAGCGCTCGCCGCCGTGGTACTCGATCTTGTAAGTTTTGTAGTACTCGGTATTCTCGATAAGAAGTTCAAGAGGAGCGGCGCCGCCCTTTCCGGCTTTGAGCGCATCGCGCAAAACATCGGGCGAGTATTGGCGGCCATTCACCGCGATCAGCTTCATGCCGGGACCGATTCCGGCGAGCGCCGCGGGCATGCCTTCGATCGTGTCGGTAATGGTGCCGTCTTCGCGCAGATCGATGCCGATCGAATAGGCCCCACCGTTGACATGTCCGCTGCTCTCGCCGCGTTCCATCTCGGAAGGAGATTCGTCGTAAACCACCTTCCATCCGCTGCCTTCTACGCCGCCGAGCGGCGCTCCGGGACCATGATTCGTGAGCCGCTCATTCCAAAAGCCGCGCCAGTCATAAGGAACAACCTGGTTCAGTGCATTCACCACATCATCGAACGTGTACGTCTTCAGCATGGGTCCGGTGCTGGGTGCACCGTGAAAGAGATGGCAAAAGTCGTCGATTGTTTTCGCGCCTTTGCTTTGCTGGCGGATGATCACATCGGCCCACAGCCAGTCCAACGTGCCTTCATCATAAAAATCGGTGCTGCGCCGCCAGGATTCCCAGGCCTGCGGCGAAAAATAAAGTTCGGGCGCGGCATCGGCGGTGTCCTGCAAATTGCGCCAGGCGCGACCCGGAGTATGGTCCAGCGTCGCGGCGGTTATGGCCAGGTCGTCGCGCGCCTGCTCCGGAGTGAGCAAGCCGCTGCGCGCCGTGAGCACCGTGCCCAGATAATTGGTCAAGCCCTCGTAAACCCACAGCAGGTCATCCTGCATGGGCTGTTGATAATCCGGCGTCGCAAGATCCGCCGGCCGCCGGTATTTTCCATTCCACGAATGAACATACTCGTGAGGCAGCAGGCCAGCGTTCATTTTGCGCGCCGTGTCATCGACCAATCCGCGTTCGTCAATGCGGCTGTCGTCAGACTCATGGTGCTCTAAACCGAAATGCGCCACGTGATCGCTGAGGCTGAGCAGGAAGTGGTAGTCGCGATAGTGATGCGCGCCGAAAAGTTTGTTCGTCTGTTCGACCAGATTCTTGTAGTGGTCCCAGACTTCCTGCGGCGCATCCAGCGCCGCCGCGCTGTCGGCGGCAATATCCATCTCTGTCGGCGGATCGTCGGCCAACTTTACGACCTTAAGGTATTCGCCGGTGATCACCGGGGAGTCGACAAAGGTAGTCAGAGACACGGGCTGAAATGTAATCTGCGTTTCGCCGTTGTCGGCAGTAGTCGATGCAATGGGCAGAGGCGTTCCATATTTCCAACCCGCGGGAAGTTTCAGCGTGGCGACGTAAGTGATTGCGTCGGACTTCCATCCCTTGGGATAGAGCAGAACTTGATTCCAGCTGATCACCGCCATCTTGTCGGTCGCGGAAGAACCGGCCGAGAAGCCGCCTTCAAAAGTCGCGGGAGAAAGAAAATCCAACTCCGCGTTAACTTCTGTCACACCAGCCGGAACCTCGACGTGAATCGTAAAGCCATCAAGCAGATCGCGCCGCCACTTCAAAGGTTTTCCGCCGGCGTAAAATTTAAGTCCGGCCAGATCGATTACGGGGCCGTCGGGAGCGTGCTCGCCGGGAATCCACTTCGGGTAGTAAAGCGTCAGGTCTCCGGCGCTGGCGGGGATTTTCAGCTTCGCGTGGAAAATTTTGCGGGAAGCCGAGGTCGCGTCCACAAAAATGGTAACGGTGGGTCCCGTGGCCGACCAACTGGAAACTGAAAAAAAGAGGGAAAGACAAACCACTCCCAAGATTTTTGAGAGTTTCATTTTTAGTGCCCCCATAAGATCGATGAACCGTGCCAACGAATCAAACTCAATTTTGCCCGGCAGAATTTCCGATTCTATCAGTCTTCTACCGGTCAGAGAGAGCAGCGTACATAGACGCACCTACGCTGCTATCATTCCACGATGTCGCGCCGTGGAAAATTCATCACCTTCGAAGGCCTGGACGGAACCGGCAAGAGCACGCAAATGCGCAAGCTGGCCGAGGTGCTCCGCGCGGCCGGGCACAAAGTGGTGGAGACGCGCGAGCCGGGAGGAACGGCAACGGGCGAAAAAATTCGCCGAGTATTGCTCGACTCAAAAACCGAAGGTCTCTCCCCGCTGGCGGAAATGGCTTTGATGTTCGCCTCGCGCGCTCAGCACATTGCCGAAGTGATCCAGCCCGCGCTCGACCACGGCCAGATTGTGCTTTGTGATCGCTTCACCGATTCCACGGAAGCCTACCAGGGCCACGGCCGCAAACTAGGAAGCGAGGACGTGCTGAAGTTGCACCATGTTCTCTGCGGAGATTTGCAGCCTGACTTGACGATCCTGCTCGATTCCGATCCGGCGATGAGCCTGGGGCGCGCTCGAAGGCGCAATCTGCGTGCTTCGCATGGCAATAAAAATGTGAACAAACATCATGGCGACGAAAATCGCTTCGAACAGCAGAACCGCGCTTTCTTCGCTCGCGTGCATGAGAGTTATCTGGCGATTGCCGCTAGAGAGCCGCAACGGGTCGTGGTGGTGGATGCCCGCGGCACGCCCGCGCAAACGCACCGGAGAATAATCGAGGCTGTCGTGCGAAAGCTGAAATTGACGGCGAGAACTGCGTGATTTTCACCACGGAGGCACCGAGACACGGAGAAAATCATTTTCAATACTCTGCAACTGTGTTCTCCGTGACTCCGTGTCTCCGTGGTAAATTTCTTGCTCGAATGCATTGCGGATGCGGATTGTAGCTGATGCCCTTCTCCGATTTTCACGGCAACGCCGAGACTGTCCATCGCCTGCGCGACATGCTGGCGCGGGAGCGCTTTCCGCATGCAGTAGTCCTCTCGGGAGCAAGGGGTTCCGGCAAGTACACGCTGGCGCTGATGCTGGTGCAGGCTCTCAACTGCCTCGCTCCGACTGAGACCGACGGTCTACCCGATTTCTGCGGCCAATGCGCGAACTGCCGCCGCATCGCCCAGGCTGCCGATCTCGATGCTCGCTTTGCCGAAGCGGTGGAGGCGCGCGAAGGTTTGCGCGAGGCGGATAAGAAAGAGACTCGCCTCTTCGTGCAGACTCATCCCGATGTGCTGGTCATTCCTCCAGATCCGCCACAGATGATGATCAAAGTGGATCAGGTGCGGCGGGTCATCGAGACCATTTATTACCGTCCCGCGGAAGCGCGGGAGCGCGTCTACATCTTTACTGACTCGGCCTTCATGAAAGAGGCGTCGAATTCGCTTTTGAAAGTTCTCGAAGAGCCTCCGGAGTTCGCCACAATTTTCCTGCTCTCCGAGAATCCGGGGGAACTGCTTCCGACAATCCGCTCGCGATCAATGGTCTTTCACCTGGGATCTGTGCCGGTGGAAGAAGTGGAGCGCTACCTCGCCGAGCACCGTCCGGAATGGAAACCCCAGCAGCGGGCACTTGTTGCCAGGCTGAGCGAAGGTGCTCTAGGCCGAGCCCGAAGCTTTGATGTTGAGGCCTATGTAGCCGCCCGCGCCGATGCCCTCGCGCTTCTGACCTCCGCCCTGATCGGCGGCGAGCACACTGCGCTCTTCAAGATCACAGAATCGTATCGCCCCGGCGCCGAAGGCCGCGAGAAAACCGAGCACCTTGTGCGCACCCTCTACTCGCTGCTGCGCGATCTGATGTTTCTCGGCTCGAATACGCCTGAGCTGGTTCAGAACACCGACATTCAGGACCAGCTCACCAAACTGGCCGAGTCCGCCGATTTCGAATGGATTGCCGCTGCCTCGGATCGTTTAGCCGAAATGGAACGCGGTATGAGGCGAAACCTGCTGCGATCGTTGTCGCTGGATAACCTTGGGCTGGCTCTCGAGAAGGTAACTTAAGAGAATCGTAATCTGCTTATTTTTCAATCGCTTGCCGAGATTACTTCGGTGGTTCTACTCCCTTTAGATTGATTGCCCGCACCAACTCCCCCACCTATAATCGTCATACTCTGGTTTAGAAATTCTCCGTCAGGTTCCGGGTAGAAAGGGGCGGGGTGGAGTCTGTCTTCATTCGTGCTAAGTGGTTTAAGTACCCGGTTATGCGAAAGCGCCTGCAAATCGCTCTGATGGCCAGCACCATAGCCGCGACCTCTCTTTTTCTCACGCTCCAACTCCGTGCCGCCGAAGATGGCAATGGTGACGGCGCGCCGCAAAAAATAACGGCAACCGACGAGCACGGCCGCAAGATCTACGTAAATGATTCCGCGACTTCGGCCCCGGCTCATCACGAGGAACCTTCCCAACCACCTCATCGTTCGCTGATGTACTGGAGTTCCAAAGAAAATCGCTGGAAGCCCGTGCCTCCGCCCAATACCGCGTCCATGAAAGCTGCGCGCTCGGCAGCGGCCGAAGTGAACCAATATCTGGGCCACGAATCAAGCCAGTCTGTCACTGCCAAGATAGTTGCCGCCAACTTCCGCGGCGCAACCGCGAGTGCGGGAGATATTGACAGCGCCATCGAGCAGGCCGCCGCGCGACACAACGTCGACCCTAACCTGGTGCGCGCAGTAGTGAAAGTGGAATCCAATTTCAACCCCAACGCGGTATCGCGCAAAGGCGCAATGGGGCTGATGCAGTTGATGCCTTCGACGGCGCGCCAGTTGAAGGTGAAGAATCCCTTTGACCCGGAACAGAATGTGGATGCCGGCGTCCGGCAATTGAAGCAACTTTTGGAAAACTATGGCGGCAACGTTAAATTGACCCTAGCCGCCTACAATGCGGGCGCAGGCGCGGTGGCGCGCAGCTCCGGCGTTCCGCACTACGCCGAAACCCAAAACTACGTCCGACGAATCACCAACCTATACTACGGCGGCTCCGATTTCAATTCCGGCGCCTCACCCGATCCCGTTCGCGTTCAACGAGATGCGCGAGGCGTGCTTTACATCAGCAACACTGAATAGGTTCACGGCATCTGTTTATTTGCGTCTTTCTTCATGTCGCTGGGTTTAAGTCTCTCAGGTACCCACGGCATTGGTTCAATCGGTTGGTTCAACAGGCAGGAACGAAGGCACGGGCTGGTTATTTTGAAAAGCTCATCGCGCCACCGTAGTCTGTGGGGAGCGCTGGCGCTGCTCGCCGCGCTCACCGGGCTCATAGCTCCGCGCTCGGCGCAGGCGCGCGCACGGCATTCTGAGTCCTGGGCACGCGATCATTTCACAGCTGCCGAGCGCATGCGCGAAGCCCTCAACGGACGTCCTCCCGCCGAGCAAACCCGCCGCGATTACCAGCGCGTTCTAAATGCCTACCGCACCGTTTATATGGGCGCGCCCTCATCCACGAAGGCTGACCCCAGCGTGGTAGCCGTCGCGGAGACGCTGGTGGAAATGGGCCGCCGTTTCGACGACGACAAAATCCTCAACGAGGCCATTGACCAATATAAATTTCTGCGCCGCGAATACCCCGGCAGCAAATACCGCTTCGACGGGCTATTCACCATCGGCGAGATTTACAAGGACGATCTCAACGACCCGGAAGCCGCGCGCTCGACCTTCCAGGATTTTCTGCATCGCTATCCTCACAACCGGCTCGCCGATGATGCGCAGCAGGCGATTGCGGAACTCGATCAGCAAGCGCGGGCCGACGCCGATTCGCAGAAGACCGCGAATGCGAAAAAGAGACCGCCAGAGAAGACGGCTAAGAAATCCAGCGATGGACCTGCAAACGCTGGGGTGGCAAAAGATGGTCCGGCAAACGATACACCGGCAAACAATCACGTAGCGAGCACCGTTTCCGCGCAATCCGAAAACGCGCAATCCGCAAACGAAGACCAGTCGCCGAACTCCGGCCGATTGCCGCGGGTTACTGCCATCCGCCATTGGTCGACCCCGGACTACACACGGGTCGCGATCGACATAGAAGGCGATGTGAAGTTTTCTTCGCAACGCATCGCCAGCCCCGCACGCATTTTCTTCGATCTGAAAGACACGAAACTCGCTTCCACTCTTGTGGGAAAAAGTTTTGACGTAGATGACGGCTTCCTGAAGAAGGTCCGCGTGGCGCAATTCGCCCCCGGCCGTACCCGTGTCGTGCTCGAAGTCGAAAATCTTTCCGAATATGACGCGTTTTTGCTGCCCAACCCCTACCGGCTCATCATCGATATTCACGGCAAGAATGGACGCGCAAAACGGGCCGAAGAAGAGTCAGCGGCCATAGCAGACGCGGACGGCGAAGTTCCGCCCAAGCCTGCCGAAACCGACCCGGAGACAGCTTCCGAAAAGACGAAGCCTCCGGTTTTCGCAGATGCATCTCCACCCGCCGTCTCCAATTTGCCGAAGAATACGGCGAACAATGTGCCGAAGAAGTCGCAGAGCACCGTCGTGAAGAAGATTGTGGATAACGACGACGATAGCGGGGAAGAAACCGCTACGGCCAGCGAGTCGGCGGAAGACACCACTCCACCCAAACATGCGAAAAAGCTAGCCTCGCACGAAGGTATGGTCGTCGATAAAGTCGCCAAGGCCGATGTCGCTGACCTATCGCAGACTTCCGACTCGGGCCTAACCGATTCCGCGAACGCGAATTCCGCCAAAGCCAATTCTGCATCCCGCGGAAATTCCGCTGCCCGAAACAAAAATTCGGCGCGAACGCTCGCTGCCAACCACCCGGAGAGTGCATACGATCCCTCCACGCGCGAAGCGATGCCCACGTCCAGCGGCGACCGTTCTCTGATTCGTGCCCTCGGCCTGAAGATCGGCAAGATCGTCATCGATCCCGGCCACGGCGGACACGATACCGGCACCATCGGTCCCAACGGCCTGGAAGAAAAAGATCTAGTTCTCGATGTAGGCCGCCGCCTGGGCAAACTGCTCGAGACCCGGCTGGGCGCGGAAGTGGTTTACACGCGCAAGGACGACACGTTCATCCCGCTTGAAACTCGCACCGCCGTCGCCAACCAGGCCCGCGCCGATCTGTTCGTTTCCATCCACGCCAACTCCAGCCACGATCCTGACGCCCGTGGTGTGGAAACTTATTATTTGAATTTCACCTCCTCGCCCGAAGCGCTGGAGGTAGCCGCGCGCGAGAATGCGGTTTCCGAAAAGTCGATCTACGAACTGCAGGACTTGGTGAAGAAGATCGCGATGAAAGAGAAGATTGAGGAGTCGCGTGAATTTGCCGGCGACGTGCAGCAATCACTGCACAGCGGTCTAGCCGCGAAGAGTCCGGCCATTCGCGACCGCGGCGTGAAGAAAGCTCCCTTTATCGTTCTGATCGGCGCCAACATGCCCTCGATCCTCGCCGAAATTTCTTTCGTCAGCAATCCCACCGACGAACACCGCCTCTCCACCGGCGAATACCGCCAGCGTATCGCCGAGTCGCTCTACCGCGGCATCGCCAAATATGTGAACGGACTGAGCGGGGTCAAGGTCGCCAGCAAGATGGATAAAGGCGCAGGGCAGTAGGACTTTTTGCCTCGTTTTTCCCCTTTTTGTCGGCACGCACCACGGAATCCGAAGATGCATTAAACTCTTCCTGTGAAAAAGTGCGGAGTGTTTTGCCTGTTCGTGGCGCTGGGGACAATCCTCTGTCGCCCCCTCGTGCAGGCACAAGAACCTCAGCATAGCCAGCAGGTTCTTCAACTGTGTGCCGAATATTCGGACCTGGGCGACCTGCTTACTGCGAGTGTGTTTGATCGCTCCTTTAGCATCTCAATCGCTCGGCCTACCGGACAGGTTGTGTCGCTAACGGGGAATATACCTGAGGCCGTGACTCCTTCTGTACCGGCAACTTGGATTGCGGCCTGCCAATTGGCCGTTTCTCCCGCCTCAGATTATGCGGCACTCGCCATGTTAAATGCGGGGGGATTTGTCATTGAGCTAATTGATCTCGCGACGGGGAAACTCGCCCACGAGGTCCTCGTGCCAAACAAGTTCTCTACTCGCCCCGTTCAGCTTCGTCAGTGCCGCGTGGGATTTATCAACCACACGGATCAGTTGGCGGTTGCTCAACTACATTACCTGCCCACTGGTGAGCCTGAGATCGCAACTGTGCTGGTGAACGACGACGGCTCGATCGTGCCGCTGCCGAGTAACGTTATCGGCCCTAGGTACACCGAGATTTCGAGCTCATCATTCGATTTCCTCGGCGGCCGGGTCTGGTTTCTGTGTCCTGCATACTCTGCAAGGATCGACCGCCAGCCCCGCTGCACGCTAACATCTGCGTCCTTGCTCGACGCTACCGCGTCCTCTCCAAAAATCCCTCCGCCACCGGACGACCGGGTTGTAGGCAGCGGTCAGCCTAACTTGGGATTTCCCTCGTCCGGCGATGCAATGCTGCTGGCTCAGAGAAGAATCTGGCTCTATCACTTCGCCGATAGCTCGTTTCGCCAGATGAACCTTCCAGAAACGCCTCGGCATATCCGTTGGGTTGAGTTCCCGGGCCCGCCAAAATTCACGTCCGACGGACATTTTGCAGCCGTACCCGTTTCCATGTTTCACTACCCGCTCTTCCGCGAGGGGCAGGTGTCTCACGGTACGAAGGTTGTGATACTCGAAGTGCCATCACTTCACGTTGTCGAGACCATTCAGCACCCCGGCAAAGGGAGCTTAGTTGACTTGGCGGTGCATAACGACGGTAGGCAACTCACTCTTGCGGCAAGTTGGGCGAGGGGTGGCAGAGCTTTCAAGTTCCGACCAATGGCGCGCCTTGAAACCTTTTATACCCTGCTGTGGTCTAATTAGAGAGGTGACCGGTGCAGAGCGCCTTATCCATGGTTCTTCCAAAAGCTTTCTTCCTGTGCGCCCTACTAGTGTTTCGGGTGAGCGCTGCCTCCGTTACCGGGGTGCCTGTTCGTTCTGCCCCTCCCATCCTTCCAAAACAGTTTTCCGATTGGCAGATCCAGGGCGCTCCTCAAGCCAGCGAAGACGCCACTGCCGCCGATCCAACCAACGCGCCGTTGCTCAACGAATACGGCTTTACCGACGTCGAATCCGCTTCCTATAAGAGCGACGACGGCCGCACCCTGAAAATCCGCGCGGCGCGATTTGCCGACGCCAGTGGCGCTTTCGGCGCGTATCTTTTTTACCTGCAGCCGGAGATGGCGCGGGAAGAAATCGGCGATCAAGGCGCGTCGCTGAATCGGAGGGTGCTTTTTTACCGCGGCCACATCCTGGTAGATGCGGTGTTCAGCGAATTGTCGCTTATGTCGGCGGCCTCTCTGCGCGAGTTGGCCGGCCTACTGCCACGCCCCGGCGGAAACGAAAGCCAATTGCCTCCCGTCGTCGCCTTCATGCCGCATCACGGCTACGCGGCGAACACCGAAAAATATGCGGAAGGTCCGCTGGCGCTGGGTGCGATCGGCTCTCCTCTGCCCGCGGGCCTGGTTGATTTCAGCGTGAAGCCCGAAGCCGTGCTCGGGCAGTACTCCATGTCAAGCGGAAGCGCAACGCTGATGCTCATCGAATATCCCACCCCAGCGGTCGCTGCCGAACATTTGCGCCTCATCAACGCCGCGCATCATGCCGAGGCACCTCAGGCAGGAGTCGATGCGGTTGAAAACGTCGGTCCATTTTTCGATAAGCGCACCGGACCCATCATCGCCATCGCGGCCGGTTCGCTTTCTCAGAGCGACGCGGAGACGCTTCTCGGCGCGGTGAACTGGAGACCCAGCGTCACCTGGAACGAGAACACCTACTTCGACCGCAAAAATAATATTGCCAACCTGCTGGTGAACATCATTATCTTGTGCTTTATCGTGGGTGGAATATCCATTACGGCGGGACTCGCCTTCGGCGGCGCGCGCGTCATCCTGCGCCGTTATTTTCCGGGCAAAGTTTTCGGTCACGCCGACCAAACCGAGTTCATCTCTCTTGACTTGGCGGAGCGGTCGCCCGAGGGCTCGGCGACCCGGCTGGGGGGGCCCAAAGAGGCCACAAAAGGGTCATAAGTGCTTCAGCAGTACTGGCTTAGCCCCATTTTACGTCCTCCCAGTCTCAAATTGGGACGATTACCTCGGTTGTTAATTGATTCTATAAGTCATTGAAAACAAAGACATTTATTTCCTAAAAATCGCTTGACACCCTCCTTTTTCGGCTCATAAGATTTTGTACAGAAAGTTTTAGCGGAATCTATTGCCTCCGTTGGAACTATTCTCCCTTGAAAAGAGAAGGTCACCCTGTTGCCGGGTGGCCTTTTCGTTTGCGGTCGCGGCGATCTCCGGCACTGAATTAAAAGTTCCGGAGCGAGATCGCGAGACAAAGACTTCAGCGGAACTCCCAGAAGGAAATTGCGTATCATCTGTTGAGCTGTTGAACAGTATGTAGTACACAAGCGGGCAGAGGAGAAACCATGTTCTGCGATGGATGCGGCACTGCCGTACAACCCGGACAAGCATTCTGCAGCCGGTGTGGTAAGCAAGTTGTCGGACCGGTAACGGCGATGCAGTTGGCTCCCGGCCGTGTGCAGCGGCACGTTCATCTGCTGGGCATCATCTGGCTGGCAATCTCGGCGTTCAATACCATCGGCGGCGTGGTGCTCTACATCCTCGCCAATACATTGTTTGCGCATCTGCAACAGTTCGGCGCGCCGCAAGCGCCGACTGCATTTCTGCGTCCGCTGCTGAGTGTGGTCGCTATTTTTATTCTGGCCAAAGCCGCCTGCGGATTCATCGCCGGCTGGGGCCTGTTGCAGCGCGAACCGTGGGCGCGCATCATCGCACTTGTTCTGGGCTTCATCGGCTTGTTTAATGTCCCCTTCGGAACGGCCGTCGGCGTTTACACCCTGTGGGTCTTGCTGCCCGCCCAATCGGAACAGGAATACCACACCCTGGTCGCGGCCCGCGCTGCATAGAAGAGCGCGAGCCAGCGCCTTTTTCTTGCTCTGGACCGGATCCGATTCTTTCGTCTGCAGTAGTTGTGCCAGCGATTTGATAAACTAAAATGGCCAACCTTGAAGGCCGACGTAGCTCAGTTGGTAGAGCAGCCGATTCGTAATCGGCAGGTCAGCGGTTCAAGTCCGCTCGTCGGCTCCATTCTTTCATTCGCCTTCTATTTATTCTCACTACGCACCACTACCCTGGCAGCGGGACTAAACCTACTGATAACCGTTTAGAACTTAGCCGCCCAATTTCCTCACACGGCAGCCCGATTGATTAGAGATAGCTTCGCCGTGAACGAACCCCAACACGGCCTCAGCCAAGAGAACCCGGCAGGGAGCATTAGTTTATTGAATACAGGCGATTAGTGTTTTTCCAACTTCATTAGACCGCGTTCATCCGAAACATCTTGACAAACAACGTGCGAGTTAGGTATTAACGTTTGCTAGAGAATAAGCGGTTAGAATATTTGGAATTTTTGTGCGGAACCAGGCAGTCGCATTTTGCTCGATGCGGTAAAGTCCGGAACGATTCGAGAAATCGAATTCTGTTACTCAAGCAGTCCAGGGGGCGGCGATGGGAACTTCAAAGGGCGGCGAGTTTTTAGGCATTCTGGTATTGGCGGTCGTCATTGCAGCAACTGGCACGCTTTTTGCCGGCGTAACGGCCAGCATCTCCGGCACCGTGACTGACTCCAGCGGCGCAGTAATAACGGGCGCCACTGTCACTGCCACCAACGTAGAAACCGGAGTGGTCGATACCAAGTCGACGAACGCCCAGGGTTATTATTCGTTCCAAACGCTTCCCGTCGGAAAGTACAACATCAAAGTGAGGCAGGCCGGATTCAAGGATTACGAACAAACTGGCCTCGTCCTCGATGTGAATCAAGCCGTCGTGGTGGATGTAAAAGTCCAGGTCGGCCAGGGATCGGAAACCGTCGAAGTCTCCGGGACCGCGTTGCACGTCGACACAGCAACCACCCAAATGGGCGAGGTCATCACCGATAAAGAGATGACCGATGTGCCGCTCGTCACCCGCAGCTACACCGATCTGCTTTCGCTGCAGCCCGGCGTCGTCTCCTCGGCCTCCGGAATGACCGGAGCTTACTCAGGTGCGTTCATATCCGCCGGTTTCGCTGCTCCGCTGGTATCGGGCGGTGAGAACTCCGGCGCGCTCTCGGTGAACGGCATGCGCGAATCGGAAAACGGCTTCATTCTCAATGGAATGCTGGTGCAGGAAATTGGATTCTCCGGCGCCGGAGCGATCCCCAACCTCGATTCGCTCGCCGAATTTCGCATTCTCACCAACAATGCCGATGCCGAATATGGCAACTACTCCGGCGGACAGATTAACGTGGTCACCAAGTCAGGCACGAATGCCATCCACGGAAGTGGCTTCGAATTTCTCCGCAATACCGATTTCGATGCCGCAAATTACTTCGATCGAGATAATCAGCGCGGCACCTATCACCAGAACCAGTTCGGTGGCACCCTCGGCGGCCCCATCCAGCGCGACAAGATTTTTTTCTTCGCCGACTATCAAGGCAATCGCGTGATTCAGGGCATAACCGAAGTGATTAACGGCGCCCCCACCGCGGCTACAGAATCGGGAGACCTCTCCGGCATCGCCAGCAGTCTTGCTGGCACCACCGTGAACGGTCCAGCCTGGTCGCAGCAGTTAGCCACTCAACTCAACAACCCAAATATTCTGATTGCTTCCAACAATAACGTTCCTTTTCCCTATTATTTCGCGGGCTGCACGAGCAATACGCAATGTGTGTTCCCGAACGCACAATTGTCCCCCAGCGCTTTCAACCCGATCTCAAGCAAGCTGCTGCAATACATTTTGCCCGCGACCGGGACATTAAATGCCAATGGCACAGGCACCTACGAAAACAACTCCAACGCGACCAACCTGCACGACAACAAATTCAGCGGCCGTTTGGATGCCAACTCCAGCTTTGGGCTGCTCACTGGCTATTACTATTTCGACAGATTCAATCGGATCGACCCCTACTGGCCGGGGAATGCCCCTCTGTATCCTGGTTTTTCCGTGAATGGAAAAGGACAAACTCACGACATCACGTTGGCCGATACTAAGACCTTGGGCGCCGCCTCGGTGAACGAGTTCCGTGTCGGATACTTTCGATTGGATACGAAGTTCAACCAACCCCTGGGAGGAACAAACACCACGCTAGCCGCGTTGGGATTCGCCTCCGGCGCCAATCGTGGTCCGGGAATCGTACCTCTGGCGCCAACCTTGGAAGGCGTTCCCGAGATTGACTTCAACACCTTCGTCATCGGAACCCCTAGCCGCCCCAACGGCCTGATCGATAATATTTATCAAGTTTTAGACAATTACAGCCGAGTCGTCGGCACGCACACGCTCAAGTTCGGAGGTGAGTATCACTACGATCAACTTGAGGAAGACCTGATCGATAACGTCTCCAACGGAAACTTTTTTTTTGGCACCAATTTCAACGGTGGCACGAGCGAAACCGGAAGTGACTTCGTAGACTTTCTCCTGGGTGCGCCGAGTTCTTATGTGCAAGGGCAATCGTACCCATCGTATGGACGCAACTTTTATTTTGGCCTCTATGCTCAGGATAGTTGGCGCGCCAAGCCAAATCTCACTATTAACTATGGCTTGAGATACGACGTCAGCGCTCCCTGGAGCGAGAAGAACAACCAGATTCAAACCCTGATTCCCGGTGAACAATCTGTAGTTTTTCCGGGCTCACCCGAGGGCTGGGTTTTCCCCGGCGATCCTCACGTTCCCAGTTCGCTGGCGCCGACCACCTGGAATAACTTCGCTCCACGACTCGGATTAGCCTATTCATTCGGCGAACATGATGGCATGCTCGGTAAAATACTTGGTGCTCCCCGGTGCAACCAGTCTCCGTGTGGCTTGGGGAATGTTCTACAGCACCTTCGAAGGGTCCACCGACTTCAACGAGATTGGAGACGCTCCGTTCGGAAATTACACGGGCCAGGGTAACCCCACATTCGCCGCGCCCTTTACCAACCGCCCTAGCGGCACCTCGATTTTGAACTTCTTCCCGGCGCCGCAGCCCCCGCTTCATTTTTCCGCGAAGAATCCGGCCTCCGGCTCACCGTATGACACTCTGAGCGAGTTCTTCGGCGCGTTTGGAACGATCGGCAGCTCGCCGGCGTTTTATAACAAGAACAAGCTCCCCTACGCGGAGGAATACGAGTTGTCGATTCAGCATCAGATCACAACCGCCGACTTGGTCACGATTAGTTACGTGGGCACCGAGGGCCACCGTCTCCTTTCCTCGGAGTCGGCGAACCCCGGAAGTCCAGCCTTGTGCTCACAGCTTGCCGAAGAAGGCGCGATCGCTGTCGGTACCACCAGCACCACCTGTGGGCCGGGAAATGAGAATCTGATCTACGCACTGCCTGGCGGAGGCTTTCAACCTGGTACTCGGTTAAACTTCCCCGGGGTTATTAACCCGATTCTTGGTCCCATCGTTCCTTTCGGCAATGATTCCTATTTCATCACCTCAGGAAACTCTGCCTACAACTCGGCCCAAATTAATTACCGGCACACCAGCGGCCGTCTGCAAACTCTCATCGGCTATACCTTCAGCCGCGCCTTCGACAATTCTTCCGGCTACGGCGAACAGATGAATCCCATCAATCCCCGCCTCAGCCGCGGCCTGTCCGCCTTCGATAGCACCAACAATTTTGTCGCCAGCTACAGCTACAACTTGCCATTCGACAGGCTGGCCGGCCCGAAACGGCTCACCAACGGATGGGCGGTAAGTGGCATCACACGATTCTCCACTGGTCTGCCTGTAACCCTGGTCGAAACGGATGATCAGTCGCTGCTTGGAACCGCCTTCGGAGGTCCCATCACGCTGCCCGTCGATACACCGAACTTTGTCGGGCCGCTTACCATCAGCAACCCCAGAAACTCAGCGCAACGGCAGTTCTTCAACCCCGGTGCCTTTGCGCAATCTGCCTTGGGAGTGGAGGGTGATTCCCGCCGCCGGTTCTTCCATGGTCCCGGAACGAGCAACTGGGATCTCGCTCTGCTGAAGAACACGGGAATTACGGAACGCGTGAACGTGCAATTCCGCGCCGAGTTCTTCAACTTATTCAACCACGCGCAATTCTTGGGGCCGAATGGCATCACCGGCTTCGGTGCGGGAGGAGGCCCGCCGACCTCTGCCTCATTCGGCGACGTGTCGGCTGCTCAACCGCCGCGCATCGGTCAACTGTCTCTAAAATTTAGTTTCTAAACTGCGGCAGTTCAGCGTGTGCTCTTAAAGTATGGCAGCCCAAGGTGTGCTCGCGGCAACTCTCGTGGAACCCGGACGCTACGAGATACGGGAGTATCCGTTTCCTGAACCGGCTCCCGGCTGCGTGTTGGTGAAGATGGAGCTCTCGGGAATTTGCGGAACCGACAAGCACACCTTTCAGGGTTACACGACGCAGTACGGAAGCCGCGCTCTGGAGTTTCCGATTATCCAGGGGCACGAGAACGTCGGTACCGTTGCGGCCATCGGAGGGAACGGAAACTATACCGACTTTGAGGGAGTTCTACTGCGGGTGGGGGACCGCGTGGTTGTTGGCGCAAACGTTTGTTGCGGACAGTGCTACTACTGTCGCCACGATTTTCCCTACTACTGTTGCGAGAACACGACGGATTACGGCAATAATCTGAGCGCGAAAAATCCACCGCATCTTTTCGGTGGATGGTCGCAATACATGTATATCGTGCCGGGAAGTTTCCTGGTAAAAGTGCCGGATGAACTTCCTTCCGAAATTGCCGTGCTCACTGAGATCTTCGCCGTAACGGTAGGGCTCGATCGCGCTAAGCAGATGTCAGCTTTCCCCAACGAGTCGTTTCGCTTCGACGATACGGTGATTGTGCTGGGCGTGGGCCCGCTCGGCATGTGTTTCTTAATGAAGGCACGCATGCTTGGCGCGGGAACGATCATTGCCGTGGATCTCTCAGATTACCGCCTTGATTTCGCGAAGAAACTGGGTGCAGACAAAGTTGTGAATGCTGGAAGCACTTCAAAGATCGACCGTATTCAAATGATCAAAGATCTAACCAACGGCCGAGGTGCAGATATGGTGATCGAATGTGCCGGCGTGCCGCACGCGGTTCCCGAAGGCCTTGAGATGCTGCGTATCGGCGGATTGCTCATCGAAGCGGGAAACTTTTCCGACTTGGGCGAAGTATCGTTCAGCCCGCACCGCCATCTCTGCGCCAAGAATGCCCGCATCCTTGGAGTTGGCGGCGAGGAGCCGGCTGCGTACGGTCCGGGAATGCGGCAGATGGCGCGCTACATGAAGCATTATCCCTTGCAGGATTTTGTCACGCACCGCTTCGGCCTTTGCGATGTGGAAGCGGCAATGCAAAAATCGATGGCAGCAGATTCAATGAAAGTCGTTCTTCAACCCTGGAACTAAACCCCCGCATTCGTGCGGAGAATTCTTAACTCTTAATAAGCAACGATAAAGGAAACAATGATGACCACAACCAATACGCGATTTCAATTTGCCTCCGCGCCCGATAGCTGGGGAGTGCTGGATTATCGCGGACCATCGTGGAATCAATCCTACGAAAAAATGCTGGACGAGATGGTCGAGGGCGGCTACACCGGTTCGGAACTCGGCCCCTACGGCTTCTTTCCTACCGACGCAGCAATCCTTAAGCCGCAACTAGAAAAGCGCAAGCTGAAACTTCTCGCGTCTTTCGTTCCCGTAAAAATGACCGAACCCGGTGCCAGCAAGTCTGTGATGGAACGCATTCGCAAGGTGGGCGGCTTGCTCGCAGCCCTTAAGGCTCCGTTTCTCGTGATCGCCGACGATCAATCGCCAGAGCGCAACGCGTATTCCGGACGCGTCTACGACAAAGGCTGCCCAACGCTTACCGCCGAGCAATGGAAGCACATCGGAAAGATTGTTACCGACGCAGAGAAAGTCGCCAACGAATTCGGACTTGATCTGGTCTTCCATCCGCACGTAGCCACGTATGTCGAGACGCCGGAAGAATGCGAACTTTTCTATGACGCAACGTCGCATACCAACGTCGGCCTCTGCCTAGACACCGGCCATTGCGTCTACGGCCACGGCGACTCCGTGACCGAAGCGAAAAAATATAAGAGCAAGCTGCGCTTTGTTCACATCAAGGATTGCGACGTCAAAGTTCTGAAACAGGCGCGCGATAACAAATGGACTTTTGAAGAGGCCATCGAGCACAAAGTATTCACCATCATCGGCCAGGGAGATATTGATTTTCCGGCCTTCTTCCACACACTGGTCGAGAATGATTACTCCGGCTGGTCTGTCGTCGAGCAAGACGTGAAGTTCGGCGCGACTCCGACTCCGCCCGCGCAAAGTATCGCAGCCAGCCTCAAGTATCTGCGCGAAGTTGTAGGAAATCTGGATGTTACCGCGGGCGTGCGTTAATAAGGAATTGTTTAACGATAAAGTGTTCCACCAAGAATTGTTTTGAGGGAAAAAGTCTGATGCGCAAGTTAGGAATAGGCGTGCTGGGTGTCGGCGAAATGGGAAAACGCCACGCGGAGAACCTTCGCCGCAACGTGCCCGAGGCTCAGTTGATTGCAGTCGCCGATGTCTCCGAAGACCGCGCGCGCCAGACCGCTCTGGAGTTGGAGATCGAGCACGGCTATAGCAGCTTAGAAGCAATGCTCGAAAATAAAAAAATCGAAGCAGTCGTGATCGCCACGCCCGACAAGTTTCACGCGCGCGCAGTAGAACTCGCCGCCGCCGCCGGCAAAGATATTCTCTGCGAAAAACCGCTGGCGTTGACTCTTGCCGACGCGCAAGCCGCGATCGACGCCGTCGCGAAAGCAGGCCGCCGGCTGCAGCTAGGCTTCATGCGCCGCTACGATCCCGCGTACGCCGCGGCGAAGCAGCGCATCGAAGCTGGCGAAATTGGAACTCCGGTCATCTTCAAATCGGTCGGTCGCGATAAAGATCAGCCGCCGCTCGCAGCTTATGAATCCGCCGTCAACGGCATGATTTTCTATACCAACACGATTCATGATTTCGACCTTGCGCGCTGGCTCATGCAAGATGAAGTCACCCAGGTTCACTCCTACACCACCAGCGCAATTCGTCCGGAAGTCGCCAAGTACGGTGACGTCGTTGCGAGCGTGGTAAATCTGCGATATCACCGCGGCGCCATCGGAAACATCGAGTCTTATGCCCAAGCGGTGTACGGATACGACGTTCGGACCGAAATCGTAGGCTCGAAAGGATCGATTCTGGTCGGCACTCTCGACCGGACGCCTGCCATATTCCTGACAACTCGCGGCGGCGAACAGATGCTTGCCGATCATTTCCTGTCGCGCTTTGCGGACGCTTATCTGAATGAGATGAAGGATTTTGTGCACAACATCCTGAGTGATAAAGCGCCAGCCATTACCGGCGAAGATGGCCTGAAGGCACTTGCAATCGCGGTAGCCGCGGAAAAATCGCACAAAGAATCCAAGCCAATTGCCATCGGCCTGGACGGCACAGTTTCGTAGAGGTTTAAGAATGACAGTTGCAGAACTCACCACCTATAAAAGTCCGTTGCACAAAATGACGCAGACGACGCCAACGTGTCTGTGGAACGACTCCGCTTCGATTCACGAACTGAAATACTCGATCGAACACGGCGCCGTGGGAGCGACCTGTAATCCGGTAATCGTACTCGGCGTAATAAAAAAAGAGTTGAAAGTTTGGAAAGAGCGCATCAGCGCTCTGACCAAAGAATTGCCCACGGCAACCGAAGATGAAATTGCGTGGCAGTTGGTTCGCGAAGTTTCCATTCAAGCCGCGCGGCTTCTGGAACCAATTTTTAAAGAGCAAAAAGGAAAAAATGGCAGGCTCTCCATTCAAACCGATCCCCGCTTGTTTCGTGATTCGCGTGCGATGTTGGAGCAGGCGCTCGAATTCAGCAAGCTCGCTCCCAATATGATTGTTAAAATTGCGGCGACCTCCGCCGGAATTCCAGCCATCGAAGAAGCCACCTACCGCGGCGTAAGCATTAACGCGACTGTCAGCTTCACCGTGCCGCAAGCCATTGCCGTCGCCGAGGCCGTTGAGCGCGGCCTTAAGCGCAGAGAGTCAGAAGGTCTGGAAACCGCAAGCATGGGCCCGGTGTGCACGATTATGGTGGGCCGCCTCGACGATTGGATGAAGGTCTTGGTGGAAAAAGAAAACATCACAATCGATCCCGGATATCTGGAGTGGGCCGGAGTTGCGGTGTTCAAGAAGGCTTATCGGCTGTATCGCGAGCGCGGCTATCGCACGCGTTTGCTCTCGGCCGCGTTTCGTAATCACATGCACTGGAGCGAGTTCATCGGAGGAGACGTGGTTATTTCTCCTCCGTATTCCTGGCAGGTGCGCTTCAACGCCAGCGATGTCGATGTTCGCCCGCGCATCAACGATTCGGTTTCCGAAGCGATTGAAGCCGAGCTCACCAAAAAATTTGCGGACTTCCGCCGCGCCAGCACCGAGCAAGGATTATCCGTGGCAGAGTTTGATTCCTTCGGACCCACGCGTCGCACGCTTCGCCAGTTTGTTTCCGCATGTCATGAGTTAGATAGCGTAGTGCGCGACATTCTGATTCCGGATCCGGATGTAGCTTAGAGGTCGGAGAAAGTTTTCGTAGCTCATCGAGCAACAACAAGCGCGTCAGCGCCGCGCGAAGTTTGCAATTCGATATCTTACTGGAGGCTCGTACGTGGGAAAACTAGCGATCACAGGTGGCGAACCACTGCGCAAGGCGCCCTTCACTCAATGGCCGATGTCGACCAAAGAAGAAGTGGCCGCACTCGAAGATGTGCTCACCAGCACAAAATGGGGAGGCCAGCCGTTCCCAGGCAAGTATGCCGAATTATTTGCCAGGAAGTTTGCCGAAGTGCATACCGCAAAGTATGCCCAGTGCGTGAGCACGGGAACCGTCGCGATACAAGCGGCTTTGAAGGCGATTAGCATTCGTCCCGGCGATGAAGTAATTGTGCCCGCGTACACATGGGAAGGAACTGTAGGCCCGGTGCTTCTGCTCAATGCGGTTCCGGTTTTCGTCGACGTGGATCCCGACACTTATTGCCTCGATGCGAAGCTCATCGAAGCCGCCATCACTCCCAAAACCAAAGCGATCCTTCCCGTTCACTTGGGAATGCGTTTTGCTGATATGGATGAAATTCTGCGCATCGCTGCCAAGCACAATTTAAAAGTCATTGAAGACTGCGCTCACGCTCACGGTGGAATGTGGAAAGGCAAGGGCGCAGGCTCCATGGGCGACTTGGGAGCATTCAGTTTTCAATCGAGTAAGTTGATCACATCGGGAGAAGGTGGCGCAGTAATCAGCAATAACCTTGAGTACATGGAGCTGGTGCAAAGTTACATCAACGCCGGCCGCGCCAGCCTCACCGATAAGTACCATCACAGGATTATCGGCTTCAACTACCGCATCGGCGAATTTCAGGCCGCGGTTTTGGTCCCGCAGCTTGATCGTCTGCCCAAACAGGCCGCACTGCGCGAACAAAACATGAAGCATCTCGAATCTCGCCTGCAGAAAACTCCGGGCATCGGCCTGCTGAAACCCGAACCGCGCATCACCCGTCTCGCGTCCTATGGATACGTCTTCAAATATTTTGCTAACCAGGTGAAGGACATCCCACGCGCGGCGTTTGTCGCCGCGCTTCAACTCGAGGGCATTCCGTGCGACGGCCTCTTCTATGAGCCGGTCTACAAAAGCTCGCTATTTCCGCTCGACTCAGCGGATTTCCCCGCGCTCAGCTGGGGACGCGACAAAGCCCTCGATCTGCGGAGCATGTATTCCTGCCCCGAATCCGATCGCGCGGCTTATCAGGAGGCAGTCTGGCTCCCGCATCAACATTTCCTGGGGACCACCGCCGATGTCGATGCCATCGCAGATGGAATCCTGAAGGTGCTTGCCAACGTGGAAGAGTTGCGTGGCTTGGATCACAAAGCCATCCGCAACCAGAAACTAGGCCGGGCAGACCGGGAAAGCTAATCGCAGAAACGTGAATCGAAGGCCGACTGCCGAGACGATGACTTCATGCCCGCGTCAAGATCTATAACGAAGAAGAAATCGCTAACAAATAAGACCGGGTTCGCTGTCATCGGTCTCGGCAGCATTGCGCAAAGTTCCGTTCTGCCCGCGTTTGCAAAATGTAAACACGCGAAGCTCGTAGCGCTGGTCGGAAGAGATGCCAAGAAAACATCGCGCTTAGCACGCAAATTTAAAGCACACTTCCAATATCACGGCGATAACTTTGCCGCATGCCTGGCGAATCCCGAAGTGTCCGCGGTTTACATCGCAACCCCGCAAGGCGAGCACGAGCGCCTGACCATCCAGTCAGCAGAAGCCGGCAAACACGTCCTCTGCGAAAAACCTCTCGCGGCCACGCGGGAGCAATCCGCTGCCATGGTAGAAGCGTGCCGCCGCAACGGTGTTTTGCTGATGACCGCGTACCGCAAATATTACGAGGCGAGCGCGCTTTATCTAAAACAACTCATCAAGAGCCGCAAACTCGGCAGCATCGATGTCATCCACACAGCATTCAGCGAGCTACATACTCCCGGAAAATCGTTGCCTTGGTTGATCGACGCGAAAATGGCCGGCGGCGGTCCGCTGATGGATTTGGGCGTGTATTGCGTGAACACCAGCCGCTGGCTAGTGGACGAAGATCCCGTCGAAGCCAACGCCGAGTCCTGGGTGCACGATCGCGCAAGATTTCATGAAGTCGAAGAGGGCATTTCATTCCGCTTGCGCTTTCCCAGCGGATTGTTGCTTCACGGAAGTTCCACCTATAGCGCGGCTCCATCATCTTTCTTATACGTTCAAGGAAGTGCCGGTTGGGCGTCGTTATCTCCAGCATTCCCCTTCGAAGAAGAACGAAAACTGACCGCTAAGACCGGCAAGCGTTACATCGCGCGCACCTTCCCCTTGGTCGATGAATTTGCGCCCGAAATCGACGCATTCGCCAGCGCTATTCAAAAACATGGTAGCGTTGAACCGGACGGCGTCCAGGGCCACAGGGATATGATCATCCTCGATGCGATTTATAAGTCGGCACGAGAGAAGAAGTCGGTTGCCATAAGTTACTGATCTCCGAACATTGCAATAACTTGTATAGACAAGCATTAAGAGCTTTCCAAAGTATGTCATCCCCGAAAAACGGCGACCGCACGAAGCCTTCCAAGTCGGCAAGCATTTATGATGTTGCGCGCGAAGCCGCCGTTTCCGTTTTCACGGTTTCTGCGGTCATTAACGGCAAAGAGCACGTCGGCAAAAAGCTTCGAGAGCGCGTCGAAGCTGCTATCAGCAAGCTGAACTACCGTCCCAACCTCATTGCCCGCAGTCTGGCCAAACAGAAAACTCACACCATCGGAATGATTGTGCCCGACATTGCCAACCCCTTTTTCCCCATGGTGGTTCGCGGCGCCGAAGACGCCGCGCAGAAGCACGGCTACAACTTGCTGCTCTGCAACAGCGATGACAGCCTCGCCAAGGAAGAAGCTTCGGTCGAACTGTTACTTTCAAAACGAGTGGATGGAATTCTGCTCACTAAAGCTGGAGAAGACTTCAGCCCTTCCTTGCGCCAAATGATCAAAGAAGTAGGCATCCCATTCGTCCTCGTCATGCGCACGTATCCAAAACTTACCAAGGACGCGGTGATCACCGATGATTATCGCGGCGCCTATGATGCCGTCTCGCACCTGGCACGTTCAGGAAGAAAGCGCATCGGCCTGATTAGCGGTCCGTTGAAAGTAAGTAATGCGATGGCGCGCTGGGAAGGTTTTCGCGACGCGTTGAAAGCCGAAGGTCTTCCCTACAGTAGCTCATTGGTCATTGAAGGCGATTACCGCATCGAATCCGGATTCCGCGCCGGACACGCCCTCCTCTCTCATCACCCCGACGGCATCTATGTGGCGAATCACCTGATGACCGTGGGCTTGCTGAAAGCAGCGGAAGAGATAGGACTGCGCTGCCCCGAAGATTTCGGGCTCGTCAGCTTCGACGACTATCCTTGGCTGGATGTTTTCTATCCTAGATTGACGACAGTCGAGTTACCGAAGCACCAACTCGGAAGCGAAGCCTCTGAATTGCTCATCCGCCGCATTGCAGGAGACACCAGTACCCCAGTGGTAAAAAAATTGCCGACAGAACTCCGCATCCGCGAATCGTGCGGCTTTGCACTGAACATATCGCGCGGCCGCCTAAAAAAAGAACCGCAATCCTCGTAATCGCGCAGCTGCGTTAAGTCTCGCCGAAATCGATCAGTTGCGGGCGAACCGTGAACCCTCGCGTTTTATATGCGCCGTAGAGAATCCCAATCACCAGCCACGCGGCTCCCGCGTACTTTGTCCACGATTGCAGACTAATCAACAAAACCAGACAGAAGGCGATGCCAAAACTCGGAACGAAAGCATCCAGAAAAAATCTACGCGTGGAATGCGCCTGCGGTGCAAACCAGAAATGCCTCAAGGCCGCCAGATTGACGCCCATGAAAGCCAGGAGCGCGCCAAACGTCACCACTTCGGCCGCATGCTCCCACGGAATTGTGATTACGCAAATATAAGCAAGCACTCCAATAATCCACACGTTGTAAACGGGATTGCTCTTCTTCGGGCTGAGATAGCCGAATATTTTCTTGGGTAATACGTCGTCGCGCCCCATGCTGTAGAGAAGTCGCGACGCTCCCACGTGACCCGCCAATCCGCAGGCGATGCTCGAGATCAAGAGCATCACTCCATAAGCGCCAAACAGCCAAGGCCCGCTGGCAAGCCGCGCCACGTCCATAAACGCTGTCTCCGGATTTTGCAGCGTTGTGTAATCGGGCCAGACCCGTTGCGCCATATAGACCTGTAATCCGCTGAATAGTCCGGTGAACACCACAACCAAAACTGAAGCTAGCAGAACATTCTTCTTGGGATTCTCCACTTCCTCCGCGAGAATCGACACGCCATCGAAACCGATGAAAACCAGCGCCGCCAGTGAGGTTCCCGCAGCTAATCCTCTTATATTAAATGTGGCCGGGTTATAAACCGGCTGCAGCGAAATCAACCCCGCAAAGCGATGGTGAAGCACAATGTAACGAAAAGCTTCCACCAGAAAAACGGTGGTGACGAGTAGCATGAAGCCCAGCAATACCTCGTTGGTGCGTGCGGTAAATTTGATCCCCTGCACGGTCATGATTGTGATCAATCCCACAGTGAACGCCGCTAAAATCGCGAAAGGGATGCGAGGCGTCATTCGCTGAATCGCGAGCACCGCATACAATGCGTTCTGCACGGGCTGGAATAAATATTCCAGGAACATCGCCCACCCCACCACAAATCCCACATGCGAGTTCAATTCCCGGCTGATGTAGGTGTAAACCGATCCCGACGACGGATAAACGCTGGCCATGCGCCCAAAGCTGATTGCCGTCACCGACATCGCAAGCATCGCCAGCAGCAGAGTCGCAACCGTATGTCCGTGGGAAAGAACTTGCCCCTCTCCAAATAACGGCACCGCAGCGATGGGCGAAGTGAGAATGATGCCGTAGTAAATCAGATCCCAGAGGCTCAAAACCCGCTTCAGATGCGGTTGCGTGGGTGTCGCTAGTTGGACTGCGCCGCTCGATGTCGCCACCCTGACCCCCAGATCTGCAAAATTTTTGCTCTTCAGATGTCATCCTGAGCGTAGCCGTTTTTCAAGCGTAGCGAAGGATCTCAAGCTGAACTGACCTAACGCGTAAGCGAAACGGCTCGAATACCAAATTCCACTCGCTCAAAAAAACATGCGTTCCTTCTTGCGTGCTTCTTCATAATTCTTGCGAGCCGTCTTAACCGCCTCACGCTCGGAAACCTCCGCAATCGGAACGTCCCACCAGCTTTCATAACCGGGCACTCGTTGATCGTAAGACGTCGGAATCACAACTACAGCGGTACGATCCTGTTTTCTCCCTGCGATCAACGCGGCCTTTAGCTCCTGCGCGGTATTCGCGGTAGCAGTCCACGCGCCCAGGCTGGCGACATTCGCGGCGAAATCAACGGGCAGCACATCGCCATCGTATTTTTCGCCGCGGCGGTAGCGATAATTGGTGCCCATCCCTTCGTTCCCGCAAGCGCGGCTCAACCCCCCGATGCTCGAAAACCCGTGATTATCCAACAACACGATGTTGAGCTTGTAGCCCTCCTGCAACGAAGTCACAATTTCCTGAGCCATCATCAGGTAAGAGCCGTCGCCAACCATAACGTAGACTTCGCGCTTCGGCTCGGCCATTTTCGCCCCCAGTCCACCTGCAATCTCGTAGCCCATGCAGGAATTGCCGTACTCCATGTGATAGCCGCCGGGCCGCCGCGTCCGCCACAGTTTGTGCAAATCGCCCGGCAAACTTCCCGCCGCGCAAACCACGACATCGGAAACCTCGGTAAAATTATTTAACACACCAATCACTTCTCCCTGAGTAATCGGCGGATCTTTCGCCAAACTATAGATGCGATCAACCTCCGTCTCCCACTCCGCGCGCAATGTTTGTATTCTCTCGCGATATGGTTGCTCCACTTCGTAGTCGCCAACAATCGATTGCAGTTCGTCGATTGTGACCTGCGCATCGCCGGTCAGCGGCAGAGCCGCATGCTTGTAGGCATCGAACTCCGCCACGTTGATGTTGATGAAGCGCACGGCTGCGTTCTGAAATGCAGTCTTGGAGGCGCTGGTAAAATCGCTGTAGCGAGTGCCAATCCCAATAATCAAGTCCGCTTCCCGCGCCAGAATATTAGCGCCGGGCGTGCCGGTAGCGCCGACTGCTCCCAGTTGCTGCGGATGATCAAAAGGCAATGAACCTTTGCCAGCCTGCGATTCGCACACCGGAATGCCAGTGGCCTCAGCGAATTTTGCGAGCGAACCGGATGCTTCGGAATAAAGCACGCCGCCACCGGCCACAATCAAAGGCTTCTTCGCAGCACGAATCCACTTCACGGCCTCGGTAAGAAGATCCCGGTCGCTACGTGTGCGCGGAATCACCCAAACCTTCTCGCGAAAAAATTCCTCCGGATAATCGAACGCTTCCGTCTGTACGTCCTGCGGAAAGGCCAACGTAACCGCGCCCGTTTCCGCTGGAGAAGTCAGCACACGCATCGCCTCGGGAAGGGAAGTCAGGAGTTGCTCGGGCCGCTGAATTCGATCCCAATAGCGGGACACCGGCTTAAAGCAATCATTTGCGGATATATCCTGCGTGGCCGCAGACTCCACTTGCTGCAACACCGGCGCAACATTGCGGCGCGCAAAAATATCCCCCGGCAACAGCAGCACCGGCAACCGGTTCACGGTAGCGGTAGCCGCGCCGGTCACCATATTCGTCGCGCCCGGACCAATCGAGGTCGTGCAAACGAGAGTCCGTTTCCTGAAACTTGCCTTCGCGAATCCTGTCGCTGCATGGACCATGGCCTGTTCATTGCGAAACAGGTAGTAGCGCAATCCCGCATGCTGCTCGAGAGCCTGCCCAATACCGGCGACATTTCCATGTCCAAAAATTCCCAGGCAGCCGCCGAAGAACTTGTACCGGTTTCCGTCCCGTTCGGAAAACTGGACATTGAGAAACGCGATTGTAGCCTGGGCCGCAGTTAGTCTCACGGTCATAAGGAAATATTTTTCCGAAGTGCTGGGTGACTGCGGAGAAGTCTACCTTGGCGTCGGGCCGATTGAAAGCACATCGAAAGACGATCGACGCGGGCCAGTGCAGCAGCAAGACTCCGGGATCGATGGCTAGCTCCGCGTAATAAAAATGCGCGACAGCGACTCCTTACTCGCCGCGGAAATCGAGATGAAGAAAGGTAAATTTCTAAGCGGTTATACTTTGTCCCCAAGCAATTCTCCGGCGCCAAAAAATTCTATTTCACGAGCGGCAAGCGAGGGTCGGTTTCTTTCCACGTCGAACGGATCCAGACGTGGTCGGAATCTTCTGTCACGGCAAGGGCGCGCGAAGATCCCGCAAGAAAATTAAGGTAGTAAACGTCGTATCCCGGCCCGGCAACCACCGGGTGGTAACCGCTATGCACCAGCACGGTATCGCCGTCGCGAGGCTTCAGAACCTGATCGCCTCCATGTTTTCCGGAATATAAATGCTGGAAGGCAAAGCCTTCAGGCTGGCGTATCCGATAATAATAAATTTCGTCCAGATCAACTTCCCCCGGAGGGTTGTGCACGTCATGCTTGTGCGGAGGATAACTCGACCAATTTCCGCCCGGAGTATAAACCTCGATTGCCATCAACCGATCGGCGGGAAATGCTGGACCCATGATATCGACAATCTGCCGCGACGCATTGCCCCCGCCCCGCAAACTGCTCACTACGTCATCTGGAGTGATCAGCCGCGCCTCATGAGTCGCCTCTGAAGGCACCCGGCACTCCGCGATTTCACACAAAGTTTGCGCCGTGAACACAACCTCATTTCCGGCCGGCAGATATAAGGTATAAGGAAAGCCGTCAAAGACATTCTTGCGTTTTCCGATCGACTTACGGCCCGTCCCCCAATCGGCAGCGCAGCTTCCACCCAAAAGCACAAACACGGCTTCTTCGCCGTCAGTGCTCCTGCGCAACTCATCGCCCGGTTGAAGCCGCCGCACGAAGAAGCTCATCCACTCCCAGCCGGCGTGCTGTCGAGCCAAATGCACCAACTCGCCGCTTTCCTGCTCTGGCAAATGGGAAGAATGAACCAGAAACTCGGTCTTATTTGCGTCCTTCATAAAGCGCTAAAAACACCCACGAAATGCTAATCAGTCTAACCGCTTTGAGACTATGACAAATGCATGTGGCAATGTCAACAACTGAAACACCCACGCCCCCAGTCTCACCAGAAAACTTTGTTCTGGTTAGCGAACAAAAAGCAAATATACTGATGTCGTCAGGCGACGCGGATCACGTAAGAAATCGTATGAATTTCTCCTCAGCCCTCCGTCGTGGATTAGCCGTACGCGCACAGAAATATGCCCAGTCGGAGGCATTGCCTCACTGTCTCAGTTACGGCGAAGCTCCAGTCGTTTGTTTCCCACCCTATGAAGACAACACCCGCCACGGCAACTTTCTACCGCAAAGTTATATGGCGATACGGGCGAATCCCGCATGGAAGCTACGTTTGGCGAAGGTTCACACGCAAGGCCAGCGATACCTGCCGCGCCCGAACGAGGACGCTGGATGGAACTCGATTCCTGCGTGAGTTCTGACGCTCTGCTGATGAATATCTTTTGCTATCCCAGAGTGTTGCGTAGCCGCGGCGTTTCCGCGCTGCTCGGAGTCGATCCAGGCCATAGCCCACATTTTGGCTGCAAAGCCCGCGTTCCGCTCACAAACGGCAGATTCGACCGCACTGAAGTCGATCTGCGGCTGGGAGATTTATTGATTGAAGCCAAACTCACCGAGAGCGATTTTCAAAGCGCCAACAAGAGCGTTCTCTTCGCGTATCGTGATTTTGTGGAAGTTTTTGACCACCAGCAACTGCCCCAGACGGAACGCCGATTCCTCTCCTACCAACTCCTGCGCAATGTGTTGGCAGCCCGAGCCCTGCAATGTTCATTCAGCGTATTACTCGATGTCAGAAGGCCCGATCTGGTGGATGCGTGGTATGCGATTATGCGCTGCGTGAAACCTGTTGAACTGAGAACTAAACTAAAAATGGTGACCTGGCAGGAAGTGGCGAAAGCGGCACCGGGAAAGCTACAAACTTTCCTCGGAGCAAAGTATGGTATCGGTGCTGAATTCCTGCCTGAATTCGGCAGCGGGCGAGTTTAACTATTACATGACAAACTGTCATCCTAAACGGAGCCGTTTTCAGGCGGAGTGAAGGATCTCCCGCTTAGCAGGTGCAACGCGTAAGCCAAACCGCGCACCCTTAATCCGCCGCCATACCCTGCGCTTCTTGCTCCACGAGTTGCGCCTGCGAACCGTCCGTTGAGATCTGCCCTCGCAGCTCCGCTTCCAGCGCGGCCAACTGTGCCTCGATGTCCTCCGTCGCCTTGCGCTTGCGGATCACTTCCTCGCGGTAGCGCCGCAGGAAATAATCGATGGTCTCCACGCGAATCCGGATCGAGCCGGTCGGCTTGTTCTCGTCGAGATCCTTAAAGCAGAAGTACGGCGTGCCGGATTGCTCGATGATGCCCTCGACCACGCCGTAAATCGGCGCGTCGTGGCCGCACTTGAAGCTGGAAATCTCCAGCGCCACCAGGTTCGGATGCCGGGCCGTAAACTTCGCCGCCCACACTTTGTGGTTCGTGCTGCACGAGTACGAATTCTTCCACGCGTCGGTGATGTCGAGCGGATGAGTGATCACGCCCGCGCGAACCTCTTCGCCGAATAGATCGCTCCAGCAAGTCTTCATCGAGCGGCAAAGTATTCTGCGAGAAGATCGGATAGCCGAGCTTCTGGAACTCTTCCATGATTTCGTGATTCAGGCCGGGATCATGGTGATACGGCCGCCCCAGCATCACAATGCCGATGCGATCTTCGCGCTCCAGTTGTCCATCACCTTCGCGCGCGCGCCAGCGAATGCCCGCTTCGTAATCTTCCAGCGCCTTGAAGCCGACTTCGACCGCGCGATCGTTTTCTTCCTGCGACAGTCCCATGACCGGCTGGAACGCTTGCAGCATCTGGTGCGCAAACAGCTTGCGATCGGCAAAGTTGAGCACCGGATCGATGTACTTGACGTTGTTTTCGGCGAAAACATCGTTCTCTTTCGTGAACGCCGCCTTCACGGTTTCCGGCGTCGCCGTCACCGTCGGACACGCGTTCGCGCCGACAATCTTCACCAGCGGCGAAGTCAGCACGTCGTACATCGGGAAGAAAATCACGTCGAGCGGCTTCTTGCGGTGCTTTTCCTGAATCAGGTTGTAGACGTGCGAGATGCCGATCTTCGCCGGGAAGCAGGGATCGATCGCGCCGCGGCTCGCGCCCGCGCGATAAAGCTCGGAGCTGGTGTAATCGGAATAAATGATGTTCTCCGGCTGCACGCCCAAGCTTTCGAGATATCCGTTGAAGAGCGGCGCATAGGTGTAAATGTTCAGCACGCGCGGAATGCCGACGCGCAGCTTCTTGCGCTTCTCCATCAGCGGAATGCGCTCTTTCGCCGGTCTTCTTCCAGAAACTCGTCACCGGAATCGGATCGGCGACGCTCTTCGCGTTCACCGGACGGAAAACTTCGTGCGCGGCGAAGTCGACGAAGTTCGGATACTTGCCCTTGATCTCGTCGAGTCCGGCCTTGATGTCCTTCATGTCGTTGACATCTTCGACCGTGCCTTTTTCGCAAGTGGCGATGATCAGCCGCTGCTCGCCGTGCATCAGCGGAACCTTGGTGACCTTCTGGATCGGGATGAAGACTTGTCATCTTTCGGCCCGGTGCGGATGTCGATAAATGTGCGCAGGCAATCGTTCTTGCAGAAATGGCAGCGCGTTTCTTCGTTTCGCGTGGTGCGGTATTCGATTTTGCGCACAGCGTCCAGGCCGACGAACGTGGTCTGCTGGCCGTTCTGCCACAGACGCAGCGACTCGACCGCCGCGCCGATCGCGCCCGACTCGCCGCAGAATTCGTGCACGATAATTTCCGGCTTCTTGCCGGCCGCGCGGAAGCTGTTGTGGATGAAATCCACTTCCGCCTTCACCACCGCCATATTGTTTTGCGTTCCGCCTTGCAGCACGAAACGCGTACCCAGCGCCGCCAGATTCGGAATGCTGGCCACATACAGGAACACATTCTTCGGCAGCACCGCCGCCAGACCCGCGAGAATTTCCTCCGCGCGCCATCCCTGGCGCTGGAAATTCACGATGTCCGACTGCATGAACACCGCGCAGCCATAGCCGAATACCGGCATCGACTTCGCGGAGAAAGCCAGATCGGCATATTGCTCAACATCCAACCCAAATCCTTCGGCAGTCGATTGCAGAAAATATCCATTGCCCGCCGAGCACTGCGTGTTGAGTTTGAAATCTTTCACGCGGCCGTTGTGCAGAATGATGATCTTGATATCCTGCCCGCCCACGTCGACGATCACGTGCGGATCTTCGTAAAACTTCAGCGCCGATTCCGTGTGCGCGACGGTTTCCACCAGCGCCACGTCCGCGTGCAGCACGTCTTTCAAAATGTCTTTCGCGTAGCCGGTGGTTGCGACTCCCAACACTTCCAGCTTCGCGTTCTGCGCTTCGACCTGCCCGCGCAGGTTCTCGAACATCTCGATCGTGTCCTGAATCGGATTGCCGTTCGAGAGCTGATAAGCCTTGCAAAGAATGTCGCCGTTTTCGTCGAGCAACACGGCCTTGGTCGAAGTCGAACCGCCGTCGATGCCGATAAATCCGCCGACAGTCTGGTTCTTGCTGGAAAGTCGCCGGCATAAATCTTCTTACGTCGGTATGCTTCTTTGAATACGTCAAGCTCGGCGTCGTTCGCCACCAGCCCCTTGGCGCCCGATTTCGCCTTTTCTTCCTGGCGTCCGAACTCGATGTAGTGAACCAGCTTTTCGTAGCCGTGATAGCAGCCGACGCAATCGTCTTCGCTCTTGCCGAATTCGATCGCGCCGAGCGCGGCGAAATACTGGGCATTCTCCGGAACCTTGATCAGATCTTCCGGCTTCGCGCCTTCCGGAATTTCGACCTTGCGCTCCTGCCACATGCGCGGAATGTTCGCCTGCCACGCCTCGCGCATGCCGCGAATAAAGCTGTTCGGCCCGCCCAGCAACAAAACGTGCGGACGCAGTGTGTGGCCGCGCGTGAGCACGCTCAAATTTTGCAGCACGATGGCTTCAAACAAGCGATGCCATCAGTTCATCCGGCGGCGTGCCGACTTTCTGCAAGCCGTTGATGTCAGTCTCGGCGAAGACGCCGCATTTGCCCGCGACTTTGTGCAGCTTGATGCCGTGGTAGCCCTGCTCGCAAAGCTCCGCCGTACCGGAATCTTCAACTTGGCATTGATCTTGTCGATGACCGCGCCGGTTCCGCCCGCGCACTTGTCGTTCATCGACGGAATTTTTTTCTTGCGGCCGGTTTCCTCGTCGTCTTTGAAGACGATGATCTTCGCATCCTGCCCGCCCAACTCGATCACCGAATACACTTCGGGATGCATCTTCTCCACAGCCAGCGAAACCGCCGTCACTTCCTGCACAAACTTCGCGCCGATCTGCTCGGCAATCGCGCCGCCGCCGGAGCCGGTCATGAACATGCGCGTGTTGTGCGCGTTGATGCCGACTTCGGCCTCCATGCGCTTCAGAAATTCCAGCGTCTTTTCCGGCTGCTTGGTTTCGTGGCGCTGGTAGTCCTGCCAGAGCATCTTATCGGTCGCGGCATTCACGACGGTTGCCTTCACCGTCGTCGAGCCGACGTCGAGCCCCACCAGAAATTCGTGTGGTGGTCGTGCGGCTTTAGAATCGGTGCCGGGGCAATGGTCAGGAGGTTCAGCTTTTTCGGCTCTCCGTGATGGTCGTGCATTTTATCTCCGTGGGAATCGTTAAATTCTGTGGCCCGGATGAACCCAGCGTGGAGGAATCTCGGTGGCTATAGAGATTCCTCCTGTCTCGCTTCGCTCGCGCGTCGGAATGACAAGCCTTACAGCCCGGCCGCACAAGTCCGACGACAATGTTGACCTAGTCGCCGCTAACCGCCGCCGGAACCTGCATAGCCGGAACCCGCGACCGCTTCCGCCACTGCGTCGTTTTATCCATGCGATCGCTCACATGCAGCATGAACTGCGCCGCCGTGCCCGCCATGCCCTCGCGGTGCGGCACGTGATAGAACGGCTGCTTCAGTTCAGGATGCTCGGCAATGTATTCGCGAATTTCGTCCATGCTCTTGCCGGTCGCCTTCAGGCACTGCTCGAACTCGGCCTTCGCTTTTACCTTGGCCTCGCCCAGCGCCATCTGCACGCGGCTGTGAGCATTGACTTCGCCTTCGCCGGAGGTTTCGATCGGCAGGAAGATCATGTCTTTGAATTTATTGATCACCGCCGATTGCACTCCATCCGACTGCGAAGACGGCATGCAGCCGAACGGCTTCAGCGCCAGCACCATGTGGCAGAGCTTATGAATCGTGTAGTAAACGTTCTTGCCGACTTCGAGGTGGCCTTCGCCGCCGCGCGCGAACTGGTTGTAGAAAGGATGCGCCAGTTCGGCCAGTTCGGTCTGCGGCACCAGATGATGCGTAAGGCCGCCCATGTTCTTGATCGTCCGGTGATAGAAGAACTGCCACATGCCTTCTCGCCGAAGCCAATGCCCCAAAGTTTCTTGCGCAAGCCAATATAGTTCGCGAAATGCTTCTTCACCTCATACCACTTCGGATTGCGGTGCGGACGATTCACCGGCCACTTCGCAATCGCATGCGCCTTCGCCTGGTACATCAGGTACGCCACCCAGGTTGCGATCGGCTCCACAATCACCTGCGCGCCTTCGCGCTCCAGAAAATTAAACATGTGGAAGTTGCCGTCGCCTTCGGTAATCTGCGCCCAGAATTCGCCCGTGATCTTCACCACCGGCTTCACCTTGGTGCGGTCCACTTCAATCTTGTTCACGCGGTCGCGGGCAGTGCGCAGGGCTTCCAGATAATCCTTGCCCCACAGGTGCTCGTGCATCTTGCCCAGCACGTTGAAGGTGTTGCGCAGAATCTTGTTGCTCTTCACCTTCGGCTTCGCCCAGTTCGGGCCCGCTCTGCTCGATCTCGAACGAGTCACGGTTGCGCAGATCTTCGCAAAGGCCGTCGACCGTCTCACGGAAGACGCGGTCGGTTTCGCCCTTGTTCACTTCGAAAGGACGAATCTGGTAAATCATGTCGTTGATCACATCGCCCAGGTGCATGGCATTCAGCATGCCGAAGCCGAAGTCGATCGTGAACTTCAAGCCTGGCTCGCCCGAAGCCGCTTTGATCCCGTCGCTGTCTTTGAACAGCAGCACGCGGAAGCCGTCGAACCCGGCATTCTTCAGCGCGAAGCGATATTCCGCTTCATACATGCCGAAGCGGCACGGGCCGCACGAACCGGCGGTGAAGAAAACATAATTGTTGAGAATGTCCTGGCGCGAAATGCCTTCCTTCTCCAGGAACTGGAGATACTGCACCAGGTTTCCGACCGTGAAGTATGTCGGATTGCACTGGCCGTTGTTGCCAAACTCCTTGCCGGTCTGGAATGCCGGCACGTTGGGCACCGGCAACTTCTCGCATCGATAGCCGCTTCCCTGGAACACGGCGCGAATCAGGTCTTCGTGCTTCCAGGTGAAGCCGCCGAACAGAATGGTGGTGTGATCCCGCTGCTCAGCGGTAAACGCGCGCTCCACCGGTCGATGGAAATGGTCGGGCTGGTCGAGGCCGGCGATCTTGCGCAGCCGCTGCGCTCGGCCTCAAGGCGTTGCTTGATTTCCGAATCGTTTTCGATTTGTACGAGATTCGTCGCCATTATCTTCCTCCGGCGTATGCGATGTTTTGAATTGAAGATGCGAAATTGCGGACGGTGGTTACACCATCCAGTTTGAAGAGATGCAAGTTGAGGAGATTGCTGCAGAAACGAAAAGAATGGAAGGGAACGAAACTTTGACTGGCTGGGAAGGCACACAAATCTCCGCCGGACTGCAGCAGAGCATTTCTTAACCGTCGATCTAAAGCCACCGGAAACTCCTAAAGCGTGTTACAGGAGGTTCGATGTTTTACGCCGGCGAGAACGTTTGCACGAATCCCGGGCGCCGGATAGAGCGATACAACTTCCCAATTCCCCCGCCGTTCGCGTGCAGGAGAAGCCCCGGTACTGCAAGACCAAATACTCACAGCCACCCAGTTAACCGGAAGCTGGCACTCACTTCCTGGATACCACGGCGAGCTGATTGAGCAGCTACTTCCGTTTACCCAATGACCTTTAAAAGTTTTCTAACAGAAACCTGGGTTGTGATTCAAGTGGGGAAAAACCCTGGTAGTGTCCTATTAGTGCTCTGCTAGGCGTCTGTGGCAACTTGTGTAATGGGACGGCATTTGATGCAGAGCGGTAAGGGGACCGTCCATTTCTGTCCCGCATAGAAAAACGTGCAATTTTGATGTTTCAGTTCCGTACCGCAGTCAGGGCAAAATTTCGTAGCCCAGTGAGTGCCAGCTGTGTTTAGGAATTCGATGAACGCCTGGGAAATCAAATTGTCTTTGTTATCAAGCGGCATTGCTGTTTACCTCAATGCCTTCTGCCGCATAGGGTTTCATGCGTTCATCCAGGGCGGCGCAAAGCCGGTTTACGAGGATCATTAGTTTCGCTTGGTCTGTTTCCGTACTGGCTTGTTCTGCGAGGGAAAACCACTTTTTATCTTTAGGGTTCGGGGCCATAGCGGGCCTCCGTTTCTGATAACCCACTCTACTGTGAATACCGTAGACGAGTCTGAGCAAAAACGCTCACTTTATTGGTACGGTGGCGAACGCTTGAGTTATTGTATTGCGTTTGCTGGGGTTACTGGTTTGTCAATTTGCATTGGTGCCTGTCGAATTGCTCTTGGAGGTAGGCTTGAGCATCCGCAACCCTCGCTAGGCGTGTTAGCGGCACCTTGAATTGCGTTCTGCACGCTTCGCAAACTGCAATGGCCGGAGTGCTGCCCAACCACCTCACGACCCTGAGCTTCTGTTTCGGCATGGAAAATTAGTTTACCGAGAGTGCGAGTTGAATTGCTAGCCCTCTGCAACCGGGCAGTGTCCTCGTAGTGCGTTACTCTCAGGCTGACTTAGCCGCTGGCTTTTGTGCTCTGTGGACCTGTTTGACGTGCTGGGCGAAGGCTTTGCTTAACGACGGCTTTGCATCGTCAGTAAATTCCTGGTTGCAGACTGAGCAGCGCTTCATTTGGTCGATGGTAACCAGATGAGCTGGAAGCGGTTTTCGTGCCATGGGAGCGTCAGTCTAGCAGAGCAAATAGAAGATTGTCTGTACGCGCCTGACGTTGGCCCAAAGCGCTATTTTCGTAGCGCCTCAGCTTGAAATTAGTGGGATGGGGAAATCGTCGGCGAATCCTTGCGGCCCAATAGTCTACCCGGAAACTGCTCCTCCATTGCAACCATTTAATTCTTGAGATAGTTCCGAAGCGCGAGCCTCGTTGGGTTCATGCGCGAGTTCGCGGGCGATCTCTCGCCACGGCCGGATAGGAATTTTCATAGGAAACACAGCTTTCTGGAAGGCAGTCATATACTAGCAGTATGTACGAAAGCGTACAATGTAATGTTGTATGGAGTACTTTAAGCTGTAATGTTGCTATCTTGTAAATATAGGAAGGAAATCACCTTTCGTTATCGGGATGAAATTTAACGTTGGACAGACAATACGCAAATAAGAGAACGCAGCAGGACGGTTGTATCGTGAGGGTCGCTGACACCCCTCTAGGCAACGCTTACATAGTCTCAATTACCCTTGACGCAGGGTGGGGCCAAACGAAAAAAGAAGCTCTGTGGACAGAGGCAGATGTCAAGACAACCGAAGCTGAGCAAGTTCGATCCTGATTTCTTCTAACCGATCTTGCCTGCGTTGATGTTCAGCTCTTGCCTCGGTAGGAACCGCATCGCCCCGTCCCCAATACAGGCTGTTGATGAAATGGATGCCATCCATTTCATCGTTCAAGACTGCGATCTTGGTTTTGATTGGAGTAACAGGGTCCATCGGCCTCGCCCCCAAGGATCGACCCACTTTCCCGACTTCATGTATGTACACCATCCTACGCTCAAATTGCTCGCATTTTGGACTTATTAATTTCTACGATTTTATCGTTTGAAGTATCGAGGTCGGTGGATTTGTCAAAGGTTCATCCTGAGCGAAGCCGAAGGGACTTCCCGCTAAACCGATCATTATGCCTCCATCCTCTAAAGTGTTGGCTCTTTTACCCGATGTTCCCCAATAGAGGCGTGTCTCCAGCCGCCTCTGCTAGAGCTTGCCCGCGGATCGGCATTCATGAATCTGCCCCAGAAAACGTTACTGGTGGTCTCGCTCACCGTCGCCGGAGTAATGACTGTGTTGTACGCAGTCAGCCGGGATGTCCTGCTGCGCAGCTATCTGGCACTGGAGCAGGAGCAGACGAGGAGTGCGGTGTCGCGCACCGAGGCCGCCTTGAACGACCAGATCACCAACCTCGCGCGGACGACCAACGACTACGGCGCGTGGGACCGCACCTACGCCTTCATGCAAAATCCCTCGCGGAATTACATTAAACAGGAATTCGAAAATGACACCCTCGAGGGCCTGCACATCAATTCGGTAATGCTCACCGATGTTTTGCAAAGAATAGTCTTCTTCAAAGCTTATGACTCAGTAGAGAACGTGGAGGTCAGGGTCCCGATTGAAATCCAGAAAGCGGTGGCAACAGATTCCTGGGTACGACAAGCGGCAGCCACTTCCACTCCCGCCCATGGAATCCTCCTGCTTCCGCAAGGCCCGGTTCTCATTGCGGCCTGTCCCATCCTCACTACGCAAAGGGTAGGTCCGGTACGGGGCGTCCTGGTGATGACCCGCAATCTGGACCGCGCCCTGGTGGAGGGTTTGAGAGAACGCACGTTGTTATCCCTGACACTCGACCTGGCGTCCAGTACTTCCTTGCCCGCCGATGCGCACGGGGCACTCCAGGCCTTGGAATCAAGCCAGGAAGAAATCCATGTGCAGTCGTCGAATCAAGTTTACGTTTCCGGTTATTCGGCCTTGCGCGACATCCACGGCCGCAAGGCTCTTCTGTTGCATGTGGAAATGCCTCGATCGGTCTTCCAGCGCGGACTCACCAGCTTGCGTTACCTGTTGTTAACGCTCTGCATTGCTGGTGTGGTATTCGGATTGACTACGCTGCTCCTGCTGCGGCGAATCGTGCTGGCCCGCTTGACCTACCTGAGCGCCGAGGTGGGACGGATTGGCAGCGGCGAGTCCAAGGATCTTTCCGAGCGAATCCTCGAACGGGGAAGTGACGAGATCGGCAGGCTTGGGCGAGATATTAACCGCATGCTGGAGGCCTTGCAGAAAAATGCCGGGGTAGAAAGTATGAATGAAGCTCTTCGGCAGGAGATCAAAGACCGCCAGTTGGCGGAAAATGCGCGCAATCAGATGGCCGTCGAACTGCTCCACGGCCAGAAGCTGCAGGCCATCGGCGGACTCGCAGCCGGCGTTGCCCATGAAATCAACACCCCCATCCAGTTTGTGGGAGATAACGTGCGCTTTCTGCATGACGCCTTCATCGATCTGGCCAGGCTGCTCGAACAGCACGAGCTTCTGTATGAAAAGATTCGTGCCGGCGTTGAGAAGCCCCCTCTCGAAGGCGTAGACCAGGCTCTGCAACAGACTGACATGGAATTTCTGCGAAAGGAGATTCCCGTGGCCCTGGATCAAACCCTCGATGGGATTGGCCGCGTCGCCACCATTGTCAGGGCCTTAAAAGTATTCTCCCATATTGATGCCGGATCTCAGAAGGCTCCCGCCGATCTCAATTCGGCGCTGGAGAGCACGATCGTAGTAGCGCGGAATGAGTTGAAATACGTGGCAGACGTGGAGACTGCGTTTGGAGACCTGCCGCCCGTCATTTGTCATCTTGGAGACCTGAACCAGGTTTTTCTAAATTTATTGTTAAATGCCGCCCACTCCATCGAAGACGTGGTCAACGGAACGGACAAAAAGGGGCGCATCCGCGTGGAGACTCATATCGACTCCAACCCGGATGGTGACTGGGCGGAAGTGTCCATCAGCGACACCGGAGCAGGAATTCCCGAAGAAGTCCGGGACCGCATCTTCGAGCCGTTTTTCACCACGAAGCCGGTTGGAAAGGGAACTGGGCAAGGTTTGGCGCTGGCCCATGCCGTCGTGGTCGAAAAGCACGGCGGCACTCTAACTTTCAACACCACGATGGGGCAGGGCACCACTTTCTACATTCGAATTCCAGTCGATGGAATTGAGACCCCAACTCCAGATTCCGCAGTAAGCTCCGCGATGAATTCCGCAGCGGGAGAACCCATGAGGGTCTAGCCTTTTTTTCCGCGTCACGCGGTCTTTGCACTGAACCGGGCCTCGATCTTCGCCAGCAATCCAGCTCCGGCTTCCCCGGCATCGCGCGTAGAAAATTCACTGCCCAGTTCGATCACCGGCAGCGCGGCGCACGCGGCTTGAAAAGATTGTTGCGTCCCCGGCGATGCGCTCATGCCCGACCCCATCAGCACCAGATCGAAATGCGTGACCCGCATCAAAATCAGAGCATCGCCCAGCCGCCCGCTTGTGTGCACATCGTACCCCGCGCGGCACATCACTTCGCGCACATAAGCAAGCACATCGGCATCGCAATCGAGGCACAAAACACTGCGGCCGCTACGCACCGGCGCTTCGGCGCGTGCTCCGGGCCCGTAGAAGGCCGCGACCGCTCGCTCTTCCGATTCGTGAGTGTCGAATAACTTCGTCAAGTGCGAAAGCGCCAAAACCTTGCGCACATGTTCGGGCACATTGCAGAGCTTTAACTCTCCGCGCGCCTGCCGCGTGCTGGTCAGGCTTCGGACAATCGTTCCTAGTCCACTGCTGTCGATGAATTCAATCTCACCGAGATGCAGCACGATGGCGCGGCGGTCGCGCAATAACCAGGTAACGTGCGCGCGCAGAGATTCACTCTCGCCGCCGGCAACAATTCGTCCATTGCAGCGCACAATGGTGACGTTTCCAATGTTGCGTGTGTCGAGCGCAAGGCGCAAGAAGCCTCCGTTGCGGCCGGCTACGGCATTGTCCGATCCGGCCTACGAAATCGCCGAATTATATCCACAAAGCGCGCCAACCGATAGGAAGAAGTTGCAGGGGCAATGGATCAGTTTGTCATCCTGAGGGAGCGCGTTTTTGGTGCGAACGAAGGATCTCGGCGAGCCGCGCGTTGTGTCGCGTCCTTTGCGACACAATAATCGTGCGTTTGGCTCGCTTCCTTGTTAAACTGGCCCGCTAGCTGCAGATCCTTATGCAATCACCGGCACGTTCTCAACCCCAATTGTCCCGAACACTCTGCGATAGCGCTCAATCTCGCTAGCAGGCCCCAGCGCCTTAGCGTAATTATCGGAGAGTTTCACCGCCGGCCGTCCCTCCACTGTCGACACCTTGCAGATCAAACTCGCCGGATCGAATCCGCTTCCGTCAGTGGGATCGCAATCGCGAAAATCGTTGGTGAGCAGCGTGCCCCAGCCGGCACTAAACCGAATGCGGCGGCCCGGAATCCATTTCTGCTCATCCATAAAATCAGCCGCATCGCGAAAATCCGCCCCAGTCACGCCCCTCTGAAATGTTCCGCCAAAATAGGCATGCAGCCCAAGTATCTCGTCAACATCAAGCGCATCGGAAGCGATAATCAATTTCTCCTTCGGTTCGCGCCCGTGCGCTTTCAGCCATGCAATATATTCATCCCCAGCCACGTAAGGATTTTTGCTGTCGATGCGCTGCCCCGTCCAATCGGCCGCCCAGCTGGGCGCGCCTTCCAGAAACTGCGTCGTGCCGAAAGTATCCGGCAGCATGATCCGCAACGCGCCTTCATAAGATGCCTGCCACAATTCGAGCACGCGGTATTGCGAAGCTTTCAGAGTCGAATCATCCGGCGCCAGCGCCGCCAGCGCCATGGGAAGTTCGTGCGCATTGGTGCCGATCGCTTCCAGATCGTGTTTGTGCGCCAGGAACGCATTCGAAGTTCCAATAAATCCGCGACCAAGATTCGACGCCATGGCCTTCACCACATACTCCTGCCACAAAAAACTGTGCCGCCGCCGGGTTCCGAAATCGCCCACGCTAAGGCCGGGAACATCGCGCAGCCGTTCGATCTTGAGCCACAGCCGTGTCTTCGCCCGCGCATACAACACATCAAGATGAAATTCGCTCAGCCTCTTCAAATTGGCCCGGGTCTTCAATTCATCCACAATCGAAAGCGCATACAGCTCCCACATTGTGGTTTCGGTCCACAAGCCGTCAAAGGAAAGATGAAACTGTCCGTCTTTAACCGACAGCTCATAGTCAGACAATTTGAAATCCTGCTCCAGCCATTCCAGAAATGCAGGTTCAAAAATCCCGCGCCGCCCATAAAACGTATTGCCAGCCAGCCACACCAACTCCGATTTTCGAAAGCGAAGCCGTCGCACATGCTCCATCTGCGCCGTAAGATCATGGGTTGAAAACAGATCCGCGAAACGAATCGACGATGAGCGGTTAAACAGCGAGAAAGATACGCGAGTCTTGGGAAAGTGCTTCCAGATAAACTGCAACATCAGCAGTTTGTAGAAATCGGTATCGAGCAGCGACCGGGTAACCGGGTCCAGTTCCCAGTTGTGGTTGTGTGCCCGCTCAGCGAAGTTGACGATCATCGGGCGGTAGGATCATGAGAGTCGGCCGCGCTTCAGCAGATCCGATTTGCCGGATCACTCCGCAACCGCGTGAGTTTATTCAACCGAAACCCGCCGTAACTGTCAAGGAAGTCAGCAGCGTAGATGCTCATGTGGGGACAGCCGCCTCGGCTGTCTAGTCGAGCGCAGCGAGACTGAGCCGCCACAAAATAAAAGGGTAGCGGGAATCAAATCATCCCACTACCCTACTACTCAAAAATCCACTCAAAATACCCTACTGCTGGGCGGCGCCGAACCCGCATCAGGCGGCGGACCCTGACGACGCTCCTGCATATGCTGCTCGCGTTCAGCCTGTATCTGGTCAAACTTCTTTTGCTGGTTCGAATCCAAAACCCCGCGGATTTGCGTATTGGTGGCTGTGTGAATATCCATCATTTTGGCGCGCTTATCTTCCCGTGAAGCCGAGCTGTCCTGGCGCAAGCTCTCCATCTGCGAACGTTCCGATTCCAGGGCAGCCTGCACCTTCGCTTGCTGATCGGAGTTGAGCTTCAACTGCTTGGTCAGCTGCGCAGTACGCTGCGCGGGATCGAAGCCGTGGTGCCGCATCCCATTTTCTTGCGCAGGGGGCGGCGCTTGTTGGTCGTTGGACTGGCTATCCTGAGCCGCCGCGAATGTCGCGGTTACCGAGATAAGGCCGGTCGCAATAAGGGCGAGCAGGCATTTCTTTAACATGAGGTCTCCTTCTGTCTATCTGAATTGTCATCCTGAGGCGGGCGCTTTTTGCCCGACGAAGGATCTGAGCGAGCCGCGCGAAGTGTCGCGTTGTTTGCGACACAGCAAATAGCGCGTTTGGCTCACGGTCTTCTCTACCTGTAAACAGAATTATGAACCCGAAGTTGTGTTAATAACATCCCTTGACCAATCTTTGCATAACTTTACGAAGGCCACTGGCAATACGGCACCTAAGCGCAATCGCACAAAATTTTACAGTTCAAGGCCGCAATACAGCAGTTATCATCCGATCAATACTATGCAAGACGTCTGCGCCATTCTATGAGGAGATGCTGATCTTCTTTTTCTGCGGCATTCGAATACCAAGACCGCCCTGCGCCCGGAATTCGTTATCCCATCTCCTCCTGTTTTATGTTCTGAGCCTTTCACGCCCATCCATCGTCGGCGCAGATCCCGGCTCAACCCGCCGCTCCCGTATCCGCATCCCGCACCATCCACGGCATAGTGAAATCCGGAAACATGCCGATCCCCGGCGCGACAGTTTCCGTCGCGAACGCATCCACAAAAGATCAAGTCACCACTTCAACCGATGTAGACGGCAGCTACCGTCTAACCCTTCCCGCCGATGGCAGCTACACGGTGAAGGTCCAGATGGCAGCCTTCGCTGCGAACTCGCAACCAGTCACCTTGGACGCAACCCATCAGGATGTACAGACGAATTTCGAGCTGGTCCTGCTCTCCCGTGCCCGCGAAGCCAGCACCGAACACCGCCGCGCAAGTGCCGCCGGACGCGGCTTCCAGAGTCTCTCTCTATCACAAAGCGCCGGCCAGGAAAGATTGAGCAACTCTCTTAGCGATGTCGTACCCTCAGGCATGCCAGTCCCCGGAATCGCACCCGACAGCGCCACGGAATCCGTTGCGGTCTCAGGCAACACCTCCAACTCATTCAACACCATGAGCCCCGACCAAATGCAGCAGCGCTTCGATGACGCGCGTCAGCAAGGTGGCGGCTTCGGCGGAGGCGGCGGCTTTGGCGGACCGGGCGGTGGTTTCGGCGGAGGCGGCTTTGGTGGGGGAGGCTTCGGCCGCCGCGGCTTCGACATCAATAAACCGCATGGCTCGCTCTACTACGGCGTCGGCGATTCCGCCCTGAACGCATCCCCCTACGCCCTAACCGGCGAGCCCACGCTAAAACCCGGCTACCTGCAGAACAGCTTCGGCGGCTCCGTCGGCGGCCCGCTGAATATTCCTCATATCTACCACGGCGGCAGCAAAACTTTTTATTTCATCAACTACAACGGCAAGCGCGGCGAAAATCCCTTCGATCAATTTTCCACCGTGCCCACGCTGCTCGAGCGCGAAGGCAACTTCTCCGGCACCACCTACACCACCGGAGCCGCAAGCTGGCCAGCCCGTGCAAATTTTCAATCCCGCAACCAACGCCCCATTCCCCTGCAATCCCACCTGCAACACCATTCCACAAATCAACCCCGTCACCCAGGGACTGCTTCAATACATTCCGCTGCCCAACCTTCCCGGTAGTTTTCAGAACTTTCACTACGTAACCGCCGCCACCACCGATAGTGACGATCTGAACATCCGTCTGAACCGCACCTTCGGCGCAGCTCCCGTCCGCGGTCGCCGTGGCGCTGGAGGCCGCAACGCTCCCCGCAACAACCTAACCTTCGGCTTTCACTACCACGGATCCAGCGCCAACCTCACCAACCCTTTTCCCACCGTAGGCGGCAACACCACCGTCCGCAGCTTCGACGTGCCCATCTCCTACACGCGTAGCATCGGAAAATTCACCAACATCGTGAAAGCTGACTTCAACCGCAGCCGCACCCACACCCAAAATCTCTACGCCTTCAAGAACGACGTCGCTGGCGCTCTCGGAATCACCGGCGTCTCGCAGAATCCATTCGATTGGGGCCTGCCCAATCTTTCCTTCTCCGACTTCGCCGGTCTCTCCGACACAACTCCCACGCTCAACCGCCCCCAAACCTATACCTTCTCCGACAACGTGATCTACAACCACGGCAAGCACACCTGGCGCTGGGGTGGAGACTACCGCCGCGTGCAGGTCAACACCGAAACCGATAGCAACCCGCGCGGCTCCTTCGTCTTTACCGGCGTTAACACCGCGCAGCTCGCTGGCGGAATCGCCAGTGCCCGGCACCGGATACGACTTCGCCGATTTTCTTCTCGGCTACCCGCAGCAAACCTCCGAGCAGTTCGGCCAGAACGATCACTTCCGCGGCAACTTCTGGGATTTATATGTGCAGGATGAGTGGAAGATGCGCTCCAACCTCACCCTCAATCTCGGAGTCCGCTACGAATACGTCTCCCCGTTCACCGAACTCAACAATCGCATCGCCACTCTCGATCTTTCTCCCGGCGTGCTGAATCCCGCCCTGCCCTTGGGCTCAACGCCGGTCGCGCCTGTCGAACCCGGGCAAGCCGGACAATACTACGGCTCCTTGCCCGCCAGCCTGGTTCATCCCGATCGCAACAACTTCGCACCCCGTGTCGGCTTCGCCTGGAAGCCATTTTCCAAAACCGTAGTCCGCGGCGGATATGGCATCAACTACAACACGACGCAATATCAGGGCATCGCCCAGCAACTCGCCCATCAGCCGCCATTCTCCACCACCGCAACCAACGTTCAAACCGCAGCCGGAGACCTAACCCTGCAAAACGGTTTTCCCGCACCAGCCCCCGGCGCCATCACCAACGACTACACCGTAAATCCAAATTACCGTCTCGGCTACGTGCAAATTCGCAACCTCGATATCCAACAACAAATTCGCCCCACTCTGTTGTTGAATATCGACTACACCGGAACCAAAGGAACGGACCTCGACATTCTTGAAGCCCCCAACCGAACCGTCACCGGCATCCGTATCGCCGGAGTCGACGCCTTCACCTACGAAAATTCCGTAGCCGATTCCGAAGCCAATGCCGGTTCAGTGCGTCTGCGCAAGCGCCTAGCCAAAGGATTTTCCCTCGGCGGCCTCTACACATTTTCCAAATCGCTCGATGACGCTTCCTCCATCGGCGCCGGCGCAACCTCGGCGGCGAGTACACCCGGCCTGGGGGAGGCGGCACAGGCGCAGGCGGAGGCGGCCCATCCACGAACGCAGGCGCGTCCAACGTCGCGCAGAATCCTTTCAATCTCTCAGCCGAGCGCGGCCTATCGAGTTTCAATCAAACCCACAAGTTCACCGCCGATTATTTATTGGAACTCCCCTTCGGCCACGACAAGCGCTGGCTCACCGGCAACACTCCCTGGCGCGCCATTCTCGGCGACTGGCAATGGAGCGGCGATTGGACGATCGCCTCCGGCCTCCCATTCACTCCGCCCTGCTCAGGCGACGTCAACGACGTAAACGCCGGAACCGACGGCACCCTGCCGCCTCGACCTGGTTCCCGGCCAATCCGTTAGCCTGTCAAATCACTCGATCGCCGAGTGGTTCAACACCGCCGCCTTCGTCGAGCCGCCAACCGGCACCTATGGCAACGCACGCCGCAACAGCATCATCGGCCCCGGCAGCAAAGTGTTCGACATGGCCTTCACAAAAATCTTTCCCATGAAGGAATCGCGCACGCTCGAGTTCCGCGCGCAGGCAACCAACATTTTCAATCTGGTGAATTACTCGTCGATCGATACAAACTTTAACTCGTCCACGTTCGGCCGCGTAACAGCAGCCGGCGCAATGCGCCAATTCACCATGACCGCCCGTTTCCGTTTTTGAGGAACGATCTTTGAGAGGACGCAGCCGCAGGGGCACAGCTTCAGCCGCGCCGTAAGGGCGTCTGAGATTTTGCCTGGCGCTTTTAGTGCCGAGTGAGCGCAATCGGGCCTATTTAAACCGCGCTCTCCGCGAGGGACGCCTGAACCGCACGGTATTCTATGGAAATAACATGACCTCACTAAACCGATTCAACCATACCCATCGCCCTCCTGCTCTCACTGATTCTCCTCTGCCCACCCCTCCCCTCCCAACAACAACCCGACTACATCCTCCACACCCAATCCGACCTCGTCCTCGTCAACGTAACCGTCCGCGATAAAAATGGAAACTTCGTCCCCGGCCTAAAACCCGAAGACTTCACCATCCTCGAAGACAACAAACCGCAAAAAGTAATCTCCTTCGACGTAGAAAACGTAGACGCCCCTCCGCCGCTCGACGTAACCCAGGCTAAACCGCTGCCCGAAACCACCACCCCGAAAACCCCCGCGCCCGCGCAAACCACCGACCAATTCAAAGACCGCCGCCTGATTGTTTTATTCTTCGATCTCTCCGCCATGGAACCCGACGAAATCGACCACGCCGTCACCTCCGCCCAACACTACGTCGATACCCAAATGGCCCCCGCCGATCTAGTCTCCATCGTTTCCCTGGGCAGCTCGCTCCTCGTGAATCAGGACTTCACCACCGATCGCGCCCTCCTCAAAAAACAGCTCGACGCTTTCAGCTCCGGCGCCGGCCAGGGATTCGAAGAAGGCACCACCGGCACCACCGAAGGCACGCCGGATACCGGCCAGCCCTTCACCGCCGACGATACCGAATACAACATCTTCAACACCGACCGCCGTCTCGAGGCCCTGCGCTCGGTAGCCGAAAGGCTTTCTCACATTCAACAGAAAAAATCGCTGATCTATTTTTCCAGCGGCATGGACCGCACCGGCATCGAAAATCAATCCGAGCTGCGCGCCGCCGTAAACGCCGCCGTCCGTTCCAACCTCGCCATCTACACCATGGACATGCGCGGCCTGCAGGCCCTCGTTGCCGGCGGCGAGGCCCAAAACGCCAGCCTGCGCGGCGTCTCCGCCTATTCCGGACAATCCACGCTCAACGCGCTGAATTCCAATTTCACCACCCAGGAAACGCTCGTCACCCTCGCCAGCGATACCGGCGGTCGCGCCTTTCTCGACTCCAACGACTTCAGCAAAATTTTTAAAGGCGTGCAGCAGGATACTTCGACCTACTATCTCCTCGGCTATCACAGCACTAACCTCGCGCGCGACGGCCGCTACCGCCGCCTCATAGTGAAGTTGAACGACAAGAAAAACCTGCCCGGAGTGAAGATCGACTTCCGCCGCGGCTACTACGCCCCCGCCGATTTCAAGCACTCCAACAGTGACGACAAAGAACGCGAACTCGAAGAACAACTAGCCTCCGAGCTCCCCGCCACAGATCTGCCGCTCTATCTTGGCGTCGCCTACTTCCGTCTCGAAAGCAACAAATTCTTCGTTCCCATCTCGCTCGTCGTTCCCGGATCGCAAATCCCCTTCGTTCGCAGCAGCGACCACGACAAGGCAACCCTCGACGTAATCGGAATGGTGCTCGACAATGACCACCATCCACTCAACCGAATTCGCGACACCGTAAAACTAGCCGTCACCACCTCAACCGAAGTTCAAAAAAAGAATGTTCAGTACGAAACCGGTATGAGCCTGCTGAGCGGAAAGTATCACCTGAAATTCGTAGTCCGCGAAAATCAAACCGGTCGCATGGGATCGTTCGAAGCCGATATCGAAGTCCCGGACCTGAAAACCCAGCCCCTAAAAATGAGTTCGATAGTGCTGGCTAGCCAGACGCAACCTACAAAAAAAGGCGCAGCTCCAAACCCGCTGATTCGTGACGGCGCCGAAATCATCCCCAACATCACCCACGTCTTTTCTGCCGCCCAGCACCTTCTCCTTTATTACGAGGTCTACGATCCCTCGCGCCCACCCGCGACTGACGCCGCCAGGCCCGCATCATCTGGAACTGAAAAAGAAAACAAACCCAGCATTCGACTCCTAACCAACGTCGCTTTCTATCAGGGCAAAATAAAAGCCTACGAAAGTTCGTTAGTCGAACTCACCGAACTAAACGCCCGCGATCGCAAAGCCGCCGTCTTCCAATTAGACGTCCCGCTAACCTCGCTCAAGCCCGGTTTCTACACCTGCCAGGTAAATGTAATCGACGACGCCGGCGGCCACTTCCTCTTCCCGCGCTTGGCCTTATTGATCCGCACAAATCCAGCAACTCAAACCACCGCAAAGGCAAGCAGCCCCTAGGGAGTCCGTTATGTATATGTGGGGACAGCCGCCCTCGGCTGTCCGGCGGGCGCAGCCGGGCGGCAGTCCTGCTCACACTCCCCATTTGGCTGATCGCACTCCGCCGCAGTATGCTTGGCACGTGCCCTATCCAGATGAGTCGCACTTAAACGAACAACGAGAGCGCCAGCGCCTGGCGCACACCTACGCTGGCATGACGGATGGGGAACTGCAAAAGCTTGCCCGCACCCCGGAGTCGCTAACCGAACCAGCCTGGGACGCGCTTGAAGACGAACTGGACCGCAGGCATCTGGAATGTGCCGACGACACAGCCGACGATGCACCCGAGCCGCGGCAACAAATGGAATTACAAGAACTCGTGACCATCCGCCAGTTCCGCGATCTGCCCGAAGCCTTGCTGGCGAAAGGTAGTCTGGAGTCTGCTGGCATCGAATGTTTTCTCGCTGACGAAAACCTGGTCCGTCTTGACTGGTTCATCTCAAACTTCATCGGCGGTATCAAACTCAACGTGCGCGCCGCCGATGCCGGGAACGCGCAGCGTCTCCTCGACGAGCCGATCCTCGAGGGACTCTACGTGCATGGCATCGGCCTGTACGAGCAGCCGCGCTGTCCCCAATGCCAATCGTTGGATGTGAACTTCCAGGAACTGGACCGTCCCATCGCCTACATGAGCGCATTCCTCCACATGCCGCTGCCGGTGCAGCGTCCCGCCTGGCACTGCCAGGCGTGCAATGCGGAGTGGGAGAACGACAGCACAGACGGCGGCAGAAACGTTTGAATCATCCGCATTGCCCCTAGGAATACTGTTGTAAACTGCCTCGCGCCGCAGTATCCTATCCGCTAATCCGGTCGATGGAGCGCGTATATGCGATTCTCTCTGGCTGCTTTCTCCGGGTTCCTCCTACTCGTTATCCCTGCTACGCTTCTGCCCGCTTCGGCCCAGGTAAGTATTTTCCTGACGCCGGTTCCCAACGCGCCGTTCAGCGCCGTTGTTGACGTGCAGCGCACGGTAATCCGCCCCGACGGTTCGGTGTTCAACCTGAAAAGCATCCGGAGTCTGGCTCGCGATGGCATCGGGCGCATTCACAATGAGTCGCGGATGCTCATTCCCACGACCAGTACGAGTACACCCGAAATCGATCACATCCATCTATACGATCCACGAACTCGCGTTTCCACCGAGCTCGATACACGCAAGCATACTTTTTACTCTCAAACCATGAACCACCCGCCGTCCACGGTCCCGCCCACTGTGCGTTTTGGCTCGCCTTCCGATACTGGTGTACCGAAGAACGATTTCTCAAAAGAGGAAGATCTTGGCAGCCAGGAGATTGAGGGAGTATCGGCGCACGGCGTGCGCGAGACTCAGACCATTCCAGCTGAAGGCAACGAGACCGGTAAGGAGATCACCATTACGGATGAATATTGGTATTCCGATGAATTGCGCATTAACTTGGTGATGAAACACAGCGACCCGCGCAAAGGAACCACAACGCTAACAGTCACGCATATCACGCGTGGAGAGCCGGACCCGGCTCTGTTGGAAATTCCAGAAGGCTATACTCAGGCCGGGGCCGCACAACCGGCACCGCAGCCGTCCAAGTGAAATATTCCCGGCGCGAGGCACCCACCTCTATCGGCTTTTTCCCAGTTGTGCGAATCCTTTGCCGATCACGTCAACCGTATCCTCCGCTAACTTCAGCGCCGGCAACTCATCCCACGTGAACCATCGAACCTCCGCTGCATCGCTGTCGGCTGCAATATTCCCCGCAACCCGGCGGCACAAAAAATCAATCAAAACGTAGTGATATTGCACGCGCTTGTCGACATTGCGCAGCACGCGATCGTAAACCCCAAGCAGCTCGCCCGGTTCCACGCTGAGTCCAGTTTCCTCGCGAGCCTCGCGCACGGCAGCTTCCCGCACCAGTTCCCCAACTTCAAGCACCCCTCCCGGAATGGACCATTGATCCTGCAACGGAGGATGCCGCCGCTTCACCAGCACCACGCGCGCGCCTTCAATAATGATGGCGCCCACGCCAACCAGCGGCACTTCAGGAAATTCACGTTTCACGGTGCAACGATTCTAAAGCATCCTAAAGCCCGAGTTACTCTGTGTTCCTCAGTACCCCCTGTGTTTAAAATTTTGACTTTGACTTTCTCCGTACGGAGCCTGCCCCGAGCGAAGCCGAGGGGTGACTCTGTGGTTAAATAGTGTTCGCCATGCCCCTGGAAGAATACAAACGCAAACGCAACTTCGAGCAAACGCCAGAGCCTCCAGCCAAAGTCGAAGCGAAAGCCGGTCACCGTTTCGTAGTGCAGAAGCACGACGCCACGCGCCTTCACTACGATTTTCGCTTGGAGATGGAAGGCGTCCTGAAATCGTGGGCTGTCCCCAAAGGACCATCGCTCGACCCCGCCGACAAGCGCCTCGCCATGCAGGTGGAAGATCATCCAGTTTCATACTTCGATTTCGAAGGCACCATCCCTGAAGATAATTACGGCGCGGGCACAGTCATGGTGTGGGACGTGGGCACATGGCAGCCGCTCTCGCCAGTTGCGGTGGAAGGGAAATATGTTCCGGGTACGGAAGCCGAAGCCGCCGCGATGCTGGCCAAAGGCGATTTGAAGTTCCGCCTCAAGGGCAAAAAGTTAAACGGAGACTTCGCCCTGGTAAAGATGAAAGGCCGCCGTCCGGGAAGCAAAGGGAATGAATGGCTGTTGATCAAGAAGCATGACGATTATGTGGTCGAAGGCTACGACATCGATGCTTACGACGAATCGGTTCTGAGCAAGCGCAGCCTCGCCGAAATCGCCGGCGATGCGGGATCGGCGGAATGGAGAAGCCGGCCATCGGGGCGAGGAAAGTTGAAAGCCGCATGGCTGGCCGATGCGGTCGCGAAGCTCGACAAAAAGAATCTCGCCAAGAAGACGACAGCTAAAAAAAAACTAAAGACATAACCACAGAGGACACAGGCGAACATAGGATAAACACAGCCGATCTAACGCAGCCCAAGGTTTACCCTGTGACCTCCGTGCCCCCTGTGTTAAAAGCTCTTCCTTCCGCATCCGCAACATCCAATCAAACGCCCCATGCCCTCGACGATCCATCCCATGCTAGCCACGTCCATCGACGAGCCATTCGATGGCGCCGAGTGGCTATTCGAAATCAAATGGGACGGCTACCGCGCCGTCGCCTTCATCGAAGATGGAAAGCTACGCCTGGTCTCAAGAAATCAAAACGAGCTAACCGCGCGCTATCCTGAACTTAAAGATCTGCCCCAATTCGTCAAAGCAAAAAGCGCGATTCTCGACGGCGAAGTCGTCGCGCTCGATGAAGAAGGCCGTGCGTCATTCAGCCTGATGCAGCAGCGCACCGGCTTTCGCCCCGGCGGGCGTCGCGCAGTCGCAAAGTCAGATGTGCCTGTGTTGTATTACGCTTTTGATTTGCTCTATCTCGATGGCTACGATTGGCGCCGCGTGCCGCTTGAAGAGCGCAAGAAAAAGTTGGCCTCGCTGCTGGTCTCCGGCGATTCCGTGCGCTATTCCGATCATTACGAAAAACAAGGAAAAGCCCTCTTCGAAATCGCGCGCTCCAAAGGATTGGAAGGCATCCTGGCCAAGAAGCGCGACAGCATTTACCAGGAACGCCGCACCAGCGAATGGCTGAAAATCAAAATCACGCACCGCGTGGAATGCGTCATCGGCGGCTACACCGAACCAGAAGGTAGCCGCGCTCATTTCGGCTCGATCGTGCTTGGGCTCTATGACCAGCAAGGTCGCCTGATTCATGTTGGCCAGGCGGGCAGCGGATTCGACCAGAAATCGCTCGAAGAAGTCTGGAAGCTGCTGAAGAAACGCGAGACAAAAAAGAACCCGTTCTACGGCGAAGTCGAAGCGCTGCGGAAAGTCTACTGGATAAAACCGGAACTAGTAGCCGAGATCGAGTACGCCGAATGGACCGACGGAACCAGCGCCGGCAGCGGCCCCAAGCTGCGAGCCCCAGTATTCCTGGGCCTCCGCGACGACAAAGACCCCAAAGACTGCCTGCTGGATGAAAGCCCGAAGCTAACCGGGAAAACTGAGAACCAGGCACTGTGAACTGAGAACTGCTACTTAATATCCTTCATCGCCAGCAGCGTTCCGTAATCATGCCCGCCAGGATCCACCGCGCGCGCCACCACCGAACCGAACGCAGTCGCGCAGCTCCGGATACTTCGTCACCAGCGCCTTCATCACCGCAATGTTGCTCTGATAAGTCTGCGTGGTATTGGAAATATCCGCCGTCTGATATCTCACAATCAGATCCAGATCGCTGCCCACGACTTCAGGAAAAATTTCCGTCACCTTGTAAGTTGTACTTCCGCCTGCAAGGTCGATGGTCTTGCCATCCGCCGGAAAATCGGCCGGCTGCAGCTTCTGTGATTCGTCGTAAAGCTTGTCTGTCGCCGCAGTGCTCATGAACGGCAAAGGCGAAGCCAGGGCACGCGCCTGTAAATAATAGAGCCATGCGTTGTGCGGCTGCCCCTTACTCTGGAAGGCGCGGGCGCGCGTCGCATACCAATCACCATCATGCCCTCCCGCTTGTGTATCTCTTATATACAGCCCGCCGAACTTCCAATCTGACGACAGTTGCTGCACGATGAACGAGACCGTGTACGCTTCCTTGGGCGTCGCCGCATCCAGATGACGACGCCGTATTTCCCCGGCGGTAGGTTGTTCAAATAGAAGACAGCGCTGTCGGCAGTTTGACCTTTGCTGCCGAAAACTCCGCAGAAAAATTCAGCTCGCGGAATGGGAGCGGCCCCCCCCGCGTCCAGCACAAAAGGCGGACGCGCCGTGGCCCTGGAACCTGCAAGCGCCGCCTGGTTGTTCTTAACAGTGGATTCAATCGCGGAAAAATCGGAAGCCAGGCTGGGGATTGCGCTCTGCCGCAGAGACGCCGCATCACCTTTGCTGACGAAGTCGAAATAGTGCATGCCCGCGGCAGTGAGAGCCGTGCGGGTAGCAGCGTCCATGTCGCTCGAGGTGGCGCAGCTTTCCGCCATCGCACTCACTGCTGAAAATGTCAGCGCGGCGACGACGGCACAACCTAGGGTCAGAAACCCGCGCCACAAGAGGGATTCCATCTTGGCCAGAAAATAGCGTTTCAGGAAGCAGCACGCATCAAGCACTGGTTTCGCTCCCAAGTAAAAATTGTAAACTTTGCGGCAGAGCAGGTGCAACGAATTGCACACCGAGTCGCCGTTCCTACCGAATCTCACCCTGCAAGGCGGCAAAGTCAATACGTTCTATCAGGTAGAGTAACCACCGCCGGTTACCAACCGGTCAGCGGCAGTGCCAAGCGGTGTTAAAATTGCTCTAATAGATTCGGTTTCCCCAAGCCAAGGATCGAAGGCCAAGGATCGCAGGGAAGTTCGCAGTGGAGGTTCTGTAATGAAAGCGGGAATGAAGCTTACGGGATTGCTGCTGGCCGGCCTCGTGTGCCTGCCCCTTGCAGCGCGGGCTGATACACAGACGCCGCATCGCGTGCACAAAGTAAAAAAACAGACGCCCCCGCCGCCTCCGCTGCCCTCAGGTCCGCAAGGGCCAGTGCCTCAAATTCCTCTCGATGCCATCCCTGCCGTCGCCCCAGAAGTCAAATTCCAGGATGGACTTCTTACGATTGTCGCTCCCAACTCCACCCTGAGCGACATTCTGCGCAGCGTCCGCAAGCAGACCTCAGCCGAGATCGAAATCCCAGCCTCCGCCAGTGAGCGTGTGGTTACGCGCCTGGGCCCGGCGCCTGCCCGTGAAGTAATGGCTGAGTTGTTGAACGGATCGCACTTTAATTACATCCTGTTGGGTTCCCCGGAAGATGCCAACGCATTAACGCGAGTGGTACTGGTAGCCAAGACGCCCGACACGCCAACTCCAGGCCAAGCTGGCAGCAATCCCAACCCGCAAGCAGCCGCAGCCAACGCTGCCGCGGATGATTCCAATGCAGTGGATGATTCCGCCGCGGAAGAAGATCAGAGCGCAGCCGCCGAGGCCGAGCAGTCGCCTGCCAATCCGGATCAACCCGCTGTCAAGACTCCGCAACAAATGTTGCAGGAGATGCAGCAGCGCCAACTGCAGATGCAGCAGCAACCGGGAGCACAGGGCATCAACCCCCCACCTCCCGGCGCAGCGCTTCCAGGCCGTCCATTTCAACAGCAGCAACCTCCGCCCGACCAACAATAATAGAGTCGGCCGCATCGGTTTTTCTTACGGTTGTGGCGCTGTTGTGCGAAGGGCAACGACTGCGAGGGCTGCGGAAACGCAAGGAATTCTGAGGAGACGCCGCGGGCAGTAACGTGGAAGAGCGGCGCTTCAGCGCCGCGTAAAGCGTTCCAAAAATTAATTAGGGCTTCAGCCTTACCCGGTCTCTTCAATACAAATCGTTATCCGAATTTTAGGGTTCTTACGGTTGGTTCCCACGCTCCCAGCGTGAAGCGCCGCCTTGCAACGCTTTAACCGACCCGATAGCCACTTCTGTGTCAGCAGTCTTCATGGCTTTCTGCAGCAGATTCCAGTCGTGTTCAACATCGCTCTCGGAAGCCTTGGGCGGATTTCCGTGGCGCAACTCAGCCTGCAGCCGGGCTTGCAGAATTTTCTTAGCGAACTGCCCGGACGAGTCTTTAGCAAAGATATTTCCTGGGGCCATGCCTACGCTAGCAACTCGATCCCCCATGTCTACACGGAGAACCAGTCGCCCTTGGGAATCAAAGCCGGGCGCAGTAGTTCCCATCTCGCGTCCCAATGTTTTTTGCACGCGTGCGGCGGTGCCCATTTCCGTAACTTCCACTGCCACAAGATGGTTCAGCTCGATCTGGAAGGATCGCCGATCTTCTTCTCCAATCGGCAACTCTAGCTCGCGTTGCGGGCTGTACACCAGGGCCTGCTGCGCGGGTTTAAAACGGCCTGTACCTGTGCCTTCATAAACCGCCACTACGCATCCCGCAAAAATCGGACTGGCCACGGCGCTGGGAACAATATATTTCTTCGATTTCAAAAACGATTCCACCACTCCATGCACGGCCGCGCTGCGCGCCTCGGTGCCCGGAACCTGCGGAATCACGTACCGCGAGAATTCCAGTTCAGGATGCCGGGCGCTGAATTTCACCATGGTCTTTGCCATCTGCTTGGGAGTGGTCATGCCCACATCGGCAACCACGCTGCGATGCAGGGCTTTTGGATAGTAGAAGTTGATCACATCCTTGGCGAAATCGGCGCAGTTGTGTGAAACCGTACGAAAGTGCGAACGGTTCGGCGCCGCACTGTAGGCGCGGATGAAAGCCGCATCTTGCTCCTTCGAGGTTTCAATTTCAAATGCATACGCCGTCCGGTCATAGGCCGAGCCCACCAGTTCATACCAGTTCCCGCCCGGAGTTTCTCCGTCACCGAGGTCAGGCGCAACCGCCTCCAGATGCTTGCGGCGATATTGGTCGCGCAAGAAGTTGACGATTTTCGGATCCACAAAAAGCGGAATATCGTCCGTCTTTTCGACTGCGTAAAGATAAGGAATCAGCGGAATCGCAACCCAGTCATAGCCGCCGACACCGTCATAGCGGCTGATCACAACTCCCAGTTCGCCCCGTCGGCACGGGCGCAGCACAAGCGGCGTCTCCGCGCACACACCCGATAAATAAACTGCCGCGTGTCCGGTAGCCGTGAAGAATCCGAGTTTTCCGTAAGGTTCTTCCAGCAGCAGAGTCGCCGACGCGCTCGCCAAAGAGGCACAGGCCACCACCAGCACGAACAACATGCCCAGCGTGCGCCGCAATTTTCCCAGACAAGGCATAGCTATCCCTTACTATGAGCCACGTACTTAAAAACCCCTCACTCATAGATTAGTTGCCTAAAATCAGGAAATCGAGTTACCGAAGTTTGGACGCACCACAAGTGACCTCAAAGTACAGTTTCTACCTGATAGAAAATTCAATAGATACGGGCGTGTGAACAGAAGGTTAATCTTGTGGATCCGATGAATGCGGAAGGAAAAATCGCCGCAGAATCAGTATGCTGAATTCCGTAAGCGAGCGGGATCGAGTGGTAGATGAAAACGGTTTGTCTCTTCACACGTTGTCATTCCGACCGGAGCAGGAGCGAATGCGACGGCGGAGCGGAGGAATCTGTTGTTTTGCCAGCGCCCAGCAGTTCTTTTATTGCCCACTCCGCACTCTCGCTCACCACTTCATCCTCATCCGCTGCCAGCCTCTCCAGTAACGGTAGAAACTTCCGCTCTCCACTATTCCCCATCGCAATAACGGCATTCCGCCGCAAACCGCTGCGCTTCGCCCGTTTCACCGGCGACCCGCGAAATGTCCGGCTAAATTTTTCCCCGCTAATCTCCGCTAGCCAGTCGAGCGCGGGATTCACCAACTCTGGCCGTCCCTGAAACTCGGCAGCACTCGTCGCCGGCGCCTTCCGATTCCACGGGCAGACATCCTGACAAATGTCGCAACCAAAAATGTGCCGCCCCATCCCTGAACGAAGTTCCTCAGGAATCGCGCCGCGCTTTTCAATCGTGAGATACGCGATGCACTTGTTGGAGTCGAGTTGATAGGGCGCAATCAACGCGTCCGTCGGACAAGCATCGATGCAACGTGTGCACGATCCACAGCGATCCGGCGCAGGTAGTCCCGGCTCCAGTTCGAGCGAGGTAAGCATCACTCCCAGGAACATCCACGAGCCCATTTTCTGATTAATGATGCAAGTGTTCTTCCCGATCCACCCGATCCCCGCGTACTTCGCCACCACCCGCTCAACGATCGGCCCGGTATCGACATAACAGCGCGTGATCAGATCGTCGCTCCTACTAGCCTTTCTCACCGCCGCTTCAACCTGCCGCAATCGCGGCATCACCGAATCGTGATAATCTCGCTCGCCCCACGCATAACGCGAAATCCATCCCCGCCCCACACCATCCACCTGCGTGGAATAAGGTTGTGCTGTGTTGTAGTTGATGGCGCAAACCACTACGCTGCGCGCCCACGGTGCAGCATGCGCCAAAGACGCACGCTTCAATCGTCCCTGCTCATCGCGCGCCTCCAGATATTTCATCTCGCTGGCATGCCCCGCGGCAATCCAGCGGGGAAAATATTCCAACTCCGGAGCATCCTCCACCGGAGCAACGCCGACCAGATCAAAACCCGCGTCCCTTGCGGCTTGCGTGATGGTGGTCACGATTTCAGAAGATTCAAACATGATAAATAGAAAAACGAATCACCTTGCTACTTCCGCGGAAGTCAGAACTCTCAACTCTCGCCTTTTAACCAAAATCAAACGTGAAGAGTCTTAAGCTGAGAGCTGAAAGCTAAGAGCTCTCACCCCGTTCCAATTTGGAAACCACTTCCACTTTTAATCTGCAAAACCACTCTCTCCCACTCGCACAGCGTATAGGCTTTTAATCACAGAGTCACGCAACTCAACTGCTGCGCGTTCTCCGAATTTTTTCCCAGGAGAGAAGCCATATGCCGCAACCCACCCAAGCTCAAACTCCAACCATTCAAATTGCTGTCATCAACGAGAGCACCGTCCTGGCCAATACGGATGTCACGCCAGTCGTAGCCGCTCTCCAAAAGCAAGTCACCAACGACTTCGGTCCAGTATGGGGGACCGCTGCCCAACTCACCATAGTCGCCAAAGGCACCCCGCCGCCAACGGGGAGTTGGTGGCTCGTCCTGCTCGACGACTCCGACCAAGCCAACGCTCTCGGTTATCACGACCTCACTACGGAAGCGCTTCCCATCGGCAAAGTTTTCGTCGCCAGCGACTTGAAGGCAGGTACATCCTGGACCGTCACTGCCAGCCACGAACTTCTGGAGATGCTCGGCGACCCCAACATTAACCTGACCGTGTTCGTGCAGAATGCCAACACCGCTGGAACTCTCTACGCCTACGAAGTCTGCGATGCCTGCGAAGACGATAGCCTCGGCTATCAAATCGATAACATTCTGCTCTCCGATTTCGTTTACCCAGCCTGGTTCGAGAGTTTTCGCCCCGAAGGCTCCACGCAATTCGATCGCATAAACAAGATACACAACCCACTGCAACTGCCATCCGGCGGCTACATCGGAACGTTCAACGTAAACTCCGGCAGCGGCTGGACGCAAACCACGGCCGAGAAGCGCCCCACCAGCGCGCTGCATCGTGGCGCGGTCGGTACCCGCCGCGAACGCCGTACCATTCCCCACGAATTGTGGATCAACAGTCTCCCGCAGAAAAAGATTGTGAGTAACGCCCAGAAGTATCGCCAGCTCCTGGAAACCATCCAGCAGCGCCGCGAAGAAGCAGCCTGAGAGTTTTTCCCAGCCCCCTGACGAAAAGCCCCGCGCGAAAGCACGGGGCTTTTTCCTTTCATCGGAAAGAAATACACCCAGCGAATCTGCCTTATGATGAACATTGCTCCCGGAGATCACAATCGACCTCACTACCGTCCAGGTCTTATTCATCATATTCGTCGCTACGCTCTTCCGCTCCACCTTCGGTTTTGGTGAGGCGCTGGTCGCCGTTCCGCTGCTCGCCTTCTGCATTCCTCTGAACGTCGCTGCTCCGCTCGCCGTGTTGGTTTCAATTACGGTCGCCGGTATCGTCGTCGTGCAGGACTGGAACAAAATCCACCTGCGCAGCACCGGCTGGCTCGTCCTTCCTACTCTCTTCGGAATCCCGCTGGGCCTTCTGCTGCTAACCAGCAGCCATCAAAGGCTGGTCAAAGCCGCATTGGGAGTGATCATCGTGGCATTCTCGATCTATTCGTTAATCGGTCGCACGCCGCTGGAACTGAAACGCGACAGCCGGGGATGGCTGTTAGCCTGCGGATTCTGTGCCGGAGTTCTCGGTGGAGCCTACGGAATGAATGGCCCGCCGCTCGCCGTCTATGGCGCCATGCGGCGCTGGTCGGCGCAACACTTCCGCGCCACGCTGCAAGGATATTTTCTGCCCGCCAGCATCATCGGCATGGCTGGCTATTGGCTCGCCGGGCTCTGGGCGCCCGCCGTTACGCGCTATTATTTGCTCTCGCTGCCGCTCACCCTGCTGGGCATTTTCCTGGGCAGAGCCATCAATCATCGCTTGCATGGCGACGCTTTTCTAAAATACATTTATCTCTGCCTGGCGGGAATCGGGGTGCTCTTGTTTGTGCAGGCGATCACGGGAAGGCTCTAATTGCGGAGGCGGGAGAGCTGATCGCGGCTAAATACCCAGCTTTTTCACTTCCTCGTTGTAATACTTGCGGTAGAGAATGTCCCACTCCTGCGAACCTTCGAGGATGGTACGCTTCTGGCTCTCGATTTTCTGCCGGGCGGCAGCTCGATTCTCTCTTCATGATTGAGGAGTTCTTCCAGAATCTTGCGCGTTTCCTGCCGGATGGTGTTGGGGTCTTCGATGAAATCCACTTCATCCATCGTCTTGAGCGCGTCGGCAACCGCCCGCGCCAGCACATTCACTTTGTCGCGGCTCAGTCTCACAGCACCGCCTTGTACTTGCGCACCAGTTCGCTTTTCACCTTGCGGAACATCTCCTGGTAGTTGGCTCCGGTCTTGTTCATCTCTTCGGAGTAGGCTTCGAGAATCACACGAACTTCGTCGTTGATTCGGTCTTCGAGCGTGAGTTCCTCGAGCAGAGCGGCATGCACGCGCTCCGTCACTTTAGGCACGGCCGAAGTTTCGATAGCTTTGCCGGCGATTAATTTCTTGGTAACTTCGCGGGCCAGGTAGCCCACATATTCCTTGGAAAGAAGCATGAGCGGATAGAATGTCCTGTGTCAGCAGCAGATTTGTTCGGAACCAAAAAGTGTAACACAGCGACAATCGCGGATGGGAGCGCGTTATTCATGATTCGCCGATGTGATGAGCGCGATTTTGAGGCGATTTGGACCATCATCAACGACGGCGCGCAAGCTTATCGAGGAATTATCCCTGCGGATCGCTGGACAGAACCGTACATGTCCCGGGAAAAACTTCGCCATGAAATCGACGATGGTGTCGTCTTCTGGGGTTTGGAGGCCGCCGCGACACTGGCCGGAGTAATGGGCATTCAACCGGTCCGGGACGTAACTCTCATCCGTCACGTTTATGTACGCACCAGCATCCAGAAGCGAGGAGTTGGGGCGCTTCTGCTGTCGCATTTGCTTGGGATGACAAGCAGCCCGGTGTTGATCGGCACCTGGGCTGATGCCGTGTGGGCAATTCGCTTCTATGAAAAACACGGCTTTCAGATAGTTTCGCCACAAGAACAAAGACCGCCTGCTCAGGAAATACTGGACCATACCCGAACGCCAGATTGAAACCTCCGTGGTTCTGGCGGATCGCAAGTGGAGGGGTCTCCCAGATAGCCGGTAGCATTTCTCCGTTCAGCGCGTCGGGTTGGTGTCCTAACAGTGCGTTGCTGGTTGGGCTTGGTTCCTCTTAGTCGGACTGTTCGGTTTAGGGGCCGGAACAGTTTCCAGCGGCTCCAATGATCGCTGAATCGTATGCAGCTCTTCTCGAATACGATCAATCTGGTCGATCAATTCTCCAATGTTTTTGGACAGGTCGCTGCGTCTGGCCATGACAAAGGGTACTACTGGGCGGACACCTTGGTCAGTCCGGTAGCGGACTCATGAGCGCTGTTCAGGCGGATTTCTTCTCTGCGGGTTTTCTATCTTGTGAACCTTTTTAACGTGTCAGCGAAGCTTTGCTAACGGCTGGCTTTACATCGGTCTCGGAACTCCCCGCCGCAGATGGAGGCACTTCTTGATTTGCGTCCATAAGCAGCAACGCGCTATCAGGACACTATCGCGCGTCGCTGCCGCTGGCACCTTCCTGCCCAATCGGCATACAATAATCAGTCGTAAGCATAGTCCACTATGTCACCCACCCCAGACGATTTATCCACCGTTAAAGATGACATGATCGCCTTCATCGAAGGCCATGGCATGAGCCGTTTTCACGGCTACGTGGATTACGACGAAGTGCAGTGCGTCATGTGGGAGACCGGCAACAATCCCGACGCCTGGAAAGATTTCGTCGAACTCGCAAAGAGCGCTGGCGCGCCTTTTCTTACCATGCACTCCTGGAAGCTCGAGCGCGAGGAGCTCGACGAGTTGGTGCAACGCCTTTCCCACTCCGAGTTCACCGACGGCGACGACGTGGAAGATGCGCGCTGGTTGCGCACTCACATCGGCAAGGTCGGATTTCTGCAATTGGGCTGGGCCTATCAAGGATCGATGTTCCTCTGCGAAGCCAGCACCGACTGGTACGACCGCTACCAGCATCTGCTCGAAGTGTCGGAAGATTTCGGCGGCATCCCCATCGACGAATCGGACCAGGATGACGAAGGCTAGCCGTGCGCTGGGAACTGACTGCTGAAGATCCCGCGCAAGTGCAAAGCTTGGCCGCTGCACTCCGCGATTTACCCGCCCTACACTTCAACCGCCCAACCCCAAACGGCGCAAGCAGCGCGCCGATCCACACGCTGGCACGTCTGCTGATCCGCCGTGGCATCACCGACGCCGATTCCGCCGCTCGCTTTCTAGCCCCGTCCGTGGCTCACCTTCACGCTCCCGAGCAAATGACCGGCCTCCGCGCCGCCGTCGACCGCATCGATGCCGCCATCGAACGCAAAGACCCGATGCTCATCTACGGCGACTACGACGTCGATGGCACCATGGCTGTCATCATTTTGAAAACCGCCATCGAACTCTGCGGCGGCACCGCCGATTTTCATGTTCCGCACCGCATTCGCGAAGGCTACGACCTTCGCGACGATGTAATCGAACGCGCCGCCGCCGCAGGCATTCGCCTGATCATCAGCGTCGATATGGGCATCCGCGCCTTCGCTCCCGCCGAAACCGCGCAGCGCCTCGGAGTCGATCTCATCGTCACCGACCATCACCTGCCCGGGCCCGACGGCGTACCCAAAGCGCATGCCGTAGTCAATCCTAACCAGGCGGGATGCGACTATCCCTACAAACAACTTTGCGGAGCCGGCGTCGCCTTCAAAGTGGCACAAGGATTAATGCAGCGCCGCCTCGCCGAAAAAGATCAGTCGCGCCTGCTGCTCTCGTTCATGAAAGTCGTCGCGATCGCAACCATCGCCGATTCAGTGCCGCTCACCGGCGAGAATCGCGTCTTTGCCAAGTTGGGTCTCGACGCCTTGCGGCGGGCCGTCAATCCCGGTCTCAAGGCTCTGCTCGAAGTAGCGCAAGTTTCCAACAAGCGCCCGCCGACTTCCACCGAAGTCGCTTTCCGCATCGCGCCCCGCATCAACGCCGCGGGCCGCATGGACATCGCCCGAGACGTGATCGAACTCTTCAGCGTGAAAGACGCAGATCGCGCCCGCCTGCTCGCCGGGAAACTCGATCGACTCAACGCCGAGCGCCAGGAAGAAGAGCGCCGCATTCTGCGCTCTATCGACGAGCGCATCACCGGCGACCCTGCGCTGTGTGAAGCCTACTGCATCGTGGTCGATGGCGAAAGCTGGCATCGCGGAGTAATCGGCATCGCCGCCACACGCATCGTCGAGCGCTACAACCGCCCCGCCATCGTCATCTCACGCGAAGGCGAGGAGGCCTTCGGCTCCGGCCGTTCCATTCGTCCTTTCCATTTGCTCGAAGCCGTCGAATCCTCCCACAATCTTTTCACCCGCTACGGCGGACACTCCCACGCCTGCGGTTTCGCCATGCCCTCGGCAAACGTAGCTCAACTGCGTACCGAACTCGACACATTCGCCCGCACCCGCCTTACACCTGCCGACTTCGATCCCGTACTAGACGTGGAAGCAGAATTGGATTTCGATGACATCACTCCCGCACTCTTTCAGGTTCTGCGTCTACTAGAACCCTACGGAGCCAGCAACCACGAGCCGGCATTCAGCGCCCGCGCCGTCCGCCTGATCGCACCACCCAAAATTCTGAAAGACAAACACATCAAGCTGAAACTGAAATCAAATGGCAGCAACGGGGAACGGAGAACTGGTTCCCTCGACGTCCTTGGCTGGCGCATGGCCGAACGCCTCCAGCAATCGCCACTCCTAGCCGAAGACGCCATTGATATTGCCTTCACAATAGGCCACAACGACCATCCTGATTTCGGCGGGTTGGAGCTTACCTTGCGTGACTTCAAAAGTGAAATTAGAATCACCATGGACGCCCAGAAGAGCCCCGCTTAGGGCGATCCAAATCTCGATATAAGAGCAGCCCCTCACCACATGTGGTAGTACCCATCCCGGCGAGCCATCTCCAACCGAACTCCAAACAGTTTCTCCATCCGCTCCGCCCGCAGAATTTCATCCTTGAGTCCATCCGCAACCACGCGTCCTCCGCTCATCAAAACAACCCGCTGGATCTCCGGAACAATGTCGGCCAGCTCATGCGTCACCAGAACAATTCCAATCCCTGACTTCGCCAGATCGCTCATGGTTTGCCGCAAGCTCTGCTGGGCCGCAAGGTCAAGCGAGTTGCAGGGCTCATCGAACAGCAAGCGCCCGCGGATTGTGCACCAGTGCCCGCGCGATCAACACGCGCCGCGCCTCGCCCGAAGACATTTCGCCCACCGGCCGCTCCGCCAAATGGGAAACTCCCAACTGCGCCAGCGCCGCATCGGCCAGCTCCCGCTGCTGCGGATCGACCGTGTGATGCGAGAAAATCCTGATGCTGCTGAAAAATCCCGACAGAACCACATCCCGCCCTACCGCGTTTCCCGTGCATGAGAGCATCAGATCATTCGAGACCACTCCCAGCAGCGTGCGCAACTCGAACACATCCCAGCGTTCCTGTCCCAGAATCGCCATCGACGAACCTTCCCGCACCACCGGATAACACTCGCGTGTAATGGCCTTGATCAACGTTGACTTGCCACACCCGTTCGGTCCGAGGATCGCGACATGTTCATCGGCGCGAATGCGGAGACTAAAATCATCGAGCACAATTTTCTGCCCGCGCATCACGCGGATGCGCTGCAGATCCAGCAGAGGCGGCGTTTCCTGGGTCATCGTCAATTAAGTGTAGATGAGATGCGCCATTCGAGCGCGTCCGCCAATCGCCTTGGTACCAGCCAGTTTGATTGTCATCCTGAGCAAGCGTTCTTTGCGCCGCGAAGGATCTGGGCGAGCCGCGCGTTTGGCTCGCATCCTTATCAATCTGACTTACTGCTATCCCCCTCCGCCCCTTGCATTACACTGAACTCAATGCCGCTCCCCATCTACCGTCTCCGGCGCTGGCTAATCGCGATCACGCTGGTATTCACCGCGGTGGTCGCCGGCATGTATCTTTACGCGCGTCTGCGCCAGCGTAGCGTGCTCAAAGGATTCCCTGGCAAGATTGGATACGACATCAAGCAGACGGCCAGCGGCTTTCAGTTTTCGAAATCTGAATCTGGCCGCACGGTTTTCACCATCCATGCCAAAGATGTAAAGGAATTCAAGCTCAACGGCCACGCCGAGTTGCACGACGTCAGCATCATCCTCTACGGTCGCGACACCTCCCGCTTCGACCAGATTTACGGCGATAATTTCACCTACGATCCGCAATCCGGCAACGTCACCGCTCACGGCGAGGTGCAAATCGATCTGCAAGCCAATCCCACCGGTGGCGATGCGCCCGATCAGGCCACGCCGAAAGAGCTCAAGAATCCCATCCACCTCAAGACCCGCGATATGATCTTCAACCGCGACAGCGGAGACGCCTCCACCGATGCGCGGGTTGATTTCAGCACACCGCAAGCCACGGGCTGGGCCGTGGGCGTGCACTATTCCGCGAAGGTTGGCGCACTCACGCTGGCGAATCAGGTTCATGTAACACTGAGCGGCCCCGATGCCGCCATGCTCTACGCTACTCATGGCGTCTTCACCCGCGACCCGCATGAGATGGTGCTCGACCATCCCCGCATGGAGCGCCAGGCCGGAACCCTGCAATCGGACCAGGTCGAGTTCTTCCTTGGCCCGGAGAACGAAGTGCAGCGCGTTCTGGCCACCGGAAATGTGAATGCAGAAACAAAGACGAAAGCTACGGAACCAGATGCCGATCAGATGCACGCCCGCGCGGACCAGGCCGATCTTCTTCTAACTGACAAACATAATCTCTTGCGTACCGCCACGCTCACCGGCAATGTTCACGTCGACCGCATCGGCTCTCAACCCATGCAAGGCGATGCCGGCAGCGCCATCCTGGATTTCTTCGGCCAAAATCAGCTCCAGAAAATTCACGCCGCCAACGGCGTGCGCCTCTACGAACACGCCGTTCAAAGCGATAAAGTAGCGGCAAGCTCTTCGCCCGCACTTCCTCTTAAATCAGCACCTCAGGATTACGACATCGCCGCGCCCATCATCGATTTCTTTCTCGCCGACGGAAACCATCTCGAGCGCGCCGTAACTTCCGGTGCCGCACAGATCACAATTTCTCCGACGGCCAGCTCGGCTCAGCAAGGCACCACAACTTCCGCTCAGCGCACCGTCATTACCGCAGGCAAGTTCGACGCAAAATTCGCGTCCACTTCCGACGGCTCCAGTCACCTCGCTTCCGTCCACGGCGCGCCCGATGCGAAGATCGTAAACTCCGCACCCGGCCTTCCCGATCGTGTCAGCACCAGCCGCATGCTGGACGCGAACCTCCTTCCCGAAGGCGGAATCGAATCAATCACCCAGCAGGGAAGCGTCGTCTACACTGACAATCAGCCGCCGCAAAAACTTACGCAAGCCTGGGCCGAGAAAGCGCTCTACACTCCCGCCGACCGCGTGCTAGTCCTTACCGGCAGTCCGCGAGTCTCCGAAGGCAGCATGGTCACTACCGCGAAGACCATCCGCATCAACCGCGATACCGACGATGCCTTCGCCGACGGAGATGTTAAAAGCACCTACAGCGAACTCACCGAGCAGCCCAGCGGAGCGCTGCTCGCCTCTGCCTCGCCCATTCACGTAACCTCAGCCACCATGACGGCGCACAACTCACCCGCCATCGCCTTATATCAGGGCAACGCGCGCCTGTGGCAAGATGCGAATATTGTCGAAGCCCCCTCCATCCAGTTCGACCGAGGTCGCCGTTTTCTCATAGCCCAAGGCACCAAGGCGCAGCCGGTTTCCACAGTTCTGGTGCAGACAAAGCTGCCTCTGCCCAGGACGGCTCCCGCCGACCAAGCCCAACCAACTAAAGTTCAGCCCGCGAATCTACAAGCAGGAGGAGAAAATAAACCAGGGGAAAATAAAGCGAAGAAAAAATCTGAAGAAAAATCCAGTGATACCAGCCCGGTCGCGATAACCTCCGCCCGCCTCACCTATGCCGATGCCGACCGGCTGGCTCACTACGAAGGAGAAGTAGTAGCCAAGGGAAGCAACTTCACCGCCTCCGCCAGCACCATGGACGCCTACCTCGTGTCCCGCAGTCAAACGACAAGTCAACCGTCAAAGAATCAGCAACTTACCGGGCCCGGTCAGCTGGATCACATGGTGGCCGAGGGCAACGTCGTAGTCATACAGCCGGGTCGCCGAGCCGACGGTAAGAAGCTTGTCTATACCGCTTCCGACGACAAGTTCGTCCTCACCGGCGGACCGCCTAGCATTTTTGATGCCGAACAAGGCAAAGTTACCGGCGATTCGTTGACTTTCTTTCGGGGCGATGATAGGGTGCTTGTAGAAGGCGAAGCAAGTACTCCTGTGGTAACTCAAACGCGAGTGCGCAAATAAAAAATACAAATGGCAAGCTAAATGCGTACCCTGGCCACAGATGAAATTGGCAAATCGTATCGTGGCCGCAGGGTCGTAAACGGGGTAAGCCTGCGCGTCGAGCAAGGCGAAGTGGTAGGTTTACTCGGACCCAACGGCGCCGGCAAAACCACAACTTTCTACACCATCGTTGGCCTCATCCCTCCTGATACTGGCCGAGTTTTGTACGACGGTCAGGACATCACTGACGTTCCGATGTATCTGCGGGCGCGCCAGTTCGGCATCAGCTATCTCCCGCAAGAAGCTTCGGTTTTTCGCAAACTCACGGTTGAGGAAAACATCCTCGCGGTGCTGGAGGCGCAGCCTATGTCCTGGCACGAGCGCCGCGAGAAGATGGAGAAATTTATCGATGAACTCGGGCTGGAGCACATCCGGCAGAATCGCGGTTACGCCTTATCCGGAGGCGAACGCCGGCGCGTCGAAATCGCCCGCTGCCTGTGCATCAACCCAACCTTCATCCTGCTCGACGAACCGTTTTCCGGCATCGACCCCATCGCCGTTCTCGATCTGCAGAAAATTATCAGTAGCCTAAGGGCCAGCGGCATTGGTGTGTTGATTACCGACCACAACGTGCGCGAAACTCTTTCAGTGACCGATCGCGCCTACATCATCGACGACGGCCGCATCTTCCGCCAGGGCCAGCCCGAACATCTGGCCACCGATCCGGAAGTCCGCCGCGTCTATCTGGGAGAAAGCTTCTCTTTAGTCTAAGGTTTCAAAGTTTCAAAGTTGCGAGTGTTTCAAGGACTGGAAATATGCCTAACCCTCACATAAATCTTTGGCCTCCATCAATGTGGTTTGGGTCGAAGCATACTTCTGGGGTGCAGTGGAAGCCGGACATGACTCCCGAAGAGGCAGCAGCGGTTCTCGATCGCTTCTTGGGGGAAATGCCCGATTCGGTGGAATGGTGCGACTTTGCCGAGACGCCACAACTAGATCCGACGGTCGAGCGCTACAGGAGGCGCTGCGACAAGCTAAGTCCACGGTAAATAGACCAGGGGAGATGGATAAGGCAGCAGTTGCCGAGCTGAGATCGATGATTGAAGAGTTGCGATCTACGACCAGTGCTGAGACGTTGCAAACTCTGAAACCTTGAAACTTTGAAACATGGTTCTCTTACAGCACAAACTGAGCGTCAAACTGTCCCAGCGCCAGATCCTCACCCCCGGCCTGGTGCAGATGGTCTCCGTCCTCGCGCTCAACAAGCTTGAGCTCAAGGACATGATCAACACCGAGATGGTCGAGAACCCCGTTCTCGAAGAGCTCGAAGAATCCGTCCCGTTGATCGACGAAGTCGGCCGCAAAGAAGAAGATCGCGACCGTGCCACTCCCGCTTCCGGCGAAGAAGCTCCCATCACCGCCGAAAAGAAAGATCCATTCGAAGAGATCGACTTCGGCTCTTTCTTCCAGGATTATCTCGACCCCGGCTATCGCACTCGCGGTGAGATGGAAGAAATCGAGCGCCCGTCTTTCGAGAACTTCCTCTCCAAACCGACAACTCTGACGGATCACCTCGCCTGGCAGCTGGGTGCTCTAAGCCTGAGCGCTGAAGTCCGCGAAGCGGCCGAACAAATTATCGGCAACCTCAACGAAGATGGCTACCTGATCGCAAGCGACGAAGAAATGCTGGGCGTAGCTCCGCCCGCGCCGCCCGAAGCCGATGCCGCTACCGCGAGAAACATTGTCAGCGAAGCGCAAGCTTTAGGACTGGGCCCCGGCGGTTCTTCCGAAGAAACAATTGCCGGAGTAACCGCGGGCGACACAAAATCCGACGAAACCGTTCTCGCAGAAGCGAAGCTGGACGTAACCACGCTCGACGAAGTAAGCCTCGATGCATCGATACTCAGCGATGCATCGCCCATCTCTTCGAGCGCCTTCACCCTTTCGACTACCACGCAACCCTCTGCAGAATCTGCCTTCTCGCAAGCTGCCGCTGAAATCTCACCAAGCAGAATAGACAGTCTGCCATCCGTCGGCTTGCCCACCGAAGCCTCTTTCGGCGCGCGCAACGGAAATGCCGCAGCAGCCACAGCTCCCGCACCTGAGGCGCACGCTCCATCTCCGCGGCCCGTGCCGAAGCCCAGCTTCACCCCCGCCGATCTGCAGGAAGCTCTCGAAGTCATTCGCCAACTCGACCCACCCGGCGTCGGTTGCCGCACTCTGCGCGAGTGCCTCATCACCCAGTTGCGCTATCACCAGCAACAACTCGCCCAACCCAGAAATGGCGAAAAGAATGGAGAAAAGCCCGGCAACGGCACCGCGCAAGTTCTGCAGGATGCCATCGCCATCGTCGACCAGCATCTGCGCGCCGTGCAGAACAAGCAACACAAAGAAATTTCCAAGGCCATCGGCCGCCCCCTCGAAGCCGTGCAGCATGCGCTCGATTACCTCCGCACGCTCGATCCCCGTCCCGGCCTGCAATACAACAAAACCCAGGCCCGCCTCATCGAGCCCGATGTCGCCTTCATCAAGCACGGCGATGAATGGCTGGTTCTCATGAACGACGACGACCTCCCGCAGCTTCGCCTGAACCCCGCCTACAAAAAGCTGATCACCCGCGACACCAACGACAAAAATACCCGCGACTACGTGAAAGAGCGCTACAAGAGTGCCATCCAGCTCATCAAGAACATTGAGCAGCGCAAGCAAACCATCACCAAAGTCTGCTACTGCATCGTCGCACGTCAGCAGGATTTTCTGGAAAAAGGTATCGACCAGCTCAAGCCGATGATGATCAAAGAAGTCGCCGAAGAAATCGGCGTGCATCCTTCCACCGTGAGCCGTGCCGTAGCCAGCAAGTACGCCCACACCCCGCAAGGCGTCTTCGAACTCCGCTATTTCTTCAGCGAAAGCGTGCAGGGCCCCGAAGGCGGCAACACAAGTTTGCTAATTCTGAAACGTCGCGTCAAAAAATTAATCGACGAAGAAGACTCCAGCCGCCCATTAACCGATGAGCAGCTAACCCGCATCTTACAATCGCAAGGCATTCAGGTAACGCGCCGTACCGTAGCCAAGTACCGCGAAGACATGCGCATTCCCAGCACCCATCAACGCCGCGTAAGAGAATGAGTAGCGCCGGCGTCTCGCTGGCAAGTGCCGCCGGGGACGGCGGCGCTACACACTTAGATGCAGTGCCCGATCGACGAAGGAGGGGCGCTCATGAACGTGGAATTCACCGGACGCAACTGCGAAGTAACCTCCGCCATCCGCAAAGAAGTAGAAACCGGCCTCGCCAAAATTCGTAAAATTCTCGGCGACCGCTTCGAAGCCAAAGCCATCCTCTCCGTCGAAAAGCACCGTCACAAAGCCGAAATCACCATCAATCCTCGCAACGGCCCCATCGTCGGCCTGGCCCAAGCCAAGGACATGGCAATCGCCGTCAGCGAAGCCCTCGATCATCTCGAAAAGCAGGCGCTGAAATACAAAACCAAGTGGCAATCCAAGAAGCGCTCTGCCCGCAAGACCGAAGAAGTAAAGAAGTGGAACGGCCACTCCCCGCAGCCGTCGGAAGCGCAGGTACAAACCAGAGTAGGTCTAACCGAAAAAACCGCCGTCCCCGTAGCCGTCCATCGCTATCCCGCCGTGGCCAAAACCACCGAAGTGCACCTGGTCCGCTCCGATGAAGCCGTCTCCATGCGTCCCCTCACCCTCGAAGAAGCCATCAAAGAAGCCCACTTCCGCGACCGCGACGTCTTCGTCTTCCGCGACCCCAAAGGCAAAGTAATGATCCTACACCGCACCCGCGACGGCAAAATGGAGCTAATCGAAGCCCCATAGATCTCAGAGAACGATCCTTTCACTTCAGATCTGTCATCCTGAACGTAGCATCTGATTCTCGAAGAGAATCAGATGCGCAGTCGAAGGATCCCTTTCGTATCAGCGCAGCCTGAGGCCCAAAGTGGAGTTCCTACGAAGCCCGCACAACCATGGAAGAGCGGCACGTCATCGCCGCGTAAAATGTGTAGTTATGTGGGCTTCAACCCCTGTGGGAGTGCAAATATTCGAGCTGGTTCATCATCCTACTTCTTAATCAGTCCCCGAACCGCCTCGCTATATTGTTTCCCACTGGTCAAGCGCGTGCCATTGTTCAATTCCAGTTGGTAGGTTCCACTCAGAAAAGGACGCACTGCGGCAATCCGCGATACATTCACGATCCGGCAGCGATGAATGCGCAGAAATTTCTCCGGGCTGAGAGTGCTTTCCAGCTTGGTAAGAGTCTCCCCCATAATGTGGTTCTTCGCGCCACAGTGCAGCACCACATAGTTGTTGGCTGACTCGATCCAGTCCACCATGTCCACCGGCACCAGGCTAAAGCCGTCGCCGTTGCGAAACGCCAACCGCTCCGGCCATTTCCGCTCCTTCTCCAAAAGCGCCTGCAGTTGCTCCGCCACAGCCGCATCCCGCTGTGCGGGGATTCGTTCCTGTGCCCGCCTGATCGCCATTTGCAGACGATCGTCATCGAACGGCTTCAACAAATAATCGACGGCATTCAACTCGAAAGCGCTCACCGCATACTGGTCATAGGCTGTAACAAAAATTACCGACGGCATCCGTGCCGGACCCACTTCGCGGATGACGTCAAGCCCGGTGCAGTCCGGCATCTGCACGTCGAGCAGAACCAGATCCGGGCGTTCGGAAAGAATCGCTTCAACCGCTCGCGCGCCGGAGTCGCACTCCCCGATGATCTCGATTCCATCGTTCGCCGAGAGTCCGTGGCGAATTCCCACTCGAATCAGTGGCTCGTCGTCAACGATCAACAGTCGCAGCTTTCTCACTTGCGATCTTCTCCTCCTCCGACCGCTCTCTTCGCCGGTAAGGAATCGCGATAAGAACCTCGGTTCCACCTTCGTCCAGCTTCCGAATTACGAACCGGTGATCGCCCGGAAATATTTTGTCCAGCCTCTCCCGCGTCGAGCTAAGCCCAATGCCCCCGCTGCCTTCATCCCACCGCTCGGCAGAAACACCAACACCATTGTCGGCGACCGTAAGCACGAGCCGGTCGCCCTCGATCACTGAGCGCATTGCGATTGTGCCCACCTGCGATATACCTCGAAGACCGTGAATGATGGCATTTTCCACAAGAGGTTGAAGTAGAAAGCTTGGGATCAAAGCTTGCTCAGACTCCGGCGTTGCATCCACTAGAATCGTAAGTCGATCTCCGAACCTCATCTTTTCCACGGCCAGATAATCATGAATCAATGCCATCTCATCGCTCAACGCTGTCTCCGAAGAATTGTTGCGGCGGAGCGCCGCACGGAGAAGATCACCCAATCGTGTCAACATTTGGCAAGCGAGCTTCGGATTCTGCTGCGTAAGAACGGATATATTCTGCAGCGTATTAAATAAGAAGTGCGGATTGAGCCGCATCCGCAAGTTTTCTAGTTCGGCCTGCCGCAGGCTGGCTTCGAGCTGAGACTTTTCCAAAGCAAGCTGCGTCGCCTCGCGATGGAATCGTGCGAAGTTCCGGATCGCACACGCGGCGCAAAAGGTGCACCAGAAAAAGAATTCTTCAAAGTAAAGTACCGCCCTATTGTCAATCGAGAAGTAGCTCGAGGGCGCAGCGAATTTACCGAAGGCGCGGTCGATCCCGAGATTTAGCACCCCTCCTATTGCCATCGCGAGATAGCAAAAGATCAAACTGGAAAAAACAACAATTCCCAGACTTCGCTTCCACACATTCCTGGTTAGCGGGAATCGCTCCTCGAGCCGAAAGATAAACGGCGTTAGCACGGCCCAGGGATAGAAGCATGCCATCCATTCCAGCAAGTCAGGCCACGATCCGTTGGTCCACTCGAATGGATGCGTGGCCTCGAAGTAGTGACGGGCATAGCCCACCACCGCGATCGCTGTCCAGGTAAGCCATACGCCGATGATGAAGTTCCTCTTTCCGTTTTTCTGAGCGCGTTCAGCCATATAAACTCCCGTACCAGTCCATTCAGCAATTCTGGCTCCGTCCACCGTCAGGCGCAACAAAAAACGGGCCAACGCACCATCCAACCGGGCAACGGATATCTAGTTCAGTTTGAAAGTCGTTGTATTCCTCAATCCGCAGCAATCCAGCGCGTTTCCTTATCGCCCCTTGAGCGATTTCACAGCCTCCCGAAATTCCCCAGTCGCCGCCTGGCGTCCGCCAAGAAAAACCGCAGGTTCACCCCTTCAAAGTTGATCGCCAAATCTTCCGCTGGCAGAGTCGGCCCATGACGACGCACAAATATCGCTCATTCGCATCCACCCTCCACATTTGCTTGCTGTGTGCGGCCACACTCTGCGTCTTTTGCCCGTCCGTGCGAGCGGAGACTGCCACGCTCGAGCGCGAGAAGTCTCTTATGACACAGCAATTCTTCTGTCACACCGGATACGACCTCCATCAATGTGAGCAGCACATCGCCGAACTGAAAGCAGTGTTGCTCCAGTATCCTGTTCCCCCACCGAAGCACTGGGCTTGGATCATCGTCCGCTCCGAGGACTGGCAACCCATAGTGCAGAACCTTCGCTTGCCTCGCCAAAGCCCCGCCTTTACTGCTCTCACGAAACGCGAAACATTTCTGGAAGATGCCCTGTTCTTCTCCCAACCGGGACGAACCGATGAACTCGTAATGCTTCTTAGAACTCCGGTCGCCCAGCTGCTTTCAGTGGCCGTGAGCCACGAACTCGGACATGCAATTTGTCATAACGGTGACGAAGCCGCCGCCAACCGCGTCGCTGAACAACTGCGAAGTGGTAAATCGCCCGATTGCTTCGGTACCGGCACCATCAAGCCCATCGACCCAATCGACGAGTTGGTTCTGCACAATCAATCCCACGTCCTCTCTCGTTTTCCCTGATCCGGCGAATTCGCGCGATTTTATGTGAGGACAGCCGCCCCCCGGCTGTCCAGCAGCCAAGGTGTATCGGGCTGCAGTGCAGCCAGTCGCGCAGCCGAAGGATAAACCTTTCGTGCCAGCAATTCCTGAGGACTCAATTCCTGCGGACTAAAGAGGAGTCTCTACGAAGGCCTGGACAACCGTGGAAGAGCGGCGCTTCAGCGCCGCGTAAGGTAAGAGCCATGCGTCGGCGCAATTATAGAAGGAGTCTTGCAGACGGTTTTATCGACGACTTTTACCGATCACAGAGCATCAAGCTTCACCAAAAGCCCGTCTGTATTCTTGCCAGCGCTGCTCAACTTCTTCCATGATGCGCTTATATTCGGCGTCTCCACGCAGCTTGTCCCAGTTCTTGTCGCGCTGAAACCACGGATAATTGTGGTTTCCCACTTCCACCGCCCGCCGCAGCCACGCGAGCGCTTCTGCTCGATCTCCCAGTAACGCGTGAATGCCTCCCATCCAGTAGGCGGCATCACCGTCAGTGACTTCCTGCGGCTGCGCTTGCAAAATCTTCCGGTCTATCTTGTCCCGCTCACTTTTGGCAGCGTAGAGAAACGCTGCCATGAACTCCGCGCTGTTATCGCCACTGCCGCGGCCCAGTTCCTCGGCGCGCTTCAGCACGGGTTCGGCCTCATCCAGCTTCCCCTGGTAGTAAAGGAACTCGCCTAGAAATGCCATGGCCTTGAATTGGTTCGGATTTTCCGCCAGGGCTTGTCTCACCTCCTGTTCAGCCTCGGGCGCGCGTCCCACGTAAAGCAGCATGCGTGCGTGCATCCAGTGAATCCGCGTAGTAGTCGGGTTCAACTCCGCGCTGCGACGGTAAGCCTTCTCGGCAGAGTCATCCAGTCCGGCATAGTGGTAAACGTAGCCGAGGTCGTCCCATACCGCATCAGAATTAGGGGCCAGTGTCAGCGCCTGCCTCAATGTGCGGATCGACTCCATGTTCCGGCCCGCCTCGCTCAGGATCGCTCCCAGCGAGTTGAGTCCTTCCAACGAATCCGGCTTCAGTTCCAGCGATCGCCGTGCCGCTTTCTCGCCCAGGGCTAAATTTTCGGCGCCATTCTCTGCGACATTCGCCGCTTGCAACAGGTGGATATAGCCAAGCAGAGCATAGGCGTCGGCAAACGAAGGGTCTAGGGTAATAGCCTGCTCGAGAGCGCGGACGCCCCGGTACAGACTCTCTTGACTCGTGTGCATGAAGTATTCGTTCTTGTAAAATCGCGCCTGCAGGTACAGGTTGTAGGCTTCCGGAGAAGTGGTGGACCGCTCCCCGAGCGATTCCTGCTCCTTCCCGGAGACCTGCACGCGCATTCCCTCCACCACTTTCTGCGCGACCTCATCCTGGAACCTCAGCATGTCATCGGCTCGCAGGTCATAATGCTCCGCCCAGCGCATGGCGCCGTTCTGGCGGTCAACTAGTTGCACCGAGACCCTCATGACCCCGGACACCTTTTGGTAAGTGCCATCCAGCACCGAATCGACTCCGAGTTCCTGCGCGGCCTTGGCGGGATCGGCGGGCTCTTTGGCATATTTCAAGACCGAACTCGTCGGGCGCACCGCAAGGTTTTGCAGTGAGGCCAATCTAGTAATGATCGCGTCCGTCATGCCAATACCCCAGGACTCTTCAACAGGACTAGAAGAGAGTTCGCGAAACGGCAATACCGCTACGCTCCGCACAGCAGGTTGCGTGGCGGACGTGCTCGTCTCAGCTGTCGCGGACGGCTTCTGCGCAGAGTAACTCCGCCAAACCACGAATGCTCCCAGTAGCAGTAAGGCTGATACGGCGGCCAGGGCAATCTTCATCCCCGCTCCGCTCTGGCGTTGCGTTTCTTTTGAACTCCCCGCGGCAGTTCGGCCCGACTCGGATTCCCGTTTCAGCCGCTTCAGATCGGTCCGCATTTCCGCCGCGCTCTGATAGCGCAATTCGCGATCTTTCTCCAGCGCTTTGTTAATAATGTCTTCCAGCTTGGGCGGAATGCCGGAGTTCAGGCGGACCACCGGGATCGGATCCCGATCTAGAATTTCATGAAAGATGACTCCCGAGCTCTCCCCGCGAAACGGCAACGTGCCCGTCGCCATCTCATAGAGCACAGAGCCAAAGGAAAATAGATCGCTTCGTGCATCCAGTTCCTTCGCCCTCACTTGTTCCGGCGACATGTAGGCAATTGTACCGACGGTAGAGCCTGGACTGGTGAGGTGCTCATCATCCGCCGCAAGAGTCACGGTATTTGCCGAGGCAACTTGACTGGGAGAACCTGTAACCGGTGCGATCTTCGCCAGTCCAAAATCCAGGATCTTGGCGTGTCCGCGCTCGGTGACGAAAATATTGGCGGGCTTGATGTCGCGATGCACGATCCCTTTGGCGTGGGCAGCATCAAGAGCATCGGCCATCTCAATGGCCAGAGACAAAATCAATTCCGTTTCCATCGGTCGCCCGCCGATGCGGTATTTCAGGGTTGCGCCTTCAAGAAACTCCATGGCGATGAAGGACTGCTCGCCGCTCTTGCCGATGTCATAAATCGTGCAGATGTTGGGATGGTTGAGAGCGGAGGCAGCACGGGCTTCGCGACGGAAGCGTTCCAACGCCTGCGGATCCCGGGAAACATCATCCGGCAGGAACTTGAGGGCGACGAAACGGCCCAGCTCAGTATCCTCGGCCTTGTACACCACGCCCATACCGCCGCCACCGAGCTTCTCGACGATGCGGTAGCGGGAGATGGTTTGGCCGATCATTCGGGAGATGAATAGTTTCGCCTCATCTTACGGACGAGGCAGAAGACAGTCAACGAACACCAGCGAAGGAGGAGCGGAGGAACCTGTTGTTCTGCCTGCACAATCGTGGAAGAGCGGCGCTTCAGCACAAGATGACTAATCGAAGCCTAATAAAAATCGACTTCAGCTCTCGCTTTCCAGCAACCATTAAAGAGCGCAAAACAGTGCCAGTGCAGTCATCGCCACTGGCGCTGCTGCGGAACTTCGATCATGGCTTGGTAGGGAATAGAGCTTCGGAAATGCAGAATACCGCAGCAGCGATCGATACTGCCAGAGCGATATACCCGTTATTGAGTCTCAGCGTAGCCGCACGAATCGAGTCACGTGGCCATACCCTCTCGCGGGCGTCTTTCCCTCCAAAATCAAGCAGCAATTGAGACAAAGGTTCATGGGTTTGCGCAAGGTTGTCTTTAGCCTCTTGCGTCAGATCTGTGCCAATCACAATTTTTTCAGTCTTGTTCACCGAAGGAAGGTCCAAGGTTAACGCAGAGAACATGCTCTGATATCGAAATCCCGTAACCGCCGCCGCGATGATCATGAGTACCGCTAAGGCCGTAAATATGCTCCTGTATCGGGCAGAGGCGTATCGTTGCGAAAATACGCTTATTATCAAGAAGACAAGAGCCGAAAGAGTGGACGCAAAACCAATCGTAAAACCCTTGAGAACGCCTTCAGGCGGCTGCGCGTTCAGAACGAACCCGCCGAAGGCTGAGAAAACCGCAACAACGGCCTCACCCGCCCGTTTAAGCAAACCTGAAATGTCGTTCATTGTGTCACCACGAGAACAATCGTTGTGGTGTCGCGGACCTCAACTCTCTTCACCTCGGAAACCCGAACACCAAGAGTATTCGCAGCCCACATATGGTAGTTCGCGACTGGGAGCCTATGATCCGTCGGCGAACTTGGCCGCTCAAATTCTGCGTCACACTTTCCATTGTCGAGAAATACCGGGGTGTAACAAATGGTAAGGAGACCAACCTCACTCTGGTCCTTGGCTGCGAGCGTCCTGACGATCACATCTGGATCGGGAGCGTCGGTCTGAAGAGCTTTGTCTTTTGCGCGCAAGTCACTATTGATTTCCGCGATCTTCGCTTTGTCATCGTCCGTTAACCCAGCTTTATTGGAGTACTCGGTAAGAAGGCTACTCTCGCGTTCAACTTGCCCGAGTAACGAACTACTTATTGGATGGACAGTAATGCTTACAGATGTCTCTTTTAACGCATCGACAGCAGGCGAGAGAAAAGAGCGCATATCGGCCGGCTTGCTAACGGCTAGCGCGGCCAACCTGTTACTTCTTTCCACGATTGACTGCTTAAGCGCCGAGTCCACCATCAACCTAACCGGCGTGGCTAATGATGGGTTAAATCCTTCCACCGCAAGAATCTTGACGGTGTAACTGCTGGCATCTGTGAGCCTATAGATACCGGGGTTAAGGCTATAGACGACGCTAAGTGCATCGCTATTGGGCTCCACGCCCGATTGCTGGAGCATTTCTTGTACACTCTGGCCTGGTTGCAGTTGGATGCTCTTAGTTGTGATACTCCCGACAGAATCGGAAGAGCTTCCATTACTCCTGGCGAGAGAAATCTCTCTGCCGCCTATGCTCTTGGTGGTGGTTGTAACCTGAGCTGCCAGCCCTAATGTTGAAAAGATAACGAAAACCAAAATCGCAGATCGCATAAGCTCACTTACCTCCAACTTAGCGCGATATGTTACACCAAACTGCAATAAGCCGTTTGCGAAATATTTATTTGTGGAATCGACTTGCATTACCCTTGTCGGCAATGCGCCAACCGCGATGTCTCGGCTCGTTCCGTATAGCGGCATCAGCCGAATCGGCCTGGATTCTTCATGCCGCCAAATTCCCACACCCACTGTGACATCTAACCTTGCCCTCGCTCTCAAATCGCGCGATCATGGCCGAAGCAGACGTACTGCCGTGAGCCTCATCGGCCCGCCCGCAAGTCCTGCGTTTTCTGGATTTTGACTCAAAGTTATTTGACATCTGGATTTTGCAAACGCTTTTTACAAACCCCGCGCCCAGCAGGACTTTCAGAGGAGCAGGGGGTGGGGGGTACCCTCAATTTAACGCCACTTTCCCAAAATCGAAGCAGGCGTGCCAACTTTTATTTGGGAAAGAAATTCACAGTGCATATTGCCGCAAGCTGAGAGCCCGGATAGACATTCTGCGTGCTAAAATTCGCCGCCGAGGAAAATCTCCCATGACGACCCGCACACGCTCTACACTATTTTCTGTTCTGCTACTGATCCTGACCACTGCGCATTTCGCGCCAGCGCAAGCGGCCGCGGCAAAGCTTTCCGTCCACTGGGAAGAACTCACCGCCGCTGACTTCCGGGAAGGCATTCATCGCTCGCAGGGCACGTGCCTATTGCCCTTCGGCATCCTGGAAAAACACGGCCCGCATCTGCCCCTCGGCACCGATCTCTTGGACGTTCGCTACGCTGCTCTGCATGCCGCCGAGCAGGAATACGCTGTCGTCTTTCCTGAGTATTATTTCGGCCAGATCGCTGAAGCCCGCCACGAGCCCGGAACCGTCGCCTACAGTCGCGAAATGCAACTCGCTCTGCTGCAGGAAACAACCGATGAGATGGCCCGCAACGGCTGCAATAAAATAATCATTGTCAACGGCCACGGCGGCAACGAAAGCCTGCTCCCGTTTTTCGCCCAGACTCAGTTGGATAAACCGCATGACTACGTAGTCTACGTTTTCGACCGGCGCAGTCCGGAGACAGGCGGCCCGCAGAAGAAGACAAAAATCGACATGCACGCCGGCGAAAGTGAAACCTCGAAGATGATGATTGCCCGTCCCGACACAGTCCACATCGATCGCGCGACCAGCGAATCCGGTGCCGACCAGCACCGCCTGAACCTTCCCGAAGATGTCTACACCGGAATCTGGTGGTACGCGCGCTTTCCCAATCACTATTCCGGGGATGGCTCCGCCGCCACACAAGAGCTGGGCAAATTTCAAATGGATTGGTGGATCAGTGCCGTGGTCAAAACAATCCGCGCCGTGAAAGCCGACGACGAAAGTCTAAAGCTGCAAAACGAATTCTACGAAAAGAGCAAGCACCCGCTGGACACGCAACCATAAAGCATATTGTTGATTGCTAAATGTCGAGCAAATAGGATCAAGGTTTTTAATCAACAATCAGCAATCATCAATCAAAAATAGGGTTAGGAGCTTCCAATCAGCACGCCTGTAATGAACACCAGCACTCCGCCCAGCCCAACCTGCAGCGCCGCCGAAATCCACGGACTATCCATATACCGATGCCGAATCCAGGTGATCAAACCTAACTCGGCAACCACCACTCCGCCCGCGGCCCACAGAGCCATGCGGAAATCGCGCAGCAGGAACGGCAGTGTGTGTCCGATTCCGCCGAGTGCAGTCATCGCGCCGCAAATCACACCGCGCACCCACGGATGTCCACGCCCTGTCAGACTTCCATCATCGGAAAGTGCCTCAGCAAACCCCATGCTGATGCCCGCGCCCGCCGAAGCCGCAAGCCCCACCAGGAATGCATCATTCGAGCTGCGCGTAGCAAATGCAGCCGCGAACACCGGTGCCAGCGTGGAAACCGAACCATCCATCAATCCCGCCAAGCCCGGCTGCACAATCTGTAATACAAACAGACGCCGCTGCGCCCGCTCTTCATCTGCCTTCACGTTAGCCGGCAGTTTTTCCTTATCCAGTTCCTGTGCCCGCTCTTCGTGTTCGCGCTCTTCGTTGATCAGGTCGTCGAGCAGTTGCCGCATGCTCGCGTCCTGCGTGCGCGCCGCGGCCTTTTCATAAAACCGCCGCGTCTCCACTTCCATCGTGCTGGCTTCTTTACGAACTGCGTCGATGCTCATCGGCCGGATCAGCCAAAGTGCCGGACGCTCCACGAATCCGCGCACATCCTGCCGCCGGATCAACGGGATATGTTCGCCAAATTTCTGCCGGAAGAGCTCGATCAAGCGCCGCCGGTGCCCCGATTCCTCCTCGCGCATCCCCTCGAACATCGCTGCCGACGCTGGATAGTCTTGCCGCAGTCCTTCGGCAAAATCCGAGTACACGCGCTCGTCTTCTTCTTCCAGAGATATTGCCAGCGCGAGCACTTCGCGCTCGGTCAAGTCTTGAAATTTCTTCATGGCGACCTAGCTTACCTTTCCAAGCGCCGCTGAGACAAATCGAAACTCGATGAAGAAGCAGCCCGCCTTCAATGCTACTATCCATTTCATGACGCCACGGAAATCATCCGGCTCCCGCAAGCCCGCGAAGCCAGCGCGCAAAGCCAAGGGCAGCAAAGCCAAAGCAGCAAAGCCCAAAGCGGCCGACGCTCCGCATGCGCCAGAACTTGTCATCATCACCGGGATGAGCGGCTCCGGCAAAGCGTCTGTGCTCAAGGCATTTGAAGACTTGGGCTACTACTGCGTCGATAACCTTCCCGTTGAACTCATCCCGCGCTTCGCCGAGCTGGCATTGCAATCGACCGAAATCCGCCGTACCGCGCTGGTTGTGGATGTACGCGAAGGTTCCAAGCTGGAGCAATTTCCCGGCATTCTGAAGGCAGTGCGGCGCATGATTCCGACCAAGGTCGCATTCCTCGAAGCCTCCGATGCCGTCCTGCTGCGCCGCTTCAGCGAGACGCGCCGTCCGCATCCTCTTGGCACCGACGCGCCAGTCAATGCCTCGCTCAAGGCCGAACGGCGCCACCTTGCGAGCATCCGCGCCCTCGCCGATATCGTTATCGATACCTCCAAGTTCAATGTCCATGAATTACGCGCCCACGTTACCGAGCGCTTCCGCGAGCATGCTTCCGGAAAAAGCATTCTGGTTTCGTGCGTGAGCTTCGGTTTTCGTCACGGTGTGCCGGAAGAAGCCGACTTGGTTTTTGACGTTCGCTTTCTTCCCAACCCGCACTTCGTTCCCGAATTCCGTCCACTCACAGGCCGCGATCCGCGCGTGGCCAAATACATCCGCTCTTTTCCCCAGACCAAAGAATTCATCCGCCGCATTTCCGATCTTCTTATTTACCTGTTGCCGCACTATATCCATGAAGGCAAAAGCTATCTCACCATCAGCTTTGGCTGCACCGGCGGCCAGCACCGCTCCGTGATGATCGCCGAGGAAGTCGGCAAGCGCCTGCACCAGGCCGGATACCGCGTGAAAGTCGCCCATCGGGATATGCCGAAGTAAATACCTAAGCGAAGGGACAAACTACCAACGACAGCAGTAAAATAAGCCCTTGCACAGCATGCCAATACCACCGTCAGTAAGCCACTGCGGCCTGCTCGGAGTTCTATGCGCCAACTGATGCGCCTGGTTCGCTATGCGCTTCCGTACTGGTGGCAGATTCTCTGTTCCGTTGTCCTCATGGCATTTGTGGGAGCGCTCGACGCGTTCAAGTTCTTATTGATTCGCCCCGTCTTCGATCGAGTGCTGAATCCTTCCACCGGATCGAAAGATATCCAGCTCTTTGTCATTCCGATTACGCACCATCCGGTTTATCTGCAGCAGTTGGTGCCTTCGCATTTCACCAACGCATGGAACATGGTCGCGGTCGCTCTGGTCGGCTCGACGATACTCAAAGGAATTTTCGATTACACCGGCACCTACCTGGTGAACCACGCCGGCTTCGGCATGATTACCGATCTGCGCGACGATCTTTACAATGCCATCCTCCTCCGCTCCGCCGGATTTTTTTCCAAGCACACCACCGGCACTCTGCTCTCCACCATCATTAATGACATCGAACGCGTGCAGTACGCCATGTCGACAGTGCTGGCTGAATTCTTGCAGCAGTTTTTTACTTTTTTATCGGTAGCCGCCGTGGTCGTGGTCCTGGGTGGGAACCTTGCCTGGGTGCTGTTGCTGTTCGTTCCGATGATCGTTTATTCCTCGCGCAAAATCGGCTCCCGCGTTCGCAGCACCACCCGGCAAGGGCAAGACAAGCTGGCCGAAATTCAAAATATTCTGCACGAAACCATCACCGGCAACCGCATCGTAAAGGCCTTCAACAGCGAGAAATGGGAGATCTCACGTTTTCGCGGAGCAGCCCGCCGCCTGTTCCGCGCGAACCTGCGCTCCGTTGCAGCCACAGCCATCAGTTCTCCGCTGATGGATATTTTTGGCGTCATCGGAATTGCACTTCTTCTCATGCTAGGCCGGGAGCAAGTTAAGCACGGCGAGATGACTCCAGGAATCTTTGTGGCATTCATTACGGCGGTGTTCAGCCTCTACAACCCCGTCCGCAAGTTTGCCCAATTCAATAACAACTTTCAACAAGCCCTCGGCGCCTCCAGCGAAATCTTCAAGTTTATGGATGTTGAAGATGGCGTCCGCGAAAAGCCGAATGCCAAGCGCCTGCCGCCGTTCTCGAAGACCGTCCAACTCGATCACGTCAGCTTCACCTATGGAACCGAAGGCGAAGACGCCCGCGTGCTGCACGATATCAATCTCGAAGTCCATCGCGGAGAAGTAGTCGCGATCGTCGGCTCCAGCGGCTCGGGCAAGAGCACGCTGGTTCATCTGATCCCGCGTTTCTTCGATGCCACGCAGGGCCGCCTGCTCATCGACGGCCACGACGTGCGCGACGTGACCCTCGCATCGTTGCGGGAGCAAGTCGGAATCGTCACGCAGGAAACCGTCTTATTTAACGACACGGTTCGCAACAACATCGCCTATGGCCAGCCGCACGTACCGCTGAAAGCGGTGGAAGCCGCGGCGCGAGCGGCGTTGGCGCATGAGTTCATCAAGGCCCTGCCCGCAGGTTACGATGAAGTGATCGGCGAGCGCGGCGTGCGCCTTTCCGGTGGAGAGCGGCAGCGCATCGCCATTGCCCGCGCGATTTTGAAGAATGCGCCGATTCTGATTCTGGACGAAGCCACCTCCGCACTCGATAGCGAATCGGAGGCCCTGGTGCAATCCGCGTTGCATAATCTGATGAGTGGCCGCACGGTATTTGTGATTGCTCACCGGCTTTCGACGGTGCGCCGCGCCGACCGCATTGTGGTCATCGAAAATGGCGCCATCGCCGACATTGGCGCTCACGAAGATCTGATGACGAAATTGGGCACCTACCGGCGTTTGTACGATTTGCAGTTTGCCGACTTCGAGCAGAAACTGGAACCGGCGCAACCGAGCTAAAATCGGCAACTGGAAATTTGGAAATCACTATGCCTCTCCGCTCCATGACGGGTTTTGCGCAGGTGAAAGGTGAACTCATAAGCCGCGCTGATGCAGGTGCTGGCCCGCAGGGCAACGGTCATCTCGCCTTCTCGCTCTCGCTGAAATCGGTGAACCACCGTTTTCTCGATCTGCATTTTCGCCTGCCTTCGGGATCCGATTCGATCGAAATGCAACTTCGCCGCTTGCTCAAAGAAAACATTGCCCGCGGACATGTTGAAGTCACGCTGAGTCTGGAGCGCGGCAGCAGCGAAACCTTCGCGCTGAATCGCCCGCTGGTAAGCGCCTATATCGCGGCATTTCGCGCCGCGGCTGCGGAGTTTGGCGTGCCCGCCGAGCCCGACCTCAACTCCATCCTGCGCATTCCCGGCGCTCTCGATTCCGCCGGCGACCCCGACGATGGAGCCCTGGAATCCGCAGTCATGGCCACCGTGGGAAAAGTGCTCGATCGTCTCAACGAAATGCGCGAACAGGAAGGCCGCAGTATTGAGCGCGAACTCCGCCAGCGCATGGAGCACCTGCGTGAAGCTGTCAAAACCGTGCAACTACACCGGCGCACGGTGTTGCAAAGCTACGTGGAGCGGCTCCAGTCGCGCCTGCAGGAACTGCTGGGCTCGAGCGCCGACAAAGAACGGGTGCTGCAGGAAGCCGCGCTTCTGGTTGACCGCAGCGACATTCAGGAAGAAATCGTCCGCCTGGAAAATCACGTGCAGCATTTTCTGGGCCTGCTCGATGAAAACGGAGAAGTAGGGAAGAAACTCGACTTCCTGCTGCAGGAAATGAATCGCGAGGCGAACACTTTGCTCTCGAAGACTTCCGGCCTGGCCGGCGAAGCACTGAAGATCACCGAGGCCGGACTTGCCATGAAAGCTGAGATTGAAAAATCCCGTGAACAGGTGCAGAACCTGGAATGAGTTCTCCATCGAAGCCGGTCGTCTACATCATTTCCGCCCCGTCAGGCTCGGGCAAATCCACGCTCGTCAATGAACTGCTGCCCAAGGTGAAGAATCTGGAATTTTCCATTTCCTACACCACGCGCTCTCCTCGCGGCAGCGAAACCAATGGACGCCAGTATTTTTTCATCTCGCGCCCCGAATTCGAAAAGATGATTCGCGGCGGCGAATTTCTTGAGCATGCCGAAGTTTTCGGCAACTACTACGGAACCGCGCGCCGCTTTTTGGATGAAGCGGAAAAAAATGGCCGCGACCTTTTGCTCGATATCGACGTGCAGGGCGCGGCGCAGATTCAGCAAAAACTCCCCGACGCCACCGGCATCTTCATTCTGCCCCCGGATCGCAAGACGCTGGAAGACCGTCTGCGCAAACGCAGCGAAGATCGTGAAGAAGTAATCCAGCGCCGCCTGGATACGGCGACTCGCGAAATCGAAAATTACGAGCGGTACAACTACATTCTCATCAACGATCAGCTGGAAGATTCAATCAAGCTCCTGCGCGCGATCGTGCGTGGCGAACGCCTGGTGCGCGCAGGGCATCCGCTATCGCCGGAGGAAGCCAAAACCGTGGCTCTCGCCGAGCGCTGTCGTCTGGCCAATATGCGCGACCGCCTTAAATCGATTGTGGATTCGTTTAAGCCGCCCGGCGGTTCCGGAAGGGCCGGGCCATGTGGGTAGTCGTCGGTAACCATGATCCGGCGCGGGAAGCCCCCACGACTTTGAATTTCGTGGGAAAATAGTAATGGAAGCGTTTGGCGTCGCAGGCGAAAGAACGAAGCGCACCAATTTCGGCAATCAAATCTTATATCCCGGCAGCAAGGGAGAGAATCTATGAAATTGATCGAAGGCTTCGACAGCAACTATCGTTATATTCTGGTCGCCGCCCGGCGAGCCCGGCAACTGCAATCCGGCGCGCCGCCTGTGGTTCAAACCAACTCCCGCAAACCCTGCCGCATCGCACAGGATGAAATCCGCGCCGGCAAAGTGAAATGGGAGATCCCTGAAACCCGCAGCGCCGCCGAGCAGGCCGCCGAAGTTTTGGATCAGGCTTTCGGCCACGACGCATAACTACTGAAGAAGCGGCGTCTGCGCGGATTCGTATCAGGTCATGCCTTCAGGCATGACGAAAACGTTCCGACTGACCGCGCCTTCAGGCGCTGCCATTCGCCATTATGAAAGTTGCTCTTGGAGTAACGGGCGGCATCGCCGCTTACAAGGCAGCCGAAATTGTGCGGCTGCTGCAAGACCGCGGCATTCGCGTGCAAGTCATCATGACGCGCGCGGCTCAGGAGTTTGTTCGTCCGCTTACCTTCGCCGCGCTCTCCGGCGAAAAAGTGATTACCGGAATGTTCTCGCCGGGCGAAGAGCACGCTCCCAACATCGACTCTGCCATCGAGCACATTGCCGTGGCGCAATCGATTGACGCTCTGCTTGTTGCGCCCGCCACTGCCGATGTTCTGGCCCACTTCGCGCAAGGCATCGCCAGCGACTTTCTCACCACGCTTTATCTCGCCACCACGGCTCCAGTCGTCGTGGCTCCGGCGATGAACGTCAACATGTGGAATCATCCCGCGACGCAAGCAAATCTGGATATTCTGCGCCAGCGCGGCGTGAAGATCGTCGAACCGGATTCAGGATATCTTGCCTGTGGCATGACGGGCGCCGGGCGTCTCGCCGAAAACGAAACCATTGTTGCAGCCGTTCTCGAAGCGCTGGGCGCATCGCAGGATCTCGCCGGTGAAACCGTGCTGATCACCGCCGGGCCCACGCGTGAAAAAATCGATCCCGCCCGTTATCTCACCAACCGTTCCAGCGGTCGCATGGGGTATGCCATGGCGGAAGCTGCGCTTGCGCCGCGGCGCTCGCGTGCTGCTGGTCAGCGGTCCCACGTCCCTGACGCCGCCAGGCGCAGCCGAACTCACCCGGGTGGAATCCGCAGAGCAGATGCGCGATGTGGTGCTCAACCTTCTGCCTCAGTCCACCATCGTCATCAAAACCGCCGCCGTCTCCGACTACCGCGCGAAGTCAGCCTCCGCGCAAAAAATAAAACGCAAAGGACCGATCACTTTTGAGCTCGAACCGACCACCGACATCCTCAAAGAAATTTCCGCGCGCAAACAGTCGCAGATCATTGTCGGTTTCGCCGCCGAAACTGAGAATGTCCTCGAAAACGCCCGCCAAAAGCTCGCAGCCAAGCACCTCGATGCCATCGTGGTGAATGACGTTTCCCGTGAAGGCATCGGCTTCGATTCCGATCGCAATGAAGTGACCATCATCACCAACGACGAGATCGTCGAAGCCCCCGAGACCACTAAGTGGGAAGTCGCCCAGCGCGTGCTCGATCAGGTTGTGCGCATCCGCCAGCGGCGTAAATCTCCGGTCAAAGCCTGAAGCGAGTTTTTCCTTCCTGCATTACAATCGAGAAGCCAATGCCCACAACTCTTGATCCGGAATTGTGCCGCGCTCTCGCCGAACGCGTGCGCTTCTGTCATGAGATGGGCATTTACGATTTCTACCGGCGTGAACCGCGAACTCTACCATCCCCGAAAGCCGCGCTGGTGGCGGCTGAAGGTGTTTCTGCACTTTTATCAACGCCGTCTTCAATACTCCAGCCAGATCTGCGAGAGGACCCGCTAGAAGAAATGACCGCCAGAAAAGCCGCCGCCGCTCGAACCGTCACCGAAATCGCGACCCCGAAGCCAGAGTATGGAGTGGCCGATCATGCCGCCGCGCTCATGCTGATTCGCGAAGACCTCGGTGATTGCACCCGCTGCAAGCTCTATAAGGGCCGCACGAAGATCGTCTTCGGCGTGGGCAATCCGCGCGCCGAATTAATGTTTGTAGGCGAAGGCCCCGGCGCCGACGAAGACGCCCAAGGCGAACCCTTCGTTGGTCGCGCCGGCCAGTTGCTCAACAACATGATCAAAGCCATGGGCCTGCGCCGCGAAGATGTCTACATTGCAAACGTGGTCAAGTGCCGTCCGCCGGGCAATCGCCAACCCGAGCCTGACGAATGCGACACTTGCTCGCCATTTCTCATGCGACAGATCGCGGTGATCAAGCCCAAAGTTGTAGTCGCCCTCGGCGCGACTGCGGCAAAAAATCTGCTCGCCATGAATTCTTCCCTCGGCGAATTGCGCGGACGCTTCTACGATTTCAAGCCCGCAGGCGCACGGCCGGATCCCTCATGGCCCGGTGCGCGCCTCGCGGTGACGTATCACCCCGCGTACCTGCTGCGCGATCCGCGGCAGAAAGGCGAAGCATGGAAGGACTTGCAGATGGTGATGAAGTACCTCGGAATCGAGCCGCCGAAGAAAGCCGCTGAGTAGCAAAATCGATTGTCATCCTGAGCGTAGTGGCTGCTTCGCGAAGCGAAGCAGTTACGAAGTCGAAGGGTCCCTATCAGCTTGACTGGTCTATAAGCTCCACCGGTACCAGCCTCGACGAGAGTTCTCTAGGATATCCTTCCAATCAATGCCCGAGTTCTGCGACGTTGCCCTGCCCGTGCCGCTCGACATGGTCTTCACCTACCGTGTCTCCGCCGAAGCCGCTCCCGTAGTCGGTGGCCGCGTGCTCGTACCTTTTCGCCACCAACGATTGACCGGCATCGTAGTTGAACTGCACGACCGCGAACCTTCGGTCAAAATCAAGCCAGTCTTGAGCGTCCTCGATGCTTCGCCGGTGCTCGATGACCAACTGCTGCGCCTCGGCCGCTGGATCGCCGATTACTATCTCGCTCCGCTCGGTGAAGTCTTCCGCACCATGCTGCCGCTGAACGCGGAGTTCAAGCGCGCCGTCGCCTACCGCATCACCGCGGAAGGCCGCCTGGCGCTGCATCTGGCGGGAATGTCAGGATCGTCTGCACGTTCGCGCCGCACCCCGGAAGAGCAAGCCGCTGAGTTCCGTGTGTTGGATTACCTGGCTGCCCAGCAATCGGAAACGACGGTCAGCATTGAAGGCGCGATACAAACGAAGGCGATTGGCGCGAGTGAGATTGGGACGAGCGAGGTCGGAACGATAGAGATTGGGAAGGGAGAGATCGGGAAGGGCACGGCTTTAGCCGTGCCGTTGGCGCCCGTTAAGGGCGGGGCTTTAGCCCCTGAGGACCCCGCAGCGATCCGCGAAGAGACTCTACGCGTCGCCACTCGCGTCTCAAAATTAATCCTGAGCGGCATGGTGCGAAAGAAATGGATTACCCGTGAAGATGTTTCCGCCGTCCGCGACGCAACCCGCATCGTCAAGATCGCGCTGCTCAAATCCGCCGAAGGCAAGTTAAACGACAATCAACGAAAACTGGTTGAGACTCTCGCCGCATCCGGCGACCGTGTCCCCGTGGAAATGCTGCAAGCCCTTGACCTTCCACGAACCACTCTCAGCACGCTGGTCAAGCGCGGGCTGATCGAGATCATCGAAGAAGCCGCAGCCTTCGCTGTTTCGCGCAGTAAACCCCGGTCCTCACCCTTCGCATTCGAATTCAATTCCGCCCAGCAATCCGCGCTCGATCGCCTGCGTGGAGCTGTGGACGCCAGAAAATTTTCCGGCATACTCCTCCACGGCGTAACCGGGTCGGGCAAAACTGCCGTTTACCTCGCAGGCATGCACGCCGTGCTCGAAGCTGGACGCTCTGCCATTCTTCTCGTCCCTGAAATCGGCCTCACTCCCGCCGTCGCCGCCGATTTGCATCAGATATTCGGCGATGAAGTCGCCATCCTGCACTCGGCGCTCTCCGATAAAGAACGCGCACAGCAATGGCACCGTATCAAGAGTGGAGAAGCGCACATGGTCGTCGGCACGCGCTCTGCCGTTTTCGCTCCAGTGTCCGATCTCGCGCTCATCATCGTGGACGAAGAACACGATTCGTCCTACAAGCAGGAAGAAACGCCGCGCTACCACGCTCGCGATATCGCCGTGGTGCGTGCCAAGATGGCGAATGCCGTCGTCGTCCTCGGTTCGGCGACGCCGTCGCTGGAATCGTATTTCAACGCGAAGAAAAATAAGTACGCACTGATCGAGTTACCCGATCGTGTGGAGCAACGCCCGCTGCCGGAAGTGGAAATCATCGACATGCGTCAGGAGTTCCAGGAAACCGGCCATGAGCAGGTCATCTCACGCAAGCTGGCGGCCGAGATCAAAGAGCGCTTCGACCGCAAAGAACAGGTCATGGTCCTCCTCAACCGCCGCGGATATTCTCCCGTGGCGTTGTGCCGCACCTGCGGGAAAACTCTCGAATGCCAGAATTGCGCGATCGCTCTTACTCACCATAAGCGCGAACATAAAATGATTTGCCACTATTGTGGCTACACCGCTCCCGTACCAAAGGCCTGCGTGCATTGCGGCAGCGAGTATGTATATTTCCTCGGCACCGGCTCAGAAAAACTCGAAGAGTTGCTGCACGGCATGTTCCCGCAAGCGCGCATTGCCCGACTCGACCGTGACACTGTCAGGGGCCACGAAGATTTCGAGCGCACTCTGAATGCGCTAAGCGAAGGCGAACTCGATTTGCTGGTCGGCACGCAGATGATCGCCAAAGGCCACGACATCCACGGCGTCACCCTGGTCGGCGTGGTCGGCGCCGATAGCGCGCTCGGACTACCCGACTTCCGCGCCGCTGAGCGCACGTTTCAGTTGCTCACCCAGGTTGCCGGGCGCGCCGGACGCGGCCAATCTCCCGGCAAAGTAATTCTGCAAACATATTTTCAGGACCACTACGCCGTGCAATACGCCGCCCAGCATGACTTCACCGGCTTCTACGAAAAAGAATTACGCTTCCGCAGTTGGATGCACTATCCGCCATACGCCGCGTTAGCCAACGTTCTCATCCGCACGGACAAGCTCGACGAAGCGTTGCAATGGTCGGGCACTCTGGGAAAATGGTTTGAGCAAAACCGTCATGAAGGCGTGCGCGTGCTCGGACCGGCCGCAGCGCCCATCCTGCGGCTGAAGCGCGATTACCGTTATCACTTCGTGTTGAAGTCGCCGAGCCGCGAAAAACTCAACACCACGCTGCGTGCCATGCTCATCTACGCCGCCGCACAAAAGATTCCGCGCACGCATCTCATTGTGGATGTAGACGCGCTATGGCTGATGTGACCGGTTCGGATACAATTTCCGCGTGATGCCGATTCGGCAAATGGAGCCTCTCTTTTTCCTTTCGCTCGAAATGTGGCGAGCCTGGCTCGAAAAACATCACGCCGAGACGACAGAGCTCTGGGTTGGCTTCTACAAGCGGGATTCCGGGCGCCCCAGCATAACCTGGCCGGAAGCTGTGGACGGCGCGCTCTGCTTCGGTTGGATCGATGGTGTTCGCAAGAGCATAGACCCGATTAGCTACAAGATTCGATTCACACCACGCAAGCCGCGTAGCATCTGGAGCGCCATCAATATAAGACGAACTACCGAGCTTTCCAAGCTCGGATTGATGCATGTCACCGGTCTCGCTGCTTTTCAGAAGCGCGAAAAAAAGCGGTCGGCGATCTACGCGTACGAGCAGAGAAAAGGCGCCAAACTTCCCACTGCATATGAGAAGAAGTTTCGTGCAAACAAAGCCGCATGGAAGTTCTTCCGGGCGCAGGCTCCCTGGTATCGAAGAACATGCAGCTGGTGGGTCATCAGCGCGAAAAAAGAAGAGACTAAACTGAAGCGGCTGGTTGTACTTGTGCAACACTCCGAGCATCAACGAACCATTCCGCAGCTCACACGCCCGCCGGGAAAAAGTAAAAACGGACAACCCGCCATATAGGCCGAAGGCGAGTTTATCGCCCGCCGATCCGGCCTCGAATCACTACCACCGAAGCCGCCGGCAAATCGTACATCGCATCCTTCGCCGCGGAAAGTTTCGTATGAACGATCGGCCCATCAGGATCAGCCCAACCTTTGCTCGTCGCCACGATCGTAGCTTGCCCAGAATTCTCCGCGTGCGCCATGAATCGCGTCTGTGCCGGATGCCACTGATACTGTGCGCTGCCAAAAGTTGAAATCTCCACAGGCCCAGCAAAGCTGCTCTCTTTGCCGTCCGGTCCATCAAACGCGACCCGCACCCGGTGGGCATTCTGCTGGTCGCGATTCACCGCCATTACCGCCCAAGTTCCATCCGGACGCTTCACCGCATACGCCGTCACCAGTCCGTGTTCGGCGCCGTCTTCCAAGTCGCTCTTCGCAGCAAACACCTGATGCTCACCCCCGCCGGGCTGCACCCACTCGAGATTGATCAACTGCGCCACAAAGAACTGTGCCAGTGGCTGCTGAATCTGATAATTGGCATCGATGGTAAACATTCCAAACGTGCCCGGAGAGCTGTTGCATCCCGGCTCCATTTGCAACGGCAGATAATGAAAAAAGTAAACTGCATTTCCGCCCGCGTTTAAAAACGATCCAATGTAATCCGCCAGCCAGATTCCCGAGAAAATATCCTGATAAGTTTCACTCGCGGCCGACGAAAGATTTCCCTCCGTGATAAACATTGGCATGCCCGCGGGAACTCCATCCTCGTGCCACACCTGCATGATGTGGCTCACCAACTCCGGCTCTTCGTACAAACTACCCCACGGAATCCGGCACGGATCGAGGGGATAATGCTCGAACGAAAAAAATGCCAGGTCGTTCATGCGCCCATGTTGCTTCAAATAATCGAGGAAACGCGCCGTCCACGAAACTTTTCCGTTCGCGTCCGGCCAGACTTCGATATCTTTATTTACGCCTTGAAACGACGGCCCGCCCAGCTTCAGCGCCGGATCCACGCGATGAATCGCCGTTGCCCACTGCAAATACAGCGCTGCATAATCCTCCGGCAACATGTACTGCCCATCAGCTTCTTCGCCCATCTCAACGTAAGAAATGGGATAACCGCGCTTCTTCAAATACGCGATCTCCGCCGCCGCATTGTCAGGCGTGTCATACAACATCGCAACCGGCACCATCGCCGGCAGCCCGCGCGTCACACCGCTCGTAAAGAACAGATCGAATCCGACTTGTGCCTGCTTGGTCGATCCCAGATCGGACGCCTGATGCCACGGATCGACCGACGAACTATAAGTGCTCGTCTGCTCCTGATCCGGCGTGTGCCGCAGGATGTCGTGAAACGCACCATCTTCTGTGGAGGTGCCGAGGTAAAGCTCGCGAATGGCATATCCCACGCAGCTACGCGGATCCGCTTTTACTTCAGCCGCGGCATTCGCTTCGCAGGTGTTTGACGACTCCGTCATCCAAATTCGTACGAATCTCACGGCCGAAGGAGCGTCGCTCAAGCGAACAGTTTCAACTCCTCCTTTTCCATCCGTAACGTTGCCTTGAGGAAACGTCTCCCAAACTCCGTGCGTTACTGCCTTGATGGGGTCGTCACCCGTCCAGTATTGAACTATGTAACGCCGCGCATAAGGCGCGGCCCACGCGATTCGAATGCTGTCGACCTGCTGCACCTGCGCCAGGTCCAGCACCACCCACTGCGGATGCAGCGCATCGCTTTCGCCGGTGAAGTGTTCGGTGAGATATGGGTTACTCTTCCAGAAACTATTCGGATCGCCATCGGTCAAACGCGAAAATCCCACGTTATCGGTGCCATCATTGCGCGTGGTCCCGCGCCGCGGCAGCGCATAGCCATACGAATAGCGCAGCATCTCCGTTGGAGTAGCCGATCCGGTGAAATATCCCTTGCCGTTTGCATCGCCTCCCTCGCTCCACGTTCCTCGCGGATTCCAATGCCACGCCTCGATGGCAAGCTCAGTGTTCTGCCGATAGGTGACCGGCTGCCATCCCGAGGCCAGTGTTTTGTCGAGCGTTGGCTGCACCAGATCTTTGTCGATGGCCTCGGCTGCAATGCGGTCCACGCCCGCTCCCAGCGTTTGGTTGGGCACAAAGTGATTCGTCGGGCGCGAGATGTCAACGGTGATGGTTTGCCCCGCGGCGGAAAACGCGAAAACAAAATACGCAGCGACAAAGGCGAAAATTGCAGCTGGCTTTCTCAAGGTGGGATCTCCCAGTTGTCGATTAAAACGATTGAATAGGGGAGTATACGAGAGAAATGGCTCGGAGTGGGCGAATCTTTAAAGGCGTTTTCGCTGCGTGGGAGGGGCAAAGAAAACTTTTATCGTCCCCAGATCCCGTGCACAGCTTCCGGCAACGACGCATGCGCCGTCGGCGCCGGAATAAGCGTGAGCGTCAAGCATCATCAGCGCCAACCCGGCCAGCCACAACCTTCCGCCCGAAACCCGTGGCCACTCAGCCACCTGCGGATGCCGCAAGCTGGTCAGCAGCAAAAGAATCGCCCATATAAACCATCCCGTCCACAGGAAGTAGCCCATGGGCAACAAAATCAGAATCGTCAGCCGCGACACAAATTTATGCGCCCGCGGTGCAATCGCAAAAACAATGTGCCCGCCATCGAGTTGTCCACCAGGCAGCAAGTTAAGTGATGTCGCCAGCATCCCGACCCACGCGGCAATCGCCGTCGGATGCAACAGCACTCGATCAAGCGGCAGCGCTGCCGGTCCGCGCAGTAGATTCAGCCCCAGCAGTGCGCGCCGCGTCGCCTCAAAAATCAACGGATACCCGAGCTCGTAGTCTCCTGGACCAAGGCTCGCATGCATCGGCTTCGACCATCCCAGCGCGACCACCAGCACCACGAGCGCCACAACAAACCCTGCGATCGGCCCCGCAATGCCTATATCGAACAACGCCGTCCGCGAGCGAATCCGCGAGCGGATCACAATCACCGCTCCCATGGTTCCGATCGGAGTCGGCATCGGAATGAAAAAAGGCAGCGTCGCATAAACTCCATAACGCCGGCAATATAAGTAATGCCCCATTTCGTGAGCCAGAAAAAACAGCATCACCGTGACCATGAAGGGAAGGCCGTCCAGCAGGCGCGCGGGATGCGCGAAGGCCCAGTTGGCAGGAAAAAGTGGCAACGATGCGTCGTTGAAAGAGAGCGCCGGCAGGCCCCGCGCGAAGTTGTACTGCATGCGCGCGCCCATCACCAGCGTGGTGAAACAAGTCGCCAGCAGCAGCAGTACATGCAGCCAGTAGCGCGGCTTCGGCGCGCGCGGCGCCCATTGCGGCTTCGGCCGGGAATATTCGAGAGTAGAGGAAAAAGAGGGAGGAGTTGGTTCCGACATGAATTCGGCCCGAAATTTGATTCAGAGCCGCTTCCTAGATGCTACTACGAACTAACGCGATTAGACTCGCGGGAAGTCACATCACGATGGTGTTCAGCCACCGAACTCAAAAGCTAAAAGCTGACGGCTGACAGCTTCTTCTAATCGATCGACTGCAATTCTTTCCCCGGCTTAAACCGCACGGCCTTGCCCGGCGGGATCGAAACTTCCGCGCCCGTGCGTGGGTTGCGTCCAATGCCGGTCTTGCGCGGACGCACATTAAACACGCCAAATCCGCGCAGTTCAATGCGACTGCCGTGAGCGAGCGCCTTCTTCATGCTCTCGAAAACGGTTTCCACTGCCAACTCGGCTTTAGTCTTCGTAATGCCGGTTCTGGCGACCACTTCGTTGATAATGTCGAGCTTAATCACGAACGGCTCCCGGATGCGGCGTCTAGATCATCCCTCAAGTGATTGATGCTATGGGAGATAAGGGAGATTGTCAACGGGAGCATCAGTACCGTAAACTGGCAGGCACTTCAAGCGAAGGCTATTTGTCATCCTGAGCGGAGCATGATCGACCGAAGGAAGATCACGCGCAGTCGAAGGATCTCTTGCAGGTCGCCAGTGAAAACCGGCCTCACCAGGAGTTCTCTCCTCTCAAACAGCCCAAGCTTTAGTCGCATTTTCCATTAATTTTTCCCCAAGGAGCTCCATGCTGAAGAGTGACCGTTGGATTCGCAAGACCGCTCGCGAACATGACATGATCAACCCTTTTTCCGAGAAGCAGGTCCGCGAGGGCGTGATCTCCTACGGATTATCCTCTTACGGATACGACCTGCGCGTCGCCGATGAGTTCAAGATTTTCACCAACGTGAACAGCACCATCGTCGATCCCAAACACTTCGACGAAAAATCCTTCGTCACCATGCGCACCGATATCTGCATTGTTCCGCCCAACTCATTCGCGCTCGCCCGCTCGGTGGAGTACTTCAAAATCCCCCGCGACATCCTCACCATCTGCGTGGGCAAAAGCACCTATGCCCGCTGCGGCATCATCGTCAATGTCACGCCCTTCGAGCCTGAGTGGGAAGGTTTCGTCACCCTTGAAATCTCCAACACCACGCCGCTCCCGGCGCGCATCTACGCCAACGAAGGCCTGTGCCAGATTCTCTTCTTCCAGTCCGACGAAGTCTGCGAAACCAGCTACGCCGACCGCAAAGGCAAATACCAGTCGCAGCAGGGAATTGTGCTGCCGAAGTTATGAGGGATCGATGTCTGTGAAACTTACCGATTCAATCGCGAGTGGTGAGAACTAATGGCGATTGCAATTTCCGCGCGGTCTCGTGGAGGTATAGGGCGATTTGAAAATTACTCAATTACTCAATCGCCCAATTACTCAATCTATTCCTTACCGCCCGTTCTCATCTTCCTTAAACATGTACTTAATTGCCGGCTTATAAATCATCAGATTCGGCCGTCCATCTTCGCGGAGAACCTTGATGCAGGTCTTGTCATACCATTCGATGATGCCGTGCACTTCCTCGCCATCCTGCAACACAATCACCATTGGCGTTCGTGACTGCATCTGCTTCTGGTAATAAAAATTCTCGGCGTTAGTCTGCTCCGGCGGCGCTGCCTTACGCCCGCCGCCCGCACCATTGGAACGTTCCCCACGGTCATATCCGCGATCCTGTCCGCGCTCTCCGCCACGTTCCGGGCGCTCGTGCCGCTCACGCCGATCCGCAACCTGCAAGTGGTTGGAGTTGTGATTCGAATTATGGTTGGAGTTGTGATTGCCGTGATTGTGATCGGTACGCGGCAGTGCCGGACGGATCAACTTCCGGTTGGCAAAATTCTCTTCGTCCCCAGCCGGCTGGGCCGAGGTCAGGGCTATCGTTTCCTTCATAGTGGCGCTTACTCCTGCACACGCATTCGAGCCAAACTGCTAAGTCTCCGGGAACCCTTGAAAAGTATTTACGAAGGCGTGAAATTTAACCTAAAGTACCACAGGAATCTTGCCCTGACAATGGCGCAATCGTGCTAGTAAGTCGCCCACTTCATGTGTGCCAAATCTTGCAACACGTTAATTTGCATTAACTCGTATTCGTCATGTCCGTGCCTTTTCGCTCTCTGCCGCTCCCCGTAACCACCACCACTAGCGTTACCACCACTATTACCGTCCATGCCAAAACTGGCGGATACATGCCGCGATAACGATTTTCCACCAGCTTGGCTTGAATCACCACGTTGCGCGACGAAAGCAGATTACCCAGTTGATACGCGAATCCCGGAAACGTACCCCGCACCGCCGGCGGTGAAAGTTCGTTCAGATGTGCGGGAATCACTCCCCAGGCCCCTGCACCATGAACTGCATCAGGAACCCTCCCAGCGCAAGCATGGCCACAGTATGCGAATAAGCCCACAGCGGAATCACAGGAATAGCCAGCAGAGCGGCGATCACAATAGCGCGCCGCCGTCCGATCTTCTCCGACCAGGTTCCAAACAAAATCCCGCCCAACAGCGCGCCAATGTTCGCGATGACTGTGATGAACATCACCTTCTGCGGCCCCAATTGATGTCCCTTCGTCAGGAACGTTGGATATAGATCCTGCGTCCCGTGGCTGAAGGAATTGAAGGCAAACATCAGCACCACCAGCAAAACAAAACTGCCAAAGTAAGTCAGGATGTCCTTGCCCAACCGGTTCTCTGGCTTGTTCAGATCCTGGCCTTGCAACCACGCCGGGGACTCGTCCACTTTGCTCCGAATGTAAATCACCAGAAATGCCGGCAGCGCCCCGATCACAAACATCCCGCGCCAGCCCACATAGTGAAACACCGTCCCAAAAACCAAAGCCGCCATCAGGTAGCCCACCGCGTAGCCTTCCTGCAACACTCCGGAGAAAAATCCGCGTCCCTCCGCCGGCAAAGTTTCGAAGGCCAACGCCGCGCCCACGCCCCATTCTCCGCCCATCGCGATTCCAAACAGCGCCCGCGAAATCAGAAAAATCCTCAACGAAGGAGCGAACGCCGACGACAGTTCAAATACCGAGTACGCAATGATGTCGATCATCAGCGTGGGACGGCGACCAAAGCGGTCGGCCATCATTCCAAAAAGAAACGCGCCCACCGGACGCATCGCCAGTGTCCAGAAAATCGCCTCTGCAACAACAGAAACTTTCGTCTGGAATTGAGTGGCAATGGCGCTGACGCAGAAAGTCAGAATGAAAAAATCGAAAGCGTCCAGCGACCAGCCCAGAAAGCAGGCAGTGAAGGTATTCCGCTGCACCGGAGTAAGCCTGCGAAAATGGCCGATAAATTCCATCAAGATTGCCCCGCATATATCGGGACGTATTGAAAAGCCGTGGCGAATGCTAGCATAATGTTTTTCAATCAGCAATCAGAAATCAATAATCAGCAATTCTGACCCATGCCCGAACTCGACTCTCCTCAACGCCAGGCGCCCGATTCGCTCATGCTCACCGGCTTCTGGTATCGCGCCTTGCCCGCCGACCGCGTCCATCGCAACCAGCTTCACAAAGCTATGTTGCTTGAGATTCCCCTCGTGGTTGGACGCGATCGCGCCGGCCATCCCTTTGCGTTGCGCGACTCCTGCCCCCACCGCGGCATGCCGCTCAACTGCGGCAAGTTCGATGGCGAAAATATCGAGTGCTCCTACCACGGCTGGACCTTCGATGCCCACAACGGCCAGTGCCAGCTCATCCCCTCACTCACCGCCGATCAAAATTTAAAAGTGGATCGCATCTACGCCGGCAGTTATCCCTGCGAAGAGCAGGATGGTTTTGTCTGGGTCTACATACCCGATCCCAGCCCGGCGGGAGCGGGATTCACGGCACCCGAAGAGGCTCCCGATCCCGCACCGCAGATCGAAAAATTCGGGTCGTCGGAAGGTGTACCGCAAAAAGACAAGTACAAGCTCGCCTACCTCACCGCCGACATGCCCGTCAGCATCGATCACGGCATCATCGGCCTCATGGATCCCGCGCACGGACCCTTCGTCCATCAGGCCTGGTGGTGGCGCAGCCGCCACAGCATTCACGAGAAGCACAAAAATTTCGAACCCATTCCCAACGGCTTCCGCATGAGCGCGCACACGCCCAGCTCAAACTCCGCGCCCTACAAACTCTTGCGTCTCTACGCCGCCGCCGATTCCATCACCACCACCATCGATTTCGCCTTGCCCAACCTGCGCCGCGAAACCATCCGGGCAGGGAAGTACTGGTTCTCATCGCTCACCACCGTAACGCCCATCACCCGCAACCAGTGCCGCATCGACGTAGTCGCCGCCTGGAACATTTTCCGCTGGATGCCCTTCGGACCCGAGTTGCTGAAATTCGTCTTCGCCAAATTCGTCGAGCAGGACCGCCGCACCATGGAACTGCAGGCTGAAGGCCTGAAGCACAACCCGCACCTAATGCTGATCGACGACGCCGACCGTCCCGCCAAATGGTACTTCCAGTTGAAAGCCGCACACCTCGAAGCAAAACGCACCGGCAATCCAATGAAGCATCCCATGTCCGGCCCAGTCACGCTGAAGTGGAGAAGCTGATCGATTATCTTTTGAAAGGACGCAGTTTTACATGCTGCGGAAAACTCGGGAATGCGAGCAATAAGGCATGAATAACGACATAACGTGGAAGAGCGGCGCTTAAGCGCCGCGTAAAGGAGCCGGAATCAACGAGGGCTTTAGCCCCTGAGGGAGTACGACGGGCAAATTCCGTGGCCCGATTTTCTTAAGGGATTGGGAAGGGCACGACTTTGGTCGTGCCGAAAAGTCGCTTAACTACGCCCGCGCTTCAGCGCCTGAGGTAGCCTTAACCGAACTACGGGCTGCAATGATTGCTATTGATTGAAGATAGCATCCTGCGAGCAGACGACAGCATCGAACACCGCAACCGGAGAGCAATCATTTCCCAATCCTAAATAGGAGAAGTAACCTACAATGCCCGAACGTGAACTCGAAATCCCGATGCAGCAAGGCAGTAGCGACAGCGCCTTTTACTGCCCCGAAGGCGACGGCAAATGGCCCGGTGTCCTCTACCTCACCGATATCGGAGGCATCCGCGCGGCCAATCGCGAATCCGCTGCGCGCTTGTCGAAAGAAGGATACGCCGTGCTCATGCCCAACATTTTCTATCGCACCGGCCGTGCGCCACTCCAGCCTGCCATTCGAACCCTGGATGAAGAAGGAAGGAAAAAACGCATGGCGGAGTTGAGCACTCCGCTAACGCCGCAGGCCATCGAGCAGGACTCCTCTACCTACGTCGATTTTCTGCTGTCACAGAATTGCACGCGCCCGGGCATGATTGGCATAGTAGGCCACTGCTTCAGCGGAAAGATGGCAATGTTCGCCGCTGCCGCGCGGCCCGACAAAGTTGCCGCAGCTGCGTCCTTTCACGGCGGCGGCCTCTATACCGACGCGCCTACCAGCCCTCACCTTGCGCTGCCTCGAATCAAGGCACGCCTTTATTTCGGCCACGCTACCAAAGATCGCAGTATGAATGAGGAAGCCATCGCCAAGCTCGATGAGGCCCTCAAACGCTGGGGCGGAAAATACGAAAGCAAAACCTACAAAGACGCATACCACAGTTGGACTTCTTCCGACAGTCCCGTCTACAACCAGCCCCAAGCCGAGCGAGCTTTTCAAAAACTTCTGGAACTGTTGGATGAAACACTACGTACGCCGGATCATCGATAGGCGCTACCAAATAATCTCGATCCCTTTGTATGCCCGGAATTGTTCGTCCGAGGTAATAACCGGAATATTTTCCAACAATGCCTGAGCGATGATTTGTCGATCAAAGGGATCGCGGTGGTGTGAGGGCAACTCAAATAAACGAAAGGCATGATCGGCGGTGAAGGGAAGGATGCGAATGTCCATATCCCGAATCGCCTGGTGTGCAAGCTCAGCCGAAATATTCAACTTGCCCAAAGTTGTCTTGATGGCGATCTCGGTGAGCGAAATAGAACTCAACTCGCGAATGTTGCCCGGGTTCTTCAAAGCGGCCCGCGCACGCTTGCCAAGGCGTTCCGGTGACTCCACGGCAAAAATCAATACCATCGTGTCCAGGAGCACCCGCACTCACACGCCCCCACCAAAGAGATCATCCACTTCCTTGTCCGTCATCGGCTTCCACCAGTCGGGGTCGAGGATTTGAATTTTCCCTCTCAAGGTTCCTAGCAGAGGTTTTTTTAGGGATGGCTTTTTTGTACGGACAAGGTCCACCACCGGTACTCCTCGACGGCAGATGGTTACACGCTCGCCCTGTTCCGCAGCTTTGATCAATTCGGGAAGCTTGTTCTTTGCGTCGGCAACACTTACATCCATATTTCCAATGATAGCTATTTCAGATAGCCATGTCAAGAAATAGCGGTCAGTCCACTACGGCTTACATTCCGCTCGCAGCGCATAACCCGCATCCAGCCAGTGCAGATAAGTCTCCATTGCATGCCAGCACACCAGGCTGTTCTTCGCGAAGTCGGATGACTTGAACGGATACGCGATATCGACGTGATCGTATTCCAGCACTACAGGAATATGCGGCGGGAGCTTTGGCACCACGTCTAGCGTATTCACGATGCGCCACGAATTGATGGGCAACAGATCGAAGGCCCGCGCGAACTCCAAGGTGCCCACGCGCGGCGATGCAAATGTGCACGACGTAGTGATGTCAAATTTTTTCTTCGAGGCATTCTCCATCACAAACAGCGTGGACAGCGCCGAGCCCAGGCTATGGCCGGTCACCACCATGGGCCGCGGCGGGCGCGGCTCATCCACAAGCCGTCTCCTGCCGCGGGCTAACTCACGGCTGGTAGCCTCTTGATCGAGCTGCTCGGCGAAGGAGCCCTCGAAAGTCTCTTGTGCCGCGGGAGTGCCCGGGGCCACGGCCGCCGCAACGTCGTCCTCGGCGAGCCTGCGCTTCACCACTTTCAACGAACTGTAGATTCTGTCGAACCCGCTGGCAACGCGCCCCGTGTCGGGCACCTGGCGGAAGGGAGTCGGGAGCGCGGCCGCGTCATCGATCCACTCGATCGCCCCTTCCGTGCCGCGAATCGCGATGATGCGCGTGTCCGGGCTACCGATCTTGTGGCAAACGATGCCGTAAAACTCCAGCTCCTTCTCGCTGAGAATAAAATCCGACATGTGAATCCACGCTCCAAGCTCCCATCCATCAGGAATGTCTCCTTGTTGAGGCTCCGGTCTGAGCTGCAAGGGATCGCGCCGGAACATGGTGTAAGCGGCTTGGACGAACTGGCCGTAGAAGAATGCTAATTTTGGATCGAGTGGTTGGCCCATGGGAAACCTCCTCAAAGAAATGTGGTATTGCCCGGGAAGGGCACGAGTTTCACTCGTGCCGTTAAGTCTTCAAAACTGTACCCGTGCTTCAGCGCCTGACGTAGCTCCTAGACAGCGTCTAGTCCTGTACCAGCCAGTCCATCGCTTCCTCCCGCGTCTTGAACGTGGGCAAGCTCGCGTTGCGAAAAGTTCTTGAAATGCTCGTAGAACACCTGCGGCAGGCTCTCCGCCCCAACCCACGCCGAGCGCTTCACATAAGGACGGTCAAGCACAAGAACTTCCTTGATTCGAGTAGCCACGTTCTTGTCGATCTGCGCGCCGGTAACTTCCACCAGGGTCAGCACCGATCCCGGCGCGTGCCGCGCAATATCGGCGCGGATCAGGTCCAGCAGTACCAATAACTCCTTCGCCGCGCAGTTCGAGAAATCGATCTCGTAGATCGCATGGCCCTTGTGCTTGATAAATCGCAAGCGCTCGTGTTGAGAATCGCCGGTCATGACAGTAAAGACTCCACCACCCCGTAAGCCCCGCCCAGCGCGGCATCCAAAGCGCAAGCATCTTTGCCGCCAGCCTCGGCCAGGTCAGGACGTCCTCCGCCTTTGCCGCCAACTTTCTGCGCCACCGGACCAATCACTTTTCCCGCCTGCACCCGCCCGGTCAAATCCTTGGTGACGCCCACAATCAGCGACACGTTTCCATTCGAAGCCGAGCCCAGCACCACCACGCCCGAGCCAATCTTCTCGCGCAGTTGATCGATCAAAGTGCGCATCTGCGCCCGCTCCAGATTATCCACGCGATGCGCCAGCACCTTCACGCCCTTCACATCCTTAATCTGATCGCCAATATTAGCCGTAGAAGACGAAGCCGACTTCATCCGCACCGAATCCAGTTCCCGCGTAAGCCGCTTGATCTCCGAATCCTTCTTCTCAAGTTCAGCCCTCAAAGCCGCAGCCGGAAAAACCATCTCGGCGTGTGCCGAAATCTCCTCGGCAATGGGTGCCCCACCCTTGCGCGTTTTTTGCGCAAGGGTGGGAACGGCAAAAGTTGACACTACCTTTTCCAGTTCGTGGTCCGTGCGAAAGTGCGCCAAAGATCCCAACCCAGTAATCGCCTCCACTCTCCGCACGCCCGACGACACGCTGCCTTCCTTCAAAATCTTGATCAGCCCAATCTCGCCGGTAGCTCCGGTATGCGTGCCGCCGCAAAGCTCAGTCGAGAAATCGCCGATCCGCACCACGCGCACCTTCTCGCCATACTTTTCCCCAAACAGCGCCATCGCATGATACTGGCTGATCGCCTCGTCGATGGGAACGTCCGTAATGGTCTCAACAATCTGGTTGCGCAGTACTTCCTTATTGATGATGTCTTCAATATCCTGCAACTCTTCATCTTCCACAGCCGTGAAGTGCGAAAAATCAAAACGCAAATGATCCGGCGCCACCAGCGACCCTGCCTGCTTCACATGCTTCCCCAACACCTCGCGCAACCCGGCATGAAGCAAATGCGTAGCCGTATGATTCCGCATGGTCGACTCACGAACGTCAGCATTCACCACTGCATCGACTTTATCGCCCACGCGGATCGGCGATTTCACCACAACCTGATGCGCCCGCACGCCCTGAATGGGTGCATAGCATCCAGTCACTTCTGCGACGACAGTATTGTGATCGTCCGAATAAAACCAACCCTTGTCGCCAACCTGCCCACCAGAGTCGGCATAAAACGGCGTGTGATCAAGAATGACCTCGCTCGACTCGCCAGCCTTGAGTTCCCGCACGCCCTGCCCGTTATGAATGATGGCCAGCACTTCACATCCATCAGAACGAGTCTGTCGATACCCTTCGAAGATCGATTTCGGAAGCTGCTGATAGGCAGGGTTGGCGGTCTGCTTAGCTGCGCCTTTCCATGATGCACGAGCACGCTCACGCTGCTCGGACATGGCACGATCAAATCCCTCTTGATCAAAGATCAGGCCCCGATCGCGCGCCGCATCCTGCATGAAGTCTTGCGGCATGCCGAAGGTGTCGTACAGCATAAAGGCCTTAGCGCCAGAGAGCCGCATTACCTTAGAGGCAGTCACAGGTCCGAGCGTAGAACCTAGATGGAGCGCCGCTTCCAGTTCTTCTTCCAATTTCTCTAGGCCTACTTCTAGAGTGTGTGAAAAGCGTTTTTCCTCCTCGTAAAGAACCTTCTGGATTCTCTCTTCGCTGTGGAGCAACTCTGGATACGGACGATGCTGTGCTGGCTGCGTCATCACCTTCACAACTTCCGGAACCATATGATAAAAAAACAGTTCTTTCTGTCCAAGCAATCGTCCATGTGTAATCGCACGGCGAATAATTTTGCGAAGCACGTAACCGCGGCCTTCGTTGGAAGGCAGTACTCCATCGGAGACCAAAAACGTCGCGGCACGCGAATGATCCGCGATGACTCGCAGAGACGCAGCCGATTTCGCCTTGGCTTCTTTCTCTAGTTCCTTCGTGAGCGGCGTTCCCGTCAACTCCGCCGCTCTCTTGATCAGCGGCGTAAACAAATCCGTCTCATAATTCGAAATCACGCCTTGCAGCACCGCTGTCACGCGCTCCAACCCCATCCCCGTATCAATCGACGGCTTCGGCAACGGATTTAACTTGCCCGAAGCATCGCGGTCAAACTGCATGAACACCAAATTCCAAATCTCGACATACCGCCCGCAATCGCAAGGGAAGTGGCAATCGGCATGTCCCTGCTCGGACGCCGCTACGCCCATATCGTAATGAATCTCGCTGCAAGGCCCGCAGGGCCCGGTATCGCCCATCTGCCAAAAATTATCTTTTAAGTCGCCGTCAAAAATGCGTTCCTTCGCCACTCCTTGCGCAACCCACAAATCGTAAGCTTCTATATCGCGCGCCACCGGCATGGGCTCGCCGGAGCCCTCGAAAATCGTCACATATAACTTCTCTTTGTCGATCCCAAACCACTCCTTCGATGTGATCAACTCCCACGCGTAAGCAATCGCATCTTTCTTGAAGTAGTCGCCAAACGAAAAATTCCCCAACATCTCAAAAAAAGTATGATGCCGGTTAGTGAACCCAACATTCTCCAAATCGTTATGCTTGCCCCCAGCGCGCACGCATTTCTGCGAAGTAGTGGCGCGGGAGTAGTCACGCTTCTCCAGTCCCAGAAAAACGTCTTTGAACTGGTTCATGCCCGCATTGGTAAACAGCAAAGTGGGATCGTTCGCCGGCACCAGCGACGACGAATGCACCTCTTTATGCCCCTTCTGCACAAAGAAGTCGAGAAACTTGCGTCGAATTTCAGATCCGGTCAGCATGATGAGGACAATTCCTGATTTTAGCACTGCAGAAAAAGACCAAAACAAAAACACAGAGGACGCAGCTGAACACAGAGGAAACCCTGGTGTCGAATCCTCTGTGCTCCTCCGTGCCCCCTGTGTTTAATCTTTGGATTTTGCCGTTACTGCGAACTAGGCTTGTCTTCTATCTTGTCGCCGACCTTCTTGATCCCGTGTCCTGTGTCCTCGGCGCCCGTCTTCACAGCGCTGCCAGTCTTCTTGGCAACTTTCTCTGTACCCTTCCCCGTGTCTTTCGCAGCAACCTTGGTTTCATGCCCGGTCTTGTCGGCGACTTTCTCCGTACCCTTCGCCGTGTCTTTCGCTGCAACCTTGGTTGCGTGACCAGTTTTGTCCGCGGCCTTCTCCGTACCGTGCGCGGTCTTGGTGGCGACTTTCTTGGTGGCCGCTCCCGTATCCTCGGCACCCTTTTTCACATCGGTGGCCGCATCCTGAGCCAGCGCAAGGGGTACTGCGCTGAAGAGTGCGGCCGCAAGAATTACTTTCAAACGGAACTTCATAAGTGACCTCCTTGTTGGGATTTGGTCTTGGAGTATGCAACATGGATTAGTATCTTGCCAAGTGCATTCTGTTTTCTTGGATGCTCAGAAAATCACATAGGAAACATGCTAGCGGCACCTCAACCCTAAGCGCTCAATCGCTTTCGCTTTCCAACTCGCTCAAAGTTTCCTCATCCACATCCCATTTCTTCAAGATGGTGAAGATGGTCTTGCTGCCGAAGCCTCCCCGAGCCAGTTGCCGGAAGATGCGTGCCGCTTGCTTCTGATCTTTCGGTTTCACCAGACGTTTCTTCCGCAGATATTCGCGCGCCTGCTTTTCTTCGCTCACGCCTTCAAAAGCCGCGTCCACAGCCTTATCGATTACCTCGCTGTGCATGCCCTTGGCCTTCAGGTCGGTGACCACGCGCATGCGTCCAAATTTTTGATTATCCCGCCGCAGGGAAGAGAAGTATGCGGCATAATGCGAATCGTTCAGGTAGCCGCGGTCCTTGAGCCGCCGGATCACCAGTTCGATCAGCGTTCGTCCATACTCGGACTCAGGCTCGTCCACTCGCGCCCGAAATAAACGCTTCAGCTCCGCGACCGTTCGCATGCGCCGCGCCAGCGCCCCCACGGCATATTCGTACAACTCATCTTCGGAGTAGAACTTCTTCTTAGGGCGCGGAAACGGCATGCGCTAACGATAACGCAAAAGCGGGCTTCGGGCTTCAGCTTTCGGGCTTCAGGATGCAGAAAAAGGGCAGGCCTGGGAAAAGAAGACTGGTGTTCGTCGAGCTGAGCCCGAAAGCCGAAGCCTGGTGTTCTACCGTCCGCCAAACCCAGCCGACTGCATGGACTGCCGTGAAATGTCCGCGGTCGAAGCGATGCCCTGCATGCGCAGCTTGAAGTCGTCGGCATTGGAAGCATTTTCCAGCGCGGTTTCGTAGTTCACCAGGCCCGCCTGGAACAAATCCCACAATGATTGGTCAAAGGTCTGCATCCCATACTGCGACGTGCCGCCTGCAATCGCGTCACGAATCGATCGCGTCTTTTCCGGCACCAGCACGCACTCGCGAATGAACGCAGTGTTAATCATGACCTCAACCGCCGGTACGCGCCCTTCAGAATCGCAGCGCCGCACCAGACGTTGGCTCACAATTGCCCGCAAAACCGCCGCGAGCTGTAAGCGAATCTGTTTTTGCTCCGGCGGGGGGAAAATGGAAATGATACGGTTTACCGTTTCCACCGCATCCAGCGTGTGCAAGGTTGAGAAAACCATATGTCCGGTTTCCGCTGCGTGCAGCGCCGTCGAGATCGTTTCCAAATCTCGCATTTCTCCGACCAGAATCACATCCGGATCCTGACGCAAAGAAGCGCGCAATGCCGCACTGAACGATGGCGTATCCACGCCGATCTCGCGCTGGTTCACGTATCCTTTTTTGTCGCGATGCAGAAATTCGATCGGATCTTCAATCGTAATAATGTGTTCAGCGCGGCTGGAATTCACTCGATCCACCATCGCCGCCAGCGTCGTCGACTTACCCGAACCGGTCACGCCTGTTACCAGCACAAGCCCGCGCGGCATTTCGCAAATCTGTTCCACCACCTTGGGCAGAAACAATTCATCGAGCGCGCGAATCTTCGTGGGAATAACACGCAGCACCAGCCCGACGTTGCCCCGCTGCTGAAAAATGTTCACACGGAAGCGCCCCAGCCCGGCTACGCCGTAGGCCATATCGATTTCCGTGGTCTCTTTGAATTTTTGCTTCTGCCGCGCCGACATCATGCTGAACGCCATGTTCAGCATGTCTTCGGCGCTCACCCGCGGCTGGTCGGTCAACGGCACCAGTTCGCCGTCAATGCGCAGGTGAGGATAGTTTCCCACCTTCAAATGCAAGTCGGAAGATTTGCGTTCTGTGGCAATCCGCAGCAAGTCATCAATATTCATCGCAGACGTTTTCCTGGGAGGCGGTTTGCCTCCGATCTCCGCCTATGATGAACCGAATCGTAACTTTGCCCAAGATGACCTAGGTAACGGCCGCGCTCTGGCAAGTGGACACCACCCAACGTTCAGGGAAAGCCAATGCTTGGGGAGGAAGCGACTTCAGGCATACCGCGAGATTCTCGCTATCGCCCAGTCGCCGGAATCGTTTACAGCACCTACAGCGAATACCCGATGCTCGCCCCGTCTGCGCTGCGCTACAACTCTTGGTAAGGGCATCAATCTAAGAGCGGCATACGTAAGCTGGCATCGTCCCCATATCTTTTTCTTGAAAGCGTCCTGTGAAGTCTAGGATCACCTCACCAACGCGAGGCTATTTGTTTGCCGTCCTCGCCGCGCTGACCGCTCTGTTCTTGCGGCAGAGGCTCTCACCTTTGTTCGGCACCGATAACCCTTATCTCACAGCTTGGGCGGCTGTAGTCCTGTCCTCTTGGTATTGCGGCGTTGGCCCCTCGATCGTCTGCATGCTCATAAGCGTGCTTGGCGTCTGGTACTGGTTTCTTCCAGCCTTCCATTCGTTCACGTTCCAGAATCCTAAAAGTGAAATTTCCGGGATGGTGCTTTTTTCGCTTTTGTCCGGTCTGATCGTTGCGCTCGGAGAGGCAAACCGTCGATCCAAAGCAAAGTCACAGCTGGAAATCGCAGAGCGCACGCAAGTCGAAGACGAACTGCGGCAAGTCCAGGCACAGCTTGAGAGCCGAGTGCAAAGGCGCACTGCGGAACTTAATATCGCTAACGAAAATCTTTCCCGCGAGAAAGCAACCGTACAGGCCCAGGCGGAGTGGCTGAACGCCGCCAATGATGCAATCTTTGTAGGCGGCTCCGAGGAAAAGATCACCTATTGGAACAAAGGCGCGGAACGCCTTTACGGCTGGTCCAGCGCAGAGGCTGTCGGCAAGTCTCCCCACGAGTTGTTGCACACCGAATTTCCCGTTCCTTTCTCCGAGGTCGCAAGGCGGCGCCAACGTGGAGGTTGGGAAGGCGATCTTGTCCATACCAGGCGGGATGGCACCAGAGTGACCGTTTCCAGCCGTTGGACCACCCTCAACGACGGACAGGGTAAAGACACAGGCTGGCTTGAAATTAACCGGGACATTACAGACCGTAAAGCCGCAGAATCCGCCCGCCAATTTACCGCTGAATTACTGAGGGCGCAGGATGCAGAACGGCGGTCCATCGCTCGGGAGTTACACGAGAGTACAGGACAAATGGTGGTCGCGCTAATGCTGAACCTGGGAAAACTAAGAACCTTTAGCAACCTGAATCTGGAAGAAGAACGACTTGTCTCCGAAACCGATCGGATATTGCAAAACGTCGACCGTGAACTTCGTGCGATTTCATATTTGCTGTATCCGCCTCTATTGGATGACGCAGGTCTTTGCACCGCACTGGAATGGTACGTTGAGGGATTTAGACACCAGAGCAAGATCGTTACCACCCTTGACCTCGACCCCCGCTTTGGACGACTCCCTGCCGATCTGGAGGTCGGCATTTTTAGACTCGTTCAGGAATGCCTTAACAATGTGCATCGCCACTCTGACAGCCAGGAAGTCAGGATTCGTTTGTGCCGGTCTTTAGGAGAGGTTCAAGTTGAAGTCCGAGATCTTGGTCGCGGCATATCCGGGAGAGAAGCGCCTGAGTATTGCGGGTCGCGGTATTGCGGATCGTGAAATTACGGGTCGTGAGTATTACGAATCATGGTACGGCGGCCATTGGTTTAAGAGCTCTTGAGGAGCGAGTCCAGCAACTTGGCGGGATTCTGAGCGTTAAGTCAAATGATCATGGGACCACGATTGTGGCTACCTTCCCCATCTCGCCGGCAGCAACTCCAGCGACCGACGATGTTGCCATAGCCTAGCCGATACTAAAATCACGAACGTTTCTTGCGCGACTTCGATCGTCCCGCAATCGCCGCTCTTCCGTCTTCGATTCTCGTTACGAAGGTAAATTGACCCCTGATTACCTCCGGTGCCATCATCCCCTCGGCGTGCTTAGGGGCTCATAGTCTCGATCGTGCGGAGAGCTGCCGCCTTTGGGAGATATTTTCATGCGGGTTTCGCCTCGTTTTTTTACCGGAGTTTCCTTCGTTCTCATCGTCCTGACGCTCGGTGTTGCGCAGGCACAGAAGAAAGAAATCAAGATCGGATTTTCCATCGAGGCCGTCAAAGGGGAGCGTTGGCAGACTGACCTCGACGAGTTTCAGCAACGCGCCCACGAGCTCGGAGGCGCCGTCGTCACCCGCTCCGCCAATGGCGACGATGACCTGCAGTTTCGCCAGATCAAAGATCTGCTCGATGAGCGGCATCGATGTCCTCGTGTTTCTGCCGCACGATACCAGCAAGGCAGGACGCATTGTGGAAGCCGCGCACGCGAAACACGTCCCGGTGATCAGCTATGACCGCCTGGCCAGTGGACCGGTCGATCTGTATGTCGGATTCGACCTCTTCACGGTCGGACTCGAGCAGGCGCAAAGCCTCGTGGATCGCGCCCCCAAAGGCAACTACCTGTTGTTGGGAGGCTCACCGCTCGACGCCAACTCGAAAGTCGTTCGTGCCGGACAGATGAAAGTGCTGCAGCCCTTCATCGATCGCGGCGACATCCATGCCGTTGCCGATCTCTGGGTGCCGGAGTGGAGCGCCACCGAGGCTTACATCATGGTTACGAAAGAACTGAACAAGCTCAATGCTGCACCCACGGCGATTGTTGCCTCGAATGACGCGATTGCCGGCGGCGCAATCCAGGCGCTCGACGACAAGGGATGGTCGGGCAGAGTACTGGTCTCGGGGCAGGACGCAGATCTCGCCGCCATCGAGCGAATCTTCGATGGCTCTCAACTGATGACCGTCTATAAGCCGGTCGGAAGTGAAGCGCGGGCTGCGGCTGAAGCCGCGATAAAACTCGCGCGGCAAGAAGACGTGGAGAGCCGGGCGGAGGTGCCAAACGGCACGCTGACCACAAAAGCCATCCTGCTGACTCCGATCTGTATCACTCAGGAAAACGCGAAACAGACCGTGCTCAAAGATGGATTTCAGAAGCTGGAAGTCGTCAAGCAAGGCCTGCCCAAAGACAAGCAGGCGCAGTTGGACACACCATAAATAGGTGAGGATAGTTCCCCACCTTCAAAAAAGACTTGGCGCTACGCTTGATTTTGGGTGGCGCAGCGCTTCAGCGCTGCGCCATGAGACTTGTTTTTAGAACCGGCTTTAGCCGAGCTGCAAGCCCGGTGCAGGAACCACCTTTCCAACTTCTTCAGTAATGTGTAGTCCGCCAAGGCTCGGGAAGGGCACGACTTCAGTCGTGCCGTAATCATCGCAGAATAAAAGCGGCTACAGCCACTGAGGTTCGCGGCTGGCGGCCAAAGGAGTTTCCCGCAGCCCGCCAACCAACTGCCATGACCCAGACCCAGTCCAATGAGTGTAATCGGGATTTTTCACCAATTGACCTTTAATGACGCAAGCAACTTCCACCCCTTCATTGACTTGCCCGCGCCCCGGTCCTAAGATTTCAGCCCAATGATCGGGCAAACCATTTCGCACTACCGCATCGTCGAAAAACTCGGCGGGGGCGGGATGGGTGTCGTCTACAAGGCTCAGGACACCGAGCTTGGTCGCTTCGTCGCCCTGAAGTTTCTGCCCGAAGATGTAGCCCAAGACCCGCAGGCACTCGAACGATTTCGCCGCGAGGCTCGGGCCGCTTCCGCCCTGAACCACCCGAACATCTGCACCATCCACGAAATCGGACAGCAGGATGGTCAGCCGTTCATCGTGATGGAGTTTTTGGACGGGATGACGCTAAAGCACCGGATCGGCGGCAAGCCGATGGAGATTGAGGAGGCGCTGTCGCTTGGGATCGAGATTGCCGACGCTCTCGACGCTGCTCATACGGCTGGCATTGTCCACCGCGACATCAAGCCTGCGAACATCTTCGTCACCAAGCGCGGACACGCCAAGATTTTGGATTTCGGATTGGCAAAGGTGACGCCCGTCCCAGGCAAGTTTGGCGAGGCTGGCGCGACAGCCGCTTCGACCGTGGCGCTAGAAGAACACTTGACCAGTCCCGGTCAAGCGGTTGGAACGATCGCATACATGTCGCCTGAGCAAGTACGAGCCAAGGAACTGGACGCACGTACTGATCTGTTCTCATTCGGTGCGGTTCTTTATGAGATGGCAACTGGCACGTTGCCTTTCCGTGGCGAGAGTTCTGGTGTCATTTTCAAAACCATTCTGGACGGGACACCCACGCCAGCCGTGCGGCTGAACCCCGACCTTCCGCCCAAATTGGAAGACATCATCAACAAGTGTCTGGAAAAGGATCGCAACCTTCGCTGCCAGCACGCTTCTGACATTCGCACGGATTTGCAAAGACTGAGACGAGACACAGAATCCAGTCGCCGACTGCTTCCGTCTAGCGAGATCCTGAGTTCATCAAGTGAGGTCTCGACAGCCGAGCGTCCTGCTGGCGGTTTCGGGTTGGTCACAGCCATCAAAGAACACAAGTTGACATGGGCAACGGGTCTTATCTTCGCTGGGTTGGTGGTAGGAGCAATTCTGTACTCAAAATCGCGTTCTGAAAACCTTTCCCAAGTTAAAGTTACCCACAAGCAATTCACGTTCGTCGGCAATGCGTTTTCGCCTGCCATTTCGCCAGATGGCTTGTTTGTGGCATACGTGAAAAAGAAATTTGGTGGGCAAGAAAGACTGTTAGTGCAGGCATCGAACGGCTCCTCTCTCGAAATTGCTCAGGCCAGACACCTATACAGTCCGCTATGGTCGCCGGACGGCTCTGAGGTACTGTTCGAGTTTGAGAGGGAGCCTGGAGTTTCCAAACCCGGCTCTCCCGGTTCTGAGGATGGGATTGCCGTCGTTTCACGGTTGGGCGGAAGCGAGCGTCCGATTGACAAGGAGAGTTCCACCCGTGAATATGCCTGCTGGCTCACGGCTGACGGGTCTGAGCTCGTGATGGCTAGAGAATCGGAAGTGTCGGGTTTCAAAGGATTCAGATTGGTGAACAAATTGACGGGCGAGACAAAGGAAGTCCGACTATCGGGATACACATATCTGGATGGCATCGACTGTTCGCCGCGAGCAGGTTTGATTTTGGCGGTGACAGCAGACTCTGAGAAATTTCAAATTCGAATCTTTAAGCCGGATGGCACCGGAGTACGCAAGCTGATCGAAGAGAACGATAGAATCTACTCGGCTCGCTGGTCGCCGTCGGGTGACTCAATCTATTTTCTGCACAGTACAGGGAGTACATCCGAACTTTCACGAATTCCAATAAAAGAGGATGCCAAACCCGTTGCCGTAGCTAGTGGTCTGGAGACAGGTGAATTCTTTACGCTCTCCGCTGACGGGTCTCGGCTGGCTTACACAAGAGAGCATGACTATTCGAACCTCTGGCAAATTAGACTGCAGCCCACGGCGAAGGAAAAGGCGGAACCCACCCAAATCACTTCTGGAACGTCTTATTATGCCGTACCCAGCTTCTCTCCTGACGGAAAGTGGATCGCCTTCGCACTAGGGGCAAATCAAGCTGAGACGAACATTTTCAAAATGCAGACGGCAGGCGGCGAGCCCATACAACTCACCTACTTCGGGCACGCTATGACTTCGAGCCCAGCGTGGTCACCAGATGGACAGCAAATTGCATTTGTAAGCGACCAGAACGGTACACTGCGAGTGTGGACGATCAGCGCCAACGGAGGTGCTCCTCAGCCGCTAGAGGAAACCAACGCCGCAAACACCAATAGCCGACTTGCTTGGTGGCCGAGTCGTGAGATTGTCTACCAAAAGCCCGGGATTCGAAACTACCTCCGGATCAACGGGGGTGCACAGACTGCCATACTTCCACAAGAATCCGTGGGATGGGTTCCCTGCAAGCCTATATTTTCGCCAGACAGCAAGAAACTGGCCGTCTATTGGAATCGAAAAGCCGGTGTCGGGCTTTGGATCATCTCGCTTGAGCCGTACTCCGAAACCTTAGTGCTGGCTGGCGACGTCTCGCCATTTGGTTGGTCGCCTGATGGAAAATATATTTATGCAGAGCGACAAGACAGCGAAATTATCAGAGTTCAATCCGCCGCTCCGAACGAGATTAGCTCGGTGGCGGCTTTGCCCGGTAAAATCGTCGACTATGACAGTGCTAGCGTAAGCCCTGACGGGCGACAAATCATCGTCAGTGTTGCGGCAGAGGCATCTGATGTATGGCTGATGGAAAACTTGAGCCACGAGCCGGCAAACCCAAATTGAGAAGTGGGGCGAATTAGCATCCGATTCTCCGCACCCTCTGGACAGACGCCGACCCGACATCCCCATCCTAAAGCAAGCTAAAGCTGAGTATGCGAAGCTGCAATAGCAGCGTGCGAGTCGAACAATGCCTGACCGGCCGCACAAAATTCTCAACTACTGCTATCAGGCGATAGCACTTATTGATCCTCGTCAATCCGCGCGAATGCCCTTTACGCCTCAGCCCCCGTCCGCACCACAGCCCCTCGCCCGGCGCCCACCTTCGTTCCCTCGCCCTGCCACTTCCGCGCCAGCCCTTCCAACTGCGCCAGCACCTTCTCAATATCCTTCATGCGCTCGGTAATCCCATAAGTCACAGCCGGAGGAATCGTCTGCTCATAATGCCGGAACACGAACCCCGCATTTTCCAGCGTCCGCAGCCGTTCCGTTAGCACGCGCGCGGAAATTTTTTCTATTTGCCGCCGGAGCACGCCAAAACGCGTGGGGCCGTTGTGGCTCAGGGCCCACAAAATATGCAGCGTCCAGGGCCGCGCCAGCAATTCAAGCAGCCCGCCGATCGCGCAAGGAGATGGAGGTTGGGGCGAACGCTTCGGAGTCATATTATTACTAGGTTACTCTAAAGTTCCTACTATGAAAAGAGGCAATAGTTATTTATTGTAACTAAATCTAAAAGTATTCATCGAACCGAAAGTGAACGCGGGCATAGATTCCTGCACCACATTGTTGACCGCAACCAAGGAGAACCAAAATGTCAGCAGCCAATTCAACCACTACCGTTCGATCGCAGGCTGTATCGCTTCCGTCTGCAGCATCAGGCCCCATCGTCCTCTTGGGGCGCTTCCTGTTCGCATTGATCTTCTTAATGTCGGGTCCTCGCCACTTTCTCAGCCAAACCATCGCATACGCCGCATCGCAGGGTGTGCCGTTGGCGTCGATTGCCGTTCCGCTCTCGGGTACGCTCGCGTTTCTCGGCGGACTCTCCGTTCTGCTCGGCTATCGGACCAAACTCGGTGCCTGGCTGATCGTCCTTTTCCTGGTCGGTGTCACCCCCATGATGCATAAATTCTGGGTCGTAACCGATCCCATGATGTACCAGATGCAGTTCGTTATGTTTATGAAGAACGCTTCCATGCTGGGCGGAGCACTATTAATCTCGCAATACGGCTCCGGACCGTGGAGTCTGGACGCGCGCGGGAAGTAATCGTTGTGCCAGCAAGAGTTTTCGATTTCAATTAAGCTCAAATAATTCAAAGGAGAAAAACATGTCAGATCCCACCATTCAAGTTCTGCCCAAAGGTCCATACCTTGTCACCGGAAAGTTTTCACTTCAGGACGCAACGGGCAAGCAGATTCAGGCAGGAGAGAAAATTGCCCTATGCCGTTGTGGCGCTTCGACCAACAAACCATTCTGCGACGGAACCCATACGAAGGTCGGCTTCGACGCCGCCGCCGCCGCGGTCCCCCAAAGCGCGGAGTAGTCTTTAGAGCCAAGCCACAAATTTGGCGGTGGTGCAGTTTTACAATTGCACGACGCTGTCATCCTGAGCGGAGCCGTTCTTCAGGCGTAGCGAAGGTTCTCAGGCTCAACCGGCCCAACGCGTAAGCCAAACTGCACCACTGCCTCAATTTCAACGTGGGTTGACTTAGTCCACAGACTTAGTCTATTCTTGCCCTTATGGAAGTCAACATCCACGAGGCCAAGACTCATCTTTCCCGCTTGCTGCAGCGCGTAGCTGCGGGCGAGGAGGTCACAATCGCCCGCTCCGGCGTCCCTGTCGCACGCCTGGTTGCGGTGGCGCCACAGGCAAAACGCCCTCTAGGTTTTGCCCGTGGCGAAGTGTGGGTTGCAGACGATTTTGATGCCACCTTGCCAGACGATCTATTGAAGGAATTCTATGGCGGCGAGCTTCCTAAGCTCGATTCCGAGGTCAAGAGGAAGACGCGGCGACGGAGACGCAAGTGAAGTACTTGCTCGATAGCGTCATCTGGCTATGGAGTATCGATGCCTTGGAAAAGATGAATAAGGCCTGCCTGGAGATTCTGGAAAACGGGCGTGAGGAGATTTATTTTTCTGCCGCGACGGCCTGGGAATTAAGTATCAAAGCACGGCTGGGAAAGTTGCATCTTCCCGGTCCTCCCGCGCAGTGCATACCCGCGTTCATGGCCAAACAAGGATTGCGGCCGCTTCCGGTGACTCATCTTCATGCGATCGGCGTCTATAATCTCCCGCCCCACCATCAAGATCCCTTCGATCGTCTGATCATCGCCCAGGCGATCGCGGAACAGATGACGGTCCTGACCGCCGACCGTGTCTTCGGAAAATACCCTGTGGACGTGCTCTGGTGTGGAAAATGAAAAGCCGCCCACGGGCGGCTCTTCAATATCAACGAACAAAATCTCAAACGAAATACTAAGCGGCATTCACCGCTGCCGCCGGAGCCTGGAACGGCTCATCATAGCTTCCGCCATAGATCGACGGCACCTTCGATCCCATGGGACGAAGGTAGGTAGACAGTTCGCCTCGATGGTGAATGGTGTGGTTGTTGAGGAAGCCCAGGTACAGAACTGCCGGAAGATTGAACACGTTGTAGAAGTTGACCGGTGTCAGCAATTGCTCCGGTGTCATCGCGGCAACGCGCGCCGCTCCGCGCTTCATGTTCTCGTCGTACCACGCTACTACTTCCGCCGACGTTTGCGGCTTGTGTTCGGGCGTTGCCATGTTGAACTTCAGGTCGGCAATTCCATCCAGAAACTGAATGTCGCTGTTGGCGATGTGCCACGCCAGCTCCTTCGCCGTGCGCGCGTTGGGGTCAGGCCGGTAGCTCGATGCCGCATCGGGCACGGCCGCGATCACTTTCTTGGTAATTTCTGCTTCCCGCAGGATGCCGTCGAGCGTCATCGCGCAGTAGCCTTGGGCAAATTCCGCTGTCAACCCTTGTTGCTCGGACATTGTCTTCCTCCTGTTGAGTGTTATGTTTTTCGCACTAAAGAAGTCGAAAGGGGCGCTGTGCGCGCCCCTCAGGCTGGATTCGTAACCAACGGATTATACGCCGACCGGCTGTTTGCTGCGCACCGGCACCGGAGTCAGCCAGCCGTGGCGGTCATTCTTCTCTCCATGCACGATGGCGTAAAACTCTTTCTGGATCGCCTTGGTAATCGGGCCCATTCCGCCCTTGCCCACCTTGATTTTATCCACAGACCGAATCGGCGTGACCTCCGCCGCCGTTCCGGTGAAGAAAGCTTCGTCGGCAATGTAAAGCATCTCGCGCGGAATCATCTGCTCCACAATCGGAATATTCAGATCGCGTGCAATCTGCAACACGGAGTCGCGCGTAATCCCAGGCAGCACCGAATTTCCCAGCGGCGCCGTGATCAGCTTTTCGCGATGCACCAGAAACACATTCTCGCCCGAACCCTCGCTAACAAACCCGGTCACATCCAGCGCAATGCCCTCGGAGTAACCGTTGACGATAGCTTCCATTTTGATCAACTGCGAGTTCATATAATTCGCGCCGGCCTTCGCCATCGCCGGCAGCGTATTTGGAGCCAGCCGCGTCCACGACGAAACGCAAACATCGCATCCGTCGCCCTCACCGCCCAAATATTTTCCCCACGGATAATTAATGATGTAAACCTCAGTCGGCGAGTTGAACGGATTCACCCCCGCCTCGCCATAGCCGCGCAGAATAATCGGCCGCACATAGCACGGCCACGCGCTATTACTGCCCACGGTTTCACACATGGCCTTCACAAGTTGCTCGCGGTTGTACTCCACGTCGATGCGGTAAACCTTGGCCGAATCCAGCAGGCGCTGCATGTGATCGCTGCGCGCGAAAAATCGCCGGCCCCGAAGGCGGCGCGTAGCACCGAACCCCCTCAAACACCGACGACCCGTAATGCACCACGTGCGACATCACGTGAATCGTCGCCTCATCCCACGGGATGAGCTTGCCATTGTGCCAGATGTTTTCCACCTTCTCGATCGCCATGCGAACTCCTTCGGTTGGAGGTTAGTGAGTCTTGTAACGAGGGCTGAATCCTTCCTCTGGGCAATGCGGGGAGCGAGGCGCGAAAACCCAACCAGCGTTACAGACCATTATAGCTGAGGTGTCATCACCAGATTGTCTCCACCACCTTCGACCGCCGTATACGCGTATCCGCCGTCACCAGCGCCATGCCCTCAACCATCGCTGTCGCTGCGATTAACCGATCCGCCGGATCTTTGGGAAACCTCTCCGGCAGACGCACGGCCAATGCGGCGATCTCCGCTGTCACCGGTCGCAGAATCACCCGGGCCACCAGTTCACGAACAAACGATTCCACGCTGCCCGTGACCGCGATCCGGCCGTTCTGCGCCAGCCACGCCAGTTCCCATACCGTGATGGTTGCAGCCGCGACCCCGCGGTCATGTCGCCCCTGCTTCTGCCGGCCTCGCGAATAGCCTCCTGTGCGCGCCTCGACAGCCGCTTCGAATCATTCGCCATCCAGAAAAGGACATGCGTGTCCAGCAGGATCACCGGCTCTCCCTTCACTTGTTCTCCCAATCCTCGGGCGGAGTGATGGGTCCAACGATATCGCCAACGGCCTTCGCTTTTCCGGCCATGTAGCCGAAAATATCGTCGACCCGCTTCTCGGCGGGAACCAGCTTCACCACAGGCTTGCCATGCTTGGTAATAACAACTGGCTCCCCGCTCTCCAGGTACCTGATCCATAATCGCCAGGCACTGCGCCTTGAATTCTCCCGCGGCAATCTGTTTCATAATATGGTCATATTATTATGACTATAGGAAGAATGCAAGGGAGAGAGATGACGCGGACGTCCGGCAGAGGAGCATCGGAGCTGCATGACGCGGATTCAGATTGAAAAAAATTTCCAGATCGAGCTTGTAAATTATTGATTTGGTTCGAGTTGGAGAGGAAGGCCTGGTTGCGGTCTGCGCAAAATATTGATAGGCAAGGATTTGAGCGGAAAATATTAAGGAAATGAGACTTAGTGACGGCAGATCAACACGGGGAAGCGTTGAGAGATATTTGCGGAGGATTGTTCGCGGGATAAGCATACCGACTACTAGTTTAGGGGAGGGTGGAAGGTCAGACGTCACACGCGAGGTGTGGAAAAGATTAAAGCGGACCGGGTGGAAGAGCGGCGCTTCAGCGCCGCGATAAGCTCCGAAAAAACTAGCGGGCTTCAGCCCCGGGTGGTCGCTTTGATCGACTGTCGTACCGTTGAAAGCGCGTTAGTCACCACGGCATGAGGACAATCTTGTGCGTCAGCCGGGGCCGTGTCTGCGACGTGTGAACATCCCCACTCAAGCCAAAACCGGCTTGAACGGGCGGAGCCGATCGCGTTTAATTTTTCTTTTTCGGTGCGTGCTGTGGAATGTTTACAGGGAACACCCAGTTCTTATAGTCGGAATTCTTATGGCGATACAGACGAATGAGCTTTTGTAGGCTCGTCGCATACCCGTACGCAACGATGAACGGATGTATGACGACTTCGCTTTCGATTTTCGCAACCCAGTAGCCAACATCATGGATATCCGCAACCAAAAACAGCTTGCGATCCAGCGCGCTGCCAACAAGGGCGAGCCAAGAAAGAAACATGTCCAGTGATGTTCTGTAAATCTGCACCCGTGGATCATCGTCCATGTCGCCAATCTGTAGGAATGGACTGACGGCGGCAGCGTAAAGCATGCGATCATGCTCGATGACCCTTGTTCCGTCTGGCAAATATGCACGTAAACTTTCTGGCACGATTAGTTTGCCACCCTGCCAATCCAGGCATCTACCTGCAAAGACTAGTTCGAGGTTATTGTTGAAATCCTTCATGTAGGTGTTAGCAAGTTCGGCCCTCTTCCAGCACACTGCCTTCCTTGCGTTGAATAGTGCGACACCGCCGCCCACAAGAGCCACGAATGCTCCCACGTAGGCAATCGCCGTCGCAGCGTCAGTGGGCATTTGCATCCAAATTTATCAGATTTTCGACGGGCCGGTGGCCCACTCAAGCCTGGCTTTGGCTTGAGTGGGGTATTTCTAAAGCTGAGGGAATCTTTGCGCCCGCAGCGGGTGCAGGGGCAGCTTTCGAAGCAAGCGCACGCGCAGCTGCGATAGCCGACCTGAATGTTTCCCTCACGCCGTCGGGCAACTCCAATTCTCTGCCAAGCACCCTTTTTGTGCGGAGCCAGGTTCGCAGTCCATGCTTTCGCGCCAATAGAAGGATCGCATCCTCGAGGGCGCGCTGTATCTCAGGCCGCAACACTGGCTCTATCAGCGCAAACGCCTCCGTTGCGGGCCCGTCGCGTAAAGCCACCGTTCCCATTGTCGTCAAAAATGATCGAGCAGTGTCTTTCGACCTTAACTGATAAGCCAGCAGCGGGTTGAAGGCGGCGATGGCACTGACGGCACCGTCGTAGCGTGCGTGGATCTCGCTGGAGCCAGGCAGGAAGGAATGCACCACGGGGTAGATTTGCGGACCTAATGGCACATCGGACAAGCCCGCCATTTCTTTCTGGACCGCAGCGATCATGAGGACTTGGTACCGAACGTCAAGAAGGTCAGCCAAGGCTCTCCCCAAATGACCGTGGCGCTCGTCCCGCGCAATAAGCAGTCGATTCACCTGCCCGGCAGCGAAGCCACCGAGCGTGCCAGCTCCCAACAGTTCCCCTATTTGAGACCAGTTCATCATTTGGCAAACGTGGGGTCGCCGCCGAGCCGAGAAATAACTATAGAAACTGTCGGGTGGCCCACTCAAGCCCGATTTTAGCTCGAAGTGGCCATTCTTGAAATTCGGAAGGACGAAACGTCACTAAAAAAGGCAAAGCCCCGAGCATCGCTCGAGGCTTCGAGATACATAGACGACGTTCGCCAAACAGTTATTAGGATAAACCCGGTACTCGAATTCTCAAAGAATGTTTACCGCGCGAGCCGCCAACAGAGCCACCGTGGTCAGTGAAATGAGCGATTGAATCATCATCAGGATTTTGGCCCATCCTGATAGCACAGGGCAGTCCGTCGGTGAAAAAGCCGTACTGGTATTGAAGGCGAGAAAAAGGTAATCCACAAAACCGGGACTCCAGCATTGCTCTCCCATCTCGCGCTTGGCCTGCTGGTCGAGAGTCATCTGGGGAAAAAGAAATGCCCCGTCGGTGTGCACGCCGCGCAACTCACGTTCGCGTGGGCCGCCTGCATCCAGTCGCCAGTACCACGAGGCGAAGACCAGGATGTTCGTAATCCACAATGCAGCTGCGGAACGCAACAACTCCTTAGGAGACTGTCGATGCGCCGGTAGACCCGCGACCAGCAAGCCAAGCGACCAGATCATGTCGGCAGTCACAATCGAGCTGAGCAGATAGCCCAAAAACTTATTAAGGTCATCTTTGCCGCGCTGGCGTGCCCACGTTGTAGGAATCAGAAGCACCCCGACAACAGCGAGGATCATCCAGTCTGGACCCGCTGACAGGGATTCGGGCAGAGAAAGGCGCAACCCGCCCACGGCAAGCAGAGCCAGCATTACAGGCCACCGTGGCTCCAAGTTTTTAGAAGGATTCGTCATCGTCGTCCATAATGCGACACAACCCTACCGCTAATTCGAATCGCACCCCAGAGAAAACCGCAGAGCCGCACACACCTCATTCATTCGCGCAGAACTAAGCTGCGCCACACGTCTCCCCAGCCGCTGTTGCGACACTGTAACAGCATTATGCAAATTCACCGCGCACGGAGACTTCATGCCGTCCTCCTCATTCAGCACCACTTCCGACGGCACGCCGCGAATGGTGGAAGTGACCGGCGCAACCGTAACAGTAGATAAATACGCGATGGCGCTATTGCGGGTGAGCACGAGGACCGGACGTTTTTTGTCGGGCGCGGCAAACTGGTAGAGCCGAACGTCTCCCCGGGCTATTCTTCCTTGGTTTATTCCTGCGGCCACGCCGCCTCCGCTTCCCAACCTCGCACTTCCGCGTCAGCTTGCGAATGTCGCGAGTAGCCCTGGCGGTCGCGCTCTTCGCTGGCTCGCAATTCCAATCGGCGGAGATGTTCCCGCAAAGCATCACGCACCAAAGCAGAACGGTTTCGCTTAGTGCGCTTCGCGGCTTGATCGGCGGCGTGTAATAGCTTTTTATCCAGTACGATTTGAACGATCTGCATATGTGGAACCAATTCCACAGTATACTCCACATAGGGAATTCGCAAAAGCGAAAGTTGGGTATTGATGCAGTTTGACACGAAGATGTCATCCTGAACGGAGCCGTTCTTCAGGCGCAGTGAAGGATCTCCCGCTCAACCGGCCCCGCGCGTGAGCCAAACTGCACCACTACCGGAGCTTACAGCTCAACCCTCACCAACTCCCCATGTTATAATCCCTTATTCCCAGTCGCGTAGAGCGCGGAGGACCGTATCGACAAACGTTTTATCCGAACCAATGACCGCATTCGTGCCCGCGAAATTCGCGTAATCGGAGATGAAGGGGAACAGATCGGCGTAATGCCTCCCTTCGAAGCGCTCAAATTGGCCCGCAGCAAGAATCTGGATCTGGTCGAGATTTCGCCCACCGCGCAACCTCCCGTGTGCCGCATCATGGATTACGGGAAATATCTTTACCAGCAGGAAAAAAAGGAACGCGAGGCGAAGAAGCACCAGAAGACCATCACCGTAAAAGAGGTCAAGTTCCGCATCAATGTGGACGACCACGATTACGAGACCAAAAAAAATCACGTGCTGCGCTTCCTCGATGAAGGGGACAAGGTAAAAGCAACCATCTTCTTCCGCGGCCGCGAAATGACCCGCACCGGATTGGGCAGGCAAATCTTGGAGCGGCTGATTAAGGATGTGGAACCGCACAGCATCGTAGAGTTCCGGCCGCGGCAGGAAGGCAACACGCTGCACGCCATCCTGGCTCCGAAGAAGTCGGCAGTCGAGCGCGAGAAGGAAAGAGAAAAAGAGGCCAGGCAAAAAGCCAAGGCGGAGCAGAAAGAAAAAATGCTGCAGGAAAAACTGGCGCAAGCCAAGCTGGATCCGGAGAATAAAGAAGTGCAGTCCGCCGTGGCGACAGCCGCCGAAGCTCCGAACCCGGTTTCGCAAGCTTAGATCGCCAAGGACGAGACGGGCGCGAGTCAAGCCACCAATTCCAAAGCAATTGAACGGTAAACAGTGAATGACTAAAGCTGACGGCTGAGAGCTGACAGCTAACTTAGAGGATCTATGCCGAAATTGAAATCGCACAAAGGCGCATCGAAGCGCTTCAAGTTAACCGGGACCGGCAAAGTGAAGCGCGGACATTCCGGCCTGCGCCACATGCTCACGTCCAAAGCCCACAAGCGTAAACGCAAATTGGGCACAGCCACATTAGTGAGCGACGGCGACGTCCGCAAAGTAAAGCGGATGATTCCGTATCAGTAAGAGCATTTTCGATTGTGTGATTGCTGATTGTTGATTTAAAACCGCGCAGTTTCCGTCGGGTTTTAATCAACAATCAAAAATCATCAATCAATAACTTGCTCGCAGGCGCGTGAAGAGGTCAGAGATTGCCGCAAAGGCGAATCATCCTTACCTCCAGCCGCCAGTACAGAGAAATAAAAAGGAGAAAACCATGCCACGTGTAAAACGCGGAACCAAACGCCGCGCCAAAAGAAAAAAGATATTAGACCGGGCCAGCGGATACTTCCTAACTAAATCCAAACTCTACCGCTCCGCAAAAGAGGCAGTAGAGCGCGGACTCAAATTCGCTTATTCGGGCCGCAAACAGCGCAAGCGGCAGTACCGCTCGTTGTGGATTGTACGAATTGGGGCGGCCGCGAAGCTGAATGGGCTGAGCTACAACCAGTTCATCCACGGATTGAAAGTTGCGGGAGTGGAACTGGACCGCAAGATTCTGGCTGACCTGGCCGTGAAGGATGCGGCGGCATTTGCCAGTCTAGCGCAACAGGCGAAAACGGCGCTGGCGTAGCCGTCAGTCTTCGTGAAGCCAGGAAGGGCACGGCTTTGCAGCCGTGCCGAATTTTTTGGATAGTGAATAGAGTGGCCCATACCTTTCCCAAACTGACTGATTATTCGGCGAACGGCCTGCTGAAGGCATTCGCGGATACGAAGCTTGCCTTTCGGGATGAGCTGCGTGAAGTGAAATCTGAAGCGGAGTGGAAGGTATTCCGCGATCTTTGGATAGCGCGCAAGAACGGCGTACTCACTAAAATTAACGATCAGTTCAAGAAGGCGCCGAAGGAATCCAAGCGCGAGTTCGGTCAGCACCTGAATGAGCTCAAACAGTACGTTGAAAGTGAGATCGACGGCTGGCATAAATCTTCTGAAGACGGAACCGCGCGGCTGGCTGTTCAGTCGGAGTCAGTTGACATCTCTTTGCCCGGTGTCCGTCGCCCGATCGGTGCAGAGCATCCGGTGGTCAAGACAACGAATGAGATGGTTCGCGTCTTTCAGAAGCTGGGCTACTCCGTGGCCGATGGGCCTGTGGTCGAAACGGATTATTACAACTTCGAGGCTTTGAATTTTCCTCCGAATCATCCGGCACGGGATACGCAGGATACTTTGTTTATCGCCGGGCAGCAATCGACCGCAGCGGGAGCGGTTGCTGCTGCGCACGCATACTTCTCCGGTGCAGATTCGGACGATGGAAAAGATGCGCCCGCCGATTCGCATTGTGATTCCTGGAACCGTGCACCGCAACGATCCTCCGGATGCGAGCCATTCGCCGATGTTTCATCAGATTGAAGGGCTGGCGGTCGACACGAATATTACCTTCGGCGATTTGAAGGGGACGCTCGATCATGCCATGAAAGAATTTTTCGGATCGAGCGTGAAGACGAGTTTCCGTCCATCGTTTTTTCCGTTTACCGAGCCGAGCGCGGAGATGTATGTTTCCTGCTTCATCTGCGGAGGAAGCGGAAGGCGCGGGGCGGACCCTTGCCGTCCGTGCAAGCAGACGGGGTGGATCGAGATTCTGGGATGCGGCATGGTCGATCCTAACGTGTTCGAGTTTGTGAAGGACAATGGGTATGACCCGAAAAAAGTCTCGGGGTTCGCCTTCGGCATGGGCGCGGACCGGATTGCATTGCTGAAGTATGGCGTGGATGATTTGCAGTTGTTCTTTAACGGGGACGTCCGATTTCTGCAGCAGTGGGCGTAGGGGTCAGGGGTAAGTCACACCGGCTAGGGCTTCGGGAGAATTCCTCGATTAGCAGTTTTCAGTCCCAAGTTGCAAGGGGTCCTTCGGCGCAAAAAACGCGCCTCAGGATGACAGAGTGTTGATGATGCTTTAAAGCCGGCGGGACGCCGGCGCTACCATGAAACTTTCTCCACAATGGATTCGCGACTTTGTTGAGCTGGCGGTTGATGACCGGCGGCTGGCTGAGGATTTGACTGGGGTTGGGATCGCAGTCGAAGGGATCAGCGGGTCGGGCGCGGATGCGGTGTTCGAGATGGAGATTGGGACGAACCGTCCGGACGCGATGAATCATTACGGAGTGGCGCGTGAGGCGGCGGCGATTTATGACTTGCCGTTGAAGCAGTTCCCAGTTCTCGGTTCTCAGTTCTCAGAAAGTCAAAAGGTAACCTCAGCGGCTAAAGCCGCGCCTTCCTCAGCCTCCCATGGCACGACTGAAGTCGTGCCCTTCCCGATCTCGCCCTCTTCGATCTCGGCCCGCTCGACCTCCTTGATCTCTTCCTTCCCGATCACTGTGGAGGAGCCGGAACTTTGTCCTCGCTTTTCTGCGCGCGTTTTGCGGGGAACGAAGATCAAGGCTTCGCATGAAAAAATTGCTCATCGATTGCAGTTGCTGGATCAGCGGCCGATCTCGAATGCTGTCGATGCTACGAATTATGTTTTGTGGGAGATGGGTAAGCCCACGCACGTTTTTGATCTCGACTTGCTCGAGGGCGGCAAGCTCATCATTCGAAAAGCGAAGAATGGCGAGAAGCTGAAAACGCTGGATGGCGTGGAGCGCACGCTTACTTCGGAAGATCTTGTCGTGGCTGATGCGAAGAAGCCTGTCGGACTCGCCGGCGTGATGGGCGGGTACGACACGATGATCACCGACAAGACGCGGAATATTTTGATTGAGTCGGCGTGGTGGGATCCGCTCACGGTGCGCAAGATGTCGCGGCGGCATGGGATTCATACCGATGCTTCGCACCGCTTCGAGCGTGGAGCGGATTTTGAGTCGACGATTTTGTCGTGCGATCTGGTGGCGGCGCTGATTTTGGAATCGGGCGGAGGAGAGCTGATCGGCGATGTCATCGACGTCGTGTCGAAGAAGATGGACCAGGCGCCGGTAGTGCTGCGACTGGCCGAGGTGCAACGCATCCTGGGCGGGAACCTAAGCACGCTTGAAATTCTCCGCATCCTGAAGAAGCTGGGGTTTACGGCGATCCCCGAAGGCCAGGCGGATGCACAGTTCTATGTATCTGCTCCAAGTTGGCGGCTGGATGTGGAGCGCGAGATCGATGTGATCGAAGAAATTGCGCGGCTGCATGGATACGACAAATTCGAAAATACTTTGCCGGCTTACAGCGGGGCGGTGGTGGAAGCGCCGAATGCGGCTATGGACGCGACTTTGCGGGCGCGTGCGCTGGCGCTGGGGTACAACGAGGCGGTGTCGCTGACGTTCATTTCGCACGCGGATGCGGAAAGATTTTCTTCCGCGAAGGTGCTGGAGCTGGAAAATCCGTTGAGCGAAGAAGCTTCTGTGATGCGTACGTCGATGGCGCCAGGCATGCTGGATATGCTGACGTGGAATCTCAATCGTGATTCTGAAAACGTGCGGCTGTTCGAGATGGGCCGGGTATACGAAATGGCAGGTGGGGAAACGTCGGGTGAACGAGTTGAGCCGTCGCGCGCGTGCCTGGGGGCGACTCTGGCGGCAGTGAAGGGCGCGCTGCCGGTGGGTGGGGCGCTCGATGTAAGCAAGGGCGAGCATGCCGCGGCGGCGGAGGCGTTTCGCTCGTTCAAAGGCGATGTGGAGAATTTGCTGGCGGCGTTTGCTTATCGTGAACTGAGCTTCGACCGCGAGACGGCGGAATATTTTCATCCCGGACGATCGGCGCGGGCGTTGATGGATGGGACCGTGGTGGCGCAGTTTGGGCAGATTGCCGACGACGTCAAGTCTCAACGCAAGCTGCGGCAGGATGTTTTCCTGGCGGAGATCGATCTGGAACGGCTGCACCAGCGCGGGTTGCGGACGGTGAAGTTCGCGGCGCCGGGAAAATATCCGGCGGTGGAGCGCGATTTTTCTTTTGTGTTTGCCGATGCGGTGGAGTTTGAGGCGATGCGGCGGGCGGTGATGGTGCTGAGCATTCCTGAGTTGCGCGACTTCAGGCCTGTCGAGATTTTTCGCGGTGGGGCGATCGAGGCGGGGAAGTATTCGATTCTGTTGCGGGTTAAGTTGCAGTCCGATGAGGGAACGCTGCGCGATGAACAGATTGCGCAGTGGTCGGAGAAAATTGTGGCGGCGCTGCGGGGGTTGGGCGGAGTGCAGCGGGCTTAGGGTCGGGGCCGTGGCGGAAACGCCTCTCCGGGCTTGGAGCAGTTTCGACTGGGTAGGGATCCTTTCGACTCCACATTGCTCCCGCTTCGCAGGAGCAATGTTCCGCTCAGGATGACAAATCGTTGTGCTAATCTGCCAGCTATGGCAGACGTAATTTCTTCTTTATCCATCCAGAACAAATCTTTTCTTAGCGACAAAGTTTCGCACTTTACCGAGTCGGTGATCCGGGAGATGACCCGGCAGGCGATGCTTTATGGGGCGGTAAATCTGGCGCAGGGGTTCCCGGACTTTGCGGCTCCGGCAGAGATCAAACAGGCGGCGCGTGCGGCGATCGACGGTGATGTGAATCAGTATGCGATTACCTGGGGCGCGAAGAATTTGCGCAATGCGATTGCGCGGCAGATGGGTGTGTGGCAGGGGATTGCGGTCGATCCGGAAAAGGAAGTTACGGTGTGTTGCGGGTCGACGGAGGCGATGATCTCGACTTTGCTGGCGGTTTGCAACGCGGGCGATGAAGTCGTGATCTTCGAACCGTTCTATGAAAATTATGGTCCGGATGCGGTGTTGAGTGGAGCGCGACCGCGGTTTGTGAAGCTGCGTCCGCCGACGAGCGAAAACGGCGAGTGGACTTTCGATGAGAAGGAATTGCGGGCGGCGTTCGATAAGTATACGAAGGCCATCATTGTTAATACACCGAATAACCCTACTGGCAAGGTTTTCACGCGCGCGGAGCTGGAGTTGATTCGCGATTTGTGCGTGGAGTTCGATGTGCTCGCGATCACGGACGAAATTTACGAACATATTTTGTTTGATGGGACGAAGCACGTTTCGATGGCGTCGCTCGACGGGATGCGAGAGCGCACGGTGACGATCAATGGAATGTCGAAGACTTACAGTGTGACGGGATGGCGCGTGGGGTGGGCGGTTGGGCCGGAGAAGATTACGAACGCGATCCGGAAGGTGCATGATTTTCTGACGGTGGGCGCACCGGCGCCGCTGCAGGAAGCAGGCGCGGCGGCGTTGAGTTTGCCGGCGGAATATTATGCGAAGCTGGCGGAGGGATACCGGACGCGGCGGGATCATTTGATTCCGGCGCTGGAGGCGGCAGGGTTTAAGTGTTTCCGTCCGCGGGGGGCTTATTACGTGATGACGGATATTTCGGGGTTTGGGTTTGAGGATGATGTTGCGTTTGTGAAGTATCTGGTGAAGGATATTGGAGTGGCGGCGGTGCCGGGGTCGAGTTTTTATCGGGATGCGCGGGATGGGGCGCGGCAGGTGCGGTTTGCGTTTTGCAAGAGAGTGGAGACGCTGGATGCGGCGGTGGGGAAGTTGGGGAAGTTGCGGAAGTGAATCTCAAGGGCTAAAGCCCTCATCATTCAGGAGCGATTATCGCAGCGCTGAAGCGCTGCGCCACCCAAAATCTCGTTTCACTAGAAGTTTCGTTTCATTTAAGATTCCAGCATCAAGATCAAAGGCACGCGGGCGAGGGCGTCCGCGCCACATGATCTGCCCTGCGCCACTTTACAGATTTATTTCGTTACTACGCCGCAGGCTATGCGGTCGCCGGAATTGCCGGAGGGATCGGTCTTCATGTCGTCGGCTTTGGCGTGGATGACGATGGCGGTGCCGCTGTTGCTGAAGAGCGAGTGAGGGCCGTCGCCTAGCGTGACGTCGCTGTCTTCTAGCGTCACGTCGGCTTTGCCTTTTACGTCGATGATGAAATTCTGCATGTCGCCGGCGTGGTGACCCTCGGGATTCTCGAGTCCGTGCTTTTTGCCGTCAGGATTGAAATGCGGGCCGGCGGATTTGAAGTCGGGCGCATCGCACTTCGGGTTCTGATGGAAGTGGATGGCGTGCTGGCCGGGCGGGAGATCGTGCAGGTGGAGCTTGAGGCTGATGCCGGTTCCTTGCGGCGATAAGGTGATGGTGCCGACGGCTTTGCCCTGCATGTCCTTGATTTCGATTTTGGTTTTGGCGGCGCTGGGAATGGAAAAAATAATCAGGGCGACAACCGTCGCAAATGTGGGGAGGGTTATCTGTTTCATGCGGGGATTATAGCCAACTTTGTGGCGGCGTGCTATTCAGGCACCAAATGGGCCATGCTTGATTCACAGGGAGGTGGAGTATACTGCGGGAAAGTTTTCAATCTTCTTGGGAAAAGTGCAATCATGGCTTTGGACGCGGTGGAGCAGTTGACGGAGCAGGTTCCGGTGGACGATTTTCAGGCGCTGGAAGACAAGATTTATCGCACTATCGAGATGTACAAAGCAGCGCGGCAGGCGCAGGCTACCGCGGAACGCGATGCGCTGCGAGTGCGGGAGCAACTGGAAGAGCGCGACGAACAACTGATTACGTTGCGGCGGGAGGCGGTACAGTTGCGGAAAGAGCGGGAAGAGATTCGCGGGCGCGTGGAGAAGATGCTGGAGCAGATTGATTCGATTGCGGAGGAGCGGGCTAGCTAAGAACTTGCTGCTGTGGGGCTTCGGGCTTCGCCGGAACTTGATGTGCTGGACGAGAGTAAGAGCTGAGGAGATCGACGCTGGCAACGGACTCCTCGCTTTGCTCGGAATGACAAGTAGAAAATGATGGCTACGGCTTCTAAAAATTCGTCGCTGAAAGATGCGCAGAACGGCAGCGTGCGGGTGGAGATTTTCGATCAGGCATATAACCTGCGCGGGTCGGATCCGGAATATATCCTGAAGCTGGCGGAGTATGTGGATTCGAAGATGCGTGCGGTGGCGCAGGCTACCAATACGATTGATACGGTGCGGCTAGCGGTGCTGGCAGCGCTGAACATTGCCGATGAATATCATCTGCTGAAGCGAAAGCAGGATTCCGGGGCAACCGATTACCAGAAGCGGGCACATCTGTTAGCGGATGCGCTGGATGAAGTTTTGGACGACAAGCGCAAGGCCGGCTGAGTTCGGCGTCTACTTTTCTTAGAGTTTTCAACCCCTCCGGTTCCTGGACACCCACTTTCTCTCATCCTAATTTCTCTTAGTCCCAGGGAACTAATTCGAGTCTCCCGGCATCCATTTCCAAAGCCGGTCTTTACGTGGGAGGGCCGCATGCGATTCCAGACGATAACCAGCCCAACGATGATGGCTTGCACCCTTATTCTTGGACTCGCTTCAAGTGCGACTGGCATGCTCCAGGAAAGTTCGGAGAACGCCGGGATCCGGTCGATGCTGCATGAGGCCAGCGCCCTCATACCGAGAATCGAAAGAGGCCAGCAATCCAGTGCAGCGTCAAATATCGGCGACGAACAAGTGCTGGCTGGGGACGTTGAGGGAGCACTTGCGACGTATCACGCTCTGAGACCTGAGGAGCGCGGCGTGGCGCTCGCGGTTATTTCTTCTGCAATCGCTGCGCAAGGGAATATTCCGCTGGCGCTTGAACTGGCGCGCGACTCCGAGCAGCCGGTGCGCCGCGCGGAGGCATGCTCCATGATTAGTTCAACATTGGCCTCCCAGAAAAACTTTGAAGACGCTCTCGCGGCGGCGCGGCTGATACGAGGTGAGCCGGGTCAAACGCACATTTTTGTGAGCGCGTTGATGTGGATCTACAACCGGCAGTGGAAGGCAGGCGATCGGCCGGCAGCGCAGAGCACTTTGAACGAGGCTGTGGACGCGGTGGAGCAGGAAAAAGAAGATTCGGGAAGCGCGCCGTTCATGATCGCCGCAATGTACCAAAACATTGCGAGCGGATTGAATGAGGCGGGCAACCGAGAAGCTGCCGCCGCTATGGTGGAGCGCATTTATGGAATGGCGGTAGCGGCTGAGAACCCTGACCGGAAGCAGGAACTCGTAGGACTGCTGTGCAGTGCGCAGATCATGGTTGGGCAACTTCAGCAGGCGATCAGCAGCGCAGCAGAGTTGCCTCCCGGCCAATGGCACGACGCCGCGATGGCAGCAATCTCTCAGCAACTTAGCAAACAAGGGGAAACAGCGCGGGCGCTTGAAAGTGTAGCCGAGATAAGTGGAGGCGCATTGCGGAATATTTACTATGCAGGCATCGCGTATGGACTGGCCGACTCGGGGAATTATGCGCAGGCGTTTTCCATCGTCGACAGGGTCGGGAGCGCCAGTGAACGTGCTGGCGCTTTGGTAGAGCTCGCGGGCCAGCAAGCGAAGAAGGAGGATCCTGCGGCGGCACAAACTTTGGAGCTGGCCTTGGAGACCGCTCTGGCTGGCGGCAGTGAAACCAAGCCTTATGTCTTTGAGTCCATTGCTGTGATGCGCGCAGAGATGGGTGACTTCGCCGGGGCTGAGGAAATGATCAACCGCATGGACGACTCAGCGAAGGTGTGGCTGTTGTGGAATCTGACGGAGATACTGGTTCGCTCCGGCAGGGAGTCCGAGGCGATCTCTTTGGCGGAGAGCCAGACTGCGCCGCATCCGAAGACCTACGCCTTGCTGGGGACGGCAACGATTCTCATCGACAAGGAGCAAGAAGCTGCTCGTAAGATCGCGGAAGCGGCCAAGTGATTTTCTTCCGTGCATGAAGGTTTGTACCGTTTTTGCACAGCAGCAAAGCAAGGATTACAAGCGGAGAATCGGGCAGCGCGATTACTTTGGTTGCAAGTGGTCTGCCAACTATTTACGGGTTCCCTATTGCTAATTCACCGGGTGTTCTCCTAGCATCACAGGTGAAAGCCGGCCTGCGGGGTTGGTGATGGCGGTAACCGATTTTTGAACCAATGCTGAATGAACGGGAGCTCGACTCGAACTAGGATCCGGTGTGCAACGCTCCGCCATGCGGAGATGCCTAAAGGGTCTCGGCGGGTTCCCAACGTCTACCTGACGGTTCATTCTCGGCCCGTCACACGGCACAGTGGGTCGGCTTGATTTTTTGATCTAGTCAAAGCACAAGGCAACATCAAAAGCAGCGGGCAAGAGTGCCCGCTCCACACAAGCAATCCCATACGGCATTCCTGCTACACTGATGCAGGTACAAAACCCTCAATTTCTGCATCCAATTAAACTGTGTATCCACAATTAGTGCATTTCGGGCGGTTTTTTCTGCCGACTTATGGCTTCCTGGTTTCCATGGGAGTGCTGGTTGGCTTATGGGTCAGCGTGCGCAATTCCGAGCGCTTGGGAATTGACGGCGAGAATGCATGGAACCTGGGGATTCTGGTGGTGCTGTGCGGGATTGTGGGCGCGAAGGTGCTCTATGTCATCAATGATTGGAGCACGTACGCGGCGCATCCGGCGGATATTTTCAGCATTTCCACGCTGCAGGCCGGGGGAGTTTTTTCCGGCGGATTGATTGCGGCATTTATTGCGGCGGCGTGGTTCGTGCGCAAGCATCACATGCCCGCGCTGGGAACCTGCGATGCTTTTGCGCCGGGGTTGGCCTTGGGACATGCGATTGGACGGCTCGGCTGCTTTGCAGCGGGATGCTGCTACGGGAAAGAGACGCATCATTTCTGGGGTGTGGTGTTTCGCAATCCGCTGGCGAACCAGATTACCGGCACTCCGCTGAACGTGCCGCTTGAGCCGACGCAGTTGTTCGAGTCGGCAGTGGAGCTGGCGAATTTCTTCTTTCTGATGTGGCTGCTGAAGCGGCGGAAATTCGATGGGCAGATTTTCGGGGCGTTCATGTTTGTCTACGGAGTGGCGCGATTCTTCCTGGAATTTTTGCGAGACGATCCGGGACGCGGATCAGTGTTCGGCGGGGCGATGACGGGGACACAGTTGATTGCGATTGGGCTGGTTGTGGCCGGTGGGTTCATCTGGTGGTTGCGGCCGGGCGCGAAGAATGTGACGGCGCAGGCGGTGGGGGCGACGAGGTAGAGTCCAGTCCGCGGCATGTAATCAGGTTCAGGCATCCCTACGGGATGCGCTTATCCATTCCGATCTCACCCGGCGTTGAAACGCCGGGCTATTTTCGAGCGTCCTACGGACGCAGCTAGTGCCGAACTCACTGAAGCGCGCGACGGGGAACAATATCAGTTTGCGGGGTGAAGCGGAGCAGGCATCGCAATAGGCTGTTCGACCAAGAATTTTTCGCTCAGATAAACTGCTCCCGCAGCGGAGAGATGGTTGTCATCCCGGTATAGAAGATGTCCGGCGTTCATTGCATAACATGCCGATGGATCGCACAGGTAGTGGAACGGGTCGAACACTCCTACCCCAGGGAACTCTTTCTTCATTTGAAAAATGACCTTTCGATACGCACGGTTGCGGGCCTCCACTTGCGCACGAGGAACTCCGCACAGAGGCCGGACCTGCGAGAACAGCGGGACGGGCCGCGGCAGGCAGGATCTGGGGTCGAAGCCAAGCTCCGGCCAGTCGATAAATAGAATTACATTCTTGCCGGCGGCGGAGAGACGCTGAACCGTGTTTCTAAAGGCGCCGGCAAACATTTCTTCCTGACTGGAATTCTGCGGCGCACCGTGCCATGAAATTTCTTCCGGACGACCGCTTGAGTCTTCACCAAAGTCGCTGCCCAACATATTCATCGGTCCACGTAGAGAGATGATGATGGTGCGAGCGCTGGGCGTGGAGGTCGCGAACTCGAGCATGCGATTGATGGTGGCCGGGCAATTCGATTCCTTTCGCATGCCTTGCGCGTAGGTCTCCGTGTCGTAGAACGGAACACATCCGGGCTCACCAAGATTCATGAGCGTCTGCGAGCGTTGCGCATAGGCCGGGGCTAGTCCGTGGTAGAGAGAAGCGGCATGGGAATCGCCGACGAGTAACACGTCCGGGTCTCCACTTCCGAAACTGCGACAGTACGCTATCGTGTCCGAGCCAATTCTCTTGCGGCAATCCGGAGTCGCGTAGGGCTCCGCGGTTGCCCAGCCGAAATCTTCGGGCAGACTTTTGAAACGGCGGGCAAAGCCATCCTCGTAATGGATGGTGTATCCGATCGCGCCGATGATTACAGATGTCAGAGCTAAGGCGGCGGTCTTGATCCAGATTTTGCGGCCGAACCGGATTGGAGATTCAACGAAACGCCACGTCGCCCAGGACAAAACCAGGCTAAGAATCACGGCGGCGATTCTTGCTCCGGAAGAGAGTTCGCCACCTCGAAGAATGCGGCCAAACGAGAGAATGGGCCAGTGCCACAGATATAGCGGGTAGCTGATTAGGCCGATAAAGACCGCGACTGGGTTGGATAAGATGGTGCGATTGATCCAGGCGGTGGGGCCTCCGCTGATGAGCAATGCTGCGGCACAAACGGGGAGCAGCGCCCACCATCCGGGAAACGCGCTTTCGCGCACCAGCAGCAGACCTGCGACTACCAGTACTACGCCGAGGGCGGACAAAATATTGTTTACGCTTAGTGCGGTTGTATGAGGCCGACGGAAAATGTTGGGCCTGAAAATATCAAGGTAAGCAAGAATGCCGCCAGCCCAGAGTTCCCAGAAACGCGTCTGGGGTAGAAGGAACGCGGCCGGGGCGTTGCCGCGAACCTGCCAGAGGTTGAGACAAAATGAGAGGAAGATCAGGGATAGTAAAACGGTAAGCACATTGCGGCGCAGACGCCAGACCAGCCAAAGCAGCAAAGGATATGTCAGATAAAACTGCTCTTCGATCCCCAACGACCATAAATGCATCAGCGGCTTGACATAGGTTTTCGTGTCGAAATATCCAGCCTCTCCGCGAAGAATCAAATTTTCGATATAGGCGGCGCCGCCGAAGATATGTTTGCCCAGTTGCGCGTATTCACCGGGCAGCAGGAAAAACCAGCCAACTACAGAACACACCGCGAGAACGAGAAGCAGCGCGGGAAAAATTCGCTTGATCCGATTGGCATAAAAGCCCGTAAAGGTGAAACTTTCGCGCTGCAACCCTTTGAAGATGATGCTGGAGATCAGAAAGCCGGAGATCACGAAAAAAATGTCGACCCCGATAAAACCGCCGGGTAGCAGGGTGGGGAAGGCGTGAAAGATCACGACGGGAACGATTGCCAGTGCGCGCAGGCCATCGATATCGGGCCGGTAGGCAGGATGGTGATGCAGGTCTTTGGTGAAGATTCGGGAGTGCGATTCCTTTGATCTTTGCGGCGACTTTTCCGGGAGAGCGAGTTTTTCTGCCTCGCCTTTATCGCGGACGATGTTGGGAGTCGATGACAAGCGCAACCTTTGGGGAATCAAGGTTAACAGATGGGCGGTGGTGGATGCAGAAGACGAATGGAAGACGGCTTGTAGTATGCTCCAGCGAATGCCGGAAGCGTTCCCCATTCTTATTTCGGTTGCGGCTGAAGATGCCGGCAAGCGGCTGGATCAATTTCTTGCCGTGCGGCTTGAGGCGGTGAGCCGTGCGCGGGTGCAAGAGATGATCGCCGAAAGCTTGGTATTAGTGAACGATACTCCGGCGAAGGCTTCGCTGAAGCTGCGCGGTGGGGAACGTGTGAGCGTCCTGGGGAAGGCGCAGCGGGCGCCGCTTAAAGCTGTGGCTGAGGAGATTCCCCTCGATATTGTTTATGAAGATGATGATCTTGCCGTGATCAACAAGCCGGCGGGAATGATGGTGCATGCGGGAGCGGGAGCAAGCGACGATGCGCGCAATCGCGGGACGCTGGTGAATGCGCTGCTGCATCATCTGGGAAGTTTGTCGGGGGTGGGCGGGGAGTTGCGGCCGGGGATTGTGCATCGTCTGGATAAAGAGACCAGCGGGCTGATTGTGGTGGCGAAAAACGATGAGGCGCATCGCAAGCTGAGCGCGCAGTTTGCTGCGAGGGAAGTGAAGAAGAAGTATGTGGCGCTGGTGCATGGCTGGGTGAAAAAGGATTCGGGGACGCTGGCGCAGAGTATCAGCCGCGATCCGGTTCGACGAATTCGGATGACGACGCGGCTGGAAGGTGGGCGGACAGCGGTGACTCATTATCGCGTGGCGCGGCGGTTGGATACGAAGTTTGGGAAGTTTAGCTTGCTCGATGTAAAGATCGATACGGGGCGGACGCATCAGATCCGGGTGCACGTGGCGACGATGGGGCATCCGGTGGTGGGGGATACGACGTATGGGGCACCGAAGCAGGCGCGGGGGAAGAATGCGGTGATTGTTTTGCGGCGGAATTTTTTGCATGCGGCGGAGCTGGAGTTTCGGCATCCGAGGACGGGGTCGATTGTTGCGCTGAAGAGTGAGTTGCCGGCGGAGTTGGCGGAGTTTTTGAGGAAGGTGGAAGAGTAGGACGAGAATGCTCTTGCAGGTGCGGCTGGGTAAGTCAAAACCTTGTGCTACGCGGCGGAGGCGCACTGAGGGTTATCACATTTTTGCCGGTATCAGTAGTGTGCACTGCATTACTACCTGATGGTCCCACGGATCGTGAGGCTATGGTCCAATTGCGCGGTTGCGGATATAATGAACAGCTAGATGAGTGGGTATTCTGACGAAGTCATCTTCCCAAATAATTGCGCAGTGCGATGGGCGGCGGTTGTGCTGCTGGTGGCCGGAGGGTGCGCACTCGGGATGGCGCAGCTGTAACGGACCAGGTTGCGCAAAATCCAGCTGTCTCAAAATTCTGGAGAGCAGAAATCTGCACTTCGCAGAGCTCGGACAACGGAGACATTCCTCGCATCCGCATTGGCACCAACGAAGTGAACGTGGTGTTCACGGTGACGGACAAGCATGGGAAACGCGTCACGGATCTGAAGCAGGCGGATTTTCACATTGTGGATGACAGCAAGCCGGCGGCGGAGATCAGAAGTTTTCACGCGGAGACGAATCTGCCCATGCAGGTGGGCTTGCTGATCGATGCCAGCAATTCAGTGCGGGACCGCTTTAAGTTCGAGCAGGAGTCGGCGATTGAGTTTTTGAACCAGACGATCCGGCGCAATTTTGACCAGGCGATGGTGGTGGGGTTCGATGCGACACCAGAGGTGTCGCAGGACTTTACCGACGACACAGAGAAACTAGCGCACGGAGTGCGCGAATTGCGGCCGGGTGGCGGAACAGCGCTGTACGACGCGCTGTATTATGCGTGTCGCGACAAGCTGCTGAAGAAGGCGCAGAACGGCCCGACGCGTCGCGCGATTATCCTGCTGAGCGATGGGGAAGACAACCTGAGCCACGTGACACGCGAGGAAGCGATTGAAATGGCGCAGCGGGCGGAAGCGATTATCTATACCATCAGCACGAATGTGAGTGGCACCAAGGGAGCAGGCGACAAGGTGCTGGAGCGGATTGCGGATGCAACCGGAGGACGGGCGTTCTTTCCCTTCCAGATTCGCGATGTGGCCAGCGACCTGGCGGAGATTCAGCAGGAGTTGCGCAGCCAGTATGCGGTCTCTTATACGCCGGCGGACTTCAAGGCGGATGGACATTTTCGTACCATTGAAATTGTGGCGAGTGACCGGAAGAACTTCCGGGTGAGAGCGCGGCGGGGATATTACGCGACAGGGCAGTAGCGGGCTTCGGCTTACTGGGCTTCAGCCTTTCGCTCTTGGATTAGGTCGGGCAGTTCTTCTCATGAGTAATTAAGAATGCCGGGATATTCGGGGACGCCACTTCCAAAAAAATTGGGGATCAAGGCGGGATTTCGCGTGCAGTTGGCGAATGCTCCGGCGGAGGTGCGCGCGGAATTGCGCGAGGCCTTGGCTGAGTGTCAGGTGGCGAAGAAGGGCGATGCGTTGGACTTCGCGATGGTGTTCACCAAGTCAGGCGCAGAGCTGACGAGAGAATTTTCGCGGATCGCAAAGATGCTGGCTCCGGCAGGTATGTTGTGGGTGAGTTGGCCTAAGAAGAGTTCTGGCGTAGTGACGGATGTCGATGAGCATGGAGTACGCGGGATTGGGCTGGCTGCGGGGTTGGTGGATGTTAAGGTATGCGCGGTGACGGAAGTGTGGTCAGGGCTGAAGTTTGTGCGGCGGGTGAAGGATCGAAAGGGATAAATCTGCGAAGAGCTTCTTCAATTTGGCTTACGCGCGTTGGTCGGTTAAGGCTGAGATCCTTCGCTACGCCTGAAAAGCGGCTTCGCTCAGGATGACAAGGTGGTGCTGAGCAGATAGAACCAGTAAGCAGAGGGCATCTAACGTACACACATGTAGATCACACAACCATCGTCGCGCAATAGGTCAACCCTAGGTTGTAGTGGTGTCCCTTACCAGGTAGCCGACAAAAAACAGGACGGCCACCAACAGCAGCAGATGCACCAGAAAGTTGGCTACGTGCAGAAGCAAAAAGCTTTCAGCCCAGAAAATGAGCAGCAGCATGGAGATCACAAGGAATGGTCCGGTCCGCATCTTCCGCCTCCGACAGGCCGCTAACCGCTTTTAAACGTTAAGCCTGCCGACTTGCATACCTCATGTTTATAAGGCAGAAAGGAACGGTAAAGTATCGGTAGAAGACTGTATGTCTTCGAGGACGGAGTGGTAAAACCGAAAAACACGCAAGGAGCTGTGATGGTGCGAGTTGGGCTAATAGGATTCGGGGTGGCGGGGCAGGCGTTCCACGCGCCGGTGATTCGGGGTGTGGAGGGAATGGAACTGGCTTGCATTCTGGAACGCAAGGGAACGAAGGCAGCGGAAAAATATCCTGGGGTGCGGATCGCGCGGTCGATTGAGGAATTGCTGGCGGATAAAGAAATCCAGCTCTGCGCGATAGCGACCCCTAATGATTCCCATTTCGAGTTTGCGAAGGCTTGCCTGCTGGCGGGGCGGAATGTGGTGGTGGACAAGCCGTTTGCGCCCACGCTAAAGGAAGCCGAGGAGTTGGTGTGCTTGGCAGCGGAACGCGGGCTGTTGATTACCGTGTATCAGGACCGGCGCTGGGATGGGGATTTCGGGACGATAAAACAGATTGTGCAGTCGGGACGGTTGGGAACGATTGTGGAATACGAATGCCGCTATGACCGCTTTCGTCCGGAGCCGAAGGTGAATGCGTGGCGGGAGCGCGCGGGTCAGCCGGGAGCCGGGGTGTTGTTTGATTTGGGCCCGCATGTGATCGATCAGTCGCTGGTGTTGTTTGGGGAACCAAAGTCGATCACGGCTTCAGCGTTCTGCGAACGGACAACTTCGCAAGTGGACGATTCGTTTGACGTTTGCCTGGAGTATCCAAATTTTGGAGCTGGATTGCGGGCGATGCTAAGGGCACGGATTATCGCGTTTGCGCCGGGTCCACATTTTCTGCTGCATGGAACGAAGGGATCGTTTGTGAAGTATGGAATGGATCCGCAGGAGGCGCGGCTGCGGGGGGAGAATTCTCCGCAGGGAACGGATTGGGGCGCCGATTGGGGAGTTGAAGCCGAAGAGATTTGGGGCACGCTTAGCGTAGTCGGTGAGCCGAGCGTGAAAATGAAAACCGAGCGGGGAGATTATCGCGGCTTCTATGCGAACGTGCGTGACGCGATTGAGAAGAAGGCGGAACTTGACGTCACACCACAGCAAGCTCTGCGGACGATGCGGGCGGTGATCCTGGCGCACAAGAGCAGCCGGGAGCGGCGGACTGTGGAGTGGGGAGAAGCGGCAGAATGACAGCATCAGCTCTGTAAGCAGTTCAGGCGAAGATCGGTAGTGGTGCAATTTGGCTTATGCGTTGAGCCGGTCAAGCGGGAGATCCTTCGCTACGCCTGAAAAACGGCTCCGCTCAGGATGACAATCGTTGTGTAATTGTATAAATTGCCCGGAAAATCACCCACTCAGTTTTGAAAGTAAGGCTTATTTTCCAGAACGGCGGCGACGCCTTCGATTACACATTTGATATCGGCCTTGGGGCAGATGCCGCGGATGCCGGCTTTTTGCGCTTCGACCGCGAGCTGTGGGGAGGCGTGCATGGTGACCATCAGAATTGGAGTATTAGCTGAGCGCCGGGTGATCTGTTTTGCGGCTTCAAGTCCGTCCATTCCCGGCATCTGAAAATCGAGCACGATCACATCGAATTTCTTGTCATTAAATTTGGCAACGGCTTCCCGGCCATCGGCGGCCTCATCGCACACTTTCCAGTTGTCCTGGGCTTCCAGCACGGTTCGCAGGCTGCGGCGCATTAAGGCGCTGTCGTCTACCACGAGAATGCGGATTTCGTGGGGCGGATTCGGGGGAGGAATGGTCACAGCGTTGGGATGCCGTTTCCCGGAGATGCGTCTAGTAGGAACAACGATTCTTATGATTTAAGCCACATTTTTCCCGAAATCTAGAGGTAATTCCGTATGCGGGAAGATTGGAGCTTTATAAAATCCTTATAAAGTGATTCCGGGCATTCACTGCTGTTGTTGCTGGGCATCGATCAAGGGAGATTGCTGGGTTTCATCAAGAAACTGGGACCACTCTTCGTCCGCCGCAAACTCCTCATCAGGAGGGAGCACGGCTTGAGACGGCGTGACCCGAACCCGCACCTGAAGTTGGGTTTCGACCTTTCCCTTCATGGTGCCCATGGTCGGGGGGACATCGGCATAATCGCGGCCGATGGCAGTGCGAATGTGCTTTTCGCCGACGATCCGGTTAATTGTAGGATCGAAGCCAACCCATCCGAGCGAAGGCAGAAGCGCCTCCACCCAGGCATGGGTGGCGCCATCGGCCGAGGGGTTGGCGTTTTCGCTGGAGTGGTAAAGGTATCCGCTGACATAGCGGCAGGGAATGCCCGCATTTCGAACCAGCGCGATCATGATGTGAGAAAAATCCTGGCATACACCCTGCCGTGAGCGCAGAGCCTGCTCAATGGGTGAGTTTACGGCGGTGCTTTTCTTGACATAACTAAAACTGCGATGCACCCCGGCGACGATATCCTGCAGAAATGCCAAAGGACTTCGCCCATCTCTTTTTGTGACGCCGATCTCTCGAGCCAGATCTTCCAGCTCCGGAGATGGACGGGCAAAATGGCTGGGCATCAGCACGTCCCAGTAATCTTTTTTCTCCACGAGTTGTTCGAGGTCGTTCCACGTTTCGTACGCCATGGTTTCAGGAATTGCAGGCTGGGCATCGATATTTACCAGAGCGTCAGAAATGATGGTGAGCTGGCCGTGGCGGGCAGGCAAGTCGAAGTGATGCACCAGATTGCCACGCGAATCGGTATAGCTAAAAATACGGGCCCGCGGATTGACCGAAAGTTGAAAAACAAAACAGCGCTGGTTGCCTTCGCTTCTGGGGTGCATGCGCACTTCCATCATGCTCTGCCAGACCAACTGGCTGTATCGATAGCGTGTGAAATGGCGAATGGCGTAGAACATTTAGGTTTGGAAGGCGACTTCGATGGGATATTCAATATAGAGTTCGTGAACCGCCGCATGCAGCTCGCGGCATTGCTCGATAATCGCAGCCAGATACTTGTGTAATCCGATAATGATCTCGCCAATTTGTACATAGGCAACCATCGATCGCAACCGCCCAATCAATCTTTCAATTTTTTCCGTTCTGCGGCTTAAGGAAAGATTGCTGATGGCGGTTAGAGCTTCGTGCATGCGGTCCAGTGAATAACGTACGGAATAAGGGAACTCGGGCTTCAGCAGAAGAAAATTCGCGATGCGCTCCGGTTTGAGTTCGGCGGTGCAGGCCTTGCAATAAGCTTCAAACGCGGCGCAACTGCTTAGCAAGCCGAGCCAATCCAAATCGTCGGCGTGCGTGTCGACGAAATAAGCGTCGAGCAGAACGCTGAGATTGCAAGCTCTCTCAATGTATTTGCCGAGCTGGATAAAATGCCAGGCTTCGTCGTGATTCATGGTGGCAGCGGTAATGCCATTAAATCTGTACGAACCTTCGCGGACCAGGCTCACCACGCGCATCGCGCCTGCATCGTCATTGGGCTGCAGATCGATGCCTGTCACGTCGTGGAAAAGACGATTCAGGTGCTCCCACATTTCCGAGCTAATTTCTTCGCGCACCTGGCGCGCGTTTTCGCGGGCGATGCTGATGCATTTCACCACTGAAAAAGCTCCTTCCGGATCCGCTACCAGCAAAAACAGAGCCTGCTGCGGGTCGACGTTACTGGAAGCCGCGCCCGGAGCCAGAGAAGAGACGGCGCGAAACCAGCGTTCTTCGGTGGAGAACTTCGCAGGATTCAGAATCAGTCCGTAGGTCGCCTTGAGCACGCGCGAGGCATTATCCGCCCGCTCGAAATAGCGGCTCATCCAGTAAACGCTGTCGGCTACACGGGAAAGCATAAAATTTTTGCCACCGATTCTTCTTCTCTTCAGAGTTCTCAATTCTGCAAGATCCACGTGTCTTTGGAGCCGCCGCCCTGCGACGAATTCACTACCAGCGATCCCTTGCGTAGAGCCACTCTGGTGAGGCCGCCGGGAACAATTGTGATTTTTTCCCCGTAAAGCACATACGGCCGCAGATCGACGTGACGGGGCTCGATGGTTCCATCCACAAAACACGGTGCAGTCGAAAGATTGATGGTCGGCTGCGCGATGTAGTTGCGCGGCTGCGCCATGATTCTGTCGCGAAATTCGGAGCGCTCTTTTTCCGTGCTGTGCGGGCCGATCAACATGCCATAACCGCCCGACTCGCCGACCGCTTTTACCACATACTTATCCAATTGCTGGCAAACGTGGTCGCGCTGCGCATCATCGGACATCAGCAGTGTTTCCACGCTCTCGAGAATCGGATCTTCGTTGAGATAGTAGCGAATGATTTTAGGCACATAGGCATAGATGGCTTTGTCGTCGGCTACGCCTGTTCCTAGCGCGTTTGCGAAGGCTACGTTTCCCGCGCGATAGGCGTTAAAAAGACCAACCGCGCCGAGCGCGGAGCCGCTTTCGAATACCAGCGGGTCGAGATAGTCGTCGTCGATGCGCCGATAGATCACGTCGACGCGCTGCAGGCCAAAGGTGGTCCTCATGTAGACAACATTGTCGTGGACGACAAGATCGCGCCCCTCGACGAGTTCAATGCCCATTTGGCGGGCGAGGTAGGTATGTTCGAAGTAAGCGGAGTTGTAGGCGCCGGGCGTTAGTAAAACTACGGTTGGTTCGGCGCGGCCTTCGGGAACCAGAAAACGCAGAGCGGAGAGCAGTTCCTGACTGTACTGCTCGATGGGCCGCACCCGGCATTTCTGAAAGAGCCCGGGAAAGATTTGCTTCATCACCCGGCGACTGGTGAGCATGTACGAAACCCCGCTGGGGACGCGGAGATTATCTTCCAAGACCACGAAGTTTCCATCCGGGTTCCGAATCAGATCCGTGCCTACCACGCTGATATACACGTCGCGTGGCACTTTGATGCCGCGCATTTCCCGGCGATAGTGTTTGCAAGTGTAAATAATTTTGCCGGGTACGACGCCGTCTTCGATGATTTTGCCTTCGTGGTAGACGTCTTTGAGGAAGAGATTCAGCGCCGTGATCCGCTGCGTGAGCCCGCGCTCGATTTTTTCCCATTCCGCCGCCGTGATAATCCGGGGAAGAAGATCGTGAGGAAAAATCCGCTCCGTGCCTTTGTCATTTCCGTAGACGGTGAAGGTTATCCCCTGATTGAAGAACGACTGGTCGGCTTCGTGTTTGCTGCGGCGCAGTTCGTCGGAACCCAGGCTCAGGAGCAGATTGTGAAGGGGGCGGTATTGTTTTCGCGGCTGCTCCACGGCGCGGAACATCTCGTCGTAAGCGCCATTGAGTTCGTAGCGGCGAAGGGTTTCGGAACCGCTGCGTTCGGAGGCATCCGTCTCAATAATCATGGTGGCCGCTTTTTACATCCCGCGCAAGAATAGCGCATCAGGCGGCGAAATGATGATGGGGAAAAGCGATGCGCGTGATCGAAGAAACACGCGCATTGCTAATGGCCAAACCTATCCCCGGCTACCCTCTAGATCGCGCCAGTTCTCTGGTGCTCGGCGCAGGGTTTTCGTTGCTCGAAGAATGAAATTCGATGTCAGGCAATTGCTCGACTGCGCGGCGGAGGGATTGTTCCCAGCTGGAATGGATCAGGTTCAGGTCCTTGTCCCCGGCGCAAACCCGGCGGTAGCGGGTAATCTCGAGGCTATCTTTCTTGTAGAGCAGCAGATCGAAGGGAGGTCCAACCGTCACATTGGAGCGCATCGTTGCATCGAGCGAGAGCAGTGCATATTTTGCCGCGACTTCGAGAGAGGTGGTGGCCTGGATGCCGCGATCGAGGATGGGCCGGCCGTATTTGCACTCACCCAACTGCAGGTACAAAGAATCTTCCGTTGCCGCCAAAGGATTTCCCTGGGGATAAATCAGGTACAGATTTGGCTCCTGCCCGCGCACCTGGCCTCCAAGCAGCAGGTGAACATTGAAGCTGAAGGAATCGCGCTCGAGCGAGGCGCGGTCCATATCGGAGACCTTGCGCACGCAGTCGCCCACGATGCGGGCGGCATCGTAGAGCGAGTTGGCCTGGGCCAGACCACGCCCGGCATCGAAATCATCTCTTAATAAAGTGATTACAGATTGGCTGATGGAGAGGCCGCCGCTGGTCAGTATTACGAAAACTCTCTCGCCCGGCTGTTCGAAGCGAAACATTTTGCGACAAACGTTGACCTGGTCAAAACCCGCGTTGGTCCTCGAATCCGAGGCCAGCACCAAGCCTTCCTGCGTCATAATGCCAACACAATATGTCACATTGTCCTCTGAGTGAAGATACCCGCATCATACACCGATTGCTTTGCCGAATTTGTAATCCGTGCGAGCAAGAAAAAATATGCAAGCTCTCGCCGTGTTCCGTGATAGTTTCTGCATCTCATCTGCGCTGGTATTGTGTTCGCATGAAGAAACTTGCATTCCTATGATGATTCGTTTGGGCTACGACATTCAATTCGAAACGACGGGCGAAGTACCGATCGTGACGCTGCTCAACGTGCACCCATCGCGGAAGAAAGATTTGCGCGAGCCCGACGAACTGCAAACCGATCCGCTGCTGAACGTAGAGAGTTATGAGGACAGCTTTGGCAATCACAGTTGCCGCCTGGTGGCTCCGCCGGGCAAAATTCGATTCCAGAATTCCACGCTGATTGAAGACCCAGGAACGCCCGATCCAGTCTGCCCCGACGCGCCCGAGGTTCCCATCAGCCAATTGCCCTTCGATGTGCTGCCCTTCCTCATGAACAGCCGGTATTGCGAGGTCGATCTCTTATCCAACATTGCGGCGGAGTTGTTCTGGAATGCCCCGAGAGGTTGGAAGCGTGTAAAGGCAGTGTGCGATTGGGTGCACAGTAAGGTCGTTTTCGGATACGAGTTTTCCAGTCCGATTCGCACGGCGCTGGGAGTGTATACGGAGCGCGTGGGAGTTTGCCGAGACTTTCAGCACCTTGCGATCACATTTTGCCGAGCCCTTAACATTCCGGCTCGCTATGCCACGGGATATTTGGGCGACATCGGGGTGGTGGTTGCGCCGAGTCCAATGGACTTCAGCGCCTGGTTTGAAGTTTTCCTGGGAGGCCGCTGGTGGACGTTCGATGCTCGGCACAATGTTCCGCGCATTGGACGGGTGCTGGTAGCAACCGGCCGCGACGCGACGGACTGCGCGATGACTACATCGTTTGGGCGAGCGAAGCTGATTAATTTTCAGGTCACGACAGACGAAGTGCGGGAGGCATAGTCGAGCTTCGCTCGACGGACAGCCGAGGGCGGCTGTCCCCACATGAATATCTCGCGAGCTACTGTGGCTGTTGGTCCCTGGCGGTGGCGTAGTAGCCGGCGCGGGCCTGGATTTTGTAGTTCTGTTTGTTCTTGATTTCCAGCTTGCGATAGCTGCCGTCGAACTTGGTGTTGGTGGAGGTATAGCCGATGCTGTATTGGCTGCGGAGTTCGGCGGAAATCTGGTCGAAAGCCTCCTTCAGCTTGTCGAACTTATTACCCACATTGATGACGCGGCCTCCGGTGGCTTCTGTGAGCTTGCGCATCTCGCTTTCGCCGCTGTAGCCCATGCCCATGCTGTAATAGCCGCCGCGGTCGGCGCAGAGCAGGACGTAGACAATAGCGTCGGCGCGCTGCGCGGCTTCGATGGCATCCTGGATCTTGAGCCGGCTGCCTTCGTCTTCGCCGTCGGTGAGCAGGATCATCGCCTTGCGGCCTACTTCCTTGGCCAGCATGTCGTGGGCGGAAAGATAGACCGCGTCGTAAAGTACGGTGCCGGCTGCGTGCGCGGTGGGCACGGGACCACCGGAGCCGAGCATCGGATTCGTCACTCCGGAGTTGATTTTCACTTTGTTAAGAGCGGCTTGCAGGCGGTGAACGTCACGGGTAAAGTCCTGCGCCAGTTCGGCATCGATATTGAAGTCGATCACATAGGCCTCGTCTTTGTCGGTGAGAACCTGGCGAAGAAACGCTCCGCCGACTTCTTTTTCCATGTCGAGCACTCTGAGCTGGCTGCCGGAGGAATCGATGAGGATGCCGAGGGTGAGCGGGAGGTCCGAATTGGCTGCGAAGTACTTGATGGTCTGCGGCTTACCGTCTTCGAAAACTTCGAAATCGTCTTTGGTCTGGTTGGGAATGAGCGCGCCGTGCTTGTCCTTTACGTTGAAGAAAACCCCGACCACGTTGACGTTGACCTTGAGGGTCTCGCTGGGCTGCTGGCTATCGGACTGCTGAGCGCCGGGTTGGGAGCCGGACTGCGGGGCCGGCGTCCTGACGTCGCCGGGATCAGAGGGATTGGAGTTTTGGGCCAGGGCAGGCGGAACTGCCTCCGCCAGGGCTGCGAGCAAAAATAGGATTGAGGCAACGGCGAGGATCGGCAAGAATCTACGGTAAGCGGATAATTTGGGCATGAATGGTTCCCTCTCGGGGTTTTTGTTAGTCTATTCCTGAAAGTTAGATGCACCAAACGGACGAGTTTGGGCATCCCAAGAAAATGAGAGTGTTTTTTCCGAGGCCGGTCTAATGGAGCAGTTTGCGCGTGTGGCGACAGGGAACAAGACAAGGTGGGGCGGACCGAATTCTCTGGGTGCGCCGGCAATTCTTGCGGCTCTGCTTGTCGGATGCCTTAGCATAGGCGCTCCGGTTCTGGCGGCACAGTCTTCCGGCAGCCCAGCTTCCGGCAATTCGGCGCCCGACCAGCCCGCGCAGACTCAGTCCCCACAGACTCAGCCAGCACAGAACTCCGACATTCCCGACGCCCCTGCGGTGCAGCCGCCCGCAGCTCCAACGGAGGCGCCGCCGGTTCCCCGGCCGGAAGAAAAGAAACCGGCTACGGTGAACCGGGACCCGTGGACCAACCAGCCGATCAACAAGCCAGCGGATGCACCTGCTACTGCACCCAATACCGGATCCACTACTTTTCCGGGCGACGAGACTTCAACACCCCCGCCGCCGATGCCGCCGGTCAGGACAGTGCCGCCGGGGACTTCGACGAAGCCGGGACAGAGCGCTCAGGAGCAGCTTTATACGCTGCACAAGACCGCCAATTTTGTGCAACTTCCGGTGACAGTGAAGACCAAGGACGGAAGGCCGGTTGATGGTCTGGAATCCACGGACTTCGTGGTAAAGGAAAACGGTACGGTGCAGAAGCTGAGTTTTTTTACCGCCGATCCTTTCGCGCTTTCAGTGGCAATCGTCCTGGATTTGGGCATGCCGGACGCGGCGGTGCAGAAGATTAACAACACATTTCCGGCGTTGGTGGGAGCATTTGCTCCCTATGACGAAGTGTCACTTTATACCTACAGCAGCACGGTGAGCGAGGTGACCGACTTCACGGCAGCGGGCCAGAAGCTGACCGCGCTCTTGAACCAGATGAAGACGGAGCGCGGACGTAATAACGGCGTTCCGGTGATGAGCGGGCCGCTGGCGCCAAATGGACCGATCATCAACGGCGTTCCGGTGGGCAGCCCGACCGAGCCGGTCTATACGCCACCGAAAGAGTCGCACGTGCTCAACGACGCGATTTTGCGCGCGGCGCTGGACCTGCGAAAACGCGACCGGGCTCGCCGGAAGATCATTTTCGTGATTAGCGACGGACGGGAGTTTGGCAGCCAGGCCAGTTACCGGGACGTGAGGAAGGTTCTGCTTTCGAATGAGATCGAGGTGATCGCCGTGGCCGTGGATAGCGGGTCGTTGCCGGTCTACGACAAAATCGAGCGCCTGCACCTGCCCGACCGCGGCTATAACGACATTCTGCCGAGATACGCGGTCTCCACCGGCGGAGCGGTATTCGCGGAACTGACGCGCAATACCATTGAGAACGCCTACAGCCGTGCCATGAGCGAAGCTCGCACCCAGTACACGCTGGGTTACACGCCCACCGCGCCCAAGGCTCCGACTGCCGTGGCTTACCACAGCATCGAGGTTCTGGTTGACCGGCCGGGGCTGAAGGTGATCGCCAAGGATGGGTATTATCCAGCGATCGTGCCGCGGTAGGAGTCGCCGCCGTAGAAGTCATGCTTAAGTGCTGACTTTGCTTATTGTTCGAAGCCCTGTGCCGCACCCCATCCGGCAGGGGGTCACCTGAGTAACCTGTCTTCTATCTGAGCATGTGATATAAAGACGCGAGCCCCCATAGGGATATTTTTGCGCGCGGACGAGTGTGCGGCCCGCGCTTTTTGAGGAAAGCCTTGAGTTTCATCAACTTCGCAGCCCGCGAGATCAATTGCAAAATCGTGTACTACGGCGCCGGATTGGGCGGGAAGACCACGAACCTGCAGGTGATCTACCAGAAGACCGCGGAACAGCAAAAGGGCAAGATGATCTCGCTGGCCACCGAAACCGAACGCACGCTGTTCTTCGATTTTCTGCCGCTTGATCTGGGCTCGGTGCGCGGCTTCAAGACGCGAATCCATCTTTACACTGTACCCGGGCAGGTTTTCTACGATGCCAGCCGCAAGTTGATCCTGCGCGGCGTGGATGGCATCGTCTTCGTGGCCGACTCCCAGGAACAGCGCATGGACGCCAACGTGGAAGCGCTCGACAACCTGATGGCGAATCTAAAAGAGCACGGCTACGACTTCAATAAAATTCCCTACGTCTTGCAGCTTAACAAGCGCGACCTGCCGAACATTCTCTCTGCCGAAGAACTGAATAAGGAACTGCGTAAGAAGAATGAAGCCGTGGTCGAGGCGGTGGCATTTCAGGGCGTGGGCGTGTTTGAGACCCTGAAGGAAATTGCCAAGCAGGTGCTGACGGAGTTGAAGGCTGGCGGATAAGTAAGGCAGTTCTTTGTTCTCTGTTTTGCACCTCTCCACTGGAACCCAGCACCCCACCTTTCAGAAAAAGAAAATCACATCTCCTGCCGCTGTGAGCTGGCTCTTCTTGGTTCCGTTCTGATAGGCGGGGGCATCGTAGGAGTGTTCGAAGCGCACTTCAGGCCGGAATAGAACCGTGGTTCCAACCCAATGGCCCCAGCCGAACAAATGCTCCGTGTAACGTGTTTTGGTTCCGGTGCGCTGGCCGGCGATGTCGTCGAAGTATTCATTCCGAATCGAGATGTAGTTGTGCGCTCCGAATTGCCGCTCCAGATAATTTACGATTGCCCACTCGGGGGCGTAGCAAGAGAAGGCCGTGTTGCTGTTGCAGACAGCTCCATTGGAGCCCGTCTCCGGCTGAATGGGATCGACTGGCGGCAAGTTCGATCCCAGTGGCGGACTGTAGGCAACGTTGGGCACCTGCTTCATCCACTGGTACCAGCTCTCCGTCGCGGAATGCCAATTGTTATTGATCTTGTGATACCAGGTGAGGTAGTAAGCCTGCAGGTTATTGTAGGCATACTGGCCGCTGTCTTTAGACAGGTTGGTCTCGTTGTCGCAGAGATAGAGAGAATCACCGCCGGTGTGCCACGAATATTGCACGCACCAATTCAGCGTGAGGCGTGAGTCGGTCAGGTTCCAGGGTGCAGATTCGCATCCAGGAGACAGGCCCACTTGAGTGGTCCAGTGCGAGTTGATGCGGGTGGTCGCGTTGATCCCGGTTTGGGTGTAGCAGTCAAACGTATAGAGCAAGGAGTGGCTATAGGTATAGTTGTTGGGCGCAAGCTGGGCTTCGATATCGGGAAGAGAAATGTAGCGCCCGATGCGAACGTCGGTGCCCTCGCCGATGTGCGGGAAATACAGATCGAGATACATCATGACGGGATCGAAGCCATATTCTTTGCCCGGAGGATGTCCCAGCAGTTGCTGGCTGAAGTAGCCCTTCGCGGTGGTGAAGCGGTAATCGAGACCCCACAGGCCGGAGAGACGAAATCCCCAGTCAAAGTGGCCGGTTTGTACGGTGTCGGGCTGGCGCTCGATGTAGAGAACTTCCTGATCGGGTTGGATCGAGTTCGGCACTTCGTCATAGGCCGTAGGAAAGTTGTCATATTTGCCCGCCGACGGGTTCACTCCGCCTTTCGAGGTGCTGAAATTTGCGCCAACATTCAGCCAGCCATAAATTTGAATCTTGTTATTCTTCCAGAAGTCGCCGTGTGGGCCGTTCCAGAGTGTCGTCATCAATGGACCGGCTTGGGTCCAGGGTTGGCCGATCGATACTGTGCCTCCAATCGGCCAAGTGGAGAATGGGAACGGCGGACCATTGACCGGCGCGGGATCGCCACGAAAGGCCGGGACGGGCCCACTGGCCGCGGCGGGCTTCCACCAGTCGTCGGCGTATGCCTTGAAAAAGCGCTGGAAGAAGCTGGCTTGATCTAGTCGTATGTTGAGGCCGGTAGCGGCGGGAGCGACGGGAGATTCTCCGGAGGTCGCTTGGCCGAAAGCTGAGGGCGAGCAAAACACCGTCACGATTTGAAGCATAGACAAGAGCGCAAGAAAAAGTGCTTTGTGAGAGATCAAATGATTGGCTGTCCTCGACGAAGAAGCATAAGTTGTGCCTTATAAGGAAGCTGTAAAGTTTCTATCGAGAATTGCTATGGCTCCAATGGATTTTTTCGTTGGGGGCAGTCCGGATTCCGGTCGTTCCGAATCGTTAACTAGCGCGCTGCGATTCGTCTAGAATGGCAACCACACCAGAAAATCATTCGATAGCGAACCCGTTCGGTGGAAATCGACAACTTACGATGAAGAAAAATATCTGCAGAGCGGCGATTGAAGTGGGCTTCATTATTTTCCTGTTTTATTCCAATCTGTTGATGGGAGAATTTGAGCGCTCGGGTGTGGGCGCAAAGAGGGGTATAGTCTGGGCAATGGAAGATGTTTTTACTGCTACCAATTTTGAAATCGCAGCAATCGCCGCGTTCACTGGCTATATCCTTCTTGAATTTCTTCGAAAGAGGTTCTAGCTAAACGGGCTTTGCAGTGGGTGGCAGTTCTCAATCTTCGTTCCGTCCAGTTTTGCTTTCCTAATTTGCCCGCGACAGTCTAATCCAAGCGTAATTCCACTATCTACTCTAGAATGGCTGCCGGAAATATCCTGCCAAATTGTTACGGAGAGAGAAACTCATGCGCGTGTCGCGGATTTCGTTGTTGGCATTCTTAGTATGTTCCCTATGTTTTTCGAGAGCATTCGCGCAGTCTGATTCCCTGCATGGTATCGACATCGCCGATCTCGATCGCAAGGCCGACCCCTGCAGCGACTTCTTTGAATTCGCCAACGGCACCTGGCGGGCGAACAATCCGATTCCGGCGTCGATGACGCGCTGGAGCAAGCGCTGGGCGGCGGGCGAATCGTCCAAGGACAAACTGAGAGAGATTCTGGAGGCCGCGGCCGCCGACACGAGTGCGCCTAAGGACAGCACCGAGCAGATCATCGGCGACTACTACGGCGCGTGCATGGATGAGTCGCGTGTAAATGCGCGCGGCATGGAGCCGCTGAAGCCCTGGTTCGCGCGAATCGATGCCACGAAGGATATGGCCGAACTGCAGCGCGTGATGGCGGACATGCATGACATCCTGGTGACCGATCCGTTTGTGCTTGGTGGTCAGCAGGATCCGCACAAACCAGAGTGGGTGCTGGCCGACATCGGAGCCAGTGGCTTGAGCCTGCCAGATCGCGACTACTACCTGAAGCCGGAACCGCGCTTCCAGGAAGCGCGCGAAAAATATGTCACACACATCACGGCCATGTTCAAGCTTACTGGATGGGATGAGAAGACAGCGGCATCCGCGGCCAAGACCATCATGGCGATGGAGACGAAGCTCGCCGAAGCTTCGCTCGATAACGTGGCTTTGCGCGACCCTGCCGCCATCGACCACAACACTACCTTTGCGCAGTTACAGGCGATGGCCCCGCATATCGATTGGGTGGGATATTTCAAACACAAGCAAATTCCACAAGATACGGATATGAATGTGGACCAGCCGAAGTTTGTGCAGGATGTCGACCGGCAGGTTCACGAAGTGCCGCTCGCGGACTGGCGAGTTTATCTGAAGTGGCATCTGCTCAACTCGACCGCCAATTCTCTTTCGGCTCCCTTCGTGGAAGAGCACTTCGCCTTCTACGGAAAATATCTTGAGCGGTGCGACCGAGATGAAGCCACGCTGGAAGCGTTGCGTCGAGTCGACGGACGAGTATCTGGGCGAGGCGCTCGGTCAAAAATATGTCGAGAAATATTTCCCGCCGGAGGCCAAGGCGCGCATGCAGGAGATGGTGCGTAATCTGCTGGCAGCCATGCGCGACGATATCTTAAGCCGGCCGTGGATGAGCGACGAAACCAAAGAAAAAGCCATGGCCAAGATTGCTACGTTCAATCCGAAGATTGGATATCCGGATAAGTGGAAAGACTATAGCCACGTAGAGATTCGGCGCGATGCGTTTTTTGAAGATGTGATCGCCGGCAGAAAGTTTGTGGAAGAAGACAACCGGCTGACCGTCGGCAAGCCGGTGGATCGCGGGCGCTGGGATATGACGCCGTCGACCTCCGACGCGTACTACAACCCGCTGCTCAACGAAATTGTTTTTCCGGCCGGCATCCTGCAGCCCCCGGCGTTCGATATGAAAGCTGTGGATGCGGTGAATTACGGCGCGATCGGAGTGGTCATCGGCCACGAGATTTCGCATGGTTTCGACGATGAGGGCGCGCAATTCGATTATCTCGGCCGCCTGCGCAACTGGTGGACGGATGCCGACCTGAAGCAGTTCCAGACGCGCGCGGCTTGCGTGGCCAATCAGTTCGACAATTACTTCATCGAGCCCGGCATTCATCACAACGGCAAGCTGGTGCTCGGGGAAAGCATCGGCGACCTGGGCGGCGCAAAGGTGGCTTTTCTGGCGTATGAGAAGTCATTGCAGAACAAGCCGCGTCCCGCAGATATGGATGGCTTCACGCCGGAGCAGCAGTTTTTTATTGGCTGGGGACAATTCCGCGGCGATGAAATCCGTCCGGAGACGCAGCGCTTGATGATACAAAGCGATCCCCATCCCATCGCGAAATATCGTGTGATCGGTCCACTCTCGAATCTGCCGGAATTTCAAAGAGTGTGGAGTTGCAAGGCCGATGCAGCGATGGTGCGGCCGGAAGGAACGCGGTGCGACGTGTGGTGAAGTCAACTTGCGTCTGCGCTGTGCCTTTATTTTTGTCCCACTCTCGATTCGGAATTTTACGCTCCAACTATAGCCTTTGGTGTGGGCAAGCCGCTACCGGGCTGGAATTTTACGGGGTATCCTTAGCCAGGAAATAAAATCACGCGAGAATACCCGCTTTCATGAGTGCCATTCCGATTCAGGACAAGGTCTTCGTGGTTGCACTGGCGGGGCCATCCGGCAGCGGTAAATCCACCGTAGCCAAACACGTGGCCTCTCGTCTCAACGGCCACGTTATCTCCATGGAGGTCTACTCGGTTGAGATGAATCATCTCCCGCTCGAGGAACGGACAAAGCAGAATTATGACGCGCCGAATGCCATCGATGTGCCGCTGCTCGAGAGCCAGATCCGCGCCTACGCCGCAGGCAAGCCCATCGACGCTCCCATCTACGATTTTGCGCAGCACCTGCGCGTGAGCGGCCGGCGCGAACACATTCCCGCCAAGCCGTTGCTGATTGTGGAAGGCATCCTAGCTTTACATTTTGCGCAACTGCGCCCGCACTTCGATCTATCCATTTACCTGGATGCTCCCGAAGAGATATGTTTTCATCGCCGAAAGGTGAGGGACATTACCGAGCGTCAGCGCGCCCTCGACTTTATCCTGTGGCAATACAAGAATACGGTCTTACCCGCGACGCGGCAGTACGTGGTGCCGAGCAAGAGCTACGCCAATCTTGTGCTGGATAGCAAACCCGATCTGGCAACCGTAGAAAAAAACCTTTACGACGCCATCGTGGGAAAGCGCGCAACTGCGGTGTAGTCGGCGGTTTCTGACACTCTCTTTATCTTTAATTTTGCATCTCCTTTCTCAGTTTTTTTAGCCTCCTCTGAATTTGTCGATCGAAAATTTGCCAATCGGGCTCCGTAAGTTGCACCATGTTTCCGAGCGGTTTTGCAGAGGAGACAAAATGCCCGACTGGAAAAACCAAGGCTTGCGCATCATTCGCAACGGTGAACTGGACAGCAATACACCTCAGACACCGGGTATGACGCGCGCCGAGGCCATCTCGCACGCTCGAGTTGGCGCGCAAAAACTCTGTGCCGGAACTGTGGTGGTGCATCCCAATGCAAAAACCGGCCCGCATCATCATGGGGAATTGGAAACTGTGATCTATGTGGTGCGCGGCCGCGCGCGTTTTCGCTGGGGAGATAACCTGGAGTTCGTCGACGAAGCGGGCCCGGGCGATTTCGTTTACGTTCCTCCCTACGTCCCTCACCAGGAATTGAACGCGCGCAAAGATGAACCGGTGGAGGCAGTGGTGGTGCGCAGCGGCCAGGAACCGGTCGTCGTCAATCTGGATATCCCAAGTCCGGAAGATCCGCCGGACAAGGCGGAAGCCGATCCGTTTCACTCCGCGCCGGGAAAGCGCTGAGACTGCGGGTTTGTGGGTTTGTGGGCTCCTATCTTCCGTGTTTACATGGTCTTGGCGCGCCGCTTTTCGCATGCCGCTCCAGTCCACTGTCCGTAATTATTACTTCTGTACCCCCTCTTGCGGGCCATTTTCCTCGACACCGCCGCCAGCTACCATCAATATGCCCCAATTTATCGGGTGCGTACGCATCTGGAAAAAGAAGTGGAGCAGTTATTTATGGAGCACATAGCGTTTGTAAATCTTGTAATGAGTCCGCAGACCGGGCGGCTCATCATCCTGCGACCCGACCCGCGCCCTGCATTTCCTGTGAGGCCGGTGACGGTTCCTGAAGGCGGTTCAACGGTATTGTTCATCCTGGCGGCCCTCGCCGCAATGGGATGGGCAGTAATCAGGCGATACCGATTACGAACCAGATAAGAACATCTCTTCGAAGCGGATGGCCGGCACATTCTCACGAGAATTGTGCCGACCGTTTCGAATTCTGCACCCACCCTTAAACGATCAGAATCACTGCAACTAAATCTTCGGTAGCGGGTTTGTATTTTCAGAGGCGGGTGTTCTTTGTCTCATATTCGAACTGTGCGATAGGTACAGATGTCGTAAAGTTTGCCTGCCCAGGGAGGCAGACTATCTGAGTACAACGAAACGATTTGGGGAAAAGGAATTTGTTTGCCCGATGTGTGGTAAGTCAATCGACTTGGATCAAGACGATACTGCCGATGAAGGGGGCAAAGTTATGCACGCCGAGTGCTACTTCAAGCGTGTAGGCGGACAGCAGCATTCCGGGCCCGAGAATCACCACCCCGAATAAGTCGACGCGCTTTCACTGCGACAGCAGAATCGGTTTCACACCGATCTGTACGCTGCCGCCGCTTAATACACTTCCGCCATTCACATTGGCGAGGGTAAAGAACTGTGTGTAAGCACCAGTGTAGTTGTATGTTGACGTGGTACAACTACCGGCCGAACAGGTTTGCGAAGAGTCCCAGACTGCGAGCGCCTGCGCACCATTGGCTTTCATGATGCCGCAGGTCCACACTCCCGTCTGCGGACGCAGGGGCCCGGAGCAGGGCTGCGTTACCGTGTTTCCTAACAACCACGTCTCCACTTGCTGGTAGGCAGTTCCGGTCTCGCACAGATAGCCGCCACTATTCGGCGTTCCTGCCTCCAGGCAATCCGTAAGCGTATCGCTCCACAAAGCTTCTTGTTCGCCGATGTCCCAATCGAAGTAGAACGCGCGGGCGATTCCCTGGCCAGCCTGGATCAACAGGTGCTTGGCGATGAATGCTGAATTCAAGTCCGGATCTCCTAGACCAGCCGGGCCATAACTGAACTCCGTATCCCACAGCGGTTTCGCCAGATCTGTGCTCGATAAAACTGCTTGCAGGTTATTCAGATTAACGACTTCATTCTCAGCTTCTGCTACCGGCAGCGCAGGGGTGACCACGTAGCCGTGGAAGTTGATGATGTCGGCTGCCTGGCTGCCCGTCGAACCGTTGAGAGATGTCGCTAGATAAGCAGCTTCCATGGCGGCGGCTTTCGGATAGGTCAGATTGGTAAAGGAAGGACTCAGAAACATTGCGTTGGGATTCGCTGCCAGAATCGTAGCTCGCGCATCCTGCGCTATGCGTAACAGTTGTGCGTTTGTGCCGGTCCACTCCGTGGTGATGTTCACTTCATTCCATATCTCGTAATACTTAATCTGGGTTCCCACATCATTCACCAACGCGGTCAGGAAAGCGATCAGGCTGGCATCGGTGCCGCTGCCATCGGGGTTGATGTCCACAGGCGGGTCGCAGCCTCCAGGTCCGGTGTTGGGTGTTGTGGCGCAGGTGGCGTCGGTGGGCTTGGAAGAGTGGAACGAAGGTGTGTTGTAGATCGAATAAACCACGTCCACGCCAGCCACCTGCGCAGCCGCCAGGCGAGTATTGATCCGGGTGAAGTCATAGGTTCCAGCGGAAGTCTCAAGATCGCTCCAGAGAATGCTGCTGTCGAGGGTGCGGTACCCGCTGAACGGAATCGTGGGGTAGGGAAACACTCCACTCTCAAAGCGGTTGACGTGCATGCCGAAAAAAGTTGCTGGAATCCCGGGACCGGGCGGTGGTGTTGAGGTTGGTGGAGTCGGTGGAGTTGGGGAGGGCGGCGTCTGGACATTCACTCCGAGCGGAACGCTGACGACTTGCTGTGACGACGAAGAATCCGCAACCTGAATTGTGAAATTGAACTGCCCGGTTTGGGTAGTGGTTCCGGAGATTACGCCGCTTGAGTCATTGAGTTGGATTTCCGCAGGCAAGCTCCCCGAAACGATGGTCCATGAATACGGCGGCGTCCCACCTGCGGCTGATAGCGTTTGTGAGTAGGCTGCTGTCGCTGTCGCATTCGCCAAAGTTTCCGTCGTAATCATGAGAGGGCTTAGTGTGCTCACCTCCGTTGGCACAACTGTGATATTCGTGACTGCCTGCACACTGGGGTAAGAGACGCAGGCGGCGGTTACGGTTACGGCTTGTACAGAGGTCACCGCTGGCGCCGTAAATAGACCAGACTGAGTAACCGCGCCCTGGCTGGCTGACCATGTCACTGCGGTATTGCTGGTATTCGTGACGATGGCGGTGAACTGCTGTTGGCCGCTGGACGGGACAGATGCGGTTCCAGGTGATACGGAAACCGTCGGATTTGCCGAATTGGGAGAGCTGGGAGGCGTAGACGTGATGCTCTTGGCGGGGTTGCTGGTTGACACTCCGCATGCCGAGAGAGAAATGCAAAGCAGGATCAGCGATGCGATTCTGATGTGAGCGACAGAGTGAGGAACAATTTTGCAAAAAGAGTGGACGGCAAACTTATTGCTGCGGGGATTGGGGGACATCCAGACCTCAACTGCGAAAAAGTTCCTGACGTTGAAGTCACTCTAGCTAGGAAAATTCTGCTGGGGTATGTCACCTCGGTACGTAGCTAAGGTCTGCACTGGAAGAGTGGATTGTGAATTCTCTCTAATCTATCGGAAGGAAAATTCAGCAGCATTTGTCGCGCAAAAAAGGCGCCGATGGGGGTCGGCGCCAGAGAATCGCGAGATGCGATCGAGTGAGAGTTTTAGTTGCTGGAAACGATGCTGTACTAGGGCGTAACTGCGAATACTACGCCGCAGTTACAATTTGGATCTCCTCCTGCAAAGGTTGTTCCGTAGAGATTTCCCAGCGCATCTGCGATAACCCCCGCAAATGGACTCGCCCCAGAAGCTCCATTGAATACGAATATCCTGGTGAAGCTGAAACCGCCTCCGGTTTTGGGAGATAGTTTGAAAATCGTCCCACAACCATTGCCATTGTTGCAGGTTGCGCGGCCGCCAATATCAGTTGCCCCGTAAAAGTTTCCGTTGGTGTCCAGCGCCAATCCACCTGAGGGCTGGCTGCCCTTGGCCCCGTCAAGGCCGTTGAATGTGAATACCACGCTGAACTTCCAACTCCCGGACTCGGGTGTGAGTTCGTAGATGACGCCGCAACCGCTTTCCGGGCATGCGAAGGAGCCGCCGTCGAAGGTTTCACCGAAAAGATTGCCAGCGCCGTCAAATGTAACTCCGCTGCTCGGAGTTCCACCGTCAAGACCGTCGGTAAAGCTGTAAAGGATAGTCTTCTGCCAGCTTCCATTCGTGGATGGACTTAACTCGAACACAGTGCCACAGCTGCAGGTACCACCGCCGCTAGTCGTGGTACCGAAGAGATTCCCTGCGCCATCAACTACGAGGGTGCTGGGAAATCCCCCATCCGTGCCGCCCAGGAAGGTATAGAGAATGCTCTCTTTCCAAGAACCATCGGCGTTTGGCGCGAGTTTGAATATCGTACCGTTGCACTCCTCGATGCATCCGCCGCCGGCGGAGCCGTAAAGATTTCCAAGCTTGTCAAAGACAACGCCTAGACCCGGCTCTTGCGCATCGGTGCTGCCCAGAAATCGATGGAGGATGGTCTCTGTCCAGCTTCCGTTTTCGTTTGGGGAGAGCTTGAACACCGTGCCGCAGCCTTCTCCATTGCATACTTCATCATTGCCGCCGGTGACAGTTGTGCCGTAGAGATTTCCGGCAGCGTCGAATATCAGAGTGCCCTCGGGACCTGCGCCGTCGGCGCCACCTTTGAATCTGTAAATCACGGTCTCTTTCCAACCGCCGTCCTCACCGGGACTCATTTTGAAAACAGTTCCGCAGAAAGGCGCGCTGAAAGCGCAAGAGCTGCGGCCGCCTCCCGTGGTTGTTCCGTAAAAATTGCCGGCACCGTCGGAAACCAAACGGCCATCGGGTTCGGAGCCATCGGGCACGCCCTGGAACTTGTGTTCCTTCACCGCCGTGATAGCCCACAAACCGGGCACAACCGTCATAACTATCGCCGTAGCGATCAGTGCTCTGCCAATCAGTGTTCTGCTAATCGTTGCGACCCATCTTTTTCTTGTCATCATTCACCGTGGCACTGAATTTGCCTGCTTCGATTCGCGGAGAAGAGTACGTCAGACAGCGGGAGGTGCATGTCTGCGAATTGTAAAAACTTTGTCAAACCTGGTGGGAGCGAGAGCGGCGAGGCAGGCTGTGGGCGTTTTATTACGGTGCAAGAAAAAAGGCGCCGGTGGGTGCCGGCGCCGAGAGGCCTCGCGAGATGCGGTCAAGCGAGGTTTACCTACCGAAAACTTATTTGCTTTCCGCGATGGGGCTTGCGCCCAGGTCGCGGCGGCCATTCACGGCGGTGCGCGCTGCGCGGACAGCGGGCATGTTTGCGGCGGCAGCTCCGTAGCGCTCGAGCAGAACCGGCGCCATGGCGTTTTCAGCTTCCTTGACGAAGATCATCTGATTCTCGGAAGCCATATCGACGCGGACGAAGTCGCCGAGTTTCACTTGCGCTGTGGCAACCAGATTTGCCAGCGGGAAAACGAGGTGCCGTTCGATGGCGCGCTTGAGATGGCGCGCGCCGTAACGTGGGTCAGTGCCTTCCTTCAGCAAAAATTCCTTCACGCCTGCCGTGCAATTGAATACGAACTGATTGGTACCGGCAGCCATCAGCACGCGCTGCTGTACCATGCCGAGTTCGATTTCCAGAATCTGCGCCAGATGCTCTTCGCGCAGGGTCTTGAAGACTACGGTCTTATCGATGCGGTTCATGAACTCCGGCGTAAACTTGCGGCGCGCGGCTTCCACTGCGGTGCGCTGAATTTTGTCGTCGAAGCTGTTGTCGACTTCCACGACCTTGGGGGCAAAACCCAGGCCGCCTTCGACCAGGTTGGTCATCTCGCTGGCGCCCAGGTTCGAGGTCAGGATGATGATGCATTGTGAAAGATCGACGCGGCGATTATCGCCGAGCGTGAGCGTGGCTTTGTCGAGAATGCCGAGCAGCAGCTGCCAAAGCGAATCGCTCGCCTTCTCGATTTCGTCGAACAGCAGAATCGAGAGCTTCAGCTTTTCGGTGAACCACTGGTTGAGCGCTTCCTGCGTGAGCAGGGGATGAGTCTCGCGATGGCCGAGGTATCCCGGAGGCGAACCGATCAACTTCGCGATCTCGTGGGAGTGCTGGAACTCGGCGCAATCAATCTTGATGCAGGCGTGCGCATCGCCGAACAGGGACTCCGCCATGGCTTCTACGACACGAGTTTTGCCTGAGCCGGTCGGCCCCAGGAAAAGCAGGTTGCCCACGGGACGCCCCGGAGCATTCAGGCCGGCCAGGAACATCTGGTAAATCTCGGCGACCTTCTCCACAGCCTGGTCCTGCCCCACGATGCGGCGGCGAAGGGCGGCTTCAAATTCTCCAGCGTCGGCGCTGCGGCGGTTCGGATCGAGCACGGTAGCGAGGTTCGTTCTCATAAGGTAGTTGTCTTTCCTGTCCCAGGCCGTGTCTGCGGCCTTTGCCTGCTTCTTACCCGAACTCGCCATGGACTCGAAGCTCCTCTGTTTCGAAGTGACAAAATTTGTCACTCAAAACCAGCTGCTTGGCCAGATCCCGTTGGCGCTTCCGGGTGCTCTTGGAATAAGCAAGCGTCTGGCCACGTATGGCGGAGGACTTGAGAACATGAAAACCCTGTATCTGGCTGGACTTAGACCGTTGCCGACAATATTAGAACAGGTGGTGGTGGAAAGTTAAGAGATAAGGAAGAGAAATAGTTTGCGCAAGGAAAAAACAGTACCGAGTGCCTGGTACCTAATTCCAAGTTTCAAAATTCAGCAAGCGAGCCGTCAAATTTCCTCCGTGCTCTCCCGTGTCCTCTGTGTTTAAGCTCTTGACTCGTGCGAGACAGGATTGCGCAAGGAGTCGGCGTCAAGTGCATGAAATTTCGCACAAACGAGGGGGAGATGACCGGGAGTAACTAGCTCGAGGGTCAGGTGCGAGATAGCATCCAGGATGGTAGGCCCTGGAGGAACTTTGCGCCGCTCGTCTGTCCTTGCCATTACTGCAATCTCGTGTGTTCTGTTTGCCGTGGCCGCCATGCGGCTGAGTCCGGAATTCTTTTCCGCTTTTGCGGCGCAGCCGCAGAGCGCACAAGCCGCGCCGGTTGTGGCTGCTTCTGCACCGCAGAGTGCGCAACTGACGCCAATCAGCGAGACGGTTTCTGCCAGTGTGAAGCCGGCGGATATTTCTTCGTCGCAACCTTCGTCTTCGGTTGTTGCGGGTGCCGAGATTTATACAGCGAAGCGCGGAGAAAGCATTCCCGCGGTTGCGCACAGATATTTGCAGAAGACCGGCTACCTTACTTCTTCGGAGCTAGCCGAGGCTATCCGCAGTAGAAACGGGCTTGGTTCCAGCAATATTCTCAAAAATGGCGAGCAGATCACGATCCCCGGGATTCTTCCGGCGCCGATTGTCGAGAAAACTGTTTCTGTCCCCAAGGATTTTGAAGTGCGCGCCATCTACCTGACCGGCGTGATGGCTGCGAGCGACCACGGAATGCGCATCGTCCGCCACTGGCGCGAAGTGGGCGGTAACGCCGTGGTGTTCGATATTAAAGATTCCGATGGCAGTGTGAACATTCCCTTCGAGCATCCGCTGCTGGGAAAGCATCAGGTTTATATTCATGACCTGTCGAAATACGTGCATTTTCTGCACTCTGAAAACATGCACGCGATTGCCCGCGTTGCCATGTTCCGCGATGAACGCATGGTCGTAGAGCATCCAGAGTTGGCGGTGCAATCAAAGAAGAATCGCGCGCCGTGGCGCGAAAACGGCAAGCTCGTCTGGACTGATTCTTCCAATCACCAAATTCAGGATTACGACATCGCACTGGCCAAGTTCGTGGCGCAATCCGGCGCGGATGAAATTCAGTTCGACTATGTGCGCTTTCCTGCGGAGGGCGATCAGAAAGATGCGAGCTTCGTGTTTCAGACCGAGCATCCCACGTGGCAGCGCTCCGACGTTATTACCGACTTCCTGAAGAAGGCTTACGCGGAACTGCATCCCACGGGAGTACTGCTCTCACTTGATGTATTCGGCGTGATGGCGTGGCAACGCTCGGTCGATCTCTCGCATACAGGACAGGACATCGTGGGTATGGCGAAATATTGCGATGTGCTCTCGCCCATGATTTATCCCTCGCATTTCTTCGGCATGGATAACATTGAGCATCCCGGCGACGCACCTGAGCACTTCATCGGGGAATCGATGCAGCGCTTCGAGTTGATCACGAAAGGCAGTGGAGTGGTCATTCGCCCGTGGCTGCAAGCTTTCCGCTGGCGCACCAAGACGTATTCGCCTGAGTACATTAAAGTGCAGGTCGCTACCGCCAAGGAAAAAGGGGGAATCGGATTCTTGTTCTGGAACGCGGCCAACGACTACAGCAAGCCGTACGAGGCGATGCCGGAGATGCGCGCCGCGAAAGATAAATTCTTTCGCGGAGATGAGCTGCCGGGCGTGACGGTGAATGCGAGTCTGATTCCGGCAGCGACCCAGGCAAAGGTCACGCAGGCCACTGAGCCGCATTGATTTGATTGCTGGGAAAACCGCTATCGTAGTTGGGTGCGGCTCGAAGGTAGTGGCTGAATTATATTGCGATTTACCTTGCTCATCTGTCTTTCTCCTTTTGATTGTTTGGGGAGATTTACTTCTGTGGAAAACTTAGGGGCGATTCAAATTCAGCCACTACCCGGCTCGAACCTTTCCTTGACTCTCGACAGCAAAAGTGAAATCATTATTTTCATTCAGCGAACCGCATTTTTCCCGCGGACCTGATATTGTTCTCGCCTTTCTTGCGCATTTATCATCCTTACATAGGGTTGCGCCTGCGCCTTCAGAACTCTTAAGAGAGGCCAATCATGACGCCCGTGGCAACGGCCAAGAAACTCAGCAAGTTCGATCCCAAGACATTCCTTTCGACCATCAACGGCGGTAGGAGGATCGCAGTTTTTCTCAAGAAACAGACGATCTTTGCACAGGGTGATTCGTCCGATGCTGTTTTTTATATAAAGGAAGGAAAGGTAAGACTCACGGTTGTGTCCAAGACCGGGAAGGAAGCCACAATTGGCGTCCTAAACAAGGGCGATTTCTTCGGGGAAGGTTGCCTTACAGGGCAGCCTCTCCGCCTGTGCTCCGTGACCGCAATGACCGATTGCTCCGTGATGCGCATCGACAAGAAGTCGATGGTGGACGTGCTTCACCGGGAACACGCGTTTTCCGATATGTTTGTGGCGTATTTGCTAACCCGGAATATCCGATACGAAGAGGATTTGGTGGACCAGCTTTTCAATTCCAGTGAAAAACGACTGGCCCGGATATTGCTATTACTGGCTCATTTTGGCAAGGACGGAAAACCCGAGACTGTAATCCCCAAGATCAGTCAGGAGTCTTTAGCGGAGATGGTAGGTACAACTCGCTCGCGGGTTAGCTTTTTCATGAACAGGTTCAGGAAATTGGGGCTCATCGATTATCACGCCGGCGACGCATTGCAGGTTCACAGTTCACTTCTCAACATCGTGCTTCACGACTAGATATTCATTTCGCAAAATGTGACTATCCTCTCGTGCGGAACTAGCCACTCTTGGCTTCGCCATTTCCTTGATGACTTCGGCGAGTGTCGCTTTGGCCGATTGCTTCTTGGTTCTTTTCTTGCGCACAAGTCCACGATATCACCGGTGCGAACCGATTAGCGCTCAATTTGGAGCAGGCACATCCCCGTCTGGCGTGGTATAGTCCCAGCGAGGTGGTTACCACCTTCTCCTCTTTCAGGTCTTCTGACCTAAGCCAGTCCATCTGAAGTTCTCCCCCCTTAGGTTTTTCTGCGAGAGAGTGGTGTGCCCATGATTTTTCAAGCGATCCTGCGCGAAGTCGATCAACTGCATGATGTCAGTACGCGTCTCGAGGCACTCTCGGAGCAAAATCCGCTCCTGTCAGGACCACTCATAACCATCGCGGTAAGCGTTCGCAACACGGCCACTTTGTTGGAGGTGCTGGTTGCGACCAAAGGTCCGAAGCCGATTTGAGTACCGCGGCGGGCCTCTGGGATATCTTTCGAAAAGTGATCAATTTTGAACAGACAGGGTTCCTGGGTTTGGGTAGATTTTGTGATCATGGCCGCAGTCTAGTCAGCAAAGGCTGTTTCCATTCGCATCGTCACCAGGTCGTGGCGGGATGAGTCGTGTCCTGCGTGTTGTCCCACGTCGGACAACGGCAAGCCAACCAAAACTTACAGGCATCCATGAGGAGATACGGCCATGGGATCCCCCACACTGCTGTGCATTGACGACCTTCCCCAAGCCCTCGAGCTTCGCAAAGTAACTCTGGAATCTCATGGTTATTGCGTCAAGATCGCGTCGAGCAGCTACGCCGCGATAAAAATGTTAGAGGACGCGTCGGTAGCCGCGGTTCTGCTGGAGTACAAATTGGAAGGCATGGACGCGGAAGCCGTAGCCTGCCACATCAAGCAACGCTTTCCCAACGTGCCGATCATTCTGCTTTCGGCGTACTCCGAATTGCCCGAGCGAATTCTGTGGCTGGTGGATGAATACGTGATGAAGAGTGAACTGCCGGAACGTCTGATGCCAATCATCGAACGAGCGTACTACAAGGCTCACACCGCATTCCCACGAGCGGGTGCTGCCTAAGCAGCGCCACATGGGTCGTGGCACTCCGCGGGCTAGAGGGTGGGGAACAGTAGCTCTTCCAAGGCCATTCTTCGTACTTGCCAGAAGTTGCGCGACTCGCCGTTTATGTTCAGCTTGCAGGTGCCTGCTTCGTCGAAGGTGACAGTTACGTCAAACATGGGGGTGCCGATGCCGTCCCGCACGGAGATTGCGTGCTCGGCCAGGGTGAAGACTACCGACCTCTGAACGTCTTTGCCTTTCAAGTCTTTGCCTTTCAGGACCACGGCAAAGCCGCCGTTGCTGTCTGCGACGGAAAATTCGTAGGGGGAATTGGCGGGGCGCAGGTTGTTGCGAGTTTTCACGTCCTCTTCGACTTGCAATCGGAGCGTCTTGAATACGTTTGCCAGAGAGCAGGAGGAGCGTGCCGTTACCCAGTCGAACTTCGGCGAGTCATTTCTTGACGAATCATTTTTCGACGAATCATTGTTTGACTTATGGCTTGTGCTTTCTTCGCTCACGTGCCTCCTGGTTTTCCGTGGGTTGGATCCTGAACCGGCGTAGATAAAATCTTGGCTCCATTCAGAGAAACAGTAAAAATCTGAACTTCATGGCCTCATATCCTCCGCCGATTCTCTGACACTGTTCGTCTTCGATCGTCCAACCCTGTTCCTGTTCACTGCCGGGTCTTTATATTGCCACGGGTTAGATGCCACTTCCAGGCTCGTGCGGCTATGTAGAAAACATCATGATGTAAAGATTCTGCGATTGCGATCCGGCTCGACCGTTGAGTGATGCGCACGGGTATGATGTAAACCGGAAACGGCCGGTCTTTATTTTTTGGAAAGGAACATCGTGAACAAGAAGCAAGCCAAAGACGAACTGCCCGCGGGGGAAGGCACGATCACGACGCGCGCGGAGCAGAAGCAAGTCGAGGAACGGCTGGCCATTGGCGCGAATGTGGTTTACGAGACCATCCGGCGCGAAGGCGAAGAGGAATTGCACCGGACCGCATCGGCATTGGGGTGGTCGGCGTTGGCTGCGGGACTTTCCATGGGATTTTCCTTTATTGCCGAAGGTCTGCTCATGGCCCACCTTCCTGATCGGCCATGGCGGCCATTGATTGCGTCAGTGGGATACTGCGTGGGATTTCTGATCGTCATTCTGGGACGCCAGCAACTGTTTACGGAAAATACGCTCACCGTGGTTTTGCCGCTTCTGGTGCGGAAAGACTTGTCCACATTACTGCGTATGCTGCGCTTGTGGGCGGTGGTCCTGAGTGCGAACCTGGTGGGAACATTCCTATTCGCGCTGTGCATCGGAAAAGTTGGCATCTTCGATGCGCACACGCAACAGTGTTTGACGCAGATTGGCGCGGCTCACCTTGGGGCGGGATTCGGGACGGTGCTGGTGCGCGCAATCTTTGCGGGCTGGTTGATCGCATTGATGGTATGGCTGCTGCCGGGCGCGGAGTCGGCGCGGGTGAGCATCATCATTATCCTGACCTATCTGATTGGCCTTAGTGGATTTAACCACATCATCGCGGGATCGACGACGATGTTCTTCCTGGTGGTCACGAAATCCATTTCCTGGGGAACATATATTGCGCAGTTTTTTCTTCCAACTTTGCTGGGCAATGTGATTGGGGGGTTGTCACTGGTGACCGCACTCGGTCATGCGCAGGTAGTGGGGGGAAAGGATAAACCGACCAGGGCTAGAGAATAAGCGGAGGTTGAGTCTCTCCGGATTCCGACTTTTGAAGAGACAACCAAGCCGCGCTCGTTGGCGTCAAAAGGCTGGTCAAGAGAGGAAAACCATGGCGAAGCTAACCAAGCCAACTCGTGATCGGATATCCCCAACCAAGTTCGCTTTTCCCAAGCAGCGCAAGGAGCCGCTGGAGAATGCTTCGCACGTACGCAATGCGGCTGCACGTTTCAATCAGGTGGAGGGTGTTACCGAGGCGGAGCGCCGCGCGGCGTGGAAGCGGATCGAATCGGCGGCAAAGCGATACGGAGTGGAATTGCAAAAGTCCGCCTAGGGAAATGGGCGGTCGACCGTAGGTGATTCGATCTGCACCGCATCCCCAGGGGATGGGCGTTCTGTGGCAGAATCCATGTCAATCGAAGTTCAATTCGAATCACGCTTGCTCACCCTCTACCATCTTCGTGCGCCTGCGGATCCTTTCCCGCCGCCAATCAAAGAACCGCCGAACCCGCCGGAGAATCCGGATGCACCGGTGCGCGAGCCTGATCCTGAGGAGCCGGCGCAGATTTGATGGCGGCGTTGTGTGGGTGGTACCGCTTAAATTGCCCCACGTCTCTTGCTCATCGCCCAGCTGGAGCGAAGGCTGGTTCTATTGGCAGGTCGAGCATAGAGGATGTCGAAGAGACATTTTCGAAAGGGAGGGTGGTTTGTTGGACGATCTCTCGACCGTCCTCGCGTAGGATTCTCCATCGGCCATCGATTTTTTCCACGAGGTTGATGGTTGCGGTGCTCGGGCCACCCTTGACCGGTACTCTGTCTTTGTTGCCGCCTTCAATGATGATGGTCGCCGCCAGGAGATTCCGGACATGCGTGACCGCCAAGATGCAGCCAGTCGAGGAATCCGCGAGGGTGAGCAATGCGTTCAAGCGATGAGAGTAACGACCGTAGAATTGATAGAAGGACTCGCCGCTTGGTGCGGGGAGATCCGGGTGCTGGTTCAGGAGATTGAGGAAAGGCACTATTTCCTTAATTCTCTGTCCTCCAAATGCGCCCAGGTTCCATGGGCGTAGTTCATTGGTTGCGATCACGGGAGCTTTGACACTGTGGCGCACGATTTCGGCACTTTGACGCGCCCGGCGCAGGTCCGAGCAATAAATCACGTCGATGGGATACTTGCGGAGAGTTTCAGCGGTCTGCGCGACTTCCTCCATCCCTTTATTGTCCAGAGGTACATCCAGCCAGGAGCGTAGTCTCTCGTCGTTCCCGGGGGCATTGAGTGGAGTGTGTCCATGCCTTACCAAAATCAGTTTTCCCATATTCGCCCTCTTTCCTGGGACTCTGAAAGTTGCGTCGTCCGCTGATTTTTTAGGGGTTTGCAATAAGCCTACTAATTAAATAGACATACTGTACACCCTAGCAAACCTCGAGTCTGATTGCCAGCATTTATTACAAGAAGGTTAATTCGGCAATCTCTGTGTGCAGGGTGCCCTCATTTACCGGCGCGAAGTGCAGCAATCTGCACATCGCGCGAAGCCGTGTCTAGCAAGGGTTACGGCGCTCAAGCCATTTTTGAAGAAATATATACTATGCTAATAGGGATACATGTAATATCAAATATTACGCGATCATTAGGATTGCGTGAAAGTTCGACGAAAATTTAGTTGGCTGCATTTGGCCCTGAGGCCGGGAAGGAATTTTCAAATGATCCAGGAGCTATATGTAGTTAGAGCAATCAAGCGTGCCTTGGGATTGCATATGCCGGGGCGCATGCTCGATGTTTTTCCCGATGACACGTTTCTCGTTTCATACCCGAAATCGGGGAACACGTGGATCCGATTCCTGATTGCGAATCTGCAGTATCCGGAGAAACATCCCGACTTTACCAATATCAATCAGTTGGTCCCGGACTATGAAGCGCATTCTAAGCGGAGTCTCAATCGGCTCCCCCGGCCCCGCACTCTCAAGAGCCACCAGTATTTCGATCCTCGCTACTATAAGGTGCTTTACATCGTGCGCGACCCCCGGGATGTGGTGCTTGCCGAATATCACTTCGGAATCAAGCAGCGGTTGCATAAGGAGGATTACCCGCTGACACACTATGTCTCACGCTTCCTCGCCAATGACACGGGCCATACCTACGGGAGTTGGTTTGATCACGTGGCGAGTTGGTATTACACCCGGCGTGACGATCCCGGCTTCCTGCTTGTTCGATACGAGTCGCTGCACACGCAACCGCTGATCGAGATGACGAGAATTGCGAAATTCCTAGGGGCTTCGAGCGATCCAGCCAAGCTAACCTTTGCCATCGAACAAAGCACCGGGGCGCGCATGCGGGAGTTGGAGAAAAAGCAAATGCACGTTTTTTCCTCCACCAAGGACACCCGACCGGACTTGCCGTATATCCGAGTGGCCAAGGCCGGAGGCTGGCGCACGAATTTGCCGAAAGACTGTGTGGCGAGAATTGAGTCGGCGTGGGGCGGTCTGATGGCAGAGATGGGCTACGAATTGAGTGTGCCGGTGCAGTCGGAAGCGGCGGCGGATTGAACGCATCGCGGTTGGTGTCAGCTGCTTCGGCTGTTTCTACGCGAGCGATCCCATGAACGCTCCGTCTTCTATTTTTTCCACCTGGACGGTGAGCCAGCGGTTGGGAGTGTGGCGTCCTTTTAGATAAAGCTTTTGATAGTTGTCGCTGAGGGCTTCGGTGAATTCTCCACGGGGCCCGCTGTGAGCTACGTTGAGAGTGATCGCTTCAATCGGACGGCCGATGAAGGATTGCATGAAGGTGGATTTTTTTTCGGCGGCGAGATCGCGCAGGATGCGGTTGCGCTCGCGGGCGATGTGGATCGGAACTTGATTTGGCATCGTAGCGGCGGGCGTGCCGGGACGCGCGGAGTAGGTGAAGACGTGCAGGTAGGTGAAGGGCAGGTCTGCGATGAGGCGGCGCGTGGCTTCGAATTCAGCGTCGGTTTCGCCGGGGAATCCGGCCATGACGTCAGCGCCGATGGCGGCGGTGGGCATGGCGGCGCGAATCTTTTCGATCTTCTCGCGATAGTGCCAAGGGCGATATTTGCGATGCATGCGGCGCAATACGGCGTCGCTGCCGGATTGCAGCGGGACGTGCGCGTGTTTGGCGATGCGGGGAGATGACGCGACGAGCGTGATGAGATCGTCGGTCCAATCCATGGGCTCGACGCTGGAGATGCGGAGTTTTTCCAGTGGCGTTTCGGACAGGATCAATCTAATTAGATCTTCGAAATGCTGCGGGTCCGTGCTCTTGGTTAGTTTTGGCGGGCGAGGGCGCCCGCCCCACACTCGATCGCGTCCCCAGCGGCCCAAGTTGATGCCGCTGATTACTACTTCGCGGTAGCCTGCGGCTACCAGGGTGTTCACCTCGTGAATGATTTCGGGTTGCGGTAGCGAACGGCTGTGGCCGCGTACGCTGGGAATTACGCAGAAGGAGCAGCGGTTATCACAGCCGTCCTGCACTTTTAGGTTGGGGCGTGTGCGGGTATTTTCCGTGAGCTCGCCGGACTCGAAGACTGGCGCAGCCAGGAGTTCGGTGTGAGCGAAGATGTCGGAGACGAAAATCCGGTACTCAGTTCTCAGCTCTCGGTTCTCAGTCAGAGAGTGGATGGGCAGGAAGCATTGAGAAACTTTTGGCTGGTTGGCCTCAGCGGCTAAAGCCGGTTCGAAAGAGACACTTAGGGCACGACTAAAGTCGTGCCCTTCCCGATCATAGGCATTGGCCTGGTCGTTGGGATTGGCGCTATCGCGCGTGATGCTACCTAATGCGATTTCGGCGAGTTGGTGTTTGTGGGAGTTGCCGATCACTGCGCTGACGCCCGGTAGGGCGGCGATTTCTTCGGGAGCACGCTGGGCGTAGCAGCCGGTGACAATGATTTTTGCCAGAGGGTTTTGACGCTGCACGCGGCGGATGGCGGCGCGGGCATCCTGGTCGGCCGAATTGGTTACGGTGCAGGTATTCAGGATGACGAGATTGGCTTGCGCGGCTGAGGCTGGCGTGAGGCCGCGCGTCTCGAACTGACGTTCGAGGGCGGCGCCATCAGCCTGGGTGGCGCGGCATCCGAAGTTTTCGACGTGGAAGGTGGGCACGGAGTTAATGGTAGCGCAAGTGCGGAGGCTGGTCGATGTTGTTCCGAACCACGCGAAACTGTCTTACTGCGATTGATGGATATGCGATGGAAAACAGCCGGGCTAAAGCCCGGCGGACAGCCGAGGGCGGCTGTCCTCACATTGGGATATCCCGCAACCGACCGGCCGCAGAAGTGATCAGGCAGTGGCTTGGATCTTCTTCTGCGTGAAGCATTCCCGGCATAAGATTGGGCGGCCCTGCGTGGGGCGGAAGGGGACGGTGGTCTCCTTGCCACACTGCGAGCACGTGGCTCGAGTTTCCACGCGAGCGTAGTGGTGGGACTCGCGTGGCGTGGTTGTGGACAGAACGGAAACGCGTTTGGACTTGCAGGTTTTACAGCGCTTGGGCTGGTTCTTAAACTGTTTGTCGTAGAAAAACAGTTGTTCCCCGGCAGTAAAAACAAAATCGGCGCCGCAATCGATGCAGGTCAGTACCTTATCCTGAAATTCCATTGAGGATGGCTCCCTTGTGCCCGTGGTGCGCTCACCACTCGCGGGGAGGCGGTGGCACAGAGCAAACACAGGTGATATACATCCCCCTCAAACTTCCCCTGGACTCGGCCCGCCACGCACCTGGAACGGCGCGTGGATACAAACTATCTGGCTTAAATTCCGATTGGATGTGCTTGTTGAATGATCCCTAACTGCAACTCTGTATGGTGGGGGCCAACAGAGCAGGGCCGCCCCGGGAAGGGGACGACCCTTTACTGCTTCAGTCTTTGCTCCTTCATTCTTCCCAGTCTTGTTTTATTAAACCCTTGCTGGTTCAATCCTGCTCCTTGCGAACCTTTTTACGGGCGCGCTTGCGAGCAAGTGCGGCCTTGACGCGTTTCTTCTCACCGGGCTTCAGGTAAAAAGAGTGGCGCTTGACCTCTTTGATAATGTCTTCCTGCTGCACCTTGCGCTTGAAACGGCGCAAAGCATTCTCGAGGGATTCACCCTCTTGCAGTCGAATTTCCGCCAATCTGAACACACCCCCAAACCAGTCCGGATGGACGGTTACTACGTTACTAGGACCGGATAGTTATTGCAAGGAATTGGGGGGAAGTCAAGTAGGGAGGGTGAAAAAGTTGCAGGGAGTGCGGCGCGAGCCACGGATTCTCGCGGATTAACACGGATGTGATCGTCCAAGCAAGAACGGCGTCCCGACATTCTTTCGCCTTCAAAATTCTTGCGGGATGCGGCCGTGGAATCCCACGTCTCGCAAATGCGCAGACATGGGGCACCCATTTCTGTGCCACTGCTCGCCACGCGCGACCTCAGAAGATGAATTTCAGGCCTAATTGGATTTGGCGCGGGGCGAAGGCGGCGGTGGGTTTCAGGAAACTCTGTTGAGGTTGCTGATAGTAAGCGGGGTAGGGAGTTCCGTTGACGTAGACGGTGTACGGGACGAAGGTGGTGGCTTCGGCGGTGAGGCCGTCGGTGGTGATTTCGACGCGCTGGTTGTCGCGGTTGAAGAGGTTGAAGGAATCGGCGGTGAATTCCAGACGGTATTCGTGGGAGATGTGGATTTTGCGGACTAAGCGGAGGTCGGTGGAAGAGTAGTCGGGTCCGGTGAATCCGTTGCGGCTGTAGCCGGGGAGGCGGTCGTTGTCGTAGTTGCCATCCTGGTTGGGATCGCCGCAGACCGTGGCGTTGACGGGGCGGCCGCTGCCGGCGGTGACGATGCTGGAAATTTTCCATTCGTTGAAAATGTGGCCGAGGAGTTGGTGTTCGCGATGGAAGGGACGAGGTTCCAACGAGAATGCGCCGACGAAGCGGTTGCGCTGATCGGTGACGCTGGGGCCGCGCTCGGCATTGGGCTGGTAGGAATTCTGCACGGTGGCGGGCGATCCGGCGACCAGGGCGTCTTGACCGTCGTCGATGGCGTGGGCGTAGGTGTAGGCGAGACGGAGATAGGCGCCGTGGGGCATGCGGCGATTGATGGAGAGAGTTGCGCCATTGTAGACGCTGGAGGCGGCGCTCTGGAATTCGTCGATGGAGCCGAGTTGGGCGATGGGGCGTCCCAGGGGATTGATGCAGGGCGGGAACGGGCAGGTGAGCGATTGAGTGTACTGCCAGGTGGCGAAGGAATCGACGGTGTAGTAGCCGTTCTGAAAGATGGAGCCGGTGGAATCGAAGAGCGGGTAATTGACGGCGGTCGGCGGCGGGAGATTTACGTCGAGCGCGCGGATGAGATGTTCGCCGTGAACGTAGAGATAGGAAATCGCGACGGTGGTGTGGTCGGCAACTTCGCGCTCGAGAGTGAGGCTGGCCTGCTGCACGCGCGGGGTTACGAAGTTGGGATGCGAAGGCGGAAACATCGTTCGTGACGCCTTCAGTGAATCCAGCAGGCAGATTGCAGGAAGTGGCGGTCATGACGGGCAATTTACCAGCGGGTTGGGATATACGGGAAAGAGTTGGTGGTCGTAAAAGTTGGTGTTGTTGAGAAAGACCTGAGCGTCGGTGATGCCGTTTTCGGTGGCGATGGCGGAGTTGTAGATCTGAGGAATGCGGACGTAGAAAATCCCGTAGCCGGCGCGGATGACGAAAGGGTGGTCCTTGCCGATCGAGTACGCGAGTCCTGCGCGCGGGCCGAAGTTGTAGGGCTTGAAAGGAACTTTGCCGGAGGGCGGAAATAGTGGATTGGATTGAAGTCCGGCGGTGGTGAAGGTTTGGAGATCCCAGCGCACGCCTAGGTTCAGCGCGAGATGATTTGTGGCGCGGATCGTATCCTGCGCGAAGGCGGCGTAGTCGTTGCTGTTGGGATTGGAAGTGGCGGGGCCGAAGTTCTGCAGGTAGTAATGCGGGACGGCATGGGCGATAGGCGCGGAGCGGCGTGAGCGGGAGTCCGGCTTCCTGCGGTTCAAAGGTGAAGGGATTGACCTTGATGGGATCGAAAATGTATTCGCCGCTCTGCTGGCTGGGGAAATAATCGTAGAGCCAGGTGATGAGGGTAGTCGCCGCCGAACTTGAAAGAGTGGCGGCTGGTATCGAGGCTGAGAGTTTCGGCGAGCTGGCCGCGGTGTTCGCGAGTCGCGCGAGGAAGCAGGTCGGAGCGTCCGATGCCGTCGATGATGTCGGTGACTTTGATGAGAGTATCGGTAGTGTTGGTATAAGACTGCTGCAGGTCGCGGGAGAACTGGGCGCGCAGATGGCTGATGAGGCGCGGGGTGAGACTTGAGGTGAGAACGACCGAACCGGTTTCTGTGGAGACGGTTTCTTCGCCGTTATCGGTGATGGAATCGTAGGTGACGGGGCTGGCGGGATCGAGGAAGACGTTGTTCGATCCCCAGTAGCGGGAAGAATTGAAGCGGATGCCGAGCTGGTTGCGCGGGGAGAGATTGATATCGAGCTTGGCGTACGAAGCGTTGCCGATTTGCGCGGCGGGATAAGAGCCGGCGAGCGAATTTAGCTGGGCGGCGGCGGCGAAGACTAAGGCCTGGTCGCTGGCTTCGTAGTCGCCGGGAGTGTAGGGTCCGGTTCCGGCTTGCGGGACGACCTGCATGGAGCCGTCGAGAAATTCGACGACATCGGGAACGTGAAAGTAGTGCTGATCGAAGCCGGCGAAGAAAAAGATTTTGTTTTTCTTGAGCGGACCGCCGAGCGTGGCTCCGCCTTGCTGCTGCTCGCTGTGGGGCTTGAAGGTCATGAAAGGAGTTGCTGCGCCGCCGAAGCCGCTGTCGCGGATGTAATAGAGGCCGGTGCCGTGCCAGTGATTGGAGCCGGATTTGGTGATGACGTTGACGACCGCGCCTCCGGCGCGTCCTTGCTCAGCGCCGTAGGAATTGGAAGAGACGCGGAACTCCTGCACGACTTCGTTCGAGAACTGGTAAGGCGCGCGATAGAGGCCGCGGGCCTGGGCGAAAAAGGCGTTGTTGAAGTCGCCGCCATCGACGAGGAAGCTGTTCTGGAATCCGCGAAGACCGCCGAAGGAGAGATCGCCGTTGGTGGCGGAGGTGAGGCTGCGCGGGTCTTGCGTGACGCCGGGCGAGAGCAGCATGAGATCGGAGAAGCGGCGGCCGTTGATGGGAAGATCGGCGATGGCGCGTTCGTCGATGAGCGTGGAGACGGCGCTGGTCTTGGTGTCAACGAGCTGAGGGCCGCTGGAGACGGTGATGCTTTCCTGCGGTCCGGCGACGGTGAGATGGAATTCGATTTCGGCGGCCGCGCCGACGTCGACGTGAAGCGGGGGCGTGACTTGCGGCGACATGCCCTGAGCGACGGCGCGGGCGGAGTAATCGCCGGGCGGCAGAAGATCGAGGACGAAGCGGCCTTCGGAGTCGGATGTGGCGGAGTAACGCGTGCCGGTGGCGGAATTGACGACGACGATGGAGGCTTGGGCGATGTGAGCTCCGGCGGGATCGAGGACTGTGCCGTGGATGGCGCCGGTAGCGGCGTCCTGCGCGAAGACGGGCGCGGTTAGGAATAGTAATAAGACAAGGATGTGAGGGACGGTGATGAAAAGCGAGGCGCGCGGCATGGAGTCCCACCTTTAATTGGGATGAGGCTCGGAGAATTGATTGCGCGCGGGCTACCGGAAGCGAGCGGGCTGGGAAAACCAGATTCTTTGTAGCACGAGGGGTTGAGTTTTGACGGTGACGGGTCGTGTTCTTTTTTCGGATTAGTGCAGGAGTGGGAATGTGGCGGCTATCGATTTAAGAATCCAGCACTTGAAGGCGCGTTCAAAACGTATGTTTTGCGGCATGCCTGAAGGCATGCCGCATACGAATCACATCTCCAGCCGGCTAAAGCAAGGGCGCACCGAAGTGCGCCCTTTGCCGGGGTTGTTTTATTTAACGGTGACTGTCACCGGCGCGGTTTGAACCAGAGAGCCGGAGGTACCTGTGACCATCACGGTAACGTTCTGTGCTGATGGTGCTGGGGTGCTGGTGGAACCGTTGCTACTGCCGCCGCCGCATCCCAGCGCGAAGAGCGAGATGACGAGCAGCATGCCCAGAAGACTCATCCAGCGAATGCTCTTGCGGGTGAGCGGTTTCCGTTTGCGGATGGTCAGAAGAGTTCCGAAGAGTCCCAGACCGGGTAGGAACAATCCCATGCCGTGGACGCTATAGCCTCCACCACCAGAGGGCGGTGTCGATGAAGCGCTGATCGTCAATGTGGAGGATGAAGTACCGCCGGGAGAGATGGTTGTGGGGCTGAAAGCGCAGGTGAGACCGGCGGGCGCAGTGCAGGTCAGCGTGATCTGACTGTTGAACCCTCCCACTGCTGCGGCGCTGACAGTGATGTTCGCCGAACCACCTGGGTTGACCGTTGTGCTCGGAGTTGAAAGGCTCAAAGAGAAATTCGGAGCGGTGACGGAGCTCGCGGGAACGAGGCTGGCGAAGACGCTGGTGGCGCTGCCTCCCGCTGGGAAATTGGGCTGGTTGAGGCTGCCTCCAGCGGTGAAATAAAGAGTGCCGGGATCACCCGTGCCGCCGGCGCCGAAGACCATATCCCACATGCCGGGATTTACCAACACTTTGCTGGAAGAGTCGGTGACCTGGCCGATGAACTTTCCGGTGGTGTCAAACGCGCTGATGGTGCCATCACCGAAATTCGATATGAGGATGTCGTTGGCGAAGGTTCCGAAGCTAGCTGGAGCCGCCACCACGCCCCAAGGCGCATTGAGGTTGTTGCTGGAACCAGCAGCGACGAAGACGCTCACGAAGTTGCCGTTGCTATCGAAAATATCGATCTGGCCTGCGCCGGCACCGGGCATGGCATCATGCTTGGGAGTGTCCTGCATGGCATAGGCGACGTAGACCTGGCTGCCGATGACGTGGATGCCGTGAGGAGCCAGACCTGCGGGCAGATTGGGATCGGTGAACGAGCCAGCAAGAGAAGTGGGAGCGAAGTTGGAATCGTAGACATCGACTTTGCCGGTGTTGAAGTTTGCTGCCAGAAGATTAGTGCCGAGCAATGCGAGACCTTTGTAGACAGCGCCGCTGGCGGAGTTGTCGAAGGCGATTGTGGCTACGGTGCCGGAGGCCCAGCTGATGATGAGGCCATCTTCGGTATCAAAAACAAATGCTGCACCGCTGAAGTAAGTGGAGTTGGCGTTGGCTATGGTTCCGGTGGGACATCCGGGGCTGCAGTTGCCGTTGGGGTTGCTGGCGGCTCCGGGAATGGTCACGATCAGGGAATCTGCGGTACCTGTTGCGTTATAGAGCGTGGAGGTGCCGGTGTTATTGTTGGCGATCCAGAAATCGTCTCCACCAATAAACGAGATTCCCCACGGGTTGGAGAGGTTAGCGTCTGTGGTGGTGGCTACGCCGGCGACGTTGGAAACCAGATTGGTCTGTGAGTAGCCCTGGGCCCATAAGCCGGACGGAATTGCCAAAGCCATGAGCAGTCCGAATAACGAAAATATCTTTTTCAAGTTGTCCTCCTTATTTAGCTATTGCGAATTACCCCGGGGCCGGCTCTGAGAGCTTGCTTGTTGATGTAGCCCGCTTAGGAATTGCAACCTGCTGACAATTTGGAGACTAGACTTGCGGTCGAGAGGGGGTGTCACGACAATGTCGGTGGGTTGTAAAAAGTTATGCAGGGGGTATGAGGCTGAAATAGCAGCGTGGAAAGAGTGTCAGAACTGCTTTCGCCCCTTCGGGGCTTGACATTGTTACACATGGGCAGCTCACGGCTTGCGCCGTGGGCTGCATTCTTATGCCGCTTCGCGGCTGGGATTCTAAGGTTTAGTTACGACTCCAGCGGAAATACTGTTTCTCGTGCAGAACTGAATCGCAGCGCTGAAAGCGCTGCGCCACCTAAAGCAAGCCCCTCACTCAGGTTTTGTTTTTTATTATAATCCCGAGTTCTCGCAGTTGCGCCTCGCTCACCGGCGTGGGTGCATCCACCATCAAATCCACAGCGCGGGCGGTTTTGGGGAAGGGAATTACTTCGCGGAGGCTCTCGGCTCCGGCCAGGATCATGACGATGCGGTCGAGGCCCAGCGCGATACCGCCATGCGGGGGCGTGCCGTATTCGAGGGCTTCGAGAAAGAATCCGAAGCGGGCACGGGCTTCTTCTTCGGTCATGCCGAGGGCGCGGAAGATTTTGCTCTGAATATCCTGGCGATGGATACGGATCGATCCCGAGCCTAATTCGGTCCCGTTCAGCACAACGTCGTAAGCCAATGCCCGCACCGCGCTCAAAGTCGATTGCGGATCTTTCACCGACTCCACACCTTCTTCGAGCAGCTTCATGTCGCTTTCATGCGGCGAGGTGAACGGGTGATGTGCGGCCATCCATTGTTTCTCGCCCTCGTCCCATTCGAACATGGGGAAGTTGGTGACCCAGAGAAAGCGATAATCGTTCGCCGCATCTCCAGTTTTTTTGAAGATGCCGTGACGGTCCGCATATTTCTGCGCGAGCGCCAGACGCAGCAATCCTGCCGACGCGTAAATCGCGAGCTCCTGCGGCGTAACTTTGCGATGCGCGGGGAGGGCCGTTTGCGGTCCGGATTGCGCCGAGCCAGCGACGAGCACGATCAAGTCACTTTCTTCCGCCCCGCACTTCTTGCTAATTGCTGCTGCCGCATCGGGGAATTTATTTGCGATGCGTTTGAAATCTTCGTAAACCCGCGCTCCGCCCTTGGAGTGGAACATGGGCTTGATATCATCGCGCTCCTTGCGCGAGAGTTCGCCCACCTTCGGAATGCGAATGGCCACCACCGGAAGGTTGGGATTGATCGCGAGATCGTTTAGATTTTCCGGCGTGAAGCAGTCGCGCACATCGGTGAATGAAGGCAGGCGCAAATCCGGCTTGTCGATTCCGTACAGGCGAATGGCTTCGTCATAATCCATGCGCGGGAAGGGCGATTCGATCTGATCGCCGGCGGCTGCGAACGCGGCTGTCAGAAATCCTTCCACCACCGCCCACACGCTTTCGGGCTGAGGATAAGTCATTTCCAGATCGATCTGCGTAAACTCGGGCTGGCGGTCGGCTCGCAGGTCTTCGTCGCGGAAGCAGCGAACGATCTGAAAATATTTGTCGAAGCCGGAGATCATCAGGATCTGCTTGAACATCTGCGGCGATTGGGGCAGGGCGTAGAAGGTTCCGGGCTGCACGCGGCTGGGGACGAGATAATCCCGCGCGCCTTCGGGCGTGGAGCGGGTCATGAACGGGGTTTCGATTTCGAAAAATCCCTGCGCAGAAAGATAATCGCGAATCGCCTTCGCCACTTTGTGCCGCATCTCGATGTTGAACTGCATTACGTCGCGGCGAAGATCGATGTAGCGATATTTCAGGCGCGTCTCTTCGTTGGTGAGTGCCGTGTCGGAAGGCAAAAACGGCGGCAGCTTCGATTCGTTGAGAATACGCAGCTCGTTGGCGGCAACCTCGACTTCACCGGTTGGCATGTTGGGGTTAATCGTGTTTGCATCGCGCTGTCGAACCGTGCCGGTAACTGCGATTACGTACTCATTGCGCAGAGTCTCGGCCTTCGCATGCACGGCGGCATCGCGGTCGGTATTGAAAACTACCTGTGTCACGCCGGTGCGGTCGCGCAAGTCGATGAACAACAGGTTGCCGTGATCGCGGCGGCGGTTCACCCACCCCATGAGGATGACTTTTTTGCCTGCGTCAGTTGCGCGGAGAGCGCCGCACATATGAGTTCGTCGTAGATCGCCTAAAAAGTCGAGCAAGAGTGTGTCCTTATGGTGAGAGATGCGGTTGAGAGCCGAATTGGAGATTATAAATGGTTGGGGGCGTTGAGCAGAGTTTGCGCGGTCGACCGGGTTAAAGCCCACATCAATGCGTGTGCTTTACGCGGCGCTGAAGCGCCGCTCTTCCACGGCGCTATCCACATTTCCTATTACAGCGTTGCCCATACTTTTTATTTTTACCAATTTATTTCTTAGTGGCTTTGCCGTCCATCACTGTCGACCATTTGGTTCCATCTTGTGACATGTCGAATGTGAAATTGTAGGAGGTTGCCGAGGTCATCTTGATCGTGAAGCGGCCTTTCATGGTCATCTTGTCCATCTTCTCTTCGTTGGTCCAGGTCCAAGTGTCGCCGTCGACCGTGCCGCGGGAGTCGTCGAATTCGCCGAAGCTGTTGAACTCGCGGTAGGTGTAGGCTTTGTCCTCGGCGGAATATCCCATGACCGAAAGGCCCACACCGCTGCCCATGGAACTTTTGTAGTCGGAGTGGCAGACGACGTAGAAATCGCCTTCCATCCACTCGCACTTTTCGTTCTCCGTCATCGAACCGCCGGGGCCCATCATGCCCGGTTTCATATTGCCATCGAGGGTCCACGAGCCTACGAACATGTCCAGTTTTTTAAGCTCCGGACCGGGCTTAGGCGGCTGGTTTTGCGCCACTGCCGATGCTGACAACACAATAGAAGCGGCCAGTATCATTCCGATTGGTCTCATGGATATCTCCTCCGGTGCAGCTGCATTCCGCTCTGGGCGCGGCTAAGAGTGAATCACGTTACCCCAGCAACGCGGATTCTAGATGCGGTCTGGCGGCTAGTCAACTGCGTATCTTCCCACATGAGCATTTCCAGCGGCCTGCTCTACCAGTCGCCCCAGTGGGCCGACGTGGCTTGATGAAACTTCAGCTTCCACTGATCTCCCTGCTTTACCCACACAGAGCTGAAATGCTGATAGCGAGGCGGTGGGCCCTGATCTTCCTGAGGCTTTTCGCGGACGATGGCGTCGTAGGTAACGACCGCGGCGGAGTCGTTCAGCGTGACCACTTTGATGCCGTATGGCGTCAACTCCAGCAGGTCGGCGTCGCCCAGGTTGTCGGTTGCTTCCTGTTGTTGCAGAAGTGTTCCGTCGACGCCTACCAGCGAGAAATCATTGCTGAGAGTTCGTTTGAAGAATGCGACATCGTCTTTTTTCTTGGCTTCAATCAGCGACTTCTCGTTGGTGACGAGGGTTTGCTCGACGGGGCTTAGAGCCTTGTCGGGCGTTGGAGTTTGGCCAACAACCAAGACGGTGGCTACCAGGGCAAGCAGGACTGCGGCAGAAAATTTCATACGGCCCCTTCCGATATTCGCCTCGAATGAATTGAGTCAGGCTCAGTGCATGAGAATTGCTCTTTCGCCCCTTTTGGGGCTTGTTGTCCTTCCAAACCATTACCCACGGCTTGCGCCGTGGGCTGCATTCTTACACCGCTTCGCGGTTAAAGCCACCGTGTCAAAATATGCTTCTATCCGGAAGCGCCGGGAAGGCCGTCGATGCTGTGACGATTCTTTTGCTCGCGGTAAGCTTTCAATCCCTCCGGGCCACGGTGGCGGGCCCAGGCGTGGGTCCCTGGAAAGCGCAGAACATCAGAACGATTCTGCCATTTTCTTTCAGATGAGCGATCGACTCGACGCCGCTGCCGTTGAAATCCAGGTAGGCGACCGTGTTTGGACTGAGAATGCGAAACGAGTCGAGTCCCTTGGGCGACAGGTTGACGTGGCCGTTGGGATCGAGCGGGGCCGAGGCGACGAAAAATATATGCTGCGCTTCGATGAATCGTACGGCGGCATCATCGAGCATCAAATGAACTTTGCCCATGGCTACTCCTGAATCTGGCTAACCCTGAATCTGGCTACTCCTGAATCTTCCGGGCCAACTCGGTGCGCGGAACGGAAACCTGCTCTCCAGTTGACAGATTTTTTAGCGCGAAGGCGTCGGCTTTCACTTCGTTCTCGCCGACGATCAAAATATATTTTGCTCCTGATTTGGTTGCCGTCTCAAATGATTTTTTCAGGCGGAAGGTTTCGTCCCCCAAATCGACCACCAGATCGTTGCGCCGCAAATCACGCGCCAAGCGCGCTGCTTCGGCGTTCATTCCCGCGCCCAGCGGAGCGACGTACACATCCGGGAAGCGCAACGCGGCTGCAGACGCGGACTCCTGCAGCGACATAACTAGACGATCTTCGCCGATGGCGAAGCCGATGCCGGGTGCCGGCGGTCCACCGAGAGCTTCGGAAAGTCCATCGTAGCGGCCTCCGCCGAGGATTGCATTCTGGGCGCCGAGAGCTCCGTGGGTGAATTCGAAGGCAGTCCGCGTGTAGTAATCGAGGCCGCGTACCAGACGGTCGTTGATTTTAAACTCGACCCCGACGGCTCGCAGAATTTGTTGGACGGCTTCGAAGTGTTTTCGGCTGTCCTCGTCGAGGAACTGGCTGATGCGCGGCAGTTTCTCGATGATGGGCTGATCTTCGGGATGTTTGCAATCGAGGACGCGCAGGGGATTGGTGACGGCGCGGCGCTGGCAGTCGGCGCACATCTGATCTTTTACCGGAGCGAGAGCGATGCGAAGGGCCTCGTTAAATTTTGCGCGCTCGGCCGATGAGCCGACGGAGTTGAGTTCGAGAGTCCAGTTCTTGATACCGAGGCGATCGAGCAGCGTGGCCAGCATTTCGAGCAGTTCGGCATCGCGCGCGGGAGATTCGCTGCCAGCCGAAGCGGGGCCAATCATTTCCGCATCGATCTGATAGAACTGGCGATAGCGCCCTTTCTGCGGACGCTCGCGGCGAAACTGGGGCCGATGCAGTAGAGTTTGTTCAAGCCACGGTCCCAGAGTTTATGCTCGATGTAGGCGCGAACTATGCCTGCGGTGGTTTCGGGACGAAGGGTCAGGGATTGGGTTCTTCCACTTTCTCTTGGCAGTAGCAGGTGCTTGAGGAATTTCGAGATATTATTGATCAACTGGGCGATGGACGCACCGACCGCTGCCGGGTCCGTAATCTCACGCGAATGATATTTCTTCCAGAGGTCCTGGGCCGCGTTGAATTCGTTCAGGGCCTGGTTGAAAGTTGCCTTTTGATCAGGGTCAAGCGTTACTCTTCCCTCAGTCATGCTCATTCGAAGCGAGTTCAGAAACGCTTGAGCGGTCACCAACTCCCTGTAGCTCATTGCGTCGAATTCGTCGATCGCTCCCGACGGCAAGGGCCTCTGTCCGCCATCTTCCCAGGTGTACATCTCCTTCGAGACGATATCCGTTTCTTCGCCTACGCCGCGGGCGAATAATTCGGTCGACTCGAAAATGGGCGTGCGAATTTCCTGGAAGTTGTAGGCGCGGAAGACATCGCGCACTACCGATTCCACAAAGTTCCACAGCGCCGTTTCCGGCGGCAGCAAGTCTCGCGTTCCTCGAACCGCTTTGATCATGTCAGTCGTTTGCCGCTAGTCGTTGGTCGTTGGGCATTCAGCACTCGCCACTCACTGTTCCCGCAAATACTCTTCGGTATATCCCAAATAATTCTGCGCGTAGCGCATGATGATTTCCTGATCTTTCTCATCCAGCTTGCGGCGGAATTTTCCGGGCGAGCCCATCCACAGCGAGCCGGGTTCGACTACCGTGCGCTCGGGAATCAGCGTGCCGGCGGCGATGATCGATCCCGCGCCTATTCGCGCGCCGTTCAGGATGATGGAGCCCATGCCGATCAGGCAGCGGTCCTCGATGACGCAGCCGTGCAATGTCACGGAATGGCCTACTGTTACGTACTCGCCGAGCGTTACGCCGTACTGATTCTTCATGCCGTGCAGCACGCTGCAATCCTGCACATTCGAATGCGCCCCGATGCGGATGGCGTAGACATCGCCGCGCAGCACGGCGTTCATCCACACCGAGGCGTGCTCGCCGAGCACGACGTCGCCGATGATCTGGGCCGATTCGTCCACGTAACAACTTGCGGGGATCGTCGGCCGCATGCCTTTGAAGGATCGAATCATTCGTTAGTCCGGCTGTCTAAAGACAAGAATAAATACTACCAGCAAGCCGGGTTTGCGCTTGGGCTCCTGCTTCCGTGCTGCGCTCGATCTTTGCCTTCCAAGCTGTCATCTGCGAAACTGACGCTGTCCCGACCAGCACTTGAGAATGACGAATCGGGAACTTCCTTATGGGCCGCATTCACGTACTCTCCGAGCAGGTTGCCAACAAGATCGCCGCCGGCGAGGTGGTGGAGCGGCCTGCCTCGGTGGTGAAGGAGTTGCTCGAGAATGCGCTGGATGCGGGCGCGACGCGCATCAAGATCAGCGTGGAGGCGGGCGGGAAGAAACTGATTCAGATCACGGACAACGGATGCGGCATGGTGCGCGACGATGCCATGCTGGCCTTCGAGCGGCATGCGACTTCGAAGATTAAGGACGCGGAAGATTTGCTGAGCGTGGCTACGCTGGGATTTCGCGGGGAGGCGCTGCCTTCGATTGCGTCGGTGTCGCGGTTAAGACTTGAGACCTGTGCTGTAGAGACAGAAAAATCCCCACCCAAGCCAAAGGACGGCTTGAGTGGGGCACCAACTGAGTTGGTGAATCCTGCTGCGTCGGGAACTGTGATTGAGATTAATGGCGGCAAGATGGCGCGGGTGGAGGAAGCTGGGCTGCCCGAGGGGACGTCGATTACGGTGCGGGATTTATTTTTTAATACTCCGGCGCGGAAGAAATTTTTGAAGGCGGAGTCGACCGAGTTGTCGCATATTGCTTCGCTGGTCACGCACTATGCGCTGGCGCATCCAGAAAAGCATTTTGAATTGCATTCGACTACGAATGCCATGCTGGTTGCGCCACCGGTGGCGGGATACAGCGAGCGTGTGTATCAGGTATTCGGCAAGGAGACGCTCGACCAGCTGATTGCGGTCGCGGCGGTGCAGCCTCTGGAGCGCGTGGGATTGCCGCAGCCTCCGCCGTGGAGAAGGCAGGAAATAGAGGACGACGAAAGCCGGCGGGACGCCGGCGCTACGCCCGGTGAAATGCGGCTGCATGGGTTTGTTTCGAAGCCGGAGATTCAGAAGCTAAATCGCAATTCGATTTTTATTTTCGTCAACGGGCGGCTGATCCGCGACCGGCTGGTGCAGCATGGATTGACCGAGGCTTATCGCAATATTATTCCGCCGACGGTGTATCCGGTGGTGCTGCTGTTTCTGGAGATGCCGCCGGGCGAGGTGGATGTGAATGTGCATCCCTCGAAGACGGAGGTGCGCTTCCGGCAATCGTCGGTGATGCACGATTTTGTGCGCGACACGGTGCGGGCGGCGCTGATGAAGGCGCGTCCGGCGCCACAGTTCACGACGGAGATTCACGCTCATGCGACTGCCAGTTCGGGACTAACGCCGGGCGCGCGGGATTGGGAGCCGCCTTCCGACTTGGGTTCTGCGTCGGGAGCGCCGGGACGCGCCTTTTATGATCCCGCGGGCGGGGCGGGGTTTGCGCTGCAGGCTCCGGTGCCTCCGCCGGTTTCCGCGCGTTTTCAGTTCGAGGGCGGAATTGCGGTGGAGGCGAATGCGGCAATTCCGGTTGCGCGGGGACTTGAGAGCCGGTTCGCCGACGCGATCCCGGAGACGATTCCCGATAACGGTTGCGCTCCGGCGCTCGATGTTTCAGAAAATGCGAACGGGGAAGATTCGACATTGGCCGCGCTTTCGTCGCTGCGGCCGCTGGGGCAGATTCGGAATTCGTTCATCCTGGCGGTGAATGAGGATGGGTTATGGATTGTTGACCAGCACGTGGCGCACGAACGCGTGTTATTTGAACGAATCCTGAAGCAGCGCGCGGCGCAGAGAGTGGAGAGCCAGCGGCTGCTGATGCCGATCGTACTGGAGCTGTCTCCGGCGCAGCAGGCGGTGTTTGCCGAGATTGCCGACGAGTTGCAGCACAACGGATTTGAGGCGGAGCCCTTTGGGGCGCGCAGTGTGGCGGTGAAAATTGCGCCCGCGGGAGTGGATGCGGCGGCGGTCGAGCGCATGCTGCACGAGTTGCTGGATCAGATTTCGCGGGAGGAGCAGTCGTTGAATCTGGAGAAGATTCGCGGGCGCATTGCGGCGTCGATTGCGTGCCACGCGGCTATCAAGGTCAACATGCCGCTGGAGCAAAACAAAATGGAGTGGCTGTTGGCGGAACTTGCGAAAACCGACCATCCTATGTCGTGTCCGCATGGCAGGCCGGTGGTGCTGCGGTATTCTGTAAAGGATATTCAGAAGGCGTTTAAGAGAATCTGAAACCAGTTCTGCAGTTCTCAATTGCTCAGAAAAAGCGTCGGACGAATGATTCTATTGCTGGGTCGTCACGAAGAAATATTCCGCTATCGAGTATCGCGAACCGAGAACTGAGAACTGAGCCAGACTGCTCGTTATGACTGAACAGGACCTACACAACTGCGGCGCGAGAAGTGGCGGCTGGATGGCAAGCCCATCCGGACGATTGAGGAGGCGCGCGCGTTTGTCGAGGGCGTGGGTTTCTGTCTGATGTATCCGATGCGGCCGACGATGCCGGTGCCCACGTTTATTGGGGCGTTCGTGGGTTCGGACAATCGGCTGCCGACATGGCAGCACGCTTATTCCGATCCGCGGGCATTGGCGGCCACGGAGATGATGGTGCGGTTGCTGCGCGAACGGTCGGCCTATGAGGCGAATTTGTTCGAGGAGAACAATGCATTTTTGGTGGCGGCTTCGGTGTTTCCATATTTTTATGCGCTGGTGGGCGAACGCAATCCCAAGCTGGCGCCGAAGCAGGGACCGCGGTCGCCTTATTCGCCGCTGGCTTGCGATGCGTTTGAGCTGATCCGGCGCGATGGTCCCATCTCGAAGCAGAAGTTGCAGGAGGCGCTGGGCGGAAGCGTTTCGTTACCGGCGCTCGATAAGGCGCTGGGCGAGTTGTTGCGAAGCTGCGCATCACGCGCGTCGACTATAAGGCCGGCGAAGGCTCGTTCTGGGATGTGCTCTATCGCTGGTCGCCGGATGCGGTGCGCGAAGGCGTGGGACTTGTCGGTGCAGCAGGCGCTGTCGGCGCTGCTCTCGAAATATCTGGATTGCGTGATCGCGGCGGAGCAGGCGGAGCTGGAAATCTTCTTCGGAAACTTTGTGGCGCGCTCGCGGGTGAAAGAAGCTGTGAATGCGCTGCTGGCGGCGCGCGAGTTGAGTTTTGTGCATGTGAGTGGGAGGTCGATGCTGCAGATTACGCCGGCGAAAGAAGCGGTGGTTCCTTTTGCGGCGGCTGCTCATTCGCCGGAGCCACGAACATCATGAAGAACCCCGTCCGCGCAAGCTGTTTCGGCCGGGGCCAAGGATTGGTTCTACCGGCTCTCGGGACGGCCTCAATGTCGCAACAATCCGGGAAACCAAAGAAATAGGATGTAAGGAACAGCAAACGAGATCAGACCGACAAACAGGGCGATCATACCAAATATTTTTGATTGTTCCCGGGCAAGAGAGAACGCAGCAAACCCAAGGGCGAGGCAGAACAATGCTAAGCAGAATATATTGAAAGTTAGAAGAAAAATTCCTGCCCACGCCAAACAAGCTCAGTGACACAAATATGAGTACAGCGCAGCAACTTGTGAACCCGACCCGCGCGCTTCTTGGATGAAGTGACCAAGTTGATGCCATAGCGCCTCCAATATCTGCTCGGCTAATAATTACACCAATCACCCCAATCTCCAAATGCGATTTTGAAGCGGCGGAGGTGCCACACTTCTCTGCTCATCGTCGAAGACCTACGAGACCTGCCCATCGCGGTTTTCCGTGTACAATCGACTCGCGAAATGACCGAAAATTCTGATCACAACCAACCCCTGCGCAAACTGATTATCGCCATCGATGGCCCGGCCGGTGCGGGCAAGAGCACGATCGCGTCACGGCTGGCGCGCAAGTTGGGCTATGTGAATCTGGAGAGCGGCGCGATGTACCGGGCGCTGGCGCTGAAGGCCATCGAGCAGGACTTATCGTTCGACGACGAAGCCGCGCTGGTAAAGTTGGCACAGGATTCGCGCATTCAGCTGGAGCCTACGATGAATGGGAACCGGACTCTGCTCAATGGGCACGACGTTTCTTCGCGCATCCGCGAGCGCGATGTTACGGAAGCTGCATCGCGCGTGTCGGTGCATCCTGGCGTGAGGGCGTGGATGGTGGCGCGGCAACGGGAGATGGGCGCGGGCGGCGGGGTGGTGATGGAGGGGCGCGACATTGGAACGAAGGTGTTTCCGGACGCGGACTTGAAAATTTTTCTCGATGCCGACCCGGTGGTGCGAGAGCGAAGGCGGATGGAGCAGCAGAAGATCAAAGGCGATGTGGCTGCGAGTGTGGCCGCGGACTTGCGCGAACGCGACCGGCGCGACCGGACTCGTGCGGCGTCTCCGCTGAAGGCCGCCGAGGATGCGGTGGTGATTGATTCGACGGAGTTGGGTGAAGATGAGGTGCTGGCTCGGGTGGAGGAACTGGCGCAGAGCAAGCTGGAAGGATGATTTGTCGTCCGGGCGATATCTCAGGTTCAATCTAAACTAAAACCATCGGGCTGCGCCCGATGGGACAGCCGAGGGCGGCTGTCCCCACATAGGCTTCTCTCTTCAACCACACTTACTGGGTTCTCAAAACAGCCGACGAGACGCCGGCGCTACTGTCAGCGGCGCTACGCGCTTTTAGTTTTCTGTTGGTTCCACCTTTGACTTGGGAGCGGGCAGGGATTTGCCGGGCTTTGCGGGCGCGGCTGGAGGAGCGGGAGCTGCTGGCTCTTCGCTGTTTGAGGCTTTGCGGATTTCGATGCCGTCGTGCTCGTTGTTGATCACGATGTGAGACGCGCCATTTCCGACGGTGCCGCTGGCCGTGGCCTCGTGGTCGCCGTTGTCAATCTTCAGGCTCGGGGAAGTCGGATTGAATTTCGCCGTCGCGGGTACGTGCGTCGAGGTGGAAGCCGGCTTTGTCGGGCACGCTCAACTGAACGTCGCCATTGCGGCTGTCGATCTGCACATTTCCCAGCGATCGCATCGACACTTCGATGCCGCCATTGTCGTTCTGCAGGCGGACGTCGCCGGATACATCTGTCAGGCGAATTTGTTTGGAGCGCGTGGTCAGGTGAACGGGGCCGGTCACCTGCTCGGCGTGCAGGTCGTCGGAATCGAGATCGAGGTCGCCATCGATGCGCGAGAATTCCATGTCGGTACGGGAAGACTTGAAGCTTACGTTCTTGCTGATGCGAGAGAGTTTGACGCTCTCCTGAAATTCGCCTTCGATCACGCGCCGCCGCCTTTTACGTCGGTCACTGAGACTTCGTTCAGCCGGCCGCCGATGTGGACGTCGCCGGTGATTTGTTCGACCTTGACGGAACTTTTATCGAGAGTCAACTTGATGTTGCCGGTGACGTCTTCCACGGAAACATCGCCGTGCTGATTGGAAATCTCCACGTCCCCGTCGCGGCCGGTGACGGTGACATCGCCGCGGCGGGAAACGATTTGCAGCGCCATCTTTCGGGGAATCGAGATATCGAGGTCGCTTTGCATGGCGTGGTCGCCGGCAGACTGGGTTTTGGCATCTAGGTTCAACTGCCCGCCAGTTGCGGTGATGGTTGGATTGGTCTGGGCATTGTATTTGTCGGCGTCGCTCTGGCTTTCCGCGCCGATACGTTTGCGGACGGCGACGGTGATCTTGTTGTCGTCCGCGACGGTGACGTGGACCGCGCCATGATCGTCGCTGACGCGCAGGCTGTTGGCGCCCGGAGGTATGCCTTGCTCGAGGCGAGCGTCGAAACTATAGCTTTCGCCGAAGAGGTTATTGAGGTCTTCGTCGTCGATGTTGAGGTTCTCGCGCACGCCCGACCAGTTGAAGCGCTGGGCCTGGGTGGCGATGAGACCGCAGACGACGATGCAGATGATCAGGAAAAATCCTCCGGCGCCGATGCCGCGAGCCGGAAGGCCGTCGCGCTGGGCCTGCTGGTGCTCGATCAGCTTCATCACGCCCCAAAGAATCAGCAGCAGCGGCCAGTAGTGAGCGAATAGAGTGCCGATGCGCGTCCACGACAACATGTGCAGGTTGCCGAGCAGGAAGACGATTCCGAGGACGATCAGCACGATCGGTCCGGAGAACGAGCGGCGGCGCGGCCGCAGCGGCGGAGGTGGTTGAAATTGTGGTGGAGCGGGATAGGACACAGGGCTAGACATTGCGCACCTCCCCCGAAGTTGAATCTGGCCCTGCATTCGGCGGTGGTGGAGGTTGAGGCGGCGCGGCAACCGGTTGAGCCGGAGAAAGCATACTGATGTGACCGGCTGTAGAGGCATTGCTCTGCAGCAGTTTCACCACGCCAATCACCAGCAGGATGGCGGGCCAGGTACGGTCGAAGCTCACTACGTTCAGACTTTGGAGGAGAAAAAGCATGCCAATAGTGAAAACTACGGCAGGAGCCATAATCTTGCGCATACGGCAACGATCGCAAGTGCAGTTCATGCCGACGGTTTTGCGCACGCGGCAGCTTGTGCAAGTGCAGTCCGTGGGATGAGCGCCGATGATTCCCCACTGCCGGGCGAACATCCAAGCTCCGAGGAAGACAAGAATGAGCGGCCAGAAGCGATCAAGGCCGAACTCGGCGATGTTCATGGTGTGCAGCAGGAAGAGGACGCCGAGTCCAATCAAAATAATCGCAACCGCGGGAATATTTTTGGACTCGGTTCTGTCTCCCATGCTGAAGGCTTGCGCCAGGCCGAATGGATCAGGCGCGGGCTGGCCGGCTTGAAGTGCGTGGGCGGTGCGGACGGCGTCGATGATCTGGTAGACGTAAAAGAATGCAATCGCGATGCCGAATAGAGCGTCCCAACTACCGGCATGATCGGAGGCGAAGATGAGCAGTCCAAAGATCAGCAGGTGCGCCAATCCCTTGGCGTATTGCGAGCAGTAAACGGCGCCCACGCCGAAGGGAAAGAATCCGGCGAGAATGCCCGCGACTGCGGGATTGGGGCCGGAGTTGGATAAAGGCCGCGCAGGCGCTCCTACCGTGGGGTACACGGGTTGCGGAGGCACGAACCCTGCTGCGGGAGCAGTGCCCTCCAAACGCGCGGCGAGGCAAGGCTCGCAGTAAATCACGCCGCGAACGTCGCGGGTGCAAGTGCCGCAGAGCGGCTTGCCGCAGGTGCGGCAGAAAGCCACTGCGGCAATATCGTTGTGTGTGGCGCAGTTCATACGAACCTCCTGTACGTGGTCACCGACACTACAGACGGATCGTCTACAGACGGCTCGCTTACAGATGGACCCAGCGGAGCGCTGGCCAGAATAATATCGCGATCGGTCTGGCTATAGTTGCGCTCCTGCTTCTGCTCGGGCTGTTGTGTTGTGTCGTCCTTGGGGTCTTTCTTAACCGGTGCGGATTCGGAACCGTGTCCGGACGAGCCCGGTTCGGCGGGGGTAACGTTGCGCCTGAGTTCTCGGACGCGCGATTCCACCTCGTAGACGAACCGGATGTTCTCGTAATACCGCACCACGCGGGCTTGCGTGTTGTAATACGTGTGCCGAATCGCGGTTGGCCGCAGGCTCACCGAGCGCAGGTCGGCGGGTTTGACGCCGAGAACGCTCAATGCCACCGACAGCGAGAAGAACGCCATGCCGAACGACATGGCGAAACGCGGCTGCCGAACTGTTCCCCAAATCGGCTGTATTGCCGCTGAGGCCCAGGCTTGCGCGCGTTCGATCCAGCCGATGCGTGGCTGCAGCGCGGACACGTTCACCCGCAGGCGTTGGGTGTCAACGCCCGTCGTGGATGCCAGGATATTCGTGACCAGGCTGGCTGGAGGCTCCACCTCCGTGAGATCCTTCAGCCAGTTGCGGCCCGCCTCAACCTCGGCGAACAGCGGCCCGCACGCAGAACAAGTCCGCACATGAGCCTGGAACTGGTCGAGTCGGACGCCGGTCAGGATGCCATCGAGGGCGTCGCTGAGCAGGCCGTCAAACTCGGCGCACTGCATTCCGTTACTGGTGTGGTCGTTTTTGGTGTGATCTGGCATCACATCACCTGCCTATAGGTACGTTGTAGTAGGCGCGCAAGTTCCGCGCGGCCTCGATTTATTCGAGATTTCACAGTCCCCTCCGGTACCTTTAAAACGGTTGCGATTTCGCGATAGTCAAAATCCTGTAAGTCCCTTAGAATGACAGCCTCACGAAGCTCCGGCGAGAGCTTGGCCAAGGCGGCGTGAACGGTTTCTCCCACCTCCCGGCTACGTACGCGGGCATCGGGAGGCGCGGATTGGTCCTGAATTTGCTCACTGAGAGGCTGGGCGTCTTCATGCGAGGAGGCCGCTGCATCCAATGAGTCGGTGATCCGATCCTGCTTGGTTTTGCGGAAGTGATCTACCAGCAGGTTGCGGGTGATCGTGGTCACCCAAGTGACGAATGCACCCTTCGAGCTGTCATAGCTCGCAAGCGTGCGGTACATCTTGATGAAGACTTCCTGGGTAAGGTCTTCGGCATTATCGGCCGAACCGGCGAAGCGATAGCAAATGTTATAGATACGCCGGTTGTAGGTCTGAACGATTTCTTCCCAGGCAGCGGCGTCGCCGGCAACGCAGCGGCGGACCAGCATCGCGACTACCTGGACATCTTCCAACCCTGAGCTCCCGGAAAAACAGCTATCAGCCTTTAGCTCTCAGCAAAAATCTTGTCATTCCGAATCGCGCCGAAGGCGCGGTGAGGAACCTGCTGCTTCTCGCCTAACGCGCAGGGTTCTCCTCACAAGACAGTACGCGGATGTAGCGACGTAAGTTCGAGCGGCTTGCGAACGCCCGTAACTTACTTGAAACCAAGCATTGTAGCAGTGAAAATTTCCTGCCGGTTTTAGACTCTGAGTCTGGCGCGTTCTAGGAAATGATTGTTGCTATGGCTTCAGCGCCGCGAAATTGCCAGTTGGAAATGATTAAAACCCGGCTATAATGACGCGCTAGTTCCCCTGCAGTCAGCCCATTCCATGTTTCATTTGAAAACAAAACGATGTCCGCCCGGTTGTTTACTAGCCGTGATTTTCTTGGTCGTGTTTCCGACGGTGCGGGCGCATGCGCAAGGGACGATTCTGTCTCCGAACTCCTCCCTGAATGGGTTCAACCCTACCCGGTACGACATGGTCATGCAGATCAGCGAGGATCGGTGGCAGAAAAACCTGGAAAGCCTGACTGCCGGGGCGTCCAAGTTGGATCGCAAGGCTCCAGACCGGGCCCGCAAAGAGTATGAAAAAGGCGTGCGCTTTCTGGTGCAGAAAAATCTGAGCGGCGCGGTAGACGAATTAAAGAAAGCGACCGCGATTTATCCAAGTTACGTCTCGGCACACAACGCGCTGGGCTCGGCGTACCTGAACCTGGGACAGAACGAGCAAGCTCAAACTGAATTCTCTACGACCGTTGCCCTCGATGATCATCTGCCATACTCTTTTCTCAACCTGGGGTGGGCGCAGCTCGCGCTAAAGGATTTTTCCTCGGCGCAAGCGTCGATTGAAAAGGCTTCGAAGCTTGCGCCCCTCGATCTGCACCTGCTCATGGCGCTGAGCTATGCCGAGCTTCTGAATAAAGATTACAGCGCCGTGGTTGCTACCGCGCAGCAGGTGCATGGCCGGAAGCACGAGGATGCTGCCGTTGTGCATTACTTTGCCGCAGCTGCCTATCAGGGTCAGAACAACCTGCAGGCAACGCAAGATGAATTGCGGACCTTTCTCTCTGAAGCTCCGATGTCTCCCTTTGCCGATTCCGCCCGGCAGATGATTACGCAAATCAAAGACCTTCAGGATCATCCTCCGGCAGCTCAGGTCGAGATTGCTTATAATGCCGCGCCGCTCGATCCGAATGCCACGACCGTGGGCATTCCGTCGGCCGCCAGAAGAGTGTTGCGGCAAATGGAAGAACAGAAAGAGCTGGCACAGATAGAAGCGGAACCCGAGTCAGTCTGTGAATCCTGCCCTTCGGGCACTCTGGCTTCAGCGAACGCGCCGCGTGGTTTGATGTCCGGAACAACCACATCCGGAACGGTGCATCCCAGCCTGGGTACGGCGTACACATTGCGCAGCACAGTCAACGAGGTCGGGATATTTTTTGCGGCCACCGACCATGGGAAGTCGGTAAGCGATCTTACTCGGCAAGATGTCGTGGTGCGGGATGCCGGCAAGCCGCCGGTAACAGTCACTAACTTTCGTAACGAATCGCAATTGCCATTGCGACTGGGATTGGTCATCGATACTAGTAACTCCATTACGCACGAGTTCGAGTTCGAGCAGAACGCGGCTGCGTCGTTTTTGAAAAAATCGCTCACTGGCAAGAAAGATCTCGCCTTTGTCGTGGGCTTCTCGAATGCTGTACTCATGGTGCAGGACTTCACGGCGGATGGTGCGAAAATCGCAAAGGGGATCGACCAACTGGCTCCTGCCGGTGGAACCGCGTTATGGGACGCGGTGAAGTTTGCCTCGGACAAACTCGCCGCTCTTGCTGAGGAGCAGCCCGCGGCCAAGATTCTGGTGGTGATCAGCGATGGCGAAGATAACTCCAGCAGCGCCACGTTGAAAGAGGCAATCGAGAGCGCCGAACGCGGCGAAGTTACGATTTACACCGTAAGCACCCGCGAGCTTGCAGGAAAGGACTACGGCGCCGAGCTGGCCGATCGCGCTATGAGGGCGCTGGCTGAACGTACTGGCGGCGCCGCGTTTTTTCCAGGTTCTTTAGGGAATCTGGATCATCGGCTTGCCGACCTGCAGGAAGTCATCCGCAGCCGGTATCTGATTTCCTACAAGCCGGCTGACTTTCGGTCGGATGGTACCTACCGCCCCATCTCTCTGGTGGCGGAGAAGTCAGGACATAAGTTTCGCGTGTACGCGCGCCGCGGATATTACGCCTCTACGAGTGCAAACACGGCCCACTAGATTTTTCACAGCATTGGCTTCGAGCTGCCCGCCCATTAGAAACTGCAAAGCTTAAGGTGCCGCGCCTCTATTCGCTGGTGAAGTAGTCCACCGTCACGGGGTTCTCGAAGAGTGAATAGTCGCGAGTGACGACGGTGATGCCGCTATCGGTGACAAAGTAGCGGGAGCGGTCGGCTTCGGTGTCGTAGCCGATGGTGGTGCCTTCGGGGAGGTGGACGTTGCGGTCGATGATGCAGCGGCGAATGCGGCAGTGGCGTCCGACCGCGACGTGCGAGAAGAGGATCGACTGATCGACTTCGGAATAGGAGTTCACGCGGACGTCGGGAGAGATCACGGAATTCCTGACCGTACCGCCGGAGACGATGCAGCCGTTGGAGACGATGGAATCGAGTGCGGTGCCCATGCGATCTTTTTCGGCGAAAACGAACTTGGCAGGCGGATACTGGCGCTGGTGTGTGCGGATCGGCCAATCCTGATCGTAGAGATTGAAGATGGGAGACACTGAGACGATATCCATGTTGGCTTCGTAGTAGGCCTCAAGCGTGCCCACATCGCGCCAGTAGAGAGCTTCTTTCTTGTTTTCGTCGACGAAGTCGTAGGCGAAGACGCGATAGTCGTTGACCATCTTCGGCAGGATATCTTTGCCGAAGTCGTGGCTGGAGGATGGGTCCTCGGCGTCTTTGAGCAGGACCGGGATGAGTACATCAGCATTGAATAAGTAGACGCCCATGGAGCCGGCGACTCTCTCCGCGTTCCACGGAGAGCGAAGGTCGGTCTTAGTAGGCTTTTCTTCAAAGCCGTTGATGCGGCCGTCGCGGTCGACATCGACTACGCCGAAGCGGAAAGTCTCCACGGGGTCGATCTGAATGGTGGCGAGAGTAACGTCGGCAGCGGAATCCAGGTGCTGCTTCATCATCTTGCCGTAATCCATTTTGTAAATGTGATCGCCGGAGAGGATGAGGACGTATTTGGGCTGCTCGGAACCGATGGAATAAATGTTTTGATAAACGGCATCAGCTGTGCCTTGATACCACTGATCGCTGACCCGCTTCATGGGCGGAAGCACTTCGACAAACTCGTGCACCTCGCGCCCCAGGATGTTCCAGCCTTCGCGGATGTGACGATTCAGCGACAACGCTTTGTATTGCGTGAGAATGTAGACGCGGCGCAGGTCGGAGTTGAGGCAGTTGGAGAGAGTGATATCGATAATGCGATACATACCGCCGAAGGTGACGGCGGGTTTGGCGCGGTCGCGGGTAAGTGGGTAAAGGCGCTCTCCAGCGCCACCGGCCAAAAGGACTCCGAGAGTGTCTTTCATGAAATCATCCCAGAGAAACAGTAGATGGTAGCACAGGGCAAGAGGTTGGCGCGGAATCGGGAGTTTGGGTCCGTATAATGCGGGAACGAAAATGTAGCAGGCTTAATGTCGAGTCTGAAGGAGAGGAAATGCGGAAGAAGGGCGCCGGAGATACAGCGAAACGAATGGATGTGACAGAGGGTCTCGGTCGAAACGACAGCGGTGACAAGGCGCTGGGCATGGACCAGGCAGTCACGCGACGGGACTTTCTCAATGCGACACTGCTGGGTGCCGGAAGCTTGCTGTTAAATCCCGTTTCGCCGGCGCAACTGCTCGCGGAGAGTGCGACGGATTCTGGTTGGACAGGTTACGGCGGAATGGGTGACTACGCGAACTCAAATGGAAACACGCGCGCGGTGCTCGAGGCAGGGCATCAGATTCGCGATGGCTTGTTTGAGGACACTCCTGCGAATGCGAGTGACACGGGCGAGATCTACGATTGCGTAATTGTTGGTGGAGGCATCAGCGGACTGGCGGCGGCGCTGATTTTTCAACGGCAGGCGGGGCAGGGCAAGACCTGCCTGGTGCTCGACAATCATCCTATTTTCGGAGGCGAAGCCAAGCGGAACGAGTTTCTGGTCGATGGCCGCCGGCTGGTTGGACATCAAGGCTCGGCGTTATTTCAGGTTAACTATCCCTACAGTTTTATCGCGCGATTCTACGAATCCATCGGCCTCAAGACTCTACGCCTTGAATATCAGAAGTGGGGTGGACCCGGGCCGGAAGTGCCGCTAACGACTACGCCATATCTTGGTTCGGCGCCCTATGGAATGTATTTCGGAGCGAAATTCGGTCAGCCGCAGGGAGTGTGGCTAACCGATCCCAAGAAATTGGAAGGAGCTCCTATTTCGGCGAAGGCACGCGAGGAGTTGCTAAGATATCAATCCGCCGACCAAGCTCAAGTACCGCAGTACCGCGGCGACGCCATCTCACGCCGGCTCGATACCATCACGCTCGAGGATTACTTAATCGAGCGTCACGGGATCAGCCGCGAAACCGTCCGAACATTTCTGCTCGACGAAGGAGGAGCCTTCGGCCTTGGCCCGGACGCGCTTTCCGCTTACACCGCGTATGCCTTCGATGCGCTCGGCCCTCTTGCTGATGCCGAGCCGCAGATGTTTCCCGATGGCAACAGCGGCATCGCACGCCTCATCGTGAAGACGCTTATTCCGGAATCGATTACCGGCCAGCATTCTGTCGAAGACGTCTGCCGGAACAACGTGAACTTTGCTGCCCTCGACCGGGCTGGGGCAACGGCTCGGATTCGATTGGACTCGACCGCAGTATGGGTAAAACACGAGGGAGACCCGGCTAAATCCGAGTTCGTTAACATTGCCTACACGCGTGGCGGAAAAGTTTTCCGCGTGAAGGCTCACTCCGTTGTGATGGCGGGCGGAAGCTGGACGACAAGGAACATTGTCCGCGACCTTCCCGACGATCGCAAAGCAGCCTACGCCGAGTTCCACCGCTCACCCTGCATGGTGGCCAATGTAGCCGTGCGAAACTGGCGATTCCTCTACAAAATGGGGATTTCCGGCTGCCAGTGGTTCGAAGGCCTGGGAAGTTATTTGCAGATCCGCAAGCTGGCGCTTTGCGGTACGGACTCGCCCACCATTGGACCCGACTCTCCGGTGGTGCTCACGATCAAAGTGCTGTACCCACATCCGGGGCAAACCACGGAGCAACAAGGCCACACCGGCCGTGGAGAAATGATCTCGACTCCGTTCCGCGATTACGAACGCCAGATTCGTCAGCAGTTAATGGAAATGTTCGCGCGGTCGGGCTTCGATGCATCCCGCGACATCGCGGGGATCATTTTGAACCGCTGGGGACACGCATACGCGAGCCCGGCTCCGGGATTTTATTTCGGCAAAGATGGGAAACCCGCGCCGGGCGAGGTTCTTCGGGCAGCGCCATTCGGAAGAATCGCCTTCGCCAACGTGGATCTCTCCGGAATGCCCGATCATAAATCTTCGATTATCGAGGCGGACCGCGCCGTGGGGCAGGTGCTGGATCAGGTGTTGAGCGGGTGAGTAGCGCTTCTTACTTTTCTTTTTCTTCTTCGATCTTAATGCGGAGAGATTTCAGGAACTTGAGATCCTGATCGTTGACCTTGAATTCGGGATTCGTCGAGAGAGTGGTGACCAGGGAAGTCTTGTCTGAAGATTTCTCGCCCTGCTTGCTGACGCCGATGGTCGCTTCGAGAACCAGGAAAACGTCGTAGCCGCCTTCTTTGATGCGGGAGACAACTTCGGCGATCTGTTCGGAATCGGAGAGAGATTCGTTGATGGCCTCGCCGAGTTCTTTCATGAGTTGCTTGAGTTGCTGGTCCACTGAGTCCCCCAATCGCCTGTCCACTCCATTCAACCCAACACCGCTACTTAGATGCCTGTGGCCGCCGAACGGTTTCGATCACGGCGCAGGTTTGGCATATTGTAGCGCCGAAGGCTGTTAAAATCGAGGCCGTGGGCAAGGTCTCAACAGCACGAAAAATCGGAGTGGCAGCCCGGGTCGCATCGCAGCAAGCCCAGCGGAACCGGTTGGTGCGGGCGGCGGGCAGCGCGGTAGCTACGACGGGCCGCGCCTTTGGGCGGGTGCTGCATCAGCTGTGGCTGGAGGTTGCAGGGCTTATTTTCCTGGTGATGGCATGTAGCGGCGGAGCCGCCGCGGTGCGGGAATACGCGAAATATCACGCAGGGCACACAGGATTAGGCCGCGTGGTGGTTGCAATTTGTTTCACAGCGACATTCGTGTGGTTTGGCGTGAGTTCGTTCTGGAGGGTGAGGAAGAAGGGAAGTCGGGCGCGGTAATCGTGGTTGGAGTTACGGAGCTGCACGCGACAGCAGATTCCTCGTCGCTGCGCTTCTCGGAACAACTAAAGAGTCGGCAAGAGATTAAATCATGGTGGACAGATATAAAACTGCGGTTGAGAGCGCCGGCGGCATCGAGACCTCTTCCCACATTCCTGTGAGTCCGCTTTATACGCCGGTTGATCTCAAAGGCTCCGATTACGAAAGCGAAGTCGGGTACCCCGGGGAATATCCATTCACTCGCGGCGTGCAGACGACGATGTACCGCGGACGGTTATGGACCATGCGGCAGTACGCGGGCATGGGCGACGCCGAGGAATCGAACAAGCGCTACAAATATTTGCTGGCGAACGGCACGACCGGGCTTTCGGTGGCGTTCGATTTGCCCACTCAGATTGGAATGGATTCGGATCATGCTCTTGCCGCGGGCGAAGTAGGCAAGGTGGGCGTGGCGATCGATTCGATCGAGGATATGGAGCGGCTGTTTGCGGGCATCGACCTGACAAAGATTTCTACATCGATGACTATCAATGCAACGGGATCCATCCTGCTGGCATTGTATGTGGCGGTGGCGCGGCGACAGGGCACGAGCGACGACATCCGCAAACTTTCGGGCACGGTTCAGAACGATGTGCTGAAGGAATACATTGCGCGCGGAACTTATATTTATCCGCCGCAGCAGGCGCTGCGGGTGATTACGGACATGTTTGCCTGGGCGCAGGAGAATGTGCCGGAGTGGAATACGATTTCGATTTCCGGCTATCACATGCGCGAGGCGGGATCGACTGCGGTGCAGGAAGTGGCCTTCACGCTGGGCAACGGCATGGCGTACGTGGAAGCGGCGATTAAAGCGGGATTGGATGTGGATAAGTTCGCGCCACGGCTCTCGTTCTTTTTTAATGCCCACAACAATTTTCTGGAAGAAGTAGCAAAGTTTCGCGCAGCTCGCCGGATGTGGGCGCGCATTATGCGGGAGCATTTCAAGGCGAAGAGTCCGAAATCGTGGATGCTGCGCTTTCATACGCAGACGGCGGGATCGACGCTGACGGCGCAGCAGCCGGAAAATAATATTGTGCGGACGGCGATCCAGGCGCTGGCGGCGGTGCTGGGCGGCACGCAGTCGCTGCACACGAATTCGTATGACGAAGCGCTGGCATTGCCGACAGAGCAGGCGGCGCGGATTGCACTGCGCACGCAGCAAGTGATTGCCTGCGAATCCGGCGTGGCACAAACCGTCGATCCGTTGGCGGGTTCGTATTACATCGAGACCCTGACAAATGAAATTGAGAAGCACGCTGCGGAATATTTGGGGAAGATCGAAGTGTTGGGGGGAATGCTGAAGGCGATTGAACGCGGATTCGTGCAGCAGGAGATTCAGAACGCGGCATACGAGTATCAGCAGGCGGTCGATCGCGGAGATTCGGTTGTGGTTGGCATGAACCGCTTCGAGGTGGAAGCGGAGAAGGCAATTCCGATTCAGAGGATCAATCCGGCGTTGGAACCAAAGCAGATCGAGCGAGTGCAGGCATTGCGGGCGCGGCGCGATGCCGGGCCGTGGAAAAGCGCGCTTGCTTCCGTGGAAGACGCGGCGCGCTCCGGTGCGAACGTCATGCCGCGAATTCTGGCAGCCGTGGAAGCATACGCAACCGTGGGCGAGATTTCAGATGCGATGCGGCGGGTGTTTGGAGAATATCGGGAGGCGGTGGTGGTTTGAGAGCCGTCGTTGGTCGCTAGTCGTTGGTCGTTGGTACAAAGTCTCTGCGTGGCACAACTATGTATCCTCCTTCCGTCGAACCATAAGCGTGATTTCTTTCGAGACCCCAATACCACCAATATGCTCCGACATAAGCACAAGTGAGGGCGTCCATCTGATCCTCCGCCTCTTTCATCTCGTGTCCTGTCTGCTCGAAGTCTGGTAACGAAGACAATGGAAGCGCCGGATCCAGTGACGGGAGTCGTTCGAGAAGCATGCTGCGATATCTACTCAACTCACCGAAGCGATCGCGGATAAGTCCCTTCTTGTATTTGATGATCCTTTGCAGATCAAAAAGTTCGACAATGGCCGCATGTGGATACACCTCGATCTGATAGCGACCCGGTTCCCGATGCACAATCTCGCATGCGTGTTCGAACCCCATACGTTGCAATTCTTTGCCTAGTCGAATCGTGTTCTTTGCGAAAGGACGTCCAAGGTTCGCGGGGTAGGCACCTGCATGGTATTTTCCGAACAGTTTGTGCATCTGGCGATCGGCATCTCGCATGCCGTCATCGTTCGTGATTATTATGGGTGCATCGATTGCCACAAGTGCTTGGCCGTTCGACGCAATTCTCTCTACCGAGGCTAAAATCTCTTCGAAGGGTTTGATGTTTTGCATCTCGATAAGCGACAAGGAGTGGCCATCCCAATCGAGGGCCGCTAAGCCGCTAGGTTTTCCTTGCCATCCGAAGTCGATGCCGATGCCGAGGAATCGCATCATCACAAATAGCTCAGCCACCAATCTTTTCTTCTTTGCTTGACTCCCATGAACCAGCGGCAGGGGAAGTAGAGAATGATCACTTCCGTCATCCAGATCAGATAGATGAATACAAGCCTGTGACCATAGCCGTTGGGGATGTCGTTCAGGAAAAATCCACCGTGAAGCAGCCATGATACGGGCTGATGGAGTAACACGGCCATTAGAACCGCGAGCGCATGGATCAGGTATAGGTGGAGAACGTAATAGAAAAGTGGGACGCGGCCGAAGACTACCAGTACGGAACCTAATCCGGTTGTAAGTTGCTGTGAAGTTCGCTTGTCAAGCCAGGCCAGAAAAAGAAGAGAAGGCCCCAGCGTCATCAGCAGGAACTGCAGCGAGGGCGGATATTTTTCCACGTCGAAGAAAAGGATCACCGTCTTTTCGATCGTGGGTTGGATGTGCCACGGGCCCTGCGAGACGCCTCCTTGGCCGACCGGCGGATTGCCATAAAGATTGGTCGCGCGCAGTAACACGAATGCAATCGTGAGAATTAGGCCGAGGCGCGCAATCACTTTCCAGCGGCGATCCGGTTCGAGCAAATACACCGAGCCAAAGGCGTAGCCGGCGCCCATCACCGCAACCCAGGGAATGATTTGGAAAAGGACAAAGTTGGGGATGTGGAAGGGCAGGTATACAAATCCGCGAGCGTGAAGGAGGGTCCAGAGCCATGCCAGGGAACCGAATTGTTTCGGGCGAATGCCGTCGAGAAGATTGTGAGTCGCGATTATCAGGACGGATATTGCTCCGAGCCAGCGAACGGGCATGCGCACAGCCGCAGCCATGATTACCATGCATGCGCCCAGCGCCCAGATCACGCCGAAGAAGCCGAAAGGAATTTGAAATGTCCAGGCTGTTCCTACCACCGTGAATTCCAGAACGATGAGCCAAAGGCCGCGCGTCCAGAGAAAACGGCTGAGTTCTGCGGGAGTTCGCCGGCGGCCGTAGAAAAATGAGCCGGTGCCGGCCAGAAAGAAAAACAGCGGAGCGCAGAAGTGGGTAATCCAGCGGGTGAAGAAAAGCGCGGGCCAGGTGAGGGAAAGATTTTCCGGCTCGAAACGAAGGTGCGTGAAGAAGTCGCGAGTATGGTCGAGAGCCATGACAACCATGACGATGCCGCGGAGAATATCGATGGGCGCGATGCGGCCGAGGGCGGGGATATTGGGCGCGCTTATATCGGGCGACGGGCGTGCGGATGAGATGGTTGCGGACATGTGGTTCCTCCCGGAGGTTGCCCGGTTGGACGATCTGGTAGCTGGAATATTAGTCGGAGATTGGAGCCCGTTCAAGGGGCGCGCTTAGTCGTCTGAGGTTTTGTAATCGCAGGCGTTGCGACAGGCATCGCAGTACATGAGGCCGTCCTGGCAGACGCGGACATCGAGAACGGTCTGGCAGAGGCAGCAGTATTTTTCGCAGTTGCACTGTGCTTCCGGCATTTCACATTGAGCGCAACGGTATTTGGCCTGGCCGGTTCCGGTGGACATAGGAATAATGTAGCGCTGGAGCGGCGGGGCGGGGAACGTGCCGGAAGTAACCGCCACGCGCTATGTAGGTTCGCCTCTTTCGCCCCTTCGGGGCTTGACCAATTCTTACTTTTCAACCCGCCGCTTGCGCGGTGGACTGCATTCCTGCGCTGCTCCGCAGCTATCTTGCCCTCCCCGTGCCATATAAATTCTCGCCAATGACCTTCCAACAAGTGCTGGATGGAGCGGAAGTTCTCGCGCAAAGCGGGGATCCGGGCGTGAGCAGTGTGGAATATGACTCGCGGCGGGTGAAGCCGGGGTGTGTGTTCGTGGCCATGCGCGGCGAGTCGAGCGATGGCAATCGATTTATCGATCAGGCAATTCAGGCGGGAGCGGTTGCGGTGGTGACGGATTCGGTGGCGGAAAAGCCGCGTCCGGGTGTGGGCTGGGCTTTGGTGCCGCATGGGCGGCGGGCGCTGGCTCGGATAAGCGCGAATTTCTACAAGAAGCCAGCCGAGCGGATCGCGATCACTGGAATTACCGGGACGAATGGTAAGAGCACCACCGCATTTCTGCTGGAAGCGATTCTAACGGCGGCAGGGCGAAAGAGCGCGCTGATCGGAACGATTGAGTATCACGTGGCGGGGAAGATTTTGCCGGCGCCGCATACCACGCCGGAGGTGCTGGAACTGAATCGCATTTTCAACGAGGCGCTGGGAAACGGGGCGACCGATGCGGTAATGGAAGTTTCCTCGCACGCACTGGCGCAAGAGCGTGTGTATGGTGTGCCGTTTGATGTGGCGGTATTTACCAACCTGACGCGTGATCATCTCGATTATCACAAAACAATGGAAGAATATTTCGCGGCCAAGCACTTGTTGTTTGAAGGCTGCGGCACGGATGCTCCACGCGCCGTGGTGACGAACGGAGATGACGAGTACGGCGCGAAGCTGGCGGAGTTTAGCCGGAAGCGCAGTTCTGTGGTTCTGAAGTATGGATGGGAGCGCGGTGATCTGCACGCGGAGAAAGTTGAGATCACAACGTGCGGCACACGCTTTGATCTGGTGATGCCAGAGGGGAAGGTCGCGGTTTTCTCGGCACTGATTGGGCGAGTAAATGTGTACAACATTCTTGCGGCGACGGGAGCGGCCTATGCGCGCGGCTGCACGGCCCACGCTATTGCGGCGGGGATCGGCAAGCTGGCGTGTGTTCCGGGAAGATTCGAACGCGTGGACTGCGGCCAGCCCTTCACCGTGGTGGTGGACTACGCGCATACCGACGATGCATTGCGGAATTTGACTGCGCTGGCGCGAGAGTTGGTTTGCAGCGCCGGGACGAAGGGAAGAGTGCTGACGGTGTTTGGATGCGGCGGAGATCGGGATCGGAAAAAGCGTCCGTTGATGGGCGAAGCCGCAGGCCGAGGAAGCGATTTCGTGGTGCTTACGTCGGACAATCCTCGCAGCGAAGATCCGCTGGCAATTATCAATGACGCAGTGGTGGGGGTGCAGAAGACTGGCGTGAAGTACACCGTGGAGGCTGACCGGCGAAAGGCGATTGCTCTCGCAATCGGGGAAGCGCGGCCGGGAGATATTGTTCTGCTGGCGGGGAAGGGGCATGAGAAGGTGCAGGTCACGAGAGAGGGTGCGATTCCGTTTGATGATTTGGAAGTGGCTCGTGCGGCGCTGCGGGCGGCGGGGTTTGAATGCGAGGCAGCTCACGCCGGAGCAAGAGCATGAAGCTGCCGCTGGCAAAGATTGCTGAATTTGTTGGCACGGCTGAAAAGTTTTCGCCCGAAGAAGTGGCGATTGGCTATTCGATTGACTCGCGCACCGTGAAGCCGGGCGAGCTTTTTTTCGCGGTAAAAGGTGAGCGGCTGGATGGGCACGACTTTGTGGAGCAGGCGCTGGAACGAGGCGTGGCCGCGGCAGTTGTGCGAAGGGATCAAGTCGAGCGTTATCCGGCGAAGGCGCGAATGCTCGCGGTGGAAGACACGCTGGCCGCATTGCAGACCCTGGCTATGGCGGTGCGAAAGCTGTGGAGCAAGCCACTGATCGGGGTGACGGGATCGGCGGGGAAGACGACGACAAAGGAAGCGATCGCGCACGTGCTGAGCGCGCGGTTTCAGGTGCTGAAGTCGGAAGGGAATTTCAACAATCATTTTGGTTTGCCGCTGATGCTGCTGAAGCTGGAGCCGGAGCATGACATGGCCGTGATTGAAATGGGTATGTCGCACGCGGGAGAAATTCGAGCGCTGGCGAAGATTGCGCAGCCGGAGATTGGCGTGGTTACGAACGTCGCCCCGGTGCATCTGGAATTTTTCGATTCGCTGGCAGCGATTGCGCGGGCAAAGTATGAGTTGATCGAATCGTTGCCTGCGAGCGGAACGGCAGTGTTGAATGCCGACGACGAATATGTCTCGCAGTTTGGGCGCGACTTCAAGGGCAAAGTGGTGATGTATGGCGCGCGGGCAACGGCGGATGTGCGGGCAGAGAAAATTCAGTCGCAGGGACCAGAGGGCGTGGAGTTCGATGTGGTGATTGGAAGCATGCGTGAGCATGCCCGGCTGCCGCTGGTGGGAGAGCACAATGTGCGGAATGCACTGGCGGCGGTTGCGGTTGGATTGGAGCGCGGGCTGAAGCCTTCCGAGGCGGTAGCGGCTCTTGCGACTTTGGCCGCGGCGGACAAACGCGGGCAGGTTCTCCAAGTGGGTAACATCACGGTGATCAACGATTGCTACAATTCGAATCCAAAGGCGCTGGAAGCGATGGTGGATGCGCTGGCCGCGATGGCGGCCAAGCGGCGGATCGTGGTAGCGGGCGAGATGCTGGAGTTGGGACCGGCAGGCGAAGAGATGCACCGGCGGGCTGGGCAACATGTTGCGGACAAAAAGATCGATGTGCTGTTGGGTGTGCGCGGATTGGCGCAGGCGATTGTTGAGGAAGCGAGACAAGCCGGAGTCCGGGCAGAGTTTGTGGCGACGTCGGAGGAAGCAGGAGAATGGTTGGCGCGCGAAGCGCGGGATGGAGATGTTGTTTTGCTGAAGGCATCGCGCGGAGTGAAGCTGGAGAAGGCGCTGGAAAACTGGAAAGCACGGCGCGAGGAAAAATAACTTCACCACGGAGGCACGGAGACACGGAGAAAAACGAAAAGATGTCTTTTCCGAGATGAAGCCGCCCTCATTTTTAGAGAGTAGTTTTCTCCGTGTCTCCGTGGTGAAATCGGGTTCGAATCTGTTAAGACATTTCGAGCGAGACGGAGGCTGATTGCTCTATTGGCTGTTGTTCGTGAAGCTGCAACATTATTTTCCGCCGTTCCGCATCTTCCGTTACCTCACGTTCCGCACTGCATTCGCCAGCCTTACGGCACTCTTTACCGCGCTCATCGTGGGGCCACTGGTGATCAACCGGCTGCGCGAATTCCAGATTGGCCAATACATTCGGGAAGAAGGACCGAAGGCTCACCAGAAAAAAGCCGGCACGCCGACGATGGGCGGCCTGCTGATTGCGATCGCCATCGTAGTGCCCACATTGCTGTGGGCAGACCTGAGCAACCGCTTTGTGTGGATTGCCGTGTTCGCGACTTGCGCCTTTGCCGCAATTGGATTTACTGACGACTACACGAAAGTGGCGCATCGCCGCAATCTTGGGCTGACCGGACGGGCGAAGCTGGGACTGCAGATTGCGACCAGCATTGTGATTGCCGTAATGCTGATCGCCATGCAGACGTATGGAATGTATTCGACGAAACTGATTGTGCCGTTCTTTAAACAATTTCATCCTGACCTGGTGGTGCAGAATCTGGAGCGCTTCCCGCATCTGTGGCCGCTGGCGTTCCTGCCGTTTATTGCTTTCGTTGCGCTCGTAATCGTGGGATCAAGCAACGCGGTGAATCTTACGGACGGGCTCGATGGCCTGGCGATCGGATGTACAGTGATTTCCGCGGGCGCGCTGACCGTGCTGACCTATGTGAGCGGGCACGCGACCTTTGCGACGTACCTGGAAATTCCAAAAATGCCGCAGGTGGGCGAGCTGACGATTTTCTGCGGAGCGATGGTGGGCTCGTCTATTGGATTCTTGTGGTACAACGCGCATCCGGCGGAAGTTTTTATGGGCGATGTGGGATCGCTCGCACTGGGCGGGGCGATTGGCACAGTCGCCGTGATCATCAAGCAGGAATTGCTGCTGCCGTTTATCGGCGGAGTGTTTGTGATCGAGGCGATGTCTGTAATCTTGCAGGTGGGATCGTACAAGCTGCGCAAGAAACGAATCTTCAAGATGGCGCCGCTGCATCATCACTTTGAGTTGATGGGGTGGTCGGAGTCGAAGATTATTGTGCGCTTCTGGATTGCGTCGCTGGTGTTTGCGCTGTTCGCGCTCACGACTTTGAAGCTGAGATAAGAGAGCAATTCACCACAGAGTCACAGAGACACAGAGAAAATCAATACGATGTCTTTGTCTTTATCGTTCCACGAATACGGGCGGTCGTTCGGCTCTGTCTCTGGGTGATTCTTCGTTGTTTGCTCTCTCTGTGTCTCTGTGTCTTTGTGGTGAAATGATTTGATGGAACTCAAAGACAAACGCGTGCTAGTCGTAGGCCTCGGCAAGTCCGGGGTAGCGTCGGCGCTTTTCTTGAAGGCGCACGGGGCGCGGGTGACTGTCTCCGATACCAAGAGTGGAGACGAACTGCGGAATGAGATTCCGGTGCTGCTCGATCATGGGATCACCGTCGAGACCGGCGGGCACGGCGAGCGTACGTTTCGCGGGCAAGATTTGATTGTGGTAAGTCCTGGGGTTCCGGTGGACGCGCCGCTGCTGGCTCAGGCACGGTCGTTGGGCGAGCCGGTGATTGGCGAAATTGAGCTGGCGGCACAGTTTCTGCCGGGACCGATCGTGGCCATTACCGGGTCGAATGGGAAGACCACGACGACTACGCTCGCGGGAGAGATTCTGGCTGCGGGTGGATTGTCGACGCTCGTCGGTGGAAACATTGGCACTCCAGCGATTTCGCTGGCGGAACGGGCGACGCGAGAGACCGTGATTGTGCTGGAAGTTTCGAGCTTTCAACTGGAGACAATTCAAACGTTTCGTCCCAAGGTTGCGGTAGTGCTGAATGTTACGCCGGACCATCTGGACCGGCATCGGACGTTTGAGGCATACGTCGACGCGAAGGCACGCATGTTTGAAAACCAGGTGAGTAGCGACTTCTCGGTGTTGAATGAGGACGATCCGACTTGTGTGGCAATGGCGGAGCGGACGCGGGGACAGGTGTTCTGGTTCAGCCGGCAGAAGGAAGTGAAGCAGGGAGCGTGGGTGCGCGAGGGAAACATTTTGTTCCGCGACGGCCGGGGACAATGCGAGGTGATGCTGATTTCCGGGATTCCACTGAAGGGTGCGCACAATCTGGAGAACGTGCTGGCGGCGGTTTGCGCCGGAGCGCTGATGGGGTGCGCGCCGGAGAAAATTCGGCAGGCAGTGCGTGATTTTAAAGCGGTCGAGCACCGCCTGGAGTTTGTGGCGACGATCCGCGGCGTGGATTATTACAACGACTCGAAGGCCACGAACGTGGATGCAACCATCAAGGCGCTGGAGTCGTTTCCGGCGAATATTCACCTCATTCTTGGCGGCAAGGACAAGGGCAGCGACTACTCCGTGCTCAACGACCTGCTGCGGCAGCGGGTGAAGCGGGTTTACACAATCGGCGCGGCTGCCGGGAAGATTGAGTTGCAGATTAAAGGTGTTGAAGTCGTGCACGCCGAGACTTTGGAGAATGCTTTGCGCAAGGCTAATGCCGTGGCCGAGCCGGGTGATGTGGTGTTGCTGGCCCCGGCTTGCGCGAGCTTCGATCAGTTCAAGAATTATGAGCAGCGCGGGCAGGTGTTCAAGGAGATTGTGCGTGGTCTGGAGTGACGTTTTTCAGAGCTTGACACCTTGATTCTTGGCTCTTAGGCTCGAAGATATGGAAGTGCATTTAACGCCCGATCAGGAAGCGTTTGTCCGCCAGGGCATCGCCGCTGGGCGATTTCAAAGCGAGGCTGACGCAGTGGCCGAAGCCCTGTTGTTGTGGGAAGAGCGTGAGCGCACCCGAGCTGAGATTTTAGCCGCAGTAGATGCGGCCGAGGCTTCTTTGGATCGCGGTGAAGGTATCGAGGTTACTGAGCAGTCCATGCGTGAGCTCGCCGAAGGTGTGAAACAGCGCGGTCGCGCACGACTTGAGGCCGAACGAGCGGCCCGTCGTTGATGGCGGTTCGGCTTAATCGACAAATCAAAACGGAGTTAGACGATATCTGGCTCTATATCGCCGTGGAGAGTAGCAGCCTCGAAATAGCCGATCGTGTCGTCGAAACAATCACTAACACGTTTCTTCAGCTATCGAAGCATCCGAACCTTGGCCGCCGGCGTGACGACGTCCGCAAAGGGCTGCGGAGTATCGATGCCGGGAGCTACATTGTAATTTATCGTGTGGAGGGAAATAACATACGAATCCTCCACGTTGTCCACGGTCGACGCGATATCAAATCAGCGATGCGGCATTAGAACTCTCCCCGAACCAAAACAATCAACAATCAAAAATCAACAATCAGCAATTCCTTCTCTGTATCCGCGCTCCTCCGTGGTGAAATGAATTCCCATGGCAAAGCGGGTGAGTGTCGATCGCTGGCTATTTACTGTGACCACGCTGCTGGTGTTTGTGGGGCTGGTGATGGTGTTTTCGGCGTCGGCGGTGATGGCGCGGGAGCGCTTTGGGTCTCCGTATGCGTTTTTGTTGAAGCAGTTGGTGTGGGCTGCGGCCGGGCTCGCGGCGATGGTGGTGGCGATGCGGGTGGATTACCGCCGCTATAAAAATCCCGCGTTGGTGTTTTCGCTGCTGGGGCTGACCACGCTGCTGCTGATCTCGGTTTTTTTTCTCGACCGCTCGCACAACACGCATCGCTGGTTTCGCGTGGGCGGGTTCTCTTTTCAGCCGTCGGAATTGGCCAAGCCGGTGTTGATTCTATTTCTCGCCTACTCTCTTGAAGCGCGCACCAAGACCATGGATGACTGGCGGAACACGCTCGCACCGACTGCGGCGCCTGTACTGATGCTGCTGGGGTTAATCGTGCTGCAGCCTGATTTGGGTACGGCCATCGCGTGTGCAGGGATTGCCGCTTGCATTTTGTATGTAGCCGGCATGCGGCTGCGGTATTTCGCTTATGCGTTTGGGGCGTCGCTGGTGCCGTTGTATTTTCTGATTTTTCATGTGAGCTTTCGGCGCGACCGCATTCTGGCTTTTATGAATCCTTATGCCGAGCGGCAGAAGGCCGGGTTTCACTTGATTCAGTCTTTGATTGCAGTTGCGACCGGCGGCATCACCGGCACCGGGCTGATGGAAGGCAAACAGAAGCTGTTCTATCTCCCGGAGCCGCATACTGATTTTATTTTTGCCGTCACGGCCGAAGAGTTGGGGCTGGTGGGAGCGATGTTTGTAATCGCATTGTTTACCATATTTCTATGGCGCGGAATGCGGGCTTCGTGGCGCACCGGAGACATTTTTGGACGATACCTGGCAGTGGGAATCACATGCATGGTTGTCTTGCAGGCGTTTATCAACATCAGCGTTGTGCTCGGCATGATGCCGACCAAGGGAATTCCGTTGCCGCTCGTATCGTATGGGGGGTCGTCGTTGTTTTTTACGCTGGCCTGCGTGGGCGTGCTGCTGAATATTACGAAGCAGGCGGAATAGAAACTTGTCACGGATTAAGACCTAAAGGAGAACGGATTGAGACGACTAATTTTTCCTTTTCTGTTTTGCTTCGCGGTTGCAACGAGTGCTGCTGCTCAGAAGTCGGCTTCATCTCCAGCGATCGAAATGCCGCCACAGTCGCCTGTGTTCACGGCGGCGGAACTCGCGGCAAAAGTTCCTGCAGCGAAGCCAGAAGACGTGAAGTCGATGGACTCGATCCTGGTGGCGATCTACGATGTGATCTCCGGTCCGGCCAGTGATCGAGACTGGAAGCGCTTTCGTTCCCTGTTTCTTCCGCAGGCGCGCTTTACTCAAGCGAGCACTGGCCCGGATGGGTCCACGGCGGTGATCGCTTGGAATGTGGACGAGTTTGTGCGCGATGCCGGACTGGTCTTCGCCAAGGAACCGTTCTACGAGAAAGCGATCGTGAACCGGCCGCAGAGTTTCGGAAATGTCACGCAAGTGTTTAGCAGCTACGAATCGCGGCACAGTCCGACCGAGAAGCCTTTTGAGCGGGGGATCAATAGCATTCAGTTGTTGAATGATGGCACGCGCTGGTGGGTGCTTTCTATTTTGTGGGATAAGGAGCGGCCGGGCAATCCGCTGCCGGGAAAGTTTGTGAAGAGATAAATCTGGAATCGAGAGTTGCTGATTGCTGATTAGGTTTGCATTGCCTTTTCAAATCAATAATCGGCAATTCACAATCAGCAATTCCTTATATAGTCACCTCATGCGGGCCATTCTGGCGGGCGGCGGGACGGGTGGGCATGTGATCCCGGCGCTGGCTATCGCCAACGAACTCAAGAAAAGTTATGCGGCCGAGGTGCTGTTCATCGGGACGGCGCGCGGGATTGAAAACCGTCTGGTGCCGGCGGCGGGGTATCCGCTGCAACTAGTGCGGGTGGGGGCGCTGAAGAATGTGAGCCTGATGACGCGGGCGAAGACGGTGTTCGATTTGCCGCGGGCGGTTTGGGATGCGGGCCGCATGTTAAACGAGTTCGCACCTGATGTCGTGATCGGAGTGGGTGGGTATGTGTCGGGCCCAGCGATGCTGGCGGCGGTGATGAAGCATATTCCGACGCTGGCCTTTGAGCCGAATGTGGTGCCCGGATTTGCCAACCGCGTGGTGGCGCGATTTGTGTCGGGAGCGGCGGTGCACTTTGAGGAGACCGCGAAATATTTTCGTCATGCCGAAGTGACTGGCGTGCCGGTGCGGCAGGCATTCTTTGATATTGCGGGTCTGAAAAATAGGACGCACGGCGGAGCGCCAACTTTGCTCGTCTTTGGTGGGAGCCAGGGAGCTCACGCGATCAATGAGGCGATGATCCGATGTTTGCCGGAGTTGCAACGGCAGGCGCCAGGGATTCACATCATTCATCAGACCGGCGAACGTGACTATAATGACGCGCTGGCGGCATATCGCGGTCTGGGTGAGTCGGCGGAAGTTTTCAAGTTTATTGAAGACATGCCAGCCGCGTTTGCGCGGGCCGATCTGGTGGTGTGCCGGTCGGGCGCAAGCACCGTGGCCGAAATTACGGCGGCAGGGAAACCGGCGATCTTTGTGCCGTTTCCGCGGGCGGCGGACGATCATCAGCGCGTGAATGCGGAGGCGCTGGCGCGCGAGGGCGCGGCGGTGGTTGTCGAAGAGTTGAAGCTAGAGGGCGTTTGGCTGGCGGAGACGATTGCGGCGCTACTCGGCGATCCGCGACGGTTGCAGATGATGAGCGAGGCGGCCCGAGGGTTGGCGCATCCGAATGCGGCTCGGGATATTGCGGCGATGGCGGCACGGGTGGCGGACAGGTCAGCTTTTCCTGCCCTATGAGGTTCAGTGACGCAGGGGATTGGCTGGACCTGTCTGTGGTAGTACGATTATCCGCTATGGAAGCAATCTGGTTTTGCAGGGTAGCCCGTCAAGGAGTCAATCATGAAAATCTGGCTGGCCGTTCTCTTATTGCTCTCGCCTCTAGCAGCGTTCGCGGATTCCATTACCTTTAGCGTCGACTCGGGCTATGTGCCACTAATGCCAGGTGTTACGCAGACCCTGACTATCGGCCATTCGCTGAACACTAACTTCATTGAATTCGAAGCTGGTGCTGGCCCTGGGCCCTACCTAATGTCGATGACCTGGTCGCTCTTGCTGGCGAATCAAGCACCGCAAGTTTTGAACTTCTCCGTCGATTGCCACGCTGGCATTAATTTTTGTCGGGTAGTTGACGGATTTTTCGTGCCAGTCAGTTACCAACCTGTCCCTTTTACGCTCATCGTCAACTTCAATACTGGGTCGGGCAACGTTACAGAGACGTTCAATGAGTACTACGTATCGAGTGTTCCCGAGCCGACGAGTCTTCTGCTCGTGGGTACCGGCCTGGGTGCCATCGGGTTAAGGTTTGGTCGCACTCGTCGTTCTTCGCGCGCTTGCTCTTCTCCGAGGTCATAGGGAAGAGTTCAATCGATGTTTGCCAAAATTCAGCAGATACATTTCGTGGGCGTTGGCGGAATCGGCATGAGCGGGATCGCCGAGGTGTTGCTGAATCTCGGCTATAAGGTTTCGGGATCCGATCTGAAGAGTTCTGCTGTTACGCAGCGGCTAGCCGGTCTCGGCGCTGTGATCTTTGAAGGGCATCGCGCGGAGAATATTGCCGGGGCCGAGGTGGTCGTCACCAGTTCGGCAATCGCGCAGGAAAATCCTGAGGTTCTGGAAGCTCACAATCTGCACGTCCCTGTCATTCAGCGCGCGGAGATGCTGGCGGAGTTGATGCGGTTGAAGTACGGCATCGCCATTGCCGGCATGCACGGCAAGACGACTACAACCTCGATGGTGGCGGCGGTGCTGGCTGGCGGGGGGCTCGATCCTACCGTGGTGGTGGGCGGACGCGTGGATGCGATGGGGTCGAATGCGCGGCTGGGGAAGTCGCAGTATCTGGTAGCGGAGGCGGATGAGAGCGACCGGTCATTTCTGAAATTGTCCCCAATTCTCTCCGTGGTGACCAACATTGACCGCGAGCACATGGATTGTTACCGCAACATGCGGGATGTGAAGAAGACGTTTCTCGAATTCATGGACCGGGTTCCGTTTTACGGAATGGTGGTGGCGTGCAATGACGATCCGATGCTGCGGCGATTGCTACCCGAGGTGCAGCGGCGCACGGTAACTTATGGGACGAAGCGTGGGTCAGACTTTTGGATCAAGCTCGAAGCGAATTCCGCCGCGTCGGGAGCGGCGAAAAATGTTCCCGGGGATGGCACGCCCCTGAGTCGCTTTAGAGTGAGCTATCAAAAGAAAGACCTAGGCGAGTTTACGCTGCATGTGCCGGGAGTTCACAATATTTTGAATGCGACGGCGGCGATTGCGGTTGGCATAGGTCTGGACGTTGGCGTGGATGCGATCCGTGCGGCGCTCGACCAATTCCGCGGAGTTGACCGTCGGTTTCAATTGCGCGTTCGTGCGGCGGGTGTGAGCGTGATTGACGATTACGGGCACCATCCTACGGAGATCAAAGCGACTCTGGCGGCGGCGCGACAGTGTGGCTTTCGCAAAGTGCATGTGATTTTCCAGCCGCATCGTTATACGCGCACGCGCGATCTGATCGAGGACTTCACCACGGCCTTTGGCGACGCCGATTCGCTGTTCGTGCTGGATATTTACGCGGCGAGCGAGAAGCCGATTGAAGGTATCAGCGGGGAAGCGCTGGCGCAGACGATCCACGAGAAGGGTGGTCGGAATGCTGAGTACGTGAGTTCGTTCGCGGAGGCTGCGAGTTCAGTTGTTGCTGCGGCAGAAGATGGGGACATGATTTTGACGCTGGGCGCGGGGAGCGTTTCGCAGTTGGGGCCGATGATTGTGGACAGGCTGAAGGAGCGCGAGTGAAGGTCTTAAGGGCATAAGTTTGGATGGGGTGATGGTAGAATAACGTATGAGCATGTGTATGCTCATACGTCGGTAGAAAGGCCTGATCTTATGAAAACGGCCAGATTACAGGTTCTGACGACACCCGCCTTCCGGGATTGGTTGCGCAAAGAGGCGAGTAAGGCGGGGGTCAGCCTGGGGGAACTAGTCCGTACGCGCTGTGAGCAACGGGTAGGCGAAGAAGAGGCCGCGTTGGCGGAGTTGACCGCACTTCTCCGCAAGGAAATAACTGCGACCCGAGCCACAGTGCGGCGCAACTTGGACGAAACGCGGGCGATTCTTAGCGACCTGAGAGCACGTCGCAAAACAGATTCCGCAGGGGATCGGGCATGAGCGTGTTCAGTGAGGCAGTTGCTGCCGTGCAGTCGGCCTTGAAACTATCCGACGAATTGCGCCGAACATCACAAGAACTTAAGGATGTGGCCGTGGAGATTCGCGATCACGATCGCCGGATCACACGCCTTGAGGCGCAATGGGAGACCGCCGCGATGTTGTCACGAAGGCGGCTGGAATAGGGAACTAATCTCGTCTTGGTTCCGTATCTTCCATTGCTAACGGATTGGACCGAGGTTCGTCCAATCTGGCATAAGGGGTTCAGGCCATGAAAAATACGCAGGCATGGGGATGGCTGATCGCGGGAGTGATGGCGCTGGGATTGAACGGTTTTTATCACGACGGAGGTGCGGCTTGGGCGCACCGGATTGTGGATCAGATTGCTGACCGTTCGGGGAACTTGGCGGATCTGGCATCGGCGCAGGGTGATCGATTGATGGAGAAGGCAGACCTTGTTGCGGCGCGGGATGAGAGCGCGTCTTGCCGCGTGGGTGCGGCGATGGCCCGGCTCCATGCGAAGTTTGCCCGGACTCGAAGCGGGATGGCGCGGTTTGAGGCTATGTCAGCTCGCCAGGAAGCGGCGATGGCGCAAATGGAGGCCAATCGAGCGCGGATAGAAGCACAGGTTGCTCGTGTGCGCTTTATGCCAGTGGAATTAAATGCCGTCAGGATTCCCGCTGTGACTTGTCCGCGGATGCGGGTGAATATTCCCCGGGTCGAGGTTCCGACGGTACACGTTGATTTGGGTGCCGGGCCGATTTAGGGTTCTTGCTTTTTCGAAGGGCGGACGCGGAGAAACTGTCGCGTCCGCCTTTTTCACCTTCCAAGAAAGATTCCCATCGATGATGCCTCATCCGATTCCTGCCTGTGCAAAAACCTAATATTTTCTGTGTCTCAATTCGCGAAATAAAGTTATAGTTTGAAGGCTCAGCGATTCATAGCGACAACTGACCTGAACTGATGGCGCGGAAGTCGGGTTCCACCATCTTGCAGGAGGGGTTGTATCCACCCAGCGTGGAGACTGCGCGCGAGGAGATTGACGACGCGCGCCTGGTCGACCTGGATGTGGACGAGGAATCTCCGTTTCTGCGTGGGCAAAAGCGTGTCTCCGCCCGCCGAAGTTCTCTTCCGAAAAAAACTGCCAACCGGTTGTTGTGGGCTGTGATCGCGGCCTGCATCGTGTGCGTCGTGGCCTTAGGCGCAGCGTGGCTCTATCACTACGGCGAACATTCGTGGCGCTTTCGCGTGGAGTCGAGCGACAACATTGAAGTCACGGGCATGCAAAATGTGACCAAGCCGCAAATCATGGAAGTGATGGGCGCCGACATTGGGCGCAACATTTTCTTCATTCCGCTGGCCCAGCAAAAGGCGCAACTGGAGCAGATTCCGTGGGTGGAATCGGCCAGCGTGATGCGCTTTGTTCCCAACCGGCTGAAGGTGGAAATTCATGAGCGCACGCCGGTTGCGTTCGCGCGCGTAGGGCCGCGCATGTCGCTGATTGATGCCGGCGGAACGCTCATGGAGTTGACCCCAAAACACAAATATTCCTTCCCCGTGATTCTGGGAATGAATCCGGGCGAGCCGCTTTCAACACGCGCGCCACGCATGAAGACGTATGCCGAAATGGTGAGCGATCTGGATTCAGGCGGTGCACGCTACTCGCAGGATTTGAGCGAAGTGGATATCTCCGATCTGGATGATGTGAAGGTGCGGGTGAACGATCCAGCGGGAGATGTGCTGGTGCATCTGGGATCGTCGGATTATTTGCGGCGCTACAAGATTTATGTGAGCCACGCGCAGGCTTGGCGGCAACAGTTCCAAAAACTGGAGTCGGTGGATCTGCGCTACGACAACCAGATCATCGTGAATCCGGATATGGAGCGCACTGCGAAGGCTGCCACCTTGAGCCCGGCGGTTGCAAAAACGGCGGCTGCGGCGGGAGTGAAGCCGGCGGCACTGATTACCCGCTTGCCTCCGCATGATCGTGCTGTTCCAAAACCCGCATTCGAGTTGACGCAGAAAACGCTGGATGCAAAGGGTGCGACGGTTGCGACCAAGAAGCCGGTCGCGAAACCAAAGATCAAGAAGCCAGTGGCGAAGACGGGGAAGGCAAGTGCGAGCGCGAAGAAGACGTCCGCAGGGAAGCCCACGGCGTCGGCAACGGTAACCAAAGCTCCGGCAGGAAAGCAGACACCATCATCCGCGCCGAAGCTCACGTCTGCGTCGAAACCAACATCTGTGTCGAAGCAGGCGGCAAAATCTTCTGGCCACAGCGGCGGACAGAAACCGAGTCCGGCGGTTGCCAAGAGTCAGGCGGATCAGGAGTCGAGGCCGTGAAGATGCGACTCGGCGCAACACGGAATTCATTGAAGAATTTATTGAAGTGCTTATAAGGGTGGTTATAAAGAATGGCGAACCAGCAGGGAAATTTTCTAACGGCAATTGACGTTGGCAGTGCCAAGACGTGCGCGCTCATGGTGGAGGTCACAGATAGCGGCCTGCGCTATCGCGGGCACGGCGTAGCGGAGTCACGGGGCTCGCGCAAGGGTGTGATCGTGGAGTTGGATAAAGCGGTTGCGTCCATTCAAAGAGCAGTGGAAGCGGCCGAGGATGTAGCTGGTGCGGCGGTTGAGCACGCCAGCGTGGGCATTGGCGGAGCGCACGTGCGCGGGGTGAACAGCCACGGCGGCATCAGCCTGGGCACGCGTCCGCGGGAGATTGGACGCGACGAGATCAAGCAGGCAGTGGAGCGGGCGCGGGCGATTCCTCTGCCCGATGGACGCGAGGTTCTGCACTTGCTGCCGCAGGAATTTATTCTCGACGATCAGGCGGGCGTGCATGATCCGCTGGGCATGATGGCGGCGCGCCTTGAAGTTCGCGTGCATCTTGTTACCGCGGCTGCCAGCGCAGCGCAGAACGTAATAACGGCCGTGAATCGCGCCGGCGTGCATGTGGATGACACTGTGTTCGAACCGCTGGCGGCAGCCGATTCCGTATTGCGCACCGATGAGCGGGATTTGGGCGTCTGTCTGGCCGACATCGGAGCGGGATCGACGGAGTTGATTGTTTTTTTGCAGGGAGCCGTCGCCTACACGGGAGTGATCCCAATCGGGGGCGACCACTTCACCAGCGATTTGTCGGTGGGCATGTGCACGCCGCTGGCCGATGCGGAAAAAATCAAAAAGATTTACGGCAATGCCATCGTGACTTTGATTCCAGAAGGAAACGAAGTGGAGGTGCCTTCGGTGGGCGATCGGCCTTCGCGCTTGCTGCCGCAACGGCTGGTGGCGGAAATTCTTGAACCGCGGGCGCGCGAACTGTTCGAGATGGTGCGCGAAACTTTGCGGCAGAGCGGCATGTTCGATCTGTGTCTGGCGGGCATTGTGCTCAGCGGCGGAGGTTCGCGACTGCCGGGAATCTTCGACGTAGCCGAGTCTGTGCTGCGGCGGCAGGTGCGGCTTTCCTGGCCCACGCCTTTGGCAAAGATGCCGGCCACACTGGCCGAGCCGGAGTTTGCCACGGTGATCGGCATGGTGAATTACGGACAGCGGGCGCGGGTGGCGCGCGGGTTTCAAGGGGATCGGTGGGGATCGAGATTAAAGGCGTTGTTGGTGGGATGAAGCAGTTGCCAGCCGCCGGTTGCCAGTTCATGCAAGATTGGATTTAGGGACGGAAATTCCGAATTTAGGATGGACAAAATGACAAAAGATTCGAGCATTCGCATCAGCTTCAACGAAGAGCCTCTTAACGATGCCAAGATCAAAGTAATCGGCGTGGGGGGCGGCGGCGGCAACGCAGTGAACCGTATGATCGATGCCGGAGTGGAGGGCATCGAGTTCATCGTAGCGAACACCGACTTGCAGGCGCTGCGCATGTCGCGCGCGCCTGTGAAGCTGCAGCTGGGAGTGAAGCTCACGAATGGCCTCGGTGCGGGCGCAAATCCGGAAGTGGGGCGCAAAGCCGCTCTCGAAGACTCGGACAAGATCATCGAAGCGCTCGAAGGCGCCGACATGGTGTTCGTGACCACCGGCTTGGGCGGCGGCACGGGCACAGGCGCGGCTCCGATAATTGCGTCGCTGGCCAGCGAGATGGGCGCGCTCACCGTCGCCGTGGTCACCAAGCCATTTTCGTTCGAAGGCAAGCGGCGCATGACGCAGGCGGAAAAAGGCATTGCTGAATTGATGGAATCGGTGGACACGACGATCGTGATTCCGAACGAAAAGCTGCTCGCTGTTGCGGAGAACGCCGGATTCTTCGAATCATTCCGTATCGCTGACGATATTCTGCGGCAGGGCGTGCAGGGAATTTCCGACATTATTACGATTCCCGGCATCATCAACCGTGACTTTGCCGACGTGAAAACAATTATGGCTCGCATGGGTTATGCCGTGATGGGGACGGCGACGGCAAGCGGCGCGAATCGCACCACGGAGGCGGCGCAGCGGGCGATTGCGTCTCCCCTGCTCGAAGCGGGCGCGATCGATGGCGCGCGCGGCATTCTCATCAACATTACTGGTTCAGCTTCGTTGAAGCTGGCCGAGGTGCAGCAGGCTTGCACCATCATTCAAAGCGCGGCGCATGAGGATGCCAATATTATTTTCGGCGCGGTGATGGATGAGAAGATGAAGGACTCGGTGAAGATCACGGTAATCGCCACGGGTTTCCGGGAAGTGAGTCGCGGCCGCCAGCGGTCGCAGGAAGTGCATCACTCGTTTGCGGCATCGCATGATGACGCGATGGGTTTCTCGAATGCAGATTTTCCCGATCCCGTTGGTCCGGCACAGCACGTTCCGGAATTCTCCGATCAATTTCGCGAAGATATGCCGGAGCCGATGATGCACGAGCACTCCACGATGCCGGAGTCCTCGCCGGTGGCGATAGGCCACGGTGGAGGCGAGGTGATCTCGCTGGATGCGATGCGGGGCGCGATGGTCGCGAACTTCGAGCAGGACGATCTGGATGTTCCGGCATTTCTGCGTAAGCGTGCCGACGTTATGTGAGTGCGGGCGTTAAGATGAAGGACCATCGCGGAAATAAGGATACGGACGAAAGAGCAAAACTTTGCGCACTGGTAGTATCATTTCAGTAACGGGGTAACTGTTACTGTGGGCTGTGGGACCAAGGTAATTTCCTTTTAAGTAATTGTTCCATAATGGTTTAGATCGAAATTAATAATTTCACCGATAAAAACTTTGTTATTGCCTGAAATGCAGTAACTCTCGTAGTATCGCGAAGTTGGCGAAGTTTGCGGTCAAGACCGGCAGACTGGCAGGCTTCGTGCACGAAACACACCATCGAAACACAATAGGGGAGCCGGGGTTAGAAGGGACAAGCCTCAGAAGGACCAAGCAAAAGATGTTTAATTCAGAAATGCGCTATCTTCGTCTGGTAGTTGTTGTTGGAGCACTGTTTCTAGCGCCTGCAATGTGGGCGGCGCACGTCAACACGCACGCTCTGAATACCAGTAAGTCGAAATCCGCGAAATTGAGCGAGAGCCAGCACACCCGGCGCCGGATGCGGCATCTGGCGAGCAGCCGCGGCACCATTACACACAAAGCGGGCAGCGCAGCAACTCATGGCGCAACCCTTACCCGAACCTCGGCCAACACCCGGCAACACACCTATCATGAGCGCTTCTACATGAGCTCTTTTGCCGAGGGAATTACCTCCGGCGATAACGTTGAAGGTGAAGATCCGGTTGTGCGCCAGGCAGCGATTGATGCCTTAGGCAACATGAACGGCACGGTGGTCGCGATTGAGCCGACCAGCGGACGCGTGCTGGCCATGGTGAATCAAAAGCTGGCACTCTCGAGCGGCGCGCAGCCTTGCTCGACCATTAAACTTTCCGTAGCACTGGCAGCGTTGAGCGAAGGCGTAGTTTCGAAAGAAACAGAAGTCGCCCTCGGCGGTCGCAGCCGCATGAATCTGACCGAAGCATTGGCCCATTCCAACAACGCATACTTTGAAGCAGTAGGACGCAAGCTGGGTTTCGAAAAGATCGCTTACTACGCGCATGAATACGGTCTGGGCGAATTGGCTGGCTACGATATCCCGGGCGAGCAATTGGGCGCGTATCCGGACGAAGTGATTCCGGAAAAGCTGGGCGGCGTTGGCAAAATGTGTTCGTTTGGCGAAGGTGTTTCCATGACGCCATTGCAGCTCGGCGCGATGGTTTCGGCGATCGCCAACGGGGGCACTCTCTATTACCTGCAGCATCCCACATCGCCGGAAGAAATCGCGAATTTCGAGCCGCGTATCAAGCGGCAGTTGGATATCGCTCCGCTGATTCCTGAAATCTCTGATGGCATGGCTGGAGCGGTTCAGTACGGTACGGCACGCAGGCTCGGTCTCAACTTCAGCGAAGAAGAGATTCTGGGCAAGACGGGGACCTGCTCACACGCTGGGACTCGTTTCGGCTGGTTCGCCTCTTACGCGAACACCAGCAGTGGGCGCGTCGTCGTCGTAGTTTTCTTGCAAGGCGGACGGCCCACGTTCGGTCCTAAAGCAGCGGAGATTGCCGGCCACATGTACCGTAATCTCTACGATCACAATTTTTTCCTTGCCGGTCGTCCCACACAGCCTGCGGACACCGCCTCCGTTCGGTGAGCCGAGCGAACAGCGAACTGTAGATTAGTAAGTATCTAGTACCCAGTACCCAGTACCGAGTGAAAACCCGGTTTTCTGGATACTGGGTACTAGCTGCTGTCCCACGCAGTGGTTCTTCCTTAGCGATTCCTAACCCGGAAAATCTCGAATATCGCCGATGTTGTAGATAGAGGCTGAGTAGCGTCAGCGGGAAAATCCTGTCCTCTGCGTTCTCCAAGGCTTTTGCCCGGGATGGGAGCGTCGTGGGCGAAAGATGAAAAGATGAATGCAGTTACGGCGATAAGCGGTCTCTACGACTATCGGTTGGTGGCGGTATTAATCGCGCTGACGATGTTCGCTTCGTATGCCGCGTTAGATCTGGCTGGCCGCGTTACATCGGCGCGCGGCTTTTTCGGTCGATTGCTCGGCCCGCACGGAGGCGATCTCAACACCGCTCAGGAGCGAGAGTTGTATTTCCAGACCATGGCGGAGGCGGTTCCCGAGATTCTCTGGACCGCCGATCCCAGCGGTGGGGACGACTTCTTTAACCGGAGATGCTTCGATTACACGGGAATGACGTTTGAGCAATTGCGGGGCGCAGGATGGACGGTGATCGTCCACCCCGATGATTTGCCAGTGTGCGCAGAGAAGTGGGAGAGCGCACTGCGTACTGGAGAATCGTACGAGGTGCAGTATCGCCTGCGTGGCAAAGATGGGACCTATCGATGGTTTTTATGCCGGGCCAATCCCATCCACGACTCCAAAGGAAAAATCGTCAAATGGTTCGGCACCTGCACCGATATCGAAGATCAGAAGAAGAACCAGCAGATTCTCGAAGAGCAGATTCTGGAGCGGACCATGCAACTGGCTGATATCAATACCCAGTTGCAAAACGAAATGATCGAAAAAGATTATGCGCGCAATGAACTGGATCGGCAGAACGAAAACATGATGGCGGAGCTTGAAAAACGCACGCAACGGGCAACTATGCTGGCGAAGATGGGTGAGCTTTTGCAGAGTTGTGTCAGCCGGGAGGAAGTAATTGCAGCCGCATTGGGTTTTGCGCCGAAAATATTTCCTGCCGTCCCCGGAGCGCTGGCACTGCTGGATGCTTCACGCAGCGTCGCTGAAGTGACTGGCGCATGGAGCAGCTGCCAGTTGCCGGCGATGGTATTTGAGCCGCTCTCCTGCTGGGCTCTGCGCACGGGGCATCCTCATCTGGTCGTAGCAGGCGATTCCACAGCGCGGTGCGAACATGCCGCAGGGGTAAAGAACACATATTTGTGCACCCCCGTCCTGGCCCAGGGTGAAACCCTTGGGATTGTGCATTTCCAGGCCACCGACGATGTGCCGGAACTGGACGCATCGGAGATCTCGTTTAAGACAACATTTGCAGGACAGGTGGGATTGTCGATCGCCAACATACGGCTGCGAGAAGCACTTCGAACCCAATCCGTGCGGGATGCCCTCACTGGTCTTTATAACCGCCGGTACCTGGAAGAAGTGCTGGCTCGCGAGGTCCGGCGTGCCGCCCGAGCGGGGCAGTCCCTCGGGGTCCTCATGATCGATCTGGATCACTTCAAGAGTTTCAACGATACCTATGGCCACGACGCAGGCGATGTGGTATTGCGCGAAACGGGAGCGTCGCTGACCAAGAGCATTCGCGCCGAAGATTTTGTCTGCCGGTTTGGCGGCGAGGAATTTGTTGTTATCCTGCCGACTGCGGACCTGGCGGCATCGTCTATGCGGGCCGAACGGCTGCGAATGCAGATGAAGGAGCTGACCGTTCTGCATCAGGGCCGGTCAATGGGAATGCTCACCATTTCGGTTGGAGTCGCGGTGTTCCCTGAGCATGGTTCTTCTCCCAAGGAATTGATGGCGGCGGCCGATGGCGCACTGTACGAGGCCAAGCGCAATGGGCGCGACCAGATTGCGATAGCATCTTTGAGAGGTGTTGAAGATGCAGCAGCAATGCAGAGCGCAGAAAAATCGGTTGCTGACTGGAAGTAGCTTTTCGGGGATAACGATTGAATTGGACGAGCGAATTGAATTGCTACGGCGTTTATTTTTTCCGCTCGTCGCGTTCGACCACTCCATCTTTGATGTGGACTACGCGGTGAGCATATTCGGCGATGTCATGCTCATGCGTGACCAGCACAATGGTGTTCCCCTCGCCGTGCAGGCGGTCGAATAAAGCCATGATCTCGTTACCGGTTTGTGAGTCGAGATTGCCGGTGGGTTCATCCGCCAGGATGATAGAAGGCCGATTCACCAGAGCACGGGCCACGGCGACGCGCTGCCGCTGGCCGCCGGAAAGTTCGTTCGGTTTGTGAGTCATGCGCTGTTCCATGCCGACCGCGGTCAGTGAGGCTTTGGCGCGTTCGATCCGTTCCTCGGTGGGCACGCCGGCATAGATCAGCGGCAGCTCCACATTGTGCAGAGCGGTGGCGCGGGCCAGCAGGTTGAAGGTCTGAAAAACAAACCCGATTTCCTTGTTGCGAATACGCGCCAGTTCATCGTCATCGAGTTCGCTCACCAGTTGGCTGTTCAGCCAGTATTCGCCCTTGGTGGGCGTGTCCAGGCAGCCAATTAGATTCATTAGCGTGGACTTGCCCGACCCCGAGGGTCCCATGATGGCAACATACTCTCCGCGCTCAATGCGGAGGTTGACGCCGCGCAGAGCATGGACCTGCTGCTCCGAGCCCATGTCGTAGGTCTTCCAAAGATCCACGGCCGCAATCATGCAGGACTGAGGTGGCGCTGAATCGGCGGTGTTGGGCATGCTAATCACTTCTGCGGTAGCCATATTTTTCTCCTGCTCCTGCGCCACTAGGTTCTCCGTGGTTGAATTTCTATTGCGTGGACCCGTTCGTCGCGACTATGAAACCCGTGGTTCCAGACTCTTTAGACCCAGCCTTTATTTCGATCCTAAACTTCTCGGGGGCCCTAAGACGGTATCTCGGTTGGACGGCATAGGATCGCGAACGTCACGAAGATTCGTCTTCCTTCTTCGGCACCGAGTTATCGATTTTGACTCCACTACCAGAACGAAGCGTACGCAAAACTTTGTAACTACCGGTGATGACCTCATCTCCCTCGCGCAGGCCATCGACTACTTCGATGTCGGTGGTGCCTGCAACCCCGGTTGTAACCGGTACGAACTCGGCTTTGCGATTGCGGATCACGAAGACGCCCTGCACATCCTGTTTCTGATCTTTATTTTTATCTTTGTCCTTGAAGGCAACTTCTTTCGCTGCCGGTGCCGCGGCATGCACCGAACCGGGCGCGGTCTTTTCCTCCGCGAGCTGCGCCTTGGTGCGAACCGAGAGCGCCTGGATGGGCACGGTCAACACATTGCTGCGTGCAGCAGTCGTGATCTTGGCCGTAGCTGAAAGTCCAGGACGCAGATCGGGAGGAGGGTCGCTCAGGTTCACCACCACTTTGAAGTCTTTCGCTTCCTCACTCGCGGTCGCCTGCTGAGAGGTGGCCACGCCGGTGGAGCGCACGATGGCATTGTCTCCGATCTCTGAAACCGTCCCGTGGAAAATCTTTTTTGGGATGGCGTCGATGGTCACTTCGGCGGGCTGGCCGAGATGCACGTTCACAATGTCAGTCTCATCTACTTTCACTTCGGCTGTGATGACCGACATATCGGCAAGCGTAAGTAAAGTGCTGCCCAGCGCGTTTTGAATGCCGATGACCACGGATTCACCTTCCCGAACCGGCAAGTTGGTGACCACTCCATCGTAGGGAGCGGAGTAGGTAGTTTTTTGCAGCACGTCCGCAACTCGCGTGAGATTAGCCCGCGCCTGCGCAACGTGCCGATCAGCAGAGTCTTTCTGCGCCTTTGCCTGCGCGACACGCGCCTTGGCTTGCACCAACCCGGAATCCGCCGTGGCCCATGCGTTCTGGCGGCTATCGAAATCAGACTTCGCGATCAGACCATCCTTATAGAGACTCTGCGCGCGATCCCAATCCAGCTTATTGCGCTGATAGTCGGCCTGAGCGCGCAACAAGTCGGCGTCAGAGGTCTTCAGCCCCGCATCGGCGGCAATTGCATCGGTTTCCGCAGCCTGCACCGAGGCCTGATTGGCGCTCACGTCCGCCGAGGACTGCACGTTTTCGAGCTGTGCCAGCAATTGTCCCTTCTTTACGTGATCGCCTTCCTTAACGTACAGGTGAGTGATCTTGCCATAAGCGTTAGCGCCGATATTGACGTATGTCTTGGGCTTGATTTCGCCCGAGGCGCTCACCACCGACGTCAGGTCCTGGCGCTGGACCTTCCCGGTCTGCACCGTGACCACGTTCTTGCTGCTCTGATGCACCGTGACGCCGACGATGATGGCCAACACCACCACTACGCCGACGCCGATCGCAATTTTCTTCCAGGGTTTCATTGTGTCCGTCACCGCCGCATCCTGGGTTTACTTTTCAACCAACTGATTTGATCAGCTGGATTTGCAAAGCTCAATGTTATGGGTTCCAGCAGCCGGTTCCCAAGGGTAACGGATACACAAGATCGGATACGATCCGTGGGGCAAGAAAGTTCCAACCTGAAATGAAATGCCGAGACCCGATTCGGAGAACCTAAAGTTAGTGCCGCCCGGAACTTGAGATTATAGCTTGCTGCGGTGAATCGAACCCTAAATAACATGAAATGGCACCAATTGGTGGAGATTTCAACCCCCTGGGCGGGCAACTCGGAGCGAACCTTCCCGCGTCCAACAATGGGGCTGAGTACGGCCATTTGGCCGTTATTTTAATGTGACTTAACCTTGCTTTCGCTCAATTGGGAGCCTAAAATAGCACGACGTAGTCTTGTCGTTGTAGGAGTCCCTCTCATGGTTCGGGTTGTCTCACGTTATCTTGCATCTTTAATTCTTGTGGCTTGCGCCACGGGTTTTGCCGGGGCGCAAAGCGATAAGTCTGCCCCCGCCACACCCGCTTCCAGTACCCCATCCTCCGACGCAACCTCGCCTGCCGCAACAGCCGGCGCGCAGGGGCAGTCCGCGGAACCTGCCGAAGATCCGCTCAAGCGCAAGCCCTCGGATAAACAGAAGAAACAGCAGAAAAGGTCTCTAAACATAGAACTTAGCAAGACCTACAAGAAGTGGCTGAACGAGGATGTAGCCTACATCATCAGCGACCAGGAGCGGGCCGCCTTCAAGCAGCTTTCCAACGACGAAGAGCGCGACAATTTTATTGAGGCTTTCTGGCAACGCCGCGATCCCACGCCCGACACGGAAGAGAACGAATACAAGGAAGAACACTACCGGCGCATTGCCTACGCGAACGAGCATTTTGCCGCCGGCATTCCCGGCTGGAAGACCGATCGCGGACGCATGTATATCATGTATGGTCCGGCGGATGAAATCGATTCGCATCCTTCCGGCGGCAGCTACGAGCGGCCCATGGAAGAAGGCGGCGGCGAGACTTCAACCTTCCCCTTTGAAGATTGGCGCTATCGCTACATCGAAGGCATCGGGCAGGAAGTCATCATTGAATTCGTCGACACTTGTATGTGCGGCGACTATCACATGACGCTCGACCGTTCAGAAAAAGATGCGTTGAAATACACCCCCAACGCCGGTCTGACGCTCTACGAGCAGATGGGGATGTCGAGCAAGGCGAACCGATTTAGTGGTGGCGGCCTGGAGCAACTGGGCGCTGGCCCGATGAGTTCCGACTTGCAGACGAAAGAGTTCGACCGACTGGAGCAGTTCGCGAAGTTGCAGGCGCCGCCGCCCGTAAAATTCAAGGATCTCGAAGAAATCGTCAACACCAAGCTCGTTACCAACCTGATGCCCTTCGATGTTCGCACCGATTTTGTGAAGGTTACCGGGGACACGGTGCTGGTGCCGATTACCGTGCAGATGAAGTATCGCGACATCACCTTCGCCAACAAGGACGGAGTTCAGCGCGGTACGGTAAATATTTTCGGCCGGGTGACTACGCTAACCGGACGCGTGGTGCAGACTTTTGAAGACCCGGCTCAGATCGACGTGCCGGCGGAGCTGCTGCCGCGCATGGCGGAAAATTCGTCGGTGTATTGGAAGGCAATTCCGCTGCGTCCCGGACGCTACAAGGTTGAGATCGCGGTGAAGGACGTGAACGGCGACCGCAAAGGCCTCTGGAGCCGCGGCATTATGGTGCCGGAGTACTCCGACGATAAGCTATCGACCTCGTCGCTTATCGTGGCCGACGTGATGGAGCCGGTGCCGACCAAGGATGTGAGCACGGGGCAGTTCGTGATCGGGCTGAATAAAGTTCGCCCGCGCGTAGCGCCAGCGGACGGCAAGCCTGCGCTCTTCAAAAAGACTCGCGACCAGAAGGTGAACTTCTGGATGCAGGTCTACAATCTCGGCGTGGACGAGAAGACGCACAAGCCCTCCGCCACATTCGAGTTCGATATCGTCAACATCGCGACCAACAAACCGGTGGTTCAGAAAATGGAATCCACCGACACGATGGGGAATGTGGGCGAACAGATAACCTTGCAGAAATCGATTGCCTCGGCTAATTTGCAGCCGGGCACGTATCGCATCGAAATTAAAGTGAACGATAATGTTTCCAAGCAGACCATTGATCCTTCAGCGACGTTTGCTGTAGAGTAACGGGCTACTTGGTTCCCCCGGGGGTAGGAGTGAAGTTTCGCCAGCTCGGATTTTGGGCGGTGATCGTTGCGCTGTCGCTTCCCGTGTGTGCTACGGAGCGGCCCGGCGCGATCTCAGGATATGTGCGCGATGCCGCCGGCATACCGCAGATGGGTGCGGTGGTGGAAATCATCGGCACTGCGGCGCGGACGTTTACGGTGTTCACGGATGGCGCGGGATTCTACTCCGCCACGGACCTGCTCCCTGGAATCTACACACTCAAAGTTTCAGCCCCATCGTTTCTGCCCGCCTTGCGCGATAAAGTTGGATTGCACCCCGGCACCAGCATTCACGTCAATGTCACGCTGAGCACGCTGCTGAATGCCATGCGAGTGGGCCCGCTGCGTGGACCGTCGTCTGATGATGACGACTGGAAGTGGACTCTGCGTTCCGTGGCGAATCGTCCCGTGCTACGCGTGCTTGACGATCCCGCGGCGAGCGCCGAAACGCAAAATCAAGATCATGATTTGACCGGCAGCCTTTCCTTCCTGGCCGGTTCTGCGGCTGAAGGCTATGGCAGTGGCTCCGACATGAGTACCGGTTTCTCAGTGGAGCGCTCCGTTTTTTCCGCGTCGAGAGTCGGGCTGAGCGCCAATCTGGGATACGGAGACTCCCTTCCCGTCGCCGTGTTGCATGCGACTTATTCGCATCGTCTTCCGAACGGTTCGGGACCTGCGATGGGGCTCACCGTCCGACGCTTCGCACCCTCTGATCCGAATCTGCACAACGCATCGCTGCAATCAGTCGCGCTTTCGGCGGCGGATGACATCGCGATTAATGACGTGCTGGAACTGAAATTCGGGAGTGCGCTGCAGACCATTCAATTTCTCGGGCGCGTGAATGCTTTCCAGCCCCACGCCTCCCTCGATTGGCATCTCTCACCGAACACGGTTGTGGGTTACGCGTATGCGACCTCTTTACCCAACGATCTTGAGGGCAGAAATTTTGATTCGTCGCCGGATGATCTGAGTGAATCCAGTCCTCGCGTCACCGTAGCCAATTTCGTTACCCGGCTTGAGCGCGCCCACCATCAGGAATTGAACGTCTCCCACAGGATCGGCAAGACCAATCTGCAACTCGCCGCATTCAGCGATCGTGTGGATAATACCGCTCTGCTCGGTACTGGTGAGGTCACCGCAGCCAGCGGATTTCTGCTGCCTGATGTTTATTCGGGCACCTTTACTTATAGCGGCGATACCCTCAGCACTCCCGGGTTGCGAGTCGTACTTCAGCGCAAACTTGGCGCCGACCTTACCGCTACGCTGGATTATGCCTACGGCGGCGTCCTGGACTTGGCGAGGCCTGACGTAGAAATTCAGGCAGTGCAGCAATCGATCACTACTCAGCGCCGCCAAGCCATGGCCGCCAAACTCAGCGGCACCCTGCATCGCACCCATACCCAGTGGATAGCCTCCTATCGCTGGGTCAACGGTTCGGCATTGACTCCGGTGGATATGTTCAATGCTTCGCCAGGGCGGAGCGACCCCTTTCTGAATCTGTTCGTCCGGCAGCACATTCCAACCTTAGGGTTCCTGCCCGCCCACATGGAGGCGCTGATCGACCTGCGCAACCTGCTGGCGCAGGGGTATGTGCCGGTCATGGGCCAGGATGGCCAGACCGTCTATCTCGTTCAGTCTGCACGGTCAGTACGCGGCGGCGTGACGATCACTTTCTAAGCGCAACTTTTAAGCAACGAACCTTCCTGTCTTCGTTTTTCTCAACTTTTCCAGCGCCGGACCCTCCAAATCCTAAGCAATTACCGCCTTCACAGCCTTGCCCAGTTACTTTGGAGTGCCGTATTCGTTAAATCTATGGCACGGATCAGAACTCAATGGTTGACTCTTGGGATCGGGTTTCGATATCGTTCAGTGGGCGGTCGGGGCTGCATCTTGTTTGTATGCAAGGAATTGCGTGCCTCTAGATGGGCTTGAATCGTGGCCAGCCGCACCGGATGTTCACTTCCCCAAAATATTAGCTTTCTAAAAACGATCAGCTTCTAAGGAGATTCTATGAGAGCGCGCATCATCCTGGCGTTTGTGCTGTTGGCCACAGTAAGCCTTTCGGCGCAAACCTTCCGTGGCACGATTCTCGGCTCAGTAACCGACGCACAAGGCGCGGTAGTCGCCGGCGCCACCGTCACCGTGAAGAACGTGGGCACAGGGTTGGAGCGCACCACCGAAACCAGCGCCGACGGCAGCTATGCTCTGCCCGAACTCCAAATCGGCACCTACACGGTGACCATCACGCTGACCGGTTTTCAGAGATCCGTTACAACAGGCGTGAACGTGGATGTCGCTGGCGAACGCCGCGTGGATGTAGCGCTGAAGCCAGGCCAGATATCAACCACGGTGGAAGTCGCCGGCGACCTTCTGCCCCAAGTGGAAACCACCTCCGCTGAACTTGGCGGCACCCTGACCGCGGAAACGATCGAGGCTCTTCCCGTCAACGGACGCGATTACCAGAAGCTGATCTACCTCAACCCCGGCATCGCTGGTTCGCCCGATCAGATTTCGGACTCTCCCGGTTCCTACGGAGTTTTCTCGATGAACGGTTCGCGCGGCCGGTCGAACAACTTCCTGCTCGACGGTACCGATATGAACGACGGCTTCCGCAACGATCCGGCAATCAACGAGGCTGGCGTGTTCGGCGATCCCGCGACTATTCTGCCTCTCGACGCTGTGGCCGAACTGAAAGTAATTTCCAACTACGAGGCGGAATACGGCCGGAACAGCGGCGCGGTAATCAACATAGTGACCAAGAGCGGCACCAATAAACTGCACGGCGGGTTGCTGGAGTATTTCCGCACCGGCAAACTCGGAGCGCGCAACTACTTCAACTTCGATCCCGCTCCCAAAAGCCCCTTCAATAACAATCAATTCGGTGGTTCTCTGGGTGGCCCGATCATCAAGGACAACACTTTTTTCTACGTTGATTATGAGGGCCAGAGCGAAAATGGATCGCAAGCCGGGACCACTTGCGTGCCCGATCCTGCGCAAATCGCGGCAGATGAGGCTGTGAATGGACCTCCAAATCCAGTGATCGCTGCGCTCCTCGCGCGGAATCCGTATCCCGCTCCGAACATTGCCAGCGCGGCTCCGCAAGCAGGCCAAGCTCTGGGGCCAAATAGCGCATTTGACTACAGCTGTCCGAACGGCAACAATCTTTCCGATTCCACCAGCTTCTTCAACCGCGTGGATAGCTTCATCGGCAAGATCGATCACAACTTCAATCCCAACAATCTGCTGACTGGACGCTACTATTATGGCAACAGCCACCAGAGCTTTCCATTCGCGCAATTGGCCGGTGGTCTTCTGCCGGGGTTCAATACGATCACCCCGACGCGCGTCCAACTGGTATCGATCTCCTATGTGAAGGTCGTCAACTCCAGTCAGGTCAACGAAGCTCGTTTAGGATGGAACCGGTTTGCTGAAGGATTTTTCGCCGAGGATCAGAGTTTCATCCCGAACTCGATTGGCTTGGATACGGGCATAACCACCACTTATAACGGCGGTCTTCCTTCGACCAACGTTGGCAGTTTCTCACAGATCGGCGCGACTGACTCTCTAGCGAAAAATCGCTTCGATTCCAACTGGCACTTCGTTGACAATTATTCGTGGAAGACGGGAAGGCACGACGTGAAATTCGGCTACGAATTCCGCCGTACCACGATCGCTCAGGTGTTCGATCACGATTTCCGGGGCACGCTCGGTTTTTCTGGTCTGACGACCTTCCTGGAAGGTATTCCTGACGGCGGCGGAAGCCAGATCCAGGGCGATACCGAAAGGCACACCTACCAAAATAGCGATGGGTTGTTTATTCAGGATAGCTTCCGCATGACTCCTCGCTTGACTCTTAACTACGGGATGCGCTGGGACTACTTCGGCGTGACTGGCGAGAAGGGCGGGCAGTTCTACACCGTCGATTACGCGAATGGCGGCAATAACGTTCCCACCAGCCAGTTGTATGGAAAGGATCTGAATAACTTCGCTCCCCGGGTCGCCGCTGCGTATGACGTGACGGGCCAGGGCAAGACCGTGGTTCGCGCCGGATGGGGATTGTTCTACGACGCGTTTTCGCAGGACATGTTCCTCGGCCACCTGCCGTGGAATTGCATCTTCTGTCCGGGACCAGCCTATCCCGGTCTGGGGCCGAATGCCCTAGGCGAAGGTAGCGCGACCGGTAACGTGATTACGCCGGGAGTTCCCATCTATTCGGGATTCGCTCCCGAGGGAGATTTCTTTTCCATCGATCCGCACATGCGCACGCCCTACGTCCAGAACTTCAACTTGAACCTCCAACAGCAAATTGCCAATAAAACGGTGCTGCAAGTTGGTTATGTAGGATCAGTCGGCATCAAGTTGTTTCAGTTCCTGGATCTCAACCAGCCCAGCCAGTCGCAGATCACGGCCTATGATTCAGGGCCATCTTGCGTCGGTTTCACTTTTCCTAACTGCCCAATTCCGGGGTACGACAATGGAGGGTCAGTCCCTCGCACGGTTGCGCCGAATTTCTACTATCTCAATCAGGAGAAATCGATAGCCAACTCAAGTTATCATTCGCTTCAGGCTAGTTTGCACACCGCCGGTTGGCACGGGATAACCTCACAGGCTAACTTTGTCTGGTCGCATTCCATCGACACGGCAAGCGACCTCGAGGATTTCGAACCCAACGAGGCACAGCCCACGAACAGTACGAACCCGGCTGGAGACAAGGGAAATTCCAGCTTCGACATCCGCCGTCGCTTCACTTGGAACTTCGTGTACCAATTCCCCAAGGCAGGCGGATCGATGCAAAGGCTGAAGAACGGTTGGGGTCTCGACGGCATCCTCAGCCTGCAGGATGGCCAGCCCTGGCATCTCAACTACGAGTTTGAAGGAGACTACTCTGGTGCGGGCGAAGGTTTTGACCGGCCGGACGAGATTGCTACTCCGCAATACAATTCCAGCAACCCCGCCCAGTACCTAAACTTGTCTTCGTTCGCTGCGCCTTGCACATTCGGGAACACGACGGCCGCATCATCAAATGGCGATAGTAATTGTCTGAGCGGCACCCGTCACTTTGGTAGCGAAGGACGCAACTCTCTGCATGGACCCAGCTTCAAGGAGTTCAACTTCTCCGTTTTCAAGGACACAGCCATCACGGAGCGGCTTAATATGACGCTGCGGGCCGAGTTCTTCAATCTGCTCAACCATCCCAACTTTTGCAATCCGTTCCTGCCCGGCTTCATTGCCGATATCGGAGCGCCGAATGCCACGAACAGTGCAGGCGCCTATACTGGCGGCTACACCTCCAACAGTTACTTCCCGATCGAGGCAACTGGCGACGTGGGCATCGGCAACCCATTCCTCGGCGGCGGCGGGCCAAGAGGCGTACAGTTCGCAGCCATCTTCAAGTTCTAGCCTTCTGAGCTGATTGCCCCTGCCGCTTGCGGCAGGGGCTTTTTGTTTGCATCATCCCCATCCGTCGTACGTCTTCCGTCACTATCTCGCCGGTTACCCAGATGTTACTCTGCAATCGTATTTCTCCCCCCAAAGCGTCCGTTCCGGAGACATTAATGCGTCGCTCGATCTGCGTCCTTATTCTTGGCGTGTGTTTTGCTGCGCCGGTTTATGCCCACCATCTCAAGCAGGCTGCCACGACCTCGCTGCCGGTTACCACTTCTTCCGCGGAGGCGCGCTCGCTCTACGAGAAGGGCATGCAGGACTACGAGAACCTTTATCTGGAGCGCTGCAACGACGACTGGCGCGCCGCCGTCAAGGCCGATCCCAATCTGGCCGTGGCCTGGGCCTGGATTGCATTCAATAGCAGTAACCCTATGGAAATCAGCGCTGCCCGCGAGCGAGCAAAGGCTCTGGCACCCAAACTGACGCCGGGAGAGCAGTTGATGATCGAGTGGATCGTCAAGGTGCAGGAAGGCGACTTCATCGGCGGAATCTCCGCCATGAACGATCTGCTCGAGATGTATCCCAAAGACAAGCACTTGCTCTATCTCGCCGGAAACTGGCTCATGGGCGAGAACGGCGACGAGCAGGCGCAAAGAATTATGGAGAAGGCGCTGGCCATCGATAAGAAGTTCCCGGCTGCTCTGAACGACTTGGCCTATCTTTACGCTCGCAACCGTGATTTTTCCAAAGCCTTTTCCGACATGGATCGTTACGTTGCGCTACTGCCAAACGAGCCCAACCCGCATGATTCCTATGGCGAGTTGCTGCGCATGGCGGGAAATTTTGAAGGATCTCTTCAGCATTATCGCGCCGCGTTGAAGATCGATCCGGATTTTGTTACTTCGCAGGTTGGTCTCGGAGACACTTACGCTCTGATGGGAAATCAGGAACAGGCGCGCATTGAATACGACAAATCTATTCGTTATGCACATAACGAAGCGGACCGTCTTACCTACAGCATGCAGAAGGCTATGACCTGGGTGCGTGACGGCAACTTCACCGAAGCCGACAAGCTATTTCAGGAGATTGCGGAGACCGCTCACGCCAAAGAACAAGACCTGCAGGAAGCGCAGGCCTATCGTCACCTGGCCGAGTACCAGACCGACGACAACGCCGCTTTGAAATATCTGCAGAGCGCTGAAGAGTCGCTGGGACATCGCAGTGTGATTTCTAAATCCGACAAAGACGAAGAATTATCCCGCATTCTCCGCAACCGTACCGTGCGCGCCGCGCATGCCGGCAACGCGGCCTTGGCCGACCAGTCTCTGAAGCAACTTGAGGCGATGGCGACCGGCAGCCGCAACCGCGTGATCCAAAGCTCTTACAACGGAGCTGCCGGAACTCTGGCGATGGATCAGAAAAAATTCGACGAAGCTATTACCTACCTGGAAGAAGATCAGGACAATCCCTTCACCATGGAACTTCTGGTGCAGGCCTACTATCAAACGAATCAGCCCGAAAAGCTGCACGAAGCAGAGGCCAAGCTGAGAAGCACGAATGTTCCGACCATGGAGCAAGCCCTAGTGGTGCCCGCCGCGCGCCTGCGCCGGCCTGAGATTTAGGCAGTGGGTGCACTATGACTATCACACGACGACTGTCATCCTGAGCGAAGCCGTTTTTCAGGCGTAGCGAAGGATATCCTGCTTAACCGGCTCTACGCGTAAGCCAAACTGCGCCGACCGATCCAGGCAGCTTTTACCTACTCCGTGCAAGTTGGTCTATACTGCACTCCACACGGGAAACTTTTTCTCCAGTGGTGCTGTGTGGAAAACCGCGCGCGAGATTATTGGATTCTCATAAATGAGTTCTAAGAATGACCTCTAACGCTGATCGACGTTCTCGCCAGAGAGTCGTGACCCAACTGCCGGTCCGCGTTCGCCACAACTCGGTCAATTCCGAGTTGAGCGCCCAGACCAGAGACGTCAGCACCAACGGAGTATTCCTCTATACCGAAGCTCCGATGACTGCAGGCTCGGATGTGGAGCTAGTTTTGATTCTGCCTCCAGAGCTGACTGCAGGCGAGAAGTGCTGGGTGTGCTGCCATGCGCGGATATTGCGCGTGGAACGGGGCACCGGCAAGGATTTCGGGGTCGCTGCGGAGATTCGGAAGATGGATATTCTGCCGGAAATCCCCACCTAGCTGGCTGCATTGGCACCACTCTGCTGCACTATTATTGGTGCAATTGAGTCACCCAGCCGTTCAGCCTTGCTCCCAAAGGAACCCGAGATTTTTCCTCCCCGGCCTAGCCGATGCCCGTCCTCAACCAACCCATTAATTTTTTTAGAAAACGCTTCCCATAGCACCGACCTTAGTGCAATAATTGCGGCCCTAGAAATGCTCTGGCCAAACTTGGGTACTTAGGCGGGCCTGGTTATGTGGATTGATAAATTGGCGGACGGCGTGGTGCAGGTGCAAACACCAATCGGCCCCCGCTACGTGATGCCATCTTTTCTTCAACGCGTATATTTTCTCTGGATGTTTCGACACTTTCCCATTCTTCCTCATGCAGTGCTCAGTAGTTGGCAACAACGCCTCATCGACCGGCTGTGCTCCGAGCAACGTTTCGTCTCCATGGCATATGCCGATGGAATGGAAGATGCTCCCGTGATTGGCACAGTGGAGAGGCGTCCAGCGATGGGACCGGGCACATTGCCGCCGCGCCGTCCAGCGGTCAGCGAAAGTTCCAGCGGGCTGGCCGCGGAAGTGCGTCAGCGTTCCTAAGCTTTCATAATCTGCGGGCCTTTTGAAATCACGCAGGATATTTCTGCGCTGGTCATCACGTTTGTTTCCAATACTCCTTTGAAAGTTAACTCTCCACGAGACTCATTTCCGTTCAATTTTCTGTAGCCGTGATCGCGCAGTGGCGATGACCGCATGAGCGGGAAATGCTACAATCAAAAATTGTCCCGCCGGTAGCATCCCAACCCCGGGCGCGTAGCTCAATTGGCAGAGCAACTGACTCTTAATCAGTAGGTTGTAGGTTCGATTCCTACCGCGCTCACCACTTTTCAAGTGGTTATAGAGACCACATCCGTTCAACAATCTATTTAGAGTTATGGCAGCGCCAGATGCAATGCTTTTTCGTGAGCTTACGCCATTACTGAAGACACCGCTTTATTGTACGCGTCGGAGTTCACTTCGCTTTTCAGATTCATTGCTCACCCGTATGTCTGTCACGATCCAGTTCAATTCCCAGGTTTTACCTCCATCATCTGAGAAGGCTTGTTCGAAATGACAAGAATTGGAAGTGATGTTGGACCAAATATTCCGAACCAGCATGACTCTGCCATTAATCGTTTCCTGATCGTAAAATTCGCCGTGGCCATTCTTAAATTCTCCGACAGTGGGCACGCTTACGGTTCCAACTCTGCTGTTCGCGAAATTCAAGCTCCACTGGTGAGATTGAGGATTGTACAAGCGCAGGCTCAGTCCTTCCACGTGACCCGTCGGACCATCCACCTCGAATTCCACCAAGTTGGCTTTTCCGTTCCAGATCTTTCGAACAACCGAAGTACCCTCGTATTGGCTCCAGGTTTCAACGCCAGTAAACGGATGTCCCAGACGGGAACTCAGCTTGAGGCGTGTCTTCCAAGTACCAAGCTCAAAATCAAAATCGTGCTGACCGTCGTGCTCCATTTGTTGTCGCGCATTCGCCCCCTCGGAATTTTGTTGAGCGGATCCTTGCGGTGGCTGAAAGAGGACCGTTGTACCAGACAGAAGTAGATACAACCAAATGTATTTGAGTCTCCGCATACTGTGTCCTTTCGTTCCTGTCCGTTCAGGTTGTCGGCTGAAACTTCGAGAAACGATAATCGGGCCAACTGGTACCTCACAATAGCCACTTTCGTGCATTGCGCTAAGACCACTTAAAAGATTGGCCTGGCGTCTAACCTGCTTCTCTCCGCTCGACTTCTGAGATACATCCGCCTACATTAGTGCCATGGATTTTCAATCGGGCGTCGATCGCCGGACCTTTACCAAGCTCTCGGCTTTAACCTTGGCGTCGGCGTATCTGCCGTCGTACGCGCAAAACGTCAGGCCGTCACAAAAACCAGTGGGCTACGCTGCAGTCGGACTTGGAACAATTTCGGACATCTTTATGCGAGCCTGTGCCCAATCGCAGAATGCGAAAGTCACTGCGTTGGTCACTGGGCACCCGGATACCAAAGGTGTCAAATATGCCGCCATGTATGGCATTCCGAAAACTTCTATCTACACCTACGAGACATTCGACGGCATCCGCGACAATGAAAATATTGACGCCGTCTACGTGGGCTTGCCGAACAGCATGCATTGCGAGTACACGGTGCGCGCCGCTCAGGCGGGCAAACATGTGTTCTGCGAAAAGCCAATGGCAATCTCCAGCGCTGAGTGCCGCAAAATGATCGAGGCATGCCGGCAGGCGAAGGTCAAGCTTATGATCGGTTACCGCGTGCACTACGACCCGACATGGATGCACGCCACGCAGATCATCGCGTCTGGCCAACTCGGCCAACTTGAGTCGTTCCAGGGCGGCTTCTACGCCCAGGAACCAGCCGGCGTATGGCGCCTCAGCAAAACGCTCGGAGGTGGTGGAGCGCTGATGGATCTTGGCATCTACCCGCTTAACGCAATACGCCATATTACGGGCGAAGAGCCCACGGATTTCACCGCGATTGTGTCCACCCGTGACCACAGCGGCCGCTTTGCCGAAGTGGAGCAGTCGATGGAGTGGACTATGAAATTTCCTTCCGGCATCGTGGCTTCCTGCGGCTGCTCGTATGGGCAAAGAGGGCCGAGTCTCCTGAACATCAATGGCGACAGCGGCTACCTCGAATTGCAACCGGCGTTTAATTACGACGGCGTTCACCTTCGTGGCGAAGTCAACCGGCGGCAGATCGATGAACTCGGTACCGGCATACCTCCATTTCAGTTCACAATCGAGGCGGAACACTTCGCCGACTGCATTCGCAATCACAAAGATCCAGAGTCGCCGGGTGAAGAGGGTCTGAAAGATATGCTGGCCATCGAGGCAATTTATAAGGCTGCGGGCGCGCCCATCGCTTAGTTGGATGGTTTACGCAAGAATGCATTCCGCAATTACAAGGAGGCGCAAAATGCTCAAGAGAATAGTAAACGGGCAGATGATGTTAGCCGTCATCCTCGGGCCCGTCATCCTGGGATCCATCATGCTTCTCGGTCAACAGCCTCCCCAGTCTTCAAGCCCCTTGGTGGGGACGGAGTTTCCAATTTTTATGAAGCAAAACATTGTGGCCGGCAAAACTCCGGTTGGAACCAAGATCCAAGCCAAACTCGTTGCAGCCACCTTAGTCAACGGCGTAGTAGTGCCGCGCGACGCAATTTTATCGGGCGAAGTCATCGAATCCGTAAAGAAATCCGCATCCGACCCTTCCCGCCTCGCCATTCGCATGGATTCGGCGGACTGGAAAAAAGGATCGGTGCCCATTAAAGCGTATTTGACCGCATGGTATTACCCTGAAGCGGCGGCTACGAACCAGAGATCTTTCGTATCAACCTTCGGATGCTGCAAACAGCAATAAAAACTGGAATGGAATGGGTACCTATCCCGACCCGAACAACCCGATTTCGCAGCAGAAATTTCCCGCCGGCGATAGCAGCAAAGACGCGGGGCCGGAGTCCGGTACGCCCGCTTCGAATATTTCGAAACGTCGGGTGTTGATGAAGAATGTCCAGTCCATTCGAAATTCCGACGGGGCGGTTGTCCTTACCGACCAGCATTCCGATTTGAAGCTCGATCGGGTAACGACCTATGTGTTGGCTTCAGTCACCTCGGTGCCGGCAAACTGACTTCGCGGATGAAACAGCAGATTCTGTAGATCAGCTAACCATTATTCAGGCCAGCCGTCTGATGTCCATCTGCAGTCCGAATTCCGAGGACAGATGGGGGTGGATTTACCGGATTTTCTGTGCTTGTAATCCGTTAAGCGCATGGTACTATACCCTGTCGTTAACGTACACGATAAGACTTTGGTTGGCCTTTTCTGATGGCAGCCAGCAGGCAATCGGTGGGAATTTACCTTCTGGGAATTGACGTGGGGACCGGTGGCACGCGCGCTCTCATTCTCGATGAGAAAGGACGCGTCATTTCATCCGCCACGGAGGACCATCGAGCTTTCGTATCTCCCCAAATTGGCTGGGCTGAGCAAGACCCCTGTGATTGGTGGCGCGCCTGTGGCGTGGCCATGCGCAATGCACTCGCACAAGCCAAACTGCGAGGCGATCAGATTTCCTGCGTAGGACTCTCCGGCCAAATGCATGGAGCTGTTCTGCTTGATGAGCAAGCGCACGTAGTACGGCCTGCACTGATCTGGTGTGATGTGCGGACGGAGAAGCAGTGCGAGGAGTTAACCGATCAAATCGGCACTGATAAGCTGATTCAACTCACGTGCAATCCCGCACTCACCAATTTCACTCTCACCAAATGCTTGTGGGTCAGAGAAAATGAACCGGAAAACTGGCGCCGGGTTCGATCGCTCATGCTTCCTAAAGATTACGTTCGATTTCAGTTAACCGGCGAACGCGCCACCGACGTGGCTGATGCCTCGGGAACTCTGCTGCTCGATGTCGCCAACCGCCGCTGGTCAAGGGAAATGTTGAAGCTAGTGCAAATGGACGAATCCATTCTGCCTAGGCTGTATGAGTCGCCCGAAATCTGCGGAAGAATTTCGGAAGCCGGCGCGGCCGCTACCGGCCTGCAAAAGGGCACCCCGGTCGTGGCTGGTGCGGGAGATCAGGCCGCTGGTGCTGTCGGTATGGGAATCGTTTCGCCTGGCACAGTGAGTGCAACCATCGGAACCTCAGGCGTGGTGCTTGCGGCAACGGACCGTCCAGCGCTGGATTCAAAAGGCCGAGTACATACCTTCTGCCACGCTGTACCCGGACGCTGGATTGCGATGGGCGTGACCCAGGCTGCTGGGCTCTCGTTGCGCTGGTTCCGCGATCAGTTTGGGTGCGAGCCGCGGCAGTCGTATGAGAACCTCACCGCCGAAGCGGCAAGGCTCCTCCCGGATGCGACGGTCTGCTGTGGGCTCCATATCTGATGGGCGAGCGCACTCCGTACCTCGATCCTGCGGCGCGTGGAATGTTGTTTGGTTTGACCGCTTCTCATACGCGCGGTCACGTAATTCGAGCCATTCTCGAAGGAGTTGCTTTCAGCCTGCGCGACACCTTCACAATTTTTCAAGAGATGGAAGTCCCAGTAAAAACGATTCGTCTGGGCGGCGGCGGCGCCAGATCCCCACTTTGGCGCCAGATTCAGGCAGACATTTATGGACTGCCCCGTCGAAACTGTCGACGCGGAAGAAGGCGCAGCCTACGGAGCCGCAATTTTAGCAGA
>CAWBLK010000003.1:0-45549 GCA_963789625.1 uncultured Acidobacteriaceae bacterium | reverse complement strand
GTCGCCACCTTCAACATTAACAACATCAATAAGCGGCTCGACAACCTCCTGGCTTGGTTAGCGAAAGCTGAGCCGGACGTGGTGAGTCTCCAAGAACTCAAGGCAGAGCAGGGAGCCTTTCCCGTGAATGCCCTTCGAACTCTCGGTTACGAAGCGGTCTGGCAAGGGGAGCGCTCCTGGAACGGCGTTGCCATTCTCGCGCGACACCATGTTCCCGTGGTGACTCGCACAAGTTTGCCCGGAAATCCTGAGGGGCATCATTCTGAAGATCAGCAAGCTCGCTACATTGAAGCGGCGGTGCAGGGAGTACTAATCACTTCCATCTACCTTCCCAATGGGAATCCGCAACCTGGACCGAAATTCAATTACAAGTTGACCTGGTTTGAGCGCCTTATTGCCCACGCCGCCGAACTCATGGCGAGCGGCGCACCCGTGGTGCTGGCCGGTGACTACAATGTCGTACCGACACCGCAGGACATCTATCCCACTCGATCATTGGACAACAACGCGTTGATCCAGCCCGAGAGCCGACAGGCCTTTGCGCGGTTGCTGGCTCAAGGTTGGACCGACGCCATGCGGAAGCTACATCCGGATGGGCCGCTCTGGACATTCTGGGATTACAAATTTGAACGCTGGCAGAAGGACAAAGGCATGCGACTCGATCACTTTCTGCTCTCACCGAATTTGTCGGACCGGCTGGTGGACGGCGGTGTAGACCGATGGGCGCGCGGACAGGAAAACGCGAGCGACCATGCCCCAACATGGATCACGTTCGATCTCTAGACGTGGTGCGGGCGGAGGGACTTGAACCCTCATGGGCCGTTTAAGCCCTGCGGATTTTCATACCGTCTACGGCTTTCGCCGCCCGAACGTTAGACCCTTCGAGGTTTACGCCAGGTTTGCGGTCTGGACTATCCCTTCACCGTCCCCCGCTGATCCGAGGCTTAGGTGCTGCCCGTCTAGTCTCTACACCTTCCCGGCTGATGTCTCTCCGGGCTTGGCTCGGGATTGCCATTTAAGGTTTCCCCGAATTTGAGCAGTTCTGCATCGCCGGTTTCCAGGCGAGCACTCAAGTGTTCCTTAAGTCCGCTGCGTATGCCATTCCGCCACGCCCGCGCGCGGCTGCCTGACTGCCTTTCTATCATAGGGCAGGATTGCGCGGAAGACACGTCCGTTTCCTGGTGAGCCAGTGCCTCAGTTCGAAATCTTATGGCCTGGATCGGCTCTGCGCGTGTGGATCTGCGGCACGCAGATCGATACCCCGCAGCCGCAATCTTGCGCTGTCTCAATTTCGACATATTTATGTGGGGACACTCGCCCCGGCTGTCCGGCCGCACAGCTCTTTCCAGTACGGAAAATTTAAATGCCACCCATGATTTCCCGACATCGACAATCCCGACACAAATTGTACAAACTGATGACAATCTTTTGACAACCCACACGCGCCCTACCCCTAGCATTGCCGTGGTTTATCGCACCGGGAAATTCGCACACGGAGCCCGGCGAAAACCGGCTCGAAACCACATCCCTCATTCGCTCTATACAAGGAGAAATCGCATGCATCGTTTGCTTGGGCGCACTCACGTTCTTTCCGCCTTCGTTGGGCTTCTGCTGGTTCTGTCGTCCAGCGCGGCTCTGGCGCAATATCAAATCCAGTTCCTGACTTCAGATTTAACCGGCAAGGCAAAGCATACCGATCCTCTGCTGAAGAATCCCTGGGGATTAGCCTACGCACCGGGCGCGCCTTTCTGGGTTAGCGATGAGGCTGACGGCTGGTCCACTCTGTACGATGGCAAGGGCAACCCGCAAAGTTTGCAGGTCGTTATACCTTCTGCCAGCGGCTCGGGGTCAGGCTCGCCCACCGGCATCGTCTACAACGGTTCGTCGGAGTTCCAAATCGATAGCTGGACCTCGCTTTTTCTTTTTGCCACGATCGATGGAACCATCAGCGGTTGGTCGCATTTCGAGCCCAGCCAGGCTCTGATTGCCGTGACCACGCCCGGAGCCGTTTATACCGGACTAGCCATCACCAGCAAGGCATCGGGAAATTTTCTCTTTGCCGCGGACGCGGCCAATAACAAAGTCGATGTTTACGATGGAACTTTCAACCTGGTCAACTCATTTACCGATCCCACTGTTCCAGCCGGTTTCGCTCCGTTCGGAATTCAGGACATCGATGGCAAAGTCTTTGTCGCATTCGCCAGCACCTCAGGCCGCCCGGGCGGCTATATCGATATCTTCAGCGAAAGCGGAACTCTGATAAGGCATCTTACGCACGGAGCGCCGCTGAACCAGCCCTGGGGATTCGCCCTGGCTCCCTCGGACTTTGGCACCTTCAGCAAAGCCCTGCTGATCAGCAACAACACGGCCGCCGGATCGATCAACGCCTACAGTCTGGCCACCGGAAAACTGCTGGGCACAATCTCGAACTCATCCGGCAAAGTAATCACCGTCAGTGGCCTCTGGGGAATCGAGTTCGGCGGCGGTTCGGCTGCCAACGGCTCGAAGAATCAGCTCTTCTTCACCGCCGGCCCCAAAGATACGGATGGCTATTTCGGTTTGATCAGCTTCAAGCCGTAAAACTGTAAATAGAAGATTCAATGAAAAGGCCGCTCGCGAGGGCGGCCTTTGCACATTAAGTTCACTTCGCCGCATCATCAACTTCGCAATACCGGAAGCACTGCACCATATGATCGTTCACCATCCCGACTGCCTGCATGAATGCATAGCAGATCGTCGATCCCACAAAGTTGAAGCCGCGCTTCTTCAAATCTTTGCTCATCGCATCCGACTCGGCCGTCCGTGCAGGTCTCCGCTGATTCGATTTCCACGAATTCACTTTCGGCTTGCCATTCACAAACTGCCAGATGTAGCGGTCGAAGCTGCCGAATTCTTTCTGCACAAGTAGCATCGCCTGCGCATTCCGCACCGCCGATGCAATCTTCAACCGGTTGCGCACGATACCCGGATTATTCAACAGCTGTGCGATTTTCCGCGCATCATAGCGCGCGATCCGCCGCGCATCGAAGCCGCTAAACGCAGTCCGGTAGTTCTCCCGTTTGTTGAGGATCGTCTCCCAGCTAAGTCCGGCCTGCGCGCCTTCAAGGAGGAGAAACTCGAAAAGCCTGCCGTCATCGTGCAGCGGCACTCCCCATTCTTTATCGTGATACCGAATCATCAACTCACCGCGCGCCCATTCACACCGCACCGGCTCTTTCTCCTCTTTAGCGTGTTTCATAGCGACGAGAGTGTTCTATAAATGAGGCCAGCCGCGAAGCAGCGTCAGAATGCAGCCCACGGCGTAAGCCGTGGGAAGGAAGTTAGGGAAGAAACAAGCCCCGCAGGGGCGAAAGATCATCCCCCAAGACTTCGCGAAACATGCTCCAGAATCTGCGCCAACGCCCTTGCAAGCTACTCCAACGACTTCGGATCCGACAAATTCTTCGGCGATTTCGTATCCAGCAACGATACCAACTCTTTTGCGCAAGCCGGAATCGCAACCTTGTGCTCGACGATGATTTCCTTCGCGTCCAATTTTTTCCCGTACAACTTTTCGTTGGCGCTGCCATCGGAGCGCAGAGTCGAACCCTCCAACGAAATACCGGCAAACAGCCCCTTATTACGCGAGTAGGAAAGAATCTCCGCATTCATCACAATGTCAGTGGCGCCTTCCGCGGTGCGCCCCTTCGGCCCAGCCGCCGCCGATGCGTCCGCTCCCAACTTCACCTTGCTCGACAGCAGCGACCGCGCTCCCTTCGGGTTCATCACCAGCAAAACAAAATCCGTAGCCTGCCCGCCCAACTGGAAGCCGATGCTCACGCCCTCCAGCGCATACAGCGCCGGAGCGCCCCACGGTCCCGTATAGTGTTCACCGCTGCGGCAAATCATAACGCCGCGCCCGTAACTGCCTCCCACTCCGAACGCGCCTTTCTTCACCGAAGGCAGAATCACAAGGCACTCCGCCTTATCCAGCAAGTCCTGTGGGATGTCGTCAGGAATGTTAAGAATTTCTTTGATCACCTCTCCCGCATCCTTCACCCGGTCTTCTTCTTTATAATCGTCGGCGCCGAATGCTGCGGGCGCGAGCAGGCACAAACTCAGAAACCACATTGCGATTTTCTTCGGATTAATCTTCTTTGAGTTGATCAGTACGTTCATTAGTGTACGGTTCATCAGTATCTGGTCCTCCGCGGACTCATTTCTTTCCATCTCACTGCGTTCCACCTCCATCTTAAACTGTCCGTTAACTTTACAATCCCACTTTAGAGGGGCGATTCGTGGAATTCGCCCACTTCTAGTTACGTAACCCTTGTTCCTTGCCGCTTTTCAGCCATGACCGAACGAGTGCTCCTTTTGTAACTTGGCACTCCGCTCCAACCCCTTCTACAGTTAATAGGGGATAATGGATGCCCGTCCTTCGGCATCAAGCGTGCATCTAATCAGTTGGAAGTGCCCTTTGGGCCGGGCTGGAGTGAAAATTTTGGACTTTTTGGGCGCAAAGTACACGAGGCTTGTACTGCTAGTAGCTTTGGCGTTAGCTTGCCCGCTGTCTTTACTCTTATCCTCACCAGCGCTCGCCCAGTCCGACGCGTACGCCAGCGGCACCCCTGCTCTCGTCTACTCCAGCTCCACTGACGACGATCAAGGCTCCCTACTCACCATTCGCAAGCGCGTCGATGAAGTGAACGTGCTCTTCATCGCGACCGATAAGCACGGTAAGTTTGTCCGCGATCTCAACCAAACAGATTTTTCCATTCTCGACGACAACAAGCCGCCGCAATCGATTCTCAACTTCCGCCGCGAAACCGATCTGCCTTTGCATCTCGGCCTGCTCATCGACGTGAGCGGCTCCGTGCACGGACGCTTCGAGTTCGAGCAGGATGCTGCCACCAGCTTCCTGCAGCATTCCATCCGCGCCGGTTTTGACAAGGCCTTCATCGTCGGCTTCAACACCCAGAGCCAGATGTCGCAGGATTTCACCGACAACGTCCAGTTGCTCTCCGCCGGCGTGCACAAACTTCAGGATGGCGGAGGCACCGCGCTCTACGACGCCATTTACCGCGCCTGCAAAGAAAAGTTCCTCAAAGACCGTCCTGACCATCCTGCCCGCAAAGCCATCGTGATTGTTAGCGACGGGGAAGATAACCAGAGCGAATACACCCGCGCGCAAGCCATTGAAATGGCGCAGCGCGCCGAAGTCATCATCTACGCCATCTCCACCGACGACAGCGGCCTCGTTCTTCGCGGCGATAAAGTTCTCGAACAACTCGCCGCGGCCACCGGCGGCCGCGCCTTCTTTCCCTTCAAGATGAAGGACATCACCCACTCCTTCGCCGCCATCGAAGACGAACTCCGCAGCCAGTACATCGTCAGCTACAAGCCCGCCGACTTCGACGCCGACGGCCGCTACCGCTCTATCGAAATCTCCGCCCTAAAAAAAGATCTCCAAGTCCGCGCCCGCAAAGGCTACTTCGCCCCTCAGCAGTAATTAAGGACTTTTCACCACAGAGTCACGGAGAAAACCTAGAAGCTGTCTCCCTGATGGTTTCGGGAAGGGCACGACTTCAGTCGTGCCGCCCAAGTCCAATAAAGAAGCGGGCTTCAGCCCCTGAGGGGAAGCTCAGCTCGCTAGCTCACCCTTGGAATAGCCCTCGAAACATTCTTCGCACCCTCAACGTTCCCCTGGCGGCCTGTGCGTCCGCCCCCAACTCCACCCCATCGTCCTCATCGACGCACGCACGTATCTCCAATCCCTTCCTGCCTCGGCTCTTGGTTGCATTCAACAGCAAATGCCACGCTTCCTGATACTTTCCGTATTTTTGCCGCTCGCTGTCTGGCGTGAAATGCAGAGTCCGATTGTCCCTCCCCATCACCGCGTACGGCATGATGTACCAATCATCGGTGGGAACGATATACAGCGCAAAAAAATCCACCGTCCCGGGTGCATACCCACAGCGCTTTGGCCCTTGTTTTGGTCCGAAGCAATTGATGCTGTACCCCTGGCCGCACCGGAAGACTGTGCACTTCACCTGCACTCGCAGAATCGGCCCCGTACCGCCCTCCACTCCCACGTCGTACGGACCGAACCCTCCATAAGGACTCGACACTCTCAACCCCTGGCTCATCGCCAGAACCATGAAATACAACTCGGCCCAAGCCCCGCGTTCCTTCTTTCCCTTGATCAGACATCCCAGGTTCTTCCGATTTTTCATATTCGCCGCACCTCATTGCCCCAATAAAATGCCCCAAAATAAAAATCGCGGCCCATAAGGCCGCGACACTCGCACTATTCCGAATTGTCATCCCGACTGAACTGTCATCCTGAGCGAAGTAAATGCTTCGCGCATGCGAAGCATTTGCGCAGTCGAAGGATCCCTATAAGTTTTGCACCGCACCCAGCCCCGCAGGGCATTTCTATTACAGCCCGAGCGTTTCCCTTTGGCGCCCCGTCCAAGAATTGTCATTCCGACCGGAGCTTCATTCCCGAAGGGAATGGGAAGCGGAGCGGAGGAACCTGCGGTCCTCGCCCTTGTTACAGCTCTAAACTTTACTGGATACAACCATTATATCATATTGCATAGCCCAACTGTGACACATTAGCTGACTTTATTTGCCCTTTCCCTTCAACAACGTGGCTCAATTCAGCGCCTTCGTGCCCCTTGACAAGAATTTCCTCAGCATCCGCATGACGACCGCCCAGGCCACTGCGACAGAAAAGCCCCAGCCGCAAAGCGGCGAAAGAATGCAGCCCAGGGCGTAAGCCCTGGGTTAAAAAGTTGAATGGGAACAAGCCCCGAAGGGGCGCAAGAGAAGCTGGACACAGAGTCACTTTAGGGACTGCACGTAGCTACACCGTGCCAGCGGTAGTGCCCCAACTTGAACTGCTGCTACAATTTTGGCCGTTATGAAATACCTCGCGCTGGCTATGCTCTTGGCCGTCACGCAAGCAAGTCCACCAGCCCCACGGAAGACAGCTGATCCAACTGCCGGCGGCAGCGAGAGCGCTACCAAGAATCAGAATTCAACTGACGCGCAACCCACCGTCCCGAAACGCACAGAATCCAAAGTAGACCAAGACGGTAGTCGAACACCAGTCAAGGAAACCCCGAAAGCGGTGAAAGATCCCTGGGATAAGGCCTATGTAGTCTTCACAGGCCTATTGGTCGTTATCGGGGCCTTGGGTGTCGGATTCGCGATAAAAACTCTTCGAGCCATCGAAAGGCAAGCCCTAAGCATGAGAAGGCAGACCACGCATCTCAAGAACTCGGTAGTTCAAGCCAGAAGGGCAGCCAATGCGGCCAAGAAGAGTGCCGAGTTTGCGGAATTGGCGACAAAAGCATCTGAACGAGCGGACGTTTTGCTGGATGCTGCTGGACTGTCCACCGGACGAGAAATGACCCCTCAGAGCAGAGTAGTCCTGCGATTCAAGAACTACGGGCGGACTCGCGCTAACCAGGTGAACTTCAGTCTTCGGGTTATGATTCCCGAAACCCCAGATGGGAAAGCCCTTTCCCTTCCACCGACGCCCATGGGTGCTGGTGACTTCCAGACCGTTAGTTTTCAGATGTTTACTGAGTGGGTCACGAAAGACTCTTTTGAGAAAATACCGAACGGGGAAAGCGTAATGCGATTTGCTGGAACCGTGAGTTATCGAGATATGTTTGACGAATGCCATACCACTCGCTGCAGCGGCACCTTCCATCCTAAAGTCGGTGCGTTCATGGTGGACGAGAATAACGCTAGACTGAATGACAACCCTTAAGAGGCAAACTGGGACCTACACATTGTCGCCAGCCCCGTTTGCACCCCCGCCCCCGCTATGCTACCGTCGCATTGATTTCGAGATTTAAGGTTTCCCCAAGGAGCCACTCATGGTCGGCATCATCTTTCTCGTAATCCTCGTCATCATCGCCGTTACGCTCATCGGCATGTACAACAGCCTGGTGCAGTTGCGCGTGCGCTGCGACTCTGCCTGGTCCGACATTGACGTGCAGCTCAAGCGCCGCCATGACCTCATCCCCAACCTGGTGGAAACCGTAAAAGGCTACGCCGCGCACGAAAAAGGCACCTTCGAAAATATTGCGAAATTCCGTTCGCAGGCCATGCAAGCCACCACGCCGGAAGGCAAGGCCGTGGCCGAGAATCAGCTCACCGGCGCGCTGAAGAGCCTGTTCGCCGTGGCCGAAAATTATCCGGAGTTGAAGGCTTCCGAACAATTCACCCAACTGCAGGGATCGCTGAGCGAGACGGAAGATTCTATCCAGAACTCCCGCCGCTACTACAACGCCGTGGTGCGCGACCTGAACACGAAGATTCAATCATTCCCCACGAACATTCTCGCCGGCATGTTCAACTTCACCGCGCGCCAATACTTCGAAACCACCGACGCCGCCGACCGCGAACCCGTCGCCGTGAAGTTCTGATCCATGATCAGAGCGGAAAAGATCAGCGCCAAGGACAGAAACGCCCCGGAGGGGCAGCACGAAAATAGCCCAGCGCCTTCAGCGCTGGGTAAAAGTGGAGAAGGGAACCTCGTCCCAGAGGAGTCTGTGTCGTAGCTTGATGGCGACGCAAAAGGATGGACTAGAGGGGCGAATGTTCAGCCGCGAAGCGGCGCAAGAATGCAGCCCAGGGCGTAAGCCCTGGGTTGAAAGTGGAATGAGAACAAGCCCCGGAGGGGCGAAAGATAAGCTATGACACAGACTCCGGAGGGACGGCTGAAAATCCGTGCGGGAGCGCCGGCAGTACCGTCCGAGATGCGAGCAGTAATGTTAGAAATGCCAGCAATACCGTCCGAAATGCCGGCAGTACCGTGGAAGAGCGGCGCTTCAGCGCCGCGTAAAGCCTCCAAAATAGATGAGGGCTTCAGCCCCCGTGGTCGCACTTTCAAAGCCTTCCTGCTTCCTCGCCATCATCCTCACCCTAACCGCCCCGCTTGCCGCAAAATCCTGGCGCATCTCCAACTTTCAAGACACCATCACCGTCAACCCTGACGGCAGCGCCCTGGTCAACGAAACCATCACCCTAAATTTCGATGGAGAATTTCACGGCATTCACCGCACCATCCCCATCGAGTATCCCGGACCCGACGGCACCAATTATCAACTCTTCATCACCATCACCAGCATCACCGACGACACCGGCGCCAAGCTCAAATACGATTCTTCCGCGTCCGGCGCCTATCGCGATCTGAAAATCTATATTCCCAATGCCATCGATATCACGCGCACGGTCGCAAATCATCTACCGCGTACGCAACGGCACGCGTTTTTCGACGATCACGACGAGTTTTATTGGAACGTGACCGGCAACGACTGGCCTGTGCCCATCGATCACGTCTCCGCCAGCGTGCACTTTCCCGATGCGGCCAGCGGATCGCTGCGCGCGCAAGCCTTTACCGGCGTTTATGGCTCAACGAGGAGCGATGCAACCGCGAAGGTCGATGGCTCGAGCGCGGAATTCGAAACCACGAATGCTCTGCCCATGCGCGGCGGCATGACCATCGATGTGTATATCCCCAAAGGCATTCTGAAAGCGCCGGGCGGGATCACTAAATTTTTCTGGTTCATCGCCGCGAACCCCGCTATTTTTCTGCCGTTGGTTACTCTGGTCGTGATGCTGGTTCTGTGGTGGTATAAAGGCCGCGACATCAACCCCGGCATGTCGGTCGCGCCCATGTATGAGCCGCCGCCGGGAATTTCTCCCGCGGAAGCCGGAACTTTACTCGATGACCGCATCCATCCGCGGGATATTACATCGACGATTATCGATCTTGCCGTGCGCGGCTATCTGAAGATCGAAGAGACGGACGAGAAAGGACTGCTCTTCCACAACAAGGATTACATCTTCCATCTGCTGCAGAAACGACAGGACTGGACTGGTCTCGCGCCGCACGAGCAAGTCATGCTGGAAAATATTTTCGCGGAGGACGTTCCCGATACTCGCTTATCAAGCCTGAAGAACCGCTTCTATACTGCCGTGCCCGTGATCCGCACCGATATCATGTCAGCGCTGAAGCAGAAAGGAATTTACACGCTCGATCCGGAATCCGCTAATGGCTACAGCGCCGGCGCCGCGTTCGGCGTCCTCATAGTATTTGCCGTCGTTCAATTCATGGGCTGGGCCGATTTCTTCAGTTCGATTCCGGTGGCTGTGGTGTGCGTGCTGATCTCCGCCGTAATCTTTTGGCTCTTTGCCCGCGAGATGACGGCGAAGACGCTGAAAGGCTCGCGCACCCACATCGCCATTCTCGGTTTTCAGGAATTCATGAACCGCGTCGACGCCGACCGTCTCAAGACGATGCCGCCGACCACCTTCGAAAAATTTCTTCCCTACGCGATGGCCCTCGGTGTGGAACACCATTGGGCACAAGCCTTCTCCGGCATCGTGAAAGATCCGCCAAGCTGGTACGCCGCGCCCGCCGGTTACGGTTACGGCTACGGCATGGCCTTCAATCCAATTTTATTTTCTTCTTCCATGCATGGCATGGCGACGGATATGCATCAGGTATTCGTCTCCGCGCCGCGCGCCGCTTCTTCGGGATCAGGATTTGGCGGTGGTGGTGGCTTCAGCGGTGGGGGTGGTTTTTCCGGCGGCGGATTTGGTGGTGGCGGCGGCAGCGCCTTCTAATGCGCCTGCATCAGATACAAACCAGCAAAATCTATAACGCGGAATCTTCGCAGAAATGGTGCGCCCGGAGAGACTCGAACTCCCAACCCTCTGCTCCGAAGGCAGATGCTCTATCCGATTGAGCTACGGGCGCCCGGGGATATTCTACGGCAGATTGCTCCTATTCCGCATTGGTTACGTAACTTAGCGCGCGCTTATCTGTACGCCTCTTTATCCCCATTTGTAGGTGATGCGCTGTATGGAGGTTTGCGCGGATCGACTTTATCGTCGTGATAGCGAGTCGCTGACTCTTTTTTCGGCGCGTCTGTTTGAGGAGATGTTTATGAAGAGAACTCTTGTTTTATTGCTGAGCGTCATGATGTGGTTGGGCGCGGGTTTTGCGCAGGATAATAATTCCAGCGCGCCGCTTTATCCGACTGCTCCTCATCCGACCGAGCCTCCACCGTCGAATCAGGATGCTGCGCCGCAACAGATGAATCAGAACACCGGGCAGAATGATTCGTTGCCAACATACCGGGTGACGGTTTATGCGCGCACAACGAGAGCGGTAAATTACCGCAACCGCGGCGGATCGACATCGGTCGATTTTCGTGGGACGGAGTTGATGCCCGGAATTGGCGGCCACGCCAAGATCGAAGGAAAGAACGGACGCCTCGCGATCAATGCAGAGTTCACAAATGTTGGGCTGCCGGGTAGCTTTGGCGGGCAATTTCTCACTTATGTGTTGTGGGCCATTACGCCGGATGGCCGCGCGGTGAATTTAGGTGAAGTGCTTCCCGGCGATAACGGCAAAGATAAGATTGACGTCACTACCGACCTGCAAGCTTTTGGTCTGATCTTAACGGTCGAGCCTTATTATTCCGTAACGCACCCCAGCAATAAAGTGGTGGCGGAAAATATTCTGCGCGAGAACACGAAGGGATTTGAAGAACCCATCGACGCGAAGTTCGACACGCTGGAAGGTGCTCAGTACACCATTGACATTCCAGCCGATCAGCTGCCTTCGAGCACAGCCAATCCGGGCGTTCCGTTGGATCTGCTGGAAGCGCGCAATGCAGTTGTGATTGCGAAAGCGGCGGGCGCGCAGCAATATGCTCCCGATAGTCTGACGAAGGCCGAAGATATGCTGCAGCGCGCGGAAGATTATTATCAGCGCAAGCAGGGGCGGACTCCGATTGGGACTGCCGCGCGTGGCGCCACACAGGAGGCCGAAGATGCACGCGTGCTGACGTTGCGACGCAAAGAGCAGGCGCGCATTGAAGCGGAGCGGGAAGCGCAGGAAGCAGCCAAGGAGAAAGCCCAGACTGACGCCCAGATAGCGCAGCAGCAAGCCGCGCAATCTCAGGCGCAAGCGGATGAAGATGCGCGCCGCCGTGCTGATGCCGAGCAGGCAGCAGCTGCGGCTCAGCAGCAGCAGGCGGCTGCATTGGCCGCGCAACACCAGGCTCAGGCGGCTTCGGCGGCGGCGCAACAAGCTGCCGCTCAAGCGGAACAGCAACGGCAGGAAGCGGTCCGCCAGAAAGAAGAGATGCGCGCGCGTTTGCTGGCGCAGTTGAATCAGGTGCTGGAAACTCACGATACTGCGCGAGGATTGATTGTGAGCATGCCCGACGTGCTGTTTGATTTCAATAAGTACACGTTGAAGCCCGAAGCGCGCGAGCGGCTGGCAAAAATCTCGGGAATCGTGCTGGCTTATCCTGACCTGAAACTTCAGATCGAAGGTTATACGGACGCGATTGGCAGCGACGAGTACAACCAGACTCTTTCCGACAAGCGGGCGGAGGCGGTGCGCGATTATCTGGTGACCTCGGGCGTGTCCATGAATAACGTAGCGGCGCGCGGGATGGGGAAAGCCGATCCGATCGCGGACAACAGCACGGCTGCGGGACGGAAGTTGAACCGGCGGGTGGAGATGATTGTTTCGGGGGATGTGATTGGGAATCTTTCGCCGGGAGCTTCTGGGGATCAGTCGTCGACGAATCCGCAGTAGGTTTTTAGCCGTACTGAATTGCCGATCTTAATTTGTTCTTCCGAGCGAAGCGGAAATCGGCTTAGCTGTCGTAGAAATTCCTTGCTACACCTGGATTTGATTTGGCTGACAGGGATCCTTCGACTTCGTAAACCGATTCGCGAAGCGAATCGGTTTACTACGCTCAGGATGACAATTCTTGGATATTTAGCCAACGTGGTATGAACCCTTCCGTGTACGCACCACGAATTCCCACCCTTGCAAAGAACGCAAGGATGGGGCACCCTCAGTTGAAATGAAGCAGACAAAAACACCAAGAAAGGCTGGGCCACCCCGCCACTTTTTAACAGCTCTATTTCAGGCGAATCACAAGCTTCTTGCCTTCGCTCCGCAGCTTCTGGACTGACTCCGAGCTGATCGTCTCTGTCGTCAGAGTCCCGTTGTAAAGGACTACGAAGGTTGTCATGGTTCCCCGTGGTTCAACGTCGACTTCGCCTTCGCTATTTGTTTTGTACCACTGCTCAAACTCGGCATTCGAGTCTCGCACGAGGACCGCTGCTATTGCGGGCTTACCTTGACCATCCAGAACATCCAGCTTCAGCTGGTTCGATGGCCCGACTATGGCGACATTGCCCCGAGTGGGAGAAACATCCACCTTCAGTACAAGCTCCAACGGTGCGTCGCTAACAAGGAACTCGGTGACTCTGGTCTCGCAGATACCATACGGGCACGTCGCGATGGCTCGATAGAGTCCTGCGGTCAAGTCTCGCTCTGGAGCACCTCCGGCCTGGTTAGTTAGAGCCCTGAAGATTTCTCCCTTTCCCGCGAGTGATTTAACTATCACAAGTACGTCCGGGAAAGCAGCTCCCGTTTGGTCCGTGACTCGCAGGTGGACAGGGGACGCGCTCGATCGAGAGCTAACCAGCAATACCAGAATTGCCACGAAATCATGCGCTCTTGTTCTCATTGAAAAGCCTCCTGGCGGGTCCAGGCTTTGGATCTCGCTAGCACACCAGCGCAAAGGGTGCCCCGTCCTTCGCGTTCTTTGCGAAGGGCGGGTACCACGAACGCCGACAGATGCGAAGCTATGGCTGCCCGACCCGAAAACGAAATCTTCCCCCATCCCTCATTCACCCGTACCGGACTCTTCGAGGAGATAGAAACGATAACTGCTCCAGCGCCATTGTTCGGGCCTTTCCACCAGCCCTCGCTTGACAGGATTTCGATGCATATACCGGAGCTTTTCCACGCGCTTCTTGGTCGTCCATACGTTGAAGTCGTAGAAGCGCGCCTGCCAGAATACTCTGCGCGGTAGTTCATCTCCAAACAAATTGCGCTGGAGCGGGTTCCTCCGCCTGCGCTTGAGTAGCAATATGTGGGCCGTGCGCTGCTTTAACACCTGCATCACGGTCGATGGATCTCCGACTTCCGGTTCCGTCAAAAGTAGATGAATGAAACCCCCAAAGAGAGACAGAGCCGTGGAATCCCACGTCTCGCAACGTACGCGAGACATGGGGCACCCCAGCTTATCCTTCTCCACTTACCTTCATGTCTTTCACCCTTCGTAAATATGCTGTGCTTGCGGGCTGTGCGGCTTATAATCTTGGCGCTGGAAGTCTACGTCGGGAGTTTCTGGGGGCATGATATGAGGGCCACTCTCCTGAAGTTTTTGTTTTATCTTCTCTCTGTTTCTTCTGCTTTGGGTTTCGCGGCTTATGCCGCTGGGCAGAATGACGCGCCCAAGTCGGTTCCATCTGCATCTTCCGTCGAGTCGAAGATTCAAATCGAAAATTGGAGCAAGCCGGAGACGGGTTGGCTTTATGTGCTCGACGCCAAGCGTGATGCTGGCGGGGTGGGCGGGCGGGTTTGGCTGATCGATCCTGAAAGCGGCAAAGTCATGGGCAGCATTCGCACTGGAGATAATCCGGATTTTGCGCTGTCGCCGGATGGTAGCCGTCTTTATGTTGCGTCGATCACCCAGGGCGATTCGAGTGAGCTGGCGGTGATCGATACGGCTGCGGGTGCCGTGATAACACCCTAGCGGGATGCAGTCGTGGAATCCCATGTCTCGCAAAGTACGCGAGACATGGGGCACCCGATTGCTCTTTCGCTCCTCCGGGGCTTGTCTCATTCCACTTTCAACCCAGGGCTTACGCCCTGGGCTGCATTCTTGCGCCGCTTCGCGGCTCGCCGTACTTCTAGAAAGAGACGCATAGGGTTTAAACCCTTCGCTGTACACTTCACGAATTCCCACCCTTGCAAAGTACGCAAGGGTGTGGCACCCTCGGTTGGGATGGTACGGGTGAAGCACGAAGACGCTAGTCTGCCGAGTAGATTGCTGGAAATAATAAAGGGGCCGGTCGCATAAGGATCCGGCCCCTTCACCTCACGAGAGGTGAATCTTAGTTGTCTCCGCCTACTACGTTGCTGCCCCAGAGGGCTTCACTGCCCCAGAGTGCTTCGGAGCCCCACAGAGCTTCGCTGCCCCACAACGCTTCGGAACCCCAGAGAGCTTCGCTGCCCCAGAGTGCTTCGGAGCCCCACAAGGCTTCGTTGCCGGCGACTGCGGTGCTGGTTGATGCTTTCGTGCCGGTGGATGCCGTTGATGTGCCGCTCACGAATTGCGAGGAGCCCCATACGGCCGAGTTCGACCAGGTAGACGATGTATTCCAAACCGCCGAGGGATCATCGGTCAAATAAACCTGATCCGTGTTTCCGTTAAAGGTGGCGATCGGAGACATCGCCGTGCCTTTCGCGACGGCGGTGCTGTTGAGCGCGGCCTGGACATCCACGTAGCCGGCACCGATGGTGAAGATGTCATATTGATCGGTGTAAGTGATTCCCGTGGTCGGATCGGTGGTGCTGCTGGACTGCGGGAAAACTTTGTAGGCCGTCAGCATCAGCCGCGCTTTCACTTGATCAGGCGTAAGGTTCGGACTCTTCTGCAGAACGTCGGCGACTACGCCGCTGACGATGCCGGTCGCCATGCTGGTTCCGCTCAGCGTGAAGTAAGTGGGCGAGATCGCGCTGCTGCCTCCACGCACGTAATAGCTGTTCGGAACCTGATTCGCGGGATTTTGCGTGAACAGAGTAGAGTTCGGAGCTGCGAGCGACGTGAGCAGGTTGCCGGGTGCGACGATGTCGGGCTTCACGACCGCATCGACCACCGCCGGACCTTTGGAGCTGTAGCTGGCAATGAGGTCATCGACGCGGGTGGGCGTGCCCATGGGCTTCATCGAGCCGACCGTGATGACATAAGGATCGTTGCCGGGTGAGGTGACTGTGGCGTAGCCATCAGTTTGCTGGTAGCGGCCATTATTGCCGGCAGCTACAACTACCACGATTCCATTTTTCCAGGCTTTCTCGACGGCCTGGCAGAGAGGATCGAGCTTGTAGCTTTCATATACAGCGCGACCGAGCGAAAGATTGATGACGCGAATGTTGTATTGCGATTTGAGAGTGATCGCCTGATTGATGGCGGCGATCACCAGGCTATCGGTGCCGGCGCCGTTCTGATCCAGTACGCGCAGGTTGATGATGCTGGCGCTGGGAGCAATTCCCTTGAATGTTTTGCTGAAGAAAGGTCCAGTGGAGCTGAGACCGTCTCCGGCGATCAGGCCGGCGACGTGAGTGCCGTGGCCGAATTGATCAGTTGGCGCTCGAATTTCCGGGCACGAAAGATTGTTGATAGACAACGCGCGAGATGGGAAGAATGCCCATGTACAGATCGGGGTGATTGCTCATCACGCCGCTATCGATCAGCGCCACGCCAACACCGGAGCCGGTATAGCCCGACTGCCATGCGAAGGGCGCGTTGATGGCGACGGCGGCATTGCTTAGCGTCGGCGACAGAGGCCGGTCCACGCTGATGTAGACAACGTTGGACTTGTTGGCGAGGGTCTGAATGCCATTGCCATCGAGCTGGGCTACGATGCCATTGATCAGCGGCAGGTCGCCGATAATCTTGCCCCCAAGAGCCAAAACATCGTTAAGCAGACAGTCCACAAGGCCGAGCAGTCCGGTACAGCTTATCTGTGTTCCGGGCGCATACTGCACGATGACTTGGACCTGCTTGGTCGAGTTATAGCCTTGCAATTCGGGCGATAGTTTCGGGTTGCTGGCATGCGCCAGCGGCCCGCTGATCAGCATTCCGCTGACGATCACCAATAGGGCTAAAAATCTTTTCATATTTCCTCAAAGGCAGCCACTATATGGCCACCGGGAGTGCGGCTAATTCCTGCCTTGGAAGTGCAGCTGGAGGTCCAAAGGTTGTGTGCATTTTGTCCTTATAAATCAGTGAGTTGGAGTTTGAGTTGCTTCAGCGATGGGACGGTTTGTCCCATAGCTCGTGGGCGTGGACAACTTGTCCCAACACGGTGGTAACCAGAAGGTCATTTTTTGGACGGACATTGGCCCTGTTTAGGACAAGAATCTAGGGGGCCTCCCAATGTCTAGGGCACGACAGATTGGCGCACAGGTGTACATCGCTGGTATGGCGCTGGCTGCCGTGGGCTGCATTGTCTTCGCGGTTCTCCACCGGCAGCCGACCGATCCGGCTAAATTCGCCTTTTACCTGGTTGCCGCAGTCGTGGCCTCGTCCCTGAAAGTAAGTTTGCCCGGCATCGAAGGCACGATGTCGATGAACTTCCTGCTGACGCTGCTCTGCATTCTGGAGCTGGGTCTGCCGGAGACGCTGCTGATCGGACTGGTGAAAACGCTGGCGCAGTTTTACTGGAGGCCGGCGCGGCAGCTGAAGCTGGTGCAGTTGCTCTTCAATCTTTCGCAGGTGACGGTGTGCAGCGCGGCCACCTGGGCCGCGTACAAATTATTTTCCGTGTCATGTGTTTCATGGCGTCACTCCGGTGGTCCTGATTGTGGCGGCGATCACGCACTTCGCCTGCAATACCTCGGCGATGTCGGTCATTATTGGGCTCACGGAAGAGAAGCGCATCTCGAAGGTTTGGACGGGAGATTTATTTGTGGTCGTTTCCCTACTATCTGGTGGGAGCGGCCGTGGCCGGCGTGGTGACTGTGCTCGAGCGGCACGTGGGATGGCAGGGCGCTCTGCTGGTTTTGCCTCCGGTCTACCTTATGTACCGGTCGTATCAACTTTACCTGGGCAAACTGGAAGCGGAAAAGTTGCACGCGGAGAAAGTTTCCAAACTTCATCTGCGCACCATTGAAACTCTGGCGCTGGCGATTGAAGCCAAGGATCAAACTACCGGCGATCACCTGCAACGGGTGCGGATTTATGCGATGGAAGTGGGGCGTGAACTGAGATTGAATGAAGACGAAACCGAAGCGCTGCAGGCGGCTTCGGTGCTGCACGATATCGGCAAGCTGGCGGTTCCGGAACATATTATTTCGAAGCCGGGGAAGCTTACGCCGGAAGAATTCGAGAAGATGAAGATCCATCCTATTGTGGGGGCGGAGATTCTGGAGCAAGTGGACTTTCCTTATCCGGTGGCTCCCATTGTGCGCGCGCATCACGAGAAGTGGGATGGCAGCGGATATCCGAATGGGTTGAAGGGCGAAGATATTCCGATTGGAGCGCGGATTCTTTCGGCTGTCGACTGCCTTGACGCGCTGGCTTCCGACCGGCAATATCGGCGGGCGCTGCCTCTGCATGAAGCTATGGCTAAGGTTGCATCGGAAGCGGGCACAAGTTTTGATCCGCGGGTGGTTGGGATTCTCCAGCGGCGGTACGTGGAGTTGGAGAAGATGGCGAAGGAAGAACCTGTGCAGGCGTCCGTGAAATTGTCGACCGATATTAAGGTGGAGCGGGGATTGGCTCCGGCGGCGGGTTTTGCGGAGTCGGAGAAGCCGGTTGCGCAGGAGACGGCGAAGGCGACCAGGGACTATACCGCGGTTATGGCAGCGGCCCAGTTGGAAGCGCAAACGCTGGCGGAGTTTGGTCTCAAGCCGGGGGCGGCGCTAAGTCTGGATGACGCGCTCTCGCTGCTTGCGGTGCGGGTAAAGCGGTTTGTGCTCCACGATTCTCTGGCGGTTTATGTTGTCAGGAACGAAGTGCTGGTGCCGGAGTTTGTGAGCGGGGAAAATTTTCGTCTGTTTTCTTCGCTGCGGATTCCGATGGGTGAAGGATTATCGGGCTGGGTGGCGCAGAACGGCAAGCCGATTCTGAATGGCAATCCGTCGGTAGAACCCGGATACCTTAATGATCCCAGCAAGTTCAGCGTACTGCGCTCGGCTCTGGCTGTGCCTTTGGAGGGCGCGGGTAGCGTGGTTGCGGTGCTGGCGGTTTATCGCGCGGGGGCGGATGCGTTTAGCCGGGATGAACTAAATATCTTGCAGGCAATGGCGTTGAAGGCGGGATTAGTCATTGAAAAGGCTTTGCAGGATTCGAACAGAGGTGCGGTTAAGGTTGCAGCTGCGGCTGCACATGCGGGCGGTTGAGCACTTGCTCCGCCTACCTGGACTCCGATCTCCTTCCTCCGCGTCACGCCAATCCTTCGTTGCACGCTTCACGAATTCCCACTTCTCGCAAAGAACGCGAGAAATGGGGCACCCTCTTTCGTGGTAGCGCAAATGCGGACTCGTCTCCGACCGAAATCCTTTGCTGTATGCTTCACTAACTCCGACGCTCGTTCGTAGTGGCGCAAACTTCGCCGGGCACCTACTCCATTTCAAAACTCAAATAAGTCAGGCCGTCGGTGCGTTCGACTTGCAGGACTACGGGATCGCCGGTCTTCAGGCTGAGGACGGCGGCGCGCAGGCCGTCCATGGAGGTGATGGAAGTGGTATTGAGGGCGTGGATAATGTCGCCGGTTTGGAGGCCGGTGTCGGGCGTGATTAAGTCGGCGGCGCGGCCGAGCACGACCACCCCGGAGGAGATGCGCAGCGGGCCGAGCTTGGAGCTCAGATCGCTGGTAAGGTCGGTGGCGAGAACTCCGATGCGCGGGATGAGATTTTTTTCCGGATCGGCCGCGTCGAAGAGTTGATCCATCTGGTCGCGATGTTCGATGGCGGGAATGTAGAGAGTTTTCTTCTCGTCGCCGCGCAGGATTTCCAGCTTCAACACTTGATCGAGGCGGTGAAGATAAAGAGCCGAAGAAAGCTGCGGAAGAGTTTCAATGCGGCGGTCGTCGGCCATAAGAACGACGTCCTGCACCTGCAGACCGGCGGCCGCGGCGGGGCCATCGGGCTTTACGTCGGCCACGATCACTCCCCAGCGCTGTGAGAGGTGGAGGCCGTCGGCGAGAGTGGGTGTGATTTCCTGCGCGACGGCGCCGATTTCCGTGCGATGAACGTGGCCATATTTGCGCAGGCTGTGGTAGACGAAATCGACGATGCGGGCGGGGATAGCGAATCCCAGGCCTTCGCTGCCGCCACCGCTGGAAAGAATGAAAGTGTTAATGCCCACGACCGATCCGTTCATATCGACGAGCGGTCCGCCACTGTTGCCGGGGTTAATGGGCGCGTCGGTTTGGATGTAGGTGATGGGTTTTTCGGGATCAGCCTGACGCGCGACCGCGCTTACCACTCCCATGGTGACGGAATTTTGCAAGCCCTCGGGACTGCCGATGGCGAACACCAACTGACCGACGCGAGGACGTTGTTGCGCCAGCAGAACGAGCGTGGGTAAATCCTTGTCATCGATCTTGAGCAGGGCAAGATCAGTTTCTTTGTGCACGCCGACGAGCTTGGCTTCGAGGACGCGGCGTTTTCCTATCGGTACGGCGCGGCCGGAATCGCCGGGCAGAGGCAGAGCCACGCGGATGCGCTGCGCGCCTTCGACGACGTGGGCGTTGGTCATGATATATCCGGCGGGATCGACGATGACTCCGGAGCCGACGGCATGCTGGCGCACGATGAGAGCGGTCTCGGAGCGGCTTTCTTCGTGCAGTGGTCCATAGCCGGTGACCAGAATCTGAACTACGGCGGGAGAGACTTTGGCGGCGAGGTCTTCGAGGGCATCGTTAAATTGCGCCAGGGTCTGTGAGAGGCGGAGGCGGAATCGTCCGGGGTCGACTTCGGCTTTTCGGGCGCGGTCTTGGGCGCGGGAGTTGGGCTGGACTGCTGAGCCGGGAGGAAGGTGGTTGAGAGCAGGATGAGTGCAGCGACGGGAAAGATGACGCGACGCGACTTGAGATGCTTGTGCGCGCGGAAGAAGAATGAAGTGGGCATCAATTGGGTCTCCTGAAAAAGAAAGACTCTTATCAGACGGTATCACGCGGGGTTCGGTTGCAATGTTAAAAGCTGGGCGGCGCATGCCGTGAGCACAGGGATTGTTGAATCCCCACTTCTCGCAAAGGACGCGAGAAATGGGGCACCCGGCTAGTGAATTTTGGCTCACGCGTTAGGCCGGTTAAGCGGGAGATCCTTCGCTCCGCCTGAAAAACGGTTTCGCTCAGGATGACAGTCCTCTTATAATTTCTTTTTGTGTGATACACATAAATATGAAATACTTACACATCGGGAGATATCCATGCGGACAAACATTGACATTGATGACCGCCTGATGCAGGAGGCCATGCGGCGCAGCGGAGCTCGCACCAAGCGGGCCGCGGTGGAAGCCGGACTGCGGTTATTGGCGGAGACGCACGCCCAGGGCTCGATCCGGCGGCTGCGGGGAAAAGTGGTCTGGGAGGGCGATCTTAGCCAGTCGCGGCTGGCGCGGGTTCGGGAGTAGGGCGGGCGATGGTCATCGTCGATACGACGGTGTGGATCGATTATCTGCGGGGCACGGAGAATCCGGAGACACGCTGGCTGGATCGGGAACTGCAACAGCAGCGTCTCGGTCTGACCGATCTGATCCTCTGCGAGGTATTGCAGGGGATTCGGGAGCAAAGCGTCTTCGCGCGGGTTCGGGCCGACCTGTTGAAATTTCAGGTTTTTCAGACGGGAGGCAGCGAGTTGGCCATTGCTGCCGCGCAGAATTATCGAGAGTTGCGCCAGTGTGGCTATACCGTTCACAAGACCATCGACTGCCTTATTGCGACATTTTGTTTGCGGGCCAGGCACGAACTGCTGCATCGGGACCGGGATTTTGATTGTTTTGAGAAGGTGCTGGGGTTGAGAGTGGTGCATGCGGAACGGCTCTCTTAGGCGACTTCTCCCTTGAAGGCGCCGAAATAGTGGTTTTCGCCTTCATCTTCGTACTCGTCCGCGACCGATATACCAGCGGCTCCGAGCAGCTTTATGTACTGCTCGCCCCCCAGGGAAATTGATTCCAGCCCTGTCATTGCATCCTTCCAAATGGCCGGTTTGGCGGGTGAGGTGAATAGCAGGCGGCCTCCCGGCGCCAGTATCTCGGCGAATCTCTGGATCAGGCGATGCTGATCTTCAGCCTGGAGAAGGAACATCAGTCCCCATGCCAGGACGGCATCGAAGGTTCGACCAAACAATCTCGACTCTAGAACGGATTCGCAAATGATGGGTGTGCCGGGAAGGTTGCGTTGGAATGCCGCGGCAAAGGATGGTGCTGCATCTACCCCGAAAACTTGAAGTCCCTCTTCGATGAGTACCGCCGTAATGGGAAAGCCGGGCCCGCAACCAAGATCAATTACGCTACTGCCGCGCGGTAGTGTTCTCGCCCACTTTTGCACTTCCTTTACGCCGATTGCAGCAGACCAAATACTACTGCCACGACGCGCAAGAAATTCTTTCGAGACGGCTTCGTATCCGTTGGATCGATCCATCGGTTAATGGTAGCAAGTGCGTCCAACTCTTGTTCCCTTGTTCTGACCAGCAGGCACACTTTCGAAGGGAATTTCGGTGCTGGTTGATCATGGGGAGCTTCGGCTAAATCCTTAGCTGTACGCTTCACGAATTCCCACCCTTGCAAAGAACGCAAGGATGGGACAGCCTCTTCCGTGGTGGCGCAACCATATCAAGAGCAAGAACAACATCAAAAGCGGCGGGCGAGGGCGTCCGCCCTACACGGTTCTGCTCAAGGGGGTATCTAGGTTCTACCCTTAACTAACTCTTAAACAGGCTTTTATCCCGGTGGCATCCGTGATATAACCGCCCCTGAGCAACAAAAAAGTGGGTGATCCGCCTACCGGGAGCGTATTCTGATGGCATTGGCTCGGTTTGCCGATAATGAGAATCAGGGGTCGACACTAAACAGGATTATGCACGAACGAGGAGGCACTGTGTCCGAAGCACGGACCGGAAAAAGGTTTCCGCTGGAATTGCCGATTAAGATTCACAAAGATAATGAGAGCGCCAGCGGCGACGCCAAGGGAACGACAGGAAATCTAAGCGCGGCCGGGGTTTACATCCGCGCCGATGCGTCGCTGGAGATTGGCTCGCCGGTGGAATTTGAAATCACGCTGCCGCCCGATGTTACGGGAGGGCAGGAAAATGTTGTGATCCAGTGCAAGGGGCGCGTGGTGCGCACCGACCCCACCGGGGCCAGCGAAGATGGCAAAGGGGTAGCCTGCGTGATCGACTCGTACGAGTTTGTGAGGAACACGTAATAAGGAAGCGAGCCAAACGCACGAATTGTTGCATCGCAAAAAGCGCGATGCGTCGTGCGGCTCGCCTAGATCCTTCGTCGGGCAAGAAACGCCCGCCTCAGGATGACAACGGATTTTTGGGAGCGCAGATAACATGCTCAAACTGATTCTTGCCGACAACCAGGCAATCTTCCGCGCCGGTATTGCCAAAGTGCTGGCGGTGGAAGACGAGATGCGCATTGTGGCGCAAGCTCAAACGCCGGAGCAGATGTTTATGGCTCTGGATAAATTTCGCGCCGCCGTGCTGGTGGTGGCCGCGGGCTTTCACAACGATTTTGCCGGGATCATCCAGGCGGCGAACAAGGCCAAGACGCGCGTGGTGGTGCTGGCCGATACCGGCGAGAGCGCGCAGCGGCAGATGGCGAACGGCGCGCATGGCGTGGTCTACCGCAATGTGACCAGCGCGGCCCTGGTGGATTGCGTGCGCAAGGTGGCGCGCGGAGAGACTTGGGTGCAGGATGTTGCCGTGCCGAGCGAGCTCACCGAAAACGATATGGTCGGGTTGCGGGTGCGCGACCGGCTGACCGCGAAAGAGCTGCGCATTGTGGCGCTGATTGTGCAGGGTTACAAGAATAAAGAAATTGCCACGCAGCTGGGAACGACCGAACAGGTCATCAAGAATTATCTGCGCAATGTGTATGACAAGATCGGCGTATCGGACCGGCTGGAGCTGGCGCTGTTTACTATCCATCACAGGATTTTGAACGAAGCTGCTGCTGCTACTACGGCGGGGCCTATGCCGCAGCCTCCGGCTGGGGTTATGCCTTAGTTTGATTTGTTAGGAATTCGGGCCGCCTGCGGGCGGCTTTTTGTTTTGGGTAGCTTCGGCAAAGTCAAAATCAAAATCTTTAAACGCAGGGGGCACGGGGTTTCACAGGGTGAAACGCCCTCATTTTCTTGTGAGCTTTCTTGCTTCGGCCGCATCGTTTCGTTTGAGCGCGGCATCTATTCGGCATGGAATTTCGAACTTTAGGACGCTCTGGTTTGAAGGTGCCTGTGCTGAGTTATGGCACGGGAACGTTTGGTGGTGGGAACGAATTTTTTAAAGCGTGGGGCGCTAGCGATGTTGCCGAGGCAACTCGCCTTGTCGACATCTGTCTTGAAGGCGGCGTCAACCTCTTCGATACGGCCGACGTTTACTCTGACGGGCTCTCCGAAACAATTTTGGGCAAGGCCATTGCCGGGCGCCGTGACGAGGTTTTGATTTCCACGAAGGCTACGTTTCGCATGGGAGGCCACACCGGCCCGAACGATCTGGGATCGTCGCGGCTTCACCTTATTAAATCTTGTGAGGCCAGCTTGAAGCGGCTGGGAACAGACTACATCGACATCTATCATCTGCACGGCTTCGACGCGCTCACTCCGGTGGATGAGGTGATGAGCACGCTGAATCAGCTGGTCGAGAGCGGGAAGGTTCGATACATTGCTTGCTCGAATTTTTCGGGATGGCATTTGATGAAGTCGCTCGGCGTTGCCGACAGGTACGGCTGGGCACGGTATGTGGGCCATCAGGTTTATTACTCGCTGGTTGGCAGGGAGTATGAGTGGGAGTTGATGCCGTTGGCTTTGGATCAGGGCGTGGGCGCGCTGGTGTGGAGTCCGCTGGGATGGGGACGGTTGACGGGAAAAGTCCGCCGCGGAAAGCCTTTGCCGACGGAGAGCCGGCTGCACAAAACCGCCGCACAAGGGCCGCAGATGGCGGATGAATATTTGTATAAGGTGGTTGATGCGCTAGACGCGGTTGCGAAAGAGACAGGTAAGAGTGTGCCGCAAGTGGCGCTCAACTGGGTGGTGCAACGGCCGTCGATTTCGACTGTAATTTTTGGGGCGCGCAACGAGGAGCAGTTGCGGCAGAACCTGGACGCGGTGGGATGGAATTTATCGGCCGAGCAGATTGCGAAGCTGGATGCAGCGAGCGATGTGACGCCGGTTTATCCTTACTGGCATCAGCGGCAGTTTTTGGAGCGGAATCCGGCGCCGGTGCCGCTGGTGGAGAAATAAAAATGGCACGCGTATTCATCACGGGATCGTCCGATGGGCTGGGCCGCATGGCTGCGGAGCTTCTCATCGAGCAGGGGCACGGCGTGGTGTTGCATGCCCGCAATGAGAAGCGAGGGCAGGAGGCGATGGCGGCCGTGCCCGGCGCGGAAGCCGTGGTGATCGGCGATCTGACGAGCATTGCGCAAACGCGCAAAGTGGCTGAACAGGTAAATGCTCTCGGCGCCTTCGACGCGGTGATTCACAATGCGGGAATCGGTTACAGAGAACCTCAGCGCATTGCGACCGATGATGGCTTGCCGCATGTGTTCGCCGTGAATACGCTGGCGCCTTACATTCTGACCGCGCTCATCAGGAAGCCGAAGCGTCTGGTGTATTTGAGTTCCGGCTTGCACCGCAACGGCGATGCCAGTTTGAAGGACCTGGCTTGGGAGCAGCGGCCGTGGCAAGGTCAGCAGGCCTACTCCGATACCAAGCTGCATGACGTGTTTTTGGCTTTTGCGGTGGCACGCCGCTGGCCGGAAGTTTTTTCGAATGCGCTGGAGCCGGGGTGGGTCGCCACCAAGATGGGAGGCGCAGGCGCGACGGATGATCTGGATTCTGGGCATCGCACGCAGGTGTGGCTAGCGGTGAGTGATGATGCGGCGGTAAAGGTTACGGGCGAATATTTCTATCACTTGCGGCGGCGGGCGCCGATTCCGGTTGCTCGTGATATCGATCGGCAAGAGGCGTTGATTGATGCTTGCGAGCGATTTTCGGGAGTGGATCTGACAAGCTAAGCGAAGCATGAAACATCATCAGCCTTGCGGCAAGAGCGCACCTCAGGCCCTGAAGCGCGGATACATTTTCAAGGCTAGACGGCACGACTTAAAGTCGTGCCCTTCCCGATCGCTGAGAGCTCCACGAGGCTCAAACCGCAATTGTGGCATTTCCCTTTTGACGATCCGGTGTAAAACCGCTCACCGCATTTTGGGCATTTCAACAATCCCCACCACAGCGTCAGGCAAAATGCCACTAGGAGCAGCGACCCTTGGAGGTACTTTAGATCGTGGTAGCGTAGCTGAAGTATCCCAGGTATGAGTGAAAGTCCCCAAGCGATCCGGTAAGCATATTTTAGAAGCAGGTACTTGCGCCACCACTCGTAGTAGCGAGCGTGCTGCTTGTTATGGATGCCGGCGAGAGAATTACTGTCAATCATTTCCTGCTCTCCAGTACCGTCAATTTTTTTCGGCCACCGATTTCGCTTGGGTGAACAGATATAAGTAATCCGGGCCGCCGGATTTGGAATCGGTGCCTGACATATTGAAACCGCCGAAGGGGTGTGCGCCTACCATGGCTCCGGTGCACTTGCGGTTGATGTAGAGATTGCCCACATGGAAGTCGCGCTTGGCGCGGTCGATCTTGTCGCGTGATTTCGTGTAGATTGCGCCGGTGAGGCCGAACTCGGTGTCGTTGGCGATTTCCATCGCGTTGTCGAAGCCGCGAGCTTTGATTACGGCGAGAACCGGGCCGAAGATTTCTTCCTGCTCAAGTTTTGACTTTGCCGGAATATCGACAATCACAGTGGGCTGGATGAAATAGCCTTCTCCGGCGTTGGTGGCACGCTCGCCGCCAGTGAGGATGCGTCCATCTTTTTTGCCTTGCTCGATGTATTCGAGGATCGTTTTCATCGACCCTTCGTTGATGACGGCGCCCATGTTGGCGTTTTCCGCGGGATCGCCGACGGTGATTTTTTCCACGCGGGCTTTGAGTTGTTCGAGAAACTTGTCGTAGATGCGCTCGTCGACGATGGCGCGGGAGCAGGCTGAACATTTCTGGCCCTGGAAGCCGAATGCGGCTTGAGCCACACCTTCGACGGCGGAATCGATATCGGCGTCGGCGTCGACGATGATGGCGTCCTTGCCGCCCATCTCGAGGATGGTGCGCTTGATCCAGATCTGGCCGGGGGCTTGCGTGGCGGCGGTTTTGTTGATGTGCAGTCCAACTTCGCGCGAGCCGGTGAAGGCGATGTAGCGGGTTTTGGGATGCGCGACCACGGCGTCGCCGAAGCTGGCGCCCGCGCCGGGACAGAAGTTCACCACGCCTTCCGGCATGCCGGCTTCTTCGAGCAACTCGACAAACTTCGCGGCGATGGTGGGAGAATCGCTCGATGGCTTCAGGATTACCGTGTTGCCGCTGACGATCGAAGCCATGGTCATGCCGGCCATGATGGCGCAGGGAAAATTCCACGGCGGAATCACCGCGCCCACGCCGAGCGGAATGTAGGTGAGGGAATCGTGCTCGCCGGGCATCTGCACCGGAGTTTCCGCTTTCGAGAGGCGCAACGCTTCGCGGGCGTAGAACTCGCAGAAGTCGATGGTCTCGGAGATATCGGCGTCGGCCTCGCCCCAGTTTTTGCTGACTTCAAAAACCAGCCAGGCCATGTAATCCATTTTGCGTTCGCGCAGCAGATCGCCCACGCGGAAGAGCAGCGCAGCGCGCTCTTCCATGGAAGTGCGGCTCCAGGAAGTGAAGGCCTTCAACGCGGCGGCCATGGCCGGTTCCACGTGCTCTTTGTTTGCCTTCTGGTGAATGCCGACGATCTCGGAGGGCTTCGAGGGATTCAGCGACTTGATTTTGTCGGCGGTCTTGACGTGCTGGCCGCCGATGATGAGGTCATACTCGCGGCCGAGCTGTCCGCGGACGCGTTCGATGGCGGCGCGCATTTTGCGGGTGTTCTCTTCGTGGCGGAAATCGTAAAAGGGCTCGTTGATGAAGGGGCCTTGATGCGATGCCGGGCGCGGCGGCCGGACGGGGGCTTCCAGGGTTGCCATGGGAAAATCCTTTCGAAATGCGATCAGTATGATGGCCTGTTAATATTTTACACCGCTGAGGCTAGGAGAAATCGGCGCGCCACTTCGCGGGCTGGGGTGGGTTGCGCCGATCGAACTACGGAGAGCATACGTCGTGTCGGCAGAGCGGGAACGCCGGATCGCGCGAATACCGTACCGCGAGTATCATTTCCGCACAAGCAGACCACGAAGTTCGGCGCAAGAATGCAGCCCACGGCGGCCATGTGGTGATAAACTCGAACGTTTTCATCGAGGCCTAGGTTATGCAGATTCAACGAGTAGGAGTTATTGGCGCGGGCACGATGGGCAACGGCATTGCCCACGTGTTTGCCCGCAGTGGCTATGCCGTAGTTCTGTGCGATGTGGAGCAGCGCTTTCTGGAGCGCGGGCTGGCTACCATCACCAAGAATCTTGATCGCGAAGTTGCGAAGAACAAAATTTCTGCTGAGGACAAGGCATCCGCGCTGAAGAAGATCGAGCCGGTGACTGACCGCTCGAAGCTGGCCGAGTGCGATTTCATTGTGGAAGCGGCTACGGAGAAATTTGAGATCAAGACGGAGATATTTCGCGATCTCGACCGGCTGGCGCGGCCCGAGGTGATTCTGGCTTCGAACACTTCGTCGATCTCTATTACTAAACTTGCCGCGATCACCAAGCGTCCTGACAAAGTGATTGGGATGCATTTCTTCAATCCGGTACCGGTGATGAAGCTGGTGGAGGTGATTCGCGGGCTGGCCACGTCGCAGGAGACATTTTCTGAGACTCGAGACCTGGCGCTCAAGCTCGATAAGACTCCGGTCGAGGTCAACGATGCGCCGGGATTTGTCTCCAACCGGGTGCTGATGCCGCTGCTGAACGAAGCCATGTACGCGGTGATGGAGGGCGTGGCTACGGCGGAGGCGGTGGATGAAGTGTTCAAGCTGGGCATGGCGCATCCCATGGGGCCGTTGACGCTGGCGGATTTTATTGGGCTCGATGTTTGCCTCGACATCATGCGCGTCATGCAGAATGGGCTGGGCGATCCTAAATACCGGCCTTGCCCGTTGCTGATCAAGATGGTGGATGCGGGGTGGCTGGGGAGGAAGAGTGGGCGGGGATTTTATACATATTAGAAGCACGCTGGGGCTAAAGCCCGCATCCAATTATGAATGTTTACGCGGCGCTGAAGCGCCGCTCTTCCACGGTGCTGCAGACGTTTGTAATTATTGCATGCGTTCAGAGTTGCTGCATACTGTTCGTAGTTACTGCGTGCATTCATCGCTTTCCATGAAAAACTTTGGATCGAATGACAACTGAACCAGTTTCACCGCTCGCGCGCAGCGATGTGCCGTTCTACCTGCTGGCGGCTTTGTGCGGGATCGGGACCGGGCTGGCGGATGTTGCCGTTGACGATCTGCTCTTTACCGCATTGCTGGTGCTGGCGGCGTGTATGCTGCTTGGGCTCTTGCGGCCGCACTGGCCTTGGCGGTGGGTGATCGTGGTGTCGATATTCATTCCTCTGAGCGAGCTGGCGGCCTACCTGATGATGGGCGTGAAGCCGACGCGGGGACAGGTGTATGGATCGTTCCTTACGGCGCTGCCGGGGATGGCGGGCGCTTACGGAGGGTCTGTGATGCGGGCAGTGATTGATAATTTGCGGTCGGGAAAGTGAAAAGGCAGTGGCCAGAACAAAACACCATGGCCACCGAATGCTGATCACGGACCACTGCTCTTAGGTAGCGGATGGCCTATAAAGTTACTTCCGAATCCACAGGGAGGACGCGTATGCTGCCGGTATGGGTGTGACGGTTTCGATGCTGGCCAGCGGCAGCCGGGGGAATTGTGCGTTTGTGGCCAGCGCGCGGACAAAGATTTTGGTCGACGCAGGCATCTCCTGCCGCGAGACTTTCAAGCGTTTGAAGTCGCTGGGGGAGGATCCACAGTCGCTTTCGGCGATTCTGATTACCCACGAACACTCCGACCATGTTTACGGTTTAGCAACTCTGGCGAAGCGGCTGCGCATCCCAATTTTTATGACGGGGGCGACGCACGCGGCGTGGGCGCGGGCGTTGCGCAATGAGAAGGGCGAGCGGCCGCAACTGGAAAAACTGGAGCGCTTCGAATCGGGGCATCGTTTTCAGATTGGCGATATTGAGGTGAAACCCTTCACCATTCCCCACGACGCCGCCGACCCGGTGGGCTTTACTTTTCGGGTGGAAGGCACGAAGGTGAGCGTGGCCACCGATCTCGGGTATCTTCCGGTGAATGTGCGCGACCATTTGCGCGGCTCCGATATTCTGATTATCGAGTCGAATCACGATGTCGAGATGCTGCGGGGCGGGTCTTATCCATGGTCGGTGAAGCAGCGGGTGGCCAGCAATGTGGGGCACTTATCGAACCACAAGCTCGCGGATTTCTTTACCGGCGACTATGATAATGGTGCAGCCTTTGTAGTGCTGGCGCATCTATCTGAACAGAACAATCACCCGGAAATTGCCCGCAGAGAAGCGGAACAGGCGCTGGCGGAGCGGGGTGGTTTGTTTCAGAATCGCGTGCTGGTGGCGGTGCAGTCGGAAGTTTTGCCACCCATTCAGTTGTAGTCCCTTATGAGTCAGCAGTGCATTGATCCGATCGTAGGCAAGATTTTGGCGGGCTGGCGTTACGACATTTCCGGCCTGGCGCCGGAGATGTGCGGCGACTACGAAAGCCACTTTGCGGGCTGTGAGCGCTGCCGCGGCCGCCAGCGTATGCATCGCATGATCGATGTGGGCCTGATCGCGCTGGCTTCGCTTTCGGGCGCGGTGTTTCTGCTGGCCTTTGGCGTGATTCGCCACTTCGGTCCGCGGCACGCCTTCTGGCTGGAGATTGCGGCGCTGACCGGCTTTGCGCTTTCCGCGCTGATCTGGCTGGTGGTTGCAGTGGCTACGCCCGCGCCGGTTACGGTACTGGATGCGGCTAAACAAGGCGCGCGGCGCGTGCATGACCGCCTGCCTGCTGAGATTCGCGAACGCCTGCCGGAAGAACTTCGCGTGAAGATTACAGGGACCTAATCGTGGCTCAGTTTTTTTCACGAATTATCGCGATCGCGCTGTTGGGCACCATGGTTGCCGCAGGCGCAGGAACGATGTGTATCGTGCCTGCTTTGGCGCAGCATTTATCTTCGTCTGTATCTGCTACATCTTCATCTGCATCTGTCCCGGCATCTATACCCTTGACTCGATGTCATTCTCCGCGCGTGCCATCTCATCCCCAGTCTGCCGATTATCGCTGCTGCGCGGGAAGACATCCCTCCGCTCTGCTGACTAAGATTTTTTCTTCACGCCCCGCCGTGCAGCCGCTGGAGTTTACCGCGGCCAACATCCCTGTTGCTGCGAGCGATGCGAACGTTCTTGCGAGTGCATCTACTCTGTCTGATAGCCCGCCCGGCATTCTCATCTTAAGAATCTAGCCACAAATCCCAATTCATCTTTGGTAGTGATGCGGTTTGGCTCACGCGTTGGGCCGGTTAAGCCTGAGATCCTTCGCTCCGCCTGAAGAACGGCTGCGCTCAGGATGACAATTCAGGATGACGGTCGCCGTTTAATCGTCAAACTGCACTCCCCCATCCTCTCTGGAACTTGCACGTGCGCGCGTGTTCACGATCGCAGTCTTTTCTTTTTCGCGATGGGGGTTTTGTGGCAAGAATTGTCTTGAGTTGGGGAAATGTTTGGGCAATCGTTATTTTTGCGATGATGACGGCGTCGGGGTGGAATCCGGCGGCTGCGCAAGAGCAAGACATGTCCATGAGTGGAATGCAGATGCCGATGCAAATGCAAATGGATGACAGCGCGGCGCAGCTGCCTTCGCCGCACGCAGGGTCGGGAACGGCCTGGGAGCCGGCGTCTGTGCCCGAGCATGAATGGATGTGGATGCTGGGGAAAGAACCCACTTCTCGCAAAGGAAGCGAGAAGCGGGGCACCCAGTGGGAGCTGATGGCGCACGGCGTGATCTTCACTGACTACAACCAGCAAGGCGGGCCGCGCGGAGAAGGCAAAGCCGAGTCGGTGAATTGGGGCATGCTGATGGAGCAGCACAAGCTGGGCAAAGGAACGATTATGTTTCGCCAGATGTTTTCGGCGGAGTCGCTGACCTCGCCGCATCCCGGATTTCCCGAGCTGTTTCAGACCGGAGAGACTTACCACGGCGAACCGCTGGTCGATCACCAGCATCCGCACAATGTTTTTGCGGAACTTTCAGCTTTGTATATGCTGCCGCTCTCGAAGAAAATTTCGTGGGAGTTGTATGGCGGGCCTTCGGCGGAGCCGGCGCTCGGCCCGGTCACTTATATCCATCGCACCTCCGCTTCCGAGCTGCCGCTGGCGCCGCTAAGCCATCATTTGCAGGATTCGACGCACACCAGCTTTGGCGTGGTGACAACCGGATTGGTAATCGATCGCGTGAAGATCGAAGCTTGTGCTTTCAACGGGCATGAGCCGAACGAGGAGCGCTGGAGCATTCAGCCTGCGGCGCTCGATTCGTGGTCGACGCGGGTGAGCATTGCTCCCGCGCGCGACTGGACGGCGCAATACAGTATTGGGCACCTTGACCATCCGGAGGCGCTGGAGACCTGGAACCAGTGGAGGCAGACCGCTTCGGTGGAATATAACCATCCGCTGGCGGCGGGCAATTGGGCGACTTCGTTCGTGTGGGGCCGGGTGCACGAGATCGGAACTCCCATTATTCTCAACGGTTACCTGCTGGAATCCACGCTGAATTTTTTGCGACGTGATTATGTTTTTACACGGATGGAGCTGGTGGATAAGAACGAATTGTTTCCGCCGGCGGAGCAGCCTACTTACCGCATCGGCGCTTATACCTTCGGCGGCACACGCGACTTGGTGCAGAATCACGACTGGCAACTGGGCTTGGGTGGGGATGTAACGGTTTACTCAAAGCCCGCCGTGCTGGATGCGGCGTACGGCAATTTTCCGGTGTCGTTTCAGATATTTCTCCGGATGCGTCCTGCGTTGCACGCCGGCGAGCATCATCACTAGCGGAAATAGTAGTGCCTTGGCAGGTTCAAGCAGAAAAAAGCCTGATCAGCTTTCGCAAACTGCGCGAGAATGGACGCAATGAGGGGGACGGTTAGAACACTGCGGGCGGTGCAGTGGACGATGCTCGGCAGCATATTGATCTATGCCGTCATCGGCGAAGTTCTGGACCGCGGCGCTCGCGCCATCGATCCCTCCCTGAGCTACGTTTTTACCACTGCAGGCGTGGCTATTGTCGGCATAATTTTTGTGGTGAGGCGCACTCTGGTGCTGCGTTCGGCGGAGAACCTGGCGGCTCATCCCGATGACTCTCTTACCCTGCGGCACTGGAAGAGCGGCTACATTACCACCTACGCGTTGTGCGAGGCTCTGGGGTTGTTCGGTTTGATCCTGCGCTTCATGGGCTGCAGCGTCCAGCAGAGCCTGCCGTTTTACATTGGCGGCTTTGTGCTGCTTTTCTTCTTTGGGCCACAAGAACCTGCTGGTGTTTGAAAGAGGCAGTGTCCAGTGATCAGTGTCCAGAGGCCAGAAAATCGCATGGCGCAAGGGTTTGCTGGCCACTGATCACTGTCCACTGGCCACTTTCGATATCATGTCCCTGAGGTGATTCCATGTCCATCAATGGGCCGGAAGAATTAGCCGGAATGCGAGCCGCGGGCACCGTGGTTTGCCTCATGCTGGAGGCGATGAAAAGTGAAGTGCGCCCCGGAATCACCACGGCAGAATTGGACGAAGTGGGTGCGGGAGTGATGCGCCAGTACGGAGCACGATCGGCACCGGCGCTGGTGTATGGATTTCCCGGAGTGAACTGCATCAGCGTCAATGACGAAGCAGTGCATGGCATTCCTGGCAAGCGCGCGCTGCAGCAGGGCGATCTTGTAAAGCTGGATGTTACGGTGGAGAAAGACGGTTTCATGGCGGATGCCGCCGTGACTGTTCCCGTGGGAGAAGTAACGGAAGAGCGCCAGCGGCTGGTGGAATGTGCGGAGCGGGCTTTCGCGAAGGCAATGCTGGTAGCGCGAGCCGGCTTTCGAGTTTCGGAGATTGGACGCGTCGTCGAACGCGAAGTAAGGCGCAGCGGCTTCTCCGTGATTCGCGATCTGGGAGGTCACGGCATTGGGCGCACGATCCACGAAGAACCGCGAGTGCCGAACTATGCCGATCCGGAAGCAAGTCAGGTTCTCACGGAAGGCTTGGTGATTACCGTGGAACCGATTATTGCGGCGGGGTCGGGCAGGTCGTTCGTCGCAGACGACAAATGGACGATTGTCACGGCGGATCACCGGCCTTCCGCGCACTACGAACATACGCTGGTGATCACGAAAGGTGCGCCGATGCTGCTGACGGCAGCGTAAAAGTTCTTCTTTTCCAAATACCTCTTTTTTTAACAACCTATAGCGAGGATTTGTCTCTCTAAATCGCGGGCAGTCTGCGGTGTAAGTCACGCGTTTGCCGATCGTCGATTAAACCAATTCTCTGTGAATATTTCTTTACATTCGGCAATGGCGGGATTGGTGTATATTGGTCCCGTTTTAGAGTTAAGAAGAGATTCCACAGACGGAACTTCTTCGTATTCAACTGCCACTCCGCCTCCCCTAGGCGCCGCAAGGCGCTCCTTTTGTAATCGTATTGCCACGGCCAAGTACCCACGAATTCGAGGAGGATACCTGTCATGAAAATCCTGAATTTTTTCCCATTGCGTTCCACTTTTGTTTTAGTTCTGTTGTGCGCTGCAATCAGCGTCGCTGCGCCCGCGCAAACCTTCACTACGCTGGCAGACCTGAGTTCAACTACAGGCGAGAATCCCGAAAGCCCGCTCACCCAAGGCCTGGATGGCAATTTCTATGGATCCGCCGCTCTCGCCGGCGCCTTCGGCGGAGGCACCTTCTTTCAGGTCACGCCGTCGGGCACTGTGAACGCCCTCTACAACTTCTGTTTGAATGACGTCGGAAACTGTCCTGATGGCGCAAATCCCATCGGCCAAATCGCCCTGGGCCCAGACGGCAACTTTTACGGAACCACGGAGGGTGGTTTCTATGAGGCGGAGGGCAACGGCTCAATCTACAAAATGACTCCGGGCGGAACGATGACTGAGCTTTATAACTTCTCATCTTGTCCCCCTTGCGCGGCCTTTCCGGGATGGGGAGTGACCTTGGGAAGGAACGGTGACTTCTACGGGAATGCCCAAGCCGACGAGGCCGACCCATCTGCTTTTGATAACCTGGTCTTCAAGGTTTCTCCGTCTGGAACATTCACTACAGTCCTTGTCGTCTGCCCAAATCAGATTTGCCCGACCGATGCTGGTCCTTCTGGCACATTGCTTCTAGCTAGCGGCGGAAACTTTATTGGGGCGGGACCGGGCGGCGTCAACGGCGAAGGCGCGGTCTATAGAATGACGCCTGCGGGAGCGCCAACGGTTCTTTACTCATACTGCGCCGATAGCACCTGTCACGATGGCAATCAGACCACCAGCCCGCTGGTGGAGTCGACAGCCGGAGCCTTCTACGGGACGAACCTTTATGGAGGCGCTGGGGCTCACTGCACTCTATCTCAGGGATGTGGCACGGCCTTCAGAGTGACGACTAGCGGAGCTTTCACCAAGCTGCACGACTTCTGCGCCTGGGCAGGTTGCACCGACGGCGCCATTCCGAATGCTCTGATTCAAGCCACTGACGGGAATTTTTACGGGACGACCTCTCAGGGCGGCGCAAGCGGGGACGGAACCGTCTTCAGCCTTACCACAACCGGACACTTCACTTTGATTCACAGTTTCAGCGGCACGGATGGCGATCGAGCCGGGACCGCTTTATATCAAGGCACCGACGGAAACCTCTACGGCACGACGATCAGCGGCGGAGTTGGCAACGCGGGGACTATCTTCCGAATCTCGCTGGGATTGGCTCCGTTCGTCAGGACCGTGCAAGAGGCTGGCGCGGTTGGAGCATCGGTGATTATCCTTGGCAACGGCCTCACCGGCGCAACCAGAGTGACTTTCAACGGCACGGCGGCGACGTTCAGCGTAGTTTCTGACACGGAAATTACCACTACCGTGCCAGCAGGTGCGACCACTGGCTCGATTCAGGTCGTCACTGCGAGCAGCAGTACTTTGTCGAGCAATGCAGCTTTTGTAGTGTTGCCGTAATTCTGCTGATTTGATGTGAGCCTGCGCTCAGACCCCGAGCGCCAACTGGCGTTTCGGGGCCTTCTGGCAGTTCGTTTTTCGTATGAAAATTCTTTCACACTACCGGGGATAGCGGCGTGAGTATATGATCGGTGCCGTTCTTGGGCCGAGAAAGATTTTGGGTAAGGAATTCCTTCGGACTCAATCGCCGCTCCTCCCCTGAGCGCCGCTAGGCGTTCCCTGAAGTAAGTTGTTGGGCCAGGCAATAATTCACACAAATTCAAGGAGTACGCCTGCCATGAGCATCTCGATTTTTTTCCCATCACGTTCGATTTTTGTTTTGATTCTGCTGTGTGCCGCAATCAGCATTGCCGCGCCGGCACAAACTTTTTCTAAGCTGGCTGACTTGAGCTCGACTACGGGCGAGCATCCCGCAAGTCAGCTCACCCAGGGTGTGGACGGAAATCTTTACGGGTCAGCCGAGGCGGGCGGCGCTTATTTTGCCGGAACCTTTACCAAAGTTACTCGCTCTGGCACCGTTACCGACTTGCACGACTTCTGCTTGAACGATGTAAACGACTGCCCCGATGGAGCTACTCCCATGGGCCAGATAGCCCTAGGGGCGGATGGCAACTTCTACGGAAGCACGCAGGGAAGCCCCAACCTTCAGGCCGATCTGGGTAGCGGCACGCTTTACAAAATTACTCCGGGCGGTTCGTTTACAACGCTCTACAACTTCGATTCCTGTACGAGTAACTGTAGCGCCTACCCTAACTCCGGATTGACCCTGGCGCGGAATGGTGACTTTTACGGCACAAGCTATCCCACCTCAGCCAGTCCATCAGCATTTGACGACCTGGTTTTTAAGATCTCTTCGTCGGGAAGATTTACCAACATCCTTGTGGTCTGCCCAAACCAGATTTGCCCAACCGATGCCGGCCCTTACGGGACGTTGCTTCAGGCTGGTTATTACATTGATGCGTATCGCGCCGAGATTGGCGGGAACTTGATTGGACCGGGGCCGGGCGGTGCCAATGGCGTGGGCGCGTTCTACAAAATGTCGCGTGCAGGAACGCCGACAGTTTCGTACTCATACTGTGCCGATAGCATCTGTCACGATGGCTACCAGACCAATACTCCGATCGTTGAAGCCGAGGCTGGTGGTTTCTTCGGAACGAACCTTTATGGCGGCTCCGGAACCAGTTGCACTCTTACGCAAGGTTGCGGTACAGCCTTCAAAATCATAGCCACGGGCACTGGTTCGCTGACCAAGCTGCACGACTTCTGCAGCTTCGCGAGCTGTGGTGACGGCTCCACTCCGAACGCTCTGATCCTGGCCACCGACGGCAATTTCTACGGGACCACATCCGCCGGCGGTGCGAATGGAGACGGAACGGTTTTCAGTACGACCCGGGAGGGTCGCTTCACTTTGATTCACACCTTCAGCGGCACGGACGGCAGCCAACCCGTGACCGCGTTGTATCAAGCCACCGACGGAAACCTCTACGGCACGACTGCCAAAGGCGGGGCTAACAATGACGGGACCATCTTCAAAATCTCGTTGGGCGTGGCTCCATTCGTCGCGACCGTGCAGGACGCCGGTGCGGTCGGAGATCCGGTGGTCATTCTCGGCAACAACCTGACCGGTGCGACCAGCGTAACTTTCAATGGCACAGCTGCGACGTTCACTGTAGTCTCCGACACAGAAATCACAACCACCGTGCCTGCGGGTGCGACGACTGGAGGGATTCAGGTGGTGACGGCCAGCAGCAGTACTCTGTTGAGCAATGCTGTGTTTGTGGTGTTGCCGTAGTTCTGCTGATTTGATGTGGTCTGCCTAAGCCCCCGAGCGCCCACCGGCGCTTCGGGGGCCGAAGTCCCCTGGTCAGTTCGTTTTCTGTATGAAAATTCTTTCACACTATCGAGGACAGCCGCATGAGTATATGATCGGTGCCGTTCTTGGGCCGAGAAAGATTCTGGGTAAGGAATTCCTTCGGACTCAATCGCCGCTCCTCCCCTGAGCGCCGCTAGGCGTTCCCTGAAGTAAGTTGTTGGGCCAGGCAAGAATTCGAACAAAGTTCAAGGAGTATGCCTGTCATGAAAAGCTCGAATTTTTTCTCATCGCGTTCGATTTTCGTTTTGATTCTGCTGTGCGCCGCAATCAACATCGCCGCGCCAGCACAAACCTACACTGAGCTGGCAGATTTCTCCTACACGACGAGCGGCGGATATCCCGCAAGCCCGCTCACCCAGGGACTGGATGGCAATTTCTACGGAACAGCCCAGTACGGAGGAGCCTATAACTTAGGTACCTTTTTTCAGGTCACTCCGTCCGGTACTTTGACCGTCCTCCATGATTTCTGCTTCAGCTACCCTTGGGGGTGCCCCGACGGCCCGAACGATGGCGCGTACCCCTCGGGCCAGATAGCCCTCGGCGTGGACGGCAACTTTTACGGAACTACACAGGGTACATATAATGCCGCGTACGGCAATGGCACGATCTACAAAATTACTCCTGAGGGCTCGCTGACCATTCTTTACGTCTTCTCTTTGTGTACGAGTAATTGCAGCGCTTTTCCTGGTTCTGGATTGACGTTGGCCCGGGACGGTGTCTTCTACGGAGTAAGCGGTTCCCCCTTAGCCACCCCTGATGCTTTTGATGATTTGGTGTTCTGGATTTCCTCGTCTGGAACGTTCACCAACCTTCTTTTCGTTTGCCCAGACCAGATCTGCCCAACCAATGCCGGTCCTTATGGCACGTTGCTTCAGGCCAACGCCGGGAACTTGATCGGGCCGGGACCGGGTGGTGCCAATGGCGAAGGCGCGATCTACAAAATGACGCCTTCGGGAACCCCGACAGTGCTTTACTCCTTCTGCGCCGATAGCACCTGTCACGACGGCTACCAGACCACAAGCCCACTGGTCGAGGCTCCGGGAGGAGACTTCTATGGGACGAACGTTTACGGTGGTTCTGGGACCCACTGCACTCTTGCTGCAGGCTGCGGCACGGCCTTCAGAGTGACATTCGACGGCACTCTGACCAAACTGCACGATTTTTGCAGCTGGGCGAGCTGTGCTGACGGCGCCACGCCGAATGCGTTGATTCTTGCTACCGACGGCAATTTCTATGGGTCCACCCCGTGGGGGGGCACCAGCAATCAAGGAACGGTTTTTAGCCTGACTCCGAGCGGGCGCTTCACTTTGATTCACACCTTCAGCGGCACGGAAGGCAGCCGTGTACCCGGACCCACAGACCCGCCGGGGCCCACGACTGTTTTGTATCAAGGCACCGACGGGAATCTTTACGGTACGACAAACACAGGCGGGAATGGCGCCGGGACTATCTTCCGAATCTCGCTGGGCCTGCCCTCGTTTGTCAGGACCGTGCAGAATTTTGGTGCGGTGGGAGCAGCGGTGATCATTCTTGGCAACAACTTGACTGGTGCAACCGGTGTGACTTTCAACGGCGCAACGGCTGCATTCAGCGTAGTCTCTGACACGGAGATCACTGCGACTGTACCTGCAGGAGCTACTACTGGCTCGATTCAGGTGGTGACGGCTGGCAGTGGGACTTTGTCGAGCAATGTTGCGTTTGTGGTGTTGCCTTAGTTCTATTCAGACAGGTGTGGGTCGCAGAGATGAAAGGCTCTGCGACCCACAAAAACTGCTCAGGCAACGGCTCCGTACGATCTGCCCTCTATGCCTTGATGTGGCAGCTGGCTAAGCCGCGCTTTTCCAAATATTGCTGGTGATAATCCTCGGCGGGGAAAAACGTGACTGCGGGAACGATCTGGGTCACGATCGGCTTTGAGTAACGGTGCGCTTTCTCCAGTGCATCCTTCGAGGCCTGCGCCGCAGTTTGCTGCTCAGGCGAGTGATAGAAGATGGCGGAGCGGTATTGTGTGCCCCAGTCCGGTCCCTGGCGATTGAGCTGCGTGGGGTCGTGGTTTTCCCAGAAAACTTTCAGCAGGTCGGCGTAGCGAACCTGCGCGGGATCGAAATCCACTTCCACCGCTTCAGCGTGGCCGGTGCGGTCGGTGCAGACTTCTTTATAAGTGGGATTGTCGGTGTTTCCACCAATATAGCCGACACGGGTGCCCAGAACTCCGGGCATCGCCCGGAAGGTGGCTTCCACACCCCAAAAACATCCCGCTGCAAATGTTGCTTTTTCCATCTTGTTCCTCGTTCCTTATTACCTGCTCTGCGTAGCGCCGCCGTCCCCGGCGGCTATTCAGCCCGCTCTTATTAGATGATGAATTCGGCAGAAAGTCACGCAGCGGCTGTCGCCACATAAGCTAATTGCAACTCAACAGGCAATTGACGCTATCAAACCATTCACGGTAAAGTTCGAACATTGCTGTCGTAGTTGTGGTCCCAGGAGTTGATCTGTGGTTTTAGGTTCCAGCCTCGCCAGAGGTGTGCAGAAGTTTGCTCTCTGCCTGCTTCTGGCCCTCGCAACTGCGCAGGCAGCGCTCGCTGCTGCAAACTTCACTCCGCAGCTCCGCGTCGGCTACACCACCGGCGATCAGTGGGAGCCCGCGATGGCGGCCGATGGCCATGGACACATCTATATTTTGTTTCCCCAATATGGCGCGGTGAGTGATTGCCCGGCTTGCACCACGCCTACGATGGCGCTGTTGGTCAGCAACGACAATGGCGTTTCCTGGGAGGCGCCGCGTCCGATGGTGACCTCGCCAACCGGACAGTTTGATGCCCAGATCAAAGTCGACCCGATTGACCGGCAGACGCTTTACGCATCGTGGTTGCAGGGCAAGCATGATGTGATGGTGGCGCGGTCGCAGGATTTTGGGCGCTCCTGGTATTTGGCCATTGCTGAACATTCTCCCGAAGTTGTCATCGACAAACCGGTGCTCGCAGTACGCGGGCCAATATCTATGTGAGTTTTAACCACGATCAAACGCTCTGAGATCGCGGCGTCGCATGATTACGCGCAGAATTTTTCTAGTGCTGTGGTGAATCCCGATGCCGAGCCGGGCTGGTCACTGGCTGCCGGGGCTACCGTGGATCCCGCCGGCAACGTCTACTTTTCCTGGACGGCCTACCCGCGAACCGATGTTCTCACGCGACCCGTTGAGGTTTTTGTAAGCCGTCATCCGATAACGGCCGCACGGTGGAGTACGACGCCGATAGATGTTTCCAGCGCGGCGCCGGGTTGCCCGGCGCAGTTCTGTTCGGCTGGCTTTCTGGCCTCCCAAATGGCGCTGGCTTCCGACGACGCCGGAACCATCTACGCCTTGTGGAACTCCGGCTCGGTCACGGCGGAGCACAGCGCGTTTACTTTTCTTCTTCTACGAACCGGGGGAAAGCTGGTCTGCAAAAGTTGATGTATCAAAAGCTCCGGTTGGCGCCGAGCACTGCTTCCCGGCTATTGCCGCCGGCGCTGCAGGCGACATCCGCATCGCCTGGATGGACACCCGAAAAGTGGACGCGCAAAACCATCCTCTTTGGAATACCCTCTACCGAACTTCCACCAACGGCGGGGCGACCTGGTCGCCGGAGTCGCAACTCTCCAGCCTCGCGCGCGGATACGATTACATTCTGCCCAACGGTTTCCTCTTCCCATTTGGCAACTTGTTTTCCATCGGCATCGATAACCTTGAGAACACGCATGTGGTGTGGGGCGAAGGGCGAAATTACAACTCGCCGGGTTCGATCTGGTACACTCACGGGCGCTGAGTTATCAAGGTTGTTGGTCATGCGTCTTAGATTGCAGGCATCTTCTCACTCCGAGCTAATTTATCTTTGACTATTCTTCGCTTGGTGTCACCGCATTCGTAACGGGCTGAGTGCCCGATTCTCAGTGAACGGAGGGTTCCATGAAACTCATGGGTGTGAATGTGTGGGCGGTATTGGTGAGCGCGCTGGCTACCATGGTGGTCGGGTTCGTATGGTACTCGCCTTTGCTGTTTGCGCGCCGGTGGATGATTTTGATGGGTTACGATCCGGATGACAAAGCGAAGATTGCAGAGATGCAGAAGAGCGCTGGACCGTCTTACATACTATCGCTAGTGGCCAGCATGGTCGCTGCCGCCGTACTGGGGAAAATTATTGCCCTCGCAACCATCAATACGCCGCTGTATGGCATGAAGGTTGGCCTGGCGGTGTGGCTGGGATTCGTCACGACAGTGCAATTGACGAACGCGCTGTTCAGCCGGCAGCCGGCCAAACTTTACGCTATCAACACGGGCTATCAGTTGGTGTGCTTCCTGGCGATGGGCGCGATTATGGGGGCGTGGCGATAGAAGCCATTTACTGTTTGTCGTAGATGGACACGGATTGGCCCTCATCCCATTGGGTCTTTTCCGTCAGTACGAAACCGTCCCCGGAAATGGTCCACGAGTCTTTAGTATTCATTATTTCACCGACGGCCGATGATCCGTTAAAGATGGATGCGATCGCGGCTGGCCAGGATATCTCGACCGTTGCGCTGGCGTTCCGCCCCGAGTCTGGAGCCGCGCCGGTCCGTCATCGCGATCACGGTATGGCCCTGTGGTCGGCCGCAGGCGCGCGGTCGCCGATCCTGATCTGCTGTGGCTTATGGATCGCAACCGGCTGGGCGGACGGCGCTTCGGCGCCGATGATGGCGGCCGTCGCCTGCTCCTTTTTCGCGGCCCAGGACGAGCCGGCGACGAGCATCCGGGCTTCGGCCTGTGGTCGCTGGTCGCGATCGTTGTCGTCGCGATCTATCAGTTCGCGCTGGTGCCCGGGATTTCCCATATCGAGGTCCTGATCGTTGCGCTGGCGCCGACCTTCCTGCTTTACGGCTTCTTGATCGGACGGCCCGCGACCACAGCCTATCGGCATGGCGCTCGCCGCCAATACGTCGACGCTGCTCGCACTGCAATCGACCTTTGCGCGGATTTCGCAGTCTTTCGCTAATACCGCCGTCGCCTTCTTGCTTGGTATCGTGATTGCCGAGATCGTGACGCGGCTCGCGCGCGGCGTCGGCGCCGAGTGGATCGCCAGCGCCTGATGCAATCGAGCTGGCTCGGAACTCGCGGTTGCCGCCGAACGGCGCGGCAAGGCGACCGTGCGGCATTCGCCGGGCTGATGCTGCACCGGCTCGGCCTTCTGGTGCAGCGCATCGCCTTCTCTCCGAGAGCGACCGCCGCGACGCCGACAGTCTGACGCCAGCTTCGAGTTGGTCTCAACATCATCGATCTGCGCCGCGCCCGCTACGGGCTGCGGCATCGACCCTTCGTGCGCATCGACGATATGCTGGACGATCTTGCGGCCGATGCCCGCCGCCATGCGGGGGGAGCGATGCCGCTCGGAGTTCTGTCAGCGGATCGATCGCGCGCTGGCCGAGGCGGTCGAAGGATCCCAATGACAGCGCCGGGACGACGCGCTGATCGGCCTCGTCGGTATCCGGCGCGGCCTGTTCCCGGATGCACGCCGCGTACCGAGGCGCGGCCGGAGGAGAGTCTCGCGGCATGAGGTATGAGCTCGACATCTACGGCGTCCTGGTGCCCGGCGCTGCTGCTCTGGCTTGATCGTCGCCTATGTGCTGAGCGCATGTGCGCCGGATCATGCAGCGCTTCGGCCTTTACCGGCTGGTGTGGCACCGCGCATTGTTCGATTTCGCGCTGTTCGTTTGCCTGCTCGGCGGCGTCGTCTATCTCTCGGAGTTTCTGTCATGAAAGGGAATTTTGCCTGGCTCGGCCGCTTTGCGCTGACGCTCTTCGCCATCGTCGCGGCGCTCGCCGTCGGCCGCGCACTCTGGGTCTACTACATGGATTCGCCATGGACCCGCGACGGCCGTGTGCGTGCCGACGTCGTGCAGGTCGCGCCCGATGTGTCTGGTTTCGTCACCGACGTGCTGGTCAAGGATAACCAGAACGTCCATCGCGGCGATGTCCTGTTCCGGATCGACCGCGCCCGGTTTGCGCTGGCGCTGCAGCAGGCCGATGCGATCAGTCGCCGGCCATCACGCTACGCTGGATCAGGCCAATGCCGACCTGAAGCGCTACAATGCGCTGACGACCGTGCCGCTTCGCAGCAGAAGCAGGAGCAGGTGCTGGCGACCCAGCTCGCAGGCCAAGGCGGCCTACGATCAGGCGGTCGCCGACCGCGCCGTCGCCCAGCTCAACCTCGATCGCAGCGAGGTACGCGCTTCGGTAAATGGCATCGATCACCAATATGGATCTGCGGCCGGGCGCATATGTCACGGCAGGCAAGGGCGTGATGGCGCTGGTCGACACCGACACGCTTCATGTGGAGGGTTATTTCGAGGAGACCAAACTGGCGCGCATCCATGTCGGCGACAAGGTAGGGTCCGACTGATGGGCGATGCCGCGCCCGGCTGACCGGACATGTCGAGAGCATCGCGCCGGCATCGAGGATCGTGACCGGGCCAAGGCGCGAGTTTGCTGGCCAACGTCAATCCGACCTTCAATTGGGTCCGTCTCGCACAGCGCGTCCCCGTTCGCATCATGCTCGATGACATTTCCGGACAACGCGCGCTTGTGGCCGGTCGTTCCGCGACTGTCGAGGTGATGAAATAACTCGGGTCATGACGTCAGCCGGCCACCCCCGCGGCGTCGGCGATGAGTTCGAAGGAGCGCAGCCGGGTTGCGTGATCGTAGACATCCGACACGACCATGAGTTCGTCGGCGCCGGTTTCCGCAACGAGCGCATCGATGCCGGAACGAACCGTGTCGGGCGAGCCGACGATGGAGCGGGCGAGCATCCGCATCGCCTGCGCCTTTTCCGTCGGCGACCAGTAGCTTTCGATGTCGTCGATCGGCGGCTGGCTGAGGCCGCGCGCGCCGCGGAAGATGTTGGTGAAGGACATCTGCTGCGTCGTCGCCAGCCGGCGCGCTTCGCGCATCGCTCTCGGCGGCGATGATGTTGACGCCGACCATCGCGTAGGGACGGTCAAGCTGCTCGGACGGTTTGAAGCGGCTGCGGTAGATCTGCAGCGCCGGGATCAGCAGGTCGGGCGCGAAATGCGAGGCGAAGGCATAGGGAAGCCCGAGTTCGGCCGCGAGCATCGCGCCGAAATGGCTCGATCCGAGAATCCATAACGGCACTTCCGTTCCCGCCGCCGGCACCGCCTGGATGCGCTGATTGGGACCGGCCGGAGCCAGGAAGGCCTGCAGCTCGAGAACGTCCTGCGGGAAGTTTTCGGCGGCTTCAGGCGTGCGGCGCAAAGCGCGCAGCGTCAGCTGGTCGGTGCCCGGGCGCGCGGCCCAGCCCGAGATCGATGCGGCCCGGAAACAGCCGCGCCAGCGTCCCGAACTGCTCGGCGATGACGTAGGGCGCATGGTTGGGCAGCATGATGCCGCCCGCGCCGACACGGATGGTCTTTGTTCCTGCCGCGATATGGCCAATCACGACCGAGGTCGCGGCGCTGGCGATGCCCGGCATGTTGTGATGCTCCGCCACCCAGATGCGGCGATAGCCCCAGGTCTCGGCATGGACCGCGAGATCACGGGCGCCGCGACATCGGTTGTGATCGGTCATATCGCAGCAGGAACAAAGACCGTGC
>CAWBLK010000002.1:0-382510 GCA_963789625.1 uncultured Acidobacteriaceae bacterium | reverse complement strand
CTATCAACCCGCCGAGCGCCGTTACGAAGTCACCCGCGGAATTCTGGAAGAATTCGCCCGCCATAGCGGCTTTCGCCTGGGCATTATTACGAAGTCGAATCTCATCCTGCGCGACATCGACGTGCTGCAAGCGGTGGCGCAGCAGAACCGATTTTCCGTCAACGTCACAATCACCACTCTGGATGTGGAGCTGGCGCGAATTCTGGAGCCGCGTGCGCCCCGTCCCGATCTGCGCCTCGAAACCATCCGCAAGTTGAGCGAGGCCGGATTGCGAGTCGGCATGAGCGGCTCTCCCGTTTTGCCGGGAATTACCGATTCTCCCAAAGATCTCGAGGCGCTGGTTCGCGCAGCTGCCGAGGCCGGAGCTCATCACTTATTCGCCGGGCCGCTTTTTCTGAAGCCGTGCTCCGCGGCAGTGTTTCTTCCCTTCCTCGAAAAACAATTCCCCCATCTGGTGGAGAACTACAAGCGCCGCTATCAGGGCCGCGCGTTCTTGCCGGATGCTTACGCCAAGCCTCTCTCACAACTCGTAGAACGCCTGCGAAAAAAGTATGGAATCGGAAGCGATCCGCGCCGCTCGCGCATGATCATTCCGCGGGAGCCGACGGGAGAACAGATGACGCTGTTTTAATCAGTGGTCAGTGATTAGTGGCCAGGGATCAGGACTGGAAGCCCACTTTAAAGTCGGCCTTCGCCTGGTCACTGAACACTGGCCACTGACCCTAACCCCTAGCCCCTGATTCTCTTCCTCTATAATCACTGCACTCATGGCGACCACTTCCCCACCAGCCTCCGCGCAGCGCGTTCCGCTTGGAGTACGGCTGCACCGCTTCTGGCAGCGCGTCACTGAAGGCATGGAGCTCACGCAGCTCTGGTCGCAGTTCGAAACCGAAGCACGCAGCAGCTACCGCCTCTACTCGCGCGACGTGGCCGCGAAAACGCCAGAAGGTCTTACCAAGCGCGGCCACCGCCTGCATGTGGTCAAGGAATTTTTCTGGGCGGTTCTCGAAAAACTTTCGCCCGCGCGCCGCGTGCTTCTGCTCGCGGCGCTGATCATGCTCGTGCTTCCTACCGGCGGTTTCAGCTATCACGATGCCGGGCACGAAATCCACGCGATCGAACTCGACTTCCATTTCTGGGGCGGGCTTCTGCTACTTCTGCTGCTGATGTTGGAGATCGGCGACCGCGTCGTGATGAAGCGCGATTTGCAGATTGCGCGCGAGATTCAGACCTGGCTGCTTCCCGGCGCTCCGCCGCAAATTCCCGGAATCTCAATCGCCTACACCACCCGCCCCGCCAACACCGTCGCCGGAGATTACTACGACGTGTTTCCCCGTCCCGGCAAAACGAATGACGAAAATCGCGTGGTCTTCGCCGTGGCAGACGTCGCCGGCAAGAGTATTCCCGCGGCTATGCTCATGGCCACGTTTCAGGCCAGCCTCAAAACGCTTTCTACGGCACAGGTCGAGCTACCTGAGTTGGTGGCCGATATGAACAAGTACGCCTGCTCCAACAGCCAGGGCGGATTGCGCTTCACCACTGCTTTTCTGGCAGAGTACGATTCTGCGCGGCGCGTTTTTCATTACATCAATGCCGGCCACAACAATCCGATCCTGCGCCGCAGCAATGGATCGATCGAGCGTCTCGATGTCGGCGGATTGCCCATCGGCATTCAGGCGGAGGCAAAATATGAATCGGCGAGCGTCACGCTCGCACCCGGCGATTGGCTCATCATCTTCACCGACGGCCTGGTGGAAGCGGAAAACACTCGTCAGGAAGAATACGGCGAGGCGCGTCTGCTCAGCGCCGTCGCGGCCGGCGCCGGTACAACTCCGGCTGAAATGCTCAATCGGCTGATGAAGGAACTCGATCTCTTCGTCGGTTCGACTCCGCAGCACGACGATGTAACCTGCCTGCTGGTGAAAGCGGAGAACTCTTAATCCCTCGAACTCGGCGCTTATTCGGCATTCATCGACTCCGCATACATGCGATGAAATGCGTGCACGCCCGTTTCTTGCTTTACGCTGAAACGTCCCCGCGAATAACTGCGCGAGCGCAAATTCTTCTGCACGATTTCGCAGATGCCAACATCTTCAATCTGAATCTGGTCGCTGAACTCGACCGCGGCTTTCGCCGCCGCGCTGCCGTGATCTTTCTCCGGCAAATACCACTCGAAAATCGCCAGCGAGCACTCAGGCGCAAGCGGCACAACAATGTTCAGTGAAATATTGTCGGGATAGCAGTTCAGCATCCAGTTGGGAAAGATCCAGAAGTAATCCGTCGTTAAATCATCACGCGCTACCTGATACCTCCGCGGAGTCGCATCTCCCGCCTGCGCCCCGCGAATGGGACTGAACTGCCGCACATAACCCGCATGAGGCTCGACCACGTAAGCGTTATAGTCGAGCTCGCGATTCAGCCCCGGATGCACGCTGGGCAGGTGGTAGCCTTCCAGATAGTTATCGACATAGGTCTTCCAGTTGCACTTCATCTCGTAAGTGCGGCGCTCGAATAACTTCATTCCGGCAAACTGAAATCTTTCGGCCTGCTGCGGCAACTCGCCCAGACTTTCGCGCAGAGGCCGCGCATCCCCATCCAGATTCACGAAAACGAGATTGAACCATTCCTCCACCCACACCGGTGCCAGCGCAAAATCTTCGGTGCGGAATCCTTCCACGCCTTCAACTTCTGTCGCGCTGATAAGCGATCCATCCAGGCCATACGTCCAACCGTGGTAGCCGCAGCGGAAAAGTTTGCGCGTGCCGCATCCTTCGGCGGGTGGTCCGGCACGGTGCCGGCACACGTTATAAAAGCCACGCAGTTTCCCGTCGCTGCCACGCACCAACAACAAAGGTTCGCCCACTAGTTCCGTTGTAAAGTAGTCGCCCGCGTTCGCTACCTGGTCATGATGCCCCACCACTTGCCAGCTTCGCCGGAAGATCTTCTCCACTTCCTCCGCGTACGCATCCGCCTTGGTATAAAGATGAGACGGCAGCGACCACGCGCGGGCTATATCGGAATCAATCGCAATCGATTCCTTCGCAGTGCTATTTCTTTGAGACATCTCTTCGTTTAAACATCTCCTGTTCTATACACCCCTGCCACAGGAAGGACATTCTACCGGAGGCGCAGACTCTCGCGGCACCCTCAGATATCAAGCGCGCCCCCGGCAATTTCCCTGCAAGCAAGGTAACTGGGTAACGTTCTAAAATGGGACTGGGCGGCCTTCCCAGACTGACATGATTTGTCACGTTTTGCGACGCATTTTGGCATACGGGGCGGCGCGGTAAGCCTTAGAATCGCAACAGAGTTTGGCCTACGATTGAAAATAATGGGATTATAAAGTTTGCCCCGGAACCAAGGTAACTATCGGCTTTGGCCCGGCAAGTGCCATCATCTAGTCCGACTGCGTCATTCCATGACCAGCATGAATCTAAACGAAGTTCAAAACGAGGGGAAAATAGAGATGCGGAAACAACAGAAGGGTTTCTCACTGATTGAGCTGCTGATCGTGGTGGCAATCATCCTGATCATTGCAGCAATCGCGATTCCTAACTTGATGCGCGCCCGTATGGCTGCCAACGATTCGTCCGCGGCTGCTTCCGAGCGTACCATCGTCACCGGCGAAATCGGTTACTTCGCTGCCTATCCGACGGTTGGTTATGCCGCTCTGACAGCTCTTGGTGGTGCGTCGCCTTGCACCCCAGCGGCCGCCACTGGCTGCTTGATCGATAACAACCTGGCCACCGACGGTACTCCGGCCGGCAGCGGTAAGAGCGGTTACCTGTTTGCTGCGACCGCCGTCACTGGTGGAGCTAGCCCGATTCCGAACGAGTTTTTCACCACTGGAGCGCCCATCACCGCACAGACTGGTACCAAGTCGTTCTGCGCGTTTGATGACGGTGTGGTTCGTCAGGCAGCGACCGGCGTGATCGCGGTCGTCGCTGGCTACAACCAGTGCCAAGCTCTGAACCCGTTGGCTAACTAATAGCACACTGGCAAAGTACCTGGGGAGGGTACAAGCCGGGGAGCAGCGAAGGCAACTTCGCTGCTCCCTTTTACTTTTTTGCGCTCCGGATATTGGTGCAGTCTGAAAAAAGATTCGTATCAGGCATGCCGTTGCAATTTCAAGCCTGCAATCGGCTTCAGCCGCCGAGCCGTAAGGCAAGCCCCAGCGGCTAAAGCCGAAGGTGCCTTAGCCGTTATCGGCATCGCTGAAGCGATGCCCTGATACGAACCTTCATTTCAAAGCCCTATACGAATCTTTTTTCGCGGCGCTCAACTACCTTGCCAACTTCTGTAAACCGTAGCGCCGGCGTCCCGCCGGGCAGCCGTCGAGACGGCGGCGGTACTTGACAACTTCTGTCAGCGAAATGCCGTTTCTCAGCCAACTGAGGCTCCCAGATTTCCGGTTACAAGCCCGTAGGCCAGCCTGCCTTGAAACGAAAGGACTTCCTCCGCCGATGTCTTTGGCACGCGGAATGCAAGATTAAATGCGTCATACGATTCCTGATCAAGAACAAACAGGAATAAATTTCTGAGGGGTAACGGGGGAGAATGGACATGCGAAATCGAGTTAACAAAAGCAAAGGCTTCTCACTGATTGAACTGCTGATCGTAGTAGCTATCATCCTGATCATTGCAGCGATCGCGATTCCTAACCTGATGCGCGCCCGTATGGCTGCCAACGATTCGTCCGCGGCTGCTTCCGAGCGTACCATCGTCACCGGCGAAATCGGCTACTTCGCTGCTTATCCAACGGTCGGTTATGCCACACTGACGGCTCTCGGTGGTGCGTCGCCTTGCACCCCAGCGGCCGCCACTGGCTGCTTGATCGATAACAACCTGGCCTCGGATGGTACTCCGGCCGGAAGCGGCAAGAGCGGTTACAAGTTTGCCGCGACCGCAGTTACCGGTGGCGCCAGCCCGATTCCCAACGAGTTTTTCACGACCGCAGCGCCCATCACCGCACAGACTGGTACCAAGTCGTTCTGCGCGTTTGATGACGGTGTGGTTCGTCAGGCAGCGACCGGCGTGATCGCGGTCGTCGCTGGCTACAACCAGTGCCAAGCCCTGAACCCGCTGGCGAACTAATCAGTTTGGCAAAGTACCTTCGGGGGAGGGTATAAGCCAAAGGCAGCGAACGCAAGTTCGCTGCCTTTTTTCTTTTTGCTTCGCGTCCAACAGCCGTCCCGGAACACCTACGGCTCAAAAAACGCGATTCCAGTTCCGACTATGCTCGCAGCTCCCGAAATAGATTCAGCTGTTAAGGCTCCGAGTGTAGAAGGCAACGCTCCACTCGCTGCAGAATTCGCAGCAAGAGCAAATCGGGCCGTGGTGGCATTTGCAATCGTGAATACCTCCGGGAGGTAACCATTACCACCAAGACCAGCCGGCGAGACAGAGGAGCTAGACGCAGTTTGAGCATAGTAATAGGTGCCGGGGCAAAGAGTGACAGAGGTTATCGAATTTGTCTGCACCGTCCCGATCATCGAGGAAGCCCCGTTGAAGGCTCCGGAATCCAGCAGTAGATTGCCGGAAGCATCGTAAATACCGAAGTTGAAGGTAACGGGCAGGTAGGGGGAGTAAGGCCCACTCTCAAGCAAGGTCGTGATATGCCCGATGGTGAATGAGCTTTGAAGTATGAACTGCCGGACACGAACCTCGTTAGAATTTATTACGATGGTGGCAGTTGATACATCGTCCGACCATCCGAGCACATCGATATAGCCCGGTCCCCAAAATCCACCACCTCCCACAGTAGAAAAACGCGCTTGGGCCGAACTGCTCAGACTGGTTACCACCGCAAAGAACAGCACGGCCACGAAAAGGCGGATTGAACTCTTCATAATGATTCTCCATTCGAAAGATTGGTCATGCCGGGACCGATGCTGCGCAGCGTTGCGGGAACAGCCTGACCGCTCACACATAGCACGCCAGGATTGTGCAAAATTCCGATGATGCGATTTTGTTACGAAGGCCGGACACAACAATAATCACCGACGCTGCAACTCGCGTTAGCACTACGTGATGGGAGATGAATCGGACTTTCGCCTTCACTTTCAACAAACCTTGGTAACAGCTAATTCCTGTTACGCCAGACGTACAATTATTGAGCACGCATCTTTCGATGTCAGGTACTTCGAGAAATTACATAGCATGGCGTGGGAAAAGCTTAGTTCTTCACGAGAGAATTCAATCGTCTCTCTAGTCGCTCTATCAGTGCTCTGGGCGGCGCTGGTGATTGCGGGAGCGTGGTTAACCAACTTCGAAGAGCCCTATCTGCCATTCGCCATTGCTGGCGGGCTTGCCTTCTTCCTGCGCGGCGCTCCATCCCGTTGGGAAATCTACGCCTGGCTTTTGATCTCGGTGGTCTTCGTCAAGATCGTTCACCTGCCGCAGGTTCCATTCTGGGTGCTGCGCGTCGCCAGTTCTTTTGCCGTGCTGGGCTTCAGCGCGCTCCTGTTGTTGGGGCTCCGCGCTGTGTGGTCGGAGCGGGAAGGCCGCGAGAATGCCATCGCTCTGCTGGCCCCATCTTTGATTCTCATTCTCTTCATCATGAGCTCGGCCAATGTGCTGCGGCTCTCCACCGGTTTGAGCCCGAAGACAGATGATGCTTGGCTGTATGCCTTCGACGGCAGCCTGGGATTTCAACCCAGTTTTCTGATGGGAAAGATCATGTACGGCAGTGTGGTTCTGACTCGGAGCGCGATGCTGACCTACTTGTCACTGCCCTTCGCCATGGCCGTGGTGTGCGCATGGCGCATTCCGGTTGCCGCGAGGAAGATATCGTGGAACGTGCTGATAGTGTTGCTGCTGGCCGGCGTGGCCGGGTGGATCTTGTACAACGTTATACCCGGCACCGGACCTATCTATGCCTTCGGGCAAAGCTTTCCCTGGAACAGCATTCCGTACAAAGACTTGTCCAAGTTCGCGCTGGAAAAGATGTCGATCCCGGCCGGCATTCCGCGCAATGCCATGCCCTCTTTGCACGTGGGATGGACGGTGTTGCTCTGCTGGAATAGCAGAGGTCTGCCGCGGGGGTTGCGGGCGGCGCTTGTTATTTATCTTCTGCTCACCGTAGTGGCTACGATGGGAAGCGGACAGCATTATTTCGTCGACCTGGTTGTGAGCTTGCCGTTCGCGCTGGCCGTACAGTCGATCGCATCGTATGCGCTTCCCAAACATGCGCTTCCCATAGAATCGCGGCAGACGGCGATGATTGCAGGGATCGGATTCACCGCGGCGTGGTTTCTAGCGATATGTTTTGGCGTGCCGTTGGCGCTCAAGTCTCCGGCGATTCCCTGGACTCTCGTGGTGGCGACGATTGTGATAACGCTTTGGCTGGAGAGGAAAATGTCGAGCCGGTTCTTGTCGGCCTCCGCTGCCGAGAACAGTGTCAATTCCGTCAGCATTCCGCTGCCTTCCACAAGTAACTCCTCCCAGTCTAAGAATCGCGGACCGAGACAGCGCCGAGCCAGTTCTTTCGCAAAGTGACACAAATTGTCAAAAGCGAACCGTTGCGCCGTCCGGGAAGTATTTCTGGCTCTGAGAATCCAAGGCTTGCGGCCAGCGTCCTATTGAAAACGCTGAAGTTGTCCGCGATTGTAACCGAAGTGTAGTTAGCCTCAGTTTGGTCCTACACCTGCCGCAATATTTGTGTCCCTGAGGAATTTGGTCTCTCGGGGTTGGCCCCGGCAAAGCCTTTGGGGAAGAAAGAAGCACTCGATGCGTAAACAACTGGGTTTCTCGCTAATTGAGTTGTTGATCGTGGTAGCCATTATTCTGATCATTGCGGCTATTGCGATCCCGAATCTCATGCGCGCCCGCATGTCCGCAAACGATTCCTCGGCGGCAGCTGCTATTCGGACCATTAATACCGGAGAACTTGCTTATTTCGACGCCTTCCCATCCATGGGGTTTCCGCTGACTATGGCGCCGCTAGGCGGCGCAGCTCCTTGCACTCCAAGCGCCGCTACAGCCTGTGTGATCGACAACTTTCTGGCCACCAACGGCGGCGGAATCGGCAAAAGCGGGTACACCTTCAGCGCCACCGGCTCGGCAAGCGCAGCCAGTCCCATCAACGACCAATTCTATTCAACCGCCGCGCCCATCACCTGGCAGTACGGGACGCGCTCTTACTGCTCCATCCAGGACGCGGTGCTGCGCGTCCAGCCCACCGGCAACATCACCGTGGTTGGCGGCTATAACGCCTGCTCAGGTCTTTTGGCGATGCAGTAATCGCGCGTAGATCGTGCAGGGGTTGATCGCGCAGGTGACGGTCGTAACCCAATACCCAGTCCCAAAATTCAAATTCATTGCTTATAATTTGCACGAGGTAGTCTAGTTTTTCTCTGTCGGAGTGCCATGTCCGCGATTGAAATCCTTGGTTTTGAAAAAACCTATATGGTCGGGTTCTGGCGCAAGAGACCGAAGTGCGCACTCAGTCCTCTGCATCTGAAGGTGGAGGATGGCGAAATTTTCGGTTTCCTCGGTCCCAACGGCGCCGGAAAAACTACTACGCTGAAACTGCTTATGGGACTGGTCTTCCCAACTGCGGGCTCGGCGCGCATTCTGGGAAAAGAATGGACTGATCCAGAGGTGAAAGCGCAGATCGGCTTTCTTCCCGAGCAGCCTTACTTCTATGATCACCTGACCGCGCACGAACTGCTGAATTACTATGCGCAGCTCTCCGGCGTTCCGGGCAAGGAGCGCACGCGGCGCGTGGAGGAGATGTTGCAGCGCGTCGGGCTTCGGGACGTGAAGGGCGTGCAGTTGCGCAAGTTTTCGAAGGGAATGTTGCAGCGCGTAGGGATCGCACAGGCGATTCTGCACGATCCCAAGCTTGTGTTCTTCGACGAGCCCATGTCCGGCCTCGACCCCATGGGCCGGCGCGAGGTGCGTGACCTGATGGAGCAACTCAAACACGAAGGCAAAACCGTATTCTTCTCGACTCATATTCTTTCCGACGCCGAGGCGCTTTGCGACCGCGTCGCCATCATCCACAAAGGCGAACTCCGCGGCGTGGGCGCAGTGGAAGATTTGACCTCCAGCGTTCAGGGCAAGGTGGAAGTGATCTGGCAAGGGACGCAGGTTCCGGCTTCGATGAAGGCGCTGGGCGCGGAGTGCCACGTCACCGGCGATACGGTGCGCGCAATCATCAGCGAGGGCCAGCAGGATGCGGCCATCGACGCGCTGCGCCGCGAGCGTCTGCGTTTGATTTCAATCGTCCCGGTTCGCACTTCGCTCGAGGCTTACTTCGTCGAGAAACTGCAACGCGCGGAAACCACTGCGGGGAGGATGGCATGAACACGCGCATCGGACACATTGCCTCAAACACCTTTCGCGAAGCGGTACGCGACCGCGTGCTCTACAACCTCATCGCTTTCGCGGTTCTGCTTTCGGGAGCTGCCATTCTGGTCGGCCAGATCTCGATCGACATTGAAAAACTGGTCGTCATCAACCTCGGTCTCACGGCGGTTTCGCTCTTCGGCATCGTGATCGCAATTTTTATCGGCATCGGCCTGGTCTCCAAGGAAATCGAAAAGCGCACGCTCTACACCGTCCTTTCCCGTCCCGTCCGCAGGTGGGAGTTCATCGTCGGCAAGTACTTTGGGCTGGCGGGTACGCTGGTTGTGAATACGTTCTTCATGGCGATCGGCGTCTTCGCGGCGCTGTTCTACGTATCGCATAAATTTGTGCGGGCCGATGGGCTGATTCTGGTTGCTTTATATTTCATCGTTCTAGAATTCCTCATCATCTGTTCGTTAGCTTTATTGTTCTCTTCATTTTCTTCGCCGCTGCTTTCCGCCGTCTTTGCGTTTTCTCTTTTTGTCGTCGGAAGCTTCGCCGAGGATCTGCGCGGCTTTGCCGGCATGGCGCATGGAGTCACGCGCTGGCTGGCCACGGGTGCGGCTTATCTGGTACCGAATTTTTCGGCCTTTAATGTGATCACGTCCATCGCACATGAACAACCGGTCGCAGGCCAGCTTATCTGGCACAATACTTTGTACGCGCTCTTCTACGCTGCGATGGCTTTAAGCGGAGCGGTCCTGATCTTCGAACGCAGGAATTTGAAATGAAGCAGCGTCGCCGAACTTCGATTGTCGCCAGCGTGTGTCTGGTTGTTTGCCTGGCGGCCAGCATCGTGACGCTTCGCGGCACCGACCAGCTTCGTCCACAAGCAACTCTTGAAGACGTTTTGTTTGTGAGTTCTCCCAAAGTACTGAAGCGCGCCAGCCTGGGCTACGACGGCCTGCTTGCCGATATCTATTGGACTCGCGCGGTGCAGTATTTCGGCTGGCGACATCACAATGATTCCCAAAGCTACAACCTCCTTGCTCCGTTGCTGGAAATCACGACCCATCTCGATCCTCATTTAGTTGTGGCCTATCAGTTCGGCGCCAGCTTTCTTGCTCCAGCTCCGCCGAGCGGCGCCGGGCAGCCCGAGCGCGCCATTCAATTGATGGAGTACGGCATTCAGAACAATCCCGACGACTGGAAGCTCTACTACGATCTGGGTTTCGTCTATTACATGAATCTCCACGACTACAAAGACGCATCCGATGCTTTCGCTCGGGGATCGAAAGTTCCGAACGCGCATCCCTTTTTACGATTGCTGGCGGCGCAGATGGCGGAACATGCCGGAGACTTTGCTACGGCCCGCATGCTTTGGAGCGCGACGTATCAAAACAGCCAGGACAGACAGATTCGGCAGAACGCCATCGAGCATCTGCGTGGCCTGCGCGTGGATGAAGACGTCACGCATTTGCAGGAAGCTGTGACTCGCTTTGGCGCGCGTACGGGTCACTTGCCTGCAAGCATCACAGAGCTTGCAACGGCCGAGAGCTTGCCGGGAATTCCGGTCGATCCCGACGGGCATCCCTACAAACTGATGCCCGATGGCCGCATCGAAGTGCGCTCGCCGGATGACTTCTCCTTTGCAACTAAGGGTCTGCCGCCCGGATACAAGCCGGTGACGAAGTTTCACTACGGCCAGCCTTAGCCTCTGCTTGATAAAGTTCCCGTCGCTGATCCTTCCTCTATCCATCGCTTATGATGGCGGAAGATGAACTCCGCTTCTGTTTCACCCCGAATCGGCTTATCGCGATCAGCATGGCGTTGGTGGAATGACTTGGCTGCGCGGGAAGGCCGCGTTATTGCGACGCGCAAACTGCTGAGTGCGCTGGCGGAGTTTGTACGCGACTCGACTCCGGAGCGGCGTCGCCAGCGCTACGGCGATGCAGATTACGATTGGGATCACCGCGTGAATACGACCGGCGCGGCTGTGGGTTGGCGCGACCGGCTGCTGGGAGTTTTTCATTCGCCGTATCAGCCGACGGAATCGGCTTTGTTCCAGGAAATGATCGAGGCTTTGCGCGAGCACGCTGGCATCGACTTTTCTGAGTTTATCTTCATCGATCTCGGCTCGGGTAAGGGACGAACGCTGCTGATGGCTTCTGATTATCCGTTCCGCCGCATCGTGGGCGTGGAGCTTTTGCCGGCACTTCACGAAATCGCAAAGCAAAACCTGAGCGGTTATCACAACGAATCGCAGAAGTGCTTTACTATGGAATCTGTCTGCGGTGATGCTGCTGAGTTCCTTTTTCCGGTCGAGCCGACGGTGCTCTATCTCTTCAATCCGTTTTCGGAGGCTGGGATGCGGCGCGTGATCGGCAATCTGGAGCGGAGTTTGAGGGAGCATCCGCGGGCGGTGTTTGTGCTGTATCACAATCCGCTGCTGGAGCGGGTGCTGAGTGAGAGCGCTGCGCTGAAAAAAATTGGTGGGACGCATCAGTATGCGGTGTATGCGTCGGGGTAGATCTGGATCGAAGTGAACTTCAGATCGACGGCGTAAAATCTCTGGAAACAATCGGTTGCGGGATTTGGAATCGCCGAAATCCGGCTAGAATCTAGGTTCTAAAGAACTTAAAGATAAAATCTTTGTTTCCTGACGGTTACCGCTGGATTTCTCCATTTGAGATGACAAAGATCGGCTAATTTCCTCGCACTGAGCACGGAGATTTTGTATGAGTTTAACGGGCCGCCAGGCTGCGACGATGTGACGGGTGACCAATGGGGCTGTGGAAAACGGCAGCGACGGCCAATATCCCAAGCACATAGATTTAGGAAACAGAAAGATTTAGTTATGCACTCTGATGCGACGCAGTTTACACTATAAGCACCTAAAAAGGTGCTTTGTAGGAGATCCCATGCTCGACATTACTAAGGACATTCAATCGCTCACAACTTTCCGGCGGCGTTCCGGCGACTTTATGAAGTTGCTCAGGAAGAGCAAGCGTCCGGTGGTATTGACGGTAAAGGGAAAGGCAGCGGCTGTGGTGCAGGATGCGGAAGCGTATCAGCGGTTGTTGGACGCTGCGGCGCTCGCTAGCGCTGAGGAAGGCATCCGGCAGGGGTTAGAAGACTCTAGGAAGCGTAGGGTCCGACCAGCACGGCAGTTCTTTGATGAGTTCGAAGTGCGACATGGCATACGTCGTTAATATCACTTTGCGCGCTCAGCGCGACCTGGAATATCTATATAGCGAAATCGATGCCACAGGTGCTGACGCCGCGCAACAATGGTACAAGGAGCTAAAGAAGCAAATTCTTAGTTTGGAAAAACTCCCTAACCGGTGTCCTGTAACGTTTGAGAATAAAACAGTCAGGCAACTTCTCTACGGCCGCAAGCATGGCATCTATCGTGTGATTTATCGTGTACTTGAGAGGAATAGGGTGGTTGACGTGCTGCATGTGCGACATGGGGCGAGAAAGCGGTTCCGGGCGGTAGATTTGGGATGAGAGACGCAGCATCCTCGCTGCTTGGCAAACTGCATAGGTCCTTCGTTGGAGTCGCTCGCTGCGCGGGCGACTCCGCTGCCTCAGGATGACAGGCGTGCAAGGCTCCGGAGGGTTTGGGTGTGGCAAGAGAAAAGCAGATTCCTCTCTTGCCGTCGCTGGCGCTCCGGACTGCGGTCGGAATGACAAGGTTATTTTCATGGGCCTTGACGCGGCGCTGAAGCGCCGCTCTTCCATGGTTGTTTCTGTCTTCCATCTTGCTTGCGCTGGCTGTTGCAAAGCCACTTCGTGTATTCAAGTCTCGCCTCGAATCTCAGCTAGAATCGTAGTCATGATCAAACTCTCCGCAGCAGTGTTGCTGGCTGCCCTCGCGATGCCCGTTAGCGCTGCGGCGGAAGACGTCCACGCCATCGCGCAGGCGGTGGATGAGCATTACAACCACCTGCATAGTTTGCGGGCCGAGTTCACCGAGGAGTATCGCGGGGCGGGGGCGGAGCGGACGGAATCGGGGACGCTTTGGCTGGCGAAAGGCGGGCTGAAAAAACCTGGCAAGATGCGGTGGGAGTACCGTTCTCCAAGAGAGAAGCTCTTTGTGAGCGACGGGACCAGTGCGTGGTTTTACGTCCCGGGCGACCGGCAGGTGCGGAAGACGGACGCGCGGAAGCTGGACGATGTTCGGTCTCCGCTGGCTTTTTTGCTGGGAAAGAGCAGGCTGGAGAAGGAATTGCGGGGGCTTTCGCTGGCTCCCGATGTTGCGCCGGTAGTCGCCGGGGATGTGGTGCTGCGGGGAGTACCGCAGGCAATGGCGGACCAAGTGAGCGGGATTTTGCTGGAGGTGACTCCGGAGCACAGGATTGCGCGGATTGTGATTGAGGACGTGGACGGGTCTGAAACCGAATACCGGTTTAGCGAACAAAAGGAGGATGTGCCCATTCCGGAGGGGCAGTTCCGATTCAGTCCTCCTCCGGGAACGGAAACGGTGGAGGGCGAGCTGGGACCGTGAAAGATTAGATATCCTGTATACCATTGATATAAAGCTATTTAACAATGACAATGTATCGACATACGGCGGCCCGCAGCGGCTAAAGCCGTATCTCGAAGGGAGGTTTGCGGCACGGCTAAAGCCGTGCCCTTCCCGAGCTCTTTGCCGAGTCGCCCCGAACTAATTACCGGGTGGGTTACTTGCGGTACTGGATGTAAGAGCTGGGGTTGTGATCCGGGTTCGGTATCAACTGCTGCAATGTTAGACTGAGCCGATAGGGTAGCGCGTCCGGCAAACGGCAGAAAAGAACGGGTCTATGGCGGAGTTTGTCGTAAAAATCGCGGACGAACGGGGCCGGCTGCACCAGCAGGTGGAGCAGGGCTACTCGGTGGCTGAGGTGCGCGACCGTTTTGCCTCGCAAGGATACTTGGTTTACTGGGTAAAACCGCAGGGACTGCTTTCCGGTGGGCTTTCGATGCGCCGTGGGCGCAAGCTGAAGCAGGGTTCGTTCCTGGTGTTTAACCAGCAGTTTCTGACGTTGCTCAAGGCTGGGTTGCCGATTTTGAACTCGCTGGATTTGCTGATCAAGCGGCAACGTGATGCCAGCCTGCGACAGGTGCTTGAGAATGTGCGGGAGCGGGTGAAGGGCGGCGAGTTGCTATCCGATGCCTTTGCCACGCACACGATGGTCCCGAAGATTTACACCACTACGCTGATGGCGGGCGAGAAGAGCGGAAACATCGACGAAGTGCTGACCCGGTACATCAACTTTCAGCGTATGGCGATGACGTTCCGCAAGAAGCTGTTTGTCTCGCTGATTTATCCGACGATGCTGGTCACGGTGGTGACCATCATGGTGATGTTTCTGTTCACCTACGTGGTGCCGAAGTTTGCGGATCTGTTTAACAGCCTGGACGCAAAACTGCCGGCGATTACGCTGTTCATGCTGACGGTGGGCACGTACACACAGAAGTACTTTCCGTTTATTGCGATTGGACTGGTGCTGACGGGATTTGTGTTTTGGCAATGGCGAAAGACAGATCGGGGAGCAGACCAGATTGACCGGTTGATCCTGAGCCTGCCGTTGCTGGGCGATATCCGGCTGAAGCACCAGGTAGCGACTTTTTCGCGGATGCTGGCTACGCTGCTGCAGGGAGGCTTGCCGCTGGTGCCGTCGATGGAAACGGCCGGGACTTCGATGAGCAGCCGCCGCATCCTGAAGGGCATTATGCGGGCCAGCGTGAGAGTTCGCGAAGGGCAAGGGCTGGCCGGTAGCCTGGAAGAGCAAGACATTTTCCCAGACCTGGCGGTGGAGATGCTCGAGGTTGGCGAATCTACCGGAGCTTTGCCGGCAATGCTGAATTCGGTGGCCGAGTTCTATGAAGAAGATGTGCAGACGGCGCTCGGGGCCGCCATGGCATTGATTGAGCCGTTGATTCTAATCGTGATGGCAGTTTTTGTGGGCGGGGTGTTGATTTCTCTGTATTTGCCGATCTTCACCTTGGGAGTCCACTAAGCGGAACGCGGGGATTTTAGAAATGGCAACAGCGGATAAAAAATCGCTTTTTGTGCACGGCGAAAATGGCGGGCAGATGGTGACGACGGGAAATCCCATCACCGACCTGGAGCGAGCGCAGGATGTGGCGCGGCGCTATCGCTGCCAATTTGTCGACCTCAGCGAATTCCAACTTCATCATGAGTTGTTCAAGAAGTTCTCGCCGGAGTTGATGTTCCGCTACAAGTTCGTGCCGCTCGAAGAGACGGCAGATGGCAAGCTGGCCATCGCCATTGCCGATCCCAGCCAGCTGATGATGATCGACGAGATCAGCCTGCTGCTGCAGAAACCGATCGTCACCAAAGTTGCCACGCTGAAGCAGATCGACAACATCCTCACCAAGACGGAGCAATCGCAGCGGGTTCTGGAAGAAGCCAGCGAAGGCTTCCAGATTATTCGCGAGGACGAGAATACCGGCGCCGAAGAAACACTGACCATCGACAAGCTGACGGCGGCGGGCGATACCAGTCCGATCATCCGTCTGGTCGACACAACGATTTTTACCGCGCTGCAGCGGCGGGCTTCTGACATTCATATCGAGACGCGGGATGATTCGGTGCAGATCAAGTTCCGCATCGACGGCGTGCTGACGCAGGCCATGCCGCCCATCGGCAAAGAGCATCATTCCACGGTAATTTCGCGCATCAAGGTGATGAGCGAGCTGGATATTTCCGAGCGCCGCGTGCCGCAGGACGGACGCTTCCGAGTGAAGTACAACGGGCGCGCCATCGACTTCCGCGTGTCCATCATGCCTTCGATTCACGGCGAAGACGCCGTGCTGCGCGTGCTGGATAAAGAATCGATGAGCGAGAAGTTCAAGTCGCTCACGCTCGAAGTGGTGGGCTTTGATGAAGACGATCTGAAGAAATTCCGCCGCTATATTAAAGAACCTTACGGCATGGTGCTGGTGACCGGGCCGACCGGCTCCGGTAAGACGACGACTTTGTATGCCGCGGTAAACGAGATCAAGACCGACGAAGACAAGATCATCACCATTGAAGACCCGGTGGAATACCAGCTTCGCGGCATCACGCAGATCCCGGTCAACGAGAAAAAAGGACTGACCTTTGCCCGCGGCTTGCGCTCGATTTTGCGCCACGATCCGGACAAGATCATGGTCGGCGAAATCCGCGACACGGAGACGGCGCAGATCGCGATTCAATCGGCGCTTACCGGCCACTTGGTTTTCACCACGGTCCACGCCAACAACGTTGTCGATGTGATCGGGCGCTTTCTGAACATGGGCGTCGAGCCCTATAACTTTGTTTCAGCGCTGAACTGCATTCTGGCGCAGCGGCTGGTGCGGTTGATCTGCGAATCCTGCCGGACGCCGGTGAATTACGCGCCTGAGGTGCTGGAGGCCAGTGGACTGGATGCGGCGCAGTGGTCGAAAGTTCCGTTGTATGAAGGACCGGGATGCATCGAGTGCGCGGGCACGGGCTTCCGGGGCCGAACCGCGATTCACGAATTGCTGGATTTAAGCGACCGCATCCGCGAGATGATTCTGGCGAGGCGGCCGACATCGGAAATTCGCCGCGCGGCGCGGGAAGAGGGCATGCGTTTTCTTCGCGAGTCGGCGCTCGATAAAGTCCGGCTCGGCCTGACCACGCTGAAAGAGATCAACAAGGTCACCTTCATCGAGGCCATGCGGTAAAAAGCAGTGGCCAGTGATCAGTTGCCAGTGACCAGTAACGGCCTCTGAATTTACTGGCCACTGATCACTAGCCACTGACCACTTACCTAAGTTCCCTTCCAGCTATTGCATTTCGTGCGGCGGAGCGTTTGAATTGTAGGTGGCAAGTTTGGAGAAGCGAGTTCCTCAATGAGTTCTGGTTCCAACCCGGCAAAACCCAGGTTAGCGTGCGAAATCGCCGCTGACCGCGTGCTGGTGGGGCGCCTGGCCGAAGACGGCCGGAGCCTGGAAGCCTCCGCCGCGCGCGAACTGGCGCCGGGCAGCGTGATTCCGGATCTGGTTGAGGGCAACCTGCGCCAGCGCGAGGCGGTAAGCGCGGCCGTGCAATCTGCGCTGGGCAGTGTAGGGGCGCGCTCCCATGATGTGATTGCGGTGGTGCCGGATGCGGCGGTGCGGGTGGTTCTGCTGGAATTTGACACGCTGCCGGCGGATTCCGAAGAAGCCGCCGGGGTGGTGCGCTTTCGCATGAAGAAGTCTCTGCCATTCGATGTGGACAAGGCGAGAGTCTCCTACCACGCGCAGAAATCGAGTGAGGGCGTTCGAGTGGTGGCTGCGGTAGCTTTGGCCAGCGTGGTGGAGGATTACGAGGCGACCTTTCGCGATGCCGGATTCAGCCCAGGAGTCGTATTGCCTTCGATGCTGGCGGCGCTGGGCGCGGCGGAGGGGCAGAGTCCGACGCTGGTGGTGAAGGTGGATGCGCGCACTACGAGTATCGCGATCCTCAATGCGGAACAGCTTCAGCTTTTTCGCACCCTGGAAAATACGCGCGGGGTCACGATCACGGGAGAGCAGTTGGCGGAGGAAGTTTACCCTTCGGTCGTATTCTTCCAGGACACGTATCATTTGAATATCGAAAGAATATTTGTCGCTGGCATATCCGATATCAGCGGCGCAGCGCCGGCATTGCGCGCGCAGACCGGCGCCGAGGTGCAGGAGTTAGTGACTCCTTCGCAGTTGGGCGCAAGCAATGGGAGTTCGGTGCCGCGGTGGAGAATGGCGGGGGTGGTGGGAGCTTTGATTTCATAGTTTGCCAGCCGGCGGGACGCCGGCGCTACGTTATGCGTCTTGACATCAATCTCGCGAGCCAGCCTTATGAAGATGCGCGGGAGTTCTGGCTGCGCTGGGGAACGGCGCTGGGGGGAGCGATCATCCTGACGCTCGCCCTGGTCACGCTCACCATTACGGGATGGTATGCGGCGCGGCGCGACCACGCGAAGATTTCCGAGTTGGAGGCCGAGATCGCGCAGCGCGACCGCACCCGCGCGCAGGCCGAGGCGTATCTGAATCAACCGGAAAATCGCAACACGCGAGATCAGTCTCAGTTTCTCAACGACCTGATCGCTCGCAAATCGTTTTCTTGGACGCGTGTGCTGGAAGATCTGGAAAAGGTGATGCCGGCGCGGGTCCACCTGATTTCGATTCATCCTGAACTGGATGAGGACAACCAGTTGGCGCTGAAGATGATGGTGGGCGGCGACTCGCGCGACAAGGCGATTGAACTGGCCCGCCGCATGGAAGATTCGCATCGCTTCACACAAACTCATATCGACACGGAAAACGTGGAAACCTCTAATTCCAACGGAGGAGACACGGTTAAATTCAACATCAACGCGATCTATGTTCCCGAGCCGCTGGTGGCGCAGGCGGAAAAGGTGGAAAAGACGGTAAGCGCGAAAGGTAGCAAGCCCTGATGCCCGACTTACGGAAAACTCGGAAAAGCATCAAGACTGCCCTGGCGGTGCTGCTCGCTGTGGATGCGGTGGCAGTGGTCGTATTTTTCTCGCCGCTGGTGGGCTCGACCTCCTCACGGCAACAGGAATTGACTCAGTTGTCGAGCGAACTGCGAACCAAGACACTGCAAGTTGAGCCGCTGACCGATCTGCCTAAGAAAGTGACGGCCGCGAACAAGCAGATTACAGACTTCTATAAGAAGCGATTTCCCGCGCAGGACTCGGATATCGCCACTCAATTCGGCAAGCTTGCCGCAGCCAATGGGGTCACCATCAATCAGGCCAAGTATAAGGAAGATGACGCTGAACTCGGCCGGTTGTATCCGGTGGAGATGGAAGCAGGCCTCTCCGGCAACTACGTCTCACTGGCGAAGTTTATTAATGCGCTGGAACGCGATGACATGCTTTTTATCATCAACAGCATCACGCTGGGCGGTGAGCAGAATGGTCCGATTAAGCTCGACATGAAGCTGCAAACTTATTTGAAGGCGGGCACGTCGTGAAACTGGGGTTTGAAAACCGGAGGAACCTGATCCTGGCGGGAGTGCTCGGACTGGTGGCGATCCTGGTCATTGGTAACGAGTTCATGCCTTCCTCTTCGACCAACGCTTCGACAGCGACGGTGACGAACTCGCCTGTCCCCTCGCTGAGCACGACTTCTTCCTCAAAGCATCACGGTTCAGGAAACACATCAGGGAAGAAAGAACACGCGCCGCAGAACCTCGACCCTACACTTCACCTGCAGGAACTTCTGGCAACCGAACAGATCAAATACGAAGGCTCAGGAAGAAATATTTTTGTGTCTCAGGCAGAGGTAGTGATTCCCAAGCCGTTGGCAGCGGGGGTTGTCGGACCAAATGATCCAAAGCCGTACCAAGCCCCCCCGGTGGCGGCAGCACCGCCGATTCCTTTGAAATTTTTCGGCTTTGCCAACCAGCCTGGAGAGCCCAAGAAGGTGTTCCTTTCCAAAGGCGAGGATGTTTTCATTGCGGGTGAAGGCGAGATTGTGGATCGGCGTTACAAGGTGGTGCGAATTTCTCCAACCGCAGTGGAGATTCAAGATGTAGTGGGCAGCGGTCCACCCCAGAGCATCCCCTTGACTCAAGGGTAAATTGACTTCAGTAATTGGGTAATTTTGTATTCTTGCGATCCTGCGAATTGCCCCGCAGCATCTAATTAGGAAGTTGCCAAACTACCAAACCCCGATGGCTTTGACCTCAAGCGCGCGTCAGTCTCCACGCCGGCTTCGCCGGGGTGAAGATGGCTACATTCTGCTTACGCTGCTTCTTGTGGTTGCGTTGATGGCAATCGCTGCCACGGCTGTGCTTTCCGAAATTTCGTTTGAGATTCGGCGCGACCGGGAACAGGAAATGATTCACCGCGGAGTGCAATACACGCGCGCCATCCGCGCCTACTACAAGAAACTCGGGCGCTACCCCACCAAGCTTGAGGATCTCGACAATACCAATAACCTGAGATACCTGCGCAAGCACTATAAAGATCCGGAAAACAAGAACAAGGATTTCAAACTGTTGCATTTCGGCGATCCCGGCCTATCGCTTAGCGGGGGCTTCGGCGGCGGCATGATTCCCGGGGCAACTCCGGCCGGCTCTCCCGCGGGATTGAATGGTCCTGGATCGAGCAGTTCAGGCTTTGGTGGTGGATCATCATTTGGCGGTGGTTCGTCTTTTGGCGGGTCAGGTTCGAGTGCCGGTTTCGGCGGCTCAGGAGTCAACAGTCAGGGCGTGTTCGCGCAATCCGGACCTGGAAACTCGAACGGCGGACTCGGAGGAAGCCAGAACAATTCGGGGCCGTCGAATACTCCAGAAGCAAATCAAACAGGGGATACATCGCAGAATGGATCCTCCGTGTCGCAGGATTCAAATTCCACGCAGAGCAACTCGGGCAACTCGAATGGCCAAGGCGGCCAGGTGTTGGGCGGGGGAGCGATTGTTGGCGTAGCCAGCGTGTGCAAAGACAAGACGATTCGCATCTTCAATAAGAAGAGCAAGTATAACGAGTGGCAGTTTGTCTACGATCCGACTGCAGACCGCGGAGGGCTGATCACCACGCCGTATCAGCCCCTGCAGAACTTCGGGAATGGCGGGATTCAGGGCGCGCAACCGGCGGCTGGCAATGGCACTAATGGCAATAACAGCGCCTTCGGAAATTCCGGCAGCGCGTTTGGCAATTCCGGCAGCGGAAGTTCCTTTGGCAATTCTGGCAGTTCGTTTGGGTCGTCTTCAGGATTTGGCAATAATTCAGGTTCGAATGGACCTGCATCGCCGCCATCGAATCCACCGCAATAATTACCGATAAAGGCTCGGCAAAAAGAAATGGCCTCATCCCAAGGATGAGGCCGTTTTGGTTCGATGACTGTTTCAGCTTTCGCTAACCGCGGGCTATACGCTGAACGAAGATCCGCAGCCGCAGGTGCTCTTCACGTTCGGGTTCTCGAACTTGAAGCCGGCACCTTCCAGAGTTTCAACGTAGTCAACCATGCAACCGTTCAAATACATGACGGAAGTGGCGTCGACGAACACCTTCAGGCCGTCCATTTCGAAAGTTTTGTCCATCATTCCGGCAGCGTTTTCAAACTGCATGGAATAGGAGAAACCGGAACAGCCGCCACCGACTACTCCGATGCGCAGGCCTGCAGGCACGGGATTCTGCTGGCCCATGATCTCTTTTACTTTCGCGACCGCGCTGGTGGTTAGGCTAACTGGCGGAGTCTTCTTCACTTCCGGGGTGTTGGTCGTTACTTCGGGGACGGTCGTCGTAGCCATTCTTCGTATCTCCTTGGCTCTAAGATAGCTAAATTATAACAGAGGGTAGCAAGCCAACGGGTGGCGTACTTCGGAACACCGTGCTTTGCGAGTTAGCCTCTGTTTTGTTCGATGCCAGAACGTGCCGCAACGATTCCTGTAACGAGGCTTGTCAACGGGTCTATAATGTCTGCGTTAGGCCCTTCCTCCAGGTTGAGGATAGTAGGCTGAAGCCTGCGTCTGGAATTTGGGGGAGTTGCCAACAGGCTTACAATCTGTCGAGGTGGCCTATGCAATGGACTTGGACTCCGTTACTGTTTGGCCTCGCGATCGCGTGGGGCGTTTTCACCGTCGGCCTGATCATCCTCCTAATCTACCGCAGCACGTTGACCATGCATGAGGAAGAGTCGTTGTATCTCGACGCCGCGAGTTCCCACATGCAACAGGAGCAGACTGAATTGCTGGTGAAGGTCAACCGGCTCACCAAACCAGTCTGGGTTTTCGGCGCTGGTTCGGGCGTGCTTCTGCTGGTATTGCTCGGCATGTTTATTTATCAGGGATTGAACGCCGTACAGTAACCAGTTTGGCCGTCCAGGCAATGTCGGCTAAGCGTCGACGAAAGCCCGTTGGGTGTAGCTGTGTCTGACGTCTCCGCTTTGTATAATCAAGGCATGCGAAAGTGGCGGAATTGGCAGACGCACCAGACTTAGGATCTGGCGGGTAAAACCGTGGGGGTTCGAGTCCCCCCTTTCGCACCAACAGCTTCTACGGCACGAATTCTGAAAACTTGATTCTGGACCTGCTTTCAGCGAAACTGCGATGCGGGTCGATATGCGCTGCGCGCAAGTTTAATTGGCGTGCATAACGGGCGAAGCGGCAAGTAAGCCGGCGGCGACTTCCAGATCATGCAGGTCTTCGCGGCTGAAATCCTGAGTGAAGCGTGGATCCAATCCTTTTCGCGAAATCTGTATTACGCCGATGACCGCCGATTTCTGATCGAGAATCGGAACCGACATTAGCTTCTGAATGGGCGACGGCGGCGCGGGAGAATCAGCTTCTTCTCCGACCGGCTTGATCGTCTCGAAAATGCTGGCGTGGCTTACGCGGGCAAAATTGTTGAAGATCTCGGCTTTCTTGCTTAACGCAGTGTGGGCGGCCACGGCCTTGCTTGAAATCGGAATCGCTCCGGTGGTGCGCAGATGCTCGGGAAAAATAAATTTGAGCAAACCGCCTTCCAGCCGTAGCAGCGCGACTTCCGCATACTGAACGCGAAACACCTTCGCCAATACCATGCTGACATCGAGCGGAGTTACGCCTTCACTTAACACGGACCCCAGGGGAAGCAAATTCTCAGGGAGAATGAATTCTTCGACGGCACCGTCTTCGGGCTTATGGGTCATAGGGTACTCGTAAAATTCAATTTGGTGTCCGCATCAACTATCGCACGTTAAACGCCACGTGGGGGCTGTAATGACATCCTACAACCCCTTTTGTTTCAGCAAAGTAGCTTACGTCCATGTCCTTTCGCGGCAGTACGAAAAGCCAGAAATCCGTACCCAGACTGACAATTTCTGTCAATCTAACCGCAGGACTTCAATAGGATAATCTCCCGGCTAACCGATTTCCAGGGCTGCGCTTCCCTTTCTGACCCCAAAGTCATTACACTGGCGGTCTATGAGTGCTCCGCAACAACCTAACGTCAAGTTGTCCAATGCCGCCGATTACCGGGAATCCTATGCCAACAGCGTGCAGATGCGAGTGAATGTGTGGGATTTCTTCCTCGTTTTTGGCACGGTGCAGCAGCAGAACGAAACACAGGTGGAGATTCGTAACTTTCAGGGCATCTACCTGAGCCCGCAGCAGGCTAAAGCGCTGCTCGGACTTCTGCAACAGAACGTGGCTGGTTACGAGACCGCCTTCGGCGAAATCAAACTGGACCCGCGGATGTCCCCGGCAGGACAAGTACACTAGTAACGCTTTCTCGGGGGATCGCACGGCGGCGGGCCGAGGTTCGTTACCGTCGCGGGACTCAAATCGTTATGCATTCGCCTCATTTCTCCGCTCAGAAGGGAACGCTCTGAGAAACTCCCGGAGTGGTCCGACGCCGTGGTCGGGTGCTTACCCAGCCTTGGTGTTTGCGGTCATCTTCGTATGCGTTTTTCTGCTGCACACGCCCCTGTTGCGGCTACCTTACTTCTGGGATGAAGGCGGCTACTACGTTCCGGCCGCGCGTGATATTTTGCTCACCGGAAGTCTGATTCCGCATTCCACGGTTTCGAACGCGCACCCGCCGCTGGTGATGGCGTGGCTGGCCCTGTGGTGGAAGGTGGTGGGCTTCGCTCCTCTGGTGACGCGGACGGCGATGCTGGTGATCGCCGCCTTTTCGCTTCTCGGTGTGTTTCGGCTAGCTGAACGCGTTGCTAATACAAAGGTCGCGATCGGTTCTACTCTGTGCACTGCGCTTTATCCGGTCTTCTTCGCACAGAGCTCTCTCGCTCAGGTCGATCTGGCCGCCGCAGGGATTATCTTTTGGGCGCTTTCGGCTTATGTTGAAGGTGATTTGATCGCAACGGGAGTTTGGTTCTCGCTTGCGGCTCTGGCGAAGGAGACGGCGATTCTGGCTCCCGTTGCGCTGGCGGGATGGGAGGTTGTTGGGCTGGCTGTGCGTAATGGTTCATTGCGGAAGTTGTGGCTGGATGATGAGATTCCTCAGGGGCTAAAGCCCGCGTCTTCACCCGACCTTAACGGCACGACTGGAAGTCGTGCCCTTCCCGAGCCCATTCGCCTCTCCGAGCCTCTTCGCCTCGGCGGTTCTGGTGCGTGGACATGGCTTCACATCGCTCCCCTTCTAATTCCCGTGTTACCGCTTGCGCTTTGGTATGCATACCACTACGCGCGTACTGGGTACGTCTTCGGTAATCCGGAGTTCTTTCGCTACAACGTGGCTGCGACGTTGAGCCCGACTCGATTTTTTCTGGCGCTCGCCTTGCGGATTTGGCAAGTGGTTGGATATCTGCATCTGTGGATTTTGACGTTGGCGATGCTGCTCGCGATGTGGATGCTGCCGCCGCTGCCGGATTCCGATGGCGAGCGTCCGCGGATCAGTATTCCGGCGCAAATGATTTTCTACGTCATCATCTGCACTTATGTGGTGGCGATGGCATTGATCGGGGGTGCGGTGCTGGCTCGTTACATGTTGCCGGTGGTTCCTCTGGTCATTATTCTTTGCGTGTCGACTTTGTGGCGCAGGCTGAGTTTTTGGCGCGTAGCCGTGGCATGTGTAGCGCTGAGCTTTGTTGCCGGCTGGTTCTGGAATCCTCCGTATGGATTTTCGCCCGAAGATAATCTTGCTTACCGCGACTACATCTTGCTGCACGAAGATGGCGAGCGATTTCTGGAAGCTCGTTATCCTATGGCGCGCGTGCTCACGGCTTGGCCGGCTTCGGATGAAGTGACCCGGCCCTGGCTCGGCTACATTACGCGGCCGATGGGAGTGGTCCGCATTGAAGACTTCTCGCTGGATGAAGTTTTGTCGGCTGCCGACTTTCGTTCCTATGATGTCGTTCTGATTTTTTCGACGAAATACGAGCCTGGGCCGGCACGGTGGGATCGCTGGAAAACGTGGACGGCGCTCAAGTCGCGTTTCTTCGGCTTCCACCGCGACCTGCCGCCGGCAGCCGCAGTGGGGTTTCTGGGCGGCCACGTCGTGTTTACAGAAGAACGACAGGGACAATGGATTGCGGTGATCGAGATGAAGCGTGTGGAAGAAGCACTAGCTCCATTCTCAGATGTCCAGCTTCAGGCTCGTGCCAAGTAAACTACTTTCCGATCGCGTCCAATACCGCGTCATTGATGGCATACACTGTGCCATCGGCTCCGATGAGCGTTGGAGTGTAGGCTTCGCCGATGCCGGTGGAAAGCTTGATCCTCTGGGAAAGTGTGTTGTTGGTCAGATCCCAGCGGTAGAGTTTGCCGTCTTCACTATTTGCCATCACAGAATTTGTGAACGGATCAACGACCGCGGTATTGATGCACCATTCGCGAACCGCTCCAGGATAATTCGGATAGCTGGGATCGGGAGTGACACCTAAATGCGTAATCACTTCTTTCATAACCTTCGTTGTGGGAATGATCGGGTCATTCTCGGTGGCATTAGGATCAAGGATCGCGATGCGGTTGTGGCCGTCTCCGGTACCGACTCCGGCATAGTTGTTGTACTTGGTCATCAGCAGATATTTCGATGTTCCTTGATAGCTGGCGACGAGCGAGGCGTCGACGATCGAAGGCGTGTCATCCCAGCCGAAGCTGCCGGGAGTTTTCTCTTTGGAAAGATCGCTGTTGAAATGCAGCATCCAGCCGCGATCGTTATGGCTGGGAAAGGGATTTTCCAGGACTCCGTAATACACGTCGCCATCGGGCCCCACGGTGGGAGCGGCGCTGCTTTCGTCGATGAGGATCGCCTCCTGGCCGGAAGCGGGATCGAGGAGAAGAACGCGGCTGACGGATGCCAGCGTCATGCTGTTGACGGCAATCAGGTACCCGTGCTGCCCGGTGCTTTCGCCGACGACCGCGACGTAAACTGTGCTCTCATCGTTCGACAGCGCGGGAGCGCAGCTCATGGCGATGTTTGTGGTCGTCGAATCGCCACTCAACACGGCCGCGGAAACCCAACTGCCAGTGCCATCCGGTGCGATGCGGGCCAGGCCGCTCTGCAAACCGACGGGCGTAGAACCGAGGACCAGGAATCCGAAGAAAAGATTCCCCTCCGCATCGGCGGTCAACGGAGTATTGATCTGAACATTTTGATCGTAGACCGCGGGATCTGCCTCGTAGTTTTTCAGTCCATAGAAGTAAAGATGTGTGACGGCACCGGTTGCCGAATCTGGATTTGTTCGCACCATCACCCCGCCACCGATATCGGGCACGAAGAGTTGATTTTTGAAGAGCGTGGGGCCAAGGCCAGGGATGAACTCGTCGCTGGGCGACTGCCAGCCAGTATTCTGCGCCCACAGGCGTACGCCGGTTGCGCCGTCGTGAGCTACTACACGGAAGCCGTTCGTGCCTGTCTTTACCGGCACGATCACTGTGTTGGCAGCCGTGACCAACGGCGAACCGTAGTGAATCAAGATCTCCCCGGTCGGAGGATCGAGGTCTACCGCAGCCTTCCAATGAATCGTACTTAGCGGTTGCGAAGCCACGGAGGAAACTGCGGTGTGGTGGGCGTCGTGAGAGTGAGTTCGCCAGGTACCGACTTGCGCGAATGAAAAGTGCGGGATGAATAGGCAGCCCACACTGACCAGCCACGCAACAGCCACTCGGGACCGTGACAACTTGGCGTGATAGCTCATGAAAATTTCCTCCTGGAGCATGGAGACAATAACGCTGAAGTGAACGAATTGTGTCAACAGAATGTAAAAAGGAAAATAATTATTTGGGGCTGTAACGCGCGTGGGCGTTGCCATTCAGCGCTTCATCAGATGGCAGGAATGGGTTTTGATCACCAGCCATACTTCCCTGTCTGGAATGAGATGGAGCGCATCTCTGGCGGCTAGCGTCAGATGTACTTCCATCTCAATGCCGCAGTTCACCTGAACAGAAACAATCACATCGCGTTGTTCCAACGAAACTATACTGCCCGGAATTATATTGCGCGCACTCAAGCCGGTGGGTGGAACGATCGCGAGCAGAATGTCGCCTGCACGAATTCCCACGCGCAGCGGCGAGTTGGCTTCGGCGCGAATGAGCGGTGTTTCCAGAAGAAGGGCTCTTTCTGTCGCGCCAGTGGGCAGGCGATTGGTCGTTGTTTCGCGATTCGTTATTTGGCAAATCATGGTGCCGCGATCTTCATGCACGGATTCCACCGCGGCGTCGAAGATGTTTTCAAAACCCGCCAACTGCGCCACGGTTTCGTAGAGCGGAGCACCCAGCACCTCATGCGGCGTGCCCTGCGCGATGATGCGGCCTTGATCCAGCATCAGCACGCGCTCGCCCAGCGCGAACACTTCTTCGCGGCTGTGTGTGACATACAGAATCGGAATGCGATGCGCCTGATTCCAGCGCCGCAAATCATCAAGGATTCTTGACTTGGTAGCTGCGTCCAGAGCTACAAGCGGTTCGTCGAGCAGGAGAACGCAGGGGTCCGTGACAAGAGAGCGCGCTAGGGCTACGCGCTGGCGTTCTCCGCCCGAGATTTGCGCTGGCTTCTGTTGTCGCAAGTGTTCGATGCGGAACTCCTGGAGCATTGCGGCGGCACGTTGCTTGCGAATGGAATGTGGCAGGTGTGCGAGACCGTATTCGGTGTTCTGCTCTACGGTCAGATGGGGAAACAGCGCGAGATCCTGCAGAACATACCCCACACCACGCTTGGCCACGGAAATGTTCGCGTTGGCGTTAGCATTTGCATCAGGTACCGTTGCGTTGAACAAGACCCGCTCCCCTACGGCGATGCGCCCGGCATCCGGAGTGGTCAACCCGGCCACGCAATCGAGCAGCGTAGTCTTTCCCGATCCTGAGGGGCCGAACAATATAGTGAATCCGGGCGCTGCGCTGAAGTCCACATCGAGAGAAAACACTCGTGGCGCAGAAGGAGAGCTCTTGCGGATGCGTACACTCAGAGTTGGATTTACGGGGTCGGGCTCGGCAGGTGTGGGCATTGGGTTTTGTTATTTCACCGGACCGATCGTCCACGGTTTTCTACGGTTCATTCCATACACCGCCGTTAGTACGGTGAAGCAGAACAACAGCAGCAGCAAGGCAGTGGCATTGGCGGCAGCATAGTTAGAGGCCTGCACCTGATCGTAAATATCAATGGAAACCGTGCGCGTGACGCCGGGAATATTGCCTCCGATCATCAGCACCACTCCGAACTCGCCCATGGTGTGAGCAAATGCCAGAACCACGCCCGTAACCAGGCCCGGCACGGAAAGCGGAAGCACTACACGAAAGAAAGTGCGGAGAGGTGAAGCTCCCAATGTAGCGGAAGCAGCCAGCAGCTTGCGATCAACCGAAGAGAAGGAAGACGCAAAGGGCTGCACCGCGAAGGGCAGGCTGTAGAGGATTGAGCCGATCACGAGTCCTGTGAACGTGAACGCTAAAGTGTGCCCGGTGATGGATTGCCACCAGCGCCCCAGCGGGCTCCGGGAACCGAGCGCGACGAGCAGGTAAAATCCGAGAACTGTTGGCGGCAACACAATTGGGATAGCCACCAAGGCTTCAACGAGAAATTTCCAACGCCAGCGCGAGAAGGCAATCCATGAAGCCAAAGGCAAGCCTATTGCAAAAAGAATAGCTGAGACGATTACTGCGAGTTCTATGGTGAGTTGGAACGCCTGCCAGTTGATGGACATTAATCTTCTCTCGCGGTTCTTTGCTTTTGCGAATGCGTTCCTACTTCTGCTCGGGCAAGCTGAAACCATAGCGCCGCAGCACCGCAGAAGCTTCCGCGGACTTCACATATTCCAGAAATGCCGCCGCATCCTGCGCGTGAGGTGAGTGCGAAATCACGACGACTCCCTGATCGAGTGGTGGATATGCCTCGGCAGGGACGATCCAGTATTTCCCCCTACCCTGCATCGCAGGCGCTATGGCATGAGCCAAGGCCACGAGCCCAACCTGAGCATTTCCGGACTCGACAAACTGTGCCGCCTGCGAAATATTTTCTCCCAGCACCAACCGGTCGCTTACCTTTTCATAGAGACCGTAGTGCTTTAACGCAGCGACGGCGGCTCGCCCATACGGGGCATGTTGCGGATTTCCGATGGAAATTTTTTTTACGGATGGATCAAGCAAAACATCCATGCCTTTGTGTTCGACATCGAGGGGAGAATCCTTCGGAACCCATAACACCAACCGGCCCACCGCGTAGCGATATAGCGATGCACTCTCGGCTTGGCCGCCGATGATTAATTGTCGGGGATAATCCATATCTGCGGAGAAGAAGACGTCAAAGGGCGCACCATTCTGTATTTGCTGGGTTAACGCGCCCGAAGCGCCGAAGGAAAGTTTCACAGCGACGCCGGTCCGTTTCTCGTAGTTGACGGCCACCTCCTGCAACGCGGAGCTCAAGTCCGCGGCGGCGGCAACATTAATTTCGCGGTCTGCGGCTCTGGCGCACGGGATCGATGCGCTCGAGATTAGCATCCACGAGGCAATCAAGGTGAGCACGGCACGTCTCGTCCACATTGCGAAGCACCTCCGGCCTATCTAGTTAAAATCGATACAAGAATCCGTTCGAAATTGTACAGGGACTACGGTTCCTCTGCGCTGCCTGCACTAAATCGCTCACAGCTATCTAGTTTCGTGCTGGTTGCCCGCACCTTTTACTTCCCGTAATGGTCCGCTGCAGCACTTTTTCCTCGTTATTGTTTTGACCGTGCTCAGGGGCGCTCCCATACTAGCCACATAGTTTTGGCGCCTATGACCCTAGCCACGTTCTGCCGCGTGCTTCGCGCTTCCCTGCTTGCGCTTTCGTTATTCTCGTTGCTTTCCGCCGCGCACGCTCAGGGCACAAAGACAACCGCGACGGAAACGCCTATTGCTGATGCGGACGCCGACCATGAAGAGCAACGTTCGGAATGGTTCTTGCGTGGCCGCGTTGTTCCCGGAAAATCTTCCGCTGAACTCCGGCATCGCGCCTATGAAACCAAGATGCAGGCGCGAGCAGTTCGACTGGCACGTGCTCGCGCTGCGCGGCCGAATCTGCAGCCGGCGACATCATTCGGCGGATGGACGCCGCTGGGTCCGGTTCCACTGGCCTCCGACGCTACCGGGGACGGATTTCAGAACTATAACCAGGTTTCGGGGCGCGCGACCGCGGTGGCAATTGATCCCGCGGATGCGAGCGGGAACACGATTTACATCGGCGGAGCGCAGGGTGGGATATGGAAGTCCACGAATGCGGCGGCGAGCGCTGCCAACAACGTGACGTGGTCGGCGATTACTGACGATCAAGCTACGCTCTCAATCGGCGCAATCGCGATTCAGCCGGGAAATTCTAATCCCGCGCAGAGCGTGATTTTGGTGGGCACGGGCGAAGCTGATAATTCCACCGATTCTTACTTCGGCCTCGGCATTCTGCGCTCTGCCGACGGCGGCAACACCTGGACATTGATGCCAACCGCGAACAGCGGCGCATACCCTTTTAGCGGTCTGGGCGCTGCGCGCATGGCATTCAGCAGCGCAGTAGGACAGACCAGCACAGTGGTAGCAGCTATGGCGGCGACGGCGGAAGGCGTGACCGATGGCGCTCTCACTGGCAACACTTATCGCGGCCTCTATACCTCCACTGATGCCGGGCAGACCTGGACCTACGACAATCTCTTCTCCAGCGCGAGCGAGGCGACCTCGGCAACTTCGGTGGCGTATAACGCGGCCGCGGGTTTATTTTTTGCGGCGATACGCTATCACGGATTTTATTCGTCTCCTGATGGTTTGAGCTGGACGCTCATCGCCGATCAACCTGGTGCTGCAGGATTGCTGAGCACGACTGCGTGTCCTCAAAACTATGTAACAACTTGTCCGATCTACCGTGGCGAGATCACCGTAGTGCCGGGACGCAATGAAATGTATGTGTGGTTTGTTTCGGCGGACGTAAATGGCAATCCCGTGGACCAGGGCATTTGGCAGAGTATGAACAGCGGCGCGTCATGGACGGAAATCAGCGACAGCGGCATCATCAATTGCGGCGACAGCAACGGCTGCGGAGTTGAGCAGGGATTCTATAATCTCGAACTTCTCACGGTTCCGAATGGGAATACAGCTACCGATCTCTACGCTGGCGCTATCAATCTTTATAAGTGCTCGATCAATTCCAGCAACCCCACCTGCTCCACCAATGCATTCCTGAATCTCACACACGTCTATGGGTGCGATCCGCTTGGCGCGCCAGCTCACGTGCATCCTGACCAGCACGCGCTCGCCTATAAGATTCCAACTGCAACTGGCACCGACCTGATGTATTTCGCGAATGATGGCGGCATTTACCGCACGCTGGATGGATTCAGCGGCCTCACGACCGGCTCATGCGCCGGCACCAACGCGTTTGACGATCTCAATCAGAACCTGGGTTCGATGACGCAATTCGTTAGCTTCTCGCAGCATGCCACCAATCCAAACATCCTGCTTGGAGGCACACAGGATAATGGTTCTCCGGCCACTGCGACTGCCACAACCAGCGCGGGTTGGGGAAATGTGTTGAGCGGCGATGGTGGATATAACGCTATCGATCCCAGCAGTAGCAATTGGTTTGCATCGAATCCGGATACGGGATCGGGCACGCTGAATATTCAGGAATGCTCATCGGGGGTGAACTGCACCGATAGCCTGTTCAATGTAGTCATCGACAGCGGCAACGTAGGCGGTGATGACGGAGCGTTTTATTTCCCTTACATTCTTGATCCGCAATCAACGACGACCTTGCTGGTGGGAACCTGCCGGGTGTGGAGCGGGCCGCGATCAGGCGGGACTTTCACCCTGCTGAGCCTCAATTTCGATACGCTGGGCACCGGAACCTGCAGTGGTAACGAGATCAATGTGGTTCGTGCGCTGGCCGCGGGTGGCCCTAGCAACACAAATGGCTCGCAAGTGGTTTATGCCACCACCGACGGCCCCGGGCCGAACGATATAACTTCGCCTATCGGCGGAAATGTTTGGGTCACGACGAATGCTACTGCGGTTTCCGGCACGAATTCAACGTTTGCCAACGTCACTCTGAACGGCCCTGGAGGCAACAGCATCAACGCCAACCAGTTCCCGGTTTCGAGCGTGGCCATTGATACTTCGGACCCCACCGGAAATACCGCTTACGTCACGGTGATGGGCTTTACCGGAGGCCCGGGACATGTGTGGCAAACCATAAATGCCGGAGCAAGTTGGATCGATTTCACCGGCGCAGGCGCGAATGCTCTGCCGGATTCTCCAACGAATGCAGTGGTGGTCGATCCGGCCGCGCACGTGGTTTATGTGGGCACGGATGTAGGCGTTTTCCAGAGTGCAACATCAAGCGCCGCGTGGACCGAAGTAGGCCCGAGTCCCAACCCGAACGGCAGCTCCGCCGGCTTTCTACCGAATGTTGCCGTGACTGCGCTCGCACTCTTCAACTCGGGTGGGCAGAAGTTATTGCGCGCTTCCACCTACGGACGCGGCGTATGGCAGTTCAATCTGCTGGCAACACCAACTTTCGCAATTCAAGTTGCCAACACGCCGCTCACCGTGTTCGCTGGGTCCACGGCTACCTTCAACGGCACAGTAACAGCGGTGGACGGATATAACAATACGGTTGAATTGAGTTGCACGGCAGGCTCTTCGAATCCGCCCAATCCGTGTACTCCGAGTCCTTCAGTCCTGACGCCTATCTCCACCGGAGCGGCGTTTTTACTTAATGTGGGCGCCAACACCGTGGGCAGCTACAACTTTAACTTGCAGGGTCTCGGCTCCGATCCGAATAATACGACGCAGGCCACGCCACTCACTTTGAATGTGGTAAGTCTCAGCTTGACTACGCCTTCACCCCTGACCGTGAATGAGCCTCGTGGGGCAACTTCTCCTCCGGCGAGTTTTCAGGTTGCAGTGCAAGGTTCATTCAATCAAAGCGTGACCCTGAGTTGCGGATTCAGCCCCAGTATTGCGGGAGCGAGTTGCGCATTCACACCGCAGGCCACGGTGAATCCTACTTCGAGTTCGCCGGTCGCGATGACGGCTACGGTTTCCGTACCCGCATCCACGCCGATTGGCAACTACACAGTAACCCTTCAGGCTCTCAGCAGCGGAGGGCTGGGTCCAGCAACGGCTTCGTTTACGGCTTCGGTTGTGCTGAATCCGGATTTCATCCTGAGCGAACCATCTGCTTTCCCCACTGTGAAAGCCGGCAGCACCGGCACTACCGGCACGATCGCGATCGCTTCACAAGACGGGTTCAGTAGCTCCGTCAGTTTGAGTTGCACGGCAACGGGGGCGAAGAGTTGCAGCATCACTCCAACGTCGGTTAGCTCATTCCCCACCACGGCTACGCTCACCATCAACGGTACCGGCCTTAGCGCAGGCAGTTATCAGGTTTCAGCGGTGGGGACATCTGGCTCGATTACCAATTCTCTGGTGGTTCCTTTCAATGTCGGCGACTACGTTATTGCTGGCACGCAAGCGCTCTCCACCGCGCCCGGCGGGCAGGTCACGGCCAATCTTACATTCACTGCTTCTACTTTTTACGCTGGTCAAGTCAACGCTACCTGCGACGCTACGGCTCTATCGGGCACGCAATGTACGCTCAGTCCAGCGAACCCCCTGACGCTCGCAAACGGGGCTGGTGTTGCCGTGAAAGCCTTAATTAATGTTCCGACCAATGCCATGCCCAACACCTACAACATCAACATTAATACGCAGGACGTGAACGGTACGCCCAGCCACACATGGCCAATCGCGCTCACCATCAATCAGGATTTCACGCTCAGCGCGCTCACGCCCGCCACCCAGACGATTACCGCCGGAGAATCGGCAACCTATAACTTCAGCGTGTTGCCGGTTGGCTCATCTTTCACCGCTGCCGTGAATTTGTCATGTTCCGGCGGTCCCGCAGTCTCGCTGTGCAGCTTTACACCCAACTCCGTGACTCCGGGCAGCAACTCGGCCGCGGTGGTGATGACGATCACTACCACTTCCAGTTCGGCAAGCATTTCTCCGGCACAGCGCGGCCGTGCTGTTATTTTTTACGCTCTGTGGCTGATGCTGCCGGGGCTTGCATTGCTCGCCGGCGGACGACGAGCAACGAAGCTCGCGCTGCCAGCTTCTTTCCTGGGATTGTTTCTGCTGGCGTTCTTGCTTTCCTCGTGTGGCGGGGGAGGAAGCAATGGTGGCGGTGGCGGGGGAGGAGGCGGCGGTGGCAGTGGCGGCCAACAGCAAGGCACGCAACCCGGCACCTACACAATCACTGTGACCGGCACGTCAGGCACGCTAAGTCATCAAGCTAAGGTAACTCTAGTTGTGGGCGGGTCGGGGTCATCCACATCGATATCGGGAGCTTGGGAGTTTGTGGCTAGCTCCACTATGACCGTTGGGTCAACAACTCTGATAGAAGCGGACCTGTCCGCTAATGGCGCTCAAACCGGTGCGAGCGGACCCAGCGAGGTACAAACCGCCACGTATTACCCATCTGGTGGCGGCTGGTACGTTAATGGCGACTGTTCCAGTCCCACGCCTGGGCAAAACAGTATCTCGGGCACGGTAAGCGGTAGTAGCATTTCCCTTACATTCAACGAGGGCGGAAACATCTTTACCGGGCAGGGGACACTGGCTGGCAGCACGATCTCAGGAACCTATTCAGGGATGAGTCCCGCTTGTTCCGACTCAGGCACGTTTACTGCGACCCAGGTGCCGAATCTAGGCGGAACGTTCTCTGGCACGTTGACTTTTCCAGACGGCCAAGACCAGGTAACTGCTACCCTCACCGAGAGCAGCAACGCCTCCTTAACGTTCCAAACCACGTTGACCGGAACGGACAACGGAAGCTTCACATTCTCAGGGTCGGCCGTTGCGAACGTAGCCTTTGTTTCGGGCTCTATAAATGGAAGCCCATTTTCCCTGTTTGGTTATTTCGACAGCAGCGGTACCTACACAGGAACTCCCAATTCCATGGCGGTCTTCGACTATGGCACTCTCGATTATGAGGGGTTGTTGGTCAAGCAATGAGCTATCCAGCACTAACGCGCCATCGCGGTATGATGGTCGATGATGGATTCGCGACATGACGTCGTCATCGTGGGTGGAGGAATCGTTGGCTTGGCGGTGGGTCTTGAACTTACGCGGCGGTTTCCCCGGCTCCGCCTGCTGCTGCTGGAGAAGGAGGATGCCGTGGGCCGGCATCAGAGCAGCCATAACAGCGGCGTTATTCATTCCGGTGTCTACTACAAACCGGGATCGCTGAAGGCGAGACTCTGCGTTACCGGGGCTGCGGCCATGGTGGAGTTTTGCCGGGAGCACGCGATTCCACACGAGGTTTGCGGCAAGATCATTGTCGCGACACGCGAAGACGAACTGCCCGGCTTGGAAGAATTGCGGAGACGAGGCGAGGCGAATGGACTCACCGGCCTTCGCCTCATCGGCGCAGATGAGTTACACGACTTTGAGCCGCACGTCAGCGGACTGCGGGCGTTGGTTGTGCCTTCCACTGGAATTACCAACTACGCGGCAGTTTGCGCGAAATATGCTGAGCTTATCTCTTCACAGGGTGGCTGTATCTCTACCTCGACCGCGGTAACTGGGCTCACACGGCACGCTGAGGAAATTGTCGTAGAGACCAAGCGCGGCGTGTTCTCCACTAACTTCCTCATCAACTGTGCCGGGTTGTTTAGCGATCGCGTGGCGCGCATGGGTGGGGACGACCCGCAGGTCATGATTGTTCCCTTTCGCGGCGAGTATTACGACCTCACTCCGGAACGTTCGTCGCTGGTGCGGAACCTCATCTATCCTGTCCCCGATCCGCGGTTTCCGTTTCTCGGTGTTCATTTCACGCGCCGTATAAGCGGCAGCGTGGATGCCGGCCCCAATGCCGTATTTGCCTTTCGCCGCGAAGGCTACCGGCGCACGGATTTCAACCTGCGCGATTTGGCTTCGTTGATTGCGTTTCCGGGATTCCGGCGGATGGCGGCGAAAAATTGGCGGAATGGATTGGATGAATTCCACCGGTCGCTCTCCAAACCTGCATTCGTACGGGCTTTACAGCGACTGGTTCCCGAAGTGCGCGAGGAGGATTTAGTCCCTGGCGGTTCCGGAGTGCGCGCCCAGGCAGTCACGCGCGATGGTGCGCTGGTGGATGATTTCAAGTTTGTACCATCGGAAAAGATGCTGCACGTCCTCAATGTCCCGTCGCCGGCGGCTACGGCTTCCCTGGTCATTGGAAAAACGATCGTTGAAACTGCCGAGAAATACTTCGGATTGAATGCGACTGCGGCGTAGCAGTTGCAGTTAGATAGGGAAGCGAGCCAAACGCGCGATTATAGCGCGGCTCGCCCAGATCCTTCACTGCGCAAAAAGGGCTTGTTCAGGATGACAATCAAACTGAGCCACGATCCACCGTAGAAAAAAAACGCGTTTGTCGGTCTGCTACACTCAAATTCTTAAATCGTTAACCCGCTAAGAGGAGAGACCCGATTGAAGGTGCTGGTCGTTGGGGGCGCAGGGTACATTGGAAGCCACGCAGCGCGCGCTTTGCGCACCCGCGGTTTTGATGTGCTCTTATATGACAACCTCAGCAGCGGGCATGCCGCTCTGGCCAAGGGGTTTGAGCTAGTGGTGGGCGATGTAAGCGAAACCGGCAAGCTGGCCGAAGCGATGAAACAGTCGCAGGCGGTGATGCACTTCGCAGCCCATGCCTTCGTAGGCGAATCGGTTAAGAACCCGCGTAAGTATTTCCACAATAACGTGGAGGGCGGGCTGGCGCTTTTGAATACGGCGATTGAGAATGGCATGCGCAATGTAATCTTCTCTTCGACTTGTGCCGTGTATGGTATCCCGGCGAAGGTTCCGATCAGCGAAGACGCGCCGCGACAGCCGGTGAATCCGTATGGTGTTTCAAAGCTGTTTTTCGAGCAGGCGCTGGAAGCTTATGACGTTGCCTACGGAATTCGCTATGCCAGCCTGCGATATTTCAACGCCGCTGGGGCGGATGCAAGTGGCGAGACCGGCGAATGTCACAATCCGGAAACCCACCTCATTCCATTGGCTCTGGACGCGGCCACAGACAATGGTACCGAGTTGCAAGTTTTCGGCACCGATTATCCGACTCCGGATGGAACCTGCATTCGAGATTACATTCACGTGGCGGATCTGGCAGAGGCTCACGTTAAAGCTCTGGAGTATTTGATCGGCGGCGGGAGTTCGATTGCGCTCAATCTGGGCACTGGCTGCGGTCATTCCGTGAAAGAAGTGCTTACGGCTGTGGAAGCAATCACGGGCAAGCCGGTACGCGCACGGTTCGGGCCGCGAAGGGCTGGAGATCCACCTATTCTGGTCGCCGACCCACGGCGCGCCGAATCTGTATTGGGGTGGAAAGCCGAACGATCCCTTACAGAAATTGTTTCCACTGCCTGGCAATGGCACAACCGGAATCAGTCATAGATATCCCGAGAGAGGGACAGAAAATGGGAATAGGTTTTTCGAATAAGCGGTTGGCGGTTCTTGGCGCGGGGAAGATGGGCGGAATCCTGTTGCAGTCACTGCTGAAGAATGGCTTGTTCACGCCCGCCCTGACGCGGGCCACAGTGCAACACAGCGAGAAGGCACGTGCGCTGGCGGATAAGCTGAACGTGGAAGTGGGAACGGACAATTCTTATGCGGTTCGCGGTGCTGACATTATTTTGGTCTGCGTAAAGCCACAAGTGGTTGACGAAGTCATTAAGGAGATCGGCCCCGAACTTAATCCAAGCCAGCTGATCATATCCGTGGCCGCATCGGTTTCCACGAGTTTGATTGCACAGGCACTTTCTCAGGATGTGCCCGTGGTGCGGGCCATGCCGAATACTCCGTGCGCTGTGGGAGCTGGCATTACTGCGTTATGCAAAGGCAAATTCGCTCACACGGCTCATATGGAGATGGCGGCCGATCTGTTTAACGTCGTAGGCAGAACCGTGGTGGTGGATGAAAAACTCATGGACGCGGTCACAGCACTTTCGGCCAGTGGACCGGCTTATATCTACATCATTATCGAGTCGCTGGCCGAAGCGGGGGTGAAGGTGGGGCTTCCGCGCGACATTGCAACTCTGTTGGCGGCGCAAACCACTATGGGCGCAGCCAAGGTTGTTCTTGAGACTGGCGATCATCCCGCGCTGCTCAAGGATGCGGTGACGACACCGGCGGGCTGCACGATTGACGGCATCATGGAACTGGAAGAAGGAAAGCTGCGGGTCACCCTGATCAAGGCTGTCGTAAAAGCGGCGCAGCGGGCTAAGGAACTGGCCTTCTCGCATTGAGCTTTACGGGCACCCTCTATTCCAGTGGGATTTTTGCAGGGCCATACAATTTTGACCGTAGTGCAGCGAATCATTATCCTCAGCTAGGCTATAGGAAGTCAGGTGGGAGAGTTATGAAAACCGGCAAACTTATTCTGGGACTAATTTTCTGGGCCGTCGTTTTAGCAGGAAGCGCATTTTCAGGAATTGCGCACGCCCAAGCCAATGTCAACGAAAGCCTGGAAACCGCATTTCTCTATGTGGATGGAGTCAATGGCTCCGATTCGAATCCCGGGACGCAGGCCGAACCGTTCCAGACCATCGGCAAGGCAACGACTGTGGCCCTTGCGAATAATCAAAAGGGCATTGGGACGCGCGTGACCATCAATCCCGCGACCTACCGCGAGGCCATCACGGTGAAAAGCAATTCGAAGTCGACCTCCCTGCCTATTACGCTTGAAGCTGCGACCAAGAGCACGGTAGAGGTTTCCGGCTCCGATGTGTGGACGGGCTGGCAGCCTTACAGCGGCAACTCCAGCATTTATACGCACGCCTGGCCCTATGCATGGGGCTTGTGCCCCACCACCGCTGGGAGCCCTTTCGAGCAGGACATCGTGCTGCGGCGGGAGATGATTTTTGTAAACGGAACCAATTTGACCCAAGTGCTCGAGCAGCCCGAGATGACTGCGGGCACGTTTTACGTGGATGAGACCAACGGCATTGCCTATATCTATCCGCCAGCCGGAACCAAGGTGGGCAGCGCCACGATCGAAGTCGCGACCCGCAACAATCTTCTGGCGGCTACCAATGTGTCGAACTTCGTGGTGCGCGGGATCAGGTTTGAACATGGCAACGACTGCCGGAATAACGATACGGTGACGTTTACGGGCGGCAGCAACATCCTGGTCGATAGCGACGGCTTCAACTGGAACAACTCCGGCGGCTTCGGGGTCAATGCGGCCACAATGTTCACCGTCCGCAATAGCACCGCCGTGCACAATGGACAGCGGGGCTTTAAGTCGTTTGAAGCCAAAGATGGCGCCTGGTCGAACGACGAGGGGGATTACAGCAATTGGCGTGGTTCCCAGGGCGGCATCTACGCGTGGTCGGCGGCGGGGTTTTATTTTTATGCGCAGCACAACAACACCGTCAGCAATCTCAATACGTTTTTCAATATGACGCACGGTATCCATTGGGACACAGATAATGCCAACGTTTCGGCGAAGGGAATCGTCTCCGCTTACAACATGCGTGATGGGCTGATGGTGGAGAAGAGCGAAGGTCCAGTGTCGATTGCCGGCAGTTCGGTGTGCTATAATGCACCGATACAACCTTATTTTGACGGAGGGTTGGTATTGCGCGTGTCTACTTACGTCACGCTCACCAACAACAACCTGGCGCAGAACGCGATTGGTGAGCTCGAAGTCATTGGGATCCAGGGAGGCGTTCCGGTGGCGGTCACGAACTATGAAACCGGAGAGCAATACAACCTGTTGAATGCCAACCATACGTATCATTCGAACGTGATTGAAGGCGGAGCGAATGAACAGCTCTTTTACGATTTTGATCAGAGCGGCCAGGCGTGGACAGATTTTCAGACGACGTTCAGTTCCGACCGCAACACGTGGTGGAACCCCTCGGTGACTGATCCCTTCACGGTGCCGGTGCCCAACTATTTTACGGCGATCGATTGGTCGGACTGGTTATCGGTAAGCGGGCAGGACGTGCACTCGACTTTCGCGGCGCCCGCCACCGATCCCACCATTCCCTGCCAGGTAACGGCGGACGCGCAGGACTTCTGGTTCATCAATTATCAGTTGGGAGAGGTGACGGTAGATGCGGGAGTTCCCGCTGTGTTCACGATGCTCCTGATACCGATCGATGGCTTTGACGGGAAGACAACTTTCACCGCCTACGACGTTTCGGCGATTCCCGGCGCGACCGGGAGTTGGTCGCAAACCTCATTGACCGGCTCTGGCACAGTCACCTTCACCGTCAATACCCCCAAGTCAACTCCAGCGGGAAACTATCCTGTTACCCTGATCGCCCATAGTGGCAACATGACGAGAACGGCTACGTTGGCTTTGAATATCGCGAACTAACCGAGCTACCCGCTGCGGCGTTGATTCAAAAGAAAAGTCCTGCGCCAATTGCTGACGCAGGACTTTGGAAGAACAAATACTCGCTAGTTAGTTCACTACCAGCGAAGTCGTTACGGTGCGGGCCACTCCCCCACTGGTGGCGATCACCGTGATGGGATACGTTCCCGCGGGTGTATTGCTGGCGGCCTTCACGACCAGCGTGAACGCTCCTGTCAGAGGAGAGGATGTCACCGACAGACTGCCGCTTAATCCCTTCACTTCCGAAACGCCGTCGAAGCTGAGGGCTGCAGTTCCGGTGAGACCATTGAAGGGAGTCAGGGATAGGTTAAAGGTGGTGCTGCCGCCGGGGGCAACGGTCTGAGAAGAATTGCCGACGAGCAGCCAGTAGTCTGAAACCGGGGTTACTGCGCAAGCCGAAGCCAGGCTGGCCGGACTGGCCCAGGTGGAAAGAGCGTCCTGGCCGGTAACGGATTGCCAACCCGGCAGGTTATGCATCTTGTTGGTCGGAACATCGAAAGAAGTGCTGTTAGAGCCATTCCACCAAGTGTTTTTGTTCGAGGTCAGAGTGCTCTGGAAGTCGGTCCAATCGCTGTCATCCAGATAGCTATCCGAGAAGACCAATTGGCTGCTCCCAACCGCCTCGACGTTGTTGCCGGTTGAGGTAAAGTTCTGGCTGCGCAGATTGTACTGCTCGCCGGTTTCCCAGTTTGTGATCGGAATCCCGCCTTTTTGTCCGATGACGCCGATCTGGGCGGTCTGGTTACCGTAAAAGGATGTACCAGTCACGGTGACCAGTTCGGAATTGCGCAGCGTCAATCCCGCCTGGTACTGATAGTTGAGCTTCACGCCTACGTTGTTGCCGCAGAAGTTGCTGCTCGTTATGGTGATCGGTCCTTCGTCTTTTTCAACCAGCCCGCCTACTCCAACGTTTTGCGCCGCGAGCATGTTGTTCACGGTGATGTTGGCGTTGTCGGTGTCCCAGTGCACACCGTGGGTTTGGTTGTAGGCAGTGATCAGGCCATTAACCGTGTGATCGTGATCCTGATAAAAGTGGGTGCCGGCTGAAGCCCAATAGTAATAAGAACCCTGCGCTCCACGCCAGTTGTTAAAGGATGTAGTGACGTTGTTCCATTCGCCGAACTTGGTCTGCACCGACATCATGCCGGTTTGACCGTTATGATTAGCAGTGGAATTTCGCACGGTGAAGTAGGTGGCGGGATCGGCAAAATGCAAGCCCATCGCGTTATTCCATTGGAAAGTATCGTTGATGAAAAGAATATTCTGGGAGGTGCCGTTCACCGCCACCGCACTATTGTCGCGGCAGGTGTTGGCGTACTGAAAGGTCATTCCGCGAACGACCACATTTTGTTTGCTGGTCAATTGGAGAAGTACCGGCTCGGTTGCGACTTCGACATCCGCGGTATTCATGTTGGTCCCGTTGGCGGGCCAGATGTAGGCGAGGTTATTCGTTTCGTTTACGTAAAAGGTTCCTGCCACCATTTGTCCAAAAGACAAAACTTGAGTGAGAGGTGTACCGTTAACGAAAATCATCTCCTGGCGGAGAACAATCGTCTGCTCAATCGGGCTATTTCCGCCTGCGAGAGCGCAGTTGCCCCAATTGTTGAGCCACGAGGCGGTATAGATCGCGGGATTACCGCTGTACTCAACCCATCCCGTATATTGAACCGCTCCAGTGACGACTACTCCACTAGCCGAGGACTGAAGAGTAATCGGCAAAGATGTATCTTGCCGATCAGAAGAAAGAGTGATGCTTTCACGGTAAAGGCCGGGATTGATGGTGACTCGTGTGCCAATGCCTTTACGATTATTGCTCTCGGCTATGGCGGCGCCGGCGCCAATGCTTTTCAGCGGCTCTGATTGCGTTCCGGGATTGGAATCGGAGCCCTTGTTTACATCAACGTATATAAAAGCAGTTTCTAAAGCCTCATTTACTGTCGCCTGCGCCCAGACGAACTGTGTCGCGCAAAGTGCAACAAATATAAAGCAAGAAAATAGTCTCGATTTCACGAATACACCTCTGTAATAATTTTTATTGGCCAGTGGTTCTGTGAAGTGGCGAAACGCTTTCAATCTTGCTAAGCGAATTTCGATCAGGAACAATTGCAATCTAGAGCAGATGAATTGGGCCTACTAGAGCCCACAAGTACATACGACGAAGGCTCATGGGGCCTCGCCAAACTCCAGCGGTAGATTGTCCTTTAGTACAATCGTCCGCCTATATGTTCTGGTCTGGGAAAGACACATATCCCGGAACGGAACACATAATGGAATTTGGATTTGGTCGAGGATTAGACCCGATTCAATAGACTGCGGCGTAAAGAGATTGTAGTAGGTCCGAAGCAAAATGTCCATAGGGTTGATGCCGGGTGGGAGTTTGGTCGCGCGCGGGGGCCAGCTAAAACTGAGATCCTTCGCTACGCCTGAAGAACGGCTGCGCTTGATTGAATGACGACGTTGGATGACAAGAGCCGGGTGATGACGGGGTCGGGCGGTAGCGAAATGCACGACTATCGGGCCGGGACTTCGAGGCCAGGATTGTTTCGAGTTGGCGGGCAGGGCGGGAAACTTAGCGGACGTAATCGCGATCAAATACGACTTCGCCGGAGTCCACAGTCAGCCACGGGCGTAACTTGGGCTTCTTCTCGATCCCTGCGAAGAATTTGTTGCCTTGCGAGCGCAGCGGCGAGGCCACGTTCATAACGGACTGTGCCAGGCCCAGCAACCTGATAAAGTTGCGCGCGCCGATCACACCTGTGATCGCTCCAATGTGAGTCTGCTTGCGGACTGCGAGTTCTTCTTCATTCACGTAGAAATCCCAATAGGGCTGAGCATGGCAGACGAACTCGCGCTCTGCCAGGTACGAGGATGCGGTCTTAAATAGCTCGTTGCCATTCCATCTGTAAATGAAGTTCGGTATGTGGGTATTGTCGACACCGCCCGATTTGAAGTCGTGATCCACGACAGCCGGCAATTCGTAGGGGAATGAGAATTTCGCCATGGTTAAAAGGCGCATGAAGAAAGAATCATTCGGTTCGAAGAAGAATACTTGCCGCCGGGCAACGCGAAGCATTTCGCATACGGCACGATGCGGCGACCGGCAGTGATGCAATACGGCATGCGCGAACACTAGATCGAACGACTCATCGGGTAAATCGATCGCATCGGCGTTCAGGCTGAGCTGAGGGGTTGACTCGTCCATGGGATCCGCGGAAATATTGGACGCGGTGATACGAGTGAAACCGGCGTCCCGAAGCAGGTCGATGTCGTCCTTACTGGCGCCAATTATTAGCACAGTCTCGTCACGATCGACGTCACACGCTTTTATTCCAGATTGAAGAACGGACATCAACTTGGTTCGATCTTTCCCGGCAGCCGTATGCATTCGGAATTCCCTTGTCCTTAGTCTCGAAACGCAGTTTAGTATACCGTTTCATCTGCGCGATCGCAGCGACGCTCCACAACGATAAATAATAGTATTCGCAACACATGCGGTTTTTGGCAGTTTTCAGGCGTTCCATGCCAGAACTTGCCTATAGAGAAGTTAGTCTCCTTTACAGCCTTATGACTCTAAGATAGGCTGTATCCAATAGTTCCGCTGCTGGCGCAGCAAGTCACGAGCACTTTTATCCCCCCAAAACCAAGTTCACATCGTCTTCTATTTCATTGGAGAACCGCCGAATGGACAACCAAGTTGTGAGCATCACTGCCGCGACTTCAGGTGCTTCCTCAGCTTTGTTCAAGGAGACCGTTAACTAGTAATTTTGTCTGGGAAAATATGACCGCGACTCAAGTGAACGGGCTAATGCAGGCAGACAAACCATCAAGTTTTCCGCAAACCGTGCCTGCATTGGCCGACGAGAAAATCAAGGTAGTTTTTATTGCGGGCTGTGGCCGCAGTGGAACGACCTTGCTGGCTCAGCTTCTCGGCGAGTTTGACAATTTTGTGAACGTTGGGGAAGCGGCGCTGTACTTGTTCAAGCCGCCAAAGACCCTTCCCTGCGGATGTGGAAGCGCGGCTGTGGATTGCCTTTTCTGGAAAGACATCCTGCAGGCGATCCCCAAAGGACTCTCCGATCAGGGCGCCAAATCTCTGCGGGTGCAGAACTTTCCGGCGCTTTTCCGGGAGGCAAAACAACACCACATTCCAACCGAACTAAAGCCGATTCTCGCCGCTCTCGGCGATACCTATCGCACGATCGTGCGGGAGAGCGGCTGCAAAATAATCGTCGATTCCTCCAAACATCCTTCTACCGGGCTGCTTGCTAGCATGATTCCCGGCGTCGAGTTGCATGTGGTTCACGTAGTACGCAGCCCGCACAGCGTGGTGGCCAGCTGGACCAGAAAAAACGGGTATCTCGCGGTTCACCCGCCGGGAAAGGTCGTCTCCTGGTGGTGGACTCACAACCTGCTTGCCGAAGCCCTGAAGTTTCGGGCTAAGAGTTATCAGCGGGTGCGTTATGAGGATTTCGCCCGCAATCCCGGCCCCGTGCTGGAGCAGATTACTACGGATGTTGTGGGCCAGCCTTTACCGATGGATTTTCTGCAGGGCACGGAGGCGACGGTACACATGCAGCATGTGCTGGCGGGCAATCCCAGCAAATTCAACACGGGTAAGATCAAGATTCGGGATGCAAACAGTTCAGCGGCGGGCAGCAGAAAGCTGCTCACTAATTTGCTGACGTTTCCCCTACAATACCGCTATCGATATTTGCTCCCCCCGCAGGACAACTCCTAACATGTACTTCAGGTAAGCAGAGGTTGAGCGGAGCGGAAAAACTCTTGGCAGGAATTTTGCGCATTGCACATGCGTGATCGAATTCTGTAAGACGGAGGTTTCGTACTTGGGCCCAAATCAAACGAGTTCACCTTGGCTGGTTACAGGCGCGGCTGGATTTCTCGGCTCGCACGTAGTGGAACAGCTTCTGAAGCGCAAGATTCCGGTCATCGGACTAGACAACCTCGGCGGCGGAAAGTGGCAACTTTTAGCTCCGTTTGCTTCCGATCCTCTGTTCAAATTTGCCTGCAAGGATATTCGCGATGAGGCCGGGCTCATTGCATTATTTCGCCAGGAGCGGCCGGCCGTCGTGGTCCATCTGGCGGCGCTGCACTTCATTCCCGCCGCCATGCGCGACCCGGGGCTGGCGGTCAGCCTTAACGTACACGGGACCCAGACTCTGCTGAGCGCCTGCCGCGACAGCGGAGTTCAGCGCTTTTGGTTTTCCAGCACAGCCGACGTGTACAAGGCCAGCGAAAAAGCTCATCACGAATCGGGGCCAATCGGTCCCTTCAACATTTATGGCGTGACCAAATGGATGGGAGAGCAGTTGGTACAGCTCGAGGCCAGCATCCGTCCACAGTGCCACTTCGTGATCGGCCGATTATTTAATCTGTACGGACCGCATGAAACCAATCCGCACATTTTGCCAGAAATTATCGATCAGATTCGCGGGGCAAATGGCAGCGTGGTGCTGCGACTGGGAAATATTACCCCCAAGCGCGACCTTGTTCCCATCGCTGATGCGGCGCGAGCGGTGATCGACGTTTTGGAAAAATCGGCACCGGGCGTGACCACGGTGAATGTTGGAACGGGAGTTTCGGTATCGGTGCAGGAGGTGGTTGAGCGCATCTCCAGCATTATCGGAAAACCGATTCGCATTGAGATCGACCAGAACAAAGTGCGAGCTGTTGAACGGGCCCACTTGCAGGCCGATGTTGAGGCGCTGCGGTCGCTGATTGGCTGGGCGCCCCACGGCGATCTCTCTCGCGGACTGCGCGACCTGCTGGTTTATGAAGGAGTTTCCTTGTGAGCTACTCTCGACCCCATGTTGGCTTGGTCGGCATGGATCAGTGGCTGGGCGGCGCGATCTACACTCAGAACCTGATCAAGGCTCTGCTCCGGCTGCCGGTCGACGAACGGCCGCGCATTACTTTGTTCTGCCGCCGCAATACGGCGATGTTCACGGAAGTGACGCCGCTGGTTGATAACGTCGTGGTATTTGAGTCGCCGTTGGATAAAGCCTTCGCGGGAACGAAGTTCGCCGGTATCGCGCAGCGAATCGATTACTCAGCATCTGCATTTTTATTTGGTGATGTGGCGCCTGCCCTGGGGCGGGCGGCAAAGCGGGAAAAGATCGACGCACTTTTTCCCGTGCCCGATCCTTACACGCGCTTGACGCCGAATGCGATTGCGTGGATCCCGGACCTGCAGCATTGCGCTTTCCCGGAGCATTTTACGAAATTGAACCGCAGGGTTCGGGACAATCGTTTCTCGCAACTGCTGCGGGATCCCAACAGGCACGTCGTCTTCAGCAGCCGTTGCGCGCTCGAACATGCCACCAGCGTTTATGGAACGCCGCAGGCACAGACACATATTCTCCATTTTGCAACCGTGCCCCTCCCCGAATGGTTTGATGATCCTGCTCCGGTGGTTGCCAAATACAAACTGGATGCGCCTTTCTTTATCGTCTGCAACCAGTTCTGGGTTCACAAAGACCACATCACACTGTTCAAGGGAATTGCCAAGCTGAAGCAGCAAGGTGTGAAAGTGAACCTGGTGTGTACCGGGCCAACCAAGGATCCCCGGCAGCCGGAACACTTTTTGAATCTGCAGGCGCAAATCAAGAATCTCGGCATCGAATCGCAGGTGCGAATTCTGGGCGTCATTCCGCGTACCGATCAGGTTGCGTTGATTCGCGCCTCGGAAGCGGTATGCCAGCCCTCCCAGTTCGAAGGCTGGAGCACCGTCATCGAAGATGCCCGCGCACTGGGCAAGCCGCTAATCGCCTCCGACTTCCCTGTTCACCTTGAGCAGGACATCCCCGGTTCGCATTTCTTCCGCATGGGCGACGCCGACGATTTTGCCCTGACTCTCACCCGCTTCCTGCAAAAAGGGCAGGCGCCGGTATATTCCCGCTCGGTGCACGATGCCCGCATTCTGGAGTTCGCCCGGGACTTCCTCAATATCGTGGATGTTTCCCGCGGGGCCGTCTCTCCGGTGAGGGATGCTCAGACCGTGGCTCGCTGAATAATTGATTTTTTTGCGCAACTTTTTTGAGGTGTCAGGGTTCCTTCCTAATAGCTCTGAACCATTGTGTAATGCTTCGATCACCGGGGTACTCGGACCCCGATGATATACTTTGCTTCGCGTATTCCCGCTAAATTAGCTTGACGGTCAGAGCGCAGAGGGATTTTTTCTTACAACCTCCGCGAAGGATGGCTACATCTCTGTAACTTATCTGGATTCTCAGAAAGTGAGGATGAGGAAAGCAGATGGGTCAGACATACTTTGACTTACACCGCCATAAATTAAGCTGTCTTCGCTCGACTCTTACTTGCATCGCGGCAACGTCGCTGCTCCTGCTTTGCAGCATTCTCTTGGGATGCGGCGGTGGTACATCGAATTCATCGGCGGTTCATCCGATTACCCCGCCAGTTACGCCGGGTAGTGTCTTCTTCGGCATGCACGTCAACCGCGCCGTACCTGGGCAGTTCCCTTACCCAACCATTCCTTTCGGGAGCTACCGCACCCTCGACAGCAGCGTACTATGGAGCGACCTCGAGACTGCTCCGGGCCAGTATAGTTTCAACAAGCTGCAAAATCGCCTTACAGATGCTCAGGCGGCCGGTGTGGACGTACTTTATTCTGTCTATAGTACGCCGTCGTTTCACTCGTCAAATCCCACGGACGCGACTTGTGCTACTGCTCTGGGAGCGTGCGATCCACCGTCAGATGTGAATGCGGATGGTTCTGGAACCGATGCCAGCCTGATCGCTTTCTTGCAGCAACTGGTCGGTGCCGTGGGTACCCAGATTAAGTATTACGAAATATGGAACGAAGTGAACATAACCACGGAATGGACGGGCACGAACCAGCAACTTGTGCGCATGGCGGAAGATATGCGCAATACCATTCTGGCGGTGAATCCGAACGCAAAGTTTCTGAGCCCTTCCTATACCGACCTGGCGTTTGCCGGTTCCGGCGCAGCTGGCAAGATGGCCGACTACCTATACCATTCACCCCTGGCAGATGGCACAACTGGGAGCTCGGTCGCGGACATCATCAATTTTCATGGCTACGTGTTCAATGCCGACGGTTCTCCGCCCCAGGCTGAGACTGAAGTCTCGAATGTGAATAATTTGCAGTCGCTTTTATCGAGCACCGACCTGGCGAAACCGCTTTGGGATACGGAATTCAGTTACGGCCCGAATGGTCTGGGTGATCCAGATTTGAACTCGGCATTCATTGCCTCACACCTTCTCATTCAGGCCGGTCAAGGCATCACACGAACTTATTACTTCGATTGGGACATCAATGAGCAAGAGGCTCTGTGGAGCGACTCGCTGACCGATTGCCTGGGCAACGGAACGCCGAACAGCTTCGGTTTTTTGTGCGAAACCGGAACCGCCTATCAGCAGGTTGAGAGCTGGTTGACCAACAACACAGTGACAACAGCATGTTCCGGTATGCCGACGCCCCCGGGAGGAATATGGACCTGCGGGATTACGAAAGCAGACGGTACCAAGGCGCTTGCGGTCTGGGATTCTTCGCAGACTTGTTCAGGCGGGAACTGTACAACTTCCTCGTATAGCTATACCAGCCCCTTTACGAGCTTCCTCACCCTCGCCAGCGGAAACACTAGCTCTGCATTAAGCGGCGGGACGGTGCAGGTTGGCGTGAAACCAATCCTGCTGTCGCAGTAAGTCTCATACCAATCAGAGTTCTTCAGCGACCTTCCGAGCAATAAAAAAGGGCACATCTTAGATGTGCCCTTCTTTTTTCTTTTACCTCTTAAATCTGTACGGCCCGCTTGTAAGTTACCAGGTACCGGCAAGCGATCCGCTGGTGTAACTATTCACCGAACTGATGTTCGCTCCAATATCCAGACCGTCAGTGCCGGCGCCAGAGTATGGGCTGGTGGGCTCGAGTTGATAGTTGCCCGCGACTCCACCGTTCAGGTTGACGAACTGAATGGTGGTGGGAACGGTTGGTAGAAATGTGGTTGCGGGCCAGGTGAGATTCTTATATTTGAGCAAACTGCCGCCTACGACAACGTTCGCCGCAAATGTGTACGAGCTCCAACAATTATTGAATATCGCCTCAGGCTCCCCCGGAAAAATATCTTCGCAGTTTGCGGTACCGCCGCCGGCAGTGCCAAAGCCGTTTGTACCCGCATAGAAAATCGAGTTTGTGATTACGATGTTGCTTTCCTGCGGAGGATAGGCGGCCGTCGTCCCACCGAGCTTAAGCATTCCGATCGGTGTGCCGGAACTGACCTCGGTAATGTGATTAATTGTGAGGTTCTGAAGTACATCGTCGGGCGGCGCAACAACTGCGTTTGTGCCCCCATAGATCGCGTTGGTAAACACTGTGCTGCATCCCGAGCATCCGTTGTAATTCAAATCGTCGAATATGTCGTCGTGGACGCTGAAATTATTGTTGCCCGACCCATATTTTTCCGTGACGTTGTTGGGACTGGTAAATGCAATCGCCTGCGGAAGATGCGAAGCATAGTTGTATCGCACAGTGATGTCGGTCACCACACATCCGGGGCAGGAAGCGACGCCTCCGGCAGTTCTGGGCGTGAGGATAATGGCAGGCCCAACCTCCTGGCCGTACGCCGTACCGAAACCGGCCCACGAATTCTGCAGAATATTGCCTTCAATCAGTGCGCGGGAGCCGTTCTTGAAGACGATGTGATCGCGCACCGCGAATGCCAGACCGTTGTAATTCGGATCGCCCAGCATCCAAGAGGTGGGTTTGTAAAAGTAATTGTGCCGAATCTCGATATCCGTAGGAGCAAGAGCCAAGCCCGTATTTGGAATCCCAAATCCCACGTTCTCAGCCGCGCCTTCGAGGAAATTGTTAACGATCTTCCACGTGCCTTCGGGCGCAGTCGCTGAGGAGCCTCCGGTAATCGCCTTGTTGTCTACGCAACTCGAGACGGTATTGGGGCAGTGAAAATTGTTGAGGTAGGAATCGATGACGGCAACGTAGTTCGAAGTGTCGAGCGTGATGCCGTAAAGCGTCGAGTCGGTGTCCGTACCGTGGAGCCACATGCGATCGAAAATTACATGGTTGGCGCCGTTGGTATTGATAAGACTCTTGATCGTTCCGGTGCCGGCGCTGCGCGTCACTTCGATGCCAATCAACCGGTAGTAATCCGCCCCGGCGGCAAAGAAAATCCCGGCGCCATTTACGGCCGAAATATTCACCTGCGCCATAACGTTGGTTGGATTCGTGCAGGGATATGCGGGCCGGTTCGGCAGTGAGGCTACGCCGGCGTAACAGGGCGTAATACGCGTACCCTCAGGAGGCAGGCTCGAGAGGGGAGCAGAAGTTCTTATGGTGATGTAGTTACTCGCGTTGCAGCCCTTGGCCGGCAAACTGAACGGTGCAAAGGAAGCTCCGGCAGCCAGCGTGACAATATCGCCGCAGACCACTTTGGAAAGCTTGGCCGATATGCTTTGGCCCGCGGAAACCACAATGGTTGCTCCGGGAGAAGGAGTGACGGAGCTATCGGTATCGTAACAACTCTGAGGCAATGTAGCCGGACCATCGTTCGTTCCAAACGCCGGAACGTTTCCAGGGCCGCAATATAGATTCTCCCCAGCGGGCGCGTTGGCCTGCGGCGTATAAGTTCCACCGGCAACCATGGTCTGAGTTGAAAAAGGAAGCGCAAGGTAGCTGATCCAACCAGCAACAACTGCAATCATGACCAGGAGAAATACTGCTGCAAATCCACGTTGTTGGTTCATTCCGGCCAATCTCCTTAAGAATCAATTCCTGATGCGGACCATCGTCCACACAAAGACCGACGGCACCCAGTCGCCGACAGCCTAAAAACTACTTTGAAAGAGCTGAGCGAAGATCAGTGCCCAGTGCCATACAGAGGCAGTATCTGCGGACTGTTGGTCGCACTGTCGGTGATGTTGATGGAGGCCGTACGAGATCCGGTCGCCGTGGGGGTGAACGTTACGGCAATCGTACATTTTCCCTTCGCAGCCAGGCTGCTGCCGCATGTATTGGTCTGGGAATAGTCTCCCGGGTGAGCGCCCGTGAAAGTAATGCTGTTAATAGTGAGCGCGGTGGTTTGATTGTTGGTCACGGTCAGAGTTTTGGCGGCACTGCTGGTCCCGACCGTTACCATGCCGAAAGCCAATCCCGCCACAGGAGTAACACTCACTGGAAGCACTGCGGTACCTTGCAGTGAGATGGTCTGCGGACTGTTAGGCGCATTATCGGTTATCGTAACGGTTCCGGTCACCGTGCCGGTCGTCGTCGGAGCGAATGTAACAGTAATCGTGCACTGGGCGCCTGCGGCCAGGGTGGTGCCGCACGTGTTGAGCTGGCTGAACCCGGCCCCGACGGTATTAAAGGTAATACCTGTTAAGGGGACCGACATTTGATTGGTCAGCTTGATCGGAGTCGCAGACTTGCTGCTTCCCGTCATAACCGTCCCAAATAAAATACTGTTCGTGGAAAGAGTGACGGGAACGACGCCGGTGCCGGAGAGGCTGATGCTCTGCGGGCTGCCGTAAGCGTTGTCGGTGAGCCCGATGGCCGCGCTAAAGTTGCCGGCCGATGCTGGAGCAAAACTAACATAGATCGTGCAACCAGCGCCTGCAGTCAGGTTTGCGGGGCAATTGTTCGACCATGGGAAGTTGGAGCTGGCTCCCGTTATCGCGATACTCAACGTGACCGTTGTACCGCCGGTATTTGTAACCGTAATGGGAGTGGTCGCGCTGCTCGTGCCATAAGCCTGGTTGGGGAAGTTGACGGCTGTGGTGGAAAGAGTGAGCGTGGATAAAGATGTTCCTGTGCCGGTGAGCGTAGCGGTCTGGGGGCTGTTCGCGGCATCGTCGTTCACATTTAAAGTAGCCGAGAAGGGGCCCGAGCTTGTGCCGAGAGGAGCGAAAGCCACGTTAATCGTACACGTAGCTCCCGGCGTGAGGCTGGTGCCGCAGTCGTTGGTCTGAGTAAAGCTGGCGGGATTCGCGCCACCGAAAGTGATACTGCCAATGTTGAGAGTTACGGTCTGACTGTTGGTCAATAGGATCTGCTGGGTCGGGCTTGTGGTTCCGTCGGACTGCACTCCAAAAGCCAGGCTTGATGGTGACAACGTTGCCGAGCCGCAGCCGGGAAGGCTGAAGGTGGAAATCCGAGTGTTAAAACTGATTTCCGATCCCGTCTGATTCTGCGGAAGATACTGGTTGACGTACCAGAAGGCGCAACCGCCCACTGGGTCGACGGTCATGCTGGTGTAGGTACCCCAGTGGTAGACATTCTCTTCGTCTCCGGTTCCACTGTAGAGCGAGATCTCGGCAGGAGTTAGCTGGTTCGAGTTTAAGTTCCAATAGTAAGCACTGATGCTAGGGTGCATGGTAGCACTGGAAATGCTATAGCCCACCGCGGCATTAGCGTTTTGATCTTGCGCGATGCTGGGCATGAACCGGTAATTAGTAGTATCGGGGCTGATCGTGCCTGACTGATTAAGATAGGGAGCAGCACTGTTGCGAAGTTCGTACCACCGGATTCCAGTTGGAGTGCGATTGCCTGCGCTCTCCTGCACGGTGTGGCTTACCAGGTAGGAGTCATAGTCGCCAAAGTTCCGGTAGGCGAAGCGGAACATGAGGCGGTCGCCGACCGAGTCGATGCTTTGACCGGTGGTTGCGGTAGAGGGCTCGGGAACGCAAATTGTGTTGCCCGGGCTCGACACGTTGTAGCATCCGGGAATAAAGGACGGAACTGTAAGTGAACTCTGCGTGAAGGTGGTGGCGGACGGGTTTGTCCAATTCACCTGGAACTCCCACAAGTTGATAGAACTCGACGTTTTGAGAGTACCGTTAGGGTTCTCGATGCTCACAAAGTATTCGGGAGTGCCCGCAGGCGGAGGGGTTGTACCCTCCACATCGGCAGGTTCCAGGCTGTGCTCCAGGTAATTGGTGCTGCCCACGGGGTCGGGCTCGGTGAAACACTGCGGCGTATCCGCCGCCGCGCCAATCAGCATGTCGGTGCGGTCGAGCGCGCAGGCCATCACCCCAACGTCGATGTAGCCGGCATCAACATCTCCCAGATCGATCCCGACATAATAAGCGTCCGGCCAGGTAGCGATCTTGCCCCAGTCCGGGTAGTACGGGTTACCCTGGGAATCTTTCCCTAGAAAAGGGTTCAAAAAAATTGCGTAGGTGTACCACTTGAGGCTGCTGGAAGCCAGGTTGTCGGTATTGGAAATCGCCACGCAGTAGTAATAGTTGGGTCCCGGAGTGTGGGCGGCGAGAACCCATCGCGAGGCCAGCCGGTCAAACAGAATAATTACATCGCCACCATTGAAGTTGTTGCAGCTGGTAACTCCATTGTTTACAAACGGCGTTATTCCAAGCTGGGGCGTGGACCAGACTGGAGCAAAAGTCACTTTGTCGTATGCCTGATAATAGGGGGTAACCCACTCCATGTATTGCTTGGTTCCGACGGCGCCGTTGGGGTCGACCAGCCACTCGGGATTCTTCAGCTGCGATGCGTCAATACCATCGAATGAGGTAACGGTCTGACCGAAGGCGCTGAGGGTGCACAAGGATAATAGGCAGACGAAAAGCAGACTGGACGCAGTCTTATACATGAACGAGGTTCCCCTGGGATGGTTTCCTTGTTATTGATTGTTCTTGTTAACTGAGGGGAGGATCGTGGAACAAGCCTGGAATTCCGGCTCCACAGTGATCAAATCATACTACATTTTAGCTTCACGATCAATACGATTGAGCAGTGGGTTGCAGGGCATTTTGGGTGGATAAAAATATCCTGCAAAGCTCTTGTCACGGAAAAGCCCCGCGCAAAACCGGCGCGAGGAAAATCAAAAACGCATATAGCTTTTAGAAAAGTGCGCCGCTACCTGGTTTACACTAGGTAGCGGCGCACCCGGAGTTTATTGTCCAGTTCCAGTTAAGGTCACCACCTGCGGTCCCGTGGGATCGGAATCGCCGATGTTCACCGTGGCTGAGAGTGGACCGGTAACCAGCGGTGTAAAGGTGACTGTGATGGTGCAAGTGGTTGCCGGGGGAATGCTGCCGTTACAGTTGTTGGTCTGGGCGAAATCCTTCGGATTCGCGCCTTGGATGGTGATGGTAACGGGAAGGGCCGTGGTGTTCACGTTCCTAACCTTTACCACCTGGGACGGACTAGTGGTTCCAACTGTTTGCGCCGCAAATGTGAGCGTGGTTGGCTGCACGAGCACTGCCGTGCCAAGGCCATTTAGCAAGATCGCCTGCTGTCCGTTCCCCGGAGAGAAGTTCCCGAAGACAGTTATCGCAGCCGTTCTTTGACCAGTTTGGGTGGGCTTGAAGGCGATAAGAATTGTGCAGCTTGTGTGCGGCGCCAGAGTCGATCCGTTCCCCCCGCAGTTATTTTGGGTTATGACGTAGTCTTGCGTGTCGAACCCGGTGAGCCCAACGCTGGTGAATGTGATCGTAAGCCCGCTGGAGTTCTTGACAGTTGCCGTGAACGGCGCGCTCTGCTTGTTCAACAGTGTGGTTGGGTAAGTATGCGGGTTCGGCCCGATGGATAGGGTGACGATTCCCAGTCCTGACGCAACTACACCAAGCGAACTGCCGGTAGTAGTGGTGACAACAATCTGAGCCGTCCGTGTGCCCACGCCCTGTGGGTCAAAGACTACTGTGACGACGCAGTTCTTGTTGGCGGGGATGCTGGTGCCGCAAGTGTTGGTCTGGCTGTAATCGCCGGCCTCCGCTCCCTGGATCGCAACGCTGGCGATCCCAACCGCTGTCTTGCCACCGTTGGTGACGGTGAATGTCAACGGCTTCGATGCAACGCCGCCCTCTGTTCCGGGGAACGAAAGAATCGTCGGCGCAACGCTAACCGCTGTCTGGGTAAGAACAGTCAGCATGCCGGCGGATGAATCGACGACCGCCAAGCCGAGCCTGCCGAGGCCGACAAAATCGCCGGCGGCCAGCCAACCCGGGTTCGTGTTGGTCGGATAGAGCGCCTCGGCCTTGAATGTTCCGTTGCCCAGTCCGAGCAACATGGAGGCAGTGTTGTCGGCGAAGTTGACGGTCGCGAGGTCCAGATGACCATCGTCGTTGAAGTCGCCTACAACCGCTGCTTGGGCATTGTTGCCGATTTTGTATTCTTTCGCACCTGCAAAGGTCCCACCCGATTGTCCGAGAAGAACCGACATATTTGCGGAGGCAGTACAAACGGCAAGATCAAGAATGCCGTCCCCATTGAAGTCAGCGGTTAGCACCCAAGTGGGAGCCAAAGCCGTCGCATAGTCAGTGTGAGTCGGAAAAGTTCCGCTGCCTGCGCCTAGGAGAATGGAGACGGTGTTATCAGTGTTGTTCGGAACAGCCAGGTCGAGCAGGCCATCACCGTTAAAATCCCCAATCGCAACGCCCTCCGGCCCATTTCCAGTCGCATAAGTCTGCTGGGTCTGGAATGTGCCATTGCCATTGCCAAGAAGGACCGACACAGTGTTGTCTGTGTAATTCGCAACCACCAGGTCGAGACTGCCATCATTGTTGACGTCAGCTGCGGCAAGAGCGATCGGGCCATTGCCTGTAGAAGGCTCCTGCGCAAGCAGAGTGAAGGTGCCGTCACCATTTCCTTCCAGGATTGCGACTTTCTTGGTGTGCCCGAGCAGAACCGCAAGATCCAGTTTGCCATCGCCGTTGAAGTCCCCGGCGATTATAGCGACTGGGAATCCAGAACCCAGAGGATAGTTCACCGCCGTCTGGAATGTGCCGTTGCCATTGCCGAGGAAGACATCGACGCTATTCGATGAGTTCGCAACCGCCATGTCCGTGTTGCCGTCGTTCCGGAAATCACCAGTGGCTACGGCCGCGGCAGAAGTGTTCGCCGTGATGTCGTTCCGGGTCATGGGAGCGCCCGTAGTCGACTTGTTTACGGGAAATAGCACGACTTCGGAAGTACCTCCGCCAGGAGCCGGATTAGTTACAGTCACCTCCGCAGTGCCTGCGGCCGCAATATCGGTAGCGAGAATCGCAGCCGTCACTTGCGTGCTGCTGATAAATGTTGTGGCGCGCGCGCTCCCGTTCCAATTGACTACGGCGCCCGAGGCAAAGTTCGTCCCGTTGACGGTCAGAGTAAATGCAGCCCCGCCCGGAATGGCAGTGTCAGGTACGAGCGGTTGGTTCACGAGAGGAATAGCGCTTTGCGCCAGCAGTTGAGCCGAGGCCAGTGCTACTAGAAAACATAAAAGCAGCGCGGTGTGAGCCAGTGTCCGGCGCGAGCCCAAGGTGAGCCGGGGAGGAGTAGTTGCATTCATCTTCTTAGCAGTGTTCATAAAAGTTAGTCTCCAAAATTTTTCAGATTGACCGTGGTGGTCCGTCCCGATCGGTCTCGTTCCGATTGCTTTCTGGTTATTCAAATTCATGGCCCAACGACGAAGGGGGAGGAGGTTGCCAGGCGAAATCCGAAGTGACCTTACTCGTACAGCTCGTCTGCTTTGGTTATCAGGGGAGAAACTTTAATCAAAAACTTTCAAGCCAAGTAGTTCCATGGTTACGTTCCAAACAAAAATCGATCCGAACACCACGTAGCGCCGCCACAGCCTGCGCGGTTCTGCAATCAGCCGGTACAGCCATTCGAGCCCGTGCTCCCGCATCCAGCGCGGCGCCTGCTTCAGCCTGCCGGTGTTGAGGTCAAAAGCGGCCCCGACGCCGAACATTGCTGGAACAGTGAATTTGTCGCGGTGCTCATACATCCAGGTCTCCTGCTTGGGAGTGCTTAAACCAACCCATAGGACATCTGGATTTGCGGTTCGTATTAGATCTACTAATTCTCTGTCTTCGCACTCAGTGAGCGGCCGGAATGGAGGACAGTATGTTCCCGCGATGCGGATACCGTGACGCTGCTGAAGAGTGCGTGCCAGATCATCCGCTACTCCCGGTGCACCGCCGTAGAAAAAGTGACGGTACTTGCTTCCGGTGACGTTGCAAAAAGTCTCCGTAAGCTCCGGCCCGTACACTCGCCGAGCCATCGCGTGATGGCCATGCCAGCGGCCGAGCCAAACCAAAGGCATTCCATCCGCGACCACAAGATCTGCCGCGCCCAGAATGCTACGGAACTTGCGATCGCGACGCGATTCCGTGATCCCGTGCATTCCGGTGACGGCGATGTAACGGCTTGACCCACGCTCCGCGATCCAACGCTCAACCTTCGCGATGACGTCCGGAATCTGCACGGCGTCCACGCGAATGCCGAGCACTTTGAACGTCGCGGTTTCCGGGAGCTCCGGGGAAACCTGCTCTTGTTGATACGACCGGCTTGGCAAACCCAGTTCTGTCGACATAGGAACGCGGTAACTAGACACACTTTCAGTGCTGTTGAAATTTGGGGGGGAGGTTGGGGGAGGGATTCGGTTAGCGAGCCGGCGTCATCTCCTCGACACGCTGGCTGGCATATTTCGGTGACTTGCGAACTTCGGATTCAATCCACTTGTAAGTGATGGCCAAACCCTGTTCCAGCAGGATCGACGGTTGCCATCCTAGCACATCCTGCAGGCGCGAGTTGTCGCTGTTGCGGCCACGCACGCCCTGCGGACCCGTGAGATTGTGCCGCTTGTTGATGCGCTTTCCAGCAGCATTGGCGACCATGTCAACCAGTTGATTAATGCTGACCAGTTCGTCGGTACCCAAGTTCAAGGCATCGCGGTAGTCGGAGGCCATAATGCGAATCAGGCCTTCCACGCAATCATCCACGTACATGAAGGAGCGGGTCTGGTCGCCGTCACCCCAAACTTCGATCTCGCCGGTCTCTCCGCAGAGTGCAACTTTGCGGGAGATTGCCGCCGGAGCTTTTTCCTTGCCGCCGTCGTAGGTACCGAGAGGACCGTAGACGTTGTGGAAACGGACGATGCGGGTTTCGAAAGCGTAGTCCTTCCAGTAGTAGCGGCAGAGTTCCTCGGCGAACAGCTTCTCCCAACCATAACCGGGCTCGGGATCCGCCGGAAAGGCATCCTCTTCACGGAGAGGCGTGACTTCAGGATTTTTCTGCTTGCCTTGTGCATATACGCAAGCCGAGGACGAGAACAAGAAACGCTTCACGCCGTTCTGCTTGGCAGCCTCGAGCATGTGAGCGTTGATGAGGATGTTGTTGCGGCTGATGTCGGCGTGGTTGGCGGTGATGTAGCCGATTCCGCCCATGTCGGCGGCCAGGTTGTACACCTGATCGATGCCGCCGCGCGTGGCCAGCAGACACATATCGGCCTTGCGCAAGTCGAGAATTTCGAACTCGTCGGCAGCGCTCTTTTCGTATTCCGGGTACTTGATATCGACGCCCCGTACCCAGTGCCCGTCCTTCTTAAGACGACGAACCAAATGATGCCCGATAAATCCACCCGCACCTGTTACCAGTATCCGTTTTTGTGTGCTCATTCCAGTTTCTCCTGAGAAAATTGTGTAGCGAATCGTACCGAATTGCTTAAACAGCTTGAAAAAATTTAGCGGGGGACCTCTCGAACCAGAACCGACGTTTGATCATCCCGACAGATTGTTACGAAGCCCGTACTGTTGTTGCGCCTATTTGTACGGGGGTTTTGGACAATACAAAATTTTCAATTACCAGAGCATCCACTCCGGAACAAAAATAACTCCGCACCGCGTCTTGCGGCCGCGCCACCAGAGGCTCTCCGGCAATGTTGAAAGACGTATTCAAGAGCATGGGTGCGGGCGCGTGCTCGCCGAAGCGCTTGAGCAGATTCCAAAACAAAGGATTGCTGGTTCGATTCACCGCGTGCAACCTGATCCTGTTTCCGGGCAGGCAGAATTCCTGCGGCACGGCATCGGCATCCGGGCGGACTTTCGCGAGAGAATTCATGGAGCGGCACAGCGTGGAATACTCAAAGTAGCGGCCGCAATCTTCCTCCGGCACTGAGACTGCAAAAGGACAAAACCAGTCGCGGTGCTTGATGTAGTCGTTAAGATTTTCCCGCACATACGGCGCCCACGGCGAAGCCAGCAAACTTCTATTGCCGAGCGCACGGGGCCCAAACTCGGTCGCTCCCTGAAACCAGCCTACGATCTTTCCGGCTTCGAGCAAGTGCACGGTCGAATCCATTTTTCGATCGCCTGTGTTCGGAACCGTATAGCGGGATTTGGAGTTGTCGAGAACATCCTTGATTGCGTGCCGGCCAAAGGATGGTCCCCAGTAGCTGCCGATTTCCGGCTCGCGTCGCGGCTGGCCTTGCTCATGGTGCCATGCCATCGTTGCCGCGCCCACGGCACAACCCGAGTTGCCCGGCGCTGCAGGAACGAAGATCCGATCCATGCCCAGCCTGGCTTCCAGATCGGAGACGAGCAACGCGTTCTGGAACAGACCACCCGCCAGACAAATCTGGTTCACGCCTTCCTTTTTGCAGTAGTGCTCGAGCAGATCGCCTACGATTTCTGTGCAAGCCGCTTGCAGGCTGCTGGCCAGGGTGCGACGCTGATCGTCATCCAGTTCGACGCCGTTCGCAAGACCGATATCGCGATAAAGTTTCGTCGAGAGCGCAAAGCGTCCGGTCACTTCGTGATTCAGAAAGGCCGAATTCAGCCGAGGCAGAACGCCGCGCGAGCCGCGGAGCATGTTCAGGAATTGCTTCTTGAATAGCGGTTCCCCCTGCACGCTCAGCCACTGTGTCTTGTGTTCTTCTTTCTGCGGCACGAAGCCCAGCAGTTCGGTGACACGCGAATAAACCATCGCCAGCGAATCCGGGCACGGAATGCTCTCGATCATCCGGATTTTTGTGCCTTCTCCGAGGGCGATCATTCCAGTACGTCCGTCGCCATCCTCGTCCATGGTGAGGATTAACGCTCGATCGAACGGTGACAGGTAGAACGCGCTGGCGGCGTGACAAAAATGATGCTCGAAGGTAAGAAACTTACACGGCGACGTGCCGTTCTTGTGCTTCAACGCTCGAAGGCTGCTCAGGTCGCGGGCCAAACCGCCCAGCTCGTTGGCTTCGTAGTAAGCGCCTGCCACCGGAGAAAACGGCGATGTACGGGCTGCTCCCCAGGAGCGCCGAGCCCAACCCTGGAAGGGACGCGTGGCTACAGCGATCGCATCCAGGTCATGCCAGGTAGCGCCCGCTTTCTCCAGGCAGAACTTCATGGCTGCCTCAGGCAGGCCGCGGGTGCGGACGCGCGCCAACTTGCTGTCTTCGATGGCGGCAACGATCTTGCCGTCTTCGAGTAGTGCCGCAGCCGTGTCGTGCCGGAACGACGATAATCCGAGGATTCGCATAGACAAAAGTGGAACAGGTCTATCTGGGTGGGGGTGCAACGCCTCACGCGTTGCAGATGCTACAAAGACTTACCGGGGGTTTCTTTTAAATGTTTCGATAACTCGTGCGAAGTCTCTATTTCAGTCGCCGTCGCCGGCAAATGTCGGCATGGCTCGCATTTGCTCGATCAATGGACTGGTGCGGGACAGAAACTCAACGTGCCCGCACTTGGGACATTCCAGCATGACGTGCTTATGCGCCACATCTGGCGGCAGAAAGCTTAGACGCGTGAACAGATATTCTTCCAACGAACTGTGACATCGTAGGCAGTCAAGGCTCATAAACACCTCATGCAACGGCTGGTCTTGCGGGTGCGGAGCTCAATCTCCGGTCACCGGAACCCTGTCTTCCTGTGTGACCACTCCCAGGTCCTGGCCTCTCATGCCGCGATAAAGCCGCAGCCAGCTCAAAGGAGCAATGCAATAAGCGTATATTACCGCATGATCAAGCGCCCGGTAGGCACGGTACAAAAGCGCGTCGGCATTCCGTTCAAACCAGCTTGGCTTGCCCGCATCGGAAGCATCCTGATCGCAATAAACCGGCCAGGTCCCCCTGTACTCTTCGCGCCAGAGATTGGTGTAGCGATGGATTTTATTCTTGAGCGCCATCGGCAGAACTTCTTCACGCGGGCCTGAGGCGCGAATCTGTTTTCCCTTCACCATCTCATGGTGCTCGCGATCATAAATTGCAGATCGCGGCGCATTCTCAAGCAACAGCATCCGGGCATCGAACGGAATCTGGAGGAATTCGCAAATCCCACGCAATGCCCCTTCGGGATCGCGAACCAGTTCCTCGTACTGCAATACATGCACTGGAACTCCGGCGCTTACGAGGCCGTCGATTTCCTTCTTCAACGCCCTACAGCCGAGCAGAGCGCGCAAGGACATGCCGGGACGGGAGAACCACGAATCTTTACCGCTTGCCCGGACAATGCTACGGCAAACGTCGGCCGGGTTGCGGCAGATTACGATGAATCGCGCTTTCGGAAACTCGCGCGCCAGTTGCGTCATCGAGTCGTGGTAGTTCGGCGATTTGCATCCCCAAATTGCTTCGCCAGCATACTGACGGTAAGCCAACTCCATGGCCATGGGCAAGCTCGAAACTTCCGAGGCAAGCCTTGCGCCGCTGAGCTGATGGCGGGTCAAGGCACCGTTCCAGAATTCCCATCGCTGAAGCCAGTCGGTTCTCGACTTGCCCCCGCGGAACAATGGCCGCAGCAGCGGCAAGTCACCTTCATACATCAAGGCAACCTGTGAATGCTGATTGAGCAGGGCATACAGCAAAGACGTACCGGAACGCCACATCCCGACCACAAACAAAGGGCCCGAATCGGCTTTCTGTGAAACTTGCTTCCCGCCGTTTTTGTTGCTGTTATTGTTATCGATTAATTCGGTCATTGTAAGAAGGGTCAGGGTACGAAAGATCAGGGTACGAAGGATCAGTCAGAATTTGTTTCGCGGCTTGCCGCTTGCGGCGCAGGAATTCGGCGTACGCGATGATCGTGAAGTAGAACAGGGGCGCGTGCCAACTCATCTCGATATTGAAGAAGGAGCGAACAGTGATAACTCCGAGCAGGCCTGCAATTTCGGGCAACCATTCACGCTCGTCGGGAGCGAGAGAGGGGTCCGAGTAGCTGCGGATTACGATCCACCAGCAGGCTACGAAAGCCACCACAAACGGAATCAATCCCCAGAAGCTGGTGTCAGTGAGAACTTCCAGCCAGTCGCTGTGAATCTGCGAGGTGACGATGCCCAGCTTGCCGAGGACCGCAAACCTGCCGCCAGCATAAGCGCCGAAGCCGGTGAGCGGCCGCTGCATCAGTTGATGCCAGGCAAAGCTCCACCAATCGCCGCGGCCGCTTAGGCCCGAGATTTGAGCATCGGTCTGATCGCGGGCCAGGAACTGAATGACCCGAGGGCCGAGCAGCGTAGCCGGCAACTCCGACAAACTCGGCAACGAAGCGAGAGTGAATAGCAGGTAGAACACGCGCGCAAGACCGGCGGCTAATCCGAGGCCAATGCCGATCCAAGCCTTGCGTTCGAATACAAGTACCAGGAACACCCCGACCACAAATCCCATCATCGCGTTGCGGGTTTGCGAAGCTATCAGGGTAACGATGCCGAAGACCAGAAGTATGCTGTACCACGCGCGCTCACTTTTCTCCGGCTTGCGAAACAGCCGCGCGATCGCCACAATGCCCACCAGCGCGCTTGAAGCGCCCAGACTATTGTAAGAAATCACCGGCCACGGACAGGACAACCGGCCTAGCTCATCGAGCGCTTCCGTAGGCCAGAGGGCCGCGCCAATCCAGCTCATCACCAAATCGAAACCGTACAGCATCCAAACCCAATTACCCATTCGTCGAATCTCTTCCATCGACGACACGGTCGCCAGGATTGCCGCCAGCGTGGCAACATCAAGCAGAAACTCTAGCGACTTATAAAGTGTCCACGACCAGTAAACCGACCAGATCGAAGAGATGACGCAGACGATGCCATAAATTGCCAGCCAGCTCACGATCCCTTTGAATAAGCTGTCACGCCAGTTCGTTTCGCGGTTCAGCAGGCGCCATCCCAGTACCGCCGCAACGATAAATTCCGGACCAAGGCGCAATAGAGCCCAGGCATCGACCGGAGTGGAAGCTACCTCTTGATTATCCCGAACGCGAAATACCAGCGTGCTGATAACGAGCAATGCCAGCGGCCAATGCCACCAGGTCCAGGCTGCCCGCAAACTAGCGAAATGCTTAACTCCTTGCCTCAGCCCCATCACTGCCACGATCGTGAGTGGCGCAATTAGAACGATCAGCAGCAGCATGGGCACAATGCCAATGCGTTCGAAGTCGGCCGAAACAAAGTACACGCCGAAGCTGAGCATCACCCCGAGCAGGGCGAACCCCAACAGCACTTTCAGGTTCCGGCTATTCGCCAGGCTCTGCTGTGTGCTCTCGATGTTCAGCTTTTCAGTTGCGGTATTCATTGGGTGGCAGCTTGTGACGTGGCTTGCTTATTGCCTTTACTTCTCGTCTTAACTTATCGGCCTTCTTTAAGCGCTTGCAGTACGCCGTAGTACGCGGGCTTCTTCTGGTAGTGTTCGTCGAACAATACCGGGTTCGCATCCGTCAGGTCTTTGGCTGTGCGCAGCCAGCTGTACTGGTCAGCCAATCCCCACACCGCGAAGCTGGTGCAATTCGAGTCTTTCAGGCAGATATGCGCAATGTTGTAGAAAATCTGTTTCTGATTCTCGTATGGATCCGCAATCGCTCCCGCCGGACCCTGATAGACATCCATCTCGGTCACTTGAACCTGAACCCCGAGCTTGCGCGCCTGATCGAGGTAGTATTTGAACTCGTCGACATAATTGGGGTGAAGCTGCTGCGCCTCCAGGTGCATCTCACAGCCGACCACATCGATGTGGCCACCCAGAGCTTTCACTCTCCTGATCAAGTCGAAAAATTCGTCGGCCTTAGCCCTATCGACACCCGCCTGGCCGAACTGCTCATTCACCATGATCGGGACGTTGGGGTTGGCTTCGTACACATACCGGGATGCACTGGCGATCATTTGATCCTGCCCTAGAATCGATCCCCAGCAGCCGTTATGCTGCGGAGCAGTGACCGGCTCGTTCACCACTTCCCAGGTATAGAAAGTGTCGCCGCCGTGACGGACGATGGTCTGCACGTCGTCCTTGATAATCTCATCCAGTTCTTTCGCCGACCACCCTCCGCAGCGCCCTCGCCCTTCAAAGTGCAGCCATTCCGGAGAAGAATTATTGCGATAGATCAGACCCGCGCCGAAGAGCTTCATGTTGTGCTCTTTGGCAAACTTCATTTCCTTATCCATCAGGTCGAAGTCATAATGTCCGCGCTGATCCTGAATCTTCATCGCCATCACAGCCGCGTGGTTGAACTCCCGCGCCATGATAACTTGATGTTCCGGGTCCTGCTTCCAGTAACGCGGCTGGATGAGGGTGCCGATCCCGAAACCCATTTTGTCGGCGTATTGCCGCAGGGTTTCGTTGTCGTTATTGCTCTGGCTTTTCTGGCCGAAGGCGAGGCCCGTCACAACCACAAGTGCTGCGAACGCGGCGAGAATCTTAATCTTCTTTGCCATTTCAATCGTGAGCTTCGAGCTACGCGGCTTGTGCTTCGGGCAACGGATTCCCAACCGCAACCTTGCGGCGAAGAATGTACACCGCAAATAGCAGCGCCGCGCCTTGCGAGAGTACGATGCCCAGCACGCATCCCCACAGACCATAGATAACGGTGAGCGGAACACCGATGGCTACCGACAACACGCTGGCGGCGCAGCGCGCATAAAAAACCGAGATCGGAGATTCCATGGCCCGCAGAACAATCGTCGGGCCGAAAGCGGCGCTCCACAAAATCGTCTCGGCAGCAACGTATGGAATCAGGTAGGACACTTCCATGTACTTGCCGCCATAGAGGAAGTGAAAGGCCTGCGCCTTGAAAGGAATCACAGCCAGCCAGTAAAGAGTCGCTCCACCTACGTAGAGAAGTGCAATGCGGCGCGTCAAAAAGCCAACGCTCACTGCGCCCTCTTCGCCGTGTACTCGTGCCGCATACGGAAGAAACAAACACGCCAGCGCAGTGAAGCTTTGCTCCAGCGGCAAGGCAAGATTCATCAGCGCCCGCAGTTGACCGGCTGCCACCAACCCGCCTTTCAGCGCACCCAGCAGCGGATAGTACATGTAGTAAGGAATCCAGGTTAAAGCCGCAGTAGCTAGCGCCCACCGGCCGTATACCCAATGACGATGCCAGGTCTGGCCCAGGGTTGGACCGGGAACTTCTGCGCTCAAAGTCGAACGCACGCGAAACAAAAGATATGCCGAAGTAATCAGGCCGGCGATGGCCATCAACACAAAGGCCACGAACGGTGACATCCATCCCTGCCGATTAATGACAAACAAGCCGGTAATCACCGACGTGCAATAGATCAGCGCTCCTACAACCGCCTGCGCCGGGGCGAGTTCCATGTAGAAAGAACGCCGCGCCAGCCAAAACAACAAGATGCAAGGCGACGCAAGAGCTACGCCGAACAAGGCCGCGGGTAAGGCACCCCCGCCGCCCCAATGGTACGCAATGGCGGTAGCGGCCCCGAGCACCACCACCACAACTACGCTGAGCACAACATGAATCCACAACAGCGCGCCGAGATATCCGCGCAGCGACTTGCGATATGCCGCACCGCTGAAGACTGCCATCGGCTCCAGCAACAAAGCTTGATAGAGAAACGTCAGCAGCAAAAACGCGGAAAACGCAAGCGCGTACGCTCCATACTGCTCGGGTGCGAGCCAGCGAGCCAGCAATATGCCCAGCAGAAAGTTCGATCCCGAAATCAGCCCTTGATCGACGATTGCGAGTCCGCCTTTGGTCGCCCACGGCAAGGCGCGCCAGATCTTCGCCCCAAGTCCGGCGCTGCGCACTTCGCCGCCAACTTCGGCCTGAGCTTTCGGCTCGATTTCTTGTTCCTGCAACTCACTCATGATTCGGAATCCTAGGGCTTTGCGATTTCTGGGCTTCACAATTTCGTGGGATGGCTTGCTAGTCTGCGCAGAGTTGCTCTTGGGGATGTACGATCTGGGATTCTTCCAGGCGCTCTTTGAGATGCTGAGCCAGAATACGCGCTCGCGGTCCAGTCACGATGCCGACGTGGTCTCCCATGATTTCGTAGATTTCGAGACCACCAACCGCCAGATCCTTCCATCCGGCATAAGGATCATCGACCCCGCGCAAGGATTTCTTGCTGGCGCGGAACAGAACCACGGGCCCGGAATACGACTGCGTTACATAATGCGCCCCAGCCTGATGAATGCCGCGCCGCACTTTCTTGAGAGCCTCAGGCAGCATGCCGCGGGTAAGACGGCGCCAGAATGTTTTGCCATACTGGCCCATCTTGCGGCTGACGTAGACAACTTTTTCGGAGAGCGGGCGATGCCACAGCTTGAGCAGAAGTTCGCGGTTCGATTCGTAGCGTCCCGGAAATGTATCAAATAAAGTTAGTAGACCTACTTCTTCTCCGGCGGCTTGCAGCTGCTGCGCCATCTCCCACGCAACCGTTCCACCGAAGGACAATCCGCCGAGAAAATATGGACCGGTGGGTTGCACCGTGCGAATCTCTTTCAGGTAGTGAGCCGCCATAGCTTCCACACGAGTCAGGCAGGGCTGCTTGTCATCAAGACCCTGCGCCTGAAGACCGTATACCGGCTGATCCGATCCTAACGCCTGCGCCAGATCGCGATAGATGATCACCATGCCGCCCGCGCCGTGAACACAGAAAAAAGGAGGCTTCGCACCGCCAGTCTGAATGGGTACCAGAGAAGACCAGGAAGGCGACCATCCTTCGTGGCGCACGAGTTCGGCGAGTTGTTCTATGGTGGGCGCTTGGAATAAGGTCGTGATCGGCATGCGCTTGCCAAAGATCTGCTCGATGCGGTGCATCAGCCGCACCGCCATCAGAGAATGTCCGCCCAGTTCAAAAAAGTTCTGCTGTGTCCCAATCGGTTGCACGCCCAGAGTCGATTCCCAAACCTTCACCATCCGGGCCTCGACCTCGTCTTTGGGAGCGGTGAATGTACCGCTTGCGGCCAGCGAGTCGGCAGGCTGTGGCGCAGGCAACGCGCGGCGGTCTACTTTTCCATTGGGCGTGAGCGGCATCGCTGCAAGCCGGACGAACGCCGATGGCACCATGTACTCCGGCAGTTTGTCTTTCAGGAAGCTGCGCAACTCCGCAGCTGTCGGCCCCGGTTCTGCGGCCACGAAATAGGCGCTCAGAACTTTTTCACCACGCTCGTCTTCTCTTGCGATCACCACAGGCTCATGCACGCCGGGATGCTGGCCGAGGATCGCTTCCACTTCGCCCATCTCGACGCGAAAACCGTGGATCTTCACCTGATCGTCAGTACGGCCGAGAAATTCGATATCTCCGTTAGGCAGGAACCTGGCGTTATCGCCGGTCTTGTAAAGCCGTTCGCCTGCTTCCGCGCTGAACGGATCGGCGATAAATTTTTGTTCCGTCTGCTCGGGGCGGTTGAGATAACCGCGCGCTACGCCTGGGCCTCCGACATGCAACTCGCCGCCAACCCCTACCGGCACCGGTTGCAGCTGGGAATCGAGAATATGAATCCGCATGTTCGCGACCGGCCGTCCGATGGGCAGTGGCGTGGGTATGCCGTGGCCGTTGGGTTCGTAGGAGGCAACAATCACGCTCGCTTCGGTAGGGCCGTAAGTATTAATCCAGCGCACGCGACCAGCCGCGAGTTTGCGCCACTCCTGCAGCGCGCTGGCCGATGCTTTTTCGCCGCCTACAATGATCAGCCGCAAATCTTGGGGCAATTCTTTCTGCGCTCCGGAAAGTTGATGCACCAGCTCATGCCAATACGCCGTCGGCAAATCGAGCACCGTAATCCGCCGTTTGCGGATCCATGCCGTGAAACTGGCCGCCGTGAGCGGCATATCGGCGGTCTTCAAAACCAGCGTAGCGCCGCTCATCCATGTCGGCAGAATTTCTTCCACCGCGATGTCAAAGCTGACGGAAGAAAACTGCAGCACGCGGTCGGCAGGAGTTAATCCATAAAGTTTGATCGCGGCGGTGTTGTGATTCACCAGTCCGCGATGCGTCAGCAGAACTCCGCGCGGCTTGCCGGTTGAGCCCGAGGTGTAGATCACGTAACTCAGATTCTCCGGCGTGGTCAGGTTCTCGGGATTGCGCTCGCTTTCTTTCGCGATCTCCTGCCAGTCGGCTGTCGGATCGATCCATTCCGTTATGCCGCTGGCTACCGGCAACGCATTCTGCCGCGCAATCACGGCCTGGGCGTGCGCGTCTTCCAGCATGTACGCAAGCCGCTCCTGCGGATAGTTCGGATCAAGCGGCACGCATGCGCCGCCAGCCTTCAGAACGCCCAGAAGCGCGACCGTCATTTCGGGCGAACTCTCCAGGCAAATTCCCACGCGCACTTCCGGTCCCACTCCGCGCTTCCTCAAATAATGCGCCAGCTGATTGGCGCGCGCGTTCAGCTCGCGATAGGTGAGCGTTCGCTTTTCCTGTTGCACGGCCACGGCGCCGGGCGCGTGCTCCACCTGCGCCTCGATGAGTTGATGAATGCACTGTTCGCGTGGATATTCGACTTGCGTGCGATTCCATTCCGCGAATTGTATTTTTTCAGCATCGGTCAGCAATGGCAACGTGGAGATGCGCAGGTCCGGCCGCGCCACAATGCCGCGCAGCAGTGTCTCCCAGTGACCGACCGTACGCGCGATGGTTGCGGCATCGAAGAGGTCGGTGTTGTAGACGAATCGTCCGCGGATGCCGCTCGGCCGGTCGTCCAGTTCGAGATCAAGATCAAACTTGGCCGCGCCGACATCGATTCCCATCTGCGTGATGTCCCAGCCCGGCTCAGTCATGGGAACGGACGGCGCCAGTGAGATCAACACCTGCAAGAGTGGATTGCGGCTGAAATCGCGGTCGGGATGGAGTTCGTTGACCAGGACTCCGAAAGGCACATCGTCGTGGGAAAGCGCGCCCAAGGTTACTTCCTTAGCCCGGTGCAACAGCTCACGAAACGTGGGGTTATGGGTAAGATCCATTCGCAGCGCTAGCGGGTTCTGGAAGCAACCCAGCAGTCCTTCGAGTCCAGGCTGCTTTCGCCCAGCGCTCACCGTGCCCACGACAAAATCGTCTTGCCCGCTATAACGATGGAGCAGCACAGTGAATGCCGATAGCAAGGTCATGAACAGCGTGGCGCCTTCGCTGCGGCTGAGGCCGCGAAGAGCGACGCTCAACTCTGCCGGCAAGCGGAACGAATGCATGGCTCCGCGGAAACGCTGCACCGCCGGACGAGGCCGGTCGGTAGGCAGTTGCAGGACCGGAACCGTACCCGCAAGATGCTTCCGCCAGTACTCGATTTGCTGGGCATACGCGCTTTCCGGCAACGACTGATTGCGCGACGCCGCGAAATCGGCATACTGAATCGGCAACTCCGGCAAGAGCGGGTTTTCACTTTTAGAGAATGCCCGGTAACACGCGAGCAGTTCGGGCAGGAAGACGCGATAGATGGAAAGCCCGTCAAAAATAATGTGGTGCAGCGTCAGGTTGATCTGATATTCCGTGTCTCCGAGGCGTACGACTGTGGCTCGCACCAATGATTCCTGCTTCAGGTCGAACGGCTTTTTGCCCTGTTCGGTAGCAAGAAGATCGGCGTGTTTTTTTCGCTCGGCTTCCGGCTCATGGCGAAGATCGATCACCAACAATTTAAATTCGCTCGCCGGACGAATGACTTGCATGGGGCGTCCGTCGATGACATCGAAGTTCGTCCGCCAAGCCTCGTGCCGCCGGATGATCTCGGTGAAGCTGCGCTCGAGAACCGCGACATCTAGCGAACCGCTGCGCGATAGAATCACCGGCTCGTTGTACAGCGGAGACTCGGGAGCGATCTGGCAGTGCAGCCAGATTTGCTCCTGAGCGGAAGATAAAGGAACCGGATCGGAATTGGCGCGCTTTCGAATCCGCGCCTGCGGAATACCGCCGGAAAGATAGCGCTCCAAAAGGCTGTTCCGAGCATCCTTGGTGCCAGCGGATTTCCCTGGGGCGGAGTCCGCTCCAACTCCGGTCACCGCATCATTGCGTTTTCCCCGATTGTCATCCGCGGTCGATCCTGAATCTTCGAAGGTAACATTCAGCGCGTTGAGACAACGAAGTCCCAGATTCGTGCGCCAGACCAATTCCTGCGGCTCCAAACGAATGCTCGGGAAGCGCTCCAACATGGTGCGGAAGGCAATCTGCGCTTCCACGCGTGCCAGCGGCGCTCCAAAACAAAAATGCGCGGCGTAGCCAAAAGCCAGGTGCCGATTATCTTTGCGTTGAACATCGAATCGATCGGGATCGGGGAATCTTTCCGGATCGCGATTGGCTGCAGCCATCACCGCAATCACCGCTTGCCGTTTCTTAATCTGCTTACCGCCCAGTTCCCTGTCGGAGGGCGCAAGCCGCGCCGTGTGCTGGCTCGGACTTTCATAGCGCAGCATTTCCTCGACCGCTGATGGAATCAGCGATAGGTCGTCGCGCAGTTGCTGCATCTGTTCAGGATTACGCAGCAGCGTAAGCACTCCATTCGCAATCAGGCTGGTCGTAGTTTCCTGTCCGCCAACCATGGTCACGATGGAGTTGGCCACCACTTCTTCTTCGGTGAGCCGGTCGCCGTCCACTTCGGCAGTCAGCAGCGAGTGAATAAGGCCTTCCCGCGGATGCAGCTTGATTTCGTGGACCACGTCGCGGAAGTACGCGGTCATGTCCTGAACTGTCTGCAGCATCAAGTCGGTGTGATCGGGATTGTGCTGGAAGTTTCCCAGCATCTCCGCGAAATTTGCCGACCAGGTCTTCAGGTAACTGCGATCCGCGACCGGCACGCCCAACAGCTCTGCGGTAACGATCGCCGGCAGCGGCTCAGCCAAGTCTGCCATCACTTCCATGCCGCGCTTGTTTTGAACCTCATCGAGCAGGCGGTTGACGATCTCCTGAATGTGACTGCGCAACTGCTCGACACGGGCCGGGGTAAAAGCTTTTGAAGCCAGCCCGCGCAGACGCGTATGCGCCGGTGCATCCATGAACAGCATCTGCTTCACCATCAGCTGCGCGATGGGATTCAATCGCGACAACCCCATGGTGGTGAGCTGCTCCGGCGAAGGCGTGCGGTCCGCGGAGAAGGTGAGGAGCACTTCCATCACGTCCGCGTAGCGTGTGACCACCCACGAATGCAAGAACGGATCCCAGTGCACCGGATCCTCTCTCCGCAAACGGTGGAATAGCGGATACGGATTCGCCAGCACCTGCTGATCGAGAAGATGGTAGAGGCTGAGGGCAGAGTGCGGCCCTTCACCTCTCGACCACTGTGTGGTGCTCGATGCCATTAGCGGCTGCGCTCCATTCCGGTGTGAGACAGCGCTTCCAGCACTTCGTCGGCACTCATGGCGTCGATCTTGGCGCGCACCAGCTTTTCAATCTCGGCTGCCATTTCCGCCAGCGTGGGATGGTCGAAAAGATTCAACAGAGATAATTCCACCCCGAAAGACTCGTTGACCTTGGCGATCAACTGCGTGCCCAACAACGAATGTCCGCCGAGTAAAAAGAAGTTTTCGTTGGCGCCCACATGGTCGACATGCAGCAGGCGTGCGATGATCTCCGCCAAACGCTCTTCGACGATTCCGCTTGGAGCAACGTAAGCCACGTCGCCAAGAGTGTTGTCTTCGCCGGGAGCAGGCAGCGCCGCGCGGTCGAGCTTGTCATGGGCCGTGAGGGGCAACGTATCCACCTTCACAAACACGGACGGAATCATGTAGTCCGGGAGGCGCTCGCGCAGGAACTCCCGCACTGCCCCGGCGGTGAGATTGGATTCCGCATTGAGTACGATGTAAGCCGCGAGCCGTTTTTCAGTCTTGCTATCCTCGACGACGACCGCACTGGTTTCGATTCCAGGGCAGTCATTCAGCGCAGCTACGATCTCGCCTGGCTCGATCCGGTAACCCCGAATCTTGATCTGCTCGTCGGCGCGCCCCAGAAAATCGATTTGCCCATCGGGACGGATGCTCGCCAGATCTCCCGTGCGATACATGCGCGCTTGCGGATCAGAAACGAAAGGATTCGACACGAACCTCTCTGCAGTCAGGTCAGGGCGATTGCGATACCCGCGCGCCAGACTCGCGCCGGCAATATATAGTTCCCCAACTTCACCTTGTGCGACCGGCCTGCGCTCCTCATCCAGAATGTAGGCTTGCGTGTTGTGGATGGGCTTGCCGATCGAAGGCTTGCTATTTCCGTGTTCGGCAGGCGCGACCACGCCCGATGTGGCTACAACCGTGGCCTCAGTGGGACCGTAATTATTGACCAGCTTGAAGGGAAGATTTGCCGAGGGCCAGTGGTGGAGCGTGTCCGCGCCTGTGAGCAAAATGCGCAGCGCAGTTTGCTTTGACCAATTCAGCGTCAACAAGCGCTCGGCCAAAACCGTAGCCAGAAATGTAATCGTGATTCCATGCGCCAGCAACCACTCACGAAATGCCTCGGGACTATTGTGGACAGATTCATCAGGGAAGTAAATACTCGCGCCTGCGGCGAGATAGGGCCAAACTTCCCAGACCGCCGCATCGAAGCCAATGCAGGCCTGGTGGCTTGCACGGTCCGCAGCCGTGACTTCAAAAGCTCGCAGGTGCCACGCGATCAGGTTCTGCAGCCCGCCATGCGTGAGTTCTACGCCTTTGGGCTGACCTGTCGAGCCTGAAGTATAGATCACGTACGCCAGATTGTGCGCGGCCACGGAAACGGACAGCAGTTCGGCGGAAGAAGCGCTAATCGCGGCCGCATCTTTTTCCAAATCCACCACTGGACAGTTGACCGAGCCCAAGCGAGCTTCGAAGCTTTTCTTCGTGACCAATGCGCAAAGATCGGCGCTGATGAGCATGTATGCGAAGCGCTCGGCCGGCAGCACCGGATCGAGCGGCACATAGGCGCCGCCGGTTTTCAGAACCGCAAGCGCAGCCACTACCATTTCTGGAGAACGCTCCAGATAGAGGCCAACAAGTTTTTCCGGACCCACGCCCAACAATTGCAGGTAGTGCGCAAGTTGATTGGCGCGACGATCCAGTTCGTCGTATGTCAGCGTTGTGGAACCGGCGATGAGGGCCGGTGCAGTGGGCCGTAAGCGGGCCTGTTCGGCCACCCGGTTTGGAGTCAGGGTGGTTTCTGTGGATTGGATTAAGGGAGTTAATGCAGACATGGTTTCGGCCTCGTTCTGTGCGGCGATTTGGCCCTTCCCAGACTCGGTCCCGTTACTACCTTTCGATTTTTTTACCACAAAATGATCGAGCTCTGATGCAATTTGCGGCTGGCTGACGGCTCTCATGCGGCGCCTGATCCTCTCAGTACAGCCGGAATCGTTTGCACCAGTATCTTGAGATCAAGCCACAGCGACCATTTGTCGATGTATTGCAGATCCAATTCCATCCATTGTTCGAATGGAATCGAGCTTCGTCCCATGATCTGCCATAGGCAAGTTATGCCCGGCTTCACGCTGAAGCGTCGCCGCTGCCAGTCTTCGTTGAAGCCTTCGTAGTCGCGCACCGGCAGCGGACGCGGACCAACCAGGCTCATATCTCCTTTGAAAACGTTGAGCAGTTGTGGCAATTCGTCGATGCTGGTTCGGCGCAATAATCGTCCCACCGGCGTGATTCGAGGATCATGCTTGATCTTGAACACCGGCCCGCTCACTTCATTCAGGTGCGCGATTTCCTGCATCTTCTTCTCCGCATCGATGACCATGGTGCGGAATTTGTAAATATTGAAGCGACGCTTGTTCAGTCCCAATCTTTTCTGCACGAACAGAACCGGCCCGTGAGAGGTCAGCTTGATCAGGATCATCGCCACCAGGAAAACCGGAAGCAGAAGCAGAAGCAGTATCCCTGAAGCGACGATATCGAGTACGCGCTTCGCCAGAAAACTCGAGCCTTCGCCCGATCCCGTGCTGTGCGTAATCAGCGGATCGCCTTCCCATTCTTCGGCGGAAGAGCGCGCCAGTTTCAAATCGAAAATGTTGCTCAGCAGCCGGAACTTGATTCCCTGCTCCTCGCACAGCGCGGCAATTCGCGAGGCCTGGTAGTGCAGGGAGCGCATCGGCAATGCCATCACAACTTCATCGACCACGCTGTTGCGCAGGAACTGCGGAACCCCGTCGAAATCGCAGGCGAGCGCGAAACCGCTGCTGCGGAACATATCCAGCCCATGCCATTCCTGATCGACAAACCCGATCACCCGGTAACCGGCTCCGGGGCGGGAGAGAATTTTCTGAGCGAACGAAACCGCCCGGTTGTTCGTTCCGACTACCAGAACGTCGCGCAGGTTGCGGCCATGTTTTCGAAAGTATGCCAGCACCATTCGCATCATCAGGCGGCTGCAGATCGCCGAGATCGTGCTCACCAGCCAGAAGACGATGAGGAATCTGGGCGTCGCCATCCGGACACGGAAGACCATGGAGCCGGCCAAAATGATTAGCGTACACAGCGATGTTGCCTTCACTACATCGACAACTTCGCTGAACCGTTTCGCCAACCGGCGGGAGGCATAGAGTCCGCAGAGATTAAAGATGAAGTGCCAAGCCAGCAGGAAGATCGAGAAGATCACAAAGTTCTGGATCTTCACTCGCATGGAGAAGAACTCCTCCAGCGTGACGGCATGGCTTTGGCTGAGAACAGCTGCAGAGGCTCCGAGGTATGCCAGCAGCATGAGCCCGACGTCCCACAGTTTGAAGGCATTCAGCAGAATCTGGCGGCGAGCATTGGACATGATTAGGGTCACCCAACGTGGAGCAGTAGTGTGGAGCAGTTACGAAGGATCGATTTTGTAGGAACAACAGATTAGAAGAATTTCTTGCGGTTACAGCTTGTTGTAGATTCCCTGCGGGATGGGGAACGTACGCTGATTCAATATTGCGCCCAACACGCGCACCTTGGCGCTTTCCAGTTCCCGCACCGCTTTGCGCGCAGTTTCACGGCGCGAGGAATTCGCCTTGATCACCACCACTACACCCTCGGCGGCACGGCCCAGGACCACGCTGTCATTGACCGTGTTAAGCGCGGGGCCGTCGATCAGAACATAGTGGAACTCCGATCGCAATTCCGCCACGCGCGCCCGCATGCGATCCGAGCTGATTAGAGACTGCCATTGGGTGCTGTCTGCACCGGAACTGAGCAGCCACAGATTTTCCCTGCCCACCTGCCGGGTGAACTTGCGAATATTTCCCTGCTCCCGCAAGGCATCGGAAAGTCCCGTGTGATTTTCGGTCCCGAACTGCTGATGCAAACCCGGCGCGGCGAAATTTGCGTCGACCACGCATACCGATGCCGCAACCTGAGACGCCAGTATCTCCGCCATGCGGGCGCATACCCAACTGCATCCGCTGCCGGCTTCCGAACCCGCCATCACCATCGCACGCGTCGCTTCCGCGCCCGGAACCAGAAACAGACGCTGCACCACCCGGGTCAGCTCGTCCCTCTGCCCTTCTTCCATGTTTAGCCGCAAAGGCACCGGCTCCAACTCTGGCAATGGTGCGGACTGCGGGGCCGGAGCCGGGGCAGGTTCGAGGATCGGCTCGAGGTCGGCCTGGAACATGTCGTGCTCTTTCCCGAGGTTCTGCAATAATTCGAAGTTTCGGCTCATAGACTCCTAGTGTATTTCCCGGTAATCAATGCTCGCTAGGGGAAGCTATTGTCGAATCCAATCCGGACTTATGGAAGTTCGTCCGGAAGCACAGGCGTGGAATCGGAATTGCCAGGTTCGACGCGCCAGTCTTTCAGCATTCGAGTGACGTTCTGCATGTGGATACGGGCTTCGTCGGGGCCCAGGGGCTTTCTGGCTTCCGATTTCGCCGCAGAGTTGGCGGTTCGAGCACCAAAAGAACTTTCGTGCATTTCCCCACCATTTGTTCCATTTCGTTTGCCAGATGTCTGCGCGGTGTTTTTCCACCAGGATTTTTCTTCATCCCACTCCTGGCGATAGTCGAGATTCAGACCAAAGTGCGGCTTCGAGCGGGCGGGCTCAGACGTCGTGTCCCAATTGGCAAGCAAGCGCCGTACATCCAGATCTTCGGCAACTTCCTGCACCACCGGCAAATCCACCGTCTTCTTCTGCAAAGCGAAGGCCAGTGAGAGCGAGTGGAAGCAAAGGTTGTTGATGTTACGCGGAATGCCGCCACTGAACTCGGCGATCATCGCAATGGCCGAGGGAGTGAAAAGTGAAATCCCCTGATATCCGGCAACCCGCAGACGGTGGTCAATAAACCGCGCCGTCTCCTCCGCACCTAGGGGCGTCAGTCCAATGAAGCTGGCAATGCGCTGGTGCAACTGGTTCAATCCTGGATGAGCCAGCTTCTCCGCTAACTCCGGCTGGCCGGAAAGAATGATCTGCAGCAGCTTGGCCCGCGGAGTTTCAAAATCCGAAAGCAGACGAACCGTTTCGAGAACCGCAGGATCTAGGTTCTGGGCTTCATCGATCACGATGATGAAGCGATTTCCGGCGCGTGCCTCTTGCAGCAGGCAGCGGTTGAATTCTTCGTGCATCTGCACGAAATCCTTGCCGTCGCCGTCGATGCCGACTTCCGCGAGCAGGAAGCGCATGAACTCGCGCGAGCTGCATTGCGTCTGAAACAGAAACGCGGTGCGCGCGCGATTGCGGAACTTTTCCAGCAAATGGAACAAGAGCGTGGTCTTGCCCATGCCCGGCTTGGCAATGAGCGCAAGAAAACCGCGGTTGGCTTCAATTCCGTAGAAGAGAGAAGCCAGCGCCTCGCGGTGCCCCGGTCCCAGATATAAATACCTGGGGTCCGGAGTTACGCCGAAGGGTTGTTCACGAAGTCCAAAAAATCCTTGAAACATAAGGTCACTTAGGCGAGATGCGCAGGCCGGATATCTGTGTCTTCATCGAGCGACCGGCCGTGGCCGTTACCATTCCGATGACCGTTGCCGTTCATGCTGTCGCTATAGGCACGGCGTGGCACCGCGGCCAATACCGGGATGCCGAGCTCAGCGGTAACTTCGGTCGGCGTCCGGAAGGATTGATCCATGTAGTCAAGCGTAAGCGCCAGGGCCATGCTGACGACCGGGGCCAAAATAAGTCCCAACATTACGAACAGCCAGGGTGAGCGGGTGGGCAGCGCGGGAATCGAAGGCGGCTGCGCTACTGCGACGTTCAAAATGTTGTTCTGATCGAGTGCATCAGCGATGCGCGCTTCCTCGCCCTTCTTCAGGTAAAGGAGATAATTTGCTTCGTTAGCCTTTTGCGTCCGCAGCAAATCCTGTTGCGTGATGCCTTTTTCGTCAAGCTGCCGGGCATTGGCCGAATAAAGATTCACAATAGCCTGGGTCGCGGTCTCCCGGGCCTGCAGCCCGCTGAGATCGGCTTTAGCCTTCGCCAACTCCGCGTTGATCCACGCGTAGGTTGGATTCTGATCCGTGGTTTCATCGCTCAACGGCGTTGCCTCTTCCTTGGCCAGAGTGGCGCGGGTTTCGGCGACTTCCTTGTCCACTTCAACCACCAGTGGATAGTCGGATTGATACTTCGTGAGCAATTCCGTTCGTTTCAATTCCAGGGTCGCGAGCATTCCCTTCAACTGTTGCAGAACTTGCGGATCGTCGCCCTTCCTCATCTGCGTGGTGAGCCGCGAAGGAGTAGACGTTTCTTGCCCCTCGAGCTCCTTAATGCGTGTCTCGGTTGCCTTGATTTCAGCCCGCGTGGACTCTAGCGTACTGTTGAACTCCGTCAACTTTTGCAAAGTCAGATCGCGCATCTGCGCGGGAGCGACGCCGCCCTGTTCGCTGTCAAATTGCTTGAGATTGTTTTCCGTCTCTTCCAGAGCCTTGCGGTAGCGCTCCGTTTCCTGTTCGAAGAACTTGGCCTGTCCCATCGGGTGGTGCACTTCGAGGTGCTTCTGGATGTAAACCGCATTCAGCGTCTCAAGCACCTTGGCAGCTAGTTTCGGATTCTCCGATTCGTAGCTCACGTCGATCATGTTGCTCTTCTTGATCGGGTCGATCCCTAGTTCCGATCGGAGGCGGCGCACGGCTTTCGCAATTCTCAGATCATCCGACTGGTGGACGCCGAAGATCGCCAATAAAGATTTCTTTTGGTCCAGGCCGCAGTCCAGCACCACTTTGCGCAGCACATCTTCGCTGCCGATCAGTTCCGCTTCAGAATTCAGCTCTTCCTCGCTGATCGTGTCTTTGAACATCATGGGAGCGCTCTGCTCCGGAGTGACCACGGGATCGAGGCGCTCTTTTTTCACCAGGAGCTTGGTCTCAGCGCGATAGGTGGAGTGCAGGAGCAGACCAGGCAAAAGCGCGCCCGCGAAAACGCCCAGAAAACACAGGGCCATTACCCGTTTGTGGCGAAACCCGATGGCCACAAAATCCTTCAGCGTGAAGGATATCGGCCGGCTCGCAGTATTAAGAGAGTTTAGATTCATATTGCCTCCACAGAACTTCTCTCGAACGAACTTTTTAGAACAACCTACCCACCCCTAGAACGATCTACCCAGGTACGTCCCCATATTGGCATTGGGAATGAAATGCTCGATCTTGGACATTACGTTTTTCGGTACAAACAGCATGTCACCGGGATGAAGAAAGGGATCCTCGTTCAACAAACCCGCTTTTTCCATCTTCTTCACATCGATAATCTTGGCTTCCGTCCATTGGTCGGAGACCCGCCGGAATAACAGCACTTGTGAGTGCTTGGACGCTTCCGTAAATCCGCCGGCGATGGCGATGGCCTGCGTCAGGGTGGTGTCACCGCGCAGATCGTACTTGCCCGGCTTGCCAACCTGTCCGTCGGCGATAAAATACGGCTTCTCAAAATCTTTGAGCACAATCGCGATGATGGGATCACGCAGGATCTTGGCATAAGCCGTATGTACGGTCTCGGTCAACTGTGGAACCGTCTCGTCCTGCACATGCACATCGCCGACGCCCCGTAGCGTGACATAGCCATCGGGCTGCACGGTGACGGTCTGATTAAACTCAGGACTGAGATCAAAATTCACGTCGAACTGGTCGCCGGCGCGAATTTTGTAGCGGGGATACCGCTGCTGGAGTTGCGGATTTGGCGTGCTCGAACTTGCGTCCGCCGCCGGCGCGGTTGTCGCGCTCGCGGAAGCCAGTTGCTTGGCGCCATCCTGCGCCCAGCACAAAGTCGTGACTACGAAAACTGCGATTAGAATTTTCACCGCTGATGTTCTCATCTTGTCCATCTCGATACCTAAACCTCTCGCGGGCGCCGGGCCCCTATTATTTACCCTACATGCCTGAAAAGTCATCTATTTTCGCTGGTTTTCCTGAAACCGGAACCACTCTGCACCCCGGCAGCGCGTCCGGCACGATGTTGAAGCGCTGCATTTTATAGAGCAGCCCTCGATAGCTGATGCGCAACAGTTGAGCCGCGCGTTTCCGGTTCCCTCCGGTTTGCCGCAAGGCATGGGTGATGGCATTGCTTTCCGCCTCGGCCCGCAGCACGCGCAAAGAGAAGGTCACCGGGCTCGCCAGCGCCACAACGTTGCGCTCTGTGCCGGTTTGATCCTCGGTCTTGCGATGTAAATCGCCCGTTTCCCTAGTATCCCGGGCTTTCGATTCGATGTCACTCATAACGTACCTCATGTGATCTTGATTGATTTTTTCTGGCAACAGCTGTGCGCGATCCGGGGTGAGCAACTCATCGCGCGTTTTTTCGTTTTGAGATGGTTAAACAGGCTCTACGTCGTAGCCCTCGACGCGGATGGAAACTGAGCGCTGTATGGATTCGATGGAGATCACCAGACTGCGTTCCTTGCTTTGGGAAGCGAGGATGCCTTCAACCCCATTCAAAGCCCCTCCCCGCACTCGTACTCGCTGGCCAATGCGCAGGAAGTTGTGTTCTTTCACCGGAATCTTGTTGGAAAGTACAGTGCGGAGATCATCGATTTGCGCATCGGGAATCGGCACACCGGTGCGCTGCACTCCCACAAAACTCACTACTCCGTGGGTCTGGAGCACACTCAAGCGCTGTTCTCCGATGGCATAGTTCAAGCGCACAAAGCAATATCCGGAAAACAACGGAACATCCACTTCTTTCTTGCGATCGCTCCACTGGCGAAGCTGATTGATCAGGGGAAGAAATGTTTCGATGCCGCGCTTGTCGAGTTGCTCGGTGGCTATTTTCTCGTGCCGGGAGCGCGTCCGGATGGCGTACCAACGGATTTCATCGAGTGAGGTTAATGACTCAATCACCGCTCCGTAGCCCTCCACCAGCAAACCAGCGCTGCTCATAGCTTCGCCCTCTCAGTCACATACCCTGACTGTTGCCCGGGACACGTACCCGTGCCGGAGTTAACTGACGTCGTGTTGTACGAGAAAGAGAACCTGTGATTGTTGAGGGGGAAATGCAGTGAATTTGCAGCAACCAACTATGAACACAGGCTAAGCGGGCATGCACGTTCTTGCAATAGGAAGAACGGGCTATTACCAACGGCGCTTCTGGAATCATAGTGGAGTCCTTACAACGACTTGGGAGTGTTACCAGGCGCGGCCCGATTCCCTAATTATGCGATCTGCTTCTCGATGATGAAGTTGCCGAGAACCAGAGCATCCATCTCACTCTTTGAAAACGTATTGAAAGCATTGGCGGGAGTATTGACGATGGGCTCGCCCTTCAAGTTGAACGAGGTATTAAGGATGACCGGCACTCCCGTAGCCTGGCCAAAGCGCTCGATCAGCTTGTAATAGCGCGGGCTCTCCGCCTTGAACACAGTTTGCAGACGACCGGTACCATCCACGTGCGTGATGGCCGGCAGTGTCGCTTTTTCGCCCTCTTTTACCGGCACCACATATTGCATGTAGCGCGCCGGACAGTGGCTCGTCGCATTGGGCAGCTCGAAGTACTTCTCCGCTGATTCAGCCAGGACCGAAGGCGCAAACGGACGATAAGGCTCGCGGAACTTGATCTTCGCGTTCACGATCTCCTTCATCTCCGGATTGCGCGGGTCGGCGATGATGCTGCGATTGCCTAGCGCACGCGGACCCCACTCAAAGCGTCCTTGCGACCATCCCACAACTTGTGCGCCAGTCAGCCGCTCCACTACGCGGTCGAGCAACTGGTCTTCGTTTCCGAAGCGCTCGTGAGGAATGTTGTTCTGCGTCAGGAAATCGCTGATCTCGCCATCGGAGTTCTCGCGTCCCCAGTAGGCATGCTGCATGGTGAAATTTCGCGGCTTGCCCAGCAGCGTGTTGTAAGCCCACAAAGCGGCGCCCAGTGCCCCGCCGCCGTCTCCGGCAGCCGGCTGTATATACAGCTCATCGAACCCTGATTCATTCAGAATTCGCGTGTTGGCTACGCTGTTCAGCGCCACGCCGCCGGCCATGCACAACCGCGTCATTCCTGTGGTCTTCCGCAGATGCTTGGCCATATTCAGCAGCATCTCTTCGGTGACCTTCTGAATGCTGGCGGCAATGTCGGCATAGTGCTGGTTCAGCTTGGAGAGTTCCTGATAATTTCCCGGAGCTGTTCCGAAATATTTCGGGAAGCCGGTGCCCTCGGTGAAGAACAAACTCTTCGGCTGCCGGGGTGCGCCAAAGAGCGCCTCGAACTTACTGCTATAAGTCTTGTGCGTCGAATGGTGGAAGCAGAAGTAATCCATGTCCAGGGCAAAAGAACCGTCCTGGTTCTGCTGGATCAGCTTCCACACTTTGTCGACGTAGCGTGGCACTCCGTAGGGAGCCATGCCCATCACTTTGTACTCGCCCTCGTTCACTTCAAAACCCAGGAACGCGGTAAAGGCGCTATACAACAAGCCCAGCGAGTGCGGGAATTCAATCTGCTTCTGCAGTTTGATTTCGTTGCCGCGGCCCACTCCGTACGTAGTGGTCACCCACTCGCCCACGCCATCCACGGTGAGAATGGCGGATTCTTCGAACGGCGAGCAGAAATAGGCGCTGGCGGCGTGCGACAGATGGTGCTCGGAGAACAGAATCTTTTCTTTGGGAATTCCGATCTCGGTCTGAAGCTTCGTGCCAACCCAAAGCTTGTCCGTCATCCAGGTGATCATCGACTCGCGAAAGACCTTATACGATTGCGGATAGGTCTGCAGCGTCATCATCAGGATGCGGTCGAGCTTGCGGAATGGCTTCTCGAAGAAAACCACGTAGTCGAGGTCTTCGCCCTTCAAGCCTTCCTGATCCAGGCAGAACTTAATGGCTTTCTTGGGAAAATCGAAGTCGTGCTTGATGCGCGTGAAGCGCTCTTCTTCAGCAGCGGCAACCAAGGCGCCGTCTTTCAACAGCACCGCGGCCGCATCATGGAAATAGCAGGAAACGCCCAGAATATACACTATTATTGCCTCTTGGCCAGCTCTAAGTCGCCGGCGTCATCAGGATGGTCCAGCCATTCAGTTGGCAGACGTTTAATGCGTAGGGGATCGGAAAAAAGCCGGGTTCCTATTCCGAACGGAACCAGAATCGCGTAGAACACCGACAGGAAGACGCGGGCTTGAAAGTTCCCGATCTTGTGTGCCAGCACCTTCCATGCTTCCCACGCTCGTTTTAGTGCTTTCATAGTTTGCGGACTTCCTTTTCCTGAGAGAAATTCTTTGAGATTCGACCAGTTGCTCAGCCCGCCAAATCAGCGAGATGAAACCGGCGTCGCCGCTTGTGCCGGCGAGACTGCCTGGGCTGAATTCACTTGCGTTGCCGGAGTGCTGCAAGCGTTCTCATAGGCCGGCAGAGTTGAAATGGTTTTGACTAATTCGCCCGCAATAATTTGATGTCCCGCGGCAGTGGGATGCACCGGATCCATAAACATCAGCTTCTGGTCCCGAGCGCTAAGCACCGACATCATATTCACGATCGGCACATGCTCCCTGGCCGCGAAATCCAGCATCGCCTTCTGAAAGGGATGCATGGGTGTCTCTGGTGTTTGACCATCAGAACTCAGGAGCAGGAACACTAGCTCCACGTTGTGCCGCCGGCACAGCTCCAGACTCTGCTCCAGGTTCTGGTTGAACTGGTTCATGTCCAGATTCTCCATGCCCTGCAGCGTATCGAGCGTGCCCGCCATGATGACGTGGCGCAACTGGTAATAGGCAAACTTGCGCAGCAGGTCTTCGATCAGAAAGTTATAGATAGCGCTACGACGGGCAATGGACTTCCATTCCACCCGGCGTAAAAACTTCTGCCGGTCTTCTCCCTGCAACTTGGTGAGCTTTTCGAAGTTGCTGTTGTAGCTATAAGCAAACACGGCCACGTCGGGGCGCGTAGCATCGTTCTCCACCACTTCCTTCAACTTTTCGGCGACCAGTGAATTGGGATATGCATTTACCCCCGCCGATACTACTTGAAAGTGCTCCCGCGTACAGCTGCCGTGGTTCAGCGCCTTTTCCGCAATCGCGCTATAGTGCGAGTCGTCATCGACTCCCCAGCCTTGCGTTGAGGAATCTCCAAAAGCGATGACGCGAAATTGATCACTTTGCTTCGCGGTTAGATCGACGGGGTACCGGAAACCCTGATCGTTGATGGTGATCGGCAGATGATTGACCACCGTCACCGTCCGGCCTGGCTCCGGAACCCATAACAGCTTCTGGTCCGGGCGATAAATCGTATAGTGCCCGTAACCGAACAGACGCAGTGTGCCTTCGAAAAGCAGGCACAGGACAATAAACAACATCACCGACTTCAAGTATCTGTGCTTCGTCGGCGTTGTATTCAACTTTGTAGGGGTCGTGCTCATGCCAGAAAAACTCCACTCGTAATTTGCGGCGTACTAAAACGCGGCAGCTTAAAACATTGTGTATATGAAAGGAGCCAGAGAGGAGCTTTGGGCGACGACAATGAAGGCTCCGAGCAAGAACAGGGTCACAATGATGGGCAGGATCCACCAGCGCCGGCCGCCAAAGAAGGAAAATAACTCGCCGGCGGTTTTGAGATTTCGAGTAGCGGTTTGAACAAACTTCATGGACGTTCTCCTAGGAAAAATAGTTCAGAAATTGTTTGTGCGAATCGTTATACGATTACAGGCAGATGATACAGCTCCGCCCTCTGAGTCACATTTCGCGACTCCCAACCGACAAAACCACCAGCCAATGCCCAACAAAAACAAAAATAGCGCGGCAAAAACAAATAGCTCTTTAAAAGTTCGGTTAATAGTGCGTTGGAGTCATCAGCTTTATTAACGGTCTTGGGGGGGACTGCCGGTCAGAAACAGCTACTTCAGTGGCCCGAGATTACAAGGCATCGCAAAATCGTGCAAGAGGTAGGAAGTTAAGAGAATAAAGTCCCTAAGCCCTTTCTGTTCTGCAAGTTACACGACTAAGTTGATAGACTTTGTGGGCCCACTCCGGGCCCCGTTCATACTACCCGGTCGTGCCATTTACATGGAGTCTAATTTCCCCTATGCTATATCTCTTTAGCCCGGCTTCTGGGCATCTCCCCGTTCAATATCGGGCAGAGCTTCGTTCGCGTATTCCAAAGTCCCTATGGCCTATCTAACTCCTATTCCAAGTCCCGTTCGGTCCACCGTTTTAGCTGCGGATAATACGTCCATGGCTACTCAACTGCTCGTGGATGCTCTGGGGCGCGATACTCAATTCCACATGATTGAGTCGCCCTCCACCGCTCCTGCCCTGCTGGCTTTCGCAAAGAAGGAGAAGCCGCAAATTGTTGTAATCAGTGCCAAATTTGGCGAACCGGGCATGGCGGGTTTCGACCTGGTTCGCGAAATTCGCCTCCAGTCACCCGGCACCCGTGTAATCGTGTTGCTCGATTCCTCCGAGCGCGGCGCGGTCATTGAGGCGTTCCGTGCGGGTGCTCAAGGGGTTTTCTGTCGCACCGAGCCTCTACGTTTGCTGGCCAAGTGCATTCACTGCGTCGATAGCGGGCAGGTTTGGGCCAGCAGCTCGGAATTACAATACGTGCTCGAGGCTCTCGCCCAGCCCCCCCTCGCCGGCTGCCTGAACATTAATGGGGGATTGCTTTCGGCCCGCGAAACCGATGTGGTGCGCTGCGTGGCCGAGGGACTCACCAATCGCGAGATCGCGCAACGTTTAAAACTGACGGAGCACACCGTCAAGAACTATCTCTTCCGCATTTTCGACAAGCTGGGGGTTTCCAGCCGCGTTGAGGTCGTGCTCTACGCTTTCCGCAATGGAAGCGCGTCTGCCAACCATTCTCCTCGTGGGCTCTCGAGGGCAGGCAATTCACCGCGAGCGATCAGCCGAGTTCCAATCCGTAAGACTGGCACCTAACGGCGTCGCTGAATATCTTTTTACATCCGCATTTCAGTGCGGCAGCCTAAAATTCAGGGTGACCTTGGTTTGCATCTCCACGGGCCGTCCTTTTACCGTTCGTGGTCGGAATCGCCACTGCTTAACAGCGGCTATTGCGGCGTCGGCTAATGCAGGCTGGCCACTGACCAGCTTCACCTCTTCTATCGAGCCATCCTCGCGGGTGCGCACATCCAATACCACCGGCCCTTCGATCCGCTGCTGACGAGCTTCTTCCGGATAATCCGGTTCAACGCGGTGCAGCAAGCTGCCTTCGGCTAACTCCGGCGGCACCTCGATGATCCCAGCCTGATTCCCGTCGGATACTACCGGTGGTGCTCGAAAGACTTCTTTCCCATTCTCATAAACCAGTAGACTACCTTCCGGAGGAGAAGAATCCTTCGTGCCAAGTGGCGCAGTTTTCTTTCCGCCGATAAGTGCCGAGTTCCCCGTCCCGGCGGATGGAGGCGCGGAACCCATGCCGCCAGCCTCTTTTACCGTTAGCGCCTGTGGTCCGGCGGCACTACCAGAAGATTTTTTCACCGGGCTCCGCCCATCCCCATTCTTTATCCAACCCAGGCGAAATACTGTCAGAGTTCCAATCGTCACCGCGCAAGTTAAAACCACCAGGCTCAGCGCGACCGTCACAAAGTCAAATCTAGTGCCCGGGCTCCGTCCTGGAACGTCAGAACCGGCCTCATTATCTTCTTCTTTCGGATTCGCTGATTCTGGCTGTGAATCTTCTGGGGCGGTTGCCGTAATCGGCGCAACCGGAGTTGAGCCACTCTGCGGCGCAACAATCTGTGAAATGACAACGAGCGGCTCGCTACCTCGTTCCAAATTTTTCAATATGCGGGTGGCCAGCGCTTCAAGAGTGAGTTGATCGCGTTCTTTAAACGCACTTGGCCGCGAAGAAAAAACTTCCAGCACGCCAGTCAACTCGCCGTTTCTGAGCAACGGCAAGATCATTACCGAGCGCACTCCCAAGCTCCGTGAAGCCTCGATATCAGCCCGCGGATCGGCCTGCGCGTCATCGCAACGCTGCACCTGCCTCGTTTTGATACATTCCGCGGTCAAACCCGGTTCGTTGCTCAACCGCGCGCCTAACTCCGGAGCATTCACCCCGCTGCTGGCCCGGCACACCATTTCTCCGTCGCGCTCCAGAATGATCGCCGCCCCTGTTGCCGCTGTCGCCAGGCATGCCTGCTCCACAATTTCGTTGAGCACCACATCCAACGCCAGCCCGGCTGAGAGTTCCGGCGACATCCCGTGTCCACCGTGGGCAGCGAACTTAGCCGCAAGCTCCGCCAAATCCGATTCCCTTCCCGCACCCGCGGGCGACGCAGTTCCACCTTCAGCATTCTTCTCAGCGGACAAAGGTGGTTTTGCGGGATTACGTCCGTATATGGGATGGTGCGCCATACTAAATGAAGAACAGTCGAACGGGAATATCTGGGTCTGTAGCGGAGTTTCGCCCCAAAGCAGAGGGTTGTCAATATACATTCATCCACCTGCTGCGGCACCTAGCGGTCCCAAAATGGCTAAGAATTAAAGACTCCCAGTTCACCGTGCCAGAGTTTTTTGTGTTCTCTCCTATCTGCAAAAATGTTAAGATCACTTAATCTTGGGGCTAGGTACAATGCTTCTCCAAGCTTGTTTCGTTTGCCTCCTCCCAGTTGTTTTTCTTTCGCCATACCTCAAAACAAGGGCCGTTTCATCTTTAACTCGGGGAGTTTGAAACATGCGGATCGCTGTGGTTGGTTCCGGATACGTAGGATTGGTGGCTGGCGCCTGTTTTGCCGACCTCGGTCATGACGTGATTCTCGTCGATAACGACGAGCGCAAGTTGGCCGCCCTCAAAAACGGGCAAGTACCCTATCCACGAAAATTTTCTGCCTGAACTGTTGAGCCGCCACCGCGGCCAGCGTCTTACCTTCTCTGACGATCTGCAGGAAGCTGTGCGCCTTAGTTCCGCAATTTTCGTTGCCGTCGGCACTCCGCCTACGGAACGCGGCGAGGCCGATCTTTCTTACGTCGAGTCCGTCGCCCGCGAAATCTCCGGTGGGATCAACGGATACAAAGTCATCGTCGAGAAGAGCACCGTCCCGGTCTACACTAGCGAGTGGGTTCGCAAAATCATTTTGAGAAACGGCACTGACCCCGCATCCTTTGACGTTGCTTCCAACCCCGAGTTCCTGCGCGAAGGCACCGCCGTCACCGACTTTCTTTTCCCCGATCGAATCGTCGTCGGCTGTGATACCGAGCGCGCCGCCGAAGTTCTCCGCGAAGTCTACGCGCCGCTCACCGATGGCACCTATTACGAACGCGCCGACGCCATCCCGCAGCCCGACCGCGTCTCGATTCCCGCTCCCATCATCGTCACCACCACCAAGAGTGCGGAACTCATCAAGCATGCTTCCAACGCATTTCTTGCCATGAAGATTTCCTTCATCAACGCGGTTGCTTCCATCTGCGAATCGGTGGGCGCAAATGTGAATCAGGTCTGCCACGGCATCGGCACCGATTCCCGCATCGGCCCGCGATTTTTGAATCCTGGAATCGGCTACGGCGGTTCCTGCTTTCCAAAAGATGTGATGGCCTTCCGCGCCGTCGCGCGCGAATGCGGTTATGACTTCCGCCTGCTCGACGAAGTCATGCGCATCAACGAAGACCAGCGCGATCGCTTCCTGCGCAAAGTTCGCAGCGCTCTTTGGACCCTCCGCGGGAAGCACCTCGGCGTTCTCGGCCTCGCCTTCAAAGGCGGCACCGATGATATTCGCGAATCGCCCGCTCTTTTCCTGGTGCAAGCTCTCCTGCAGGAAGGCTGCAAAATCACTGCCTACGATCCCGCTGCCATGGAGCGCACACAGGAAGTGATGAACTCTAATCTCAAATACGCCAATTCTGCCTACGAGGCGGCGCATGGCGCCGATGCCCTGCTTATCCTCACCGAGTGGGAGGAATTCACTAACCTCGATCTAAGCCGCCTCAACCAGGAACTCAAATACCCCATCGTGATCGACGGCCGCAACCTGTATGATCCCGAAGTGATGGCGGCGCAAGGTTTCACTTATTACAGCGTGGGACGTGCAGCCTGTCATCCTGAAGGCGTTCCCGCCGCTCTGCGGAACGGCGTCAAGAAAGCATGAGCTCACAACGCGCGCTGGTCACCGGCGGAGCCGGTTTCCTTGGATCTCATCTTTGCGACGCCCTGCTCGGCGAGGGCTGGAATGTGGTTGTCGTTGACAACCTGCTTACCGGCCGCCGCGCGAATCTCGCTCATCTGCAGAATGATTCGCGCTTTGAGTTTGTAGAGAAAGACATTTGTGAGCCCTTCGATGTCGGCAAAATGGATTTCGTCTTTCACTTCGCCAGCCCCGCCAGCCCCGTCGATTACACCATTCACGGCATTCCCACATTGAAAGTCGGATCGCTCGGAACTTTTCACGCCCTCGATATTGCGCTCAAATACAATGCGAAGTATCTGGTGTCATCTACTTCAGAATGCTACGGCGATCCGCTCGAGCATCCGCAGAAAGAAACTTACTGGGGCAACGTGAATTCCATCGGCCCGCGCTCGGTTTACGACGAAGCCAAACGCTTCACCGAGGCCGTCACCATGGCCTACCACCGCTATCACAAGGTGGATACGCGCATCGTCCGCATCTTCAATACCTATGGCCCGCGCCTGCAATTGAACGACGGCCGCGTGGTGTCGAACTTCATGAAGCAGGCTCTGCGCGGCGAACCGCTCACCGTCTACGGCACCGGCAACCAGACCCGCAGCTTCTGCTACGTCAGCGATGAAATCGATGGCTTCCTGCGTTTAGCGAAGTCGGATGAACATTTGCCGGTCAACATCGGCAATCCGAACGAGTTCACGATTCTCGAATGCGCGCAGCACGTAATCAAAGTGACCGGATCGAAAAGCAAAATCGCCTACGAACCCCTGCCGCAAGACGATCCCAAACAGCGCCGCCCCGACATCACTAAAGCTCGCACTCTGCTCGGCTGGGAGCCGAAGATTCAATTGGAAGAAGGCTTGCAGCGCTCTCTTGAATATTTCAAAAAAGCGGTCGCGCAGGAGACCACCACCGCAAGATAGCTCCGAAACAATTGCGCAGGGTATTCCATCCAATCTTTGATTGAGCGGCACCACGACCGGGCCTTTTGGCGCAACGAGCCATCCCCGGCCTCAACGTGATAAATTGTCCCTTCGCTAACCAAGACTTAAAAAGCCGTCTTTTGAAAACGGAGAACCTCTAAAAAATGCGAACGCTCGCCTCAAGAATGACCAAGCTGAAAATTGTCACTCTCACAATCGCCATCCTCACCTTTTCGCTGATGCTTCATGCCCAGGCGAAAGAGGAAACCTCAAGCGTCAAGGTCGAGGCCACCAAGACTGACACCGCAAAGTCTGATCAATTCAAGCCGGAACAGCAGGCAAGCAAGGGCTCGGTCACCATCGGCGGAAACGTCATTAACTACGACGCATACGCCGGCACGCTGGTTGTGCATCCCAAGGGCTGGGACGATGTCCCGCAAAACGCCGACCCGGATCCCAAGAACAAGCCGGCGGAAGCCAGCATGTTCTATGTTGCATATTTCAAATCCGACAACAAAGGCGCTCCGCGACCGGTGACTTTCCTCTATAACGGCGGCCCCGGTTCCTCCACAGTGTGGCTCCACATGGGAGCATTTGGACCGAAGCGCGTCGTCACCGCCGACGATTCCCACACTCCAGCCGCGCCTTACCCGGTGGTCAATAACGAATACAGCCTGCTCGATGTGAGCGATCTCGTGTTTGTGGATGCGCCCGGAACCGGCTTCAGCCGCCTCAGCGGCAAGGACAAAGAGAAAGCGTTCTACGGCGTCGACCAGGATGCCTGGGCCTTCTCCGATTTCATTTCGCAGTTTCTCGCGAAGTATGGACGCTGGAATTCGCCCAAATATTTATTCGGCGAAAGCTACGGTACCACGCGCTCCGCGGTGCTGGCGAACATTCTGGAAACGGAACGGGATATCGACTTCAACGGCGTCATTCTTCTCTCCCAGATATTGAACTTCTCTCTTGATTCGGACGCTCCCGAAATCAATCCCGGCGTCGATTTGGCATACCAGCTTAATTTGCCTACCTATGCTGCAACCGCCTGGTATCACCACAAGCTGCCGGAGCCGCGTCCGGAACTGGCGACGCTGCTGGCCGAGGTCGAGCACTTTGCCATGAACGATTATGCGCTGGCTCTTGCCGCCGGTTCCGCGCTCGCTCCCGAGCAGCGGAAGGCTATCGTGGAGAAGCTCCACCAGTACACCGGACTTCCGGCTGCATATATCGAGAAAGCTGACCTGCGCATTAATGGCGGAGAGTTCGAGAAAAATCTGCAGGACGATAACGACTTAACCACGGGCCGGCTCGACACTCGCTTTTCCGGGCCCTCGATTGATCCGCTCAGCAAAGAAGCCGATTACGACCCCCAATCGGCGGCCATCTCCTCCGCTTACGTTTCCGCATTCAACGACTATGTGCGCAAGGATCTGAAGTTTGGCGAGAACCGGGAATACAAACCGGAAATTGAAGTCTTTAAATGGTGGAGTTTTGCGCACCAGGCGCCGGGCGTTCCCTTTGCCTTTCCGGGGGCTACGAACGTCATGCTCGATCTCGCCACTGCCATGAAATTTAACCCGACTCTGAAGATCCTGTTGAATGCCGGTTATTTCGATCTGGCCACGCCGTTTTACGAAGGCGTTTATGAAATGCACCATCTGCCAATTCCGGCGAATTTGCAGAAGAATATCGAATTCCAGTTCTATGAATCGGGGCACATGGTCTACGCCCACGAGGCGTCGTTAAAAGCGATACACGATAACGTGGTGGATTTTATCCACAGGAGTGAGGGTTCGAAGACTAAGTAATACTGGTAGGGAAATCGTCGCCGCTACTCTATCCTCCTCCGGACCGCATTTTGCGGTCCGAAGGACCGCGAAAATGCAATCCTATTGCAGAGAACGGCCTGTGGACGCGGGAACAACGCGTCCACCCCTACATTCATTGATTCCTTGCGCACCAGTTCTCGCAGACGCTGCAAAGTTGCGTGCGCACGATAAGCCGCCTTGTTACAAACTCCGAACAGGATGAAATAATTTCGTGATGTCTGAGACTTCCCGCGTATAGTGGCCTTCAATCAGCGAATAGGCGTTCGTCGGGGGCGACGAATTCCAGTTTCCAATCAGCCTGATCGCTGCTTCCCCTTTTTGGAACTTACTTGGACTGTCGCCAGCGTTGGCGCGATGCATTGGTGTGTACGTGCTACCAGACGGTTAAAAAAGTTGCCGGGCTCGGTGTCAAACAGTCGAAATGAAAGAGGAAGAAGTTAGAGAAATGAAACAATTCAGAGTGCTTATCGTGGGCGTCGTCTGTATCTACGTCGTCGCTTGCGCCGCAGCACAGTGCGGCGGGGGCGGCACCGTTGAAGGGAGCTAAAACATGAAAACAATAATCAACACAAAGTTTGCTCGAGCGGCTGCCCTGTTGCGATACTGGCAGCCACCGGTTACTGGGGCGGAAAGCTGTTATTCGTCCACGTGTATGCACAGGGTACGATCAACGTTCGGCCATACGTGATGAACTATGATGCCATCGCGGTTCACGACGGTATTGAGAAAATTATTGGCCGTACAACCGAATCGCGCCGACACGATGGGGCGCTGTACTATATCGGCACACATTACGGCCCACCGGACTTCACCTTCAGAAGAGTTGATTTGCCGGATGGCACGACGGCCCTCATCTCTGATGCGGTCCACGCGAAAAGTCCGGGCCGTAAGCCGCAAGCCGATGTGGCCCGCCAGCTCGCCGCGACTTTCTTTGACCGTACAGGCCCTGATTGCGCCTCCAAGGAAGGAGCGAGGGAAACCATCGAGGGAACCGATACTCTTCTCGGTTATGCGGCAGTTCGTATTTCTCAGTTCACCGGCAAGAATAGGGCGGAGCAGGACGCTGGCCTCTCACGGGTCGTTGCCTGGAGGCTGCCGGATTTTAATTGCGTCGTAGCTCAGTCTTTCACTCAAAAAGCGCGCCAGTACAACCGAGGAATGGAAGACAACCTTGGGGAACCGGCTTACTGCGATCGCGGCAACCGAGCCTGACCCCGCTGTCTTTACCAACTGGCAGAACTACGACGAGATGAAACCTTCAGACATTCGGCGCAGGATCGCGACCGCGCAGGGTCAGACTCCCCAGACCTGTCCGCAATGTTTCGCGCCAGATCCCACGGACGCAAACTACAAGAAGTGGCAGAACGTAAAGTAATTAATCAGGATAACTCTCTACCGGTGCGGCGAGTCCGAGAAATTAATTGACGGGGAAATTCACAACCGAGAACGGCGAGACGAAAACAGGAAACTAAGAAAAGGAAACCGCAGACCTGCTAAGAACTTTCGGCTGCGGCTGCAACGAAGTCGATCAACTGCTGTACTCCGTCGCGTTCATCCTTGGTATTCAGTCTGAAGGAAACGCCCATCCCGTAGCCGGGGTGCGACGCCTTCACTTCACCGCTTATACGTAACTTCATCTCGTGCGTGCGCACCACAATTTCAACGGCCGTGCCCGCTGCGAAGGCCAGCGGCATCTCGAGATAACATCCACCCGGACCCAGATCGCTTAGATGACAGTAGTTCCGCACCGAGCTTCCCTTCTGGTAAACCTCGGCTCCCAGGCGGCAGGTATATCGGGTTTGTCCACGGCGATTGCTCGATTCCGAACGCAACCGCGTCACAGCTTCCTCGTGGCGACTGCCTTCAGATTTCTCTTGTGGCGGCGTTTTACTCTCTCGATGTGTTTTATTCCCTGATTGTGTCTTATCCTCTTCCGCCGTTTTATTCTGGCGGCCCGACGCGAATCTATTATCCATCGGCGAGACGGAGTGCTCCACTTCCACAGCGTCCGCTGAGCTAGACTCTGGTTTTCGAGTCTCTACTGTATTTAACTTCATCCACTCCTGCAAAACCTTTCGCGACGATTTCGGCACATCTACGAACTGGATGCCGGCTCGACCGTTCCAATCCTGCCACACGACCTGACCCGAGAGCCGCACGCTTGCGGTTTGTCCCGGCAACTGAAACTGAAAATAAACTTTGCAGGTCGGCGGCAATTTCTTGCCGAAGTTGACTGCCATGCCATCTTCAGCCAAATCCACCAGCGTCGCTCTCGCCTGTTGCACACCCGCGTAGTCAATGGTCGCGTGAGTATGTACGGGCGCGCGCGACTTGCGCCGCTTATCGCGGTGCAGAACACTTTGTGCGGCCCGCAGACTGCTCAATGCCCGGTCATAGGAGACCGGCTTGTACAACACAAAGTTGACCCCTAGAGAAAAAATCTCGCGAATGTTCTCCTGCCCAGAAACCACCGCCACAGCCAGGGTTGAATCGTTGAGACGTGAAGAACGGCTCTCGCCCAACAAGCCAACTACGTCCGACTGGGTTTCACAATCAAGGATGAGCAGATCAAAACGCTGTTGTGCCACCCTCACTGCGGCGCGCACTGCGTCCGGGCACAGTTCCACCTGTATACCGAGTTCATCCAGCACGCGCTTCAGCACCTGCACCGAAGCTTCATCCGCGCACACGAGCAGAGATGAGAGAGTCATACCTGCGACCATCCTAGGATCACGGCAGTTCGCCCGACAAGTTACCGCAGTCATCCCAGCTACCCCGGTCCTCCGGGGTAACTCGTTTAACTCCAATGCGGTCAACCCTGTGACCTGAGTCACCTTCAGCATTACAAAAGACCAATAGTCTTTCGTTGCACTGTAGTGCTTTGACGCTATCACCAGGCCTTCATACGATGAAAACTGCCACACCGTAACACGCCGGGTGGCTTACTCCCCAAACGGATGCAGTTCCCCTATATGCGGTCAAGCTCTTGGAAAATTCAAGGGGATGAGGTTGGTTTGATTAATACCAGACGAAACATGGCTTACCGCCGGAATGAATTTATGGCATCGCGAAACCAGAACGGGTTCTCTCTGCTGGAGATGATGATCACACTCAGCATTGCCATGATTCTGATCGCGGTCACATTCGTAACTTTGCAGCCCGCGCTGAATCAAAACCACGTAAACACGGCATACGACACCACCTTGATGGCCCTGCGCACCACCCGCAATCTGGCGATCGCGCAGAGTAACCAGTACTACGTCAATTTCAATCCGGGTGGTTTTCCCGCTGGCACCATTCAGGTCGAAGTGCAGCCTTTCAATTCCGCGGGCGTGGCGCAGCCGATTCAGCAAGTGATCACCTACTCCATCCCAACGGATGTCAGCTTCGCCACGCAAGGAACATTCCCGGCCACTGCGCCGGACTCCCCTCCGCCCCTTGTTACTGCGGGCGGTGCCCTTGACTTCGAATCCACGCCCGGCGTTGCGTTGAGTCCTGCCTACCTCGTGTTCTATCCCGACGGCTCGGCGCGGGACAACCTAGGAAACTATGTCAATGGCATCGCTTACATCACCCGCCTAGGCAGCCCAGCCAACGGTTCGAAGGCGATCAGTGTATGGGGCGCGACCGGCAGAATCCGGGGTTGGACACTTAATAGCACGGGCACTTGGGTACAACAATGACACGAGAAAACAAATCCACGAGGAAGCGGCAATCTGAGTACGGTTTTACGATTCTCGAAGTCATGATTGCGGTCGTAGTCATGACCATCGGGATATTGGCCGTGATGGCCAGCTTCGCCAGCGCCATCGCCGCCACCGAGTCGGCGCAAGAGGATCTAGTCGCGCGCCACAAGGCGCTCGATGCCATGGAAAGTATCTATACGGCCCGCAACAGTCAGCAGCTTCCATTCTCATCGATCCAAAATATCGCCAACGGCGGAGTCTTCAAGAGCGGAGCCCAGCCGCTGCTCTGCGCTGGACCCGATGGCATCGTCGGCACTGCCGACGACGTTGGCTGCACCGCTCCTGACACTGGTGCGGCTTGTCCCGGAGGAGTCGAGTGCCTCGTTCTGCCCGGCCCCGATGGCACCCTGGGCACCGCAGACGACGTTACCCAAAGTCTGGCCAACTTCACACGCACCATCGCCTTCAATGCGGTGTCCTTGCCCGCTGCTCAGGGCGGTGGACCCAACCCGAATCTCATCGCCGTCACGGTCACCGTTTCCTATATCAAACCCGGCTGGCCCGCGCGCAGCTATAGCGTGGATGCTCTGATCTCAAGCTACCACTGAAGACTTGGCCAAAACCATGAAGATGCCTATCACAAAATCGCAACACGGCTTCAGCCTTCTGGAACTGATGGTTGCCTCCGCCATCGGGATCATCGTCGTCCTGTCGATGACCCAAATGTTCCGCATGGGCATGAATGCCACCTTTACCGTCACCCAGCGTGCCGAGACCCAGCAGAACATGCGCGCCGCCATCGAATTGATGACCAGGGACATCAGCCTTGCAGGTGCAGGCTTGCCCTCCGGCGGCCTCCAGTTGCCCACCGCCGGCGGCAGCTCTAAAGTCGCTTGCAATCAAGCAGGCGTTTGCTATGTCCCGGCCGACACCTACCCGACCGGCAATTTCATGTACGGCATTCTTCCCGGCTTCGGTAACGGAGTAGAAAGCGCCGCCACCATTACCAGCGCATCTGGCGCCGTGAATGACAGCATCACCTCGATCTATTGCGACTACAACTTTCCATTGACAAATTTCACGTTTAGCTTTCCTTCCACAACCACGGCCAGCGTAGCCTTGGTGGCCACTCCTACTGCGACCCTGCCCACCAACATCCTCGCCCCGGGCGGCCTCAATGTGGGTGATTTGCTGCTGATCCAGGTGAGCACGCCGGGCAAAGGTACGGCCAGCGGCAACCAGGGCACCAGCTCAGCGCAAACCGCCGCAGTGGTGGCGGAAATCACGGGCATACCTAGCAGCGCGACGATCGACTTTGCCGCTGGTGACGCGCTCAATTTCAACCAGGCTGCGACCGCCGCCAACAGTCTTGCTTATACGATTACCAACCTGGGTTCCGGCTTAGGCGCCGGCAACAACGTCACCATTTGCCGGCTCAATGCCGTCACCTATTTTCTACAAGTTCCTGCCACCGGAACTCCGCGCTTAATGCGCCAAGTCAACGGACTTACAGCCGTCCCGGTCGCCGATAACATCATCAACCTGCAATTCAGCTATGACGTAATCAGTTCCACCAGCGGCCTTATGAATGCAAATCAATCAAACCCGATTGCGGCTGGAGATTCCCCCGGTCTGATTCAGAAGGTCAATATGTGGATGATGGGACAGAGCGTGGTTCAGTCAGGAAACCGATCCCAAAGCATGTACCTGGCGAGTTCGGTCAGCGCCCGCAACATGAGTTTTTGCAATTCGTATAGCAGCAGCACCACCACTTGCCAATGATTGGCAATCGGAAGTCTAGCTGTGCAAGGTTTCGCTTTGACGTTGGAGGGGGGAACATGGGGAAGAGTAAACGAGATTCGCGAGGCTTCACTCTCATCGCGGCGCTTTTGTTGACGGTCTTATTGTCGGCCGTGGCCGTAGGCCTGATGTACCTCGTCAACAACGAACAAAAAATGGGAGGCAACGACCTGGAGGGCAATCTCGCCTATTATGGCGCAGAGTCCGGCGTCGAAAATCTGACTGCCCAGCTCTCTCAGTTGTACCAATCCTCGCAGTCGCCAACTCCCACTTCCATTTGTGCTCTTACCGCTGCTACCAATTGGCCGACCAACGTGACGGGCTCGAACATCACCAACATGAATTATTCCGAGATCATTAGCTGGAATAACCAGCTCTGTGAAAATGGAGGCACCGCTCCTTCTACAAACCCGACCGGCACGTGGGATATCGTCGGGTCCGGCCCGGATCAGGGCATGGTGGCCACGGTCATTCCCTTCAATTTACAGGTAATTGCCACCCGTGCTTCCACCGCAGGGGAGGCTACCACCAACAACGCCATAACTCCCACCGGGGCTTCCGTCAACCTGACCCGCACGGTGGAAGTGGCGCTGCTTCCAGCCTTCGAATTCGGTGTATTCTGCGACGGCGATTGCGACTATTTCGCCGGCCCGCCATTCAACTTTGGTGGCCGCGTTCATGCCAATGGCAACTTGTTCCTGTCTGCCAACGGTGGTCCTTTGACCTTCACCGACAAAATTACCGCGGCCGGTCAGGTTATTATCTCGCAACTGGAGAATGGCACCGCAGCCGGCCCCAGCGCCGGCTCGTACAACGGCTCGGTTTACATACCAAATGCTTCGGGTGGTTGTCCTGCGGCTCCGGCGGCTGGGCCAGGATCAGGCGGGAACTGCCTTGTTCTCAGCACTGGAAGCTGGAGTGGCGGTTATCCTCCGACCGGCACGGCAAATACTTCGACTTGGCCCGGAATTTCCCAGGGAACCTTTAAAGGATTCGTCGAGAGCGGATCTACCGGCGCCACCAAGTTGCAGCTGCCCTTCGTGAACAGCTCGAAGGTGGGCGCGATCGACATTATTCGTAAACCTACACCGGGCGACAGCACACAGTTGTCATCCTCGCGGCTTTATAACGAAGCTTCGATCCGCATCTTGTTGGCCGATACCGAGGGCGACCTGTATCCCGGCGAAACCCGTGCTGACAGTGCCACACAAGATATCCAGATCGGAAGTCCGTTTACCAACTCAAGCAACGGAGCGTATGTGGCAAGTGTCAGCCGCCAGTGGAGTGACCACCGGCGGAAGCATGTACTTTGCTATAGCCAAGCCGCAAAGCGGCGGCGTGAACAACTGGACGACAGCAGCTCCTACGGGTTGCACGAGCGCGACAGCGGCTGCGGGAACGTGGCCGAACTGGCCGCTGTTTGGTCAAGTCACAGTCTCTGGAAAACAATGCCAGGGCACGTGGCTTCGTGTGGAGTATTGCCCCGCAACCGCCGGTAGTTGCGGGACCAGCCCCGCTTCATGGGTTGGTATCACGACGGAATGGCTCAGCTTTGGTTTTGGGCGCAACTACGACCAGCCGCCGACGCATCCGTACAACAAATCCACCGCCACGGCTCCGCTTTGCGCGAACTATCCGAGTTATCCATTGGCTCAGTGTCAGAATGGCATCAGTCCAGCCATTTTGATTCTGCAGCAGCTACAGGAGACCGTGGCCACAAGCGGCGCCATGGGCACGACAACAACGTCCTATAACTGGCTGCCGCTAAATTTCTATGACGCACGCGAAGGCGAGCCGCGCGATGCCCGGCCTGCCGGAGATCCCGGCACAACGTGCAGTCCGGTTGGAATCATGAACGCGGTTGAACTCGACACCGGCAACCTGTGGCTGTGGCTGCAGGGATCGGGACCATATTCGGGCGGCAGCGGCACGAAGGTGAATGCCTTAACCTACAACGGCTACATTCTGTACTTCGCTGACCACCGCGGCATGTTGCCTGATCAGTATCCATTGACCGTATTCAATAACGGCTTTTCTGGAATGTCAGGCTTGAACGACATCGTCAATAGCGGCTCAAGCGTTGGCGTGCCCGACGGAAAACTTGAGGGAATCACCTACTACGCAACCAATCCCCCCGCCATCCCCGTTGGTTATTCGCCGGAAGATACGGCGGTAAAGGGTGCAGCGGTAAATGGAGGAAACGTCGACAGGTGGGGGGAGACGTACCTGGGCGCCGGCTTCGGCATCACAGCCGCAAACATGGCGTTGCCTTATTACATTTACGGATCGGTTACAGCAAGCGCGGTCCAGTGCCTAGGGTACAAGTCGGGCACATTTACTCCGGCTAACGCGCCGGCGGTCGCCTCGGCGGAGTGGAACATGGTGACGGGACCACGCCATGTCCTTCGCCTGGTCGATGGCGGTATGGATAGTGCCGGCAACAGTTATGTCCCGCCAACAAACGGAAACCCCGCGGTTAACGGGAACGGCCTCACCGTCACCTCGGAAGAACCCGTTTACGTCGTGGGCAACTACAACACCGGCCCCGCCGATCCGTTCTGGCCGAGCGAAAACACACTCACCACACCGCACTCGGCGGCATCCATCATCGCGGATGCGGTTACGTTGCTGTCGAACCCCCCGGCGAACAACACCACTCAAAATTTAAGCTCGGCTCCCAACGTCGGCTATACGGATTACGAAACCTTTGCGTCGCCAGCGAATATCAATAACCGTTCCGGCAACGACAGCTACTACCGGATGGCGATCATCGCAGGAAAGAGCATTCCGTTCCCGAACCCTTCCTGGTCAACCGAAGTGGACTTTGGTACGGACGGGGGTATGCACAACTTCCTCCGCTATATAGAAAATCGTGGAGCAGGCAGCGCCGCCGTCAACTATGCCGGGTCAATGGTCAGCATGTACTACTCGCAGTATGCGACCGGCAACTTCAAGTGCTGCACCTCGGTTTACGGCGCACCTGGAAAACGTAACTATTTCTTCGACACGCAATTCCTGAACCCAAGCGACCTGCCTCCCGGAACGCCAATGTTCCAGGACGTGGTGAGTCTGGGCTTCCACCAAAACTTCACACCACAATAAATTTGTAAACTTGTTATCGAGCCCCGGTCCTCACGGACCGGGGCTTTTCATTTTTTTATACTATTTCCTTCACAACATTTCTTCGGTTAGAGTCACGGGCTAGAATCGTGCGAGCATTTTCAGCTTTAAACTATGAGCACATCTTCGCGAGCGACGCCCCAGCATCAGCAGGCCCAGGGAAACTATCGTCAAATAGCGCATCGCCCATCACGCTGGCTCTGGGCTGCGTTCACCGCCTGCGCGCTCGTCACCATCGGACTTTTCTTTATCCCAGCCTTCATCATCCGTCCCTTCAGTCACCAGGCGCCGCGAGCACTTTGGTTGGCCATGGCGCTGCATCAGCGCGCTCCTCTCGACGCTCTGATCGCGGCTCTCACATGCCTCCTCTTCGCTTTGGTTCTGTGGAGAACCGTAGGCCTCTGGCGTAAAGTTCTCCTTGCCTTGACGATGCTCATCGTTACTTTCTCCGCGGTTATGACGCGCCTCAATTATTTCGAATGGATGTTTCATCCCATCGCGGGCGCGCAGTTCATCCCTCAATCCCAGAGCAAGCTTGACGCCAAGGAAATGATTATGGCCGTCGGCTTTGGCGGGGATTCTCGCGCCTATCCCATCAGCCAGATGGCTTACCATCACGTTCTCAATGATGTGGTCGGCGGCGTGCCGATCGTCGTCACTTATTGAACGCTCTGTCACACCGGTCTGGTGTGGACGCGAACGGTAAACGGGAAAGCCCTGCATTTTTATCTCGCGGGCATAAACAACCAGAACTTCCTGATGCGCGATAAAGAGACCGGAACCTGGTGGCAGCAGATCACCGGCAAAGCCATCTACGGCCCGCTGCAAGGCGCAACGCTCGAACTCGTCCTCAGTGATGAACTTACCTTCGGCGAGTGGAGAAACGAATTCGCCTCCGGCCGGGTGCTTGCGCCGGTCACCAAATATACGAAGGAGTACGACCCCAACTGGGAGCCCGATGTAGCCAAACTTCCCGTCGTCGTCAGCTTTCCCGGCACCGAATTAAAATCGCGCGACGTCGTCATCGGACTCACCATTGATGGAGCAGCCCGCGCGTATCCCTGGGACACATTCGCAAAACAGTCGCCGGTTCTCGATCGCGTCAACGGCACGCCGCTGCTTCTCGTACTCGGCCCCGATGGCAAATCTTTTCGTGTCTTTGTAAGCCGCATCGACGGCAGCGACGCTGATTTTTTTCTCCAGACCACTGTGGGCGCTGACGCCAAGCAATGGGTCCTGATCGACTCGACGACCGCCAGCCAGTGGAACTTTCAGGGCTGCGCTATCTCCGGTCCCGCGCAGGGAAAATGCCTAGTTCGCGTCCCCGCGCTGAAAGACTACTGGTTCGACTGGCGCAACTACCATCACGACACCACGATCTACAAACATTAGCGCGAATTGATCTACACTTTTCGTCGGAGAGGATGATTGCTAGCCTGAAAGAGGCCAGTAGATTCCTCGCCAAAGAATGCCTTGTAATGACAAGCTGTGATGGAGGATTCATTCGTGTCTGAAATTCGCACCATCTTTTGGGACATTGGAGGAGTTCTCCTCACTAATGCCTGGGATCACAATGAACGCGCTGCGGCTCTCGAGCACTTTAAGCTCGACAAAGAGGAGTTTCATTCGCGGCACGAGAAGATCGTTTCATTGTTTGAGCGCGGCGAGATCACGCTCGATGAATATCTGGATCGCACTGTCTTTTACGACAAACGCTCCTTCACCTGCGATGAGTTTCGCGATTACATGTTCTCTTTGTCGCAGCCCATGCCGGATGTTCTGGCCTTCGCGCGCGCGCTGTCTGATTCGGGCAAATACTTCATGGGCACGATCAACAACGAGTCGCGCGAATTGAACCTGCAGCGCATCGAGAAGTTCGGCTTGCGGAAAATCTTCCGGCTGTTTGTCAGCTCCTGCTTTGTCGGCCTGCGCAAGCCGGAGAGCGGCATTTATCGTCTGGCGATTGAGACTACGCAGATCAATCCGGAAGAATGCTGCTTCATCGACGATCGCGCGGCAAATCTGGAGGGCGCAGCCAATCTCGGCATGCGAACGATTCAGATGCAAACACTGGAACAGCTACGGGAGGATTTGGGAAAGTTGGGGGTGAGGGAACGACATATCTCTGGGGGCTAAAGCCCTTGGCTGTGAGGCGACCTTACCGCAGCACTAGAAGCGCTGCGCCACCCGCACTTGCTAGTGTGTTAGCGGTCTGCTAAACACCTTTCGCGGTAGCGGCTTTGTTAACGGAATGACGGGTTTGGGCACGTCGGATTCTGCTCCCGAAAGCGTAAGGTCGCTTGACCAGCATTCCGAGACCAGCTTCCAGTCTCCGCCGCTCTGCTTGGCGAAGACCCAGAGATATTTGCCGCGCTCTTCACGGCGCTTGCCTGCGGTTCCGGGAACCAGCGCACTGTAACGTCCGACTTCGTGAGCCAGATCGCCGACCACTTCCACGCGGAGGGGCTCGACTGCAACTTCTCCCAGACCGGATTCGAGCGCGGAGAAGAAGAATTCGCGCACAGCCGCCGCACCGCGAATGGGAGGAAGATTCGAGCGCAGCACGAGCGCATCGGCGGCATAGAGTTCGATCAATTCATCGAGCTGGCGGGTGTTACAAGCCAACACCCATTCCTGCGTGAGACGGCGGACTGCAGCCTCGCCGCGGCTCATGGGTTCGCCCTTGGCAGCGGCGGCAACCCGCAAGCGGTCAGCCTCTCGCGCACTTTCAGGAGCGCTCGCTCGAGGCGCGAGTGCGGGGGATTCCTGTCCACCCTGAAAATAATGGTGATGGTAATGATGGTGATAATGATGCGCGCCAGCGGGAGCGCCCGTCGACGGGTGAACCTCAGGCGCCGGATCGGCATCTCGTGGCGGAGTTTGTGTTAGTCCCCGGGCAAAATCCGGCAGCTCAAGAGCGGAAGATTCGAAATTAGGCGATTCGAGATGTGATGAATCGAGAGCCGGTGATGCAAGCTCCGCAGGTCGATCGGCCGCAGCTTCTATGGAAAGTCCGCACATGCCGCAGAACTTGTTACCTTCACGATTGTGATGTCCGCAGATCCGGCATGCGGTGGAAACGCTGTGAGTAATATCCGGAGCAACATCCTCCGCAGCATTTTCAGAATCCGCTTCCATGGTGAGGCGCTGCATGGCTTGCAGAGCCGCGGCAATGGCTTCCTGGTTCGGCTTGGGCCGCTTCATTTCCGGATACAGGCGCTGATAGATCTCGCCTAATGCGGGATTATGAGGACCGATGAGCGGCGCGTCTTCGGAATCCTGCGCCGAAGCGGCGCCGGAAGGCTTGGCGAATTTCTTGTCTCTATCCACAGTTCAAGTCGCGTGTTAATGGGAGTGAGGCTTTTATTCTAGCCCAAGCCAACGGAATCTCAACGCTGAGAAAACTCGATCTTTCCTTCCGCTTCGGTAGGAACTCCGTTGCAGGTTGCGGGGCGATACCGCCAGCCGCGTACCGTTTGCAGAACGTTGTGATCGCCCACCGCACCAACGCTCTGTAGAATCAGCGGGCTATGCACGCGCCCGTCAGCACCGATGATAAAGCTGACCTTGACCTTTATCCCGGCAAGCGCCGGAACCATCAGCGGATCAGGCGTGGTCAAAGCTTCGGGAGGTTGAGTATCTTCGCAACGCGACCGCGCGCTCACATGCGGCACATCGCTGAACTCGGAGGCGCGAGCAGGAGCCTTCCAAACTTGATGTTCGCGCTCCGCCAAAACTGCCCCGCGCAGCTGTGGTGCAGCAGCCTGCACCGAGGCGGCGGCTGGAAGTACGAACAACAGCAACAAACAAGGCCAGAGACGACGAAGCATGTAGTGAAACCCTCCCATGAGCGGGGTTGTTCCCTTATAGATCTCTATTGGCAACTTGGGGGCCAGGCCATCATCTAGTCAACACATTTGTTATCAGATGGTTAGACCCAATCTTTAACAGTGGTAGATTACAAATGTGAAGGCGGTTGCATACTCGGTTGCGAATGCGGGAGATTGTTATCAGCCTATGGCGCGCCGCAAGGTCAGGAACGTAACCTCTGGCGGACAATTCAGACGCGCCGGAACTCCGATCGTTCCCACCCCAGCGGTCGTGTAGAGGGGCAGCGGACCTACTTGGTAGCTACCCAGCACATACTTTTTCGCCAGTTGGGGCAGGTAAAGCGGAGGCAGCAGCGGGAATCTGATCTGGCCTCCGTGAGAGTGTCCCGAAAGTTGCAAGTCAATCGAAAATCGTGAGGCTTCATCGGCGAAATCCGGCTCGTGCGCGAGCAGAATGACGGCTTCGTCGGCAGGGACACTGTGCAACGTCTTTGACAAGTCCGCCGACTTGGTGAGGGCATCGTTTATGCCTGCGAGCCAGAAACGAGCGCCATCACGCTCGATGGCCTGGGATTGGTTCACCAGCACCTGAATACTCTCGGCTTGGAGCACGCGCGTAATGTGTTTGCGGTCGGTATCGACATCGTGGTTACCCATGATGGCCCATAGGCCGAGGGGCGCCGTCATCTGGCGTAGGAGACGCGCACATGGTTCAGACGCAAGCGCCGCTTTTCTGCGGCTTCCAATCAGAGGTACGGAAACAAAATCTCCGGCGAGAGCAATCAGGTCTGGGCGCAGACTGTTGACCATGCCGATTGCGGCGCGCAGCGGATGGACAGAAAACCACGGGTCGTAGTGGAAATCGCTGAGCAGCGCGATGGTGAGGCCGTTCAATCGCTCCGGCCAGCGGGGCAGAAAGAAATCCTTGCGGACGATGCGCGGCCGATTCGGCTCCAGTAGGACGGAATCCGCGGCGAGCGCAACGATACCTGCGGAGGCTGCCCAGAGCAGAAACTGCCGTCTTGTGGTGGGCGTCAAGGACAAACGAAACTACTCTGCATTTCAGGCGTTAGCATCCGCACTTCCAGAATAACCGAATCGAGGGGTTCGGCGCAGAGCTGATTCGTGTTGCACACGCATTCCGAGCGATCAGAAACTAAATGTAGCCAGCAGGTCGATGCGGCGAACGGCAGCACCAGTGGAGAACGGTCCACCCTGAAGGCCGTTTGGTGTATCGAAGAACCGTGAGCCCAAAATGCCGCTCGGGTTTCCGTAGTTCACTTTGTTGAACACATTGCGCGCCGAAACCCCAAAAGTGAGGTTATAACGGCGATCAGAACCGCTGGGCAATCCGCCCGGCCCACCGCCGCCACCGAAGAGAGGACCGCGCGGCCCACCGCCTCGGCCCCCACCTCCGCCTCCGCCTCCACCCTGAGGTTGATTCCCCGCAGCGCGACCAATCTTGGGGCCAAAACCGAACGTCTTGGTGAGACGCAGATTCATGGTCTCGTGCGCTGGCCCGGTGCCGAAGTTGATGGGAGCAATCTTTTCGCCGGCAACCGCGGGGTTGGCCGGGTTGCCATCGAACGTTCCCAGCGATGTGCAGTAAATATTTGGGGCAGTGCAACTCGCGCCGGGTGCAAGTCCCGGGCGATCGTTAAAGATGGAATCGTTGTTGAGATCGTTCGTCGTAGTGATGTTGAAGGGAGAGCCCGAACTGAGAATCACAAACGGGCTCAAGCGGAGATTGTAGGGGAGACCGAATGTTCCACCCAAAAAAAGACGATTGCGAATGTCGAAAGACGCGCGCCCGTAATCGGCGCCGATGTTGTAAGAGTTGGAAGGAAAGCTGGAAACGCCCGACGTATCACTATTCGCGTAGTTGAGCACATAGTAGCCGAATAGCTGGACCTTTGTTCCAATGCGGACGTTGGGGTTGACGAACAATTGGTTCTGCCGGAAAACAGACTCGGAAACGTACCGGTAGAGATTCTCGGCAGGGGTCGGGCAGGTCGGGCTGCACGCAGTTCCGGGAAATGGGGCGTTGGCGTTGATGGTAAGCAGTTGGTCAAAACCGCGCGAGTTCAAGTAAGTTATGTTCAAGGTCGCGGACCTGGTGACCTGCCGCTCCACGCTGATTGCCGACTGCAACGTGTAAGGCGCATGCAGGTGTGGGCTGATCTGGTAAATGGCAGGGGTAGCGGGTACGACCGCGCCAGTGCAGGCGGAGATATCTGTAAGTGATGGGCATACCGGATTGTTGATGACGAACTGCTCCTGCGTGATGCCGTCCAGTCGCTCTGCTTCCAAGATTTGGGCTTCCTGAAAGCGATCATAGAAAATTCCAAATCCGCCGCGCAGGACGACCTTGGGCGGAGCGCTTTTGCCTCCAACTCCCCAGGCAAACCCAAAGCGCGGCGCCCAGTCGTCGTGATCCTGAATGCCGGTCTGGGTTTCGAAGCGCAGGCCGTAGCTGATTGTGATATTGGAGCGCACCTTCCAATCATCCTGGTAGTAAAGTCCGGCATCGAAATTCCCGACTACCAACGGCGGACTACCAACTGTGTAATTGAGCTGTGTAGCGATTGGGATTGTAGTGCTGCCGGCGTTTAGGAGCGCCGTTTGGTAGGAGACAGGACATGGTGCCTGCCCGGGAGTGGGCACGCATGCGGTTTCCTGCGCGGTAGGCTGCAGTGAAGAAAACGTAAATTCTCCGTTGAATCCTGAGGTCTGGCTGTTGTCGTCGCGAACGCCGCGCAGCCGCGCGCCAAACTTCACGGTGTGTTTACCGTGAATGATTGAGGTGTAATTCTGCAGTTCGTAGTGGTCCTGATGATCGAGAATTGTGCCCTGATTGTTTCCCCCGCCTCCGAACGATCCCAGGACATTGAGCGTCGGCTGGGTATTCAGGGCGTACTGATTGTCGATCTCGCGCAGGTACTGGAAGCGGGTTTCGTTCACAACCTTTGCGCCAATGATTTGGGTGTCGCTGACTTGCAACGTGTGCTCTGTGGAGTCGGAGTTGTAGCCCTGAGAAGCCAGCGTGAATTGGCCGATGCCGTCGTTGTCTTCAATGTCGCGATAGAACTGATAGCGCGCGGTCAGGGTATTGTTCTTACTGAGCGCATAGTCGATCCGCGGCGTAATGTTGGTTCGATGCCGTGGAAACGGCACCGATTCGATGATCGGGACCTCAGCGAGAGTGATCGGATCGAGGGTGAAGGCATTGACAGCGGAGAGGTCGTTGATGTTCCGGCGCTGGCCATCGAGAAAGAAAGATGCGTTCTTGTTGATCGGTCCACCGATGTTGGCGGTGATCAGTGTGGAATCGTAATTGGGTTGGTTGTCCCCGCCGAAGGGGTTTGGCGTATTGAAGGCGGAATCGTTTCCGTCGACCATGAACTGCCCGTGGAATTTGTCGGTGCCGGGTTTGGTGAAGACCTCGATACGGCCGTAGCCCAGCTTGTCGTACTCCGAGGAAAACGGGTTTGAATTGACGCGAATCTCGCGAATTGATTCCTTGGGAGGAAGCTGGCCGGCGGTGAAACCGTCGATGTAGAGCTGACCGCCATTAGGCCCGGCGGAAGGCCCGGCCAGTGCCTCCAAATCGGTGAGCAATTCGTCAGGATCATCGGGCAAGGCCTCCAGTTCCTTGCCAGATATAGTGATGGCGCCGGCGTTGTTCGAGGGACTGACATCGACGGTCGGAGCAGTGTCAGAGACCTGAATCTTCATCTGCTCAACTTCAATTGCCATTGCGACGTTGAGACGCAGCTGCTGGCCCGCCGTGATGACAACATTGTCATTTTCATAAAGGGAGAATCCCTCGGCAATGACGTTCAGCGTGTACTGGCCCGCGGCTAATCCGTTGAGTTCATACAGACCCTGTCCGTTGGTTTGAGTTTTGATCGGAGTCGACGGAGCAGCCGCAGGCACAAGTACTACATTGGCGCTGGCTATGGCGGCACCGGAAGGGTCGGTTACCTGACCGCGCAAAACGCCTGCAGTTGTCGGAGCAGGTATCCGCGCGGGAGTTTGCGCTGGCGCGAGCGTCGCACAAAATTGCAACGAAGCTAAGATAAGTATGAAACAGATATACTTCCGCACCATCATCAATATTCCGTTCTGTGACAAGAGTCCTTCACTTTCCTGTTGAGCAATTCGGTTGTGTGGAGAGCAAATCGCTATGGACCGCCGCTATCGCCGGAAGGCGCGCCCATGGACCAGGGAGCAAGCATCGCAGCGCTGCTGGCGCTGGGCGCGGCTTGTAGCATCGGCTCCACGCCGCCGACCAGCGTTATCACCGTCCCTACGCCCGCTGTGCCCTCAGTCGCAAGAATGATCAGGGCATCGCCCTTGTGCAGATCAGTTACTGCGATGGGGGTAGTCGGCCGAGCATCTGCTGAAAATCCGGAGCGCCACCCGAGCGTCCGCCCGCAGCATTTCCTCCCGGGCCATTTCCGTTGGGAGAACCCAATGAAGGCGCTGCGCTTGTTCCAGACCCCGCGCTGGACGCAGTCCCCGGAACTCCTCCCAAAGCCGCTGCCTTCAGGCGCGCTGCGATCCGCTGCGCCATCTCAGAAGGCAGGCGCCGAAGCTGCGAGTCCGTGCTCACTTTAACGACCACCGATTTCTTAGACAACAAATCCTGAACGTTGATGGTTGACGAACTTGCATCGGCAGAAGTTACGGTGCCGGCAATATTGCGAAACGAACCGGAAACAACTTCCTGGGCCGTGAGTTCACTTCCATCGGCGCTGCGGTCGCCGCGCGCACGTACCTGATCGCCGAGGTGAATTTCCTGCAGCGTGCCGGGTTTGGCGTCGTCAAACTTCACGGAATCCGGCGCGTAACGCCGAATCATAGTGGTGCCGGACGTATGAATCACAATGCTTTTCTTAGCGGCGAAGCTACCCACGGAAATAGTTACAGTTCCAGCGCCAGCATCCACTGCGGTCACCAACCCGCCCAAGCCGCGCTTCTGCCAGTCCTGCAAATCTTTTTCGTGCTGCGCTTCGAGGTCGGAATGCTTCATCACCACGATCGTCGACGCAGAGAGTGAAAGGTTGTCGTCGGAAGGCTTACCCCCCACCAGAATGCGATCGCCGACTTGGAGATCCTGCAACTGGATGGGTGCGGCGTTCTTCAGATCTTTCTCGCCGGGAGCGATACGGAGAATGCGGGCGGTGGGTTGAACCGTAATGTTGACGTCTGGGCCGGAATCCGGAGTGAGCGTAATGGCTGTCCCATTGATAGCTTTCACGGCGCCTATGCGACGGTTGGCCGCGCCGGCTGCAGCAGGTTGGGCTTGCTGGCCTGATGCAGCGGCAAAACAGCCAGGCACCACAGCGATAGCGACCGCGCTTGCAGCACAAAGTGCGATCGTTAGAAAACGGATCGTCAGAAAACGGTTTCTCTTTCTATTTGCGCTCATGCGCCTTTCGTAAAACCTTTGAAGTGGCTACTAATAATCTACATTGCCGCACCACCCCAAACCGCAGGATTTACAAAGTTTTACTTCAGAGTGAAAGAGTTGTAACAAACGCAAAACAACCGTCAAAGGCAGGTAGGGTAAGCAGGCGAGTGTTCGCGGCCGCAATTATTCAGCAAGCAGCAGGTTCTCGGCAAAAGGCCATTGCTCATCAATCCATTGCGCCTCGCAGCGGAAACCGGTGGCCGCAGCCATTTGAAACACTTCTTCAGAGGAATATTTGTGGCTGCTTTCGGTCCAGATGGTTTCGCCTTCAAGAAACTGAACCGAAAGCTCTGCTGCTGGAATATGCACGGTCTGATTGCGAAGAGAACGCAGATGCATTTCCACGCTGCGAAAGTTGCGATTGATTTTCGCGACGTGCTCGAACTGCGCGAGATCGAAATCGGCGTCAAGATCGCGATTGATCCGAGCCAGTAGGTTCAGGTTGAAGGCAGCGGTTACGCCCAGTCCATCGTCGTAGGCGGCCAGGAGCTGGGCGCTCGATTTCTCGAGGTCAGTTCCCAGCAGAAGCGAATCACCGGGCTCAAGAATGTGCCGAACCTCGGCCAGAAACTTGATGCCCGCAAGCCGGTCGAAGTTACCGATAGTGCTTCCGAGAAACAATACGCAAAGATGCTGGCCGTGACGTCGCTGCGCGGCCACTTCGAGCAATCCGTCGAGATACTCGCGTTCGAAACCCAGAATGCTGATGGAATCGATGTCGCTGAGCTCACGCTCACACATGGCAAGAGCCGAGGGAGAAATTTCGATGGGATAGTAGGCAGTCCGCTGGCGGCGGCAAAGAGCTTCGAGAAGATGGCGGGTCTTCCGCCCGCTACCACTGCCGAGTTCGGCAACGGCAACCGGAGTCGCGAGGCGCTCTACTATTTCTTGTGCATGCCGCCGGAGCAGGCGTTCATCGGCGCGCGTGAGGCCGTATTCGGGAAGATGGCTGATGACTTCGAACAACGCGGAGCCAACATCGTCATACAGATATTTTGATGGGAGTTCCTTCTGACCCGGCTTCGTGAGTCCGGCATGGACCTCGGCGGCGAATTCATATGTCGTGTTCGGAGTGATGGTATGAACCAGCATAATGGCGATCTCCCTTAACGCTCTTAGACATAGCGACCAGAACGTAAACCGCGACGAAGCGATGCTATTGACTTACACTCATCAACTCACACAGCGAAATCCCGTATAGATAAATTGATAGTGCGGCTGGAACCAGTTGCGGAATGTGCGCCGCAGCATGCATGACGCAGTGCGCGCTGATCCGCCTTTCATCACGAAATGTTTGTCGTCAAAGAAATCCGCAGAATAGCCGCGGTAAAAAGGAAACGGCTCGAATCCGGGAAACGGAGCGAACTCGGTGGAGGTCCACTCCCATCCATTACCCAGCATGCCGTCAACACCGAAGGCGCTGCGGCCTTCGGGAAATGCATTCACCGGCGCGGGACTCCAGCGAGCAAAATCGAAATTGCCGAATTGAGTCAAGGGCGCTTCACTTCCCAACGTCTCTCGACTCCAGGGGTAAGCTCGCTCGTCGCCGCGGGGAGTGCCGTAGGCCGCGCGCTGCCATTCCGCCTCGGTGGGCAAACGCTTCCCTGCCCAGTTGGCGTAGGCTTTCGCCTCCGCCTGGCTCACATAGACCGGCCAATTCAGCGGCAACGGCACGTCTTCAAACATCGTGCGATACAGCCATCGATTGCCCTCAATCCTCCAGAAAGCCGGATGCGAAATTCCCTGCTGGAATTTCCAGTTCCAATCGTTATTCTTGTCATCCTTGCCATCTTCCCAAAATGCACGCGTTTCGTAGCCGCCGGCGTTAACGAATTCGAGATACTGCTGGTTCGTCACCATAAATTGATCGATGGCGAATGCGGGCACGCTGAGGGTGTGGGCTTCAAACTCATTGTCCCATCCAAAAGCGCCACCACGCGAAAGCCCGAGCGTAACCCTGCCTGCGGGAATTTCGATATTGCGATGAACGATAGGAGTGGAATTGCAATCGAGAGATTCGGTCTGCCGCACTTTGTGATTGAGCGGTAGCTGATGCAGCATGTAGGTCAGCGTTTCGGCATGCATCAGCCGGTGCTCGATGGCCACATTCAGCAGTGTGCTGAGCGGGAAACCGTGGCCGGTGGCAGATGCGTCGGCAAGCGCGTCCTCAAGTTTTTCATCGAGAACCGAGCGGATTTTTCTTACGTACTCTCGCACCGCCTCAATCGAAGGCCACTCGGAAGGCTGATCCGCGGGAAGTCCGCCGCCAACGGGATCGATTCCAAAAGCAAACAGCCGATCAAACTCCGGATGAAAACTCTTCAGCCCAAGAGCGCGTTCGTGAAACAGGTTCCAATCAAAAGCCTCGAGATGTCCGATGTAAAAAATGATGCGATGGCGCTCAGCAATGGGCCGTTCGTAGAGTGAATCGGGTTTGACCAGCGCGAAAAGATCGTCGGTTTGCTTGCGAGCGAGTGCGAACTGGTCGAGCATCTGATGACGAGGGATCGAGTCGTTTGCTGTCGCGAGCATTCCGGAATCTCCTAAACCTCTTGGCCGTGGGCGGAAATTCTACAGGCCAAACTTAAAAGAGTCGATCAGCGGCTTGAATTTTATCCGCCGTGCCAGCCGAGTAGTATAGGGTAATGCCCCTACAGGTATTTCAGGTTGACGCCTTCACGGCCAAGCCATTCGCAGGCAATCCAGCCGCCGTATGCCCGCTTGCAGAATGGTTAGATGACGAGCTGCTGCGCATGGTCGCAGCCGAAAATAATCTTTCCGAAACAGCCTATTTGGTGCCTCGTGGAGGCTATCATGAGCTGCGCTGGTTTACACCGCGTTGCGAGGTGAAGCTGTGTGGGCATGCCACGCTGGCTTCTGCATTCGTCCTGCTGCAAGTTCTTGGAGCGAAAGGTGATTCGGTGCGCTTCGAGACACGTTTCAGCGGTGCACTTACTGTCGCCCGTGACGGCGATTTGTTTGCGATGGATTTTCCCGCGCTCGCACCGTGGGCCTGCGCAACCCCTCCAGCGGCGCTTATTGAAGGTTTGGGAGCGCCCCCTGCAACTGTAATGCAAATCGAAGATAACTATTTTGCCGTGTACGAACGCGAGGAAGATATCCTGCGCATTCGTCCCTATTTTGGCTTGCTGGAAAAGCTTCATCCCGCTGGCGTCGCGATCACGGCGCCGGGTAATAATGCCGATTTTGTATCGCGCTACTTCGCACCTAGCTACGGCATTCCCGAAGATCCGGTGACCGGGTCCACGCACTGCTCCCTGGCGCCGTATTGGGCTCAGCGCCTGAGAAAGAGCAAGTTGCACGCACGTCAGGTTTCGGAGCGCGGCGGGGAAATGTGGTGCGAAGTTAAAAGGGATCGAGTAATTCTTAAGGGGAATGCGGTGCTTGTGTTGCGAGGAGAGTTGCTGATCTGACCTGCAAACTGCTCTGCCGATATGTACCTCAGGGGCTAAAGCCCAATCATAATGGGATGTCGAACGCAGCGCTTGAAGCGCTGCGCCACCCAAAATCCTTTTACTCTATCTCAGTTCGGATTATCGCAATTTACAACTAGTTGATCAGCCCCTTGCTCCGCAGGAATTCGTGCGCTACATCTTTCACATCGCGATGCTGGCCATCGAGAGCGTAATTCAATTGCCGCATCTCCTGGTCGGAGATTTTGTCTCCTAACTCTGCAACAGCCTGGGCAACTTCAGGACGCTGCGATACGGTTTGTTGACGCATCACCGCAACCGCTTCGTAAGGAGGGAAATAGTGCCGGTCATCCTCGAGCACAAACAGATCGAGCGTCGGAATCAGCCCGTCCGTAGCGTTGCCGGCAGCCAAATCGATCTCGTGATTTTTTAGAGCTGGGGCGAGCAGGCCCAAGTCCATTATGCGGGGCGGGGCGGCAAAATGCAGGCCATAAGCGGCGGCCAGTCCGGCATAGCCATCCGGGCGCTCCATGAACTCATACCCAAATCCTGCTCGCCATTGCGGAGCAAAGGCAACAGCCTGCGATAAGGTTTTGAGATTCAGACGACGCGCATCCTCACCGCGAATTTCCATCGCAAAAGTGTTATTGAAACCGAACGGCCGGCTCAGGGTGAGGCCGAGGCGCGTTTCGTATTCGCTTTTAACTCGCTGATACACCTCCGCACTGTCGCCTCCAACTTTTTGCTTAAGTATGGCGGTCAAAGCCGTGCCTGTGTATTCCGGATAAATATCGATGCGGCCAGATAGGATCGCCTGTTGGCAGATATAGGTTCCAGCCAGATAGAAGCGGCGCTCCACTTTCAGGTGCGTGTGCGATTCAATTTGCTGCGCCAGTATTTCGCCGAGGACCAGCGACTCGGTAAAATTCTTGGAGCCGACCACAATCCGGTCAGAGCGTGACGGCGCGCACGCTGGCAGAAGCAGGGCTATTGAAACAAAGCAGGCAAATATTCCGAACCGTATTTGCAGGGCGCCGCGACTCGGTCTGTGTCGAGGGCATTTCATTGCGGCCGCAAACGCTTCTCCAGCCATCCCAAGCCGAAATCCGCCGACAACGCCAGAACCGCGGCGGGAATCGCTCCGGCAAGAATAAGCTGATTGTTCACCATGGCGAGCCCACGAAAGATGAACTCGCCGAGGCCTCCCGCGCCAATCGCGGCGGCGATGGTCGCGAGTCCCACTGAAACCACAACCGCCACACGAACGCCAGAGAGAATCACGCTCATCGCCAACGGCAACTCGACCTGTAACAGAAGTTGGCTGGCGGTAAGTCCCATACCGCGTCCAGCTTCGATCACCGCCGGATCGACGCCGCGAATTCCGGTATAGGTATTACGAATTACGGGCAGAAGCGCGTAGAGAGTGAGCGCCAGAATTGCCAGGCGATCGGCGCGGTCGCCGAGCCAGGGCACCGGCAGCAGAAAGCCAAACAGAGCGAGGCTGGGAATTGTCTGAATGATATTCGCAGCCCCGAGCACTGGTCTGTTCCACGCCGGCCAGTGCGCGCTCACGATGCCGAGCGGAATGCCGATCAGAACCGCAAACAGGGTGGAGATGCCCACCAGCCAAAGATGCTCGAGTGTAAGCTCCAAAATCTGTTCGTGATTCTGCAGGAAAAACTGAAAGACGTTCATGACACGCCTCGATTTGCTACCAGCTCAGGGCCATCTCCGAAGGCCTTAACGTACGCGGCAGCCAACGGATCGGTTGATCGCAGAAAATCCTCGGGAGAAAGAACCGTCACCAGCTTGCCGGCCTCCATCAGTGCAATACGCGAACCGAGGCGCAACGCCTCGCGCAGATCGTGGGTGACAAAGATGACCGTCTTATCCAGCCGCTGCTGCAGTGCGAGAAACTCTCGCTGCAGTTGGTCGCGCGTGAGCGCGTCGAGCGCGCCGAAGGGCTCGTCCATCAGCAGAATCGCAGGATCGGCAGCGAGCGCGCGAGCTACGCCCACACGTTGCCGCTGTCCACCCGAAAGTTGGTGCGGATAACGCGAAGCCAGCCGCGCATCGAGCCCGACCATCTGCAGCAATTCCTCGACGCGTTGATGAATACGCTCGGCAGGCCAGCCTTCGATTCGCGGGACCAAACCAATATTTCTCTCGATCGTGAAATGTGGGAACAACCCAACGTCCTGGATGACATAGCCGACGCTGCGCCGCAAACGTATGACATCGGTGGAAGCATTGGAGACTCCATTCACTCGCACTTCCCCGCCGCTCGGTGTCAACAACCGGTTAATCAGTTTTAATGTGGTGGTTTTCCCCGATCCGCTGCGTCCCAGTAGAACCAGAGTCTCGCCGCCTTGAACCTTCAGGTTCAGGCCTTCGAGCAATCTCTGGCCATTGGGTAGCGTATAGGCTACATCGCGGAATTCGATTACCGGAATATTAGCGGCACTTGATTCCATATCGGATCAAAAACGCATTCGCCAAGCATACCGGAGTTCCCAACCCAAGGTGGCGGAACAGACCAAATGGGTCAAAGCAGATAGTTTCCTAAATTTGAAGTAGATTCGAAAATCGGCCGATTATCCTCATAGCCGAATATTGATTTACGATTAGTACGGTGGAAATTTTTATCTTCGCTCGCACGACGTAGGCTTTCCCATGACCGATCGCATTCGGTTCATCACCCATCAGGATAAGAAGGTTCTGTTGATAGATGTGTCAAACTGTTCGGCGGATGGAGTCGAAAATATTTTCCGGTCAGTTCCTGACTTTGTGACCGCGCAACCCCGCGGTTCAGTCTTAATACTCTCCGATTTTACGGGAGCCTCCTTTAGTGAGGACGCGATCCGGGTCATGAAAGAAACTGCCGTCTTTGACAAAGCGTATGTTAAGAAATCCGCATGGACGGGAAAATCAAGGGATCCTGAGGTAGTCTCCGAAAATGTCACTGGGGAGCTCGGCGACTTCGCCCGCCGCGAATTTCCTGTTTTTGAGACACGCGAAGAAGCTTTGGCATGGCTGACGAAGGATTGAATAAGCATCTGCGCAACTCGTCCAACCGCATCCAAAAAATATCGCCGTACTGATTCTTCGCGATTCAGCTTTATCACACTGTCGCCGCAATGCCCTTGCGCCTCGCATCCAAAGAGCTAATAGACGATCTTGGTCCCTCCCGCTACCATCTTTAGTAGGTGTTGCGGAAATTAAGTCTGGGTATGAGTGTGTCTGCTCTACGCAATTTTACTTGCTGGGTGATGGTTGTTCTGTGCCCGCTGTCGCTTGCGGCGGCGGACACGGGATCCGCCATCGTTCATAACAAGGGTGGAGTGTGGGTGAACGGTGCTGAGGTGGCCGACTCCACCGTCATCTTCCCCGGCGACGTGCTCGAAACCAAGCCCGGTTTCGTAGCCAATCTCGACGCCGAAGGTTCGTCTGTTCTGATTCAAGGGGAATCGATTGTGAAGTTTGAGACCAACTCCCTGACCCTCGAGCACGGCAGCGTCTCAGTGAGCACATCCACGGAGATGATCGTCCACGTGAACTGCCTGAAAGTTGAGCCCATCTCGAATGACCGCACGCAATATGATGTGAAGGACGTGAGTGGGAAAGTGGAGGTGGCGGCCAACAAGGATGATGTGAAGATCACTGAAGGCGGCGCTCTTCGAAAAGCGGCCGCGAAGGATGATTCATCCGACTCCGGCACCGTGCATGAGGGACACCGGGCAGCTCGTGACGAATCATCAGCCTGTGGCGCGGCCCAGCCCAAAGGGAGCAGTAACCCAGTGAATACAAAATGGCTAGAGATCGGCGGCGGCGCAGGGGCGGGAGTTTTAGTTCTTTGCCTGCTTCTATGTAGGAGCTCGAACTCCAGCAGCGTCAGCCCCACTCAACCGTAGGCCTCACCCTGCGTGTAGCGTATAATGGAGACCTTGACCTCGAAGACACCCTAACAGCACGTTGCGCCTTCGCGATTGAGAAATTCCCTGAAAGGCGAGTGACGTGTCGAAGCTGGGAACCTCAGAAAGCTTTCAATCCCAAGACATCGACTTCGGGCACACGATGGCGTATTCGCAGGTTTGTGCGCAGCGTAAGACTTTGTTGTACACGCATCTTTTGTAGATGGGATGGGCGGCAATTTTGAGCGGTAGCTTGCAATAGCCAGCACGAAAAACAGGAGACAAAATGTCCGGAGTCAACGGCGACAAAGCTAGATTTAACCGGCGGCGCAGACAGAAGATCAGCCGACGTCTAAGCAACGAAAAAATGTTGAAGGCCCTCGCGGAGAAGAATCTGGTACCGCCCGTAGCGCCCGCCAATCTGAAAGAGAAGGTGGTATGAGCACGCCCGGCCTCTCATTGCCGCTTCCAAATTCGGATGGCAATCCCGTGAAGAAAAGGCGCGTGCTGCTGCTCGACACTTCGCAGACCAAACGCGACCTGCGGGCCGATGTAATGAGGAAACTCGGCATCGATGTTGACTGCGCGGCCGATGTTGTGGAGGCGCGATGTTGGTGGCGCGCCGACCTGTACAATCTGGTGCTGATTAGCGCGGCTGGCGAGGCCGACAGCCGAGACAAGTTTTGCACCGACATGCGGAGTGCGACTCCTCCGCAGAGAATTGCTTTTTTTGTAGGCGGTCCTGAGTATCTCGCCGCGGCACCGCATTCTGACTCTGCGCCTGCTGAGCCCGATGCCGACGTGCTTCACAAGGAGATGGTGGCAGCGCTGCTGGCTCAAGCCTCGGGAGATTCATCTCGTCAGCGGTGGGGAATTTTGGAGGCCTGCAAACGGATTTCCTCGGTGCGCTCGGTTAGCGAAGCGCGTTCGCGCGCGATACGGGAGACCCCAAGGCCCTCCCGCTGGGCGGAAGCCATTGAGCAACACTCCGCATCTGAAGTCAACCCTCGACCGTTGTTTGTAACCGAACCAGTTCAACCCCCATTTACACCAGCCTCATTTGCACCAGAAAGAGAAGAACTCTTATGAAGAATCTTTACGTCGGTAACTTGCCTCACAGCACCACGGAGCCAGAGCTGCGCGGTTTGTTTGAAGCGCATGGCGCGGTTGAGAAAGTTAGCATCGTCACGGACCGCGAAACCGGGCGCGCCCGCGGCTTCGCTTTTGTTGAAATGACCAATGCCGGGGAAGCCGACAAGGCAGTCGCGGCGCTGAACGGAAGTTCGCTTGGGGGCCGCGCGTTGAAGATCAACGAGGCTAAGCCGAAGACTGATTCGCCGCGCGGTGGAGGCGGTGGTGGGGGAAAGCGTTTTGGCGGCGGTGGTGGCGGCAGCCGCGACGACTATCAAGGTCACGCACGCCAACCCCGGGAACCCCGCTGGTAGGAGGTACCGGTTGCACGAATGAGCTCAGGCGCACGGACTGGCGATTTGCCAGAGCAGGGTGCCCAGTCGCTGCTTGGGTTCCAAACATATTTGAAACATGGCGAACAGCACCAGCCGCTATTGCCAAACATTTGACGATTGGAGATTGGGATGCCAGGACGAGGTCGATCAAGTTTTACCAAACGCCAGAAAGAACACACGCGCCAGCAAAAACAGCGCGACAAAGCCGAACGCCGTATCCAACGCAAGGACGAACCGTCGGGAACGTCAAGCGATTCTACTGAATTGGATCTGGACGAATTGCAGAGGCACGCCGCCGAACAAGCCGCACTGTTTCAAATGGGCGCTGACGATGGCGATATTTCCAGCATGCCCCGCGAACGCAGCCCGGAGAAGACTGAACCGTAGCGGTTAGGTCCTAAATAAGCCTGTCAATAAGTCATCTGAAAGTTGGGGCGCGTCTTCATGACGCGCCCCTTAACTTGCTCACGAATTCCCTTTCTGAGATTACGCAAAAACCTCGCCAGGCATCTTGGTCAACGTCCGGCTGGCCAAAGTATTTTGTACTACGTGCTCTGATCGTCCAGCATTCGCCCAATCGATCTGCTTGCGTTCGATGCGCAGCTTCAAGGCGCGCTCGATGTTCCGCAGTTCGATGACCTCGCCGCCAGACACTAAACTGGAAGCCAGTCCCTGTGATCCGGCGCGGCCGGTACGGCCTACGCGATGAATGAAATCCTCAGCCATCTTAGGCAGGTCGTAGTTGATTACGTGCGCCACATCATCGATGTGCAAACCGCGTGCGGCTACATCGGTGGCGACGAGCACCTGGAAGCGGCCCTGCTGAAATCCGCTGAGCGCTCCATTGCGCTGCGATTGCGAGCGATCGCCGTGGATCATCGCCGCGGAGAAGCCTTCGCGCGCGAGTTCCTTCGCCAGCCGTTCCGTGCCGCGCTTGGTGCGGGCAAAGATCAGTGTCTGCCCTTTCTCGGCATAGAGCAACTGGCGTAGCACATCCGGTTTCTCGGCCGGACGCACTTCGTAGGCTTGCAGCCGAACGCTCTCAACCGGCTTCAGAACTGAACCGATCGCTACGCGCACTGGATCGCGCATGGAATCGTTGACCAGTCCCGCGACCGATTGTTCCAAAGTCGCCGAGAAGCACAGCGTCTGCCGGCGTTGCGGCAGCACCGCGAGGATGCGCCGAAGCGCGGGCAGGAATCCCATATCCAGCATGCGGTCGGCTTCATCGAGCACCAGGATTTTGATGTCGCGCAGGTCAATCAGCTTGCGAGAAATAAAATCCTGCAAGCGACCGGGAGTTGCGACCACCAGGCTGGAGCCGCCGCGCACCGCCTGGATTTGCGTCTTCTCAGAGACGCCGCCGATTACCAACGCGGCCTTGGATAATCCCCTGCCGCGCAGTTTTTCGTATTCTTCGTTAACCTGAATCGCCAACTCGCGCGTGGGCAGTAAAACCAGTACGCGGACTTTCTGAGAAGGTTCGCGCTGCAGCATTTCGATCACTGGGATCAAAAATGCCAGCGTCTTGCCGGTTCCGGTCTGTGCGGTTGCCAGCACGTCTTTGCCTTCAAGGGCGCACGGGATAGCCTGCGCCTGAACCGGCGTAGGGCTAATAAATTCAGCAGCCGCCAGCCTCTGCTGCAAAGCAGAAGAAAGCGGTAATTCTGTAAAGCTTGTCATTCGTAATTGTTCTTTCTGGAGGGGCCTGATCGCATTTCGATACACGTATCGTGAGGTGCCATGCCGCTCTTATGTTTTTGATTTGACGCTGAATAAACGGCGGGCAGGAAAAGCGGAGATGAATCTTGATCCAACAGGATCACCGCGTCACGAGCAAACCGTGGCAGTAGCGTTGAAGGTATTATAGCACAGGATTTAACTAGTTTGATAACACTAGCAATGAATCGACGGTCACACTTAGGTAATAGGTCTCACCAGCGCCGCGAAAGCTGGGTTCCGTTGTTGGTGGCGACTCCGCTTCTGGGACATCAGGCATCTCTTGACATATTTTGACGTTCTTTCCGTTAGCCCAGGCATAGAAAACGGCATCCAAGACCCCGTGCTGGCCCAAAGCAGGAGCAGCGCGCCCATGCATTTACTCCGTAGCGCTGGGCTATAATTCGGAGCACTTCGGAACCGCAAAAGGAGATTCCTTTTGACCGTTGACACAACTGAACACCCTATCGTCGATCCTGGCCACCAACTCCCGGCCCACGGTTCGCAATCTCACGGCGGTAACCTGTGGTGGATCGTCATCGCGATTGTGTTGGTGCTGTTGCTTATTGCATTTCTGCTATGGCGGCATCATGAGGACACGAAAAAAGTCGTACACCCTCCAGCGAAGGTTACGATCACAACCGCGACGGCTCAAAAAGGTGACATCGGTGTTTACCTCAACGAAATCGGCACCGTCACCCCGGTCTATACCGATTCAATTACCAGTGAAGTAACGGGCCTCATCGTGGCCGTTCATTACACGGAGGGACAGGTCGTTCGAAAGGGTGATCCGCTGGTTGACATCGATCCGCGTCCGTATCGCGCGACTCTGTTGCAGGCACAGGGAGCGCTCGAACGGGATGAGAACATCCTGGCGCAAGCGCAGATGGACCTTGATCGCTATCGTGCCGCGTGGGCGCGCAACGCCATTCAAAAGCAGCTATTGGACGACCAGGAAAAAATCGTACTGCAGGACGAAGGCACGGTAAAGAACGATCAGGGAACGGTGCAGTATGACCAGGTTCAGCTCGATTTCTGCCACATCACCGCTCCCATCTCTGGCCGAGTAGGTTTGCGGCTGGTCGACCCCGGCAACGTGGTGCAGTCTGCCGGAACCGTAACGCTGGCAGTGATTACGCAGTTGGAGCCCATCACCGTAATTTTCACCATACCGGAAGATAGTCTGGGCCCGGTTGCGGATCGACTGCGGAAGAAAGCCAAACTCACGGTGGATGCCTCCGACCGCACCGGGCAGACCAAGATTGCCAGTGGAAAATTGTTAACCCTCGACAATCAAATCGACACCACAACGGGAACGGTAAGAGCACGATCGATCTTCGACAACAAAAATGACGCACTCTTCCCCAACCAGTTTGTAAATGCGCGTCTGCTGGTGAATACATTGCAGGGTGTGACGCTCGTTCCAGCATCGGCCATCCAACAGAACGGCCAAGCGTCATTCGTGTATGTGATTCAAAACGACGTCTCTCACATGCGCAGCGTTAAACCCGGAGTCACGGACGGAGGAATGACGCAGGTTGACGGCATCAATCCCGGCGATGTCGTCGCCAACAGCAGCTTCGATAAATTGCAGGAGGGTACGGCAGTCGCTGTCTCAAACAAGAACCCCAGCAAGCCTGCCGCAACCAGCACCACCGGGAGCAGCGCCCCGTGAGTCCATCCCGCCCGTTTATTCTGCGGCCGGTTGCGACCGCTCTGCTGATGGCTGCAATTCTGCTGGTGGGTATAGTTGGCTATACCCAACTGCCGGTCTCTGCGCTTCCAGAGGTCGACTATCCCACCATTCAGGTGCTCACGTTTTATCCAGGAGCCAGCCCGACGGTAATGGCGACGACCGTTACGGCGCCCCTAGAACGTCAATTCGGCGAATTGCAAGGCTTGAGCCAGATGACCTCGACCAGTTCGGGAGGCACGTCTGTCATCGTCTTGCAGTTCAACCTCTCTCTGAATATCGATGTGGCTGAGGAGGAAGTGCAGTCCGCCATCAACGCGTCGCAGAGTCTTCTGCCGTCGATACTTCCCGCTCCGCCGATCTACAGCAAGACCAATCCAGCCGACGCGCCGGTGCTCACGCTGGCGATCACCTCAAATTCCATGCCGCTTTCGCAAGTCGAAGATCTCGTCGACACGCGGCTTGCACCAAAGATTTCGCAGCTCGGCGGAGTTGGGTTAGTCACCATCAGCGGCGGCCAAAAACCCGCAGTCCGCATTCAGGCCAATCCCACGGCGCTGTCATCCTATGGCATCAACATGGAAGACCTGCGCACGGCGCTGACCACAGCCAGCGTGAACGCCGCCAAAGGCAACTTCGATGGACCCCGCCAGGATTATCAGATCGACGCCAACGATCAGCTGGTCACCAGCGACGATTACAAGAACGTAGTAGTCGCCTACCGTAACGGCGCGCCCGTGATGCTGACCGACGTGGCGCAAGTGGTGAATGGCGTAGAAAACAACAACCAGGCGGCGTGGATGAATCAGACCCCAGCCGTGATTCTGAACGTGCAACGCCAGCCGGGTGCCAACACCATCAGCGTGGTCAAAAGCATCAAGCAACTCTTGCCGCAGCTGCAGGCCAATCTGCCCACGGGCATTCAGGTGACCACGCTCACCGATCTCACCACCGCCATCGAATCGTCGGTTTCCGATGTTGAATTTGAATTACTGTTGACGGTCGGCCTTGTCGTGCTGGTCATCTTCCTCTTCTTGCGGAGTCTCTACGCGACCATTATTCCGAGCGTTGCGGTGCCTCTGTCGCTGGTGGGCACCTTTGCGGCGATGTACGCCCTCGGTTACAGCTTGGATAACTTATCGCTGATGGCGCTGACTATCTCCACCGGCTTTGTGGTGGACGATGCCATTGTGATGATCGAAAACATCTCGCGCTACATCGAGGAGGGCGATCCGCCGATGGAGGCGGCGCTTAAAGGTGCGGAGCAAATCGGCTTCACCATTCTCTCCCTGACCGTATCGCTCATCGCGGTGCTGATTCCGTTGTTGTTCATGGGCGATGTAGTCGGTCGCTTGTTCCGCGAGTTCGCAGTTACGCTTGCCGTAACCATCGTCGTTTCCGCAGTAGTCTCCCTTACGCTGACGCCCATGATGAGTGCGCGAATCCTGCGGCACCAGCCGAAAGAGCAGCAGGGCCGCATCTATCGAGTCACCGAGCACGCCTTCGAATCGATGATTGCGTTCTATGGCCGCACATTGAAGTACGTGCTTAAATTCCAGACGATCACGCTGCTGGTCGCGCTGGCGACGCTGTTGCTTACCGTTTTCCTTTACATCATCATCCCCAAGGGATTTTTCCCGGTGCAGGATACCGGCGTAATCCAGGGCATTTCGCAGGCGCCGCAGACGATTGGCTCCAAGGCCATGGCTGCGAAGCAGCAGGAATTGGCGAAGGTCATTCTGCAGGATCCGGCGGTTGAAAGCCTTTCTTCATTCATCGGCGCGGATGGAACCAACACGACGACGAACAGCGGCAGAATGTCGATCAATCTGAAGCCGCTCGACCAGCGCAAGATGAACGCCTCCGATGTAATCCGCCGGCTCACTTCAAAACTGGACCAGGTTCAGGGCATACAGCTGTTCATGCAGCCGGTGCAGAACATTTCGGTCGATGATCGGGTGAGCCGCACGCAATACCAGTACACGCTGGAAGACCCCAACGCCGACGAACTGGATGATTGGACCAACCGCTTCGTCAATCGACTGAAGCAACTGCCGGAACTGGAAGATGTTGCCACTGATCAACAAACCGGGGGGCTGGCTGTTTCCCTAGTGATTGACCGCGTCACCGCGTCACGGCTCGGCATTGCGCCGACCACCATCGATAACACTCTGTATGACGCCTTCGGCCAACGGCAGATCAGCACGATGTATACGCAGGTGAATCAGTACCACGTTGTGCTCGAGAGCCTGCCACAGTTTCAACTCGACCCCAACAAGCTAAACCATCTCTACATCCAATCCAATGCGTCGTCGGGAGCGAGTGGCACCGGAGCCTCAACATCATTCGCGGCCTCGGGATCATCTTCCGCAGGGTCGAATGCGGTAACAGGTTCTGCGCTCTACACGCCGTCAGCCAATACTCTCGCGGCTCTCTCGAATGCGCTTTCGCCGACTACATCGGCGACCTCGAATAACGGAGCAAACTCCGCAGGTACACCCAGTTCCGCCTTAAGCAATGCAGTGCCGCTCAGCGCTTTCTCGCACTTTGAGCCCACCACAGAGGCGCTCTCCATCAGCCATCAGGGACAATTTCCGGCGATTACCGTGTCGTTCAATCTCGCGCCAAATGCGGCACTGGGCGAGGCCATCACGGCAGTCGATAAAGTGCAGAAAGACATGCACATGCCTCCCAGCCTACAGGCTGGATTTCAAGGCACCGCTGCATCGTTTACGAATTCACTATCCAATGAGCCAATATTGATTCTGGCCGCGCTGGTCACGGTGTACATCGTGCTGGGGTTCTATACGAAAGCTTCATCCACCCCATCACGATTTTGTCGACGCTGCCCTCGGCGGGCGTGGGCGCGTTCCTCGCATTAATTCTCTTCCACCAGGATTTAAGCGTAGTGGCCATCATTGGTATCGTTCTGCTCATCGGCATCGTCAAAAAGAACGGCATCATGATGGTTGACTTCGCGCTCGAAGCAGAGCGGCAGCACGGCAAAAACGCCACGGATGCAATTTACGAGGCCTGTCTGCTTCGCTTCCGTCCCATCATGATGACCACGATGGCGGCGCTGCTGGGAGGATTGCCGCTAGCGCTAGGCACCGGCTTCGGTTCTGAATTGCGCCGGCCGCTGGGCATTGCCATGGTTGGCGGCCTGCTGCTAAGCCAGGCGCTCACGCTCTACACCACGCCCGTCATCTATATCTTTTTCGATAATCTGGGGCAGCGTTTTGCGGGCAAGACGAGATCATGCAGAAGCCGAAGAAGCAGAAGAGGCAGGGCCGGCATGAACATCTCTGCCCCATTCATTCATCGGCCCGTAGCCACGACTCTGCTCACTGTGGCGGTTGCGCTTGCCGGTGCAATTGCGTTTGAGGTGCTGCCTGTGGCGCCCCTGCCAGAAGTCGACTTCCCGACGATTTCAGTGGGCGCAAGCTTGCCGGGAGGCAGCGCCGAAATTATGGCGTCATCCGTGGCGACGCCGCTGGAGCGGCAGTTCGGTCACATTGCCGGCGTCACGGAGATGACCTCGGCCAGTTCGCTCGGCAGTACGTCGATCACGATTCAGTTTGACCTCAGCCGTGATATTGACGGCGCGGCGCGTGATGTTGAAGCTGCAATCAATGCCGCACGAACTTACTTGCCCGCCAACCTGCCGGGCAATCCCACCTATCGCAAAGTTAATCCCGCCGATTCGCCGATCATGATCCTCGGTCTTACCTCGGACAAATACGGTCCTGACAAACTGTACGATGAAGCTTCAACAGTCCTGGAACAGAAGTTGTCGCAGATACAGGGCGTAGGGCAAGTCACGGTTGGAGGTGGCGCGTTACCTTCCGTTCGCGTGGACGCGAATCCCACACAATTGGCCGCCTACGGACTTACCCTTTCGAATTTGCAATCTGTATTGAGTCTGCAGAACGCTGACCTAGCCAAAGGACAAATCACCGACGGCAATGTGACCGCGGACATCGTAGCCAACGATCAAATCTCGCACGCCGTTGACTACAAGCCGCTCGTGGTTGGGTATAGCAAGGGAGCGGCCATCCATCTCTCTGACGTCGCGCAGGTGACGGACTCGGTGCAGAATATCCGCGCGGCCGGCTACTTGAATGGCAAGCGCGCAATTACAGTGATCATCTTCCGCCAGCCCGGCGCGAACATCATCGACACTGTCGACCGTATACGCGCGCAACTCCCGTATGTCCAGGCGTCGATTCCGTTCGGTATCGATACTACGATCGTCCTTGATCGCACCACGACCATTCGCGCATCGGTCAGTGATGTGGAGAGAACGCTGGTCATCTCCATTGGCCTGGTCATCGGCGTGGTATTTGTTTTTCTGCGCAACGGGCGCGCTACGCTCATTCCAGCGGTCGCCGTGCCAGTCTCACTGGTCGGCACGTTCGCTGTGATGTATTTGTTCGGATATAGCCTCGATAACCTATCGCTGATGGCGATGACCATTGCGACCGGTTTTGTCGTCGATGATGCCATCGTGGTGATGGAAAATATCGCACGCCATCTGGAAGATGGCATGAAGCCGTTTGCCGCCGCGCTCAAGGGCGCGGAAGAAATCGGTTTCACTGTCTTCACCATCAGCATTTCTCTGATCGCGGTCTTTATTCCTCTTCTGTTGATGGGTGGGATCGTCGGCCGTTTGTTTCGCGAGTTTGCCGTAACGCTTTCGACTTCCGTTTTTGTCTCGATGATCATCTCTCTGACGACGACGCCCGATGATGTGCGCTTACCTGCTGAAAAGTGAGCGCACAGAAAAACATGGCCGCATCTACATGGCCAGCGAGAAATTCTTTGACTGGGTGCTGTCGCTATATCGAAGAAGCCTGCATTGGGTGCTTGAACACCCGACTCCCACTCTTCTCGTGCTCTTAGTCACCATCGTGCTGAACGTAGTGCTGATCGTCAAAATACCCAAGGGATTTTTCCCGGTGGAAGACACGGGAGCGATCACCGGAAGTGTGCGAGGACCGCAGGATTCATCGTTTCCGGCGATGGACAATTCCGTCCGGCAGATCGGCGGCGTGATTAAGAGCGACCGTGCGGTCCAAAATGTGATTGCGTTTACCGGCGGCAACGGAGCCACGAACACCGGCTTCCTTTACCTCGCGCTCAAACCACTCAACGAGCGCAAGAGTAGTGCTTCCGAGATCATCAACCGCCTTCGCCCTCAACTGAATCGCCTGCCAGTGGCTTCCGCGTTTCTGCAGGCGGCGCAGGATTTGCGCATCGGCGGTCGCTCCAGCAATGCGATGTATCAATACACGCTCGAGTCCGACAATGTGCAGGATCTTTTCAAATGGGGACCAATCATACTTGGCCAGATGCAGCACCTCCACGGCCTGCAGGATGTGAGCTCAGACCAGCAGAATGGCGGTCTTGACGAACTGATGAACTATGACCGTGTCACTGCGGCAAAGCTCGGCCTGACCGCGCAGTCTCTGGACTCGGCCCTATACGGCGCATTCGGCCAGTCGGAAGTCTCCATCATCTATACGCAGTTAAATCAGTACTACGTAGTGCTGGAAGTTGCTCCCCAGTATTGGCAAAGCCCGGAAGGACTGAAGGACATCTATTTGCATACCTCCGGCAGCGGAAACATTCCGCTGCTCGCAGTGGCGAACGGCCACGCCAACACCACGCCGCTGGCTATTAACCACACGGGTTTGTTTCCCTCGGTAACCGTGTCCTTCAACCTGGCCCCGAACGTGTCATTGAGCCAGGCGACGGCTAGCATCGATCAGATGGAAAAACGGCTGGGTGTGCCCTCCACGATGCAAGGTTTTTTTGCCGGCACGCTGCAAGCCTACCAGCAGTCTCTCGGTACCGAACCTATTCTGGTTGTGACCGCGCTGCTGGCGGTGTATATCGTTCTGGGAATTTTGTATGAGAGTCTGGTCCATCCTCTGACCATCATCTCGACACTGCCATCGGCGAGCGTAGGCGCGATGCTCGCATTGATGATGTTCAAACAGGATCTGAACATTATCTCGATCATCGGCATCGTATTGCTGATCGGCATCGTAAAAAAGAACGCCATCATGATGATCGATTTTGCTCTTCAAGTAGAGCGTCAGGAGGGAAAGAAGCCATTCGACTCGATTTTTGAGGCTTGCATGTTGCGCTTCCGTCCGATTCTGATGACGACGATGGCTGCTCTGTTAGGCGCGCTGCCGTTGGCGCTGGGGACAGGTACGGGGTACGAACTCCGCCGGCCTCTCGGCATCACGATTGTAGGAGGATTGATTCTGAGTCAGTTGCTGACGCTCTATACAACGCCGGTTGTTTATTTGGAATTCGACCGGCTACGGCTGCGGTTTGCAGGAAAACGGCACGACGCTATGCCGGGGCTTAACCCAGCCAGTACGGCGGAGTGAGACGACTAGATGGAAGCGAAATCGGCCAAGCAGGAACGCTATGATTATTTTGCAGAAAGAAATCGGCGCGCGGAAGATTCTGGCTGAGTGCGGCTGCTGTCTTGCTGCTGGCTTCATCGGGCTGCGTGGTTGGGCCGAAGTACCATCCGCCCGCTCCGCCGCAGGCGCCTGCCGCAGTCTATAAAGAATCGCCGACCGTCAAGGAAACTGGAGATTGGACGGTCGCGCAACCCGCCGATGCCAAAGCTGCGCGGCAAGTGGTGGGAAATCTTCAACGATGCCGAATTGAATTCCCTCGAAGAACAGCTGGATATCAACAACCAGAACATCAAGCAATACTTTGAAAATTTCATGGAGGCTCGCGCCATCGTGCGGGAGGCTCGTTCGCAATACTTTCCCACGCTAACCGCTGCACCTTCGATCACCCATTCGCGATCTTCGGCAAATGTGGGCGCGGCCTCGACAAGCACGACGGGCACCACAACCACGACCACTACCCCGCAACTGCAAAGCACTCTGTATTCGCTGCCACTCGAAGCATCCTGGGAGCCTGACCTTTGGGGCAAGGTTCGCAACACCGTGCGTCAAGCCCAGTACGCCGCGCAAGTCAGCGCAGCCGATCTTGAGAACGAAAGGCTAACCGAGCAGGCTAGCCTGGCTGAATATTTTTTCGAGATTCGCGGCCAGGACAAGCTGCAGCAAATCTTTGATGCGACAGTGAATGCCGACCAGAAAGCGTACGACCTGACCCGTTCGCTTTATGATGCTGGGATCGACGATCAAATCTCCGTCGTCGAAGCCGAGACCACGCTGCGAAGCGCGCAGGCAGGCGCAACCAACGTGGGTGTAGCGCGAGCACAATTCGAACACGCCATCGCCGTACTCATTGGCCAGACCGCTACCAATTTCTCCATCCCCATAAAGCCGATGACCATTGCTCCGCCGCCAATTCCAGTAGGCGTGCCCTCGGAATTGCTGGAGCGCCGGCCGGATGTAGCCGCTGCCGAACGCACCATGGCCGAAGCCAACGCGCAGATTGGCATCGCTTACGCCGCCTATTATCCGAACCTGACTCTGAGTGCGGATGGCGGCTTTGAAAGTTCATTTTTCAAGCGTTGGCTTGACTGGCCAAGCCGATTCTGGTCGGTCGGTTCATCGCTCTCGGAAACGCTATTCGACGCCGGCCTGCGCCGCGCCACCGTCCAACAATATGTAGCTACCTACAATGCCGACCTCGCCAGCTATCGTCAAACGGTGCTGGCCGCGTTTCAAAACGTGGAAGACTCTCTCGCCGAAGTTCGCATTCTCTCGAAGGAAATCCAGCAGGAACAGCAAGCAGTCGATTCCGCGCAAACCTTCCTGAAGCTCGAACAGGGCCGTTATGACACCGGCATCGATCCCTATATCGATGTGCTCATCGCCCAGACCACGGTGCTGGCGGACCAGCAGACTCTGAATGCCCTTCAGGTACAACAGATGACTTCCGCCGTCGCATTGGTAGAAGCCCTGGGCGGCGGGTGGGATCGTTCGCAACTGCCGGACACGCATCAGGTGACGCAGAAACCGCCCAAGCCGGAGACGGAAATCGAGCAGTAATCGGAATCGTTATATCCGGTCACGAAACTCCGTAGAAGACGATCATGCACATTCCTGATGGTTATCTTAGCCCGTCCACCTGCGCGACCCTATATCTGGGCGCGGCGTTGGGCTGGTACGCGGCGCTGAAACGCATCAAGCGGCTTCTTGCCACGCGCGCCATCTCGCTGATCTCAGTGTTTGCGGCATTCTGTTTTGTGGTCATGATGTTCAATGTTCCATTGCCCGGGGGAACTACCGGTCATGCGGTTGGGGTTGGTATCGCAACCATCGTGCTTGGCCCCTGGGGTTCGATTCTTGCGGTTTCAATCGCTATCTCAATTCAGGCGCTGTTTTTCGGCGATGGAGGAATCACCACGCTGGGAGCGAATTGCTTCAACATGGCAATCGTTGGATCGTTTGCTGCCTACGCGATCATATCTGTTGGTTGCGGCGAAATCGGATCTAAGCTCGCGCCGCAGGGTGCTAGCCGCCGCGATTGCCGGTTATGTTGCCATCAACGCCTCTGCCTTGATTACAGCTGTTGAGCTCGGCATTCAGCCTATGCTTTTTCATGACGCCAGCGGCACACCGCTCTACGCGCCATATTCGTTGCACGTGGCAATTCCGGCAATGATGATCGGCCATCTAACTTTTGCGGGACTTGCCGAAGCGGTGATATCAGCGGGAATGGTTTCTTATCTTCAGCGAGCTGACATAGGTCTGCTGCGAGGCGTCGGTGGCTTGACCCAGATGCAAGCGCCAATTATCGCTGGCGCAAGCGCGAACCGTTCCCCGGGACGATTATGGTGGGCAGTAGCTCTCCTTATGTTATTCACGCCTCTTGGCATCCTGGCCGCAGGCACGGCCTGGGGTGAATGGTCATCGGCTGATTTGATGAATCCGAAAACGCGAGAACAAATCGGAGCCGCATCGGGATACCATGCGCTGCCATCCTCCGTTCCTGTAGGAATCCAAAAATTGTCGAGCGTATGGACCGCGCCATTCCCCGGCTATGCGCCGAAGTTCGTGAAGAGTCCGATACTCGGCTATTTGCTATCCGCAATGTTCGGAGTGGGCATCCTTGTGCTGGCTTCGCTACTGACGAGAATGATCGCCAGAAAATCGCCGGTGCGGACGCTACGATCATGAGCCTGCATTCTTTCCTCGACTCGACGCTTCGTGGCTTCGCCCGAGCACTGTCGAAGGCCCTCCAATCGGAACATGCCGCAACCCAACCGGGATTATTGCAGGGACTCGATCCGCGCGTCCGCGTCGTTGGAATATTTGCATTGGTTGTCTCCGTGATCCTGTGCCGGCGGCTCGATGCGGTTGCAGCTATCTTCCTCGTTGCAATTGCACTCGCGCTCGCGTCGAGAGTCAGCCTCAGGTCACTCGTAAAACGAGTCTGGCTCGTGGTTCTAGGCTTCTCGGGTGTGATCGCGCTCCCCGCGTTATTTCTTACTCCCGGAGAAACGCTCTTCGCCGCACCGGCATTACGCGTTGCCATTACTATGCAAGGCGCGCGCGCGGCCGCCTTGCTGATATTGCGGGCTGAAACGACTGCTACGCTCACGACCATTCTGGTGCTCTCGACCCTTTGGACTCACATCCTGAAGGCGCTGCGTTCACTTCACCTCCCAGCTGAGATCGTGACCATGTTGGCCATGACGCACCGCTATGTTTTCCTGCTGATCGAAACGGCCAATCAAATGTTCGAATCCAGGCAGAGCCGGACGGTCGGTATACTGAGCGGTTCTGAGCGTCGCAAAATAACGGCGCGAACCGCCGGAGTGCTGTTGAGCAAGAGCGTCGAACTCAGCCACGAGGTATACCTTGCCATGTTATCGCGCGGCTTCCGCGGAGAGGTTCGTCTCTTAACCGATTTTCGGCTAAGACCACGCGATTACGCTGGACTGGCGGGATTCGTCGCTACGAGTTGTCTCGCTGCATGGATTGGGAGGTAAGCAAGGATTTGGCCCCAACTTTCGAAGTGCAAGACGTTAGTTTCTCCTACGAATCGATCCCGGCGATTCGCGGGCTCACTTTCCGCATCGAAGAAGGCGACCGGATCGCGCTACTGGGCGCCAATGGTTCAGGCAAGTCCACACTGTTGCGAATTTTGGATGCGCTATATTTTCCCTCGGCGGGATCCGTCGTGTTCAAGGGAGACGATCTTACGCAGGAACGCCTCCAGCAAGACGAATTCTTTCTAAATTTCCGCCGGTGCGTCGCGCTGGTCTTTCAGAATCCGGATGCGCAACTCTTCAACCCCACTGTATTCGACGAAATAGCCTATGGCCCTTTGCAAATGCAATGGAACAAGGAGGAAGTGTTGAGGCGCGTGAATGAGATGCTCAACTTCATGTCGATTTCGCACTTGAAGGACCGCCCGCCTTACCGCCTTTCAGGCGGCGAGAAAAAACGAGTCGCCTTGGCGTCCGTCCTGGTTCTTGATCCTGAAGTCTTACTGCTCGATGAGCCGACTGCCACGCTCGATCCGAAGAGCCAGAGCCAGGTTGTGGATCTCATCCAACAGTGGAAAGGCACGGCAAAGACCGTCATTACCGCTACTCATCAGTTGGAGATCGTCGAAGACATTGCGGATCGAGTTTTAGTGCTTGAAGCAGGCTCCGTGATTGCCGAAGGAACACCATCGGAAATTCTGTCAAATTCCGACTTGCTTCTCAGAGCCAATCTGATTCATGCCCATCGTCATTCTCATGGCGACGTTGTTCACTCACATGCTCACGTTCACGGGCATTCTCACCGGGAACATGAGCACTAAGCGCAACTCACACAACGCACGGTCGAGACTTCTTTCTTCCCGTAATGAATGGTTAAATGGCCGCGACAGATGTCACCGTTAATCTGTCTCCGTTGAGAGTGCCGACAATTCTGACTCGCTGTCCAGCCAGACGCTTCAATAACATCTGGTCCCCCTCGAGCCGGTAGATTTTGTCGCTGTCGACGAGAGCGAATTGCTCTCCACCGTGCACACAGGCTTGCGCACAATCAGCCGCCGTTTTGCCGATGGCGGCAGAATGTTTGGCTCCGCAGTGAGTGTCGGTCACCACACCCTCGTACGTTTGCTGGGGCTGAACTGATTGCTCCGCGATAGCAACAGCCCCCATCGTTGCAATCACAACAGCCAAGACACAAGCTATTGCTACGGGAACTTTGCCCACTCGTTGGTTGAGCATTTAAGAGACTGGCTCGATGCTGAGGATATGGAGGCTTTCGCCGTTCGCATCCAGAATTCCGCTGATTCTCAATTGTTTACCTTCGTACGGCTTCGCCTTCTGTGGCTCAGCAAGTGGATAAGCCGTGCTGGTCGATACCTTTAGAACGTATGTGCCGCCATCTCTCATAATTATGCCAGAGAATGTTTGCGAAGTCGGTTCATTTTGCTGAGTGGTTTGAGCCTGTTGCAGTGGCTGTGGTGACTGGAGCTGCGACCATGCGATCAATTGCGGTCCAATAATGTCAGGAGGAAGAACGGGATCGGTTTGCTTTTGTTTATTCTGAGCGCAAAGTGGAGCGATCGCTAACAAAAACGCCAGCGCGACCGCTAATCCCAAAAAACCGGTCTCTCGTTTCATAATATCCCTCCGAAAGACTAAAGCGGCTGCCAAGCACTCGTATTTACCTTTTTATCTCCTGAGGTCTCTGTCGTCCATACGTCGTTTCCTGTAACACTACCGTACTTCCATAGCGGCGGCATAAAACATCCCGGCCCGGCCGAAGGTTGAAACACGAGCAAAGTATTATTTTCGTAAAAATACAAGTTTTACCGTATGGGTAGCGGTGCGTGCATTTCGTTAATCTGAAATCCTACTCGACAGCCCCCCATCGAGCAGGTGCCCGCTCTTCAGGGAGAGCAGGCACCTGCTCCCTTTCTCAACACATCCGCGGATCAGTACAGCTTCCGAAATCGCAAAATACATGTTGAACGGGATTTGTCGGGGCATCCTCTGCGGGTATTGTCGCCACTGACGTAATCGAGCGGTGCGGTATGGAGGGATCAATGCTTTACTGGACGCTAATGTTCCTCGTGATAGCTCTGATCGCCGGGGTCCTGGGCTTTACTGGTGTAGCGATTGCAGCTGCGGGCGTAGCCAAGTTGTTGTTCGTCGTTTTTCTCGTGCTTTTCTTGGTTTCACTTGTTACCCATCTCTCGCGGCGAGGCAGCAGTATCTAGCAGCGGGAACGAAAGATGTTGGGCCGAGCTAGTGCACATCCAGTCGTAAAAGGAGACACAAACTATGAAACTTACAGGATTGATCAGGACATCACTGCTGGTTTCGCTTTTGGGCACCACCGCGATGATTTATGCACAGGACCAGCACGACGACGCCAAACCGCAACCGGAAGCCACCAAGCCGGCTCACGACGATGCCAAGCCTGCGCAGGATGCCAAACCGCAAGATGCCAGGCCCTCGAAGCCGGAAGACATGAAGCCTGCCCAAAACGAAGCGAAACCTGAAAACAAGATGGACGCTAAACCCTCCGCGCAGAATGAGCATCAAGAGAAGTCGTCCGAGCATGTGCAGCAAGCCGGCGCCCAGCGTGGCGGCCACATTCCCGATGACAAATTCCGGGCGAACTTCGGGCGCTCGCATACAGTCGTTATCAACCGGCCAGTGATCGTTGAAGGCCAGCCGCGCTTTCAATACGGCGGCTATTGGTTCAATATTGTGGATGCCTGGCCAGTGGGTTGGGCGTACACCGATCAGTGCTACATCGACTATGTAGATGGTGAGTACTTTCTCTTCGACTTGCTTCACCCCGGCGTTCGCGTCGCGATTGTTGTCGTGATGTAATTCGCCGGTATGATGGCAGAAAGGCCCTCCTTTCCTCGGATAGGATCCGCAGGGCGGAAGGCCACTCTGCCATCGCCATCGTTCGCGGCCTGCCTGGCAACCATTCAAACCTATCAATCCCCAGCCTGAATCGAATGCAAAATTCTGTCCCAACCTTGCATTCTTCTGCAGCAACTAACTTCTTAGGTTGCGATTAAATTTTCAAAAAGCGCGGTGAGTTTGTGCTTTTTTAGGAGAAATACTTTATGGCAAACGACATGGAGAAGAAGGGGCAGGACCAGGGTAACCAATTCGGGCAAGGCCAAAAGAGCGGTCAAACCCAGCAAGGTGGCCAATCTGGACAGCAAGGACAGAACCAACAGGGTCAACCTGGTCAAAACCAGCAGAAGAAGGGCGGTCACGGTCAGAACGAGAATGAGGAAAACGAACAGAACCGCGACAGTCAGCGTCGCGCTTCGTAGTATCGCTTTTCGTTACTGATTTACCTGGAAGTCCCGGCCTTCAACCGCCGGGACTTCATTTTTCGAGCCCACCAGGGCCGCCGCCCCAGAAGCGCGGCAAAGTTCTTAAGGGAGAAACTAAATGGCCGCAAAGAAAGTATCCGCAAAGCAGGAACCTCTTCTAAATGCCGTCGCCCGCAAACTTGGCCATGCTGCCGGGACGCTCACCAAAGTGACGCAGGAGTTTACGGAGAATTTGTCAGAGCTTCCTGAGGCTGTCACGGCCAAAATGCAAGAGCTCGCAAATGCGGCCACTCCCGCAAAGCATTCCCGTCAACCCCGTCGTCCCAAGAAAAGGATTCGTCGCGCCGCGTCAGCGACAGCGGTTAAGAAAGATCTCGCTAAGACTGGCAAGAAGCGGAAACCGCGCAGAAGCAACTTATCTCGAAGCAGCCGTAAATCCGGTGCACGGCCCCGGTAAGCCGCGTTCATCTGTCACAAAATACGCTAGTCGACCGTATTCGCACTTCTCAAATACCTACGGTATCCACCGTATAGCCTCTCGGGACATCATGGACTATTTTCATAGAAACCGTATTAATTTACATTCCATTTTTGGGTGATTTATGACTAATCAAGCCCATCCTGCACCAACCAAGCAGAACTGGAGAGAGCTCTATAATACGGCTCTCTTCGAGACCGACGCGAACAGGATTTCGGAGCGAATCGCTGTTGCCAGACAAGCAATCATTGTTCGCGCGCGTGAACTTTTTTCGGCTGGGGTTGACACTATTGAAGAAGACCAAGCTTTGGATGATGCCCTATATGCTTTGCAGGCACTCCAAGGTTGCCTGAAATTCCGCGCAGCAGCCTAGCTAGTCTCCAGGCTTTTTTCCTTCACGAATACGAATCGGGAACTTCTAGACCTTCCAGAGCTGAGCGAGCGCTCGAGCGGCGTCCGTGAGTGCTCGCTTCTCTGCACCAGCTTGGGAAAGACCCAAAATCCTTGCGCGCGAAACGATCGGTGTTTGGTATTCCAGCCGCTTCTTAGCAGCCAAATCGGCGTGGTGAATTTCGCACACAGCTGTCTCGAAGACCCGCCTCAGATTTTCTGGCGAGGGCGCGGCCTGTGCTTCCATGCTATGTCCTACAACCCGGTATGCCATGGGAGAAGATCTCAACTTTCCAACTCTTGACACACTCTAAGATCACATCCGTTTTGCGGCAATACTGTGTAGCCCCTGCTGGTTGGCTATAGTTTCCTGATTTCCTGGGACGATCAGCATGTAAGGTTTCCTGAGCCTATTAGGGCGGTATACATTGCACTGTTTCCTTTTCACTGCTTGATTAATGTTATTTTGCCGGCTCAAGCGGAGAAAACTACGGAGTCGTAAAACACTTTGGGGCGCGCTTATCCCGACAGCGCATCCCCGGAAAAGAAAGGAAACTAGCTCACCTTGCGGCGAGCGCGAGCATCGTTCTCATCTTCCGTTTCAATCGATTCATCGGATACATCGGCAGGTGCATTTCTCTTCTGGGCGTTGTCGGCTGCCTTCTTTCCAGCTTCTTTTACTTCGCCCCAGGCATTCTGCATCTTTCCTTCTACCTGCTTCGCCGTACCGTGGACTTGCTTTTCTGAGTCTCCGGTCCACTCGCCAACTTGGCGTTCAACACGTCCAGCGACATCTTTGACTTTGCCTTGCACTTGATCTTTATTCATAAATGCGTCCTCCTGAATTTATCTCTTGAACTTTTTCAAGAGTGATTGAACAGCACGTTGCCGCACAACAGAGATTGGTTGACTCAGACAACCGGGCTTCGGCCTTGAATCAGGCGGATCAAAATCGCAACCACCGCCAGCACGAGTAGGATGTGAATAAATCCACCCAGCGTGTACGAACTGACCATGCCCAACAGCCAGAGGATCAAGAGCAGAACGGCTATAGTCCACAGCATCGGAACTCCTTTCCTGGAAGCGAACCTGTTCCAGCTGCAACTGGATAGAGTCTATGCGGGCTATCTTGCGGCAGGTATCCTGTAAAGCCCCTATTTGATGTGTAATCTCGCTTTAGTATGGTTAGCGACTGCTCTAAACATTGTGCTCAATAAACGTGGACGATTCCGTTCCGCACGGCGTAAAGGGTAAGATCAGCGACCGAATGCAGGTCGAGTTTGCGCATGAGGTTAGTACGGTGAGTTTCCGCCGTCTTTACGCTGAGGCTCAGTGCTGTGGCAATTTCCTTGGTGGTCTTTCCCTCGGCGACGAGCTGAATGACTTCTCTTTCCCGCGGAGTGAGCACACCGGGACTGGTAGCTTGCGTGTCACTATGCGGGCGCAGGTAACCATCGAGCATCATCTGCGCTACTTTTGAGGTGAAGAAGGTGCGCCGGTTTTGTAGAGCTTCCACCGCCGCCACAAGATCCCGGCCCGCGTCTGACTTAAGCAGGAAGCCGCTTGCTCCAGCGGCCAGAACTTCCCGCACTACCTGTTCCGAATCGTGGATGGTCAGGATCAGGATGCGCGCTTCCGGCGACGTTGCAAGGATCTGCCGAGTCGCATCCAGCCCATTCAAGTTCGGCATGCCGATATCCAGCAAGAAAACATCGGGCTTTAACGTGCCGGCAAATCCGACCGCTTCACGCCCATCGCATGCCTCTCCACAAACTTCCCATCCGGCGTGATCTTCCAGCAAAGAGCGAATACCTTTCCTTGCCACTTCGTGGTCGTCCGCGATCAGAATTCGAAGGACGCTCAAGCTTCACCTCTCAGAACAGGACAAGGAAAGACGGCCCAATGAGTTTCCAGCCGAGGACAAACTCCATGCCTGAGAATAGTTGCACACACGACCAGCACAGGTTGCCAGTAAAAAGCAACGCCAGCCACTTGATCGCGCTCAACGTTACAGTGAACGCTGAATCACAAGCACGGATGCTGCCAAATCTGCAGTTGATTGAATTTCAATGTCTTACTAAGAGGGGGTCAGGCAATCAATGTAAGTTTTTCGCAAGTGAGTCATCACGCGCTGTCGGAATTACGTCAGATCTGTCGCGACCGGCAGTCTTCTGGCAGCAAGATTTCGGCTAACCTGAAAGTAAGTTTGAAGAAGGGAAACTATCACCGCCCATGTTGACGGCAAACAGCTCCAGAGAATGGTAGGCGAATGCCCAGTGCCATCCGCCCTGGAGTAAATCTCAATTTTAATTTCAGGCTATCGTATTTTCCGTCGTATTGCGGAACTGCGGCGGCATCTGCACCTGGATAATATTGTTCTTGATCGCATACACCACCAGATCGCGAATCGAATGCAGGCTAAGCTTCCGCATAATGTTGCTGCGATGCGTTTCCACGGTCTTGGTGCTGAGGTTCAATAGTGACGCCACTTCCTTGGAGCTTTTTCCTTCCGCAAGCAGCTGCGTGACCTCACGCTCCCTTACAGTAAGTGTCGGCAAATTCGGAGGCTCATTCCGGGATATGGCATGTCCCTTCTCCAGGAATCCCGCCAACACTAGATCGTTCACTCGCGGGGTGAAGAACATTCTCTTGCTCTGCAAAGCTTCGACAGCGGCCACCAGATCGCGAGCCGCATCCGACTTGAGCACAAACCCGCGCGCGCCTGCATCGAGAGCTTCGCGAATCACCTGATCGGAATCAGTGATCGTAAGGACGATGACTTTAAATTGGGGATCATGCTGCAGTAGTTGCCGCGTCGTATCCAACCCATTGAGGTTAGGCATGCCGATGTCTACGATCACGACGTCCGGCTTCAACTGCTTGGCCATTTCAACAGCCTCGCGGCCATCGGACGCCTCTCCGCACACTTCCCACCCCTCGTGCTTTTGCAGAAGCGCACATAGCCCGCGGCGCACGATTTCGTGATCATCGGCTAACAAGATACGGAGTTTCATGGCATCCTCCAGGTACAAGCTCAGACATGGACGAACTTGAATCGAAAACTCAACATGAAGCCTGTGGACTTCGCGCCAAGGCTGTAAAAACGCGGTGTTGACTCACTGCCTCTACAGCCTCTAACAAATCCCTGGCGGCATTTGATTTCACGACGTATCCCCGAGCCCCTGCGTCAAGCGCTTCACGCATCATCTGTGGAGAATCATGTTGAGTAACGAACAAAACCTCAAGACCCGAAGTTTTCTGTTTCTGTTGCTGAATTAACCGGCATGCCTCCAGACCATTCATTCGAGGCATAGTGACATCGAGAACCACAATGTCGGGTCGCAAACTATCCACTTTGTCCAACGCTTCCAGTCCATCTGCGGCCTCGCCCACTACTTCCCAACCGGAGCGGCCCTCCAGAAGAGTTCGCAGGCCTTGTCTCACGATGGGATGATCATCCACCAGCAGTATTCGGACCGCCATAGTTTTTTTTGCTCTCTGAGGCAGCCCTCACGAATTACTCGATCCCTTGGCAGGCTCTGGCTTCGCGTGTATCCCCGCACCTTCTGCAGGAGTTCTACGCCCAAGGGAAACGCAACTCCCTAATCACCTAGCAAATTACCATTGTAATACCGGGCTCCGAATACAGGGAATCCTGTATTTTCGTGCCTCGGAACTGATTCTTAGTTACTAACGGAACTCGGTGGTGGGAAAGTAGGTCTTATGATGCAACAGCGCATCGACAGCCTCAACGATCGATCCGACATCTGATTTCGCACAAGCTCCGCGAATTCCAGCCTTGCGGGCTTCCTCGGCCAGTTGCTTGGACAGATGGATCGTGACCATTAAGATGGGTATGGCAGGAAAAAGTTTGGCGACCTGCCGGGCGACATCGAGCCCATTCAAATCCGGCATCTGGAAATCGAGAAGGATCATGTCGGGCGGATTCTTTTCGATTCGTTGAAGCGCTTCTTTTCCAGTCCGAGCTTCGTCGCAGACCTGCCACATACTCTGTTGCTCGAGCAGGCTCCGCAGATAATGCCGGACCGAAGGATTGTCATCCACTACAAGAATTCGGACCAAGCGGTTATTCCTCCTTCGCTCGGTCACCGTAACGCCCCGAACGCTCCGCGCTCCCTTGACGTATCCCTACTACTGCTGCTGTTCCTGGCGCTCACACCGCGAAGATTTCTTCCTTCGCGCGATGCACGCTCTCAACAATTTCAACTTTACTTTTTCCCAAGCATAGAAACTTAAGTTCTGAGTTCGCAATACCGTGTATCCCTGAGCCTGCCCATTTTCTTTCAATGGCGTGCTGTGGGTGTCTATCATCTGGCGCTAAACCGCGAGCGCTAGCCGCGTTCGCTCATCGTTTCGTTCCGGCACGGGCAAATCCGCCATGGAGTTGGCAGCTGCGGTTCGCCGGGCAATCCGCCGCTTCGGAAACAACAAGTCGCGCATCTTCATTTTGGCCTTGTGCAGTTGCGACTTCGAATTGCCTACCGAGCAATCCAGCATTTTGGCAATCTCGTGATGCTGATATCCCTCGACCTCGTGGAGAGCGAAAATTTGTCGGCAGCCCTCCGGAAGTTCCTGCATGGCGCGGCGCAACGCCAGACGGTCGATGGCACCGCTGAGCTGCGGGTCCGCCCCTCCTACATCGCGACGCAAGGAAGGCGACTCCTGCGATACAGGCTCATCCAGCGACAATAGCTGCGGAGCCTTTTTCCGGCGACGGAGCTTCATTAATACGGTGTTCACTGCGACCCGATATAGCCAGGTGGAAAAAGCAGAATCGCCACGGAACGAACCCACGCTGCGAAATACCTGCAAGAAAGCTTCCTGAGTCAGGTCCTCCGCCTCGGCCACATCTTTTGTCATCAATAGGCAAACCGAGTAAACGCGCTTCTTGTGGGCCTGGAAGAGCACGCCAAAAGCCTGCTGATCGCCCGCCTGCGCTCGCTGCACAAGGCTGCGTTCGGAATCATCTCGGTTCGCTTCCTGCATGGCAGGAATCACATTGTTTGCTGTCGCGGAAATTACGCAAGTCGCCACGGTAGTCTCCTTCTTTCGAACTAGGGTGCTTGTCGATTTGCTCTTCTTACTTCCTGAGCATTTAGCTTGCAAAATGAGACTAGCGATTATGCGAACCAGAGCCCATCAGGGTGCTCCTGTAATTGATAGTTGGACTTGCTGTACGGCACTCCTGAGTAAAATGCTGAGAAGTAATATTTTTATGTGAGGCGGAACTTCTTCGTACGTAGCGGGTTAAGCGCGCGAAGGGCGGTCGACGAATGGACGTCAACTCGCCCTTTCGGAGGAGAAAGTAGGGTCGTTCAGGTAAATACTTCAACAGCGAATTGCTCCATTTCCATCGCTCTTCAGCAATCGCCGCTGTTCCGCACCACATTAGTAAAGGCGGAATCCCACTTGCACGCTGATCTGAACACTCACTGGCCGGCCATCTTTCATGGCGGGCTGGAAGACCCACTGTTTGACGGCTTCAATCGCCTTTGCATCCAATCCAAATCCCAAGCCGCGAACTACGCGAAGATCACGCGGATGTCCCTGCTCATCGACGATCATCGAGAGCACGCAGGTTCCCTGAGTCTTCGCATTGCGCGCTTCTTCGGTATATTCCGGATCCGGCGTCGAAACCGGTTGCGGAGCTGAAATCCCTCCACCAACTTTAAACACGCCGCCACCAATACCACCACCGCTTCCCACGCCTACGCCCGGCCCATGACCCACACCGACGCCACCACCGGACCCGGAGCCAATTCCGCCGCCCGAACCAGTTCCATTCGATGGAGGAGCGGAAGGCATGAGCGCGGCAGACGGATTGCCCAGGGTCGGCATATGATTTTCAGCTAACCGCACCTGCGGAGGAACAACCACAGTCGGTGCAACTGCAAGCTTGGGATGATCGTTGTGAAGAATAATCTGCGGCGGAGTGATCTGTTGCATGGCCGTTTGCGGCAGTCTCCCTTTCGGCGCTTGCAAGTGGTCGTGATCGCCACCACCACCGCCACCGCTCACCACTTTTTTCGCCACCGGCAGCGCATAAGTATCGGGAGAAGGTGCAATTAAAGTTACAGTCTCGTGCTGCTCAACTTTCTGCACCACTTGATGGCCGAATAAAGCGCTGGCCAGAATCAGTCCCAAAATTATTACGTGTGCGATAGCGGATCCGACAAGCCCGTTAGACCGATAATTATTGAACTGCCCCCAAATCGCTTCTGGAGCGAGATTCTGCGGCATCCGCCGCAAAGTCACATTCTCCGGCCGCGCGCTGCGCTGACGGCCTGCATAAAGATTGTCAAGAACTGCAGACGAAGAAACTGGATACATTGTGTCAGCGGCGAAACGGGGACTTTGCTGGTTCGACATTGGCGCTCCTAATAGAACTGCAGCTCAATTTGCAGCCGCATTTCCCGAATCAAATTCCAGGGTCAAGATGATGTGGGACCTTCCCAACATCCACAAATTAGCGAAAGGCCCCGGCGAGAGTGCCCGAGGCCTCATAATTCTTTAAAGCCGCCCGGCCAGAAGCAGCACCAGTAGGACCACAACCACCAGACCCAAACCTCCGCTCGGGTAATAGCCCCATCCTCTGCTGTATGGCCATGCGGGCAAAGCTCCCAGCAACAGCACCACTAGCACGACAAGTAGAATCAGCGACATGACATCCTCCCGATCATTAGTTGTAAAGCGTTGTAAAACACTTAGATTGAGAATGACGGCCCGGCTTGCGAACAAACCGGACCGTCTAATAACTGCTTACCGGCTGGCAGTGGTCGTAACCGTGCCCGCTGAAGGCTTAAGTTGACCGTGCTCTGCTGCCTGACCCGAATACTTCCTTACTGCAGTAAGGAATGTTGCGCTTGACTCCCGAGGGCGAACTTTTCCGTCCAGAATGTCGGAGAACGGAATCATGTCTCCGTAGAGAATTCGCGTCTCATCCTTGTCTTGTGTGATGGCAGAGCCGTTCAAGTCGATTCCCGCAAAAATGCCGCGCGCGCGCGAATAGGTCAACACTTCAGCTCTCATCTTCACGTCTGTATCGGCGGCGGCATCGCGTCCCACCGGACCCGCAGCCGCTGAAGCATCCGCGCCAAGCTTGAATTTGCTCGACAACAGGTGCTGCATGCCGTTTTCATTGGTCACAATCATTACGATGTCGACCGCCTGACCACCGAGCTGTAATCCCCAGCTTCCGCCTGTAATTGTGATGGGGGCTGGCGCGCTCCACTTGCCACTTTCAGTACGGCAGGTGGCGACGCCTTTGCCGTGGCTGCCGCCGAAGCCAACAGCAATTTTTACCATGGAGGGGATCACTGCGACGCATTTCGCATCGCTCATCACCTTGTCTGGAATTGCCTTGTCCGGTGTAGCCATAATTTCGTTTAGAACCTTCGCTGACGCGTCAAGGCGTTTGTCGATGTCCGATGCGTCCTTATCATCTGCAGACCATGCCATTCCAGCGAGAAGTAGAAAACCAGTACCGAGCACCAGGAGGCGTCTCGGTAGCTTAGAGCTCATCTTCGTCATAATTAAAACCTCTTCTGTGCTCGGAGCGAGCAACTGTTGAATTCTTCCCTGCGACGTTAAGGTAGCTCCTCGCTGGCACTCATTCCATCCGGTCCAAGCTGTAAACTCCACCAAATGCAGCCGGAGTATCACGGTGATATAGGCAGTCATTTGACGAGGCATAAGGGGAATAATTGCCCCGCCTAAGGTTTTGGCCGTATTGATTGTTGAAATGAAAACTCCTGCAGACGAATTTTTAAGTCGTTTCAACTCGGAAGGGGTGAATTTTGTTGCAGATAAATTGTGAGGAGAAAAAGCTCAGTTAATGACTGGCGAATCCTATTGGGGAAAAATCTTTAGCGGGGAAGAAATTGCGAGGGAAAGAGTGCTGTCCTGGATGGATGGTGAATGTGGCGCTGAAAGAGTACTTTAATTTACACCACAGTCGGTTCTCTCAACACCGAATTACTGGGGATCATGAGTTCAACCAGAGTGCCTGGTTGAGCGTTTGTCAGCCGCAATTCTCCGCCAAATTCTTTAGCGCGCTGCCTCATGCCTCCAATCCCAACTCCAACGCTATCCGGCCGCAACTCGGCAATGCTCTTGCCGATTCCCTTGCCGTCGTCTCGCACCGCAACCACGATCATTCCGTCTTTTTGAGTCAAAGTAATCCAAACTTTGGTTGCCTCGGAATGCCGGAAGACATTGGTCAACGCCTCCTGCACGATGCGAAACACAGCCGTTTCTACGTCCGACGCCAGCCGTGGAAATTCAGTGGGCCGGACCTCGAGAGTCGTCTCGATGCCGCTGCGCTTGGTAAGTCCATCTACGTACCAGGAAAGCGCCGAGAGCAATCCAACCTCATCAAGTAATGGTGGATGCAAGAGGTGAGATATTGTGCGGACTTGCTGAATGGCGCGATCGACAATGCTGCTGGCTTGGGTCCAGGCATCGTCCGGCGGTTGAGTGGTTTTATGCAGGATCATTTTATCCAGCACCATCTTGGCCACTGCAAGCTCTTGCCCCAATCCGTCGTGAAGATCGCGTGCCAGGCGCCGCCGTTCTTGATCCTGCATGGTCATCAAGCGAATTGAAAGACGCCGCAACTCATCGGTTCTCCGGTCAACCATTTTCTCCAGTTCGGCGGCGCTGTCGCGAATCGATTGCTCCAGAAGTTTGCTGTCGTGAATGTCGGAACAGGTTCCATACCATTTGACAATGGACCCATCCGCTCGAATCGGCACTGCGCGGGCCCGGAACCAGCGAAAATCTCCGTCCTTAGAACGGATGCGATACTCCGCTTCGTAATTTGCGCCCGATTGAACGCAGAGCATCCAGTCCGCCATCGCTTTATCTTTATCGTCCAGATGCACATAGTCCAACCATCCGAACCCCTGCGCCGAACCGACAGGAGCGCCGGTGAAGTCATAAAATCGATCGCTGATGTAGTCCCGGGAACCATCCGCCTTGCGACTGAAAATGATATCTGGCGCGGTGTGGATGATGGCGTCGAGTTCCTGATTCTTGCCCACCAGCTCGGTATTGAGTTGCAGCAGCAACTCCGCTTTAAGGGCTAACTCCTCGGTGCGCTCCAGTACGCGCTGCTCCAGTTCGCGGTTCAACGTTTCGAGCTGCCGCGTCTTGCGGTGCAACTCGGCGAACACCCTGACCTTCGCGCGCAACAGTTCCGGCACCACTGGAACGGAGATATAATCCACCGCTCCATGTTCGTATCCCTTAAGCTGATCAAGATCGGTGAGGTGCACCGCCGAGACAAAAATAATTGCCGTTCTCTGAAACCGCGGATGCTGCCTAATCATGGCCGCTAATTGAAATCCGTCGAGTTCTGGCATGCTTACATCCATCAGCACGACCGCAACGTCGGTTTTCAATAGAATTTCCAGAGCCTGCTTCGCTGAATTGGCTTTGATCAGGTTCTCGCCCAATCCGCCGAGCATGACCTCATAGCTGAGCAGCTTGGCCGGCTGATCATCCACCATGAGGATATTTACTTTCTCGTTTGTGCCCATCGATCCCTGTCAGTCCTCTTCCTCTCAAATCATAGAGGTAAAACGTGTGCCGCCGCCGGTTTCTACCGGTGCAGCCACATACGCAACGACGAGAGCAGTTGCTCCGTATTCACGGGTTTGGCCAGGTATTCGGAGGCACCCGCTTCCAGACATTTCTCGCGGTCTCCCTTCATCGCTTTTGCGGTGAGAGCGATAATCGGCAAACGCCGGAACAAAGCATTCTGCCGGATCACCTGCATCGTCTCATACCCGTCCATCTCAGGCATCATAATGTCCATTAATACGATCGCAATATCCGGCGTCGATTCCAGTTTGGCAATCGCTTCCCTGCCGGTTCCGGCGGTGATTACAGTCATACCTCTACGTTCAATAACACTGCTCAGGGCAAAGATGTTGCGCACGTCATCGTCGACGACCAACACTTTTTTACCCACAAGTGCATCGTCAGAATGGTGCAACCGATCCAGCAGGCGCTGTTTTTCCACTGGGAGATCGGCGACCACGCGATGCAGGAACAACGCCGTCTCATCCAGCAGCCGTTCGGGCGATTCCACTCCCTTCACCACCACGCTACGTGCCAGCGAATGCAGCCGCGCATCCTCTTCCGGGGAAAGTTCCTTCCCGGTAAAAACGATGACAGGCAAGTCGCCCAGTGCCGGAGTGTCACGAAAGCGCTCCAACACATCGAAGCCGGATATATCAGGCAGGCGCAAGTCGAGGACTGCACAATCGAAGGAGTGCTCGCTAACCGCCTCGATTGCCTCCGCGCCAGTTGCGACGACGGTGACATCGATGTCGTCGTAGCCCAGCAGCTCCTTGATACTAAGCTGCTCGGCCGGGTTGTCTTCCACCACCAGCAAGCGCTTCCGCCGGGGAGCGGAATATTCCTTGATGCGTGCCAGCGCCGTCTCCAGACCCTCGGGCGTGGTCGGCTTCGTAACAAATGCAAATGCGCCGCGCGCCAGGCCATGGTGACGGTCTTCATCCAGCGTCAGCATTTGAACTGGAATGTGCCGCGTCGCCGGATCCTGTTTCAAGTGATTTAGGACGGTCCAACCCAGCATGTCGGGCAGGAATACATCCAGGCTCACCGCCGTTGGATGATATTCATGCGCCAGCGCGAGCGCTTCCGCACCCCGCGTGGCCACAAGAACTTTGAAACCCTTGTCCCGTGCGAGATCAAGCAGCACACGGGCATAATGCACATCATCCTCGACGATCAACAGGATGGCATCATCGGGCAGCAGATTGTCGCGGTCGTCGGCAATCTTTTCGACCGGATGCTCCGAGACTACGGATAACTGCACCGGCGAAACGGCTGCGCGGGATCGTGCCTCGGCCGCAGCAGCGAGCGAAGTCGCCGGCCCCACATACGTTTGCGGCAAGTAGAGAGTGAACGTGCTGCCCTTGCCCGGAGCGCTGCGCAACTGGATTTCTCCGCCGAGCAAGCTGGCCAATTCACGGCTGATCGCCAGCCCCAATCCTGTTCCGCCGTACTTACGGCTGGTGCCGGCATCTGCCTGCTGGAAGGCCTCAAAGATAATCCTCTGTTTCTCGAACGGAATGCCGATACCTGTATCGGCAACTTCGAAGGACACCACAGATGCCGCATTCGATAAGATCGGGTGCCCCTCAGTCCATCCGCTTCTCGCAAGAGAAACGGACAGCCGAACGCCTCCGAGCTCGGTGAACTTAAAGGCATTGGAGAGCAGGTTCTTCAATACCTGCTGCAGGCGCTTCGAGTCGGTGACCACGCTACGTGCGAGGTGCGGATCGGTCTGCACCTCGAACGTAAGGTGTCGATTTTCCGCTTCGTGGCGGAATGGGCGTTCCACCGCGTCCAGCATGCTGGCAAAGAAGACTTCTTCCGCCTCCACTGAAACCGTTCCGGATTCGATCTTCGACAGATCGAGAATGTCGGTGATCAGGTTCAGCAAGTCAGTTCCCGCGCCGTGAATGGTGCGAGAGAACTCAACCTGTTTCGGCGTGAGGTTGCCGTCCGGATTGTCGCTGAGTTGCTGGCCGAGCACCAGGATGCTGTTGAGCGGTGTCCGCAACTCGTGCGACATGTTAGCCAGGAACTCCGACTTGTATTTCGAAGTCAGCGCCAATTCCTTGGCCTTTTCCTCCAAGGCACGGCGGGCTTGTTCGATTTCCTGGTTCTTGCGTTCGACCTCGACGTTCTGTTCGGCCAGCTGTTGCGCCTTTTGTGCGAGCTGCTCGTTCGTCTGCTGCAACTCTTTCTGCTGCATCTGTAGTTCGGTAGCCAACTGCTGCGACTGCTTCAACAATCCTTCCGTCTGCATCGTGGCCTCAATACTGTTGAGCACGATGCCGATGCTGGCCGTTAGCTGTTCCAGGAATGCCAGCTGAGAAGTAGTGAAATTGCTGAGCGAGGCCAGCTCAATCACAGCTTTGACCCGGTCTTCAAACAAAACCGGAAGCACGATTACGTTCCGCGGAACTGCTTCGAATAGACCTGACCGGATGGAAATTGTATTCGGCGGCAATTCGGAGATGAGCATCCGGCGCTTCTCTGAAGCGCATTGTCCCACCAGACCTTCGCCGATTTTCAGCCGCCGCAGATGTCCATCCTCGCCATCGCCGGCAAACGCCGAAAGCAGAACCATCTCCGCCGATTCCTCGGAGCCCATCTGGTAGATCACGCCTTGTTGCGCGTTCACCAGAGGCGTCAGCTCCGAGAGAAGCATCCGTCCTACCGTCGTCAGGTCGCGCTGCCCCTGCAACATGCCGGTGAAGCGCGCGAGATTCGTTTTAAGCCAGTCCTGCTCAGTATTCCGGTCGGTGGTGAGCCGGAGGTTGTCGATCATCGTATTAAGGTTGTCTTTCAGGTCAGCGACTTCGCCGCTGGCTTCCACCTGAATGGAGCGCGTGAGGTCGCCCTTAGTGACGGCGGTCGCAACCTCGGCAATGGCGCGGACCTGGTTGGTCAAATTGTCGGCCAGCAGGTTGACGTTGCCCGTGAGATCCTTCCACGTTCCCGCAGCGCCGGGCACGTTAGCCTGGCCGCCCAGCCGGCCTTCCACGCCCACTTCGCGCGCAACCGTCGTAACCTGATCGGCGAATGTCGCGAGCGTGTCCGTCATGTTGTTGATGGTTTCGGCGAGAGCCGCGACTTCGCCCTTCGCGTTTACGGTGAGCTTCTGAGTGAGTTCGCCATTCGCGACGGCCGTCACCACCTTAACGATGCCGCGCACCTGTTCTGTCAGGTTGGCGGCCATCACGTTCACGTTGTCCGTGAGATCCTTCCACGTCCCGGCGACTCCGGGCACCTGCGCCTGGCCACCCAGCTTGCCTTCCGTACCTACTTCACGAGCCACGCGTGTGACTTCTGCGGCGAATGCGTTGAGCTGATCCACCATCGTGTTGATGGTGTTCTTAAGTTCGAGAATTTCACCTTTCACATCGACCGTAATCTTGCGCGACAAATCGCCGCGAGCCACAGCGGTTGTAACCTCGGCAATGTTACGCACCTGACCGGTGAGGTTTCCGGCCATCGCGTTCACGGAATCGGTAAGATCCTTCCAGGTTCCGGCCACACCGGAGACGTTAGCCTGTCCACCAAGCCGGCCTTCGCTGCCGACTTCGCGGGCCACGCGCGTTACTTCCGCGGCAAACGAGCGCAGCTGTTCGACCATCGTGTTCAGCGTCTCTTTCAACTGCAAGATTTCGCCGCGCACGTCCACCGTGATTTTCTTCGAGAGATCGCCGTTCGCAATGGCCGTCGCCACTTCAGCGATATTTCGCACTTGGCCGGTAAGGTTGCTGGCCATGAAGTTGACGTTGTCCGTGAGATCCTTCCACGTTCCGGCGACGCCGGGCACTTGCGCCTGTCCGCCCAGTTTTCCGTCGGTCCCCACTTCGCGCGCCACGCGCGTTACTTCGCCGGCGAATGCGTTGAGTTGGTCCACCATCGTATTGATAGTGTTCTTGAGCTCGAGAATTTCACCTTTCACGTCGACCGTGATCTTGCGTGATAAGTCGCCGCGGGCCACAGCCGTGGTCACCTCCGCAATGTTTCGCACTTGGCCGGTGAGGTTTCCGGCCATCGAGTTCACCGAGTCGGTCAGATCTTTCCATGTGCCAGCGACCCCGGGCACGTTCGCTTGTCCTCCCAAACGCCCTTCAGTACCCACTTCACGCGCCACACGCGTTACTTCGCCGGCAAACGCATTGAGCTGATCCACCATCGTGTTGATGGTTTCCTTGAGCAGCAAGATTTCGCCGCTCACGTTCACGGTGATCTTCTTCGACAAATCGCCGCTTGCGATAGCAGTAGCCACTTCAGCGATGTTTCGCACCTGGCCGGTAAGGTTGCTGGCCATGGAGTTTACGGAATCCGTAAGATCCTTCCATGTTCCGGCCACTCCGCCTACCTGCGCTTGGCCGCCGAGTTTGCCGTCCGTTCCCACTTCACGAGCCACGCGCGTCACTTCAGAGGCGAACGCGCGCAACTGATCCACCATCGTGTTGAGAGTGTCTTTGAGTTCGAGAATTTCGCCCTTCACGTCGACCGTGATTTTGCGCGACAAATCGCCGCGGGCCACGGCAGTGGCGACTTCAGCGATATTTCGGACCTGGCCAGTCAGGTTGCTGGCCATGAAGTTGACGTTGTCCGTGAGATCCTTCCATGTGCCAGCCACGCCAGGCACCTGCGCCTGACCACCCAGCTTGCCTTCCGTACCCACTTCACGGGCCACGCGGGTAACTTCACCGGCGAACGCGTTGAGTTGATCCACCATTGTATTGATGGTGTTCTTGAGCTCGAGAATTTCACCCTTTACATCGACCGTGATCTTGCGCGACAAATCGCCACGAGCCACTGCGGTCGTGACCTCGGCGATGTTACGAACCTGCCCTGTTAAGTTCCCACCCATCGAATTAACGGAGTCGGTAAGATCCTTCCACGTGCCAGCAACGCCCGGCACGTTCGCTTGTCCTCCCAATCGCCCTTCAGTACCCACTTCGCGGGCCACACGCGTCACTTCGCCGGCGAAGCGGTTGAGCTGATCCACCATCGTGTTCAGCGTCTCTTTCAGCTGCAAGATCTCACCGCGCACATCAACCGTGATCTTGCGTGAGAGATCGCCGTTCGCAATGGCCGTCGCCACTTCAGCGATGTTTCGTACCTGGCCGGTGAGATTGCTGGCCATGAAGTTCACGTTGTCGGTGAGATCTTTCCAGGTTCCGCCCACGCCGGGCACCTGCGCCTGGCCACCCAGCTTGCCTTCAGTACCGACCTCACGCGCCACGCGCGTAACTTCGCCGGCGAATGCGTTCAGCTGATCCACCATCGTGTTGATGGTGTCTTTCAGTTCAAGAATTTCACCCTTCACATCAACCGTGATTTTGCGTGACAAGTCGCCGCGCGCCACGGCCGTTGTTACTTCAGCAATGTTTCGCACCTGCGCCGTTAAGTTTCCGGCCATGGCGTTAACCGAATCCGTAAGATCTTTCCAGGTTCCGGCTACGCCGACCACTACAGCCTGTCCGCCCAACTTGCCGTCCGTGCCGACTTCACGCGCCACACGCGTAACTTCGGAGGCGAACGAGCGCAACTGATCGACCATCGTGTTTATAGCTTCTTTGAGCTGGAGAATTTCGCCGCGCACATCGACGGTGATCTTGCGGGAGAGATCGCCGCTGGCTACAGCAGTGGCGACCTCAGCGATGTTGCGTACCTGGCCGGTAAGGTTACTGGCCATCGAGTTGACTGAGTCCGTAAGATCCTTCCACGTACCGGCCACACCCGGCACCTGTGCCTGTCCACCCAGCTTGCCGTCCGTACCGACCTCGCGCGCCACACGCGTAACTTCAGCAGTGAAGACACCAAGCTGCTGAATCATTGTGTTTACAATATTCGCGGAACGCAGGAACTCGCCTTCCAGCGGCCGTCCATCCACATCCAGGCGCACGGTTTGGGTCAGGTTCCCCTGCGCAACTGCGGCGATAGCCCGAGTTACACCTTCCGTGGGCCGCAGCAGGTCTTCAACCAGAGTATTGATCGATACTTCCATCTCGCCCCACGCCCCTCTGGATTCATGAAAGCGTGTGCGCTCACGCGTTCTTCCCTCTTTGCCCACTACCTGCCCGACGCGCTTCAATTCCTCTGCCATCTGCTGGTTAGCGGCAACAATGGAATTAAAGGTATCAGCAATTTTTCCCGGCAATCCTGTCCAGGAGCCAGGTAACCGCACAGAAAAATCGCCGTCCCTCATGGTCTGAAGGCTAGCCAGGATTATGCTGAGATCGTCGGAAGCAGGCTGGGCGACAGGAGCCGACTTCCCATTGTTGGAAGCGGACTTCCCGTTGTTCTTATTCTTGGGGCCCTCGGAGTTTTTCGACCCGTCGTTCTTCGGCCCGTCGTTTCTTCGGTCCTGCTATGGCACCGTCTACCACGGCAGTCGCCGAATCTTGGGTATTTCTCTTCATATCCCTCTCCTGGAAGCGGCTGAACCACCGAAATCAGGGATAATCCAACCCATCTTGTTTTGATATAAACCTGGGAGGAATTCACCAAGTTGACAATAATTCGTAACACAGGGCAATGCCCGATGACCCTAGGGTCTTTACTGTATGGAAACGATTCAATTGAAACAATTCTCCATAATATTTTTGCGAGCACATTGATTCAGGATTGCCCTTCTGAGTATTTCGGCCTGACGCTCCGATGTTTCTTCAAGCATTCGTCTAATAATTCAAAGGAACAAGCGCAGCATACGCCTGTTCCTCGTTTCAATTATCAAAGCAATTTTCCCCGCAATCCTAGCTTCCCGCCAACACTAGGGTGATTCCCCGATGTTCCTGTCACATCAGGGGTTATTAAGCTTACTCATGCGACTGCTGAGCCTTCGGCTCATTATTTCCCTCATTGTCGGCATCACGCTGGTCTCTCTAGGTTTCTCATACTACGAGGTCGTGGGAGAGAAGCGCGCTCTGCGCAGCGACCTCGAACGTCGCGCCGAAGTGCTTGGCGAAAGTGTCGCCGCCAACGTGGAAAAGTCGTGGGAAGGTGGCTCTGAGCGGGGATTGCAGCGGCTGGTGCAGCGGTTTGCAAACCGTGAGCGCATCCTTGGCGTCGCTGTTTACGATCGGCAGGGCAAGGTAGTCGCTATAACTTCCGAGTTGGCTGACGTTCTCAACGCGCTTCCGCAAGAGCTGCCGCAACAAGTGACCGAGGCTATAGCGCAGGGTCATGGCGAAAGTGTCTTCACCCGCTTCGGAAATGACCCGGTGCACATTTTTGCATTGCCCCTGCACCGTCAGGACCAGACCATCGGCGGATTAGCCATTGTGCACGACGCCAATTACATTCGTGCGCAAAGCCTTAGCACCTGGCGCGCAGCCTTTCTCAGAGTCCTCATTCAGGTATTTCTCATAGTGTTGATTACGCTATTGATCGTGCGTTGGAGCATCACCGGCCCGATCGCGCAGGCGGCGCAGTGGATTCGCGCCCTTCGCCTCGGCAGAGTTACCCCACGCCAGCAAATGCCTGATCTGGATCTTTTCAGGCCACTGGCGCGGGAAATGGCCACGCTTGCGGAAAGTCTGAGCCAGGCGCGCACCGCCGCGGAAAATGAAGCTCGCCTGCGTGAGGCCTCCGAATCCATGTGGACGGCCGACCGGCTCGCAGTGCAGGTCCAGACTCGACTGAACGGTAGCCGCCTCTTTGTAGTTTCAAATCGCGAACCTTACATGCATCAGCGCGATGGCAAGACGCTCGAAGTAGTCGTGCCACCAAGCGGATTGGTGACCGCGCTGGAGCCGATACTCAACGCATGCGATGGCACATGGATCGCGCACGGCAGTGGAGACGCTGACGCCGAAGTCGTCGACGCACACGATCGGCTGCGCGTCCCTCCTGATAATCCTCGCTACACGCTGCGCCGTCTGTGGCTGACCAAAGAAGAGGAAGAGGGTTATTACTACGGATTTGCCAATGAAGGACTTTGGCCGCTTTGCCACATCGCTCATACGCGCCCAATTTTTCGCGCACAAGACTGGCAGCATTATCAGGAAGTCAACCGCAAGTTTGCCGCAACCGTTCTCGAAGAGATCAAGGACACGCCCAAACCAGTAGTGCTGGTCCAGGATTACCACTTTGCATTGTTGCCGCGACTGCTAAAGGAAAAGCGTCCGGATGCCCGTGTTGCTATTTTCTGGCACATCCCTTGGCCCAACCCGGAGGCCTTCGGCATTTGCCCATGGCAGCGCCAACTGGTAGACGGCCTGTTGGGAGCGGATCTCATTGGATTTCACATTCAGTCACACTGCAACAATTTTCTGCAGACCGTGGATCGGGTTGTGGAATCACGCGTCGATTGGGAACACTTTTCCGTCTTGCGCCAGAGTCACCGGACCATCGTCCGCCCTTTCCCCATCAGCGTTGATCTTACCGAAGTGGATCTTGCAGTTGATGATCCCCTCGAGCTGGACGCGTACGAAACCAAGTACATCGATCGCCTGGCCTTGATGCACAGCGTGGGCGTGGAGGCAGCAATCATCGGGATCGGCGTCGACCGAGTGGATTACACCAAAGGAATTCCGGAACGATTTCGGGCGATCGAGCGCTTTCTGGAAAAATACCCTAAGTATCTGAACAAGTTCGCCTTCGTGGAAATTGGCGCGCCCAGCCGCACTCACATTAAGCGCTACCACGATCTTATGGCGGAAGTTGAAGCCGAAGCGGAACGGATCAATTGGCGCTTTCAGACCGGCAAATGGAAACCCATTGTATTTCTGAAGCAGCAACACAGCCACCAGGAAATCGACCGCTACTACCGTGCCGCCGATCTTTGTATGGTGACCTCGCTGCACGACGGCATGAACCTGGTTGCGAAGGAATTTATAGCCGCTCGGCGCGATGAGCGCGGCGTATTGATTTTGAGCCAATTCACCGGAGCCGCGCGCGAACTGCGCGACGCCCTGCTGGTGAACCCCTACGACATCGATCAGACTGCCGAAGCCATCCGGGCTGCGGTGGAGATGGAACCGGAAGAAAAACAAATGCGGATGCACCGCATGCGCAGAACCGTGCGGGAGCGCAATATCTATCAGTGGGCGGGAAGTCTGATCACTGAGCTTTGTGAGCTACGTCTCGATGCGGATCGGGCTCAAGAGAAATTTCGCGGGAATGTGACTGCCGCGTAATCGCCACGGCGCCAAGACAAGGAGGAAATGTTGACACCGGAGGCCAAGTTTCAAATTGAAGCGCTTCTGCACAACGTTGCAGGAGCATCTCAATCGCTGCTCATGCTCGATTACGATGGTACGCTCGCGCCGTTTCGAAAGGATCGCGATCACGCCTTTCCTTATCCCGGCATTTCGCAAATTCTTCAAGAAATCGTTCGTATCGGTAAGACGCGAGTGGTCATCGTCTCTGGGAGAGATGCTCAGGACGTAATTCCCTTGCTGGACATTGATCCCCATCCCGAGGTCTGGGGACTACACGGACGGCAACGTCTAGAACCCCAGGGGACGGCGCACCTCCCGCCACTAGACGAACTTACAACAGAGGGATTAGCGGCGGCGGACAGCTGGTTGTTCTATCAGAACCTTCAGCACACCGCTGAATTTAAAACCGGAAGTATCGCGGTTCATTGGCGGGCTCTGGATGAATGCGAGGTGAAGACGGTCCGGGCTCGAGTATTGCTGGGCTGGACTGCCATTGCCAAGCGCGCGGGCTTGGACCTGCTGGAGTTCGATGGGGGTCTCGAGATTCGCCCAGCAGGAGCAAATAAAGGGGATGCGGTTCGCACCATCCTCGGAGAGATGAATCCGCAAACGCCCGCAGCTTATTTGGGCGACGACGTTACCGACGAGCACGCATTCCGGGCAATGAATGGCCGCGGCGTAAGCATATTAGTGCGTCCACGGTGGCGGCCGACAACCGCTCAGCTGTGGCTCAGACCACCCGATGAGGTTCTCGAACTCCTCGAGCGTTGGCTGGAGATGTGCCTTGAGAGCGGTGCTTCGGATGCGAATACAACTTTGGCGGTGAATGTATGAGCAGCGCAATTGCAACAACTCCAAATCGTACTCCAGTGAAACCCTTTTACTTCAACACCTCGGCGCACCTTATGCGGATTACCCGGCAGAAAGCGAATACGCTCGCCGAGTTTCTGGAGGCACTCCACGAATGTCCCGATGGCTCGATCTTCCAGCACAGTTTTCGAACTTTGCAGGAGCATCACTTTATTCGAGAAGGCTTCTCCAATGACTTTGCACATTGGGCATTATCGGCCTGCAACGAGCCGAGTTTGGCTGAGAGTTTAGCCAGCGTGGACGTTCGCGAGTTTACCTCGATCATGGAGTTGCGTGGACGATTCATCCAGGTTGTGGAGAACTTCCTGCAGCGGAGTTCGGCCGCGGGAACGCGATTTGCAAAAGAGACCTTTTATTTTTGTGCTTCGGACACCGTCGTGATTCCCACCAGCTTCGTCGCCCGCACGCTGCACGAGTTTGCGGTAGGGCTGCGTGGTGTAAGCGTGCACTCCGTTCATCATCATTTCATCGAGGCTCGCCTCCGGCTCAAACTCATGTCAAACGATTTTTCGCAATGGCTATACGAGGACATGGGATTGACCGAGACGGCCCGCCAGTTAAACCGTCTCGATATCTATACCGTAACGCTGGACGACGTACGCGAGCAGATTATCCGAATCGTGGAGCGAGCCCTGATCTAGGCATACATATATGGAACCAATGGAAACGCAAATCGCGAATGAAGTGGCTGCACAAGAAACTCAACCAGACACGACCGCATCCTCTACTCCCGCGGCACCTGCGCGTGAGGAGCGGCGAAAGCACCCTAGGCGTACGTGGGAGACGCCTCCCGCCCCCGTCCCTGCCCCGCTTTTGGATGACTACAGAAGTATTGTTGGCGCAGCGGACATTGATGAATTGAGATTCCTCGCCAGTGAACTGAAGGGTAAAACGGTGAAGATGGTAAATTCCACCGCGGTGGGTGGCGGAGTCGCCGAGATGCTCAATCAACTGGTCCCGCTCCTTAATGAGGTTGAGGTCAAAACCAACTGGGAAGTCATTACTGGAGGTAACGACTTCTTCGAGGTGACCAAGGCTTTCCACAATGCGCTACAGGGCAGCGATTACACTCTTACGCAACATGCTCGCGATATTTTCCTGATGCACAACGAGCAAAATCGCCAGCGAATCCAGTTTTCCGAGGACGTTGTCGTAATACACGACCCGCAACCTGCCGCGCTCATTCGAGACCGCCAGCCCTCTTCGCGGCGCTGGATATGGCGCTGCCACATTGATTTATCCAGTCCCAACCCCGAGGTATGGGGCTTTCTCCGGCCGTTCATTGAACAATACGACGCAGCCATTTTTTCTTCGCCGTCATTTTCACGGCAATTGGCGATTCCTCAGTACTTGTTCTTTCCGTGCATCGATCCGTTGTCGGAAAAAAATAAAGATCTCGATGACAGTTATGTCCAGCAGGTATGTGACGAGTTCGGCATTGATCGCTCGCGGCCCATTGTGACTCAAGTCTCCCGCTTCGACCGCGCGAAAGATCCAGTGGGAGTAGTCCAGGCGTTCAAACAAGCCAAGAAGTATGTGGATTGCCAACTGGTACTAGCTGGGGGCGGAGCCAGCGACGATCCAGAGGGCTCTGCGGTGCTCAAAGAAGTGAAGGAAGCTGCCGGTGAGGATCCCGACATCATTATTCTCGACCTGCCTCCTTGGTGCGCTCTCGAAATCAATGCCCTGCAGCGCGCCTCGACAATCATCGTTCAGAAATCGATCCGGGAAGGCTTTGGGTTAACCGTAACGGAAGCTCTCTGGAAGGGAAAACCAACCATCGCGGGAGCCGTGGGAGGTATTCCGAATCAGATCATTCACAAGCTAACCGGAGCCTTAGTTCATTCCGTCGAGGGGTGCGCCTACCAGATGCGATATCTGCTGACCCATCCGGATTTTGCCAAGCAACTTGGTGAAAATGGGCGCGAGCACGTGAAGGAAAACTTCCTGATGACGACGAATCTCCGCCGATGGCTGCTGCTAATTCGAATCTTGCTGGCAAATGGAGGAAAGTAGCTCCCGCGCGTAATGAAGAAAAACATTCACGAGTGCAACCTATCCCACACTAAGTTCAGCTGTTATGCTCGTCGGAGGCAACCATTTCCGCTGCATCTGCTTGATGACGGCATGCTAAGTTAAGTTAGAAACTCACTGTACTCTCGCCTAATATCTGCTTCAGGCAGCTACCATTTTTCCTCAAAAATAATTATGACATCGTGACCGTCGTACGGGTCAGCCCCTTTGTGACATTGACTGCATTCGGCTGCGATGAGAAATTTATAGAATCATCCTTCCTCCGGCAAATCCATTTCGCCTACAGGATTTCCTGTATGAACTTCCGTGATCTACCGTATTGACATCTGTTGAAGTATGTTGTAGCAGCACGACCCAACCCCACATCTCAGGAAGGATCAACTCATGCACTCCCTGCGCACTTCGTGCGCGGCGGCTACGCCTACCGCCGCAAAAACTGCAAGCGAGATGAGAATATGCAGATATGTTCTTGTCTTTGCTCTGCTAACCGCCGCATCTTTGCCGCTGACTCCCAGCGCTTTCGGCCAAATTAAATCGACCATCTCTTGTCCCGCAGGACACAGCTACTGGGACGTACTGAGCGTAATGATGATGGATCCGAGCCTCGCCTCCGATTACCACATGGAGGGCATTAACGCGGCGGGCCTGCCGTCGTCTTACATTTATACCCAATGGGATCCGAGTCAGTCCAAGCTGTACTACACGAAGAATCCGCAAGGTAATCCGTGGGACATCAATCTCTACGACTCCAACTACATCTACCAATGGGTCACGGAACTGGATTCGTGGGATGGTGCGAACCACTGGAACGATCCCAGGAGCTGCAAGAAATTCAACAACGCAAGTCAGAACAGCACCTCCGACCTTTCCATGCGCTGGGCAGCCCGGTGTGCTGCGCCGGGAGGAGCAAACAGTTCTATCTGGAACCCGCCGCCAACCACCCAGCCCAACAATACGAACTACCTGACCTACGTTGACCAGGAGCTGCAAACCAAAGAACAAAATCTCGGCTATTCTCAGCTCCTGTTGGAACCGACGAGCACCCTGGCTATCACCGATCACCGCGCCAATCCGCCGGAAACGTTCTCCGTCACAACCATGCCCCTGCAATACAATTACAGCTGCAGCGTTGGCGGGAACATAAACTCGTGCAAATTTCGCGAGGTCTTTGACTATGCCTTGGACACGACTGTAAATCCCATCGACAAGGTCAAGCACAGCTATGGATGGGTACGCTGGCGCTATTACATCAACGCGACCAAGGGAAATAAAAACCTTGCCCCCGTCTGGGTATTATCGAATATATCGACCTCCAACCAGTTGATGGCCGGGCAGGTCAACGTCAACTTCCAGTGTTTCTGATCGCGGTTGAATCAGTCCGCTTTTGGGTCAGTCCGCTTTTGGGACTCTTGCCTAATCTGGATTCATTTCGATCTGCCGGGCGGGTAAGGCCGGCAGATCGGGATGTTGCTCATCTCGCCATATCACCTTAAAACACTCACCTTCGCTTTGAGCGCGCCAGGTGGATCCATCTTCATACTTCACCGAAGAAGGAAAAAAGACCCAGCCCAGCACGGCTTGGGCGCTGTCGGCATGAATGCCCGGCTTTTCGAGCGTTTGCTCCTGGCCCGGCAGGATGGGCTTGGACGATGACCACTCCGCATTGAACGGTCTTCGCAAATCCTGAGGCGCAAGGAACATCTCGGGCATAATCCGCAAACCTGTAATAGTTTTGCTGCTGGTGTTCTTCACCGTCAGCGTGAACTTCTCCGGATCCTTCCAGAAATCTCCGCCCGTAAACGACACCGGACAAGCCCGCGTAGGCGGTGCGGCTATGGTGTAAACCGCCATCATTCCATTCTCCATGTGGTCCTCCACATGGCAATGAAACATCCAGGTTCCCGGATTGTCCGCGATCATATCAACCGTCTTCATACTTCCAGGAAGAAGTTCTATCACGTCGGTGTTTCTGCCTTCCCAGGTAACTGTTTCGCCGTGCCAATGCGGCGTGTGCATGTCGATCTCATTTCCCATGCCCAGCAAATACCAGCGCACTTTCTCTCCCTGCTTCATCATCAACCCCGGAAGATTGCCGAAGACAAGACCGTTGATGGCATAAAACTGGCCGGCGGGTTTGCCTCCCATCTCATCGAAGATCATGAAGGAAGCAACAAACTCGCGATCAACATCTTTGGGAGATCCATCGGGATTTGCTTTGCCTTTGGCCGTAACGATAATCGGCCCAAGCAAGCCGGCGTTGATCTCGACGGCAGCATCCACATGCGCGTGATACCACCACACAATCGAACTCGGCTGCCCCGGTCCCGGTCCGCTGGCCTCGTTGGCAAACCAATGATAGGTATATCTGGCACCGGAGGCGACGAAGCCTCCCTTCGCCACCGGCAGATACAAGGACCCTTCGTTGGTCTTATCGTAATGCAGGCCGTGGGGATGGATATCGTGGCCGCGACGGCTGCGATTCAGAAAATCCACAATCACTTCGTCCCCGACTTCGGCGCGAATCACCGGACCAAGAATCCCCAGCCATTCGGGCTGCGGTTTTGGAACGGTGAAGGTAGCGTCCGTGTATTCGATGAAACGAGTCTTCGGCCATTGCAGCTTCTGCCATGGCTGTCTGATTGGCGCAGCTGTGAGCAGATCGTGGCCGCTGGGTGCGTAGTTCCAAGTGACGTCTTCGGCGGCGATGTAGTAGTGCCGAGTCGCCGCCATGCAGGAGGGAACGGAAAAGAATACAAACCACAGCACAAACGTCCGCTGGATTCTCACGAGCCCATTATGCCATTGAGCCGGTACGGTTGTTAGTGCGTAACTTCAATGCCTCATTTCAATGCGACACACCAGCGACATTTGCGGGCCCTGGAGTCGGCGTAAACGTCGCAGTCACTGATGTGTTGGCAGTAACTGTGATCGAACAAGTCGAAGTGCCGCTGCAGCCCGCTCCACTCCATCCGGTAAAAGAGTATCCGCTGTTCGGCGTTGCCGTGAGCGTAACGTCGGTGCCACTAGCAAAAGTGCCAAAACACCCATCGCCGCCGGACTTGCACTCCGTGATGTTGCCGGGGCTGCCCACAACCGTTCCGGAGCCAACAACGCCCGAGAATATGACTTCCAACGCGGGCGGATCGTTCCAACTGGCAGGCGGTACGAGGCTGCACTCACCGTTCGTTACCTGAGCGGGCGGCGAAGGAGGAGTGACCCAGGGCTTGTTTACAAAATCAAAGAACTCAGTCATATCCGCCTGAGAAGCGTCACGCTGGGTGAGTGGCGATATCCCGAAGCGGGTCTCAACCATGTTGAGCACCGCGGTAGTGTCGCGCACAGTATGCGAGACGAAGTTTTTCTTCGTATAAGGAGAGATCACGATCATCGGCACCCGATACCCGGTCCATGCGAAATCGCACGTTCCCACCCCAAGCGTCTGTCCGGTTTTATCGCAAATATCGCCCGGCACCAAATCGAAAGGCGAGAGATAATCACTTGGCGCCGTTGCCGGTTGCGGCGGGACGTGGTCATAAAAACCACCCCATTCGTCATAGGTGAAAATCATTGCCGTATCCACCCAGCTGGGGCTGGACATCAGAGTGTTAATCAGACCGGACGCGTAGTTCGCTCCAGCCTGGACATCGGCCGGGTTCCCGGTGTCGATATCGTTGGGGTGCTCATCGAGCGATGCGGCAGAGGCAGGCTCAATCAGCGCGAATTGCGGCAACGTTCCATTCGCCGCATCGACCGCAAATTGCGTGACCGGAACTATGTTTTGCAGCAAATCCGGGTTCTGGCCAGCGCTATTGATGATGGTATCTTCATAGGCGAACATGTTCATGTAAGAGCTTTGGATCAGGCACTCGGCGTTCTCATCCGTCAGATCGTTGTTACATGCAGCCCCGTTCAGTGGATTGACGACATCCTGAGAATTTAGATAAATCTTCCATGTGATGCCCGCATTCTGCAGCGCCTCAAAAATAGTAGTTGCCGTGAGCTTCTGCCCGTTATTGTTCCCTTGGCCGATGGGATAGGCATGGCCTTGCGATGTTGCAGCGAGCAGGTACATGCGGTTGACCTGAGTTCGATCCATCACCGGAGCAAACCAGGTGTCCGACGTTCCAAAATTGGAGGCCATGAAGTAGTAGTAATTCAGGTCCGTCCAGTCGAAATAACCCATGGCTCGTACCCCGTTGATATCCATCAACGGAGGCGATTGCGAATAGGCATCGTACGCGGCGGTGTAAACAAATCCATTCAGCGGCGGAGGGTTTTCAGCGGGCTGATCCGCTTGGTTGGTGTAATCCCATTGGTTATGGGCTTCGTTCCAGAAGGGGCTCTGCTCTTCCTGGCACATCGATGCGAAATGGAACGAGCTAATGGGATTGCTGGCGCTCGGAGTGCAGCTCGTCCCGTCCGCAACAGTCGGATCGCAGCCTGGGTTTGTCGGCGGAACTGGCGTTACGCCATTCACCGGCGGATTAAACTGCGGCAAACCGTTGAAGGTCTGCCCGCTGGTGCCATATCCATTCGCCGCCCAGTACCCCAGCATTGCGCCGAAATAGTGGTCTAAAGATCGATTCTCCTGGGCGAAGAGAATGATGTGATTGAAGGCGCCGTAAATGTTACTGAGATTAAAGGTCGCAGTCACGGCTTCCGCCGCGGTCACCGTGAAGCTACAGGTTGTCGTTCCTGTACACGCGCCGGACCAACTAACAAAAGTACTATTGGCTGCGGGAGTCTCGCTCAGCGTGACCTGAGTATTCTGCGGTAAAATTCGCAGAACATGTGGTCGGGCAGTTGATTCCCGCGGGCGTGCTAGTCACCGTTCCCGTACCCGTTCCCGTCTCGGTCACGGTTAGTGCGAGCGCGGGACTAAAAGTCGCAGTCACCGATTCCGCCGCTGCCATCGTGACGCTGCAGGTTGTCGTTCCTGTACAGGCGCCGGACCAGCCGGTAAAAGCGCTATTCGGCCCTGGCGTTTCGTTCAGCGTGACCTGGGTATTCTGGGTAAAATTCGCAGAACATGTGGTCGGACAGTTAATCCCTGCCGGCGTGCTGGTGACGGTTCCCGTGCCCGCGCTCAGTCACGGTTAATGCGTAAGTGACGGCGGGGCTGAAGGTCGCAGTCACTGATTCCGCCGCTGTCACCGTCACGCTGCAGCTTGCCGCTCCTGTGCATGCGCCCGACCAGCTGGTAAAAGCACTATTCGTCCCTGGCGTTTCGCTCAGCGTAACCTTGGTGTTCTGCGGGAAAGTCGCGGAACACATAGTCGGACAGTTAATTCCAGCGGGACTGCTGGTAATGGTGCCTGTCCCCGTTCCGGCCATGGTTACCGCCATCGTGAAACTGGGCGGAGCCGGCGGGACCGGCCTGAGCCCTACACAACCCGCCAACATCAGGGTCGACAGCGCAGATACCGGGGCCAACCAAAATGTATATCGAGACTTCATAGGCGAGCTGCTCCTCGCAGAGACCGAACTTTGATGAATACAAGTAACGGAGGGTTGCCGTCGTCATAGCGTGCCAAATCAAGCGAAGGGAACGCTTGGCGGCACTGAATTGGCGTGGTCAAGCTTGTTCTGCAGTGCCTGGTCAATCACGATTTGGCAATTATCAAACAACCAAGTAACTGAGTTTTTCGCATAACGCAGGAGTGTCGAAAAGTCAGTCTGGTACCAGCAGCAATTCATCATGTGAGGCGAGAAGCCGCAAAGGAAACGAAAACGCAGATGGGCATCTTGTGCCGATACCAAGGCTGCCGCGGTCATACGGTGGTTGCCTTCGATGATGGTCAAGGGACTAACTTCGTCCAAACCGATTAACAAAACTGTGCTTCGTCCACCGTGTTCGGTGGCATGCGCCTGCGCCAGTTCGGCGCTGAGCGAGCGGAGCTTGGCGATAAAAGCGTCGGGCGAACCAGAAACCCTGCTGCCGATGCGTTCGGCAGTTTGCAGCAAGTAGTAACTGTGGTCTGAGTGTCTCCGCCATTGATCTCGCGGAAACACCCGAATACGTCGTAGATCGCTGGGCCGGAGTTCAACTTCCCACCACTCAGTATCAGACGGAATTTCGCGCCAGAGTCTGCCCCGGCGCCGGTACAAGAGGGCGCGCCGTAGCCGGTTGTCAGCCTCGTTGTTAAGATCCGGACGAGTTACGATGTCGCGAAACGGCTCGCGATAGCGGTCGAATTCCGGTTGATAAAATTCGCCTTTCAGAAACTCCGCAACGGCTTCATCCTCGGTCACGCGGCGCACCTTGGCAAGACCGCGTTGTATCTCCGGAGTTGCCAACAATCCTGGCCGCTTGCGGAGTTCGGCCCGCAGGAAAGGAACGGACACCCACACCAGAAGCGCCATCATCAAAACCGTTTGCACCATGATGACGTCATGCAGCGTGCCATGGATCAGGTAGATGCCCGCGATGATGGCTCCGCTGAAACCGAGTTGCACCCAACTGACGTTTCCAATCTTGCGCGAAATCTCGTAACTCATCAAAACCACACCGAGCGAGTAAATTCCAGTGGTGGCGGCGTACAACACCAGTAGAGCCCGGTAGGAGCCGCCTTGGTTCAAAGGGAATCCACTGCCCAGAAGAAAGTGCCATACATGCGCCGGAGCACCCCATACAGCCATCGTGAACAAGCCGGAAATTAAAATCACGAGGGTTAATCCGGTCCCTAGAACCGCGCGGCCGTCTCGTTCCTCGGAGCGAATACCCGCCGAGAATGGGAACATGCTGCTCACCACCGACCACGAAAGCATGTAAACCACACGCCCCACGAGCGCTACTGCGGCGTACACACCTGCCTCAGTGGCAGGGAAGAAATGTTTTACCAGGATAATGTCCAGGTTGTTGATGATGACTTGCCCGACGAAAAACAGCGAGGCTTGCACACCTTCGCCCACCGCCGCCGGAACGGATAAATGAGAGCCCGTATCGCTCATCAAGGCCGCATGAGGCCGGGAGAAGACATAGGCGAGAACAATCGAGGTGACAACCGCCGCAATGACTCCGCCTACTCCCCATCCCTTGGCCATGAACAGAAAGGCACCGCCGACTTTTACAACCGCTTCCAGGACGAAATTCGCGGCGAGATATCGAAAGTCGTACAACCCCTGCATCAAGCCCCGCCGGACACCCAGCGGAATAAAGAAGACTGTGGCCACCGCCAGCATGATGATGTAGTTAGGCGTCGGCAAGTTCAGATAATTAGAAATTACCGAGCGGCTGAAGAACAGCGCTAACCCGACTCCGAGACCATAGAGCCACGCCCGGCGATGCAGCGAACGGTAGATGGCAATTTTTTCCGGACGCGAATCCGCCCGGGCAACGAACTTCGAACATAAAAGCTGAAAAGACAAGTGGACGGAGGAGAGCAGCATCAGCACCGTATAGACGGCGCTGGCCTGGCCAAAACTGCCGGCGCCCAATACATGCGCGATCCCCAGGTTGTATAGGAGGTTTAGAAACCCGACTAATCCCGAGCTGACCAGCATGATCATGCTGCCGCTCAGGACTCTCGCGCGCAAGTTGCGTGACGACACTCTCAGAGACTTTTCCCTCACTGCCAATACCATCCCGATTGACGACTCGGTTCCCAAGAGCAGAAGTTAGCGCCGCAATGGTCTACCAAAAGTCTTCCCTTCTTTTGCTTTCAATTGGGTCACGACCGTGGGGGAGATAAATCATGGGTAGGTCATGCGCGAAATTTTCTGCTCTTAATCTTCGCGTCATCTGTACGCGAGCAGCAATGCGGTGTTTCATGTAGCGTGGGTACCTTGCTCCTGTATTCTCAAACATCGCCGCGACTACCAGATTCCCTTGTCGTCCCCTGTAATCCGCAGGTTTACAAATGCAGCGGCAGCCAGCGCCGGCAACAGAGCGAGTCGTGCCGCGGCACGAAAACGGTGCGCCGCTCCTGTCCCGATGAGTTGCTGCAGGAACAGTTGCGAACCCTGCGGCATCATGGGCACGCGCAGGAATTGTTTTCCGACATATGTAACCTCCGCTCCGAAACGCGCAGAGCGCACCACAAATTCTGGTAAAGGCAGCGGGCCAACACCCACGCGCTCGTTGTAGTCGGAGGTGATCTTCAGTAAAGTCGCTACTCCAGGCCAGATCAACCAGCGCTCTGAAGATGTTCGCAGCCGCGTGAAGTCCAGCCGTCCACTCCGCACCAGTCCTGTGAGGTTCACCAGATCGGTAAGACGAATGTAGAAATGGCGGTACATTCTTTGCAAAGTCGCTAGTGCGACTTGTTCCTCTGGAGCCGGCACGTGAAAGCGATAGGGACCGGCATCGCGCATCACGCTGGTTTCTTGCAATTGCTTCGGCAGCGCATCATGTTCGCCGGTTTGCCCAAGGCAGCCCACGTGAATCTCCACCAATTGCGGCAGTCCCGGGATCTTGAAATTCCATTTGTGCGCCAGGCGATCGCCCCAACTCTGCGCCTGCACCTCAGCTTGCAGTTCGCTCCGCATCACGCGCACCGTATCTGCTTCGCTAGCGCCGATAAAGAGATCCAGATCGCTGCCGATATCGGGCCAGTGATCGAGGGTCTTGATCACGATGGGAGTGTGTCCCGTCAACTCAAGGGCCTGCACGATCTTGCTCAAAGTCATGAGCGCAGCATCAATCTGCCGCTGTTCGGCTCGTTGCAATTCCTCAAAGCCCTCAAACCGCGACGCACCAGCATCAGACACGTACCGCTTCTCCAAAAGTTGCAGAGTGCGCAGGTACACGCGCTGCAGCAGCGCAAAGTTCAGAAATTCGGACCGCTCTGCCCTGGGCATCCGCTGCAATTCTGATAGCATCCGTTCAACCTGCGGGCTGGTTTCACTTCCCTGCTCCGAAGACGTGAGTTCATGGAGATGTAAAATCGCCAGCATCTCGAACATCTCCGGTGCGCGTCCGCTCTTCTTCATAAATGTCCTCCATGCGTGTTATCGGCCTTCGGTTCATCACAGTGCGGTATTCCGCGCTCAATCGCCGTTCCTTCTTCGTAATCGTTCCACGTCGCAATCAACACAAACGGAATCGGATGCGAAGGTTCATCATTCTCATGGAACATGCGCAGGGTATCTTCGAATGTCTGCCCGCACCGTGCATCGATGTGCCGGTTCAAACTCCACGATGCTTTCGTATCGTTGAAGCCCGGCCACACCCCGCCCACCGTGACTTCATCCGGATGTTTCGATCGCATTTTGTCGTAGAACTTATCCAGGTAGTCCTCGCCCCAGGCTTGTCCATCCGAGGTCCATCCCTTGCGTCCGGGATACACCCACGCATACTCGCCATCGAAGTCCTTGGCATACTGCGCTGGCGGATCATCCTGATAAATCAGGATCGGCGGCGATTCCCAAAGATTCACTTGCTGGCGCACCTGGTTCCAATCCGTGTGGCCTCGCTTCGGGAAACACAAAAATAACAGGCCGCCCTTGATACGTCAGGTACGCACTGCGTCCCGGAGCGCCGGGCCCGATGTATTTCTTGTAAGCCAGATCCATCGCCTCCATGGCATCGTCGGTCGCATGGCCGTTATCGTCCTGAGTTTCGTCGTACATCAGGGCGATGTGAAAGTGCTGTTCGCTGGCGATCCGCGCAAGCAGCGCAGTGCTGCGCTCAAGAAAAGGACTGCCGGTCGGCATACCAATCCACCGCGAAGGCATAGATGCCCATGTTGCGCGCATTCTCAATCTGCTTGCGCAGTACGTCCGGGTCCAGGCTGTTGTAACCAACATTGATGTGGTCGGGATCGCCGAACCAGGGCTGGTAATCCGCAAGAACCTTGGGATTGCCCGGAGAGCTGGGAATATCTTTGAGCACGATATTCGGCGGCTTCGCGTGAGTGCACGCGCTCGTGATCGAACTCACGATCACGACATACGCCACAAAAGCATACTGGTAAAGTTTCATCCAGAATTTCCCATGGAGTACGATGAGACCACCCCGCCAAGAGTTGGCTCAGAGGTAGGCGTTCGCAACCCAAACTTAAAAGGATTTAGCAGATACTTCCTCAAGATCGCGAACATACCAGCGATCTGCGCCGGGAGTCATGAGAACCATGTACTCGCGGGGCGCATTCTGCGTATCGATCAACTTGTCGCCATCGAATGTTTGGATTTCCAATTCAACCTGATCGCGAAGCTGCATGGCAGCGCCGTCGGTCGAATAAAAAACAGCCTTCAGATGGTGGCCATGATCCACGATCCGAACATGCACGCCCGCTTGATTCTGCTCCGCGACTCTTCGCGTCAGTCGATCTTTGGCAAATCCAACGAACTCGTCGCCAAGTCCGCCGGCTCTGCCCGATTCCAAGGCGACAGCCATATCGCGCCATGCCAGCGCGTAGTAACGCGCAATAGTGGTGCCTGTGAGTTCTTCGATGGGGCGCGGCGCCAGTCCGGCAGCATCCAGATGGACTTCAGGGAGTTGCACCTGCGCAGAGGATTGAGCGGCCGCTGAAAGCACAAGCTGCAATCAGCAAGCTCGCAGCCATAACCAACCGAGGCGCGATCTTCTTAACGCCCAGCATCAATTCAGCCATGCGCTTCATAGTTTTCCATTGAGGGCAACTTCATTGCCCAGCACTACGCCGCACGCAACGCTGATCTGCGCCGGCCCGTGGAGGCTGAACTGCACTCGGGCTACACCTTTCTTGATCGGCGTATCCACCGTGCTCTTCCCTTCCTTATCGACTTTGGTGAATGAAACAACTGTGCCGTCGGGAAGCGCATTGCCGCTGCAATCGCGCACGGGATCGGTTTCGAGCGTCACCATATTTCCGTTGGGCATGGCTTTCATGCGCAATCCGCAGGCCTCCGCGGCGACCTGTTGAATCACTCGCGCTTCCTCCACCTTACCTAAAACCGCAGCCACCTGAACCCGTCCCTCATGCGGCATCGAATCCATACGCATCCAGGCCACGCCGTGCTGCGCGGAGACTCGGCGTGAGAAGCCAGCTCCATTCGCCGGAGTAACCTGGAAATCCACCGCAGCCGGAGCCAGCACCAGGTTGAAGTACTGATCAAACACAAACGCTGTGGCGTCGATCGAATCGCGGGTGGAGACGGGCACCCGCGAAGGGTGTAGAAAAAAGCTCAGCTGTTCCGGTTGTGCAGCCTTCACCTCAAATGTTGCGGAAGTGCAAGATGACGATGACGCGCAGAGGATAACCTGGTAGCTACCCGCGGTGCGCACGTCTTTGGATAAAATCTGCAGATCGCTTCCGAGGCTCACCGTGCGTTTCACCACGTGATCAGGCCCCAGAAGATAGAAGGTGGCTTGCCCAGAGCCTTCGACAGGAATAGTGAAAGCCTGGCCTGCGTCCACAACTGCGGGCAAGTGCAGATCAACAGCCCTCGCTAAACCGGGCAACACGCATAACACAGCCAGAATGGTGAGACTTCGGCCTAATGCAACGCTGCTGTAGATAGCACGCGTCATGCTAGTTGCTCACCTGCGAATAGTGATTGACGGTCACACGATAATTTTTCAGCCGCCCGGCAATGTCATCCGGAATGTCGACAGCAAATGGCACAGGGACCTGCGGCATGAGCGCCTGATCGACATAACCATCCGAAACCCAGATTACTTTTCCCAAATCATCGTAGTAAGCCGCCAGCACCTGCGCGATGTTGACCGGGCGTCCGCTTTCGTTCACCAGTTCGCCCTTCAGCACATTTCGATTCAATCCATCTTTGCTGATCGCCTGGTCACTGACCGCAATCACCGGATCAGCACTGGCCGGCACGAGGAGCGCGCGCGCGTCCATACGTACGCTCTTCACCGCGTCCATACGCACGCCGGGAAAGTCGATGCGATAAGGAGAAACCTGCTTGGGGAGCAGCACATGCGAAATCAAATCGAAGCTGCCTTCTTCTTCAAGGGGAGAGCCGTCCGCTTTCAACAGAGTCGCATTCACATTCAAGTACGCGGGAACGGTATCTTCGTTCTCGACTTCCCCGAGAATTACCACGCGGCCGGGCCGTGAGATCGCATTCATCGATGTAATGCGAACTTTCGGGGAGTCGACATCCTGCGCGCCCCAGTTCTGCGACGTGTTGCGGCCGATTACATTCCACTGCAAATAGTTCACCGCGACCACCTGCGGAGGCACCGTAGAGAACGCAGGTTTCGGCCATACTACGCGCCACACTGAGCCATCACGGCGCACGTGCAAATCTCGCACGTCATCGATCGAGCCTAGCGCGCTCGACCAATTCATACGAACTCGGACCAGCGCCTGATTACTATCGGCATGCAACGGCGAAACATCCGCGGACTGCAGCGAAGAATACGTGCGCAAGCTGCCATCGCTTCCCGCCATATCGCGAGTGAAGGATGCGAGATCCGTATCGCTGCTTGGGTCGAGCGAAGAAAAAGCCTGCTGGAAGTTGTGAGACTGAATTTGACTCATCAGAGCCCGCACAGCTTCCTCAGGAGTCGCTGCAGCCAACATCTCATGATGCTGCAACCCACCAGACTGCAACCACGCAATTCCGACGAGGATCACAGTTGCAATGGTGATAAACGCGGCCAGTCCCCACTTCATGAGCGCACCCCGCTGGCGTAGATGCTTTCCGGTGCTTCCCGGGGAAACGCGATCCCTTGCTGCGCGCGGCGCGGCTCACCCAGCAACCACACAAAAATCATCGCCAGGATACTGCTGCCGATGGGCAGGATTCCCCATATCAATCCTTCCCACGGAGCCGGCACCGCATCGGTTGGAATCGTGCGCGCAGGCACTGCGTCATCCTTGGACCACACAGTGATGGCGCCTGTGTCATAGCTTTCAACCTTCCGCCAGCCACCGAACACTAACAGCGGCTCATAGAACGGATCGTGCACAAAAATAAACTTCAAGCCATAGTGATTGGCATGCTGCAGCATGGCGCGCAGCGAATCCATGCCGGCAGTCCCAAAGTACTTCGCGCTGGTCAACTGGGCTGCGCCATGCTGCGTCATCTCAGGCAACAGACGGGCCGAGTTGTACTCGCCATCAATGCTGTTCGCGTTGGCGTAGGTCCCAACCTTGGAGAGCGCATTGCCGAATCCCAGCGTGAGATAGCGATATTGGTCGTGGCCATCGCGGTTCAGGAAGGACACCACGGAATCCACATTGAGCGAACTGTTGGTTCGAAAAGGACTCCACGTTAACCACCCAAACGCAAACGCGAGGCTGGCAACGGCCGCGAGACTTACGCCAATCGTGCCCCAGCGCGGAGCACGGTCGATGATCCGCTCTACTAACAATCCCACAATCGGCAGCGCCAACACGGTCGCCCACAGCGTGAAGCGCTCGTAGGTGAGAATTTCAAAAGCCCGGCCGAAGATCCACCGCGGAACCGGCGTCGTCCCACCCAGCGCAATCAGGAACGTGACCCAAAAAGCCAGCAGCAGCACGCGCAGGCGAGGATTCGATGCGCCCTTAATCACGATGAACGGCAGCGCCAGCAACAATGCGCCATACGGAACGATGAAGTAATTCATTCCGTAGGTCCAGTTCATAAGGAAGTTCGACCGGCTCGCGTGCGGAATGGGCATCTGCTCAATGGGATGGCGGATGATCGCAATCCAGTATGGCAACAAGACCACACCAACGCCCACTGCGGCAATAGCCGCGAACACCAGGCCGCGCCCAATAATCGGGGTTCCGGATTGTTCATTCTCGCGGCCATCGTGCCAAGCCAGCCACAAAACCGGCAGCGCAAAGAGCACGGAACCAAAGATCAGCGTGACGTGATGCGCCGATGCGGCGGCTAATGTAAGAGCAATTCCCTTCAACAACGATCGCCAGCTTGCCGTTTTGCACCACGAATAGAAATAAGGTAGCGCCAGAAAGTACAAAGGCGCCGACATTGTTGTGGGCAACTGCCCGGCCGAATAGACAAGAAATGCGATGCTGCCCGCGAATACGGCCAGCACTCCCGCATAACTAGCAGCACGGTCATTCACCCAAAGCTGCGCAAATCGGTAGGCGCCCACCGCCAAGAGAACTACCGCAGCCAACTGCACCAGCATGAAAGCTTCAGTGAGGCCGACGATATACGACAGTAGCGCAATCCATTGGTGCGTGAGCGGAGGATAGGTGGTTTGGGAGAAGCCTCCAAACCACTTTTCATTCCAGGGATTGAACCAATGGTGAGCGTAGTGTGACGCAAAAAAGATGTGCAAATTTGCGTCATAGGACGTGTTTGCCGGCAACTCCATCATCAGCAATGGCCCATGAATCGCAAGCGCTAGCAATATGATAGCGGCAACCGGAATTGGGCGCTGCCAGAAGCTGGTCCTGGCCGGGAGCACGTAGGTTGTTTCTTGGGTGTCTCTCATTGAGTAAATAGCGGTACTCGAATTCGCAGCATTTGATTCCTGGGATTCGGGCAAGGTTGGCGGCTATTTTGGGCACCGAGCCTTCGTCCCCACAATGGTTGCAACCGCTACGGGAGTTTCTGGCATCTGAAGCCACGACGGAACGGTAGGCGTGTATCCTACCCCGCCAGCCGTGTTGTCAATCAGGAGGTTGAGGAGAAAGAACGTGCAATTTCCGCTCAGGGGATCGGTTTGGTTCGCAATTCTGCTTGCGGCCACTGCCGCCGTTGCCCAGACCTTTGATGTGAATGGCCAGACCTCTTCCTCTAACACTTCGCCCACGTCTTCGAAAAAAGGGGCCGCGAATAAGGAGACGGGTAATAAAGAAACCGGAATGGGATGGGGCGCAAGCATTGAAGTCGCGCGCGAGGCCCGCGCCGCCCAAAGCGCCCTCGAGCACGGCGACGCTACAGGCGCAACCGCGCATGCCCAGCGCGCGGTGAATTCCGCGCCTCAAAATGCTGATCTCTGGTTTACGTTGGCCTACGCAGCCCGGTTAAGCGGAAAAAATTCACTCTCTGTCGATGCCTATCGCCGCGGCCTCGCGCTAAGACCATCTTCTATCGAGGGTCTCTCCGGCCTCGCGCAAACCTACGCCCGCATGGGCCGCACTGCCGATGCGCAGCAAGCCCTGGAACAAGTTTTAACCGCGAATCCCAAGAGCGATCTGGATCTTCAGCTCGCCGGCGAACTCCTGCTCACCACCGATCCCAAACAAGCCCTCGAGTATTTGCAACGCTCGGAAGCCGCAAAAGCATCGGCGCGTACGGAACTGCTGCTAGCCCGCGCTTATGAGCGAACCGGGGACAGCGACTCAGCGCACAAAATGCTGGATAAAGCCCGCCGCTCGGCTCCCACCAATCCCGAGGTGCTGCGTGCGGTTGCCTCTTACTACCGCGACACCGGCCACTACGACGATGCGATTCGCACGCTGGAGGACCTGCACGCAAAAGATGCGAACACACTCGCCGAACTGGGATATACCTACGCGCTGGCCGGCAACCCCCGCGCGTCAGCCCGTATCTATGCCGAGGCCGCAAGCCGGGCGCCGCGCGATATTGAAATCCAACTCAACGCCTCGCAGGCCATGCTCAATGCCGGCGAGTTCGATAGAGCCAAGTCCACTCTCGACCACGCCGCTACGCTGAACCCCGAACACTACCGCGTATATGCCTTGCGCGGAAGACTCGATGCAGATGAGCACAAGAATCAAGATGCGATCCGTGAATATGAAGCGGCGCTGCAGCACCTGCCCGAGGGCGTGCCGGAGGGCGTTCTTTATCCAATCTCGTTGCGCGTTGATCTCGCCGATGTTTACCGCGATGCCGGAGATACCGCGAACGCAGACCGTGTCAGCAAGGAAGCAGGAACCGAAATCAGCGCCATCGATTTAACCGGACCTGCGCGGCCCGAATTCTTGCGGGTGCGCGCCGCAACTGAAGTGGCGGCAGGTAATGTCGATTCCGCCGAAAAAGATTTGAAAGAGGCCCTGCAGCTTGAACCTCACAACGGCATACTGCTTCTCAACTATGCCAACCTCCTCTGGAAAACGGATCGCAAGGAAGAAGCCAAAAAGACTTATCTCGAAGCTCTGGCCCTCGATCCTTCAAATTCCGGAGCGCTGGGCTCACTCGGCTTCCTGTCGCGTGAAATGGATGATTCCGAGTCAGCTCGCAAATACTTCCTCGAACTCGCAAAAAAGCACCCGGACAATTATGTTCCCTATCTGGCTCTCGGCGATTTGTACAGTTTTACCCGGCAATTTCCCGAGGCGCAGGAGAGTTATGAGCGAGCCTTCAAAATGTCGCCTAGCAATCCGCTCATAATTTCTGGCGCGGTGAATGCATCGCTTGAGGCCCACCATCCGGATGAAGCCAAACAGTGGCTCGCGCGCGCCTCTGCGGAAGAAAAACAAAATCCGCAAGTCATGCGGGAGCATGAGCGCTATCTGACGATAACCGGGAACTACGCCGAATCGGCGGATCTCGGCTATCAGGTAATCCAGAAGCTGCCCAACGATCGCGAAGCCGTCGACTATCTTGCCTACGACTTGCTTTTTCTCAAGCGTCTCGACGAGGCGATGAAGATCGCAGACCACTATCAACCCATTCTTGATCACGATCGCGATCTGTCTTTGATTCAGGGGTACGTGTACGCCGCCAACCATCAATTACAAGACGCGGTCGATAGCTTCACTCACGCCCTCGAGATCGACCCCACAATCGCAGTCGGCTACATGAATCGGGGCTATGTATACAACGACATGCGCCTGGCCACAAAGGCGGAACAGGATTTCCGCAAGGCCCTGGCGATCAATCCGCAATACGGCGACGCGCACCTTGGACTTGCCTACGCGCTGCTTCAGTTGCGGCGCTCGGCAGCAGCGCTAAAAGAAGCTGAAATTGCGAGCCGATTGCTTCCTGAGTCAGAGAGTCTGCATCTCGTCAAAGCTGAGGGCTACCGTCAGCGGGCGATGCTGTCTGCCGCGGAAGGCGAGTACCGGCTGGCCCTGAAGATGAATCCCAGCTCTGCGACTACCTATCTCGCTTTAGCTGATGCGCAGTACCGGGGGCATCAATATGCAGCCTCGGCTGAAACTTTGCGCAGTGGTCTCGCAGTTGCGCCGGACAATGCAATGATTTCGGCGGATCTGGGAAGATCCTACGCCAAGCTTCACCGTCCCGCCGAAGCCCTGCAAGCAATCGACACCGCCGAGCGCACCGGCGGAAAAGACTACAAAGTTTTATTGGTAACGGCGGACGCGCTGCGCATCCTGGGCCATCGGGATCGCGCCATGGCCAGCTACACGCGGGCTCTGGAAAGCTCCGACGAAGATCGGTTGCAAGTGCGACTGGCTCTAGGCCGGCTGTTTGCGGAAGAAGGCAAAACCGCGGACGCGCAGCAACAAATCGCACTTGGCTTTGCCGAAGCCAGGGTTGCGCCCGTCGATGTAACTTCCGCGGAAGATTATCTGAACGCGGCAGACATTCTGATGAACATTCACGAGTACCCGGTGGCGGAGCGCATGCTTGGTCGCGCCCAGGCGCTGGGTGCCGACGACACTGCCGTGGCGATCGGTATGGCGAATGCGTCATTGGCTCTGGGTGATACACGCGACGCGGAATTGCAGCTCTCCAGCCTACCCGACGATCCCGAGCGCAAGAACAATTACGAATTTCAAGTCGCGCAAGGCAACGTCTACCGCCAGCGCGGCGAGGACGATCGCGCTCTTGCAAGTTTCGTCCGCGCCAGCGAACTGGATCCGCAGGACCCGGACACGCGCACCACGGAAATGGAATTGGCCGCGGAAGAAGGTCGTCCCATCACCGACCGCCTCGGCATGAGTTCGGATGCGCGCGTAGGAGCGGTGTTTGAAGATGAAAACATCTATCAGGAAGACGCTCGTCTGCTCGGCGTGCAAAACAGTGGAGCGCTGCTGCCACCCCCGCGGCGTACCATCGAAACCTTCGTCGATTCACGCTTTCAATACCGTCCCGATTCATTTCCTCCGATTCAAGGCTTTGTCGCCGAGCGCAATGCTCAGGGCTCACTCTCATTTCCAAGTCAACTGCTGATTCAGAATCGTGATACCTTCGACACAATTTTCAACGTTTCCGTGGCGCCGATAATACGAGTAGGTAATATAAAGTTGAACATCTTGCCCGGAATACAGTACACAATCCGGCGCGACACACTTTCCCCGCAGTTTATGAATCAGGATATGTTCCGCCAGTTTCTCTATGTGGCCAGCAGCCCCATTGGCAATTGGTTTTCGTTCTCCGGCAATTTAATTCGGGAAGCAGGTCCATTCACGGATGAGAATCTGCACTCGCGTGACCTTTCCGCCGCTGTCGATTTTCGCGTGGGTAGGCCCTGGGGCAAGACCGCGCTGCTCACCGGATACAGCGGACGCGACCTGCTCTTCGGACCAGCGGTCTATGAGTATTACCAGACCGTTGCTTACGCAGGCCTGGAGCGCAAATTCGGCTCCCGCATCCGCGCATCGGCGGTGGCAGAGTTCTTGCGTTCCTGGCGCGTACAAGCTGCCGATTATGCAATCGCGCAAACCCTGCGTCCGCGCTTTGGATTAGACGACCGGATCAACGACCATTGGTCGCTCTCCGCCTCCGGCGCGTGGTCTAGCGGGCGCGGCTTCCACGCCTATGACAATGTCACATCGAGCGTCATGGTTTCCTACACGCGCGAACACAACTGGAACAAGAGCATCGGCGCCGAGACGGCATCCGTCGCCTACCCCATGCGATTTTCTTTCGGCTTCCAACAGCAAAGCTTCTATGATTTCCCCGGGCAACAACACACTCAAGTCATTCCGGCGGCGCAGTTCACTTTTTAAGAAATAAGTTTCGAACTGAGCCGGCCTCCTGGAAACTCGTTATGATGACGCCTCCGGAAACGCAAGTGACGACCAGCCCGGAGCATCCCGGAATTCTTCGCGGCCGCATCGTCCGAGGCAGCGCCATCCTGTTGCTGAGCACGGGGCTGGTTGCAGCCACCAACCTGCTCTACAACATCTTGCTCGCGCGCATGCTGGGGGCCTCAAGCTTTGGCCACGCTTCCGCTCTATACACATTGCTGATGCTGGTAACAGCGGTCACTTTGTCGTTCCAGATCGTGACTTCAAAATTTACTGCCCGGAGTTCAGAAATTCTGATTCGAGCGCAAATCTATGCCAGCATGTTGCGCCGCGCCTGGCAGGTGGGCTTGGGAATCGCGGTGCTACTGGCTGCGGGCAGCGCCTATCTCAAGTCCTATTTCAACCTGCCGGCGCAACGTGACCTGATATTGCTGGCGCTCGCCGCTGGAGTGTATATACCGGTGGGCGTGCAGCGCGGAAGGATGCAGGGCGCTTACGACTTTCGCGGTCTCGCCATCAATGTTGTCGTGGAGGTAGCAGTTAAGCTCGGCGGGGCTCTACTCTTCCTTCATTTCGGGTTGGGCGTGACTGGCGTGATGGTAGCGGTGCTGCTCTCAATCATCGCCGCATATATTGCAGGCGAACCCGGCGCCGAATACCGTGCGAAGCCGGGGCTGATCAAGATCGCTCCTTTCGGCGAGGGCATGCAGGCCATTATTTATTTCATCGGGCAGGTGATTCTCAGCAACCTCGATATCCTGCTGGTCAAACATTTCTTTCCACCATCGGAAGCCGGCATCTATGCAGCCGTGGCCCTGGTAGGGCGCGTAGTCTTCATGGTGTCGTGGGCGGTAGTAAGCAGCATGTTTCCCGTATCAGCGAGCCGTTCACATCCCAAAGCGGGGCACTCGGTGCTGTACACCGCACTGTTGCTTGTGGGAGTTCTCATATCGGCGTCCGTCGCGGCAGTAGCACTGGCGCCGGAAGCCCTTTGGATTTTGCTACTCGGAAAAACTTTTCTGCTGGGCACGGCAGAGTTCTCCGCACTGCTGACGAAGTATGCGGTGATGACGGGTGTTTATTGCATCGCGGTCATTTTCATGATGTACGAAATCTCCCGACGCATCGGCACCGCGGCGTGGATGCAGTTCGGCGCAAGCGTTTTATTGACAGCGGCGATCTGGCGTTACCACCACTCGCTTTCGCAGGTAATCCTGGTGCAGCTGTTTGTGATGTGCGGATTGCTGGTGGTCGTGACGATACCGCTTTTTTTCGAACGAGCTGAAGCTGAATCCTCTCCTGCTTCGCAGTCCTTGCCAGGCGTCAAGCTTACGGATTACTCGCCGCGAGCGTAACCGTGCGCACGTTGTAACGATCACCGTCGAACTCCGCCTGAATGTTTACGTTGGCGCCTTCCCGCAAAAGAGCCAGAGTGCTTGCATCAAGCGAACCGATGGAAAGTTCGCGAACACTTTGGTCGGAATTGTTGGACAGGGAAACAACGCCCGAACGCAGGTCCACCGCGACGATTCGACCTTCAAAGGTAAAAGAATTTCCACGCGTGGCGAAAATCTCAACCTTATTTGCCGCATTTTCCGTGGGAGAGAGCCACACTCGCACCAGCATTCCCGCAGATAAAATCTGCGGCGAAGCAGGCTGGCCCTGGTTTATCACCGTTGCACTGGGTGCGATGTGCAGTGAAATACCTTCCGGGCTTATTGGATCGCGCAATGTGAGCTGGGATTTAGACGCGTCATACTGCAAAACCTGACCATCCAGTTCGGCCGTATTGGAAGGCCCGGTTCGTACCGAGCGTGCAAACAATTTTCCACCATCGATCACCGTATCGACTGAGACCACGGATCCGGTGGGAACGGCGGTTAAATGTGCGTGCGCAGTTTCGGGAAGAAGTTGAGTCCTCCCATCAAAAGCGATCCGAATATCTTTGCCTCCGAAAGAGTGGATTAAAAGCTGGTCGTGGATCGGGTCCATTCGCTTCAATACGCCGCGCACCAGCCCCACCTTGGCGCGAGGCCCGCCCGGTGGCGGAACATCTGCAGTCGAAGTCGTTGCCTGCGGGCTCGCATCACCCGGTGTTGTGGCAGACGGGGCGGCGGGAACCTGCGCCTGTGCGTAACCGATTACTAAGATCGCGGAGAAGAGCAGCTTTGTCATCGCTTTTTGATGCTAAAAGCAGCGCTGCCGCAATCGCATAGGGTATTTACTGTAGCCAACAAATCAGGAGTTTAAGACATCATAGTAGCGGCACTTTTATAGCACTGGCACTTTAATGGACAGAATGAACTTGCGCAGGTTAGGGACTGTCGTTGCGATTCCGGGTTTGCTGGCGATGCAGCTATTCGTTGGTACGAGCTTCGCTGGCGACTTAAAGATTCCGATTCCGCGGAAAGGCGTCTCTACGCCTAGCCAGAAGCTGAACCGCGAGGGTGTCGCCGAACTGAAGCACGGGCATCAGGAAAAAGCTAAGAAGCTTTTCTATAAAGCTTACCTGCTGGATCCGGATGACCCATTCACTCTGAACAATCTCGGCTATGTCTCCGAACTGGAGGGCGATGCCGATCGGGCGATGCGCTACTATGCCCTGGCGGCGCGGGATCGCACGAATGCGGTAATCGATCAATCCAGCGAAGCAGATCTCAAAGGCAAGCCCCTGGATGAAGCATTTCGCCAAGTTCAGGGTTCGAATCAGGCCATCAACAGGATCAACGAGCGCGCGATTGTGATGCTGAAAGAGGGACACGTATTTGAAGCCCGAAACCTGCTGCAATCCGAGCAGCCGCACTATCCTCAGGATCCGTTTCTTCTCAACAATCTCGGCTATGCGATGGAGACCGTTGGAGATATCGATGGCGCGCTACGGGCTTACTCCGCGGCGGCCAGCCTTCATTCGACGCAAAAAGTGGTGGTGACTCCGCGAGCAAAGTGGCGCGGACGCCCGATTAGCGAGGTAGCAGCGAAAAATGCGGCGGCCGTCAGCGAGCAGATCGCCAAGGGCGAAGGCATTGAAGCAACCGCCGCTCGCCTCAACCTGCGTGGAGTGGCCGCTCTGAACGACAATCACCCAGCGGCGGCGAAAGAGTTCTTCATGCAGGCCTATCAGAAGGACGCACAGAATGCGTTCACCTTGAATAATCTCGGCTATGTCTCAGAGCTGGCGGGCGACCGTGAAAGCGCTGAAATGTATTATGACGCAGCGCGCTTCGGAAAGGATGCGAAAGCCAAGGTGAGTTATTCCACGCGTCGTGACGCCGAGGGACAGAAGATCGACACCCTTGCCGATAATAACCAAACGGATGTCGATGCTACGCTAAAAGCGGTGCAAGAGACCAAGCGCCGCGAACAAAGGCCCATTGAACTGAAGCGGCGCGACGGAACTTCGGTCAGCAATGAGCCCGATGCGACGCCGGTGCCGCCGCTAACGGTGCAGCCGCCAGCTATGCCATCCCTGCCGCCACCGAACCCCGAATCAGACCAATCCTCCCCTACGCAGAACCCGCAGCGTCAGAATCCAAATCAGAATTAGAAATAGGATGGAGTAGCAAGTCTTTTACTACGTTGGCTGACTTAACGCGGAGCTAGGCTGAAGGTCTGGCGATTTCGTCTTCATCCTGCCATCTTTGAATTTTTTCGCCCACTACCCGCGCCAGTCCATCTTCTCTTTGGAATTGTCCGGCGCGGCGCAGTTCGGCTGCCAGTTGCAGGGTCTTAATGCGTTCGTGCTGGCGGAAATTTCGAATATACTCCCGCACCACCTGCGGCATGCTCATGGCCACACCGGCGGCATAACTCTGCCAGGCCATTTCCTTCAGCTCTTCCGGTGAATTTAATGCAAGCAGCATTTGCTCGACCAGGCTGCCCGCATCACCCGGCGTGAAGAACCGCATGGCGATTCCTTCATGCTCCGCGAGATCGCGAAAGTCCTGAATTCCGGAGGCGATGACCGGCACTCCATACTGCGCCGCCAGATGCGCCACTCCACTGGAGCCGGCCGATGACGTGTATGGCATTACCGCTAAGCTAGCATCGCGAAACAGATCAGCAATCGCCCCCTCGGGCACATAGCCGAGAAATTCAACGCGGTCACTCGCATGGCGCTGCGCCATCGAGTGCACATAGCCTGCAGTCTTCGGATGATCGCCGCCGCCGATGACCAGCTTTACATTGGGAAACTTTGCCGCCACCTGATTGAATGCTTCGATCAGCAACTCGAGACGCTTGTACGTGCCCCACTTTCCAAAGGCAAGAATGCGGTGAGTTGGATTTCCACGGCGAGTAAAGTCCGGGGGGTCCGGTTCTCCGGCAAAGATGCCATGCGACCGCACGCTCACACGGCCGCGCCGATACTTTTCATCCAAAGTTCGACGATATGCGGGCATGAGTACAGATAGCGAGTTCGCACTCAAGAGAAGGTGCGTAGCCAGCCATCCCCCCGCCCGGTATAGGCGAGGCGAACTAACCGCGGCATCTTCCAGATCGACGGTCTCAAACAGTTGGTGCAGTGTGATGTGCGAGTACACACCATTCAATCGGGCTGCTGCCGGCGCCACGAGTCCAAGCACAGCCGAGAGCGGCTTATCGCCAAAGCTGGCGAAACCCAGATTGAACCAGGCCACGTCAGGCTTCACTTTGCGGATGGCGCGTACCAAGCTAGCCAGATTGCGATTCTTTCCGAAACCCCAGCACCGAGTGACTTTGAAGCCCGGCAATTCTTCGGCGGGTTCGGTAAGGTAATCGCCCAGCACCGTCAGATCAACACAGCGCTCCTGCCGAAGCTGCTCCGCCACGTGAAAACCGTATTCATTGAGTGCGTGGCGGCTTGGGGGGAACGAAGTGATCAGCGCAATCTTCATTGCTCGCTCGAACGCAGCACCAGATCCCGCGAGAGTCGTCCCAGAAGATGCAGATAGTGAAAGGCGACCGACGCATTGGCCTTGCTTCTGCCAGCATGGCGAAGACCGAAGTAGTAGGCAATCTCTTTTGCCTTCAAGATGCGCCCGCGCACCAGGATTTCAAGCAGGAGTTTGAAGCCGGTGGTCTGGAAGGTCAGTCCTTCAATGCAGCGACGATGGATGATGAAAAAACCCGACATCGGGTCGGTGACCTGCAGATTCTTCCTGCAAATCAGCGGCGTGGCCGCGAGCGTGCTCAGCCGCGAAACGGCAGCACGCAGTGGATTCCAACCTTTGGTTCCATCGTGATTTTGCGCGTAGCGGCTGGCAATGGCGATATCGGATTCCTCAACCGCCTTCAACAGTTCCGGCAGCAACTCAGGGGGGTGTTGCAGATCAGCGTCGATCACGCCGAGCAGGTTCGCTCGCGATTGACTCCAGCCATACAACACCGCCCCTGCTAAACCTCGTTCCCCCGCGCGCGATAGCACGCTGATTCGCGCATCTCGTTTTGTCCACTCGCGGACCTTCTCCACCGTTCCATCAGTGCTTCCATCGTCGACCACCACGATTTCGTAGTCGTATTGTGTGGCGCTCAAGGCGTCGGTGATTTCACCAAGCACCTTGTCTATATTTCCCGCTTCATTGAGCGTGGGTACGACGAGGGCAAAACTATTTTCAGGGGCTCCGGGTATCATTAAAGGCCTCGCGACTTTCAGTTAACGCGCAAGCCTTGGATGGCGCTTAAACCCCAGCCGTTGGTTCATTTTGCAGGGTACAGGAACTCTGTTGGAGGACTACGGCATTCGCAGCAGCAACGTCAGGCTTTCCCTCAGTTAAAGGCCGTTCTGCGAGCCGCGACCGGCTGATGTGGAAATAAATTTCACTACTTACATCCTCCGGCTGCCCTTCAGAAATAACGGTCAGTTGCGGAACGAGTTCGCGAAGGAATAAAAAAGTTTGCCGATTCCGATAGACGAATTCGAGCGGGTATTCAGGCTTGCGCGCAAATGCTGCGGCGGGTGATGCGTCGATGACGAAAGCCAGATCGGGAGCCGGCGTCAGAGCCAAGAGAAGCTTTGCGTAGCTGCGGCCGGCGTGCGACTGCGAATAGATATTGGCGATTTGGTCGTAAACGTAACGGTCAAAAATTACGACGTCGCAGTTTTTTATGCGTTGACTGGCAAGCACGCGGTGCAACCGCCCAACATCCAGCACATAGAAAGCTGACCGTGCTGCAGTTAAATACCACTTCTTAACGTGTTTGTTGTTCCTTGGAGCCAATGAAGGTTCATTCACCTGCTTTGCATCGGACGATCCCATGGCGCGGTAGCCAGCTCCGGCGCGCATCTCCGACAACGCTGCAATATCGTCCCAGAAGCTGAGGTGCAGCACACGTAGGCCCTGTTTCTGCAAGCGTGACGAGAGCAGCTCGATCTGCGTGCTCTTCCCTGCTCCATCAATTCCCGAGAATGTAATCAGGAAGGGACGAGTGGCTGCAGTAGGAGCGTCGGTTTGGTTGGAGGGCATTGGAAAGAAACTCCTGATTTCATCCATAAAGGTTTCAGGGGCGAATTGCTGCCGCAGCGCCCGGCGGCCGCGATGGGCTGCTCTTGGATAAAGCGACGACCGCGCCGACCGCAATTGCGCCCGCCGCCACCAACCCCACTTTGATCAGCAGTGATCGATGACCGTGCTGGCGAACCGGCGCAACCGCCGCACCCGCAGGCTGGGCCACCGGAGCGCCTTTTGCATTCGCGGCCTGTGCTCCAGCCGCTCCTGCCGGAACGGAAGCTGGCTGTTGGCCTTGGGACTGCTCAGTCGGCGTCTGTGCAGGCTGCATCTGCGCGGGTTGATTCTGGGGAGGCTGAGCTTGCGCAAGTTGGACCTGTGGCGCATCCGGCAACGAATCGTCCTGTTTCTGGCTCGAAGTGCTGGACTGGCTTGACTGGAGAGGGCTAGCCAAGAGCGGCATCTCGCCCGCTATCAGAAATGCGGTTGTTAACAGGGCAACGGAGAAGCAGTTTGAATACCTGCGACCTGTTCTATTCATTTACGCACTCCCAACTGTTTGAGATTGGTTCGCACGCTGATCTTCTGTGTCGTTCTCTGCTGCATTCTGGGGATAGGCAAGTGCTTCTTTTACTGAGTTAAAGATGGGAACCAGTAACGCGATCCGGGTCACTTCCAGGAGAACTCGGTTGCCGCGAGCGCCCGCGACAACGAGTAGCTGCGTATCCCGTCCCGCAACTTGCGCAATGCATTCCAGTAGCAAGTCGATATCTTCATGGTTCAAGGTTGAACAGCCCGATAGATCCACAATCACCGGAGACCCGGAAACGCGCAAAGCGTTGAGCAAGTCTTTCCGTAGCGCGCGCCGCCCGGCAGAGGTCGGTGCGCAGGGAAATGGAAGGATCGTCCTATCCGCATTCACAAACGCACCTGAAGCCATGGTTGAGGAGCCGAGGAAGACGGAGCGAACTGCCACGGGAATGTATTTTCCGCTCGCGGGAGATCGTCGGCCGAAGTCTTGTTAAATGCTGGCTTGCGCGCTTCATTGCGCTGAATCCTGCTACCCAAGCCCGCGGGTTGCATATCCACCACAGTTCCCCATTCCAAGTTTTCCAGATACCCGCCGTCCACCAGTCCCTGCCGGATGAGCAGACCGGGAGCCAGATAGGTATACGGAAGCACCGTAGAGCGCTCCACCGTAGTTCCGCAATCGACCACGCAGTCGTGTTCCACCGACACAAACGGACCGATTGTTGCCCCTGCCCGGACAGTCGTACGCGCTCCGATATACGCAGGACCGACCAGACGTACCGAATCCGCAAGGCTCGCGCCTTTCCCCACCCATACGTGCTCGCGAATCTCAGTCCCCAGAGGCCGCATTGCGCAGGCCCCGGTCAGCGCATCTCCAACCAATTCCTGCCTCTCGCTCGCCGAAAAAATTCGCTTGGCATATCCGTTAAATTTATAAGCGGGACGCTTTTGTTCGGTTGAATCGCAACAAAACTCTTGCTTCTCTTCGATTGCTCGCAACGCGAGACGATCCAGTAAAGAAACTCCAAGTTGACCGCGCGCATCGTGGGCTTCGGTCACTGGATTTCGCTTCTGGCAATGGAAACGGAGTAAATCGGCCAAATCCATCTCCGCATACGACTTGAGCTTAATCACGAGCAGCCGCTCCACTCCTTGCCGTGCCAGCCGAGCCAGCTCAGAACGGGCTACCGTACCGTCGCGCGGTCCGGAAGCCAGCCAAAGGCTCTGCACTCCCAGCTTGCGGACGCGATCCATCCACGACTGCAGGACGTCATTACCCAATATCGGCATCCGCGAGGAATAATGCGGCTGCGAATTTTCGAAAGCTGCCGGGGCATCAAAATGAGCCTCATTAACTGTCGTGAGGTCCTGCCCCTCTGGAACCAGTACTACTGCGCCCATCTCCACGTGGTTAGTTCCTTTCCAGGATCGCCAATCGAAATCCCTCAACGCATCTTGCCCGGGCTCTGGTTCCCCGACAAATTGAGGTATGCGTGAGATGTGAAAGTTGGGGTGGAAAGATGCTAAGTAAATGAAAATGCAGTATCGCGGAGCGATATATCGGTGAAAACCCTTAGATTTTAGAGGGTCTAGACCTCTCGGCAAATCTTAGATGCCAGCGCCCCATGTACCTCTGATTAATTTTTGATGACAAATATGCTTGAGCCTAGCCTTCGGTCTCCGTAGAATGCAGGAAATCCAACCTATAAACCCTGTAGGTGCAGCCGCCCCTGTACCCTGCAATCGGAGCATTATTGATGAGAAAATTAGCCCTCCTACTATTACTATGTTCAGGAACACTAGCCTTAGCTGGCGTCACGGTTTCGGCCCCAGCCAATGGAAGCAATGTAAGCACTTCAGTCCAGTATGTCGCGAGCGCCAGCACCAGTTGCGACAAGGGAGTCTCAGCGATCGGAATCTACACAGCCCCCGGCGCCCTGGCTTATACCGTCAATGGAAGTAGCCTCAACACCATATTGTCCCTGAGTCCGGGCAAGTACCAGACTGTCGTGCAAGAGTGGGATAATTGTGGCGGCGCCAGCAGCACGCCGGTGACTATTAACGTCTCTGGAGGCGCTGCTGAAGTGCAGGTCTCAGCCCCGAAGAACAACACCACCGTAGCTTCGCAAGTTCAATATGTAGCGACCTCCTCAACTACGTGCGCGAAGGGCGTCTCCGCGATGGGAATCTATACATCGCCTGGCGTGCTGGCTTACCAAAATGCTGGCTCGAATCTGAATACCACCCTTACGCTGAACCCGGGAACTTATCACTCGGTCGTGCAGGAGTGGGATAACTGCGGAGGCAGCGCTTCCACCCCAGTGACCGTTGACGTCGCCAGTGTCAGTAGCGGTGGACAAGTAAACGTAAGCGCCCCGCAAACCAACACCACGGTCAGTTCCACGGTGCAATACGTGGCAACCGCAACTACCTCTTGCGCCAAGGGCGTTTCCGCCATGGGAATCTATACCGCCCCCGGTGTGCTTGCGTACAAGACTTCAGGCGCCAGTCTCAATACATCGCTAACCCTCGCTTCCGGCCTCTACCACACGGTGGTGCAGGAATGGGATAACTGCGGCGGATCTGCGGTGACTCCGATCGCGATCACAGTGGGAAGCGGTTCGGGTTCCGGTGGTGGTGGTAGTGTCTTCAGCAGCCTTCAAAAAGGGCCCGGCTGGACTGGCTACGCCCTGCTGCCTTCGGCGTACAGTATCTGCTCTTCCTGTAAACCTTCAGGCCCGCAGGCCACCTGGTCAATGACTCAGGGGGTTTCGTCGCCATCGCTCAGCGGAGATTCATCGCTCATGAAGATCGGCGGAGAAACGGATTATGCCGATATTCTCTGGAATAACCATCTGATTGGCGACTTTTCCTCGCAAGGTCTGCCTGACCCCAACCACACCATCGTCCCCAGCCTTCACAGCTTCACCTACGATGTGTATTTCTACGCTGACGATATCAGCGTCTCACAGGCGCTGGAGTTCGATATCAATCAGTTCGTCAACGGCTACTCCTTCATTTGGGGGCATGAATGCCGCATCGCTGGTGGCAATGAGTGGGATATCTGGGACAATCCAGGTAAGAAGTGGCATCCCACCGGTATTCCTTGCAACCCGGTGTCGAATTCCTGGAACCATCTCGTGATCCAGGTCCAACGCACCTCTGACAATCAACTCCTGTTCCAATCGATCACTCTCAACGGAGTGACTTCCACTCTCAACTACTACGAGAATCCCACGACGACCACGTGGTATGGCGTCACCATTAACTATCAACAGGATGGCAACTCCGAGCAGGCTCCCTACTCGATCTGGCTCGATAAGCTGAACTTCAGCTACGAGTGAGACCATCGCAGCCCTAACCCCAGCGCGGCTCCTCTTCGAAGGGAGCCGCGCTTTTTCTTTACTGTGATTCCAATCACTTAGAACCGAAGACTTTCCCGACACTCCCCTACCAACCCTTAGTCGCTGGAGTTCATCTACTTCTCGGGGGACCCTGCAAGGGTGCCTGCGGCATTCCGTTAAACCACACCAAGGAGGAGTTTTCGATGGCAGAGGGTCGATTCGGCATTGGCCTGGCCGGGGTCTCCGGATTCTTAGTGTGTTTGCTGACTCTTGCCGGCGCGAGTTTAGCGCAGAGTTCACCCCCTCCCTCTGCGGCCCCAGCTGCGCCGCCCGCCTCAACCAGTGCGCAGACGCCAGCCGCTGCTCCACCTCAAGGCACCGCAACCCAAGAGGATGATTCGGGCGGCGGCTTCGTCTTCAAGAAGGAAATCGAAGAAGTTGTTCTACATGCGACTGTGGTGGACGACCAAAATCACCTTATCACCGGTTTGACCCGCGACAAGTTTGAAGTGTTTGAAGATGGAAAACGCCAGGACCTGACTTCTTTTCGTAAGGAGCGTGTGCCGGTCGCGTTGGGAATTCTGATCGACAACTCAGGTTCTATGTTGCCGAAGCGGGCTAAGGTTAACGAGGCGGCGTTGCAACTCGTGGACGCAAGCCAGCAGGAGGACCGCGTGTTCGTCGTTAACTTCGGCGACGATGCCTTTCTCGACCAGGACTATACGCAGGACGTCAGCAAACTAAGAGCCGCACTGGAGCGAGTTGAAACTAAGGGCAGCACCGCTCTCTACGACGCGATCATCGCAGCCGTCGACCATCTGAACCAGACTTCCCCACTGCAAAAAAAAGTTTTGCTGGTTGTGACCGATGGGCGGGACAACGCGAGTCGCGCTACCTTTCAGGATGTTCTCCACAAGCTGCAATCGAAGAACGGCCCGGTGCTCTACACCATTGCGCTCGAGCAGAATGAGCGCGAGGGCGATCGTCAATCCTTAGTTACTCTCTGCGAGCAAACCGGAGGCACGGCGTTCTTTCCATCCAGTCTCGATGAAGTCCAATCGATCGCGAGTGCGATTGCGCAAGATATCCGGAGTCAGTACGTAATCGGCTATCGCTCTTCGAATCCGCACACGACCGGCGTCTACCACACGATTCGGGTTCAGGCACTCGGCGGACCCGCTCCACTGCGCGTGGCAACCCGCGCCGGTTATTACTCGGGAAACTTGGGAAGCGATCAACCGCACTAGATCAATCGCGCTGAATCAATCAGAAGGCCGGACATCCCTCGATCACTCATGCCGCTGGAGTCTTATCGTCGCTTATAGCGGTGGTCGCAGACGGGTCGGCTTCGATCGTGACTTCCACATCATCGCCCGGCTGGAGCCGCACCTTATCGCCGTTCTTGTCGGTCAGATTATTCTCGATGCGAATCTCCCGATAGAGATGATCGGCTCCTTCAACGGCGATCTGGACTTTCTCGGGTACGCTCGGATGAGAAGACTCGATGATCTTCTCGACCGTCGCAGGCAAGGTGGTACTTGGTTTTTCGCTCATGAGGTTCTAGTTTATCAGGGCGAAAGGCCCACGGACAATCATACAATCGCCATTACGCCGCTAGTCCTGCTTCGCCCCCGCATCGCTGCTCTTCCCATCATTCACATGCTCGTCTTTGTGACCAAAATCCAATCCGAAATGTGGCTCCGATTTTGTACCCGTAATTCTGATAGGAACTTCGGTGCCTGCTCCATGTTTGCTGAAGAACGGATCCACAGGCTTAAGCAGGATCGACTTCCATCCGGTAGTCATTTGCGAAACCTTCGCGTCCAACCGCGCCGTGCCGCTAAAGTCGAACTGCTGTCCGTCTAGGCTGTAATTGCCCGTCATATCAACATGCGTGCCCGGAATTAAGAAATGAAGCAATGAAAATGCGAGCACTCCATCTTTAAGAGTAAACACACCCTGCAAATCGACCGGCACATCTTCATTGCTGTGCTCCTTCGCCTCTTTCGGTTTCCCCTGGCTGCGCAGACTCAATGAGTCGAGCTTTCCCTGCACCTTTTCATTGCTGAAGTGCGCATCGAGAACATGAAAATTCCCCGCCAGTTTCAGCCGGTCGGCCACACTCGCGTCGCTGGGAGCGAGGCTCATCTTGGTCTTCATTTCGACCGGCCCCGTCATTACCGGTGGATCGGTGCGCACACCCAGTTGCAGCAGGTCTTCAATCCGGGCACCCTTCAGGACAACATCGAGTTCTATGTCGTGCCCGTGCGGCGTGGTCACGCGCACCACGGAACCAGTTGCGGTAAAGGAAGTATGCAGAAATTTTGCGTTCACCGGCTTGAGATAGGTGTCCCCGCTGGTGCCGTCAACAACGGCATGAAACTCCGTGTGCAGCGGGACCGGATGCCCGCTGGTCGCAATTCGAAAATCGGGAGTGTCGGTTTTTCCCTGCACGACAATATTGCTTAAAGTTCCCGAGTATTCCCCTGTAGACGAAAGCGTCCCTCCGATGCCTTTGATCGTGCTCAGATCCGCACTGCTAAAGGAATAGGTTCCCCGCACCGGCGTATCTCGCGGATCGTCTAGCTGCAACGGCCCGAAAAGACCAGTCGACTGAATATCTCCAACCGGCTTCGGATTGACCAATGTCGCATCAAACTTCATAGGCTGGCCGGGACCAATATCCTTCATTTTCAGGTCGCCTATGGCGAACTCCAGCGGCGGTTTTCCCGGCTTCGACGTATTGATCAAAAGCTTTGTGTCTTCGCAAACAAACTTGTCGACGAATATCTTCATCTTGCCGGTTCCTGAACCCATGTGCGTCATTTCCCCGCGATTTCCCTTAGGCGGGATGTTCAGCTCAAGACCTTTCACATATACCGTATCGACATGCATCGGAGAACGAAACAAGCTGGCCAGTGCGGTTTGAAAGCGGAATTGCTGAACTGCGATCAGCGCTTGCACTCCCGGTTCATAAGGATTTGGATCCGTGGCACCAAAGATCTTCAAGCCATTGCCCGAAACCTCGATCCCGTTAGCCACGGAAACATGAAAACCGGCCAGTTCTACCTTGCTGTGGAAGCGGTTCGACAGGGTCTCAATCACCCGCGCCCGAATAATCGGTTCAGCTCGATCGATGGCCAACTTCACAGCCACCACGGCAGCGACTAAGAGGATAAGAGCGAATATGCCGATCCATTTCCATAGCCGCGCATGGCTTTTCTTCTTCGGAGCTTGTTTAGGCAAGAGATGCACTATGGCCATTTGATCATTAGATGAGCTATATGCGATAGGAGTCTATACAGTGGTCCCGGCAAATTCTGAAGGAGCGTCCGACAACCCGTTCGCTAAGCAAAAAAGGCCGAGTGGTAAACACCACCCGGCCAAAAGAACCTCAACTGACAATGAACAATCCCGCAAGGGATAATCGTTACTACCTCGGCTTCGCCGCTGGAGCGGGAGCCTGATGCGATTGCAAGCTCTGCTGCTGCGCCGCATGCCTCTGCTGCAACTGTTGTGTTTGCTGCGCGTGCTTCTGCTCTAATTGCTGCGTTTTGGCATCGCTAGCCTTCTGCTGCGCCAGGCGCTGATGGTCCTGGTCTTGCTTCTGCTGGAGCTTCTGCCGTTCCTTGGTTTGCTTGGCATATAACTTGTCCTGCTGTTGTTGGTATTTTCTGTCCGCTTTAGCATTCCCCGAATTTGGCGGGATAGGACGCTCTGCCGGCGGAAGATCATTGGGATGGACTGCCGGGTGGGCGGACGCATCAGAATGAGGTGCAGCCCCAGCATGATTTTCGTCGGCTTTGTAAGGAGCCCCCGCATCTCTTGCTTGGACGACACCGTGACCGGTAAATTCCCCCGGTTTCTCTGTAGCCGCGATCGGCGGCTTTCCATGGTTTGCCGACGCCCGCAACTCCGGGTTGCCGCGCGCAGCTTGCACATGTTGAGTTTGAGCAGCCGAAGGTGGAACGTGCCGATCATGTTCCGCGGCTTCCTCTTGAGGTGTTGGACGCGCAGTGACTCCTCCATTGCCTCCGTTGTAGCTCACTCGATTGATCGTGGAGTTGTTGACCACCGTGGTGTTGTAAACATTGTGAATATTTGTAACATCCACGTTCATCACAGCGCGGTTATAAAAGAAGTGTCCATTGTCCCAACGCCCTCCGGCAAAACCTACCCCAAAGTATCCGAAGCCGTAATTGATCCCGCCATAAAATCCTATTGTCGGCCCCCAGTAGCCCTCATGCCACATAAATGCCTCACCGCCCCAGCCCCACCAACCGGGCGTCCAGAGGAAACCAACCTCGGGGGCCATCACCCAGGTACCCGGCACCCAGTAGTAATCGGAAATATCGTCATCCCAATACCAATATCCAGGCGTCCACATATAGCCATCGCCTGGGCAAAGCGGTTGCTCGTACACCGGCAGCGCCGGCGGACCAACCGTAATCGCTACTCTGAACTGCGCGAACGATGCTGTCGACATGGCCAACAACACCGCGGCGAACGCCAACGAATGAACCATCACCCGACGGATGGTTGAATTGATGTGCATTTTGTTCCTCTCGCCCATTCATCCTTCGCTTCCCCGGTAATGCTCTACAGCTGCGGGTTTCGAGGATTGACAGGCCGGAGACCGATCTTTTAACCCATAAGCTGGCAGTCATCTGCTTGCCAGGGTCCGCTCATGTTAGCCAGCCAGAAGGCAGATGCCCTATAAGGTATTTGCTGTAGAAAAAAGATGAATTAACTCTCATGTGCGAGCGTGGCTGCTGTAAACGATTTGTTTCCAGGAGCGCGGACGTTGCGGTTGTGACATTTGCGGAGCATACTCAACTCTTTCGTCGTTCGGCGAATGTAAGTTGCGCTGCACAATTGAACATCGGGAGCGGAGGAACTGAATGCACTCTTTGACACGTCGAGATTTCATGCGCATCGGTGCGGGCACCGTGGCGGCCGGAGCCGCAGTGAAGACCACTCTGCTACAACCAGCCGCATTGTGGGGCGCAGGCCGCGCGGTAGCGCCGAGCGATCGGGTCCGCTTTGCTTCGATCGGCACCGGCACGCGCGGATGCGAACTCCTGCAAGCGTCGCTCGCCGTGCCCGGCATCGAATGCGTCGCAGTGTGCGATCTCTATGACAGCCGTCACGAAGCGGCGCAAGAGGCTGTGCAAAAGCAGGTCTCGGCGACGCGTCGCTATCACGAAATTCTAGACCGCAAAGATGTTGACGCCGTGATCGTCGCCGTTCCCGACCACCAGCATCGCCGCATCGTGGTCGATGCCTGCGCCGCAGGCAAAGATGTGTACTGTGAAAAACCGATGTCGCACACTGTGGAAGATGGCCTTGCCATGGTGGAAGCGGTGCGCAAGAACAATCGCATCCTGCAGGTGGGCAGCCAGCGCGTAAGCTCCATCGTCTACGAGAAGGCACGCGAACTTTTCGCAGCCGGAGCTCTCGGAGAAGTGTTCTTCATCGAAGGCTCGTCGGATCGCAACTCCGCCAGCGGCGCCTGGGTCTATCCCATCCCGCCTGACGCCAGCGAGCAAACCATCGACTGGAATGAATTCCTGGTCGGCGCACCCAAGCGCCCGTTTGATGCGGCCCGTTTCTTCCGCTGGCGCTGCTTCTCGGACTACGGCGAGGGATTGGCTGGCGATCTTTTCGTTCATCTTCTCTCCGGGATCTATTTCATCTCCGGAACCAACGAGGCGCCGACGCGCGCGCAATCGAGTGGCGGACTGTTTCGCTGGAAAGATGGCCGCGACTTCCCCGATCTCATCGAGACGCTCTTTGACTATCCGAAATTCCGCGTCGTGCTGCGCTGCAATCTCAACAACGCCGGCGGTGAACCAATCAAATTCCACGGCACTAAAGGCACCATGGAAATCGTCGGGCAAACGCTTACGTTTATTCCGCAGGACATCAGCCCGAAGCCTGAAACGTATTCAACGAAGGGCTGGCCGGCTCGTCTGCGCAAGGAGTACCTGGAGCAGTGGGTCGCGGCGCATCCGCAGCCCAGCCCGCTCGATTACCAGGCGGCCGAGGCGGAGACTTTCACCGCTCCGCCGGATTACAGCGACGTGTCGGCCCATGAAGCCAACTTCTTCAACGCGGTTCGAACTCGCAAGCCAACGGTTGAGAACGAAGAGTTCGGCAACCACGCCGCAATCGGTTGCCATCTGGCCAACTACGCTTATTTCAAAAATACAATTGCAACCTGGGATGCGTGCACGAAGACGATTCGCGGGTAGATTTTTTTGAGGTCGTTCCGAATCTAAGATGCTTCAGTAGAGTGAGGACTTTTAAAAATGCGCCGGATTTCCAGAAGAAGTTTCTTGAAAACTGCATCTGCCTCAGCTGCTTGCGCGGCATTATGGAACAGCGCGCCACGGCTCATGGCCAATCCCCTCGACCTTCCAATCGGATTGCAACTCTACTCAGTTCGCGAAGTTCTGCCGAAGGACTACGAAGGAACTCTGAAGCAACTAGGCGCGCTGGGCTATCGTGAAGTGGAAGCAGCGGGATTCTTCGGCCACACTCCCGCCGAAGTGAAGCAGGCCATGGATCACGCCGGGCTCCGTTGCATGAGCGCGCATTATTCCCTGAAAGATCTGTTGCCAAAAGTGGATGAAACCATTCAGTTCGGCAAGGATCTAGGGCTCCAATACATCGTCTGTGCCGCGCCCATGTTGAAGGATCCATTCCGCGTAAAGGACCCCAACTCCAGCGCGGCACGCGAATCGATGACGCTCGACGACTGGCATTGGAATGCCGAGCAATTCAATCGCATCGGCGAGCGCATCAATGCAGCCGGAATGCGCTTCGCCTACCACAATCACACCCCGGAGTTCCGTGCAGAAAATGGCATTATGTTCTACGACGAACTGATGCGCCTCACCGATCCTGCGAAGGTGACGATGGAACTCGATTGCGGCTGGGCTGCGGTCGCCGGCAGGAATCCGGCAGACCTGCTCACACATTATTCAACTCGCATTTCCATGCTGCACGTGAAGGACTTTAGGATGGGCCACGGAGCAGCGCCGTTACCTGTACCGCCTTCAACAGAAATGGGACACGGCGTAATTGATTATCATCCCATTTTCGAAGCAGCCAAGAAGGCTGACATCAAACACGCTTTTGTCGAGCAGGAAGAATTCGATATGCCCATGATGGAAGCACTCAAGATCGACGCAGATTACATGCGTGCCCTAAAGTAGCGCCGGCGTCCCGCCGGCAACTGCGCGCGTTTCTCACTTCTATCTCAGCGCACTCTGGATCATCAAATCCAAACCCACCATAAGCACGGCAGAAGCTGGGATCACCAGCAATGCCTTCTTTAGCCTCCGTGGATCGCCTCCCGCAATGGCCCCGATAATCCGCGAACTCACCGCGAGCCCGGTCCATCCGCAGGTAATCACAAAACCGATGGCGGTTCCGCTCATTCGCGGAAAAGCATCGCCCACAATGGCCAACGTTGTGGGGAAGACGGGGGCCATCGAGATTCCAGCGAGAAAAACCAGGACGAACGCGGTCGCAGCTCGGTTGGTTCGCAGCATCAGGAATGTCGTAATCGCCATCGCGACCGAGGCGAACAAGGTCACCGTCACCGGCGGTACACGGATGAGAATCGGTGAAACTCCAAGTCGGCCAAGCAACAGTCCGAGTGCGAATCCCAGCGACAGAATATTGAGCGCGCTCGATTCCGGAATGCCCTGCGCAATGAGGTGGCGCGGCAACCAGTTCCACACCCCCACCTCGCAGGTGATATAGAGAAAGAGGAAGAGTCCGACCAAAAACAGCAGCGGCCGCCCCAAAACCGGCGCCGCATCCGCCAGTATGAATCTTCCCGAGCCCGTGGGTCCGGGCATTTTGGTGAGTCCCTCAACCACAACCGTGAGCATTGTCACCGAAGCGATGGTGTAGCACAGCCGCACCCAGTTGCGCTTGAAAAGATTAGCCGAGATGAAAGGCGTAGCCAGCCCGCCGAGGCCGAAGAACAGATTGGTCAGGTTCAGAGCGATGCCGCGATGCGCTTCGCCAGCATCACTCACCAACGAATTCGCGGCAGTCACAATGGTGCCGCTACCTATTCCCAACGCAAACAATAGAATCAGAATTCCGCGGAAACCGCCCACGCGAGGCAGCCAGAGCAATGCTGCGGAAATAAGTGCCAGGCCAAGGATGAGCCCAACCTTTTTGCCTTCGTCGTCGATCAGCGGGCCGGCGGCAAGAGATGCCACGATCAACCCCAGCGCTTGCGAAAGAGCGATGGTGCCGTTCTGACTAGGCGAAAGATGGAAGCGCTCCGAAAGCTCAGGCAAAATCGTGCCCAGCATGGCGGCAATTAATCCGTAAAGGAAAAACGTGATGATGGCGGAGAACATCAACATGCGGCGGTGTTCCTTTCAATTGCCGGTTTACGTTTAAGAAGCAAGTGCCGGAACATCGATCCAGCGCCGCGTTCGATTGCTCTCAAGCGCAGCGTTGAGAATGGTGAGTTGCCGCAATCCATCGACGAACTGCGGATACTCGGGGGATTGTCCCGTCTCGGCGATCGAAGCGTAAAAACGCCGGAACACTTGTTTGAATGTATCGTCGTAACCTTCGCTATGACCACCGGGAAGATCGGCATAGCTGCGCGCCTCAGGCTTGAGCAGTGCCGGATCTTTCACGAAGGTCTGATTTGCGGTATCGCGATGCCCCGCCCAAAGCTCATCCGGACGCTCCTGATTCCACGCCAACGATGATCGCGTTCCGTAGATCTCAATGCTAAGCCGATTCTTGCGGCCAGCGGAAACCTGGCTGGCAGTAACGCTCCCGCGTGCGCGCGCGCCCATGCGAAAGATAACAGCACCAAAATCCTCCGTATCGACAGCCGTTTCAACATAGTCTTCCGCGCTAAGCAACTTATTAGCGAAAGTCTCTACCGAATGTTTCGGCCGCTTGCGCGTGGGATGGAAAGCCTGAAGATCGGCGCAGAGCGAAGTCACGCGCAGTCCGGTAACGTGCTCAGCCATATCGAACCAGTGCGAGCCAATATCGGCCATGCAGCGCGAAGGGCCGCCGGCCTTGGCATCTACGCGCCAGTTCCAGTCCGAATCGTAAAGTAGCCAGTCCTGGGAATACGTGCCTTGCACCACAAGAACTTCGCCCAGATCTCCGGCTTTGCGCATTCTTCGCATCTGCTGCACCATGGGGTAATATCGCAAATTGTGGCAGACGCAGTTGCGCAATCCTCTCTTTGCAGCAAGCGAGACGAGTTCTTCACCCTCTGCAACGCTCGTCGCCAGGGGCTTTTCGCAAACTACGTGCTTCCCTGCTTCGAGCGCATCCTTTGCCATGGAAAAATGTTGCGCGTTAGGCGTGCAAATGTGAACCGCATCGATCTCCGCATCGCGCAGAACCTCACGGTAGTCGGTAGTAATCGCTGGAATAGAAAATCCCGCGCCCAGCCGTCGTGCCGCCTCGATGTTTCTCCCGGCGATCGCAACTGCTTCAACAAACTCCAGCCGCCGCACCGCTTCCAGGTGCACGCGCCCCATAAAACCGGTTCCAATAATTGCCGTTCTAATGGTTTTCATTTTGTTTTTCGTGCACCGAATGTGTCCTGCTTGGGCTGCATCAAACCCACCATGGCGTTGCAGGCTGTTCGCGAATCACAATGCTGTTGAGAAAATTGGCCGCCTTCGTCAAGCCCTCCTCGGGCGACATCAAGCTGTCTTCGTGTTCGATGGAAAGCACGGAATCATAGCCAAACATGCGCAGCGTGGAAATAAATTCACTCCACCACTCCGCTCCATGACCGTATCCGCAGGTACGGAAGATCCAACTGCGCCTGCGCTCTTCTGTATACAGCTTGGTATCGAGAACACCGGCACGCGGCAAGTTGGCGGGATAAATCTGCGTGTCTTTGGCGTGGACATGAAAGATCGCACCTTCGAGCACACGTACCGCTGCTATGGGATCGATGCTCTGCCAGAAAAGATGGCTCGGATCGAAGTTGCAACCCAGGTTCGTGCCCGCGATCGATCGCAGCTTCAGCATCGTCTCCGGACTATAGACCACAAATCCCGGATGCATCTCGATTGCGATCTTCACCCCATGATCGGCGGCAAACTTCGCGCGCTCAGTCCAATAAGGCCCCACCACTTCATTCCACTGCCAATCGAGAACTTTCATGTAGTCGGGAGGCCATGGGCACGTTACCCAGTTCGGGGCCGTGGCGTCGGGCGAATCACCGGGGCAGCCTGAGAAATCGATTACGACGGAGATACCGAGCTTTTCCGCAAGCAGAATCGTCTTGTGGCTCACTTCACGATCCCGCTCGGCACGCGTCTTATCTGGGTGTAGCGGGTTTCCATGGCAACTCAGAGCGCTGATGCTCGCTCCGTGGTCGGCCAGAGTCTTCTGAAACTCTCTAAGCGCTGCCGCATCTTCCAGCATCTCTAGCTTGCAATGCGCATCGCCGGGATAATTGCCCGTCCCCAATTCGACGGTATCGATATGGAGCGCTTTGATTTTCTTGAGAACGGCCGCCAGGGAAAGCTGCGACAGTAACGGCGTGAAAACCCCAATCCGCATAGATGAGCGCTCCGACTACCTCATCGGAAAGGTAAGGGGCGCGGAAGTGAATTGTCAATCGAGTGGCTTACACAACAGTCGAGAACCCAATTACCTAACTTGGGTCAATCCTTATCTTTAAAGCGGTGAGAAACTTTCGGTCCCCGGCGGTGAGTCGAATATCAACAGGGCAAGTATCTTCCGTACTCGCAACCACCTTCGAAGCCTGGCGTTTCTGCGGCGGCGTGTGAATCTGCACATAAGCGGAGAGATCAAGACAAATGAGCACTTGATACCCCGCACTCTCGACCCGGGCAGCAATTCCTTCAAAGCGGTCGCTCGACTCAATTGCCTCATTTATGATGTTGTCGAGTTGATGGTAATAGCGGCTCTTCTTGATCACTGCACTGGCAGCATTCCTTAGCTCTTGCGTTTGTCTGCCGTTTGCTCAATCGCAGGTGCCTGCCCGACCCCATCCGGCCGGGGCAACGCGAAAACTCCCTTTTCAGTTCTCACGCGGATTCTAATGCGGGGCACAAACGAGTTGAATACGTTGCGGCCAGCACTCCGCAATTCGCTAACCATCGACCGAACTATCGGATCGTTATCGATCTCAGACTTGAGCGATTGCAACGCTTCGTAGAAAATGGAATGCTCTCGCAAAGTTTCCTCGGCTGCGCGTTCCATTCCCTCAAGCAGCGATCGCATTGTTTTTCTGTCGATCATAGTTATCGTCCGCGACTATTCCTCCCATCGGCAGATTCGACATAGTCTTGGGGTAACTAGACCCGCCTCTCCAAACTGCTGTTCCTAATCATTAGTTCGGCTTAATTGCTACTGCCCATAGTGGGTTATTAAGAATTAACCGGCCCAAACGACTAAATGGGCTAAAGCGAAGTAAGAGTTGTCTGACTTATGATTAACAAACCTAAAGGGCACAACTAGCAGTGTTAGTAGCGTGCCAAGGTGGGAATCGTCCCTTTTTAACAAAAAACTCAGAAAATCCTTGACCTTTTGGATTGCTCTTGTGATATTGTCAACCAAAATGCCCCCCGGCATATTTAGCAAATATAAGCAGTCTCCCTGCGAAGCGGACCGCAGCAGCAACTGATTCGCATGTTACGGGTCGCTCGAAAATGTGACTAGCTTTGAGCTAGCACGCGTCGTATCTTTTCCCCAACTTGCTTGCTTCTCAAGGTCTCGGGTACTTGTCCGAAAACGATTTTTAGCAGAGAACCGAATAGGTTCAGCGCCACTTGCTCTCGCGGATCTACTATCTCCACGCGGGTTCTGGCGCCGTCGCTGGCCGACTACCGTGTTCGGCCGGAGGATAACCATGCGCACCAGCCCAACCCTAATCGCCATGGAACCGCCCGCAGAAGCTGCGGATCATAGTTTGGAAGCCGATCATAGCGTGGAAGAGGTCATTCGCACTCTGACGGGACTAATCGAATCGGTAAGTCGCGGCCGATCTGCAAATGAACGATCTGCGAATGAATCCTCCGGAAGTCCCGCTGAAGAAGTATTGGTTGATACCGAAGTAGATGGCTTCCGTTATCTTCTGGTACGTATGCGGCGTCTGGGCAGCAATCGAGTTCAGCTGAGCCCGCGAGAGCAGGAAATTGTACGCATGGTAGCCAAGGGACACCCCAACAAAGTGATCGCGGATGTCCTCAACATCAGCTCATGGACCGTGTGTACGCATCTGCGGCGTATCTTTGCCAAGTTAGGCGTGGGATCGCGTGCGGCCATGGTGGCCCAACTTCTTGAGGTAGGAGTTCTTGCGTCCGACCATCGCGTAGCCGCAGGCATGAAGTGAGATTGCTGTAGGCGTGATTCGATTCTCGTCCTTAATATAGCTAATCGTTGGCTAGAGCCGGTACTCGCTGAGATCGCCCGCAGTTAGTTGGCTACCGGGATCAGAAGCCTGCGCCCTAACTGAAGAATTCGAGTGGGACTCTGCTTCAACTTCCCCAATTTCCTCCTTACTCCGCGCCACCCGCACTGCAACTTCGCCCACGCGACCCTGCCGCATCAGCCGCAATATATTCCCACCTAACACCAGGGCTTCCTGATCCTTCCTGAGACCTAACAGCCGTACCTTGTGCAGTTCCACACCAGGATGAATCCAAGGGCCGTCCGAACCGAAGATGAGCTTGCGTGGCCCAGCTCGCTTGATGGCCTCGACGATGTAGTCGAAGCGGCGAACGGTTGACGTGTCGCCGTAGACATTCGGATAGCGTGCCATCTGATAGACCACCTGCTGGTGCGCGCGCCAATCGTCGGTGTAGCTGCCAAGATGCGCGACGATGAAGTTGACGTCAGGATACTGAGGCGCAAGCATGTCAATCACTTCGGGACGGCTGACCACGTCGACGAAAATGGGCAGGCGAAAAGCGCGCGCTGCTTCACATACTTCGCGCGTGGGCATGGCGTCGAAACCGTGAATCTTGATGCCGCGAAAACGCCACTTGCGCACCGCACGCTCAACCATCTGGAAGATGCGCCCGGCGTCGCGAGTAGCGTGGACGAAGACAAACCCAATCAGGCGGCTAGGATTCTTTGCGATGATACCAGCCAGTTCGGCATTGGCTTTGTTGTAGTCGCTGTGGAATACCGCTACAACCACGGTCTTCGAGATCCCCGCGGCCCGCGCCCGGCGGAGGTAGGGCTTAATGGCCGCAATCGTGTTCCACGGCGCAGTCATGCGGTCCCCAGTTCCGGCATGGCAGTGGCAATCGATGATCATAGATTTTCCGATCATGGCTTTTGCCATTCCGCGCGCCCCTGCGGTCGCCGCGCACCACGCAACTTCGCTGCCAACGTCAGATACCAGATGCTGGTTGCAATCGCCTTGTAGAAATTCGGCAGATGAAATTTTTCGTTAGGACCATGAATGTGATCATCTGGCAGGCCAAACCCCATAAGCACCGCGGGAATCCCGAGTATCTTCTGAAAAGTGTTAACCACCGGAATGGAGCCACCCGAACGGATAAAAACCGGCGCCGCTCCAAAAACTTTCTTATAGGCAGCCGCTGCTGCCCGAATTGCGGGATGACTACGATCCACCAGCGCCGGTTCTATTGCGGAGAAAGTCCGCACCGAGCAACTCACCTCCGGTGGAGTAATACGTTCAATGTGATCGCGAAACAGCTGCGCAACTCGCTCCGGGTGCTGATCCGGCACCAGACGAAAACTCAGCTTCGCTATAGCGTGCGCCGGGATGATGCCTTTTGCGCCGCGCCCATAATGCCCGCCCGCCATGCCATTTAGAGTTAATGCGGGCCGAATCGTCGTGCGCTCATAAAGACTGAACCCCGACTCTCCCCATCCCCGTTCGACTCCTGCATCCTGCAGAATCTCTTCGTCGCCGGGCCCCATGCGCGCCATGAAAGTTCGCTCTTTCTCATCCCAGCCCCGCACATCATCGTAGAAGCCAGGAATCGCGACACGCCCATGCGCATCGTAGAGGCGCGCAATCATCTCGCACAAAGCTTGTAGCGGATTATGAACCGCGCCGCCAAAATTCCCCGAATGCAGTTCATGCGGCAGGCCCTTTCACCTCCAGCTCCGCACGCAAGCCTCCTCGCTGCGCATAACTGATTGCCGGTTGATCCGGAGCAAGCATGCGAGTATCGGAGATAACCGCCGCATCAGCCCGCAGCGCACGCTTGTTCCGCTCGATGAATGACGTCAAATGTGGGACTTCCGATCTCCTCTTCGCCTTCGAAGATGCATTTCACGTTGACCGGCAGAGCCCGCTCGGTCTTCAAGTAGGATTCAATCGCTTTGACATGGGAAAAAAGTTGGCCTTTGTCATCCGCCGCCCCGCGAGCATAAAGATCATCCTTCTTAAGCGTCGGAGTGAAGGGCGGCGTATGCCATTCGCGCAGCGGCTCTCCCGGTAGAACGTCATAGTGGCCGTAAATAATGAGAGTGGGTCGGCCCGGAGCACGCTGCCACGACGCATACACGATGGGATTGCCGCGAGTAGAAATGATGCGCACTCGATCCAGGCCGATTCGCTGCAAATGCTGGGCCAGCCAGTGGGCACACTTCTTCAAATCCTCCGCTCGCGCAGGCTGCGAACTGACGCTGGGAAAACGGAGGAACTGCTTTCAGCTCCGACACAAACATCGCCCGCTGCTGGTGGGCGTAGTTGAGCGCGCGCTGCGGATTCATAGATCACTTTGCTCGGGTCCGAAACAGACCATGCGGTTGCCACGATCACTAACTTGGCAGTAACGCAACTCACCGTCGGTTTCTTGCCCGCCCGGCAACCGTATCGTTGGGCGCAATTGGTCCTTGCGCGCCGCCGCTTAGCGGGACGTAAGTCACTTTCGCCGCGACTGCCGGATCCAGGGTCCCGACAGCGGCGGCAATCGCGTCCCGAACAGCAATTGCGCGCCGTTGCCCCAGATCGAAATTGTGCGGGGCAGGTCCCGTAATGTCCGCGTAGCCCATCAACTGGACGATTAGAACCGGGCTGGTCGTCTTCCAGCTTGCGACAACCGTCCGGGCAATTTGCTTGATTGGTTCGGCATGAAATGGCTGCAGCTCCGAGTGATCCACCACGAAGTTATCAATAACGGGCTGCAGAACCGGCGCGCACGCATTGGTGGGGCAGAAACTTGTAACCGCAGCAGGTACGGACAGGCCGTTAATGCGGGCGTTACATAGCTCATATAACACCACGCATTGGGTCTGTGGCCCACATCCCGAACAGCTTTTTCACCGAAGTAAATGTGCAGCGGCTCATGCACAAGGATCAATGCGGTCGTGACCGGGTCGGGGGCCTGGTGCGCGCGTCAGAACGGGAAACCGAGACAGATTTGATAGACGTTGTGAAAACTGCTGCAAGCAAAATACGTCGACGGATCAGAGAAAGCACCCTTGCAATCCGCGCAATAGCCGCTATTTCCTAAAGCAAAATACTGGAGGCATCCGCCATCAAGAAGTTTTGCGGCCTTTCGAAGCCTGATGGCGATTGAGGTCACCGAGATCCCGCCAGGAATTGCCCGCCTTTCGCCAAGGGGGCACGAAGCTCGGCGGGACTCCGAAAGCGGCACAGAATGCTACCCGCGAGGCGCCTGTCCGATTGGGCGCATCCAACAAGAGAGCCGCTGTGCTGGCTAGTGAAACCGCCCAGGCCGCTGCGGCTTCCACTGCGCTCCTCAGGGTCGCGGGGGAGACGGCCACGCCGAGAGAGCCTGCGATCCTGCCTAAATCCAGGGGAGAGCAAACGAAGTTGCCAACCCGCTTTCCGATGGGCGTGCATCGTCCCGCAGGAACGTTACGCGGCGCGTCCCCCTCCCACCCATATTCGGATTCGAGGTCGCTTTCGGAAAGAGTTCTCGCAAGCTCTTCCAGTTCAGCTTCGAGTTCAAAATCGGCGTTACGCATCGCAAGTCCTCAAAGAGTTCTCGTGGCGCATTTCTCGGTGTACATCCGCTGCCCAGGCGTTCCATCCCTAGCTCTTGCGATTGAAATCACCTCCGAAACTGCTTCTTGTATTCGTCGAGGTCATGCGCGATGACCATCTTCGCGCTGGTGTCGAGAATGTGGCCGTGGGTTTCACACAGAACGTGATTGGCAGGCCCTGCCACCTTTCCCAGCACAGGCTCGCAATCGCGCGCCATGGGTTGCGGCAGGGTCGCGCTCGCCCAATCCAATCTTTGCTGTGCCTGCCGCAAGACAAGGACTGAGTGTTTCGCTATTTCGTAGGCCTGGCTAACTACCATATCCGGGGTGGGATACTTCTGAGCGGTGCCCTGCAGTGCATCTTTGAAAAACGACGCCAGATAAACGTCCCAAATATTGTTAAGCTTCGAGCCGGTGCCGCTGGCGCAGGAGATTGCAGTGAGCTTCTTATGAAGGGGCATGGCCTTCTCGGCGATGTCCGCTGCCATCTTTTCCGCTACCGGGGGCAGGTACTGACCTGAAGTCCCTTGCAGGGCAGTCTCATAAAAGTCCCTGAGGTTTTGTTGAGCAGTGTTCGCCAGGAAAGCCGTAGCTGGGTCTTGATCGAGGTGCGGAAGCGACTCAGCGGTGTTCACAAATATGACTTCTACGCGCCGGTTACAAGCGCGCTTCCCACTTCCGTTCGTGGGGCGGCCACGGCCAAAGCCCGGGCGCCACGACCGGACGCGAGCACGCCGCCGGCTCCCGCGCGGCAAGCCAGATCGAGCGCCACCGCTGCCGCTCGTTTTTCACTCATAAATTGCAGGAAGCCTGGTTCGCGTTTTTCACGTGCGGCATCCATGTCGTCGTGCCCCACGACGATTACTTGGCCAACCGGGGTGACTCCCGGAGTACCGGACCGGCTCCGTATGATTTCGTCGGCGATCGCGGCGAGTTTGCCCCGCTGATCCGGTGGGAGCAACGCGAGATCGTCGCTGTACCTCGGCGAATCCTCGAATCACGTGGGGATTATCGACCGGGCAAGTGTCGACAAATCGTTCCACTTCGTACAAGGTGTCGTCGTCATCTCGTTCCACCCGTCGTGGCGCCGGAATTCCGCTGAGCCGGATCAGCGCCGCACGCGTTTTAGGTCCAAGTGTTCCGGTCGGCCGCAAGCCTCGCTCTGCCTGAAATTTCTGCAGCGCTTTTCTGGTTTGGATGGAAGGAACGCCGTTCTCCGCGAGGCCGAATCGCGTGACTCGATTTAAGGCCTTCTGCAGCCACCGGACCTGGTCGTTACCTTTACTCGTGCTCGCACGCTGGGGACGGTTACGAGGCGGGGCGATGGTCTCCGCTTCCATCTCCTCTTCTTGTTCCAGGAGACGATCGAAATTCTGCTCCAATTGCCGCCACGCCATTCCGTCGGTAGTCATATATCCCGCGAGTCATACTTCTCTTCAGTACAGACATTCGTCTTCGTCTTGCAGCGCGAGTTCCACATCCCAAAGCATGATGTTGGAAACATCGAGTGCAAAACAATTTCCGCTGCGCCTCCACGAGTTGTAGTCGGCTCGACGTTGCCGGTCATTGAAGGCGCCTTTGGAGGAACCTGGAGAACCGCCGCTGCCAGCAGAGGAACCGCCACCGCCACCGGCAGAACCTTTACCCGAGTAGACACCACTCACGGTCTTCGGAAACGGTCCTTCATGTATGGGAGGAGCCAAGTGTTACCTCGCTTTCTAATGTATCGGCAGATGAGCCGAAGTTAACTCGATGTGTTCGCTTCGCACTCGATCGAACCGGCCTTGCCTCGCCGCCGTCTCAGCGCAAGGCTCGCGGCTCGCGCTGGAACAGCATGTCCCGGTCAGACTTCAAGTTCGAATTCTCGCGCCGGCTCCCGTCGCGGAGATACTCCCGCTTTTTGCCGGCCGTGGCCATTTGACTTGATCGGCGTCGGTTGAGACTGGTCCCAAGGCAGCACGCGATGCGACCCTGTCCGCTTGCTGAGGCCCATGGCCTGCGCGCTGGTCAGCCATTCTTCCGATTGCTCGGCAATCTCGAGCAACAGCGTCTCAAATTGCGCCCGCGTCGTCTGCAAAATATGTGGTTGCGCCAGCCATCGCATGACCTCGCGTCCCGTAACTCCCATGCGCTGTCGCGGCGAAGTGACCAGACGCTCGTTGTAGTAGCGAATCAAAACTTCTTCCACCACGTCCCAGGCATTGTCGGCGCCGAAGAGGCGTTTGACGTCTTCCGAGTCGAGAATCTTGAACGACTCTTCGAGCAGTTGCATCACTTCCACCCGCAGGACGTTCAGATGCCCGAACGATAACCACTTGAGATTGTTTCTCAGATCGAGTCCAGCCCGCCGCACAATCGCAATCGAACCGAAGCTCGGATCGTACGCCCGCTCGCGGATCACATCGGAAATGCGCTTATCGCGCCAGAACAAAGTGACCTGGTGAACGAAGTGAGAAAATAGCTTGTGAAAGTCGGTGTTCGCACGCGAGCCCGTCGGCACCGGCGCACCGCCGTATCCGAAGATGCGCTTGTAAGCTGATAGCCGATCGCGCTTGGTATAGCGCAGCACGTCCCGACGATCAAACTGATAGAGAGCGAACGCGCCTGGACCACCCGAAAGCCGCACAGTTCCGGCTTTGAACAATTCCTGCAGCTTCTGCACGGCGCGGAAGACGCCGATCTTTTCATGCTGCCAGAGGTAGTACATATCCCCGACTGCCACGATGCGTTCCGACGTGATGGTCTCGTCGTAGGGCTCTACGCCCGGCGGCATGCGGGTTGTACCAAATTCCCTCGAGGCCTCAGGACCAATTCCGATCAGGGACGCGAGGCCTTTATCTGGTGGTGGTGGAACCTTGGAGTCCGAGTCCACCACCGAGGACAGCATGTCATCGATCTGCTTGGTGAGCGCGTCCGCGAGCTGCGGGTTCGAGATCAGATCAGCTGATAGCCGGCTGGCCACCTGCTCCCGCAGTGCCGCTATGCGGTCATATAAGCCTTGATAATCTTTTGACGTAGACATTGATGACCCTCCTCGTTCAGAGCGCTCTCACCTGTTCTGCGCTTCTACTGCGGTACTGCTCCCAGTGCTACCGCCGCTAAACGTTCTGCTTGCCTCTACTTGGAAACTCCACTTCCAGCTCCAGCGGCTCCGGAATCTGCATGCCAACCTGCTGGCCCTGCGTGAATAGCTGCGTCAACTGGTCGCTCAGATCGTCCAGCGCGTGCCGCACGCGAGCCGTGCTATAGCCGTCGGGCAGCGCGTCGATGTTCTGCGGATCGTGCGCTCCCTGCACCATGTTCATCAGCGTCTGCACCACTGGCAGCAGGTTATTGGTAATGGCGATTCGGCCACCGTCCTTAATCAACCGTGGCAGTTCGTCCGTACACGAATCTTCAATTTCCGTCAGAACATCTTCCAGATACATCGCAGGCAACTCCCAATGGTCATCGAACTCGAGCAGCAACGTCTGCCGCTCGTTGGGCCCGATGAACACAGAGTCAAGCGCGAAGCGTAATTCATTCACGGTCTCAGCAATTACGCCCAACTGCCGCGAGATCAGCACCAACTGCGTTCCCAGGAAGGCCGGCAGACGCGACGTATTCAACAGGAAGTACTTGCCGTTCGCCAGCCAGCTCTGCAGCAGGCCGGTCATATAATCGGAAACCATCCGAAAATTGGTGATGTCGGTTTCGTCCTGCACCGAATTGTTGAACTCATTGTCCCTTCCCCTGCGCTGGAAGTAGATTCCGTAAGTATCTCGCAGCGACCCCAGCGTACCTCTGATCTTGTCGGGATCGGCTTCCACGCGGGGATCGTCATTGAAGCGGAAGCTTTTCACTCCCATCAGGATCTTGAAATAGGTATTCACTCTCAGAATCGAAGGCGGCACTACGCCGAATTGCTTGATGATCTCCGCGATCTGGCTCTTCGCCATTTCCTTCAAGGCCCTCACGAACTCAGGGTCGGCCGTGGGATCGAGCGGATACAAACCGTCGATGAGTGGCAGGCAATTATCCATGGCCACCTTGGCACGAGCGTAGAGACTGGCCTGCGCACCTGAGATTGCTCCTGCCAGGTCGGACTGCACCGTGTAGGTGCGTTGATTCCATTTCGATTCGATGTGGCCTTCGACTTCGGTGAGGCTGAACGACTGCGTCAACGCGCCGACGAATCCCTTCGCATCGTCTGAGTTCGGCTTCCACCCCAGCGCGTCGCCGATCGCTCGTGCGGCAATCTGCCCGAGTCCCTGGTTCCCACCGCCTCCAGAACCAAATCCCGCTCCCGGGCCAGGCCGCGACGTTACCGCCGGCGGATATCCCACCTCTTCCGTAAGAATGGGATAGGAGATCGCGTCCTCCACGTCCTTCGTCATGCGCGCGCTCTTGCCTTTGCCCGCCACTTGACGAGCGATCATGACGAAGTCGCCCTCAAATGCTGGTGCTGGATCGCCGGGTTCAGAAAGTCCGTGAATGTGCTTGAGGACTATATTCACCCAGTCACCGTCGTTGAATTCCTTCCATTTTGGTGGGGGCGGGACCTTTGAGAACTTAATCTCGATGATTCGATCCGAAATGATGGTGGGCACGGCATTGCCGGTGTGAAAGGTGCTGCCAGTTGACCCGAGCCGCGTAGGAGCCGTGAAATCGGCCGAATCCGGATCGAAGATCGAGTAGTTGGCCGCGTTGAGCGCGCTGTGGTACGTCTTCAATAGCTGCGCTCTCCCTGGACCGGAAGGTAGCGGTGTCGGAAGTGCTGAGATCGGATCATTCCACGCCTGGCCGGTTACACTCGGCTTTGTAATCTGCTCCTCGGTGAATACCGGATCAGAGAAACTAATCGTGATCGAATTATTCGTTACGACGCAATCTGTCACTGTGAGAGGCATGGTATGTCTCCTTCCGCCACGGTCATTCTCTGTTCCGGTCTGCGGTTGATACAAGGCGCCGGTTGCCCGATGCGCCAATTTGACGCCCAAAACGGCGGCTGTTCAAGTAACGCCTTCCGCTTCCAAATCTTCGATTCTCGATCGCGGCAGCGTGATTTGCTGGCCCACATTCGTCGCCTGCATCGAGATGTTCATCATCCCCAGCCGCTCCGCCAGCTCCTGCCAGCACAAGGCCAGAGCGGTGCTGGTTAGTTCGAGCGGCGGCCGGCATTGCTCGATTCCCTGCTTCACAGCGGTCGCCCAGGGCAGCCACACTCGACGCTCCGTCCCAAGCCGCGCCAGTTCCCTCAGCTTCTCGTACGAAACCAGCTCTGACGCAAACTGCTGCTCGATGCGATGAAAGCGCTCGTTGCATCGCGTCAATTCCCTTCGCGCCCGGTCAAGATCAGGTGGATGCCCTACGGCCTTCCGCGCTTCCAGCGCCGCCCGCCGCGCTTCGTGCAATATCCCCATCAAATCGAGCACCGCCGTTTCCACGCCATCCGCCATGGCCGATTCGTCTTCCGGCGGCTTATCCCCCAGCGTGACCTGGAGTTCGTTCACCGCGTCGTGCAGGTGATGCAGGCAAACGGTCAGCTCCCGAAATGTCGCTTCCAATGCCACGGCTATCTCCTGACCAGTTCCTTGTAAAAATTCTCGGTGATCACTCCTGGCCGCGCCAGACGGCGGTTCAACGCAACCCGTGCCGCCCCGATCAGATATCTTTCTGGGATGATCCCCGGATCCACTCCCGCCGCGATCCGCTTCGCTGATTCTTCAATCATCGCCTTATCTTTTTTCTCAAAGCGAATCACCTGCGACAAACTCTTGTTTCCCAGCGACCGATAAGGCCGATAGCACATCGTGTCAACCGCCAGAGCGCACGCCTTAGGAAAAGTTGCCAGTACTCGCTTAGGGATCGTCCCGCCCCGAGCGCTGGGATAGATTCTTTTCCACGCCCGCGCATACTGTTCCGCTTCCTCTTCAAACCCCATGCGCCGCAACATCTCTGCGCTGATCAACAATCTCAGGTAAGGTGTAGGATGTGGCCCCCTCGCCCTGAAGCTGAACACCGCTCCCGGCGCTCGCCCGATCACATCCATCAACGACCCGACCACCTCCGGCCCGCCCAGCAGCAGCGCGCTCATGTCGGCGAACATCTCGCGATTCCACTTCACCCATACCGACGAAACCATCCGCCCCAGGCCCGCATCCATCAACCGCAATCCAACCTGGCGCGGTATATCTTTATTCAAACCCAGATCACTTTGCAGATTGTGGCTGACCTCGTGCATCACCGCGCCCAGCGTCCACGGATTCACCAGGCGATGGTAGGGCAACTGAATCAGTGGAAAAGGATTGAACTGTTTGCCCAACCTTCGCATCCGAATGCCCCGCCGGATCGTCGCCGGCGCAAAGCCCGTCTTCATATAACAAAATGGCGGAGGCGCCGGCACCGTCCTTGCCGTACCCAGCCCCGTATAAGCGGCCTGGTAACAATCCATCGCGATCCGGTCGCAGCTCAACAGCCAATCTCCGTACTTTCCCGAACGCTGGCCGAAGAGCTCGAAGTAAAAATCCCAAATCTTCTCGATTCCCTGCACCCAGCGGTGGGCCTTATCCTTGCGCGACACCACCCGCTGCAGTCGCGGCGAAGTCGGCCGCGCACTCGCTTTTCCAATTGCGACGTGAACATGCTCTGACATCTTCAGCAGCCCACGGCGCAACTTCGTGATCAGCTGATTCACCACTTGAATGTGACCTTCCGATGGCATCGCTGCTCCGGTGCCGAACTCCTCCCGCTTAAAGGGCCGGAGTGCGGCAGCGTGGCGCGTTACATTAATCGATTGCGCCCGCAACCAGGGCAACAATACGGGGGTCGATCCAGCAACGACTCTCTGTCGTTTGCGCGGAGGCCGACCCATCCGCATAGTTGTCTCCGGCAGCGTTTCGGGCAGCGTCGCCATCGTCGTTCACCTTATCGTTCCATCCTTGTGTTCCCATCAAGGAGCGTTGGTTCAACTTCGTTCACTCAGCGTCGTTCACTTAGCGATACTCACTCAGTGACCGCAACACTGGCAGCAACCGCATCCTCCGCCCACAGCTCGTCCATGCTGCGCGTGATGTGCGCCGACCGCATGCCCATGTACGCCGACTCCAGGTCGAGCTACTCCTCCGACGCGTCGTCCGACATACTGCGGAGCCACACGACCCACGCCGGCATGCCCTCGGTAGCCTCGCCCGCCACGCCAACCGTAGCGCCAATGCGGATGCGCCGCATGTCCTACGCCATGCCCAACGCGGTATCCGACGCCGTGTCCAATGCGTCCGTGGAACTTGCGCTCCAGATGGTTGTGGTGGCGCAGCGCGTGCGCCCGGTGACCTGGCGTGCCCAGCACGTGACGCGTCTGTTTCGCCAAATGCCGCACCGCTGCGTGCGGTGTTACGTGTCCGCCTCGAGCCGCGTGGTGAGCGATCTTTCCCACCGTTCGTCGTGCGATCGCGGGCACCGTCTTCAGCAGATGACGCGTCTGCGGATTCCGGTGAAGCGCCTTCGCGACCTTGACGATTCCCTTCGTCAAATGAGGCGTGGCCTTGGTCACGGCCCGAGCCATCTTGGGCAGTGCCCGCTTTGCCGTCGGCATGATTGCCTTCGCCACAACCGGCAGCAGTTTGCTGGCGGCCATGCCGATCAACGGCAGAAAATGCTCCGCAGCCTCGTCTTCGCTCTCGGCTTCGGACGCAAGCTCACCTAGGTGCTCCATCACGGCGTCTGGGTAAACTTTGCGGATGGGGCTGAGCTCTTCCTCGTACTCATCTTCGCCCTCGTATTCATCTTCGGCCTCATACTCGTCTTCGCTTTCTCCGAGTAAGCTGCCGGCGATGTTTCCCAGGGTGCCCAGCCAGCCTTCGCCTTCCAGACCGGCCTCGTCTTCCATTTCGTCTTCCGTCTCGTCTTCGAGTTCGCCTGAGAACTCGTCTTCGAGCTCGGCTTCCAATTCACTCTCGTATGCCATGATGAAGCCTCCTGCGAAAAGTGGGTCGAACTTGACTGCGCCCGGCACCGTGCCGGTTTGACCAAACAGGTGTGACTAAATTGGTTTAGCTAAATCGGTTCCGCTAAATCACGGAGCTGCGACGGCGGCGTGCTGAGAAGCGCCGCCGCATATGGCGTGGACGCTTGTAGGCACGGCTGATTTTTCGGTTTCGCCGAATCGCCATAGAGGCCGCTTTCGGATTTCCCAGCACACTGCGGATCTGTCGCGCTGCGGTGCGTCCCGCGCGCTTGCGCGTGATGCGGTGTCCTTTAGCAGCTTGCCGCTTCAGGCTCTTCACTGTGCGCCGCATGATCGTCGGCACTGCCCGAACGCCCGCCCGCGTACTGCGGCGGCGCCGGAGAATACGCGTCAGGATCGCGGTGCCCCGCGTGAGGTGCGGCAGAATCCGTCGCAACGCTCGCCGGTCTCTAGGCGAGATCACGGTTGCGGCCGCGGCTCCGGCCATGGCTTCGGCTTCACCCTCATTGGCCTCGTTCGATGCGGCTTCCGCCATCATCTCGGCGACGGCTTCGTTGTGCGTCAGCGGGTGAGTGGCGATCTCGTTCGCTGTCTCCGATTCCGCCTCATCCTCGTACTCGTCCTCGTACTCTTCTTCATATTCCCCTTCGCCCAAGGCGCCGGCAGCCATCGATCCTAGCTTGCCGCCGAGCGGACCGCCAATCGCCGTGCCCACAATCGGAGCGGCGACTTTTGCGACCTGCTTGAGAACGGGAAGGGCTTTCTTGAAAAAACTTCCGAATGAGAATTGTTCGGTTTCGTCCTCATATTCGTCTTCGGCTTCGTACTCATCTTCGCTCTCGCCGAACAAACCCCCGGCGAGGCTTCCCAGGCCGCCGAGGAATTCTTCGCTCTCGCCCTCATCTTCGTCTTCAAACTCGTCTTCGGCTTCGAGTTCTTCTTCGCTTTCACCGAGCAGGCTGCCAGCAATGTTGCCCAGGGCGCCGAGCCAGCCTTCGCCCTCCAAGCCTGCCTCATCTTCGCCTTCGAGTTCGCCCTCGTGAAACTCGTCTTCGAGTTCCAATTCCAGTTCGCTCTCTTGGTCCGCCATTGTCCTGACCTCCTTGTGTTGGTGACGACGGAACCGAGATTAGAACGAGCACATCAACGCGTCTAGTCACATCTTGTTGCGACCCGCTTTAAGTTCGCTGAACTTAGTTCGCTCGAATGTGCGACAGGGGTGGGAGACAGCGCCCGCGGAGAAAGAGAATTTGTAGCGCCGTCGTCCCGGCGGCTGTCGTGAGGGCGACCCGCCCTCGCTCTTTGGCAAGAGCTCGACGCTGGATGATTTTGGAGGATGATTTTGAGTGGCGATTCTTGGAGTGGCGATTTGAATGCCGTGACGCTTCAGTGCTGCGAATAGCTGTGATTCGTATATAGGGTACGCCTTCAGGCGTACCGCAAGCGGCACCTCATCAATCGTGCCTTTAGGCGCTGCTGCTTAATTAGATTTTTCGCAAAATCTTTCACCTTCGGCCGGGATTTATTTGCGAACTAAGCCCTCAGTTATGGTGATACCCGCCTGCACTCTTCCGTGTAAGCGACTTAGCCGCCGGATGTTTTTCAAAATGCTTCACCGCCCGCTCCAGATCTTCAAATAACAAACCCGCTAGATCGCGGCTAAACCCCAAACGAGCCAGAACTCGCTGCACCACCAGATCACCCCGATCCGCCGGCATGGGATAAGCCGGAACCTGCCATCCCTTCACCCGTAAACGGTCAGCAAGGTCGTACAAGGTAAACCCAGGTTCCTCGCCTTTCCGAATAGTCCACGTGCACCCCGGAACTCCTCCGCGCCCGTCATACACGAGTTCGAACATGTCCATTTTCTTGATTTGGTCGGCGAACCACATTCCAACATCCGCGCAGCCTTTCGTAATTTTCGTGTAACCTTCCCGTCCCAAACGAACCAGGTTGTAATACTGCGACGCAATCTGTCCTCCCGGCCGCGAAAAGTTGAGCGCAAAGGTCGGCATGTTGCCACCCAGGTACTTCACCCGAAAAATCAAATCCTCCGGCAGATCCTCCGCTTCCCGCCAAATCGCCCACCCACAGCCGAGCGGCGCCAAACCAAACTTGTGCCCCGACGTATTAATCGACTTCACTCGCGCGATTCGAAAATCCCACACCACATTAGGATGGATAAACGGCGCGATGAATCCTCCGCTGGCCGCATCCACGTGGATCGGAATATCCAGTCCATGTTCCTCTTCCAAATCATCCAGCACAGTAGCCACCTCTTCCACGGGCTCATACTGCAGCGTGTAAGTCACGCCAAGAGTCGGCACAACTCCAATTGTGTTTTCGTCGCAACGCGCAATCACTTCCTTGGGCGACATCAGCAACCGTCGCCCCTCGCACGGGATCTGCCGCAGCTCCACGTCAAAATACCGTGCAAATTTGTGCCAGCAAATTTGCACCGGACCACATATCAAGTTGGGCTTGTCTGTGGGTTTGCCGGCCTGCTCGCGCCTCTTGCGCCATCTCCATTTCAGCGCCAACCCGCCCAGCATCGCCGCTTCACTCGACCCGGTAGTCGAACATCCCATGGCGTTTGCGGCATTTGGCGAATTCCACAAATCCGCCAGCATGTGCACGCAGCGCGATTCGAGCTCCGCCATCTGCGGATACTCGTCCTTGTCGATCATGTTCTTGTCCAAGCATTCGTCCATGAGCTTGCGGATTTCAGGCTCGACCCACGTCTGGCAAAAAGTCGCAATGTTCTGTCGCGAATTTCCGTCAAGCAACAATTCGTCATGAACCAATTGATAAGCCGCGGTCGGATCGGTTTCGTGTTTCGGCAATTTGTATTTGGGCAAAGGGTGCGGCAGGAAGCCCGTACCAAACACCTCGTCATCCAGGCTGGAAAAAATCTCTTCTTTACTATGAATGGCCATCCCCGCTCTCCCGTAACACAAGTGCAGAAACTTCCCATTCATACAGCCAGCGCGAAGGGAATGCAATTCACCTATTCATGCGACGTAAGGATTAACGGCAGGGATGCCTGAGGAAGATCGAGGAATGTGTGCGGTAACGTGGAAGAGCGGCGCTTCAGCGCCGCGTAAAGATTTTACTTCTAATAACGGGCTTTAGCCTCTGCTGAGGTCGGCAGTCCATCTTTAATTCACTACGGAACCTCTACGGATTCGCGTCCTGAAACAGCTTCGCCAACCGATCAATATCTCCACCCCCAGCATCCCCAATCGCAAAATACCGCAAACCACCCCGGCTCCAGGTCTCCACACTGAACGACAACTTCTTGGTCACAGAAGAATCCTCAAATCTCACCCGCAACTCCTCTTCTTGAAAAATGAATACAGAAATCCGGTGCTTGCGCAATTCGTAAATCAAATGTGCGCCAGGCGTTTGCTCAAGATACGTCATCCGCCCTCCCAGCAGGGAAAATTCGGAGTTCTGAAGTTCCGGCAGATCGAAGGTAAATGGAATCTTTCCCTGGAACCACGGCTTTACCGTGTGTCGATCCGAGGAAACCACATCCACCGGCGACGAACTGGCCAACATCGCCACATGCAGATCCGCGACCTCGCTGTACACCTGCTGTGAGCGGATTCGCTCCCGCCCGAAATAAGCCGCAGTCAAACCAACCACAATAAAAATGGCGACGACCGCACTCGCCTTCATCCAGGAAAGCCCGACGGTGCGTTGCCGTTTCGCCGCCACACTCCGTTCCACACGTTGCCGGAACTCGGCGCTCGGAGCAAACCTCTTCCCCGCAACCTGCACCGCGCGCTTCATCTGCACTCCCGCCAGAACATCGGCCGCGCACGACGGACAACTGCGCACATGCGCATCAAAGGCGTACATCTCGTCGGACTTCATCTCTCCGTCGAGATAGAGGTCGAGTTTTCCCCTCCAACTCTCACACGCCATGGTTTATCTCGTCTGTAACCGCTCTTGCAACCGGCTCCGTAATCCTTTTCTGGCACGTGACAAACGCGACATCACCGTCCCGATCGGAATTGAAAGAGTCTCCGCAATCTCCTGATATGACATTTCCTCCACATCGCACAGAAGTAATATCTCGCGAAAGTGCACTGGTAATTCCTCGATCGCTTGCTGCACCAATGCCTCGCTAGAGCGATCAATCAAAAATGTTTCAGGCGTCGTGCCCTCAACCGCCAACTCAGGCCCATCCTCCTCGGAATCAAGAGGCACGGTCATCGTCGCGCGCAATCCCGTGCGCGACGTCAGGAATGTATTGCGCAAAATCCGATACATCCAAGCCCGGAAATTTGTGCCCAACTGAAAGGACGAGAAGCCCTTCAAAGCTTTGGCATAGGTCTCCTGCACCAGGTCTTCCGCCTCCTCGCGATTCTGCGTTAGCCAGTGCGCAAAGTTGTACAACTGGTCGAAGAGTGGCATCGCCAGTTGTTCAAACGAATCGGATTGAGCATCCAGACGCGCCACACGCATGATATTAAACTGCGGAGTGCAGATTTTATTCCTTCCGACGACGAATTGTCGCGTGAATAGAAGGCCGAAGAAAGGAGTCGGTGGATTGCTCTTACCAAAGACCATGGCCGAAAGGGCATGCCCAAATCATTGCAACGGGGGCAAAACCGGGCTAACTTACAGATAAACCCGGCAAAAACCGGAATAGCACGGAACCGTATCCGGCGCGGGTTGGGCAAGACGACGGGCTACTCAAAGTGGGTAATTGACAATGGCTTGGCTCGATGGCCACACTCGCAACGAGGAACGGAGCCTGCCGACCTTTGTAATGACAACCATTCTCACCAAATCGGCAATTGAAGTGAGCGCGGGGGCAGCCGATGCGCGGCTACCCTCGTGGCCGTTGCAGGGTAGCGCCGGACAAAACACTTCTTATGAAGGAGCGCATCACATTCGCGAAGCGCAGCCATCGGGCCGTGATGCCTTGCAAGCTCTTCTGGCATTTTCAGCGCTTCATCAGCAGGTGCGGCAGCGGCGCGCGTTGGCGGCCCGTCACAAAGGATTCGAGACAATTGCGCGTGCCATTGAGTTTGAAGCGGGAGAGCAATTTGTTCTCGACGAAGTGCTGCAACTGGTTGCGGAACGCGCCATTGCCATCACCGGCGCAGATGGTCTGGGGATCGCTCTGGCCGAAAATAACGAGATCGTCCTGCGGGCTTCAGCCGGCACGATCAAGCCGGATGTGGGCGCGCGCATCCAGCGCGACTCGGCTTTTTCCGGAGCATGTTTCCGGACCGCGCAAATCATCCGCTGCGATGATACCGAAACTGACGATCGCGTAAACCTGTCCGCTTGTCGCCAGTTGGGTGCGCGCTCCATGGTGGCCGTGCCACTGTGCGGGCGGCGGCGCGTGATCGGCCTGCTGGAAGCCTTCTCAGCCGAACCATTTGGCTTCAACGACAGCGACCTAAGCAGCCTAGAACTTCTCGCAGAGTTAATTCTCGGAGCTCTCAAGCCCGAGGACGAAGATCGCTTCGCGGAATCAGCGCAAGTAGCGGAAGCCGAACTGGCTGCGCCCGCGATTCCGACTGCGACAGTTACGCCGTTTGAGAAAGCTTCGTCTGAACCAATCGCAGCGCTGGTTGTACCTTTACCGCAAGTTGAAACCAAACCAGAAGTAACCGAACTGACGCCCGACATCGCAACACCTGCGGAGAGCGAACCGTCGCTCACAGTTTCAACCGCAGAAGTAAGCGCTGAACCGGAACGCGTTCCCGAAGAAGCACTTGCCCTCGAAACCGAATCGCAACCTGAGCCCATTACTACTCATCATCCCGGAATTGTTCTGATTTTGGTGCTGGTCGTCGTGTGTGCGCTGCTCGGCGGAGGTTTGTGGTGGAAGCTAAAGAATGCACAGCTTGGCGAGATGGTTATTCGACCGGAACAGAAAATCGAAAAGCCTATCGCCAAACAACCCGCGCAAACTGCCACTTCATCCACGCAGTCTTCGATCGCTCCATCGAGCAGCGGCCAAAACGTACCAGCGAATTCCGCTATCGATTCCGCGGCCGCGACGGACGACGATACGGCTGAACCCGGCGCTGGAAGCGCGACTCCGCAGGAAGCATCGAAGCTGGCGCGCATTACCGGGATTCGCCATTGGTCTTCCGCGGATTCGAGCACGGTTGTGCTTGACCTCGAAGATCAGGTGCAATACGAAGCGCATCGTTTGGCGCATCCTGATCGCATTTATTTCGATCTCCACGACACGACATTGTCTGCTGAGTTTGCAGGAAAGACTATTGAGGTCGGAGATGCGCTGCTGGCACGGATCCGCGTGGCTCAACCGGTCACCGGTTTGACTCGCGTGGTGCTCGAAACCAGAGGCAACTCTGATTTCTCCGTCAGCCTGGAACCGAATCCCTATCGCCTTGTAGTGCAGGTGCGAAAGCTCGGAGCAAATCCCAAGCCTCAGGCGAAACTTTTTCCGGGAGATTCCGGAGCTGAGCGCGAGAAACTGGCCATCATAATTCCTCCGCCCACACACGAAGATTTGCAATTGCGGGCACGAGTGCCGAAGATGCGAATCGTCGTAGATGCGGGCCACGGCGGCTGGGACTTGGGGACCGTCGGCCGGCGCGGCTTGCTTGAGAAAGATCTGGTGCTTGAGATCGCGCTGCGGTTGGGCAAGCTGCTCGAAAGCCGCCTGGGCGCGGAGGTGATTCTCACACGCAACGACGACAACTATATTCCGCTCGACGAACGCGCCGGCGTGGCGAATCAATCGCAGGCGGATTTGTTTATTTCTGTTCACGCAAACTATAGCGATCTGCCTTCGGCGCGCGGTGTGGAAACTTATTACACCAACTTCTTCTCCGCGCCCAACGCGAAAGACATCGAGACGCGCTCGGGAAACAACGGCCAGAATGCAGTTGCAGCGGCGCTTTCGCCTGCCGATTTGCATGAAAAGATCGAGCAGTCGCGGCATCTTGCGGCCAGCGTGCAGCACTCGCTGTATGGAACTTTGTCCGCGCAAAATCCCGGCCTGCGCGACCGCGGCGTGAAAGAGGCATCCTACGTGGTTCTCACCGAGACTGCGATGCCCGGAATTTTGGCGGAAGTTTCCTTCGTCAGCAGTCCTACTGATGAGCAGAAGCTGCGCAGCGACGGTTACCGCGAAGAAATTGCCGAGGCGCTGTATAAGGGCATCGCGCACTATGCGGCTACTTTGCACGGAGTCAAGATGGCGTCGCGGTAGCGCCGGTCGCTTCTGTTTCGGCTTTTTGTTCCTGCCAGCCGGGAAACATACGATCCAAAAGATATTTTGCGAGAGAATGTTCTGATTCATTCTCCGGCCCATCCTGAGAGTAAGGAGCAAGCTTGCGCTTCTCTTCCCGCCTTTTTGCAATGTCGGCAACGCTCTGATTCACGACCATGCCCGTGCCGGGATTTTCGTCTGGGGGAAGCTGTGCATCTGTTTCATGTTCCTGTTTTCCATTTTCTTCCCCGGCAAAGTTGTGACTGGCCCACTGCGGGCCGCTCAGGCGGGTGAGGTCGACTGTATCCTCGTCAATGATTACGTCGGTGAGTAGTTCGGGCTCAAATTTGGCATGGCGTAAATTCGCGCTTGCGGTTTGCAGGGCGTAGAGCATGAGGCCGGCGGTTTTGATGTCGAGACAGCCAGCACCAAGCATTTGGACGATCTTCATGAGCGCGACTTGGATCGAGTTCGCGTCTTCCAGTAGGGGAAAACCGAAATTACGCGGCGCGGACCTATTTTCGGCGGCCAGTTTGCGCTCGTATTGAACGCGCTCGTGAAAATAGCAGTGGGCTTTGCGACGCAACGCAGGTGAGCCACACTGCACTCCGTTGACTTTTATGTGCTGACAGCGTGGAACATTTTCGAGACCCATTTCCATCCTCCCCCAGTTCTGCCTTGGTGGTACCCTCCCCCTCCAACGTGATCCTTGAAAACGCGGGACTTAGCGGAAAATCGTCGCAAAATCCGCATGGGGAAGGAGTTAGACATCAAAATCCGTGAAACAAAGGACTTATCGATTGTTTAGCTATTTTTTATGTGTTCTTACATAGCTTTAAGAATTATTCCGGAATTGGGCTGTGGAAGGCAAGGTTAGATGTCACAAGGGTGGGAATTGTTTTAGGGGTTGGCTGGAATTAGGAATTGGAGATTCGGGTCTCGCGACTTACAATAGCATTCATGGAGATTTCTTTAGCGCCCGAGCTTGAGGCAAGACTCGCCAGAGTCGCTTCCGAAGCGGGTAAGGCCGCAGACCAAGTCGTGCAGGAATTGGTCGCAGATTACCTTGACCATGACGAATGGTTCAGGCAAGAAGTACAAAAAGGGCTGGCATCGCTCGATAGTGGTAAGTTTGTGTCGCATGAGGAAGTGGGCCGGCGAATCGAGCGCATCCTCAGGCCTTGATGACAGTTCGCTGGTCTCCCGAAGCCGCGGCCGATTTCGCGGCGATCGTCGAGTATATCCGCAAGCAGAATGCCCCCGCCGCCGGACGCGTAGCGCGGAAAATCTACGAGGGCGTGGCGGTGCTGGCGTCGTTCCCCGAGCACGGACGCTCGGGAAGAATCCAAGGCACTCGTGAGTTGGTGTTTTCGCCCCTTCCCTATGTTGCTGTGTACCGAGTGAAGGACGAAGTGGTGGAGATTGCGAGGGTGCTACATGGGGCGCAACGCTGGCCGTGAGGTCGCTCGCGGCGTGGCCGATGATGGCTCGATCGAAGTGGCCTGTAATGGAAGTCGCTTAAACTACTCGATCGTTTGTTCCACGTCCTGAGCGAGATGAACGCGGTTCTTGCCTGCCCGCTTGGCGGCGCTCTCTGCTCCGTTGGCAGCCTCAATGACTGTGGCAAGCTTGGTTCCGTGAAGCGGCCACACTGCGACTCCGGAAGAGACGGTCAATCGCTGGGATTTCCCTGCGTCCACCAGAAAGTCTTGCGCCTCGATTCGTCCGCGCAGTTTCTCTGCGAACGCCAATGTTTCCTGAACGTCGCAGTTTGGCAGCATGATAAGTAGCTCTTCGCCGCCGTGGCGATAGGCCCCGCCCTTGTGCATACAGAAATCGCGCACAAGATCTTGGAGCGGCACCAATATTGCCCGATCGACAACGGATTCCGTAAGGGCGGAATTCAGCTTCTTGAAGTCGTCCACATCGAGAAAGATCACCCCTATCGAGTACTCCGCCCTTCTCGATCCGTCGGCAACCCATGAATCAAAGTCGGTCTGCTCTTGCGCTGGACTGTACAGTATCCGGAACTTCTGTTCGAATTCCTTTTCAATCCTCGGTATCGTACCAACGAATGTCCGAAGGCGGGGAGTGAGATTCGATAGATCCCTACAGTCGATCAGCATCTGTCTGGATTCTCCGTAGATGTCATCGATCAGCCCTCGGAGGCGTTCATCCTTCAACGAGCGCTCGATGTGTTCGTGCTTGAAGTTGATGCACACCTGCTCTTCGTACTTGGAGCTTGAGTACATCTGTTGAACAATCTCGACGTGGGCTGAACTAACTCCGTTCGGCAGTTCGTTCAACAGCCTTTCAAAATCGCCCAAGTACCTTTCAAAGAGGCTTATGAAGTACTGGATATACGAAAGTATGTCCTCGGGACTGTGGAGTTTCTTCCTTTCCCGCTCCACCTTGCCCCGAAAGGCCCTCAGATTCTCGATGGTATCGGCCGTGGCGGTTCGCCATCCCCGCAGGTGCGAAAGAATTACGCTCATCGGGGCGCCGGTATAGTCGGTCATCCCGGCCAAGGATGATCGTTCCATTGATATTGTCACCAACGCCTCCTTTTCGCTTGCGCAATCGCCGAGCAGGTACTGAGTGAATCATGCAGAACCCTACGGCGCTAGAGCCTCTGCCTTCACATTATCTCACTCTGAAAGTCAAAATCCCCACGCTGGCGCGCAGGTCTGGGAGCGTCACCCAGCGGGCGAGGGCGCCCGCTCTACGCAATCCGAAAATTCAAAATCCCTCACCACGCGCAGTTGGAATTCCCACCTTTCGCAAATGACGCGAAAGATGGGGCACCCACTTTTGTTTGTACCGACTGCTGTTTGGCGGCGGCGACCGCGTCCGATTAGTTTGCGGGCGGGACGCCGCCGTATTTTTGCAGCCACTTTAGTTCTTCTCTCACTTTGATTTTTCCGTGCCAGGGATTTTTGTCGAGGCTGTGGCCTTCGCCGGGGAAGATCAGTAATGCGTTCGGAATTCCCAGAGCGTAGAGAGCGTGTTCGAGCAGATAGTCTTCGAGCACGGCTACGCGGATGTCGTCGGCGCCGGCCACCATGTGCGTGGGCGTGCGGACTTTGTTGATTTGGAAGATGGCGGCTTCGTCGTGATAGCGCTGCGGGGCTTCCCAGGGACGGCCGCCGAGGAAGTAGGCGTCGTCCATGGTGGTGTCGTCGTTGCCCCAGTTGCCGATGTGCTCGACCGCGCCGGCGCCAGTGACGGCGGCTTTGAAGCGCGTGGTTTGGGTGATGAGCCAGTTGGTCATGTATCCGCCATAGCTGTAGCCGCCGACGACGAGGTGATCGGGATCGGCGATGCCGGCTTTGACGAGGGCGTCGACGCCTTCGAGAATGTCTTTGCCGGGGCGGGAGACGATTTGGGGAACGATCTGCTGGAGGAATTTGTCGCCGTATCCGGTGGAGCCGCGGTAGTTGGGCTCGAAGACCAGCCATCCGTTGGTGGCGGCGAGGCGCGACCACTCGTACCAATCGGCTTCAAAGTGGTTGCCGTCGGCGTCGGCGGGGCCGCCGTGGATGAAAGTGAGCATGGGCAGATTATTCTGCTTCGAATTTTCCGGGTGGGTAAATCAGCATGCCTTCGATGGTGGTGCCGTCGTCGGCTTTCCAGCGGTAAGGCTTGCCTTGAGGAAGATCGCGCTCGGTGAAGAGTGTGTTGAGCGATGTGATGGGCACGGGCCTGGTCGAGTTTGTCGGCGCTGTCGGCTAGATAAACTTCCGTGGGCTTCTGCATGAGGAGTAGACAAAGGCTACGCGCGGAGAGTGCGTGGCGGCGGCTAGAACCGCGTAGGTACCTTGCCAGGCGGTTAGTTTCTGCAGTGGCTTGGCGGGCTGAGCTACGGAGTAGATGGGAACTTCGGTTCCCAGGCGGGCGGAGGTTAGGACGGTATCGGCGGCGACGGTGTAGTGGTCGATTGCACCGATGAAATCTTTGCCCCACTGCTCGATGGGTGCGGGTTCGGTGCTGGCTTCGCTTGCGGGCTTTTCGCTGTCAGGCTTTTCACTATCAACCCAGTAGAGATGAGGCTGGAGGTCGCGGTAGGGGCCGGTTACGTCTCCGACTTCGACGGTGAAGAAGATGTGGCGATTGTCGTTGGCCCAGTGGAGTTTTTCTTCGAGTGCGGTGTTGTGGGTTAGCTGGCGGGGTTGGGCGGCGGTATTCGTGTCACTGCCGGCAGTCGCGGGCGAGGGCGCCCGCGCCACATCTAGCTCGTAGATTTCTACGTCTTCGAGTTTTTCCTGGCGCTGGTTGATGGAGTTGGTGGCGAAGGCTAGCTTGGTGCCGTCGGGTGAAGTTATCAGGTTGTCGACGCGCAGTGGCGAGGTTGCGATGGCGCGCGCGCCGGGGCTGAGATCGGAATCTTTTTCGGCTTCGGATTCTATTTTTGTGGCTTGGTTGGCGTGGCGAGCAAGAGCGTCGGCCACGTCGAGGGCGAAGATGGTATCGCCGCGCTCGGCGGTGCGATATTGCACGACGTCTTTCCATTGCTTCTTGTAATCGTCTTTCTGGGCCTTGGTCCAGGGATTGCGCGTGGCGAAGTAGAGCGTGCGCGAATCGGCGGACCAGGAAAATGTGTGGACTTCTTCCTCGCCTTGGGTGAGCGGGATGGCCTCGCCGCCGGAGGGAGAGATCAGATAGATCTGGCTGACTTCTCCTTTATCGTCTTTGTCTTTATTCTTATTCTTATTTTTGCGGCTTTGTCGTCTGTCGGAGTCTTTTTCTGAAGCGAGTTTGCGCTCGGAGAGGAATGCGATCCAGCGGCCGTCGGGCGACCACTTGGGATCGGTATCGTGGCCGGATTGCGTGAGTTGGATCAGAGATGCGGCTTTGCCGTCGTCGCGGTAGAGCCAGAGATCTTTGCGGAAGATTTGCTGGTCCCAGTCGGCGCGCTCGGTGGCGATCACGACGGAGTTGCCGTCGGGAGAGATGGCGATGTCAGGGTAATCGACTGAGTTGAAGAATTCGTCGAGGGTGAGTTTGGGTTTGCCGTCGGCGATGGCTGGCAGTGTGGAACAGAGAATTACGGCTAAGCATAAAAGTTGTTTTGAGAGTTTCATAGGGCCCTTGCGGGAAGTAGGTTTATACAACGGTGGGTTTGTGGTAGGCAAGCTGTTGGTAGCGGCCTAAATCTTTAACACAGAGGACACCCTTCGGCTGCGCTCAGGGCAGGCTCGGTACCACGGGGTAAGGGTTGGCGTTTCACTGCGCGGGTTCGGCATTTTTCAGGGCTTCGTCCAGAGGCTGGCCGGGACGGGTCGTGCTTTCCACTAGGCGCCAGCCGTCGTCATAGTCGCGAAAGAGCGCGATGGAGCGGTAGTGGACTTCGCTGGAGTAGATGGCTGCGCCGACTTCGTTCAGAGGAATCCAGTGCCAGATAAATTCGACGTCGGCGGCGTTTCCCTGCTTGGCGATGCCGGTGATGGCGACCAGTTCGCGGCGCGCGGCGGGGATGTTGAAAGATTGTTTTTCAGTGTCGCCGGGAGCGATCAGATTTTGAAACGTATCGACGCCGGGGCTGAGCGTGACATCCCAGCAAGGCGGCGGGGCTAGAGCTGGCGGGCAGGCGGCGTTGGTGGCGGAAATCCAGCCATGATGCTGCAGCGCTAGATAGTCGGGCGAGAGGTAGTCCTTGTTGGAGACTATGCCGGTGCGGAGCTGAAATTGCTGCGGAGCGCGGAAAGTGTTGGAGCCTGCGATCAGATCGGCGGCGAGGCGGCGGGTGAGGAAGTCGCGGGGAGAGCAGGAGGCGAGGAGGATTGCGCTTAGGACAGATGCAGAGGACGAGTATGGATGATTCCGCATGAATCAGTAATCGATCATTGGGATTGTAATCGTTTTGGTTCGTTCAAGCCCTCATGGCTAAAGCCCGCATTTTACGGCTCTGACGGCGCGACTAAAGCCGTGCCCTTCCCGCGTAATCGGATTCGTTGGACACTTGAGCTTAGCGGCACTGACGAAGGCTGTCGAGCTTCGCTCGACTGGACAGCCGAGGGCGGCTGTCCCCACATAATCAGCTCGAAGTGACAACGAAGTAAATCTATCGGATTGTAAACAATTGAGCGAGCCTGCGCGGCGAGAAAGGACGGGAGGCGATCTGGCCTTCGAAATCGGCGGACCAGCGGCCGGGGATTGCGGTTGCGCAGTTGGGGCAGTGGCCCTCGGGAGTTAGGCGGTAATTTTTGATCAGGTATCCGTAGCGTTCGATCAAAGTTTCGTTGCAGTGCGGGCAGCGCGTGTTTTCCCATTCGCCGACTCTGCCGGGAAGATTTCCGGCGTAGATGTAGCGAAGGCCGGCCTCGCGTCCGATTTCGACCGCGCGCAGCAAGTCTTCCACATTGGTGTTGCGAGGGCTGGTCATTTTGTAGTCGCCGTGAAAGGCGGTTACGTGCCATGGAATGTCGGGCGAGATGCCGGCGAGGAATTCGGTTAGGCGGCGAAGTTCGTCGGGGGAATCGTTGAAGCCGGGAATCAGGAGCGTGACGATTTCCAGCCACAGGCCCATCTGATGAATGCGGCGAATGCTTTCGAGGATGGGGCCGATGCGGCCGCCGAGTTCGTGGTAGTGACGGTCGTCGAAACTCTTGAGATCGACTTTGTACAGATCGAGCCAGGGGCGGACGTATTCGAGAACTTGCGGAGTGCCGTTGCCGTTGGAGACGAAGCCGGTGATGAGTCCGGCGGCTTTGGCTTCTTTGAAAACGGCTACCGCCCATTCGCTGGTGATTAGCGGCTCGTTGTAAGTGCTGACTAGAATCTTTGCGCCTTGGGCGATTGCATCGCGCACTAACGCTTCGGGTGAAGCTTCATGCGGAGGCGAGACGGCGCTGGGATCGCGCAGAGCTTGCGACGTTACCCAGTTCTGACAATAGGCGCAGTGAAGATCGCAGCCGAGCATGCCGAAGCTGTAGGCTAGCGCGCCGGGATGGGCGTGGAAGAATGGCTTCTTCTCGACGGGGTCACATTGGGTTCCGGCGGTGTATCCCCAGGGAACGTAGAGCGTGCCGCCGCGGTTGTAGCGGACTTTGCAGACTCCGGGCTGGCCTTCGGGGATGGGACAGCAGTGTCCGCAGGCGAAGCAGCGGACGCGGTTGTTCTCGAGTTTTTCGTAGAGAGTCGGATCGGCTTCGCGGACTCGCTCGTCGAGAACAGTGCGGAGGGTGGGCAAAGGGGACCTCTTGGTTATTTTAACGCGGGGCGGACGCAGAAGCTTCGGGCTTCTCGATTATGTAGGGCATGCGCAGGGGCTGAAGCCCTTTATCATTTTGGGGCGTTACGCGGCGCTGAAGCGCCGTTCTTCCACGGTACTCCCGACATTTCTTGCACAGCATTGCCTACGCTTCTTGCACGGTGCTGGCAAAATTTCCTGCAGGAATATTTTAGCGGGCGGGGGATGGCTTTTTGGTGGAGGATTCGCGGCGTTCTAACCACAGTTCGGCTTGCCGCTCGATGGTGGAGCGTTGGGCGGGGGTTAGGCGAGTTGCGATGAAAGGGGCAAGGACTTTGCTGGCTTGGTCGCCACTAGCGCGGGCCAGGACGGTCCAGAAATATGCGCGGTTTGGATCTTGCGGGACGCCGCGGCCGCTCAGATAGAGTGAGCCTAATTTCGATTGAGCGGGAACGCTGCCGCCTTCCGCAGCTTTCGTGAACCAGCGCGAGGCTTCGTTTTCATCCTGCTTGATGGACTGTTTGGCATCGCCTTGAGCGTAGAGCAGACCGAGAGCGTTTTCGGCTGCGGGGTCGCCATGGCTCGCCATCTCGCGGAGTTGATCGGGGTTGGCGGAATCAGCGGACAGCACGGGCGCGGGAGATTTCGCGGTTTCCGCAGGCGCACGCGAAGAAGCCAGAACAGTCTGCTCGCCATTATTTTCGCGGGAGTTGAGCTTTTCCTGAATCCATGGGGCGAGGATGTAACCCAGTACCATTGCGATGGCAGCGAGACAGGTGATGAGCAGATAAAGGTGGGCGCGAGGCAGATTGATACCGCCGACTTTGTCCTTGTCGGCGGCGTCGTCTTTCTTTTCTGTTTCGGCATCGGGGACGGAAGCGAAGAGAACGCTGCCGGGAGCCGGAGTAAAAGGCTTGGGAGTAGGCGGAGGCGGAGCAACATCGTGGGCACGCGCGGCGCGATTGATTGCAGCCAGAATCGTATCCGCGAAACGCTGCAGGACAATGCCGTCGTTCTCTCCGAACGCGCCGGGATGCGCTGAAAATACTTCGAGCAGGCCAATCACTTTGTCGCCGAGGCGCACCGGAGCGGCGAGCATGGAGCGCAGGCCGAGAGCGCGGCAACTTTGGCTGTCTACGCGCGCATCGGTTTCGGCATCATCACAACGCAACAATCTTCCGGTGCGCACACATTCGCCGGAAAAACCCGAACCCACTTGCAAACTTGCGCCCACTGGAGGAGCGCTGGAGCCGGCGCTGGCGCGGCACATCATGGTGCCTTCCTCTTTTCCGAGGAGCGCGATGGCCGCACCGGAGGCTCGCAGGAGCGATTGCGAACGCGAGGCGATCAAGGAAAGAACCGCTTCAAGATCTGTGCCGAGGGATTCAACTTGCCGCTGGACGGCGGAGGCGGCGGTGAGTATGTCGGTATAGTCGTGGCGAATCGGGTCGCTCTTCGAATCGGACGAATCCGCATTGACCGCCGCAGCATTAGCGGATGCAGCCATGGCATTGAGAAACAGCCACTCTCGCAGACGACGCGAAACCGAACTTGGCGGGTTGGAAAGACTAAAGCCGACGCGGCCGTTTGCATCGGACCAGATTACCTGAGCGGTCACGAAAATCTGTTCGCCGGCCTCGGCCAGCTCGAGGCATAGCTCCACCGGACGATTGATTTCCATCGGCGCAGAGCACTGCACGGCGACTCCGACCTCACTGACATTGAGGACCTCATGCAGATCGAGCATGGCGCCTTGAGAACCGCCGCTGAAAGTGGCGTAGGCGGGCACATGCACTTTATGGCGCACACGGCGACGGCGGTTGGGTGGAGCAAGTCGTGTGGGTTGGACGATGGCGGCCATGCAACAGACCCGAGTCTTGTGTGTACATATTAACCCGAGATTGTGGAAAAGTAGCAGCAAGAAAAATTCATTAGGGCAAGTGGTTGCAAAGTGATGAGAACTAAGGTGCTTCGCGTTCACGCGAGTACTACGGATGCACTTCTGGACCTGGGTCGAAGCGGCTTTTCAGCAGCCTTTGGAACAACCTGCACCGGAAAACATGAGTCTAAACTCTTAACGCCAGCCGAAAATGATGATGTTGAATACCTCAACGATTGGGCACTGCGCTCGTTCCCTCGAATGCAAATTACTGCTCGCTGCAGCAGCGCTGATGATTTTCCTGCCTGCATTTCCAGCGTGGGCGGCTCTGGGCGGCGGTGTTTCCACAGTGCAGGCGGATCAAATCCACATGCAGGGAACTCTGCGAAAGACTGCCACTGCTTCCTATACCGTGCATGAGATTCAATCGGCATCCGGAATTGTGGTGAGAGAGTATGTGGCTTCGGTCGGGGAGTCGGCGGGAAAAGTATTTGCCGTGGCTTGGCAAGGACCGTGGCCTCCGGACATGCATCAGGTTTTGGGAAATTACTTTGATCAATATGTTCAAGCGGCAAAAGCGCAGAGCGCGGCACGGATCGGACGCAGGCCGCTCGCTATCGAGCAGCCGGGATTTGTGATGGAGATGCGAGGACATCCGCGGTCGTTTTTCGGAAGAGCGTATCTTCCTGACCGGCTACCTTCAGGCATCAGTGCCGAGGATATCCGATGAAGGCGCTGCGATCAGTGCAGGTGTTTGCAATTTGCCTGGGGTTTGCTTTTTCTGTTGCTTGCGGCGGAGGAAGCAGCAGTAGTAGTTCTTCCACTACTCCAACGCAAACTATCACTTCGTCTGGGAATAACGTTGCGTCGATTTCAGTGAATGGCGGACCGGTGGGCAACTACGCTGATGCGGCGTTCGTCAGCGTCACGGTTTGCGTTCCTGGAACAAGCACTTGCCAACCGATTGATAACGTGTTGGTGGATACCGGGAGCTCAGGACTAAGGATTCTGTCATCGTTGCTGCCGCTTCCGCTGACGCAGCAGATGTCAGGAGGCAGTCCCGTGGTGGAATGCTTTCCGTTTGTGAGTGGAAATACGTGGGGTCCGGTGCAAACAGCGGACGTGGAGATTGCCGGCGAGAAGGCCAGTTCTGTGCCGATTCAAGTGATTGGTGATTCGACGTTCAACTCTGCGACGGTTTGCTCCTCACCTCAGGATGACGTTAATAGTTTGGGTGCAAATGGAATTCTCGGGGTCGGATTGTTTGCGCAAGATTGCAATGGGTCTGCGTGCCTTGCATCGTATGACGTGTACTATGCTTGCCCTTCGGCAAGCACGTGTACGGCGATCACTGAGGCTGGGGCGCAGCAAGTGCAAAACCCGGTTTCATTCTTCGCCACCGATAACAACGGAGTAATCCTTGAACTGCCAGCGGTTTCCGGATCGGAAGCGAGCGTGAGTGGATCTCTGATATTTGGCATTGGAACGGAGTCGAACAATGCGCTGGGAGGTGCGACCGTCTATACCGCCGATCCCTATGGAAACTTCACCACCACTTACAACGGCACGGCGTATCCTGACAGCTTTATTGACAGCGGCTCGAATGGTTATTACTTTCTGGACTCAAGTCTTAGTGGAATCTCTGAGTGCAGTGGCGATGAGTCGGGCTTCTATTGCCCTGGGAGCACGGTGAATGTCTCTGCTACGAATCAAGGCGTGAACGGCAGCACCGGCGCCTTTACTTTCAGCATTGAGAATGCTGACACTCTTTTCACCTCGAATGATTCCGCCTACAGCGACTTAGGAGGAATATCCGGGAGTTCAGCCCCATTTTATTTTGATTTGGGACTTCCCTTCTTCTTTGGCCGCAACTTGTATACGGGACTCCAAAACGCGACTTATCCCAACGGCTACTGGGCGTACTGAAATCTTCGTCGCCAAATAAAAATTATTTGATGGCCATGCGCGATTGGTGCAGGCTGGAGATGCGGGAGATGGCCGCGACCATCATGCTGGAAAGCAATTGCATGGTGGCGACATCTTTTTCGTCGAAGGCGCTAGGAGAAGAAGAGAGCACTTCGAAGACGCCCAGAGTACGGCGATAATAGCGCAGCGGAGAGACGAGGATGGAGCGGACTCCGAGGCGGCGGCAACTGGCGAGATCGACGCGGGGGTTGCGCTCGGCATCGTGGCAGAGCATGACTTCGCCGGTACGCACGGCTTCGGCGGAGATGCCGGTATCGGTCTGCAGGCGAATCCCGAGGTCGGGAGCGGTGCGGCCAGCGCGAGCGCGGCAGACGATCTCATCGCCGGCGCGTAGTGCAATGGCTGCGCCGGTGGCTCCGGTGAGATGCTGGGCGCGCTCGGTGATGGCGCTGATGGCTGGTTCAAGATCCAACTCCGCAGCGTGAATATCTACTTCTTCTCCGGCGTGCACGGCGCGAAAACCGGAAACCGGATGCGCAGCGTTGGCTACGCGAAGCTGGCTGCGAAGAGCAATCGAAGGCACGCGGGCGTGATGGTCGGCGACGTTCTGATCCGAACATGAGGATCGGGGACGGTGCGCAGTAGATCGCGCACGAGACTATCGAGTTCGGAATCGGTGATCAGGTGAGCGGTCTGCTGGTTGCGCAATGTTCCACCCAGAACGCGAGAGAGGCTGAGCAGCGACGTGTTGCCGCAAGCGAGGCAATAGGGACGGCTGTTGGTGCTGATCAGTTCGCACTGGATACAAAATGTGGCGGTCTGCAGCGGAACGAAATGTACGTCCTTGAAAGTAGTGCCGTAAACGGTCTTACTAAACATGCTTGCGAATCCCCGCTCAAGAAATCTGGTGTCCCAAGGTAAATAGGGATGAAGGGATGAAGAAGTAGCCGCATTGGTTCCGGCTGTGGAAAACATTGGTGTTTTTCAATGGAAGCCGTGTTCGAAGGCAGGACTTTGAGGCACTATGCAAGAACTTGCAATCGCAACTCATTTGAGCCAAAGCATTGCTGGCAATGAGCGGCGCACGGGGCAGATTTTTTCTCTGTTGGTCTCTTGATTTGGCAGAGCGCTGGCTTAAACTTACGTCATGTCGAGGCAGCAAATGCCTTGATACTGGGGGATTATCATGCAGTGGACAGCACCCGCTTTTGAAGAAGTTTGCCTGAATTGCGAAATCAACTCCTACGCCAGCGCCAAACTGTAACCGTTAGCCCTCCCTGTTCTCTTCTTACAGCACACGCAGTTATGCGTGTTCGCGGCCTTCTCTTTCGCGCCTTCGGGGCTTGTTCTCTTCGCTAAACATTCGACCCACGGCTTACGCTGTGGGCTGCATTCTTTCGCCGCTTCGCGGCGCCGTCCTACGTTCGCAAGGATGATTTTACGTCTCGGGCGGATTCTTCTAGCCGGCTTGTGCGGCTACAAAACCTTGATCGTCCTGACCAGCGTGTGGAATCACTTGCACGTTGTGCTGCAGAGTGCGATCAAGAGCATCGGCGAGAGCTGTAGGAAAATCCATGGTGAGAAGATTGATATCAAGCTGCAGGTGCCGCTGCGAATACAAACGGTGAACCACTAACGCTCCGCGATGGCGATTGGCGGAGCTCACCAGATCGAGCGATAGAGTCCAGGCTGCCAAGCCATCGAGAGACCTTCGACCTTCGGCTCTTGCCCCCTTGAAAAAAAACTTCTCCCCGCCGGGGCTGTACGCCGGTCTCGCCGGCACGGAAGGGATACGCTTCGCTGGGAAAAAGCTTGAAGCGGACATCGAAGCCGTCGAAATCGTTGGAGTTGAACGCAGCTTCGAGAACGCAGCAGACTTGTTCATAATCCCGGGCTGCCTTGAGTTCTTCCGTGGCTCGCCGGATCGCCAGGTTGTTGATCACAATCTGACGCTGCTCGAAAGTGCGCTGGGCGACGCGGGCGAGTTCACCCAATTCGAGATAGCCGAGGCGCTGAACCCCAATCCAGATGCCGGTTCCAAGCACGGCGAGAACCAGACCCAGAGAACTGCCCGTGGGCCAGAGCAGGAACAAACTCAACAGGGCGAAGATCGCGGAAACCCCGTATAGCACAATGACAACCTGGCGGTGAGTGAGCCCGTGCTGCAACAGTTTGTGATGGATGTGTTCGCGATCGGCAGTGAATACTGGACGACCGCTGATCAAGCGCCGGAGAATCGAGAGCGAGGTCTCCAGAATCGGCAGACCGAAAGAAACTACGGGAATGGCGACGGCAACGATGGTGGGAGCTTTTTCGGCTCCTGCCAGAGCAAGTGCACTGAGCAGGAAGCCGATGAAAAGACTGCCTGAATCTCCAAGGAAGATGGTTGCGGGATTGAAGTTGTAGCGCAGAAAACCAAGGATTGCGCCAGCCAGAGCGATGGTCATCACCGTGACCAGCGAATATCCATTCAGCAGTGCAACTACGAACGCCACCAGTGTGGAGAATAATGCCGAACCCGCAGCCAGGCCGTCTAAGCCATCGATGAGGTTGAAGGCATTCGTGATGGCCAGAACCCACAGAATCGTGAGCGGCAACCCCACAAACCACGGCAGTTGATGCTCACCGAACAGCACTGGGATGTTGACAATGCGAAGTCCACCCATGAACAGCATGGTGGCGGCAAGGCCTTGCACGGCAAACTTGATATAGGGACCGACGGTGTATAGGTCGTCATACACTCCCAGCAGGAAAACCAGCGACGCGGGCGCGAGGATGGTCAGCAGGGTTTTCAGGGAAAGGGCGGAGTGCAGGTGAGGCAGGTAAGCGCCCATTACCGTAGCTGCCACCATGCTTAACGAGAAGGAAATGAAAATGGCCACGCCCCCCAGGCGTGGCAGCGGATTAGAGTGCAGATGCCGTTCATGCGAAGGCACAGCCACCCATCCACGACGGGACGCAACGTCCCGCACATAGCGCGTGAGGACGAACGAAAACAACAGCGACAGGAAGAAAATTACAAAGAAAACTACTGTCAACTGCCCTCCATCGGCTGACTAGTTACAAAAACGTTGGCGAGCGCCACCTTCTTCTGATACTCGAAGTATGGCATCAGCTGGTGATGCATGAAAGTAAGCGAACAGGTTCCATCTGCGTTTGAGGGTTGTTCGGAATCTAGCAGCCCTAGAGAACGGTTTCAATTGCGATCAGTGAAAAATCTGTGGAAAACAGCACTCTGTGCCACATGCGTCAATAAAGCGATGTGATCGGCACAGACCTCGCTGTGCTAGACTTTTTAGCGATCCTTCTTCCACCAGAGGCCCGTTAATGGAGTTCGGCAGATTCCGTTTTGCCTGCACCCGCTGCCTGCTTACGTTCGCTCTCGTTTTGTTTTGTGGTTCAGGGTTCAAAGCTTCGGCACAGCAAGCGCCAGCATCTTCACCGGCGGCAGCTCCCGTGCTGCCTGCAGCGGTGCCGATCTCTCAAGCTGCGATTGGAAGCGCGGCCAAGCAGAGTGAGACTCAGAACGCCGCCGCAAATGGAGCTTCAGCTAGCCAGGTTGCACCCGCGACCGAAAATTCTTCTCAGCTGAGGTTGAGCTCCGGTGACTTGCTTGAGGTGAGCATCTATAACGTGCCGGAACTGACCACGAAAGCAAGGGTGGGAAATTCAGGAGATGTTTATCTGCCGCTCATCGACTATGTGCATGTGGCCGACCTCACAGTGGAAGAGGCGCAGGCTTTGATCGAGAAGCGGCTGGATGAGGGCGGCTTTGTCCGCAACGCTCACGTTACGATCTTCATCGACGAATCTGCGGCCCAGGGAGTGACGGTCCTGGGCGAAGTGACCAAACCCGGCATATATCCGGCTCTTGGAGACCGCAGGCTCTACGATATGATTTCGGCGGCGGGAGGCTTCACAGCTTCGGCGGGACGGAAGGTGAGCATCATCCGGCAACACAGCCAAGCCGAACCGATCACGGTAAACTTGCCGAGGAATTTGGCTGACGATCTGCAAGACAATGTTGTGATTGAGCCTGGGGATACGATTACGATACCTCGGGCACCGATCATCTATGTGGTGGGGGACGTGGGGCATCCGGCCGGATTGTTGGTGGATAACGGAAGTTTGACGGTGCTGCAGGCGCTGGCGCTGGCGGGCGGGACAAATCACACGGCAAAGATGGGCGGGATCCGCATCATCCGCAAGGGCCCGACGGGGATGACCGAAACCCCAGTCCCGCTGAAAAAGATGTTGGAAGCAAAGGCTCCTGATCTAACCCTTCAAGCCGATGACATACTTTTTGTGCCCCTCAGCGGCGTACGATCTGCTGCCGGAACAGGCCTTAACGCAGCGATATCGGCGGCAGCTGGGCTGGCAATCATCGCCGCACATTAGACTCCACATCTGAGGCGGGAACTGCGACGCTGATTAGGCGGCGATTTCTGTTTCGCTCCGTTCCGGAAGGTTCAGCACGCGTTCGAGGACGCGAATATACTTTTCCGCTGTCTGACGCCGGGAAAACTTCCGGACAATGTGTTCCCTGCCGTTGTGCCCCAGTTCGCGTGCCAATTCGCGATTCGTGGCCAGATAGCGAATCGCGTTGGCCAAAGCTTCCGCGTTTTCCGGTTCGATTACAAGGCCGCCGCGAGCTTCCTCTAAAATACTGCGCGCTTGCCCGTCGACTCCAAGAATTACAGGGCGCGCGCACGACATGAATTCCAGCATCTTGGTCGGGATTACCGTCTTGAATACCTCGGCCTTCTTGAGCAGGACGAGACAAACGTCCGATGCGGAGATGTAGGCGGGAATTTTTTCGCGAGGCTGCTGATCGATGAACCGCAGATTGCTCAGGCCGCGCTCGCGCGCCAGGGCAACGATATGCTCTTTTTCCGCGCCTTCTCCCAGCAGGAGAAATGCAATCTCCGGATTGGTCCCCTGCAATTGCATGGCAGCGGAAATGATCGTTTCCAATCCGTGAGCCATTCCCATCGTGCCGATATAGGAGACAACAAATTTTCCTTCAAATCCCAGCTGCCCTCTCAGACTGGTTGCCGGGTTTGTAGTAAATGCGGGTGGAGCGAATAGATCGGTCTCGACGCCATTCTCAATCACTGAAATCTTTTCACGAGGGACACGCCAATGTTCAACAAGATAGTCTTCAAACGCTGGCGTAACCACTACGATGCGTTCTGACCGGCGATACAAGAATCCTGCGATTCTCGCCAGAGTGCGGTGAAGTAGAGAATTTCCATTTCCCATACCAACAGCGGCCAGGGATTCGGGCCAGAGGTCGCGCACTTCGAAGACAAAAGGTACGCGTTTGCAGCGAGCCAGCCACCAGCCCGAAAGTCCGACCAGCAATTGCGGCGAAGTTGCAATCACAACGTCGGGACGAGACAGGAAAAGACCTGTGCTGGCCGCCGATGCGCAAAACGAACTGTAATTCAATATCCGCTCATACGCTTTGCGATTAGGAAAAGGAAGTAGCCAGGTACGAACCACATTTACTCCGTCGATTTGCTCGCGACATACCAGACGCCGTAATTTATCGCGATACTCGCGAGGCACGACTCCGGTGGGATGATTGGGGAACCCTGTGAGCACGGTGACTTCGTGCCCCGCAGCGGCCCAATGCCGTGACAACTCGACCGCTCGCGCGGCCGGTGCGCCCATCTCGGGTGGAAAGTATTGCGAGACGTAGAGAATCTTCATGAGAAATTCACGAAGCCCGATTCATGCCGCCTACGCCTGGAGCGTCATCGTTGCGGCGAAGGTCTTTTGCAGCGACGGGCACAGCAATCGGTTGTCCCAAACAGCGCGACTCTTCGAGTGCAAACGTTGCTCGCATCGTGTTCGCAATTTCATGAAACGGAATTGGCGACTCGGCTCCGGTTTGAATTGCATTGACGAAAGACTGCCACTCACCACGATGCCCTTTGTCCTGGCGCAGAAGTGAGCGAAACACGTGTTTCTTTCCACTTCGCACAAGTTCCAGCCGCCGAAAGTCTTCGAGCACTGCGACGTTGCCACCGCCGAAAACTTCGATTCGTTCTTTGGAATAAGATTTGTCTCCGTTCGCGAGGTAGCTGATGGTTCCCTGCGAGCCGTCTGCAAAGCGCAGCGAACATACAACGTTGTCGTTGCTGTATCGACCCGGGTTGGTCAGGCTGCGCGTTTCGACTTCTACAGGGGACGACTGAGTCAGAAAGCTCAGGAAATCCACAAAGTGGCAGACTTCTCCCACAATGCGTCCGCCGCCTTGCTCGGGATCATTCAGCCAGTGATCCGCTGGAATGAAGCCTGCGTTCACGCGATAGTGAAGCGCCAGGGGTTCACCAACTTCCTTTAGAAAACTCTTCATTCGAATTGCCAGCGGGGCAAAGCGGCGATTAAAGCCAACCATGAGAAGCGGATGCGCGGAGCCGAGATCATCGTGCACCTCGACAATTCTATTTAGCTCGGCTTCGTTGAGGCACAAAGGTTTTTCGCAGAAGACATGTTTGCCTGAACCAAGCGCCGCGATTATCTGGCTGACGTGCAGATGATGGCGTGTAGTGATGACGACGGTATTGACCGTTGTATGGCTAAGAATCTCTCTCTCATCGGTGGTGCAGGAACGAAATCCGAATTTCTGGGCGGCATACCGGGCGTGCGATCCGCTCGCGGCGCTGGCTATGACCATTTCCACACCAGCGACACGCTTGATCGCAGGAAGAAGTGTGCTCGTGGCAAAACTGCCTGCTCCAAGAAGACCGATCTGAATGGACTTGTAAGTCGCAACGCGTCGATCAGGGGCAGACAGGGTTATGGTACAGCTGTCGTTTGCGCCTTCCGGATATGCGATCAATACTCCCAGGAACGGCTCCTGCGTTTTGCCTGTGATCAAATCGTATGCAGATTGCGCGCGGGCGATGGGGTAACGATGAGTGATCAGCGGCTGCAAATTAAGTTTGCGATCCGCGAGAAGCTTTAGAAAAGCTTCCATGTTCCGGGTTTCGGTCCAGCGCACATAGCCAATCGGATAGTCGATTCCCTTCTCTTCATAGGCGGGGTCATAACGGCCGGGACCGTAGGAGCGGGAGACACGGAAGTCGAGCTCCTTTTCATAAAAAGATCTCCGCGGGATGTTCATCGCCACCGTTCCGACAGCCACGACCACAGCGCGATGTCGCGCTACTGCTCCCGCGAGGTTCACGGGATCATTGCTTGCGGTTTGCGCGGCAATGAGAACCGCGTCAGCACCGCGTCCAGCTGAGTGCTGCAGACATAAATCTTGAAAACCGAAAGCGGAAGTACTCACCGCATCGGCTCCGAGGCGCAGAGCCAAGTCCGCACGCTCGGTGGAGATATCCATTCCGAGCACACAACAGCCGGCGGCTTTAAGGATTTGCACCGTCAATTGACCAAGCAGCCCGAGACCGATCACGGCTACAATGTCGCCCAGTTTGGCTTCGGCGTTCCGCACTCCGTGAAGCGCGACTGCTCCGAGCGTGGTGAAAGCAGCTTCGTCGAAGCTCACAGTGTCAGAAGGAATCCGCGCGATGAGCAGGCGGGGAACACACGCAAATTCGGCATGCACGGCGTGGCCTGCGCCGGCGCATGCCACGCGGTCTCCGGGATTGATATCGGCAATGCCTTCGCCCACAGCGACAACGGTTCCGGCGCTGCTGTAACCCAAGGCGCTGGGTTGATCGAGACGGCTGCGGACCGTAGACACGGTCGCGAGCAAACCATCGCGATTGATCTTGCTCAGAACTTCGCGCACAAGATCCGGGCGCATTCTCGCCTTCTGCAGCAAGCTCTTGCTGGCAAACTCGGAGGAAGCCCGCTCCGTGCCAGCGGAAACTACGGAAGCGGCGGTGCGCACTAGCACGTATCCCGCCAGCAATTTTGGGGCAGGCACGTCTGTGACGGTAATTTCGGCGGTGCGCGAATCCTGGAAGACTTGCTTCATGCTTCGTTTACACTCATCGCGGCCAAGCGCGCTTTCGCCGGAGGCGTCTGTTTCTCCGTAAGATTCACTCGATAAATCTCGGTTTCATCGCGAACAATGATTACCTGGCCGTCCACTGATTCAACCTTGCATTGTTCGTCCGTGAGAACGGCAGTCACGAAACGCACTGGCAGTTGTGATCGAGTTTCGTAAAGCAGAGAAACTGCCGGTTGAAGATCACCATAGGTGGGCGACTCCCAGCCAAGCAGTTGCGTGTCCGCGATCTCGGTCTCCGAGTCGTTCCATGCCCGCGTCAAGACTTGGTTCCCGGCACGAATGACCGCCGCACTGCCTGGGACGCTGGCAAAAATATTCCAGCGAATCCGCGACTTGTCCGATGCGAACTCAACTTGGAAAAGCGCGTCGGAAATCTCATATGGAAGATCGGCCGCTAGCCAGTGTAAGTGCACGTCATGCACCCCAGTTCCTTCTATGTCATCGATGATGACCCAACCCGAGCCAGTCAGCCACCGAACAGCACGGCGATGCTTCACGCCAAAACGTTTGTAGCCGTCGTGCTCACCTTCAAAGCGATCGGCGCAAGCCTGACCGTGCGAACGATACGAACGACCCGACCCTTGCGCCCAGTCAACCCAAAGAAACCGGCCGGCGCGGCGCATCTGGTCGTGATGATCGATGGTGACGGTGTTATGAACGGCAGTCCTCGCAAGGCCATTATTCCACGGCGGAGGGCCGTTGTAGAGATACGTTCCGGCATCGCGTGCGAGATTAATACCGCGCCACCACAAATCCACGTGCAGTTGATCAGCCTGAAAAGGACGGCGCGCATAGCGGCCAGCGCGAATGAGCGCCCAGGAACGTGAATCGCCGAGGCGGAAATACCCGGTTTCGGCAGATGCAGATGGAGTTGGAGTAGCTTTTTCCGCAACCGCAGGCTTCGCCCCGAACTTTGTTCCGAACCACAGCGCAGCTTCATCCCAAGGCCCCGACGGTAGCGGGGCACGATTGAGAACGGCAGCACCCAACTGCAGCAACGGACGAAAATCGCGATACGCAGAGAGCGCGAGCGGGAAAATCATGCTGCCGTCATCGGAACCGTAGTTCGGTGCGACACCACTTTCGGGATCTATCCAGGCGCGCATGAATTCAAATGTGGCTTCCGTGCGCCTGCGAATTTCCACGGGGAGCTGAACCTGGTGAATCTTGGCGAGGCGAAGAGTCCACAGCAGCAGATGCAGGATCATGCGCTGGTAGTTGAATGAATGCTGCTGGGAAACACCTTCCGGCGTGATCTGGTCGAGGACGGCTTCCTGCAAAAGATGGACGCCAAGGTTCTTCCAAATCTGCGCCTCTCGCAATTCTGGATAGAGGATGCCTGCGGTCCACAAACCAACCGCTTCGCTGATCAAATGATTGCTGCGCTGGGAGCGGGCATAACTTAGGGTCTCTGCCGTGCGCCAAGCATGCGCCGCGATCATGGAAACCAGCAAAGCGACGTGCTCATCGGTGGTAGAACGTGAATTGATGAAAGCATGCAGTGCGAACGACCACGCCAGGATTCGCAAGGAACACTCCTGGCCGCAGATCCACAGCGGGCCGGCCATGGGCGGGCTTTGGCCAGCCCAGTCTTCGATCGCGGTCCAGAAGGCTTGCGGAAATCGCTCGTCGCCGCTGAGAGCGTAGGCTCGAACTAGCGGATAGACAAATAAGAATCGGGAGGGCTCGAGAATAAATTTGAGATCGCCGTATGCGGGTGAGGCAAAACGCATCTGCGTCCAGCGCTGCTGCGGTGAAACGCTCTGCCCTGTAGCCGGATTCCGAAACCATTGCGGCGGGAACTCGCATGGGAAAGACAGTCGGCCGAAAAACGGCAGATTGCCGACGAGAATTGACTCCGCTTCGGCGACGATCGATGCTTCTCCACCAATCCCGACGATTTCTCTAATGCTCGGACCGAGGCTTTGCGCGTCGGTAAAGAAAAATTTCCTCGTGCCGTCACGTCGCACCGAACGTATGTCTTCGACTCGAACGCCGGGAGCGATTCGCTTCAGACCCCAGGAATCCCAGCCTTGTACGGAGCGCATTCTCCACGACATCAAGCCGCTGCCGCGCTGGAGTTCGTATTCCAGGCGCAGTATGCCGTCGCGCACGCCGAAGGTGCGTCCGATTTGCAGCATGGCGCCAATCTTACTCACTCGGATTACTCATCGGCTCACCCGTTCACATTTTCCGGAACGGCCGCGAGTCGCGAATTCATAAGACGCTCGGCGGCCCGCGCCTGAAGCCATTCGTGCATGACAAAGAATTGATTGTCTTTGTCTCGATCGGAGTCGAGATCAGTGTCGAGATTGGATTGTGGCTTTGCTGAGCTCGTACCGCGATCGAGATCGGCAACTGCTTCGGCAGCCTTCTCAACGCCAAAGGCAATGAGCCGGTTGCGCAAGTCACTCAGTGATTCACATTGAGCTGTGCCAGGGAATTCGCAGCGCTGAAGAATCGGGCCGGTATCGATTCCGGCATCCATGTAATGGAGAGTGATGCCGATTGGAACGCGCTTCAGCAACGACCATTCGGGACTGCTCATGCCGCGAATTTCCGGCAGCAAACCCAGGTGCACGTTAAGGGCTCCGCGGCGCGGGACCTCGAGGAGCGGCTTCCTCAAGATGTTGCCGCCGGTGAAGATGATCAGATCGGGCGACCATTCTTTGAGACGCGCAATCGACTCCGGCGCGTTTTGATTGTTGCAGGTAACAACCGGAAAGTCGTAAGCTGCCGCCACTTCCATCAGGTTCCGAAAGAATCCGCCTTCGTGTTTGAGCAGAGGCTTCAGGTAAGGATTTCGGAGTTGCGATGACTTATTGGTTTTTGGTGGAATCAATTTGGCGCGTGCGTAGCGTGCAACGTCTCGCACACCCCACTGCCCCAGCTTGCGCAGCAAAGTTCCGCGGTCCAGCGTTGAAAGCGCAAGAGCGCCAACCGGAACATATCCCGACTCGGCCATACGCGTCGCCATTGCGCACGCGGATTCGCTGTATATGCTCGAGCACAAAATTACGATGCGCATGGTAAAGTCTCGGCGGTGGACGCTTCGAATGATTGCGTAAGGCGTTGTTCCAGCAGGAGAGCGTCGGCGAAGAATTTGCATCCCCAACTGATGTAGCGCAACGGTTGATAGCGGCCCCAAACCGGATAAGAGCCGCTGACTCCACCAACGACGCCTTGTGGCCCGCCGGTTGGAATCAATTCTTTCAGCATCTCATTCATTTTCAAGCCGGCGTTGAGATAGCGCAGGTCGTCAGTCATTTCGAACAGTCGCAGCCAGACACACGACATCTGCGCGTTTCCGGTGAGGCAAGTGAATCGTTGACCGGTTTTGAAATCTTGTCCGTAGGCGCCGGATAAATATTTATTAGTCTCGAATTTCCGCAATAGAACCCAGGCCGATTTTGCGACCGCTTCGATGGCATCGCTCCTGCGACGCAGAATGGCGCATTCCAAAACACCCTGCAGCACATAGGCGATGAAGTGCAGGTAGTTGGGATGGCCTTGCAGGTTGATGCCGTCGATCCAGCCGGTCGGCTGGAAATGTGATAAAACCCAATCGAGATTTTTTTCCGCCGCAAGGCCGTAATCCGAACGGCGATCGATCTCATCGTGATCACGATGGTCCGCACCGCGATAATTTTCGGCCTGCGCGGAGAGTTCAGCCAGCGACCATGCGACCATGCTGTAGTAAGTGTGAGCCGCGCCTTGATACGCGCCTAGACCTGACCATGATCCATCAGGCTGCTGTATGTTAATCAGCCAATCGCCGGCAGCGGCGGCCGCTTGCCGAATCTCCGGACGGTTCGTCTCCACTTGAGCGCGTACCAAACCCTGCAGGACCTGGCCGGTGTTGAATACCGACGGTTGCGCTTCGGCATCGAGCAATCCGACCTGTAATCCGCCGGGAAACGCGCCGGTCGGCATCTGCAGTGAGAGCAACCACCGCGTGGCGCGCTCGGCGGCCGCAAGCGGCGCATGGTCGCCAGTGGCGCGCGCGAAGTCGTAGAGCGTTGGAATAATGTAGCCGGTGACCTCGGGGTAGGACGCCGAATATCCAGTGAGCAAGCTGTAGTAGGCGGCAATGCCGCCGACGGGGCGCTGTGCGTCGAGAATCCAGCGAACTAATGCATTCAGCATCTCTGGGCTGGGCCGCTTCGTGGTCGAATAAGAATAGAGATGCCGCTGCTCAAACGAGACTCGCAGTTTGTCCGAGACGAGTTTCCGAACAAGCGGAAACACGCGTTGCGGCCGGCGTAGCAAGCCGGTTGCCTCGGTGAGGGCTTTGGCAGTGCGACCGGTCGGGATGCTGTGGTTGCTATTCACGCGGTGGCTGCCTCGGGTGTGTGGCCGAATTCTTCCGTTCTCTGCTGCGCGCCAGCATCGAGGAAAATCCGCATCCAGTTCTCCAGGGTCAGGAATTGCCAGATTTGCATCGACCAATCTTCGGCTCCGCTTCGCTGCTCATCGATGAAGCGGCGCACCGCTTCCGGGCGGAACAGTCCGCGGTTGCGGATGTTGGTCTCAGAAAGCAAATCATCAACCATCTCCCGCAAATCGTTGGCCAGCCAGTAATCGACTGGCGCGGCAAAGCCGGCTTTCGGCTGGCGCAATACTTCGGTGGGAAGAATATCTCTGCATTGCCTGGCGCAAAATATGTTTGGTCGTCGGCCGAAAAAATCCTTTGAGTTTGAGATCCGGCGGAATATTCCAGGCGGCAAACTCGGCTAGCTCGCGATCGAGAAAGGGCACGCGAACTTCAACTGATGAGGCCATACTCATCTTGTCGTTGTAGTTCAGGTTCAGACTCGTCATGAAAATTTTGGTATCGAGATAAAGCATCTGGTTGAGGAAGTCGCGGTCGCGCACTTCGTTGAAGCGGGCATGATGGCGAACCGCTGGATCGGAGGTGCGAAGCTGATCCTGAATCTGAGGCGTATACAGACTCGCTTTCTGCGCATCGTCAAGATAAGTGCAGTTGCGGATGAAGCGGTCTTCGGGCGCGAGCGAGGCGCTCCTGGCCATCTTCTTGGCCAAACGCACGCTCCCCTTCATCGCAGTACCGCGCAGACTCGGGAGTGCGTCGATAGCAGATTCGATCCCCGCACGAAATGCACCGGGAATTCTTTGATAGGCGCTCGCCCAGCGATGCGCGGCGTGCTTGCGATATCCAGCGAACAATTCGTCTCCGCCGACGCCGGAAAGCATAACGGTGGCCTGCTTACGCGCTTCGCGGCATACCAGATAGGCGGTGATGATCGCAGGATCCGCGGTAGGCTCATCCATGTGCCACGTGAGACGAGGGAGCAGATCGGTGACGTCGGGCTCAACTACGATCTGCTGGTTCTCACAGCCTAACTGCGCCGCAAGGCGCGCCGGCACATTGGGATCATCGAGCGCAGTTTCGCCGACGCGATACTTGTGCGGAAAGGTAATCGTGTAAGTACGGACGGGCTGTTTTGTCGCTCCGCGCTTCGTCATTCCGCACATCATGGCTACGATGCTCGATGAATCCAACCCGGCGCTGAGGAAGGCTCCGATCGGAACGTCGCTCACCATCTGCTGTTCTACGGAATGCCGAAAGCGCTCGCGAACTTCATCGGTAAGATCGGCTTCAGATCGTGGATATGGCGCGTCGGCGCTGGGAAAGGTCAGGTCCCAGTATTGGCGGATTTTCAATTCGCCGTTGCGAAAGGTCGCACAGTGTCCGGCGGGAAGTTTGTAGATGCCGCGAAACATCGTCTTGGGATCTGGAACCCATAGAAACGTCAGATACTGATGCAGCGATTCCAGATCAAGCTGGGCATCGATTTCGGGCACGTGGAGCAGGGCTTTCACTTCGGAAGCGAAGGCCAGCTTTCTGCCACGGTGGGAGTAATAGAAGGGCTTCACTCCGAAATGATCGCGCGCCAGAAATAACTCCGGCGTGCCCGAACGCAGATCGCAGATGGCAAATGCGAACATGCCATTGAGGCGACTGAACACAATCGGCGCCTTCCTGCTCGTAAAGGTGGATTATGACTTCGGTATCGGTGTTGGAAGCGAAGCGGTGACCTTTGTCTTGCAGCTCGCGGCGAAGTTCGGCGAAGTTATAAATTTCACCGTTGTAGGTGATCCAGACGGTGCGATCCTCATTGCACATCGGCATGTGGCCATCGGCTGAAAGATCGAGAATGGCGAGACGGCGACTACCGAGGCCAATGTAAGAACCATCGGGAAATCTTTTCTCCCACAGGCCGGAGTCGTCGGGACCGCGGTGCGCCTGGATGTGCGTCATCCGCCCGAGCACTTCCCTGTCACCGCAATTGGCGAGTCCGGCAATGCCGCACATAATGCGCCTGATTCCTTTCTTCTTTACTTAGTTCGTTTGCGTTTCAGTTTATTCAGTTCGCTTGCGTTTCAGTTCGTAAATCTTGGCCTTGGTGTGAAACATCTGGACCGCTTGAAAGCCGCAGTAGATAAGGCCGGGCACGCCATCCAGAAAACCAAATCGCAACACATAACGATACAGGAAAAGCAACACGGGAGAACCGGGAAGAGCAAAGAGTTTGCGCTTCAGCCAGCGGCGGCGCTGAGCCTGCGTGCCCGCGAGCGATGGGCGCAGTTCTTTGTCATCCCCCTCCAGCAAGACACGCGACTCCCAGTTGGAATACTCATCATGTTTTTGGATGTAACGCGAGAGCGATTCCACATTGTGATGAATCAGCGGATTCTGCAGCTTTGCAGTGACGCCCTCGACGACAACGTGCTCATGCACTTCCATGTCGGCCATGGACGCATCCTGATCCTTTAGACGGCATTCATAGCGTCCTCTGCCGTGGCGTAACAATGAAAGTTTCCACAAGCCAACATCTCCATGCCGCAGAACGCGGCCTAGAAACCACGTGCGTAGCTGGATGAAATATCCATTAATCGCCGGATTTTGAATCGCCGAACGAATTTCTTCGGCGAGTTCTGGTGTGAGCACCTCATCGGCATCGAGCAAAAGAATCCAATCGTAAGCGATAGGAAGCGTGTTCATGGCCCATTGCCGCTTCTTGGGCCATCCACCCTGATAATGAAACTGCACGACCTGTGCGCCGTGGGATCGAGCGATCTCGACGGTATCGTCCGTGCTTTGCGAGTCAATTACGTAAATTTCGCCAACGGCTTTCAGCGCCTGCAAACATCGCGGCAGATTTTTCCCTTCGTTGCGCACTGCAATGATCACGCTAACCGGAAGAGTGCCGGCGGGAACGGCGCTCGCGAGTCTTCCGAACTTCTTCAATCTTTTCCATCGCGGCAATTGCTCAATTCGAAAGGTGCCGCTCACACCAGCTTTGCAGCACATACAACGACCACGGGCGAGACCAGGAAGTGCGGCCCTCCAGAAAATCTTGCCACACGCCACGGGCCGCCGCGTTGGCTAATCAGAGTACCCAGACGCACCATCGCCAATCTTGCTCAACGATTCTTCCACCACCGGGCGCAACGCATCGCGCAGCCAATGCTCGAATGGCAGTGTAAAGCCTCGCTTCGGTCGATGAACGATTTTATCCGGAAGTTCGCCACGGAGCGCTCTCACCAGCAAAGGCTTCGGCGTCGCGGCATCGAGCTTCCACGATCCCGGCAGCGCGAGGACACGGCGCGCCAATTGATGGTCGATCAACGGTACGCGCACCTCCAAGCCGTGCGCCATGCTCATGAAGTCGGAGTCCCGTAACAGTGTGTTGAGCATATAACACCGCGCCTCGAGATAGGAAACACGGTTTATTGGGTCGAGGCGCTGGGCGCGGGTCAGGCTTTCGATCAGGGGTTTTTCCGCAGCACAAAGCTCCCGATCTTTTCCGCAATCGGCAGTAATAATTCGTGCCGCTGGTCCGGCGTAAACAGCGTGCGCGAAAGAAAGTAAGGATGAGCGAGGCCTCCGCCATTGCGACCAAGAGCAGTCAACTTACGATTCTGATCGCTGGACGGAGCGAGGGCGGCAAAAATACTCGCCGAAGGATTACGGACTGCTTTCGGTACACGCCCCCAGCGGTGAGCAAATCGTTCCATGCGAGGCACGGTATAAAAACTGGAGTAGCCGGCGAACATTTCATCCCCGCCCAACCCCGACAGAGCAACCTTCACACCTGCCGCACGCGTTCGCTCGGAGACAAAGTATGTATTGATCCCATCAATGGTGGGCAGATCCATCGCATGGATAGCGGGGGCAATCGCGGCGAAGAAATCTGATTGTGAAACGGCGATCTCGTGATGATCGGTGCGAAACTGTTGCGCGATCGCGCGGGAGTACTCCGCTTCGGAATAGTCAGCCTCTCGAAATACGATGGAGAACGTGCTGGGACGAACGCCGCTTCGGCTTAATATGCCGACCAGGCTGCTGGAGTCGATGCCGCCGGAAAGAAATACGCCTACCGGAACATCGCTTACCAGTTGCATGCGCACCGATTCGTCGAGCATTTCGGCGATCTGAGTTTCGCATTCGCTGCGCTTCTCTTCAGTGCCGTCACACTCTGATGCAGATCAGTCGAGCTCCCGTTCCCCTGGGTTTGGCCCGACCAGATCCCAGTACTGCACTTGCTTTACCTGTTCCGTTTTCCCAAGTCAGATAGCAGCCGGGTGGAAGCGCATTCACCCCTTGGATCAATGTATGAGGGTCATAGAGCGATCCGAAGGTCAGATAGTTTACGAGGCCGGCAGAATCAATCGCGTCGCGGAACCAGGCCAGTTCCAAGGAGGGTGCGGACTTCGGAAGAAAATAAAAAATAGCGATCCGATTGCCAGAAAGTAGAGCGGCTTGATGCCCATGGGATCGCGGGCGACGAACAGGCGACGACGGCGGCGCATCCCATATTGCGAAAGCAAACATGCCACGGAATTCGTGCAAGCACTTTTCACCCCACTGACCGTAGGCTTTGAGAATCACTTCAGTGTCGGAATAACTGCTGAAGCGCAGCCCTTCTTGCTGCAACTTCGCGCGAACTTCGCGAAAATTGTAGAGTTCTCCGTTGTAGACAATCCAATTGCCGGTTGCGGCATCGTTCATGGGCTGATGCCCTTGCGGAGACAGATCGAGGATTGCAAGGCGGCGATTCCCTAGACCAATTTCGATGGCTTCTGATGCAGAATCGTGCAGAATGATCGTGCCACCATCGTCTGGCCCACGATGAGCGAGGGACTGTGTGGCGCGCTCCAGCAGCTCTGCGGGCACGCGCACGTTGTGGCCAATGATGCCGAAAATTCCGCACATCCGAAACCGTCACTCCTTTAGGGCTTGCAACTCATCTTACGTGAAGCGACGGGCCTGAGTGTTGTGGGTGGGTGGGTGTGGCAAAGTCGATTGCGCAATCTGATCGCTGGCTCATGTTTTGGCAAGACGCCGAGCCAAGCCGAGCAGTTCGTCGACATGCTTGTCCCAACTGAAATCTCGAGAACGCACGATTCCTTTTTCACTCATGGACGTAGATTGTGCATCCGATCGAGATGCTTGCATGACCTGTTCAGCGAGAAGTTCTGGAGAGAAACGTGGGAAATATAGCGCAGCCTCTCCACATATCTCGCGATGCACCGCCAAATCCGATGCGATAACGGGAAGGCCGCTGGCCATCGCTTCAACCAGCGGGTGAGCAAATGTTTCGGCATAGGCGGGAGTCACATAGAAATTGCAGGCTCGATAGAGGTGATGCAGCAGAGGGTATGGGACTGCGCCTAGCTCAACCACTTCCTCGCCAAGCTGAAGTTGACGGACCAATTCCGCCGCTGTGTCCGCGCGGTAATCCCCGGGATTGTCTTTGGAATTTAATTTGCAAGTGAGGATCAAACGAACGGTGCGAGGGTGTAGATGCTTCTTTAGGAGTCGCGACGCCGCGGATCAAGGTTTCAAAATTTCGATAGTAGTTGTAGTGGCTGACAAATAGCAGACGGAGTGACCCTTCCGTCGCCGCGAGCCGTTCATGCACCTCTAGCGGCAACGGCGACTGATCACGGAAGAAGGCCTCGTGATTAAAACCGTGGTGGATACAGATGACTTCGCTTCCCGTCCAGCGCCGCAGATCGTTGGCAAAAGCCTCACTCGGGGCAACCACGCAGTCTGCTGCGTGTACGGACCATCGGGCAAGCGCGGACTTTGCTTCATTGTCGAGCCATAGACGATAGTCGCCACGGTCCCGGAGATCGCGCCGAAAGTCGGACGATATGTAGAGTGCATTCCGGCTGAGAAGGATTTGCGGCGCGGGCGAGCGGTAGAGGGCAAAATTTCCCGTCGACAACAGGACGTTGGCGCCGGAGCGGTGAATCATGTCCGGAAGATTGCGTTGTTCGTACCAGAATCGTCTGGCGGAATTGGAGAGGCAATCGGCTTGCAGAAGTGTACTGCGAGTAGAATCTGAAATCTCGTTACGCAGTTGTCCGTTCACCAAGAGCGTTGTACGTACATCGTCTCGAAGCGCAAGGCGCGGCAATACGTTGCGGATGTAGGTGAGACCTCCGCCAGCACTCGCCGCGAGCGCGTTGATAAAGAGGTGGATCATACGGGCAGGTCAGTTTTCAGGTACGAATCCATCGTTAGCGCGAGTCGACGTCAATACGAACAATTACGAATGCCGCAACATCTTGCGGAGGCGTTGTCTGCGGGTGCTCCACCACGGATCAACTAACCCCGAATACAAAAACCGATACTCGGGCGCGGAGTACTTCACTTCGACCTCGCGGCGCCACAGCAGAGATAGGCTGTCATATCGGCGGTCGATGATGCCTGCGCAAGGAGCGAAACAGAAACGATGGTAGCGCCGTATAACTTCCCATGCATTCGCATCCACCGCATTCCAGCCGAATGTCCAGGCGAAGGCGTCAATCGGCCTTTGCGTCCACGAGGCAAGCTTGCGGGCGCTGTCGCCAATTTCGTGCTCCAACTTGTCCGGACGATAATCCCACCAGCCGTTGATGCGTAAGTGTGTGGTTTCCGATGGCATGGCCTCGGGCTGCCAGGTCGCGCAATCTGTGCGGGGTTCATCGGCCTCCAGTCCTCCCATTGTTCGTCGCCGGGTCTGGAGTCTGGATTGATCTTTGACCGATAGAACGGAAGCGCCTTATCGGCAGCGCATTCGGCAAAGGCGGGCACAACAAAAAATACTCCGCGGCCGCCGAAGGATTCGAGCAACGGCGCAGCCACGGCGTAGTTGCTCTCTCTTCCGTCGTCAAAAGTAAACAGAAGCAGGGGCTTAAGTCTGGCCTCCAATGGCGGAATGCGATCCCATAGCTTGGCGAAACGATCCAGAGTTGTGATCGTGAAATGTTGGGACGCCCACTTCAGCTGATCGTGGAACTTCGACTCCAAGGAGCCGGTGTTTCATGTACCCCAACGACCAGCGCGCGCTGGTCCTCCTTCGATTTCTGTACGCGCAACGCTAATTCATCGAGACGAGCCAGAGTGGCGGCTCGAATCAGCAAGGCTCGTGCTTGGGTTCTGAGATTCATTGCGTAATTCATTGAGTAAAGTTTATCGAGTGAGGCCATGACACTGGCTCACTTCTCTCCTGCTGAATCTAAATCAGCCCGTCACCATCGGCCGGCACGGGATACCAATCTTTTGTTGGCAGTAGATTTGCTTTGTCAAGTACCCAACCTTCGGCGCATCGAATTGGCGATGCTGAAATCCTCTTTGCGCAATGCCTTTTGTCTGCTCTGGGTCTTGGTTACGCAAGACGATTGCATCTACAGCCTTTTGATAAAGGGCCGCGAGTGCGCCGACAATGCGGAGCCACTCTTCCAGTGGAACTTCTGGATAAACATCGAGCACGTTGAGTGTGTTGATCTGGCCGCGATATCCGCGAACTCGTTGATTCACCGTTACCAGTATTTCGCTGGTCAGGACTGTCGGCTGCGAAATGCGAACGCCGCGGTGGTTGCATCCCTTCGCGAAAAATATCGCCAGCGAATGTAGGCTAAGTCGCGCATCGAGTCAATTTCGACGGAGGGATGGTGAACTCGCAGATCGTTCACCTGCTCTGCCGAAGTAAGAGGCTGAAGCGCTTCGGGTGGAACCGCATCGATCTGGAGCGGGCGAACAGAGCCGCAAGCCGGGAGATTGGGCCCCCGGCAAACGGGTGAGCACGCGATTCGAACTTCGGCGATGAACAAACTCTTCGACCACTGGCGGCCAGCGTAGGACGGCGAATAATTCGCCATCGGAATACGGCATTGGACTTGCGCCTGCCGCCTTCCACAAAGCTGCTGCCTCAGGGTTGGCTGAAGTTCCGAACAAAGGCCATCGCCTGGCGAGGCGGCAATACTGAAGAAGATGCGGCCTCCGTGACCGCGATGATGATCGTCTACGTAGAACGAACTCGAACCCATGAGAAGAATTTTTTTGTTCTCGAAGCGAAAGAGCTTGCGGGCTGCACAGGATGCAACCTACGAGTTGATCGGCAGCGTGCAGGCCAAAACCTAAAGGATCCTGTGGCCGGCGAGCTGGATTTTCAAGCAAGAACCAGCGAAGATGCGCCTCTACCAATTCTGCGTGGTTCGGCCGGACTGAGCGGCGATAAAACTCGCCACCTCGGCCATATCTTTTTCTTCTATGACAGACAGTTGGGTGGGCGCGGCTTGCCGTGGGATTGGCCTTGGCATGGGCGCTGTCATTGCGCGGCTGCCTCGTAAATTCTCATCAGGTTTTGCGCCTGATGGGACAAGGTCAGTTTATCGAGGATTGTCTGCCGAGCGGCGCGGCCGATTTGTGCGCGCAGCGCTGCGTCTGCCAGAAAGATTTGCAATCCTTGCACGAGTTCTTCGAGACCGTCGATTGGAATGAGCCATCCGTTTTTCGCCATGTTCGATGACTTCGTCGATGCCTTGACCACGGCATGCGATCGCCGGCTTGCCGCTCGCCATTGCTTCCAGATAAACACATCCGAGCCCTTCGTAGCGGCTGGGCAAAACAAAAATCGGTGCAGTTGCGCATGGCCTCAGCCACGTCGGCGCGACTTCGCCGCCCCAGGAGATGAACCTGCTCGCTGATGGCCAGATCGTCGTACGAGAGCGGAAAAGCGCCCTCGATCTGCGCCTTCGCCGATCATGCGGCATTCCAGGCCGGGATACGAATCCTTAATTCGAGCCAAGGCGCGGAGCACTAGCTCATGCCCTTTTCCCACCAAGAGATTTCCTACGATCAAAATTGTTGGGGTCTGCTCTGGTGCAGAGGCTGGGGTAAACAGGTCTGGGTCAGTGCCGTTGTAGACGACCCCTGCGGCAACTTCCGAATCCATCCCCTCTATTAGCAATCGCCGCACTTTGTCGCTGATACAAATCACCTTGCTTGCCCTCGCATAAACATCCACAGACGCAGCCCTTCGCCAACGTGCAGCAATTCCGTTTTCGAAACAGCGGTTGAAGACGTCCAGACCATGAATGGTAACAACAAACGGAATGTCCAAGCGGCGCGAAACAAATGCCGCAGCTTGTCCGCAAGGCAGCGCGGCATGCGCGTGGATAACATCGATCGGCGACTGCTGATGAAGTTGACCGATGCGGCTTAAAAGAATTCTGCCCAGGAATTTGCCTGCGCTGGAAAGACCAAAGTTTCCGGGCAGTTGCGGATAGCGAATCCATTCGGCGGGAGAATTTTGTGCCGGCTTTCCTTCGGCGGCATGATAAATGGAATCGACTGCGATGACCGACGACGCTACGCCGTAAACGTGGAGTTGTTGGAGACTCTCCGCGATAAAGCAGCCACTCACTTCATCCCCATCGGAGGGGTAAAAGGGTGTGAGTGTCAGGACATGCAGCTTCGCGGGTATGACTTTCTCCACTATGTTCCGGTTTGAGTTGAGACGTTCGAGTTGCGGCTGATGTGTAATGTTGCGAACTAGCAGCTTTCGCTGGTCTCCGCCGAGCGCTCCAGAATAAGTTCCGTGAGACCTGCGATGCTGACGAAGCGCGCATCCTGCATGTCTCGATCGGAAAACTGCATATCGAAATGCTGCTCGATCTCGGTGATAAACTCGACAACTTCCATCGATGTAAGCCATCCCGCCTCGAAGTAGTCGACGCTGAGAAGAGCTTCGCGCGGTTGTTTGCCGACCTTCGTTCGGTTCAAAAACCAGTCTGTAAGCCACTCCTGGACCTGTGCCTTCAACTCTTCCCTCTCTTCATTAATTACTACCGTTACTTCTTGTCACCTCTCGATTGCCACGCAGCGTGCCGGTGAGCCGTCACAACCTTTCAACTTCAGCGGCATTACGATCAATTCCACTTCTGGCGCGGTCACCGCTTTCAGATTGGTTAGGTACTCCACTAACACCACTCCGGCCCCCAACAGCACTTTGTGATTAGGAGAGTCCTTGGGGGTTCCGCGCGAATGGGCCGGATTATCGGGCGACGGTGTGTCCATGGCAATTAGGCTTACTCCGTTTTTCGACCAGCCATTGCGAGGCGCTTTCGGTAAGAAACGGGTATTCGTTATAAAACTTCATGTTGCCAAAATACTTGGACCAACCAGTGCGCAGAATCAAGCGTGCCGGCACTTTGTCGCCTAGCTTCTGCTTGAGGTCTGGAATGTCGATTTCCTGTAAGGGGCGGCAGTCGGTGAAGTCCGCAATCGTAGCCGGTCCGATCAGCACGTCAAGAGGAACCTCGTCGATGGTACCGCCGCTGGGAATGAAGTGACGCGGCGCATCGGCGTGGGTGCCGATGTGCGTTCCCAGGACGAGCTTCCGCGTTTCGCGACCTTCGATTCCGTGGCGGCCGAGAATGGTAATTTCTACCACGGGATGCCAGGGCGTGGGGAAGGTCATCATGCCTTCTTCGATGGGTAAGGAAAGGTCGATAATCTTCATGCTTTTATTCCGATTGCGTTTATTTTCCCGATATCGAGTGCGGGTCTCCGGTTCGGAGAAATCAGCGGATTAACCCTGCGCTTTCCGTGGTCCGAATTCGAGGGTCCGCGGTGGAACCTACTTGCAGCTTCTGCGCCACCAATTCGCGAATACGAGACTTCTGCACCTTTCCGTTCGCCGTTCTGGGAAGTTCATCAATCGATATGTAGCGGGCGGGTTGCTGATGCTGCGCCAGATTGCGTTTCGCGTACGCGACCACCGAATCCAGAATCGATTCGAGTTCCACGCCGGCATCGAGTTTCAAGACGGCTACAACGTCTTCGCCGTAAAGCTCGTGAGGAATGCTGACCACGGCCACTTCGGCGACACCGGGAATGTGCATGAGAGATTCTTCAATTGCCGCGGGGCTAATGTTTACGCCTCCACGAATGATGAGGTCTTTTTTTCGCCCGGTGATAAAAAGCGATCCGCGTTCGTCAAGATGGCCGACGTCGCCTGTGGGAAACCAGAAGTCCGCATCCATTTTTGATAACGCGCCGTCGGCGTCCAGATAACCGGCCATGAGATCGGGCGTCAGGATTTGCACTTCTCCATCTGCGCCGGGCGGAACGGATTCTTCCTGGTCGTTATCACTATCATTATCATTTGCGATTTGAAGTTCAACTCCCGGCAGAGCCTCTCCAACGTAACCACCGGCGCCCAAGTCGGTTCGTGAGCGGGCGGTGACGAACAGAGTTTCCGATAGACCGTAATTCTCGATAAGATGCACGCCGTATCGAGCTTCGAACTCGTTCTTCACTTTTAACGGAAGTGGAGCGAAGCCCACGAATGCGTGGCGCACGGAGCTGCGGCAAAATTCTTCGCCGGTGCGGCCGCGATCCATTCGCAACAGGATCGATAACACGGTGGGAGCAAGCCAGAGCGTATTGACGTGGTTGTTCTTCGCCTTGTCCCAGAAATACAGGCTCGACCGCGCATCGAAAACATGATCGACCACAACGCTCGCTCCGCAGAGAAACGGCAGAACGAGCAGATTGTAGAAGCCGCCCATGTACGCCATCGAAAGTGTGAGATAAAAGCGCGATTCCTGGTCGAGGTGCTGCGCGCCCGCGAAAGCCAGGCGCGTTGCGAAACATGTGCCCGAGCCTGTGGGCCAGACCCTTGGGCTTGGCGGAAGTACCTGACGTGTACATGATCACGATCAAATCTTCGGCGTCGGACGTTTCGAGGGGAACAAACTCCTTCTCATCTGCGAGATCGTCAATTCTGATCTGGTGTTTGATTTGGTCGGGACCGTGCGCGTCTTTGCTCGCTTCCTGCAGCCGTGATCAGCGTCAGCACGTTCGCGTGAGGCTTTTGATGGCGTCAGCGCTTGTCGAGCTAGCCACAATAAGCGCGGGCTTACAGCTTTCGAGGATGAATTGAACGTCGCTTTTGCTGAGCGAAGGATTTGTGGGAACGATGACTGCTCCCAGATAAATGCATGCGAAATACAGGACTGCCAGTTCGCAGCTATTCGGAAGCATGACGGCGATGCGGTCGCCTTTGCGCACGCCGCGGCGGCGGAGTTCCGCCAGCCAAGGCACAGGCCTGGCGGTGAAATTCGCCGTAGGTGATTTCACGGCTGGTTGCGGCGTCTACCAGGAAGACGTGGTCCCGGCGGCGCTCGACAACATCCGTAATCATTTCGCGGATATTCATTTCGCCGGTCATCTTGTGATCGATCGTCATTGCATCGCCAGCGGACTGGGCTGAGCCGTTTTCATGAGATTCGAAATGGCGACCCATCTGTCGATTTGCCCGCGGTAGGCCTGGTTGGCATCGAGACGCAGAATCGCGCGGCCCGGGATGTCCAGCTCGAAGCGAGGAAAGTGGCCAGCTGTGATTACAACGCCTTCCGGCGATAACAACTGATCGATTGAAGTCGAGTCTGAGCCACTCGGCGGACAGAGAAGCAGCGCCACACCGACGCCCAGATCGAAATGCATGCGGTCGGAAAAATCTGTCAACTGCCAACAATTTGCCGGCGGTTCCAGTGGCAACTCCCCGTGCACGACAACGTTAGTGAAGATCTCGCAACAATTTTGCAACAGAGAGCGGCTTGGGCTTCCGTAAATCATCATGCAGAATCCGCCGTAGCGCTGCGCCGTCGCCAGTATGACTTCTTCCATGTAACTGGCAAACAGGCGTTTTGAGCGTATCGGAAGAATTCTCTCTGCACCTACAATCTCTCGCACGGACACAGGCCACTCAGCGGCCCACGCGCCTCCATCTTTGTCGCTCAGGTATAACGGCACGCTCGCGCCAGTCATACCCAAAACCTGCTCCAGCATTTCGAAAGAACCGTAGACCACGCGGCCAAGTACGACCGGGCCTTCGGCGAGCACCAGGTCCGCCAGAACCAGCTCTGGAGAAGGCGATTCGGAAGCAACCAACTCGAGGACAGGACGGGCGCGGCGTTTGGCACAGGTGACGGTCATGCCATCGACTAACGACTGCACGGCCGCGAGCGAAGTGCTGATGCTGTGGGCGGAAATGCCGGGCACCGAGAAAGATGTCAGCATCTCGCGCGCTCTGCCGGGAGTCGCTTTCGGCAAGCTGCTGGCCACGCGATTCAGGTTGTCGTCATCGAGATTGACGGGATCGAGTTTGCCCATGGCAACTACCAGCCTGCGCAGCTCGACTCCATGCCGGCGCGCAGCTGCGGCGACCTTCGGCAGGAACGAAGAATGAAACTTGCTGCAGCCCATGGCGACCGACATCATGTCGTAGAGTTGCATTTGCGACATCAGCGGGCCCATGAATTCTTCGGCCGCATCCATTACGTCGAAGAGATCGATTCCGGTTTGAATGCCGAGATTATTGAAGACCGCGACGGCGACTTCAGTGGGAACGTTTCCGGCGCTTCGTCCCAATCCATAGAGTGTGGTGTCGATGAAACTGGCGCCACAGCGAACCGCTTCCACGCTATTAGCAACCGCAAACTGCAGGTTGCTGTGGCCGTGGAAGCCTAATTCGCACTCGCAGCGGTCGCGGGCGGCGCTGAAATATTTGTGCACGTCTTCCGGGAACATGCTGCCGGCGGAGTCGACGCAGTAGACAATATCGGCACCGGCGGCTGCGCCAGCTCTGGCCTTCTCGGCGAAAGCCTCGGGCGAGATACCGTAGGTCTTCATGAAGTTCAGGCAAGGCTTCAAGCCTAATTCCCTGGCCAGCGTCAGGTAAGGAAAAGCGTCTTCGATTTCGGGGGCGTTGTAGCCAATGCGGACAAAGTCGAGGCCAGCGGCACGGGCTGATTTCAATTGGTCAGCCGTTCCAATTCCGGGAATAAAAAAACAGCCGATCTGCGCGTCGGGCGCAGCGCGCTTCGCCGCATCGATTAGACGTTCATCCGAAGTCGGCATCGTGCCCTTGCCGGCCTTGGCTGCGCCTAGTCCTACGCCGTGACCGATCTCGATCCAGCGAAAACCCAGCCGCCCCAGAACGCCTGCCAGCATCGCCGTGTCGTTCTCGGTGAATTTGAAATCGACGGCATAGCTTCCATCGCGCAGCGTGCACTCCATGATCTCCACCTGACGGCCGGAGAGCGATTGAGCGTTCCCATCATCTTTTTGCGGCACCATTTTTTGGGGCACTACTGGCTCCGCCATTCCGAGTTCTCCAAAACGCTGCAAGAAAGTGAGTGTTCGATCGATTTCGATGGAGTCAGTATATTACGTTCTCGCGCTGATGACTGCCTTGACCATTCCACCCGCCCATGCTGCCGGTGAGAATGCCTCGATCCGCTTCTGGCTATTGGCTGCCATTGTCGCGCGCAATCCGGAATTTTCAGCCAACTGAGCCATGGCTGCGGCCAGCCGAGAGGAATCGCGAGGAGGAACCACAAATCCGTTCCAGCCATCCTGGACCAGATCGAGGGCACATCCGGCTACGTTCGTGACAATGATTGGCAACGCGCACGCCATCGCTTCGTTCACAACCAGACCCCAGGGGTCACTGTGAGTTGGGAAAACGAAACCATCTGCCAGCGCGTAGAGCTCAGGCAATTCCTCCCGATGTACGAAACCCAGGAATTGGATGGTTCCGGGTGTGATTTTCGAGGCTCGCTCCATAAGAGCCTCATGTTCGGAACCATCGCCAGCAAATACTAAACCAATTTGTGAACGGACCTCCGGGTCGAGTTGAGTGTAGGCTTCAACAAGATCAAAGACCCCCTTCTCTTCTACCAATCGGCCTACGTAAAGGAAATATCGCGAAGGAAGACGACAGCGGTCCGGAATCCTGCTCTGGCGCGCAGTTTCGGCTAACTGAGAAAACAGAGCGACGTCAACCGCATCGGGCGCGGTAAAGATTTTCTCCTCCGCCATCCCGAGATCCACGAGGTAGTTCGCAGAGGACTTGCCGGACACAACGAATGCGGTGCAAAGATTCAGAAAGCGCATCTTGATGAATTCCACAAAGGGATAGCCGCGCCGCTGGTCGAAAGCCGTACTTTCCGACCATAGCAGCAGAGGCGCACGATGAGCTTTTGCCCATCGGGCGGCTTGCCAGGAAGCAAGATAGTTGTACCCGCCGCACAATACAACATCCGGCTTAATGCGGTTCAGGGCCGAGTGGACTCCACGATTGATGAGTACGTTGTATCCAAAAAGGCGATGCCGCCACGATGGAAGCACGTCATAGTGGAATTTAATCTCGTCTTTGTAAACTCGCCACTGGCGCAGAGAGGGATCGTTCTCGGATAGAAAAATAACGTGCAAATCGATTTCCGGCCGTTGCGCCAGTGCGTTGAAAACAGGAATGCGGTAGGGCGCAATGATCTCGGTAATGATTACCAGTTTGGTGATCACATCGACTCCCGGCGCAATTTCCGCTGCTCGAGGGCCACGCGCGTGAAAATAGTCTCCCACTGGCGTGTGATCACATTCCAACTGAAGTGAGCCATGTGAGAGCGCCCAGCTTCTCCCAGCGTTCGACGCAACCCGGAATCGGCGAGCAGCGGAGCGAGGCGCGTGATCATCTCATCATCTCCGCCCACCAGAAAGCCAGTCTTGCCATCGATTACGGACTCGGGTTCGTAGTCCTTGCGTGCAATCACGGGCAGACCGCTGGCCGCAGCCTCCATTAAAACTCGGGGCGAACCTTCCCAGTGGGAGGGAAACATAAAAATATCCGCTCGGCGATATTCTTCAAGAATCGCGGTGCGCCCCAGTGAACCGCGCATTTCAACGTTTGCCAAAGATTTGGCGCGGGCGCGCAGTTCGCTGCCCATGACGCCATCTCCCACTACAACAAAATCTGCGTCGGGATAGTGATGGGCCGCTTCGAAAACTACTTGCGGTCCTTTGAAGGCGCGGAGCGCGCCGACAAAAAGCACTCGCGGCTTCAAATTTGCCGGCCTATCCCAGTTGGGAGTGAAGAACCCGGTATCAACGCCAGTAGAAACGATTTCACTCGTCAAGCCGTAGTTCTTTTCCAGACTTCGCTTGACCATGGCGGAGTTGCTGAACAAATAATCACAACGAAGGATGGTCTCCTCAAAGAGACGAATTGCCTGCGGAGTAATCGTCTCGTCACGCCAGTCAGTTTGCGATTCGATTGTACCCACGGTCGCACAGCGCGCATACCTACGCGATCGTAGCTTTAAATACCACCGACTCGCCGGCGATGCCTTCAGGTAAAACAAAATATCCTGCGGCCCGAACAGAAATCGGGTTAACAATGGAATGGTTTGCAGCCGCCCTGGAAGCTGAATCAAATGGGTGTTCGGCCTTGCGCTGATTTGAGGGGCAGGTTTTCCTTCCACAAACATGGTTACGGAAAATTGATCAGGGTCGAGGCGGCTGACGATCTCCCGTGCGTTGATCATCTGGGCATTGGTAAGGCCCTCGTCCGCAAACGAATCGACCAATATTTTGACCGGCTTCATTCGGTTAACCAACCGCACGCGCCCCAGCATTCGGTGCGGAACTGATTAGATTTGTGGCGATATCGCGCATACGGGCTCGCAGGTAAGGTTGCGAACTCCGTTGGCTGGCAGACCTCTTCAAGTGCGCGAGCGCACTCTCAAGTAGACGTCGCCGCTCCGGTTTTTTTGCTGCGTTGGGCAAAGGATTCTGCTCTCCTGGATCTGCGGCAAGATCGAACAAGTTGTCGGTGTGGACATCAAAGTTCAGCACCAGCTTGTAACGCGATTCGCGAACCGCGAGCAGGCGAGTTGCACCTGGATGATCGGGACGGAAGCGGCTTCTGGGGCCGGCAGCACATTCGGCAATGGCGGGATCACCCCATTCTCTTCCATCGCGGATGTGCGTCCAATGACTTTGGCCTTGAAATTCAGAAGGGATTGGCGACCCGGCAGCTGCGAGCAGAGTCGGCGCGAGATGGAGAAAGCTGAAGGGATTGCTGCAAACGGTTTTTTTTTCGGCTCCGGGCACACGCAGGAGAAATGGAACGTGGATTAACTCTTCCACCAATGACGGGTCGTGAAAACGGGCTCCGTGTTCCAGAAATTCTTCACCGTGATCGGCAGTGAAGGCGAAAATGCAATTTTCCCAAAGCTTAGACTTACGGAGGGTCTCAATCAAGCGAGCAAGCTGCGTATCCACCCAACGAATTCCAGAGTCATACAAAGTGATGATTTCATCGCGATGACGGCGCAGCCTTTTTGTTCCGATGTCAGGGCGATTCCAATATGCGTTCAGATAGCGCGCTTGGGACGCTGTCAACGGATTCTCTCCGAGCATTTCCAAACCTTGCTCCGTCGGATAATAAGGCGCATGAGGATCCATGAAGTGGAGCCATAGAAAGAAAGGATTCTCGCCCACCGAGGCCAGCCAGGTTTGCGCCTCATCCACGATTACGTCGGCTGCTGGGAAGCGGCGCAGCATATCGAACGACATAGGTACGCGTGTCGCCAAGCGCTGGCTATACCGAAAGTAAAGTTCATCGTAGGCTGCGCCCAAGCCCGGAATTTTATGGCCGAGCATTTCCAAAGTACGATTTAATTTGCTCTTCCAGCTATCGTGCTCGAGCGAAGTGTTTCTGGACGTACATAGCGGAGTGAGATCGGCATCCAGAAAATCATAGAACGTATCGAAGCCAAAATCGTAGCCGAACTGCGCCGATAGATACGGATTGGCCGCGCCGAAAAATGCGGTTGCATATCCATCGTCCTTCAGAACCGAAGCCAGACAGGTTTCTTCGACGGCGAGGCCCAGCACCTCGCGCCCAAGATCAAGGGGATAACGCGACGCCAGGATAGCCGGAAACGAGTAAGGCGTGGGAACGCCTGCCACGATTGCCGTGGGAAAGATAAAACTCTCGCTGGCCAGGCCATCGAGAAAAGGCGTCGTGGGACGGCGATAGCCCATGAAGCCGCAATGATCGGCGCTCAAGCAATCCACGGTGACAAGCACGAGGGATTTTCGAGGCGGCATCTACGCTCCCAGTCCTGAAGAAACCGCGCTCACAGGGAACGTTCGTTTCGTTACGGGAACACGCACCGTGGATTGCATCGATTGAAATGATCCTTTATCCACCAAATCGTAAAGATCCTCATCGCGAACATACAAGAGATCCGGATATTTCGATTCGAGCGCGGCCAGAAACTCATCGAGCAGGCTGAGGGTGCGGCTGCGAAAGTCTTTCAACGTGGAGTGGAAGTTGATGGAGTGAACCGAAACGACTGCGGGCAGTCCACGGGCGAAACAATTCTCTGCCGTTCGTAAACAGGCGTCCACGGAAAGCGACTGGTCCGAGGCTGGCTCGAAATCCATTGAGCGATATAAATGCAAGATTCCTTGCTGGTCGAAGTGCGGGGGCATTGCGCTGCCGGGTCCATTCTGTGCCACCTGGACGCCGCGCTTCGCCCATGCACCGTGCGTACTTTCGTTGGCACGATAACCTGGCGCGCAAGCCGAACGCGGAGCCTTCGAGAAAAATTGCGTAAACGTTTTGACCGCATCGTTAATCAGGGTTTCCTGAATTTCTGAACTCAGGAATTCCTCCCCACGTTTTCCGGGATCTGAGTATTCAAATCCAATCCAGGGCATGCGCCAATGGATATATGGGACGCCCGCCTTCCACAGGGTTCGCAGAAGCGCTCCTCGCTGGCCGGGATCGCTCAGGTGGCGTTCCAACGCGCGCCGACAGAAATGTGTAGTCCCATGCAGAGCCGGCGTAAACACGCTCGCTGAGATCCCCGCCCGGTAAGCTTCGAACAAGCCCGGACGATTCCAGCCGTCGGGGAGACCCTCAGTCAAGGGGCGAAGATTTATCTGACGAAAATTGTCCGCAACGACTTTTTCGAAATCGACGTTGGCGACGATAAAGTTCATTTCCAAACAAGGCGGACGTCCGACCGAATCGCGATGGCGACTAAACAGCAGTGCGACGGCCTCAACATCTTCTGCGGTTTCGAGACTATAGAAATCGTAGCTACGTTCGCCAAGGTTCAGTCCTGCGCTCCGCAACTCTTCCCACGTTTCCCGGTCGCGTACGCCGGCTCGTCCCCAGTCGTCGCTCTGCAACACGACCAGGGGGCGTCCGAAGGCAAAGCCTTGCATAGGCAAGTGCGAACGCCCGCGCTGCCACACTCTGCGCAAGATGCTTTGCACAGAGCGGCCTTGAAAGTGCGGGTTGGATTGACTGCTCACTTTTGCGCTAGCACGCTGTAATTTGCCGTAAACTGCTCGTTCTGACTACCCGACAAGTTTTCCAGCAACGCTCCAGATAGATTCACCAACGGAGCGATGCTGTGCCGATACAGAAACCGTACCGCGGAATATCGCGCAAAAATATCGAGACAACTGTTCACGGTACGGAAAAATCCTGCCACGCTGCCTCCTTCCGCCACAACTTCCACACGTGCGAAATCCGCCAGCAGATATCGCAGACCTGCAGGCAGGAAGCGCCAGCACTCCTCGCCAGCATCGATTGGGCAGACGCTCGGGACGCTAAGCAGCAATGAGCCTCCCGGTCTCAACACACGATGGATTTCACCCAAGACCAACGAAGGCTGAGAAACGTATTCGAGCATCTGAGTACAAATCACAAGATCGAATCGAGTGCTCATCAGCGGCAGATGTTCCCCAGGCGCCACTACATTCACGAGCGGAGTAAGCCGCAAATCAACCGCGATATATGAGCGCAGGCGGTCAGCGATTAGTGGGCGATACGGTTGAAGGCGTCCGCCAACATCAAGGACGTCGAGTTCACGCGACGGAAGTTGCGCGAGCCAGCGATCGAAAATCCTGCGCCGCTCCCTTAAAACAAGCCAGTTGGGATTGGTGAGCGAGGGAAAAAGTCGCTCCCGGCTCTGCCGCATTACTTCATTTAAAGTGGGGGAGTTTTGCATTCCGTAATCGGTCGGATATCCATTCCAATCAGCAGCCGATCAAAGGTATCCCAAGTCTCTGAGTCTCTGCTCCACGGCTGCCTGATCAGCCTGATCCATGTCGAGTGTGTCTTCGCGCATCAACTCTCGTAACAAGAAGGTGACGAGTTCATCCACGCTACCGAACTTGCTGCCAAACCTCCGTTCAGCGGCAGCGCACAAGTCAGATGGAAGACGGATTTCGCGCAGTTCGCTCATGACTGACCTGACATCATTTTTCCGAAGACTTTCGCACTTACGTCCCCGAGAACAAAATTGTGATTTATCAGTCTAAATGCTTTTTCGGCGCCGGTGTATCGCTCCTCTTCGGAAGCAACTTGCTCAGCGCACCTCGGACAAACGACTCAGCCTCTGGCGACTGTTTCAAAATGCTGGCAGTCCGATACCTCGCAACTTCGCGCAAGTACCGCAGCCGTGAGTTCGTCACCGTGACATATAACGTCTGGCGCGCGCCATTTCCAAAGCGTTCCTTGTAGCCTTCCGCGCCGAGACCGAGATCAACCACGCTCATTCCATCCATGTCACAGGCTTCGATCACGATTCTTGAAAGCAGACAATGGCCGGGGGAATTTTCTTCCTGACGGCTATCGAATGTAGGCTGATACCAGAACCAGCTTCCATGGAATTGAAAGCCGTAGTTCCACGCCACCGGTTGGCTTCCAATCATGAGCAAGCTTAACGTTACTACGGGAGTGCCAGAAAATTGTTTTGCAAGTTCCTCCAGGAAGTTTCGGCGTTCGACGGTTGCGAGACTGCTGACGCGCCCTGTGGCGTGGAAGCGCGCTACGTGGGCGTCGGCGAAAGCTGGAAAGGCCGCCTGAATTTGATCGAGCGACTGAAGGTGGACGAAGGTCACCGGACCTTCACGCTCCATTTCGCGCAGATAGCGGCGAAGTTTTTTCTTGCCCACGAGAGAAGCTTTCAACTCCTGGCGCTGGTTTCTAGAACCTAATTCGACCTGGGCGCACAAGTATGCGGGACGCATGTAAACATAGAAGCCGTAATTTTTGGCCACGGAGCGGAGAGCATCCGGCGTTTTGGAGTCGGCGGGAAGATTTGCGAGTGTCATCTCTGTTTTCCCCAACTTGCGCAGCTCTCCGAAAACGGCGGCGACAAAATCTTCTCGTCTTTGCGGTGCGCTCAAAAATTCGCAATAGTCCGCTGTATTAGCAGCAAGGAAACTTATGTTTCGCTGTGCGGGGTCCGTGGCCAGCGACGCTACGCCGACGAGGTCGTCTTCCTCATAACCTAAGAGCAGTAAAGGCTTCAGGGAAGCGCGGTAGGCGGATTGCACGGCAAGCGCCCACTCGCAGGTATAAAACACTTCCGGACGTTCCACCTGCAACGCGACTTCATTCCACTCGCGCCGCAGCTTGGGGTCATCGGGAATTTCCCTGTGCAGAACAATGCGCAAACTCACTTCTCTCCAGTAGCCCCGGTTTTCGAGAACACATAGTAATACCAATCAGTAATGTAAGGCCGGCTCGCGCGCGGGTAATCATCTCCCATCACTCGCAGCATACGATACCCCATGTTGTTGAGTTCGCGTTCGACTCTCTCTGGAATCGCCAGATGAGTCATCAGGCCGCCGTGTGCCGGATCCATCCAATAGCCTTGCCCTTGCCAGAATGTTCGTGTTGGGATTCTCCGCGCGGCCCGACCTAGCGAGCGCAGCACGGCCTGTACCCCGGCGAGCACTATCCTTGCTGCGGTTAAGGACCATAGCAAAGGTTGAAAGGCGACCGAGTCGTTCGTCACGATCTTCTGCGCGATTCCTCGCACCCGCTGCGGATTCCACGACGGCCGCACCCAGATCGAGCGCGGATTGTGAGAGGAGAAAACCAGAATTCCATCGGGCTTGAGCAGGCGTCGAATTTCCTGCAGCGCGCTGAGACGGGTTTCGTCCGGCAGATAATCAATACCGTTGAAAGCCATCACGGCGGCATCGAAGCTCGCCGACTTAAACATTGAAAGATCGGCAGCATTTGCGACTTCAAACTCAAGTTGGGGAAACTTTTTCCGGCAAGTTGTAATCATTTCCGGTGCATAGTCAACACCAACGTAGCGGTCGGCAATCGACGAAAGGTACGGGGTCGTGCGTCCCCCTCCCACGCCAAGATCGAGGATCGCCATGCCGGAGTGGAGATACTGCTGGAACAACAAGCGTTCGCAGGGCGTTAGGTAATCGAGCCTCGCATAGTACTCCGCAACCGCCGGCGCGTTGTAGGCGAGAATGTTCGCTTCTGACTTCGTATTTGGCATTGCGAGTCAAGATCCGATTCAGATGTCGGCTTCTGGGTCGTGATACGACAAGCATCTCATGATCGGACAACAAACTCCCAGCTTAGGGGTGTGCCTCGTTTGATCTTCCGTGATGCACGTTTGCCCAACACTTCCGGCAGATACCGCGGGTGGAGGCCGTGGGCTGGGCGAATCGAGCGCACATTTGCCGGCGTAAATGCGTCGCCTTGCTGCACATCCTCTACTACAAACAACGAGCGACGAAAAATGCGGCTGGTTTCTTCTTTCGCGCTCAAGCCGAAGTGCACTGTGCCGAGAGCTTTTTCAGCGGTTCTTATTGCATCCACCATCGCTTTGAATTCCTGCGGTTCAAGCGAGAATGCGCTGTCCGGGCCCGGGGTTGAGCGCGACAGCGTCATATGCTTCTCGATGATGCACGCACCCAGGGCAACCGCGGCTACGGGTGCGGCGATTCCCATAGTGTGGTCGGACAATCCCACGGGGACTCCGAACCGCCGAGCCATCTCCGGAATTGTGCGGAGATTCATGTCCTGCACAGGCGCCGGATAAGCGCTGGTGCACTTCAACAACGCAATCTGTGACGCGCCCGCATCGCGAGCGCTCCGTAGCGCTTCCTCGATCTCCTCGACTGTGGCCATACCCGTCGACATGATTAATGGTTTCCTGGTGTGGGCAATTTTCTGAATCAGAGGAATGTCGACCAGTTCGAAGGAAGCGATCTTGTGCGCCGGGACATCCATGTTTTCCAGAAAATCCACTGCCGTCGAATCAAAGGCACTTGAGAAGCAATCCATTCCCAGTTCTTCTGCGGCCTGTTTCAGCTTCGGCTGCCATTCCCAGGGCGTGTAGGCTTCGCCATAAAGATCGTGGAGATTGCGTCCATCCCAGATGGTGCCGCCGCGGATGACAAATTCGTTTCGATCACTGGCGAGGGTCATCGTATCCGGCGTGTAGGTTTGAAGCTTGATGGCGTCGGCACCAGCGTCTTTGGCAGCGCGGACGATGCGCACCGCCTGGTCGAAGTTCTGATTGTGGTTTGCCGAAAGCTCCGCTACCACATAGACGGGATGTTCCGGACCAATGTTGCGTCGTCCGATTTTCATATTCGCCGGACCTCTCGCCTATACTCCATGTTCTCGACAAGAACGCGGACTTCATCGGGAGTGAACGGCACTCCGCGACCGCTGCGCATGATGTCCCCTGCTTGCGGACCCTCGTTGAAGAGCAAATCCACAACCGACGTGTACGGCAAGAACGGCGGAAACCGTTGTTCGTATTCGCGGCAGCTGTAATTTTGGAAGTACACTGCAATGCCCTCTTCGTCGAACATACTCAAATCATCAAGCAAATAGGTTGACGAGCGCGGCGAAATATAATTCGTCGCCCCCAGCCGTTCACACGTCGCCACCAGATGCCCAGACCGATTCCCTTCCAGGTGCAAAGTCGAAGATCGCACCATCGGAGTCTTGACGGAAAGCTCGCTGGCAAGCCACTGCACAAGGGCCAGATTAAGATCGATCAGCTTTTTTCCCGGACCATACTTCTCCAGAATTTCTGTGAGGAGCGGAAAATAATCCCGAAAGTATCGCGCCCTTCCATAGTTTGCCTGAATGCTACGCAAATGTTTCTGCCAGAAGTACGGCTCCCGTATTTCCACGCCGCAAAGGGGCTGGCCCAGACGCCCTCGAAAGGCGACCGGTACAGTCAGCCACTGCAGGCCGGTCGGAGATTTGATGCGATTGCGTTGGTGCCACGACTGTTTCACGAATTGCGCATCATCGAGCAGGACAAATTGATCCACCTGGTCAATCAGGTCAAAGAACCCTGTCCACGGAAGATAACCCGGTTGTGAAATCGCAATCTTCACTTATTTTTTCGGTTACATCAGCTTACAAACGCTCGCTTATCTCCTGCGGCACAAATTCGGACTCAGATCACACCGAAAAAACGTTTTCACTTTTCGACCCTCGATCTATCGAGAGTCACTCAGGGAAATGCAGTTCTTTCCAACACAAAGTGGATGCCTTCCTGCCCGTCGATTATTTCCGACGGAAATTGCTGAAAACCCGCACCTGCAAACAACTTCAATGAGACCAGGTTAGTCGGCTTGACATAAGCATCGATGAATTCGACTCCGGTGTCCCGGAAAATTCTTTCTGTGCCGACTGCGAGGATCTTCTGGCCCCACCCGTTTCCTCTAAACCTTGCGTCCAAGGTGATCGACAGCACAGCGCGCGTGCCGTTGAGCTGATAGCGAATCTGCCCAATCGGCACGCCATCTCTGTCCGTCGCGGTGTAAAACATCGCTTTCGGATCGTCCAGCCTGGCTCGAAACCATTTCGCATGGTCTTCCCAGGAGATCATCTTTCCGTTGAAAGAAGCAGCCCTTGCCTCTGCGTCGTTCGCCCACTCCCAGAAAACCTGGCAATCGGAATCCGTCGTCCGACGCAGATCCAGTCCTGAGAGGAATGCAACCACTCGTTCCGCACCCCGACCGTCTACGAGCTTCCGGCCCTGTTCGGACTGGCCCATTCTGCTGGATTTCGACTCTAATAATGCCGCCAGCTTTTCCGCGAGGGTGGATACGCCAACATCCGCGGCGGCGCCTAAGCTCCAGGCGGTTCCCATTTTGCCAGCGGTAGCGGCCACTTCCACCTGATTTTCCGCGAGAACCAAAAGAATGCCAGGTAATCCAAGAAAACACATCTCCCAGAGCGTGGTGCCGGCGCCGGAAACCGCGACATCCGCCCACGCCATCAATTCAGGGACGTTGGCTGCATCGATGATCACACGCGTGGAATCGCTCTGGATCGATTTCTCTATCATGCATAAATGCGGATTGCTTCCTCCTACGAGGATGATCGCCTCAAGGTTCGGGATTGAGAGTTCTCGAATTGCATCCAGCGCTTTTGCAGTCAAATTACTCGGATCGCTGCCTCCCATGGTGACCAGAACCCTTCGCCCGATCGCGGAAATCTCGCGTTGCCAGTTGCGCCATGGGCGAAACTCTTTTCGCAGCAGAACGTATCGCGACCCCAGCAGGAGCTGGGTTGAAGAATCACAATTGGCATAGGAGCCCGATCTGGCGTGTGTGTTTTGGTTCAATAGGATGTCGGCGTGATAAGGTCCCGCTCGGAAATTATCGTCTATCAACAATAATTTGAATCCGGCCGCTCTGACTGCCGATAGATAAGCCGACTCGAACTGGTAGCCGTCTACCACAATCCAACCCACATAGTTGTCGCCAGCAATCTTGGCTGTTTGTTTTGCATCTTCGGCGCTGCCCGCGCCAACTGCCAGAGTTTCGACTTCGATTCCCTCTGCTTTCAGCCGCCGCTCCACGGCTGAAGTAGAGTTTGCCATCAAGAAAATACAGCGGCCACCAGAATCCTGCCACGCTTGCGCCAGGGCCACGCATCGCATGGCGTGCCCTGTTCCCATGCTCACGCCGGCATCAGCCCGAATTAGAAGTGTTCCTGCACCCACAAATATTGCTCCACCGAAACAACGACGAGTAACTCAATGCGCAACGGTTATGCATTCTTTTCGCGATGGGGAAAGCAACTCCCGCAGGCGTCCGGTTGCCACAGGTTGCCAGCAATTCTGATGAACGTCGGCCGCGGGCGGATAATGCTGCAGATACTCCGGAATCCTTTCGATTTCGCTCGGCTCATTGAGACCGACGCCCGCACCGAAGCGAATAAATTGCTCGATATATCCATAAGGCCAAAACTCAAGCCACTTGCACAAGAAACATGGAATCCCGCGAACTGCGCATTCGATTGCCACGGTGGAAAGTATCGTAATGCCGAACCATGCTTTTGCGAGAAGATCCTCGGTGAGTGGGCCGGTCACGATACGAGTGATGCTCTTTTGTTGGGCAGAAAGTATTCGGGCCAGTGTGTGCGCACGTTGGCTTTCGCTTTCCGCGGGATGCAGCTTAACAATCAGTTCGTGGCCGCTGGCCAGCGCCAAATCCGCTAACGGAGGTAAGACATCCTTATAAAACTCCTCCGGCCGTCCACCGGAGACATCGGAAGCTTCCGAGATGAAGAGTATGTGCGATCGGAATGCTTGGTCGTTCATTTGTCCCAGGCCGTTCCTGGTTGCTGGCATAACCGGGGCACCAATCTCGACTCTCTCTTGCGGCACACCACACTGCCGCACCAGATAGTCTTGCTCCATTTTTCCCTTGGCCCAAATGACATCTGCGTGAGTGCGCTTAAACACGTAGCGGCCATCGAGGGCTCCATGATGGCAGGCAATGTTCGGCAACCCACGGGCACGTGCCAAAAGCAACGGGATGCGCGTATATGGATTGCTGTCGTCGGCGCAAAGCACCGCCTGCGTTGGCTCGGTGTCGAGAACATTTCGCCAGGCGTCGCGAACTTCAAGTCCGTGACGGAAGTGCCGCGGAAAAAAATCCAAATAGCCACATCGATTCAAAATCTCAAACTCCGGCACCTGTGCTAAGTTGTTCCGCAGAGAGCGCCACCGGCTCTCCATCCCAGCATTTTCGTACTTCCGGTCACGCACCGAGGCATACGAAGATAACCACGCGGGCGTTACATTTTGCGGAAGATCTTTTATCCAGCCACTGCGCCGGGTTGCAACCAAAAGAAATTTTTCCTGGGGAAAGGTTTTCGCATACGCAGCGCCAGTTCGCGAGACATTTATGTAAGCGGTGGGAAGTACGACCGCTGGCCGCGTGGAAAGCTGGCGTTTTCGTGCGAGGCGCCGGCGGAACTGGTAGCCTAAGTCGTATTTGTCCCAGAAAACATCAATCATCTGTGAAGCGGAGAGTTTATTGAAAACGCGGACGTAGTGCGCCAGCCCGCCTCTCTGCGCTGCCCGACGCAAAGGAAAAACATTCACGCGTGTCGGGAGCAGACACTGGAGGAGACTAGCGTGAAGACTGGGACGCGAAACATACAATTCATCGCTCGACCCGACTGTTTGCAACAAGCGTTGCAGCAGGATCAGATTCTCCAATTCTCCATGTAGCAGAATCGATATGATCTCCCACCAGTCCAGACCATGTTCGTCGATCATCTGCCCGCACCCTAGACCCAAAAATTCGCGCACTCGCCGGAAATCGTCGAACCCATTACGCAAAGAATTCAGCGTTGTCACTGGACATTGAAACTGGCGGATCCAACGCTCATAGGTATTCTTTCCGCCCATTCCAAGGTCTACGATCCGGTCCCAGCGCTGCCCGGCCCAGGCGCCCGCATCTGCGGTATCGAGAGGATCGATTAGAAGGACTCTCATGGAATTCACCAGGCGGTCAATCCACCATCTACTAGCAGGCATTGTCCGGTGATGTAAGAAGCTTCGTCGGAGGCGAGGAATGCGGCAGCGCTCGCGACTTCTTCTGCGGTGGCCATTCGACGAAGCATGGTCTTTTCAGAATACCGCTTTACAAATTCTTCGGGCTGCCGCTGGGGCGAAGCGATTCCGCCGGGTACGAGGCAGTTTACACGCACTCCCCGCACGCCCCATTTGGCGGCCAGCCAACGGGTTGCGCCTTCGGCCGCGGCTTTCACCGCGGCGTACTGTACTGGCGTCGGCATCATTCCTTCCGGATAAATGCGGTGGTCTACTCCAACTTGTGCGTAGATTGAGGATAGAAAGATTATGCTTGTAGGCTGGCCCGCAAGGCGATCCACGGTGTGGCGCAGTAGCAAAACGTGTCCGGCAATATCGACTGCAAACAGATTCTTGAAGGAATCATGCGTGAGCTCTTCAAACGGCGCGCCCACACCTTCGCGCAAGGAGGCGTTTGCGACAACGATTGTTGGTACGCCGGCCTGATCGACGACGCTGTCGAGGAAGTTGCGAATGCTTTGCTCGTCGGTTAAGTCGAGTTGCACGGGAATGTATCTGCCGCTTTTTTTATCTTTATCTTGATCTTGCCGCTCCACCCACTGTTTGGCTTTCGACAAGTCGCGAGAGGCAATGATGACTGTGGTTTGCTCCGCCGCAAGGCGTTTCGCGATCGCACTCCCTAAAAGGCCGGTGGCTCCGGTGACGAGGGCGACGCGATTTTGCAATCCCTTCATGACCGTTCGCTCCGCGAGAATTAGCTCACAGAGTTTGAGGTCGAATTCCAAGGCCACATGCACCGAGCGCTCCGGCGGCGTTTCCACCACGCCCATGCGCTCTCCAAAAAAATGACCGACCTGCGCCAGGGCCGGCAGGTGCGCAATCTTAATGGATCCGTTGGGACGAAAAACTGGCGGCAACAAAGGGCGCTCCATCAAATATTTGTTGCCGAAGTACATATGCCAGTAATCATCGCCCTCCAGCACCACCGCCCAGTGGAAGTCATGGGGATCCACTGGCGTCACGCTTACTAGGAAGTCGAAGTCGCCGCTTTGAAATTTCTTCACGGCCGATATTAAGTCCTTGACGCTGCGCAGCGGAGATGTTGGCTGAAGGCAGACTAACGTATCCGTAGACTGCCCGAGCCCGGCGAGATGTGAAGCCATGTGTTGACACGGAATATGCGAGGCAACGAGATCACCACATAGCTCTTGTGGCATAAGAATTGGCACGCTTGCGCCACAAGAACGCGCGACATCTGCGATTTCTTCGTCTTCGGTGCACACATACACGGTTTCAAAAAGGCCGCTCTGCCGCGCAACTTCGATGGTGTAGGCAATCAGTGGTCTACCCGCCAACGTCTGCAAATTCTTCCCGGGGAGGCGTTTGCTGCCTGCGCGCGCCGGAATGGTGCATAGCATCTTCTCAAACACTTAAACTCCCCAGCGCATACGCGTCGTGATTGGTTGGCTCCAACGGAGATATGCCATCTCGCGCGGTCAACCCATGCACCAGCAATTCCGCAAGTTTGAGGTCTTCTTCGTCGTCGATGTCGATTCCGCGGTTCGCATCCATCGGCGCCAGATGAAAAGGCGAACCGTAGAAAGCGTTTTGCGCTAAGAAATTTTTGGTGCGCGCCCACCAGATCGCACCGGTCGGGCAGAATGTTGACGGCAAATCCTGACTCCGGACCAATGCTCCGTTCGCCGAAGAGCCAGCGGCCGATTGCTGCTCATCGGCAATTACGGCCCACTGCGGATATACGCCTCGATACGGGATCACAGAAATCTGAAAATGGCGGCTGCCCGAATCGAACACACGCCAATGTTCGACGATGTCTTCGCTGCGCACCAGCGGACAGTTTGGCATGCACTGGCAGATTGCCTCAGGCTCGATTCCCTGCCCGCGTAGGACATCGAGAACATGGCGCGCTACATCGACAAGTTGCGCTGTATCATTCGCGAGTTCTGGAGGACGCATTATAAAAGTCGCACCGTACCATTCGGCGATGCGGCCGATCGCTGGATCGTCGGACGAGACAATGACTTTGGCAAACAGCCCGCTGTTCAATGCCGCCGAAACCGAATAGGCAAGCATGGGATGGCCGAAAAATGGGCGCACATTTTTTCCCGGAAGCCGCTTCGATCCGCCGCGGGCGGGGATAATGGCGATGAGATTACTGCTCAAAGCTCACCCACTTTCGCTCCGAAGATGAGGCCAGCGCGGCCAGCGCGACTCGCAAAGTCAATTCCGCTTCGTCCAAACCATGGTTCGAAATCACGCGGTTATGCACGCAGGAAAAAAACTCTTCTACTTCCGCGATATACATCTGATTGGCCTCGAAGTTGTACTCGATGACCTCAGCGTCACACCCCGGTCGAAGTATTTTTACTTGATTCTGCGGATGATTCCATTCCAGCCGGGCGTGGTCTCCCGCGACCACGCAGGAGCGGGATGGGATTCGCTGGGCAAAATCCATGTGGATATCGGCCTGGGCGCCGGAACGCAAACGGAGCAGGATGGTCGCGCAATCTTCGACGTTCGTCTCCAACCCGCTGACCTGACCCGCCATGCAAGTAAGTTCGCGCGGCGGACCTAACAGCCACAGCATATAGTCGATCTCGTGCGATGCATCCAGAATAATTCCGCCGCCCAGTTCGCGGCGTGCGGTATAGCTCTGGCGATAATCCTGCCAGGGACGCCAGTCGGGCAGGTATTGCGCCACTTCCGCGCGGGCCCACAGAATGCGTCCGGCAACACCTTCCTCAATGAGTCGTTTGAGCCTTTGTACGCCGGGATTGAAACGCAGATTATATCCAACCTGCACCACGCGCTTAAGTTTGGCAGCTTCGGCTTTGAGTGCACTCATACCATCAAGGCGATTACTGAGTGGCTTTTCGATGAAGATATCGGCGCCGTTTTGCAGGCCGCGTAGCGTGTGTTCCATATGACAGACAGGAGGCGTACAAATGAAAACCACATCCGGCTTAAAAGTGTGGAGCGCATCATCCAGGTCCGCGAAGGGCTCAACGGCGAGATCATGCACCACGGGTTGGAGACGAGTGGCGTCGGGGTCGGTGACAGCGAGCTTTCGAATCCCCAACTGTCGGAGATTACCCATGTGACGGCGCCCAATCGACCCTGCGCCTGCCACCAGCACCGAGTATTGCGCAAAAGGGACGGACGTGGAGCTCATACGGCAAATGCCGCCGTAATCTTCTTTACTGCCGTGATGACATCTTCCACGTCCTGATCGCTCATGCTGTGAAACATTGGAAGGCTGATCAGGCGCTCGTAGGCATCCTCGGCGATGGGATACTCGCCTCCGTGATAGCCGAAGCGATCACGATAATAAGGATGGCGATGCACGGGAATGTAGTGGACATTGACCCCAATATTCTCCGCACGCAGGGCGCGGAACACCTGGCGCCGATCCGCGGTTAATTTTTCGAGATTGAGGCGGATGGGATAGAGATGCCAGGCGGGGTTTGCATCGGCTCGAACTGCGGGCGGAGTGACTTCGGCAAGACTACTAAATGCCGCGGAATATCGCGCTGCGATCTCACGTCTACGTGACACATTTGCTTCCAGCTTTTTTAGCTGCGACAACCCAAGCGCACAGGCAATGTCAGTGAGCCGGTAGTTGAAGCCGAGCATCACCATCTCGTAGTACCACTGGCCGTCGCTCTGGCGCTGGCGGGCATCGCTTGAGATGCCATGATTGCGAAATCGCCGCAGCGCCTCGGCATAATCGGCCCGGTCGGTGGTCACCATGCCACCTTCTCCGGTTGCAAGGTGCTTTACCGGATGGAAACTGAAGACAGTCATGTGAGCGATGCTGCCCGTGCGGCGTTGCCGGTATTCGGCGCCGAGGGCGTGGGCGGCATCTTCGATCACAGTCAGTCCGTGCCGTGCCGCAATATCTAAAATCGCATCTAGGTCTGCCGGATGACCCGCGTAATCCACCGGAAGGATGGCTCGTGTGTGGGAAGTAACTTGTGCTGCGATTTTTTCCGGATCGAGGTTGAGCGTATCGGCGCTTACGTCGGCGAAAACCGGAGTCGCTCCCTGGTAGAGGACACAATTCGGCGTAGCTGCGAAGGTGAGCGGGGTAGTGATAGCCTCATCGCCGGGCTTGAATCCGGCGGCGAAGGCCGCACCGTGCAGCGCCGCCGTCGCGGAACTGAAGCTCACCGCGTATTTAGCTTTTACCCAGGCTGCGAACGCTTCTTCGAATTCCGCCACCTTAGGGCCCGTGGTGAGCCAATCGGAACGCAGGACATCGACGACGGCCTGGATGTCATCTTCTCCAATCGACTGTCGACCGTAGGGAAGAAACGTCTTCCGTACCGGCGTTCCGCCATCGACGGCGAGCTGTTCTTTGGTGGATGTCACTGACATTGGCATCGCATGATCGTGGAGATTCTGAAAATCTCTGCATCGGAACTACGCCGGTATCCGCTCCTTCGCTGCGGCTCCGGGCTCGATAAGTTCCTGAAGTTGCTCGTGGCTGAGCCACTGTTCATTGGTGTCGCTGGTGTAGCGGAAGCCCTGCGGCAATTCCCTTCCGTGAACCCAGTTCCCTTTTTTCCACCACGGATGCGACGGCTGGACAACATACATGTCGTCCAGTTCCACGGCGGTGCGCGCTTCATCTTCGGAAAGCAGTACTTCGTGTAGCTTCTCTCCGGAGCGGATGCCGATATATTCCACAGCGCATCCCGGAGCGATGGCCTCGGCCAGATCGACCAAGCGCATGCTGGGAATCTTGGGCACGAAGATCTCGCCGCCGTGCATCTGCTCGATCGAGCGCACCACAAATCGCACTCCGTGTTCGAGAGTGAGCCAGAAGCGAGTCATGCGAGGATCGGTGATGGTGATGCGGCCCCGTTTACGCTGTTCCGTGAACACGGGAATCACGCTGCCTCGGCTGCCGACGACATTCCCATAGCGCGCGCAGCTGAAACGAGTTTCCTGCGCCCCGGCATAGGCATTGGCCTGCACGAATACTTTTTCGGCGCAGAGCTTCGTGGCGCCGTAGAGGTTAACGGGATTCACGGCTTTATCCGTGCTGAGAGCGAGGATGCGCCGGACGCCACGGTCGATGGCCGCATCGATCACATTGCGGCCGCCCATGATATTGGTCTGAATCGCCTCGAAGGGATTGTATTCACAAGCCGGAACCTGCTTTAACGCGGCGGCATGAACCACAATCGTGATGCCGGCAAAGGCGCGCTGGAGGCGGGCTGGGTCGCGCACGTCCCCAATAAAATAGCGCAGGCTGGAGTGATCGAAACCAGCGGCGCGCATGTCATGCTGCTTGAGTTCGTCCCGGCTGAAAATCACCAGCCGCTTGGGATGATATTCCCGCAGCATGATCTCGACGAACTTCTTCCCGAAAGAACCCGTTCCGCCCGTGACCAACACTTCCTGTTCCGACCAATTCATTAAGCCTACCTCAGACATGTTTTCCTTGCGTCTTCTTTGCGGTTGGGGCTGGGATCATCGATTGCAAGGTAGTATAGCGGAGTTTTTTGCCTCCAAGCGAACGACGTTGCGCGACGCAACTAATTTACAAAAAGCGAAGTGTTGCGATTACAAATTGTTTTCGCGGCAAGCAATGTTAGAATACCGACGAAACCGCTACATCCCTGTTGAAAGAATTCACGGGCGACGAGCCGGGCTCGATGACCAGCCATCGAATAGCCTGACTTGCTCTTGGGTTGCGAGCTGCAGCGCCCAGAGACCGATGAATTTCGAAATTTGTTGAGGAGAATGCATGGATTCCGGACCGCTGGTGCAGGCCAATAGTCCCACCCTCCGCGAAATACCCTCGAACGTGGACTTGGGAAGAAATATTGGCTCGCGGACTTACCCCGAACTCCTTTCTCAGGAATCGGCGCTCGGCGAATATATTCGCATTTTGATGAAGCGGAAGTGGACGGTCCTGGCCTGCCTGCTGACCATCTTTTCCGTAGTCGCGATTGCCAGCCTCAAGATGACGCCGATTTATGAGGCCAGCGGCAGCATTGAAATCAATAAGCCGGATTCCGGCCTGGTCAACTTCAGCAATTCTCCCACATTCAACGTTGATTACTACGATCCGAGCGAACTTGAAACTGAAGTGATGATTCTGCAAAGCGATCTTCTGGCCTTGCAGGTGGTGAAAGAGCTGGCTCTGGACCGCCGGCCGGAATTTGGCGGAAAAACAGCGCCTCTACCTTCTTCGCTTGATCTCGCCCCCGACCCGCTGCAGGCCGACGTTGGACGAACGTCTGGTCTACTCTCCAGTTTCCGCGGCAATCTGAAAGTAACGCTCGCTCCCAACAGTCACATCATCAAAGTGTCGTTCCGCAGTCCGGACAAGGACCTGACCGCCAACGTGGTCAACACGTTGATGAGCACTTACACGGAAAATAATTTTAAGTCGCGCTTCGACTCCACCATGCAGGCCTCGGACTGGCTTTCCAAGCAGTTGGTGGATTTGCAGATGAAAGTGGAGACCTCCCAGGAAAAACTTGTGCGTTACCAAAAAGAGCATGAAATTCTTGGGATCGACGAAAAACAAAACATTACTACCGCCAAACTGGATGAGTTGAATAAGGCGCTCACGCAAGCCGAATCCGAGCGAATGGACAAAGAGTCCGTCTACCGCCTGGTTCAGGCGGGGGATGCCAATACCATCGCCGCGGCGGCCAGCACGCTGGACGCTGCTGGAGCAGGAAGCCAATCGGGTAACGCGCTGCTGGAAGTTCTACGCGCCAAGGAAGCTGACCTGAAGATTCAAGCCGCTGAACTGAACACACAATTTGGACCCTCCTACCCAAAACTGGCGCAGCTGAATAATCAGATCAAGGAAGTGGACGCGGAACTTTTGGCGGAAACCCAGAAGGTTGGGGGCAAGATCAAGGGACAGTACATGGCTGCCCTGCAGCGAGAGAGCATGCTGCACGACGCTCTCGAAAAACAAAAGCAGGAAGCGAACAAGCTCAACGAAAGCGCCATCGAGTACAGCCTGCTAAAGCGGGATCTCGATACCAATCGCCAGTTGTATGAAGGACTGCTGGAAAAACTGAAGGAAGCGGGCGTTTCTGCCGGGCTTCGCTCCAACAACTTCCGCATTGTCGATGTGGCCCGCGTGCCCACGGCGCCGGTCGAGCCCAATATCCCGCGCAACCTCGCCTTCGCTTTCATGCTGGGATTAACCTCTGGCGTGGGACTTGCCTTCCTGCTCGAAGGATTGGACAGCACGGTGCGCACCACCGAACAGGCACAAATGATCTCTGGCCTGCCGCCTCTAGGCATGATTCCGCTCGGGTCCAGGTCGGCGCGCGAAGGCCCAACCGCAAAGCGGCTGGTGATCGCCACATCTAAGGAAGCGGTGGAACTGATCACCCAGGTAAGACCGCAGTCGCAGATGGCGGAGTCCTACCGCGCGCTGCGAACCTCGCTGCTGTTATCGAACCTGGGAGCGCCACCACGGGTGATTATGGTGACCAGCGCGCTACCGCAGGAAGGAAAAACCACCACCAGCATTAACTGCGCCGTGGTTTTGGCCCAGAAAGGCATTCGCGTACTGCTGATCGATGCTGACCTTAGACGGCCCAGCATTCACAAGACGCTAGGGATGGGACCGCGCAGCGGGCTCAGCAATGTTCTGACCGGAAGCGCAACGCTGCAAAGTGCGATCACGCGTTCGTCGATCCTGCCGAACCTGGATGTATTACCGGCCGGGACTCCGCCGCCAAATCCCGCGGAGCTACTGGCTTCTACGAATATGCGGGATGTGTTGCAGGAACTGCGCGGGCAGTATGATCACATTGTTGTAGATACGCCTCCTACTTTGTCGGTCACCGACGCGGTTGTGCTGTCGCCGCGCGCCGACGCCATCGTGCTGGTCATACGTTCCGGACAGACCACCAAGCAGGCTCTGCGCCGCTCCCGTGACATTCTGATGCAAGTCAACGCGAAGGTTTCGGGTGTGCTATTGAATGCGGTCGATTTGAGTTCGCCTGATTATTATTACTATTACGAATATCAAGGCAAGTACGCACGCTATTATCGCGACGACGCATCGCACAATGATGAGGATGACGACTCCGAGGAGAGCGCCGAGGCTTCGCCCAATAGCGCGTAGCGCGAAACACGGCCTCTTTACTGCGATTCCAACGCGAACATGGAAATACCCCTCAATTCTGCTGGGCGGAAAAGACTCGTCATTGGCGTGGCTGCGGCGCTCTGCCTCGTCTATGTTTTTCTAGCGGGGCGCCTGCTCGTCGCCTCCTTCTTCGGAGAGAGGCCGGAACTCGCGAGTCTGCAGCGGGCGGCTCGTCTTGATCCCTGGAACGCGGACTACCGCAATCATCTTGGCCGCTATTACGCGCTGGTCGCCCGTGATCCGGCCGCTTCGATCGAGCCTTATCGAGCTGCCGTGCAACTCGATCCGCACTCCGCTCGTTACTGGTTCGACTTGGCGTCTACATACCAAGTGCTGGGAGACGTTTCCAATCAAACCCTGGCGTTGGAACATGCGATCGAAGCTGATCCCACTACTCCGGACGTGGCTTGGGAGGCCGCGAATTTTTTTCTGGTGCAGGGCGACGAGGCGAAGGCTTTGCGCGAGTTCCGCGTAGTTTTGGCAAATGAACCGACCCTGGCTGATCCCGCCATTCAGTTCTGCTGGCGCATCAATCCGGATGTGGATGAGCTCTTGCGCGACGTCGTTCCCGCCCGCTCCGAGGCCTACATTGCATTTCTCAACCTGCTAATGCAGAAAAAGGAAACGGCTGCAACAGCCAAGGTTTGGGCCGCTTTGATGGCAACCCAGCAGACCTTTGAACTACGCTACGTCTATGGATATATCCAGTATCTGTTCGATCATAAAGATGTTGAGCAGGCGCGCCTGGTTTGGCAGCAGGCTGCTCCGCGCTTCGGACTTTCTGCCTATGTGCCGTCAAGCCGCAATCTGATTGTCAATGGCGATTTCGGCCTGGATGTGCTGAACGGAGGCTTCGACTGGCAATATGAGAAGCAGCAGAGCGTGACTCTCACTCTGGATCCCAGCGATTTTCACGGAGGCCGCCGTTCACTGTTGATTGCTTTCGATGGACCGGCGGTAAACGATGCCGGGATTCGTCAGTTCATCGCGGTCCAGCCCGAAACGCTCTACCAGTTTTCCGCGTTCTACAAAAGTGGGGAATTCGAGGGCGCGGGCGGCCCGCATCTTACTATTCAGGATGCTTATACCCGGGACGTCTTGTATGACAGCGACGAACTGAAAGAGCCGGGATTCTGGAAGTCTGCGACCGGCGAATTCACCACCGGAGCCGATACCAAACTTCTGGTGCTGCATGTTCGGCGGCTGCCGGAAGGCAGTCCGATCCGTGGTAAGCTCTGGGTCGACGATTTCCGCCTCACGCCGAAGCGGCAGTAATTCCTCGAACCGAATGAATTCACTCTCATGAGCACTGCCCGCATCGCCGCCCGCATTACCGCCATTGATCGCCGCGAACGCTCGGCGCAAGTCGAGACCGTTTTGCTGTACGGCATCTTTGGCCTGCTTCTGTTTGGACCACTCGCCTTCGGTGCGGTGGAACCATGGTCGATCTTCGTGATGGAGGTGGGCGCCGCCGCCTTGTTTCTGTTATGGATCGGAAAACAAGTGGTGGACGGAGAAATGAAGGTTAGAGGGAATCCCCTATTCCTTCCGATGGGAGTTTTCGGCCTGCTCATCATCTCGCAGCTTGTGTTCCGCGTGACTGCGTATCCGCATGACACCGTGTCAATCGCGTTGCAGTACGTCGCCTATGCGACGCTGTGCTTTCTTGCTGGGCAAACTGTGTTGCGCGGCGCCCAAGCCCGCAAGCTCACGCTAGTTTTCTCGGTATACGGGGCCGCGGTCGCAGGCTTTGCATTGCTGCAGGGAATCTCCGCCAACGGAAAGCTGTACTGGATCCGGCAACCGCGGATGGGCGGCTGGATTTATGGGCCCTATGTGAACCACAACCATTACGCCGGGCTCATGGAGATGCTCGTACCGGTTTTATTGATTTTGTCACTGACGCGACTGGCTCCGCCCAAGGTACGCGCAGCGGCTGCAGCGGCTGCTGCCGTGATGGTCGGGACTATTTTCCTCTCTGGATCTCGTGGCGGCATGCTGGCGATTGTGGTGGAGCTTGTCATCCTGGCGGCATTGCTGGTCAAACAAAAACGCGGCTTGCGCACAGCGATCGGGATTGGCGTGTTCATGGTAATCGTGATCGGATTGCTGGTCTGGATCGGCGGCCCCGAACTCAGTAAACGCATCGCAACCGCAGGACCTGGACATTCCGAACTCTCCGGCGACATTCGCTCCTATATCAATCGCGATGGCCTTCGCATGTTCCTGAAGAGGCCGATCCTGGGTTGGGGCCTGGGAGCGTTTCCCATCGTGTACCCGCAATTCCGCACCTTCTACACCAATTTCTTCGTGAATGAAGCGCACAACGATTACCTGCAATTGCTGGTGGAAATGGGGCTGCTGGGATTTGGGGCGATGCTGTGGTTCGTGGTGACACTCTATACCCGGGCCATCAAGAAGATCGGGAACTGGTCGGGGGAGATCAGCGGCGCGATGACTTTGGCCTGTCTGCTCGGAGTGAGCGGCATTCTGGTACACAGCGCGGTCGACTTCAACCTGCAGATTCCCGCCAATGCTGCGCTGTTCTATGTACTATGCACGCTCGCGGCGTCAGAGCCATTCGCGAAGCCGGTTCGCAAGCGCCGCGCGGTGCGGACTAAAGCCGCGGAAACGGAAGAAGATGCGTTAACCCCGCCGGAGTCCTTGCAGCAGCCCGCCACGAACTTCTAAAACTGAGCTATTGAGGCTGGGATGGACTCACCGGGTTATTACTCTGGATGAGAACCCAGGCGGTGACTCCTACGATTGCCGCCGTCCCAATACCTATAGCAACGGGAGAATTGAGAATACCGCCTCCGGCGGCCGGAGCGGCACCGTCGGCGCGCTTCTTGTTTTTCTTCTTGTCTTTACTGTTGTCCGTCGAGATTGATCGGACGATTGCTCATCGCGCGTGGTTTGCTGGCCCTGGGCTAGCGTGACTGTACCGCTATCGTCGGTGACGCTCAGGTCTCCCTTAAGTGCGGCGATCTTTACCGTGCCATCCGTGTCGGTCACGTTAAATTCGGTCCAGGCATTGGATACAGGCGCCACGCGCACTTCGCCAGCGGTTGTCGCCACGCCCTTGGATGTCGCCACGGATACGCCACCGTGCTCCACCTTCAATGACGCGCCTTCGAATTGCACGAGGGAATCGCCGAGAACCGTAACACTTGATCCTGGGGCATTGATATTGGCTGCAGAATCCGACCGGGTTTGAACCAGATCGCCGGTAAAGATAGCCGAGGAGGTAGGGACATGGGCGCCGTTCAACCAGGCAGCTCCATGGGTATAAAGCATGGCCGCGCCCGAATCAGCGGCGAATACCGAACCAGGAAAAGCCGAAAGAAGCACGCAACTTACCATCTTTCGGAAAGCAGACATGCCCATCCCACGCTCCGTTAATAACTAAGTTGATGACTGTAGACGCATCCTACCCTCCAAAGTTCTTGCCAGTCAATGCTTATTGTGCTTGCAAATGAAGTTAGCGGTGGAAAACTTTTTTTGATTTACACAGGAGGCCGGACTTGTCACGACTTAAGGGTAGAGCTTCTTACCACGGAGGGCACGGAGACACGGAGAAGACCAAACGAACTTAAAGAACCGGCAAAGATTTCTCCGTGTCTCTGTGTCTCCGTGGTGAAAAACCTTTGGAGGCACTCTTAACGCCACTGGTCGACGACTTTCCACCAGATAAGGCGCAGCCATTCATCCAGGAAGGTCTTCGCCCACTGGCGATGCTGCCACCAACGGGTTCCAAAGTACGAATCGTCCCGGGCGGCAGCTACGGAGAACTCGAGCGCGGGGATTTCATGGCGGAAGATATCGCGAGCGCGTCGGGTGTGATAATCCGAGGTGACGATCAGCACGCTCTTAGCGCCCTCACGCTTCAGGCACTTCTCCGCATCTCTCGACTCATCTTTCGTCGATAGTCCTTCAATCGGGCAGACGCTAATCGCCGCAGCCTGGGGCAAACTCTGGATATACTTCTGCGCCAACTCCACCTCGCTAAATCCGTAGACTTCCGCACCCGCAGGGACGTTGATCATGACCTTCCGTCCGTATCCTTGAGCAAGCAGTTCCAGAGCGCGCGCCGGACGCCGGTCCGTTTCCCCGGCCAGCGCCAGAATCACGTCCGATCGCTGAGGTGCATCCACCAAAAGAAAGTTCCCCGCTCTTGCCGCCAGCCCTACCGATAACGCCGCCAGTAATACGACGGCCACGAACCACGCGTATTTGCTTGTGCCCAATCTTTTCATTCTATTAACTCTGTCACTTACTCTGTGTCGCCAGCTCTGTCATCTGTTACCAAAGTGCGGAAGTAGACTCAAATTCGACAGCACTTCGTTGCGCTCCGGCGCCGTAGGCTCCGCGAGAGATGCTAAAATCGAAGCCGAAACTCACTAAATCCAGAAGAGACTATCTGTTGCGACGATGACGAATCACTCTGCCGCAAATCGTACTCCCGATCAACTGAAGAAGAAGATCCAGCAGCGTCAGGCCCGCATCGGAATCATCGGCCTGGGCTATGTAGGACTGCCGCTGGCGCTGCTATTCAGCGACCAGAAGTTTGCCGTCACCGGCTTTGACATCGATCAGCGTAAGGTCGACACCCTCGCGCAGGGCGGTTCCTACATCTACCGCATCAGCGCAGAGGAAATTAAAAAAGCCAAAGCGCAAGGCTTCTCCGCGACGTCCGATTATGCCAACCTGGTGGAGATGGATGCGGTCATCATCTGCGTTCCCACCCCACTCAATCAATATCACGAACCGGACCTCAGCTACATAACCGATACCACGCACGCGATCGCTCCGCATTTGCAGGCTGGACAGTTGGTGGTGCTTGAGAGCACGACCTACCCCGGCACGACGGAAGAAGTGATGGTGCCCGATTCTCGAGAAGGAAAACAAAAACGGGTTAAAGGCCGCCCGCAGTGCTTCGTCGGGCGATTGCAATGCGGAGAAAGAATTCTTTGTGGCCTTCTCGCCCGAGCGTGAAGATCCGGGCAATACCACTGTGGCGCGTTGCGATATCCCAAAGGTGGTGGGAGGAGTGAACCCGCAGGCTTCTGAGCTGGCCGGTGCGTTGTATGGATCGATTTTCAATCGCACGGTTCCCGTCTCCTCGCCGGCAGCGGCCGAGATGACCAAGCTGCTCGAAAATATCTACCGCTGCGTCAATATTGCTTTGGTCAACGAATTGAAACTACTCTCCCTGCGCATGGGCATCGACATTTGGGAGGTCATTGGTGCAGCTTCCACCAAACCCTTCGGTTTTCATCCCTTCTACCCCGGACCCGGCCTGGGCGGACATTGCATTCCGGTCGATCCGTTTTACCTGTCCTGGAAAGCCAAAGAGTTTGACTTCCACACCCGCTTCATTGAGCTGGCGGGAGAGATCAACAACAATATGCCCTATCACGTGATTGCATCCATTAGCGGGGCGCTGAACGGGCATAAGAAATCGATGAATGGGTCGCGCATCCTGATCCTGGGCGTGGCTTACAAGAAAGATATCGACGACCTGCGTGAGTCCCCGGCGCTGACCATTATCGAGTTGCTGCAAAAAGAAGGCGCTCAGGTGAGCTACAACGATCCGTACTTCCCTATGATCGGAAAAGGGCGCAAGTACGACTTGCAGATGAAGCGGACGGAACTGGAGAAGCTGGGGCAGTACGATTGCGTCGTGATCGTCACCGATCATTCCGACTACGACTACAAGAAAATCGTCGGCGAGGCGCAGCTCGTGGTGGATACGCGCAATGCAACCAAGGGTATCGACAGTCCCAAGGTGGTGCGCTGTTAGTGAGAAGTACAGGGCAGAACGGGAGTGGCGCGGTGATTGCAAGCTTTTGATGGGCGTGCCGAGTCGGAAGTAAAACACTCTCGTGCACGGTGAAATTTTTTGCTCATTCTTGCACAGGCTGGGCCGGCAGCAGGCACTGCCAGTGCAAGTGATTGAAAGATTAGGGAATAGACTCTCCCAAGTTGCCGGCAAAATGGCCTTTGCCGTGCAGGTTTTACTTGGGTACTAAGCTAAACTTCTCGACTTCGTGCAGTCCCAGGGTTCAAGCTGCCGGTCTGAGAAACTTTGCTCCCTAACAAGTGTTTCAGGAACTGGCGAGTAGATACGGATATGAGTTCTCCTGCTGTTCAAGGCTCTCTGTTCTCGCTCCTGCCGAAGGCGAGAACTCCCTGGAGTGAATTCGTTTTCAGCACCGGAGCGCAAGCCGCAGCGGTTGCGTTTGTGGTGTGGGTGCGGCTGTTGTATCCCACGGTGGTTTCGCCTCCCGAGCATAGTTTCCGTTCGGTTGAGCTTGTGAGCACGCCGGTTCCTGTCAATCATCAGCCCCAGCCGCAGAAACCCGTGCTGGTTGCGAAACTGGATGCGCCCACCGAAGTATTGCGCCTTTCCGCGCCGCAGCCGAAGGCTTCCGTGAAGCTGGAAGACGTTCCTGCGCCTAAAGTCAGTATTGCGGCCCAAAAACTGGAGCCGCTGCCTATCAGTTCCGCACCCGTGATCCCGAAACAAGCGGTGAAGGTGAACGTATTTTCCACCGGCAGTTCGGCTACTCCCACCATCGCACGCGCTCCCTCGCAGGTGCAGACCGGAGGCTTCGGCGATCCGAACGGGCTCCCAGCTAAAGCCAATCAGAGCAAAGCGGTCAACACCGCCGCCGCTGGATCGTTCGATCTCCCATCCGGCCCTGGCTATGGCAACGGCACAGGTGGCGCCAAAGGTGTGGCCGGCGTGGTTGCAAGCACAGGATTTGGTAATGGAACCGCCACTGCTAATAACCGGCCTCGTGCCGTGGCAGCGGTTCAGCAAAGCGGCTTCGGAGATGCGGATGTTCCGGCTCCGCCTACGGTGCGATCTCATCCCGCGGAAGCTGCCGCCCGGATGGTGCCGGCGGAAATCCTTTCCAAGCCGACGCCCGTTTATACTCAAGAAGCTCGTAGTATGCGGATTGAAGGCGAAGTTCTTCTGGAAGCGGTTCTGGAAGCGTCCGGCACTCTGCATGTGGTTCGCGTAGTGCGTGGACTGGGTCACGGTCTCGACGACAATGCGGTCAAGGCCGCGGAGCAGATTCATTTCAAGCCAGCGATGAAGGATGGCCAACCGGCCGATTCCACTGTGGTCTTGCACATAATTTTTCAGTTGGCGTAAGTTTCTTAAGAAGGTCCTAATGAGTATTCCCCGGGTTAAGTTACTTCCGTTGTTATTGTTGCTGTTGGGGTTGTCTGTTCCGGCGCTATCGCAGGATATTTCCTCCACCACTCAAGCCGTAACGAGCGATGCGCCCTCGGCTGCAGGACAAAACACACTTTCTCCTCCACCCCCGGCCTCGTTCAACGACGTGATAGACCGCGTGGTCCAGAGAGAACACTTCTTTCTCGCGCAGATGCGTCACCTGCGGCCCATGGTCGAAACCTATCTACAAGATCTTAAGTCCGACAAAGATGGAAACGCCTTTCCCGTGAAAGATCAATATTTTCTCGGACGTCTCGACATGAGCCAGGGCCCGGAAGACACATCGTTCATCGGCCAGCCCGGCTTTGGCCATCGCATGATGAACCATCTTACGAGCCTGTATGCCATGCACTTTCTACCGCTGGGTTTTGCGCAGATGGTGGTGCTCGATACCGATTTCCAGAAAAAATATTACGACTTCACTTTTGTGCGCCGCGAGTTTCTTGGGGAAGTACGTTGCCTGGTAATCGATGTACAGCCTAAAGCCGATGCTCCTCCGGGACACTTCGTCGGACGCATGTGGGTGGAAGATCAGGATTACAACATTGTTCGCTTCAACGGCACTTATTATTCGCGGCCGAATACGAACTTCTACCTGCATTTCGATAGCTGGCGCTTGAACCTTCGCTCCGGCATGTGGGTTCCGGCGTATATCTACAGTGAAGAGTCAGACTTCAAGTACGGGATGGCGAAGAGTTTGCACTTCCGGGCTCAGACCCGGCTATGGGGATACGACTTAAAAGCTCTGAACAAGAATGAAGAGTTCACGCAGATTCTGGTGGATTCGCCACAATCAGTGAAAGACCAGAGCGATGTTGCCGCAGATGCAAATCCCGTGGTGGCCGAACGAATGTGGGAACGACAGGCTGAAGATAATGCGGTGGAACGCCTGCAGAAGATCGGCTTGCTCGCGCCTCCCGGCGACGTAGATAAAATCCTGCTGACTGTAGTCAACAATCTGTTAGTAACCAACAACATCGATCTGGGATCGGACGTGCGTTGCCGCGTCCTGCTTACTTCCCCGTTGGAGTCCTTCACCATCGGTCACACGATCGTCATCAGCCGGGGCTTGCTCGATGTGCTTCCCGACGAAGCCTCGCTCGCCATGGTCCTGTCCCATGAACTGAGCCACATCGTTCTTGGGCACCATTTCGACACCAAACTTGCATTTAACGACCGCATGTTCTTCCCCGATGAAGACTCGTTTCAGCGGCTCGACTTCAAACGCCAGGCCAGCGACGAAGAAGCTGCCGACACAAAAGCTCTGGAGTTGCTGAAGAATTCTCCATACAAAGACAAGCTGGGAAGCGCAGGTTTGTTCTTGAAGGCTCTACAGCAAAATGCTCCCGAGCTGCCGAACCTGATTCGCCCACACCTGGGAAATAGCCTGGCGAGCAATAAGAATATCCGGATGTCGGTGCTGCTCACTTCTGCACCGGAGCTGGATGCGAAGCGCACTGATCAGATCGCAGCGCTTCCGCTTGGCGGGCGCATTAAGCTCGATCCCTGGAGTGACCAGGTAGAACTGGCGAAAGCTAAGCCAGTCGCTTTGGTTTCAGCCCGAGAGAAACTGCCATTCGCGATCACGCCGTTCTTCCCCTACCTTACCCGAATCTCGTCTCCCGGCAGTGAGAAGGTCGCGCTGACAGCTCCTGCCCCGAAGTGATTGGAAGGCAGTTTTCTTCCCTGTTAGGCAGCAAGAACGGATTTATTTCGGCTGAAAAATGCGCGGGGTAGCAACCGGCACGCCGAGTGGCGAGCCTTTAGCAGTTTTGATCTTAATCGTTCCCAGTTAGAAATTACTGGATGGAGCTGCCAACGTTAGAGAATACGTTGTTAGCGTTGGAACCAATGAGCCGGATCGTTCCGACCACGATCACCAGAATTACAGCCAGCATTACCGCGTACTCCGCGATGTCCTGACCGCGCTCATCTTTCCATAAATTCTGCCAAACATTTTGTAAAATTCTTGCCACGGGCTCCGTCTCCTTGAACTTCAAAACTTCGTTTAAAACGTACGCTACTACCTGCACGAGAGAATAAACATCATTCCATCTGCGACCGGATCAATTGTTATCCCGAGGCTGGTCTTGAAGAAATCATAGGTGGAGGGACAAGCACCGGCAATAGCCCGTAAGTGCTATGTACGTTCCATTCCGAAAAATACCTAAGTCCTTATTACACAATGCTTTTCAGTGGAAGAGACTGATTCACGGCAAACAGAGCCAGCTCCAGGCGCGTCGATACTCCCAGCTTGTCGAAAATATTGCTGAGATGGTGCTTAACCGTGTCTTCGCTGATTTTGAAGTATTCGGCAATTTCTTTGTTCGAATATCCCGCCACCACAGCAGCCACAATCTCGAGCTCGCGCGGGGTCAGGCCGAATTTTTTCTGCCGCGCTTCGTCGCTGGAAGACTGCACCAGCGTCCGCAGGTATTGCACCAGGTTTGAGACGCTCTCGCGTCCCACCCAGTACTCGCCCGACATTACCGTATGGATCGCTTTCAGCAGTAGTTGCGTGGCGGAATCCTTCAGCACAACTCCGCGCGCACCCAACTGAAGAGCTTCCACGATCTGGTTCTTTTCGGCAGCAGCCGTGAGCAGAATTACGCGCACGGGGGTAGAACCCCCACCCACACTCAGCTCCCGTAAAGCTTCCAGGCCCGGATGCTTGGGCATCGACAGGTCGAGTAAAAGAATATCGGGCTTCAACTGCCGCGCCATTTTAACCGCTTCGGCGCCGTCGGAGGCTTCGCCCAATACTTTTAAATCCTGTTCAGCTTCCAGAAGCCGACGCAATCCATCGCGGAAAATTGGATGGTCGTCGGCGATCACAATACGAACGGGCTGCGACTTCTTAAAATTCATCTCGTACTTCCCCATTCTTCGGGACGTTGATTTCCAGGCGGGTCCCTGATCCGGGATTTGATTCTACAGTGAGTGCGCCCGCAATTAAATGGACGCGTTCTTTAATGATCATTGGCCCCTTGCCCATCTGGTCGAGTTCTTCCTGCGTGAGGCGGCCGGAAAACGGGAATCCTTTGCCGTCATCTTCCAGTGTCAAGCTCCACTGGGTAGGATTGGATCCCAGCCGAACCAGTGCATGACGGGCTTTGCTGTGCTTGCGCACGTTGACCAGCCCCTCCTGCACAATGCGCAACAGTTCCCGGCAGACCTTCTCTGGCATCTCGAGCTTTTCAATGTCCGTAACAAAACGCGCGGAAATTCCAGTCTCGCGTTCGAACCGCTCCACTGTGTCGGTCACGACACTCAAGAACCTTCGCGCATCTATGTCGATCGACTTCATCTGCTGCATCAATTCCCGCAGCTTCAAAACTTCTTCGCGCAGCAAACCCTGGATGCGGCCCAATTCGCCGGTGACTATGGCAGGATTATTCTCCGCCTGACGCCGCAGGACATCCACCTGCATCTCGACCGCAATCAGCGACTGCACCGCGCCATCGTGCAACTCCCGGGCGAAGCGCGCACGCTCTGCCGCCCCAGCCCTGCGCCGGAGCCGATGCAGCAGATAGACGTTGTACACTGCCGGCCCAACCTGGCGCAGCAGGTCGAGAAGAAAACGCAGCTCTTCCTGCTTGTCTCCTTGCACGGCCGGATCGAATACAAAGATTCGTCCCCGCCACTCACTCGCAAAGACAAAAGAAATCTCAATCAGAGAGCGAAACGGTTGGCGCTCGTGCAATCGAACGAGCGGCTCGGTGAGCGGCGAAGGCACTTGGTTGCCCTCGGAGTCCAATGCAATTACAGACCAACGCCCATCGCTATTAGCTGCGTAGCACACCTCGCCCGGAAAATCCTCCAGATAAATCTGCGCCTGCCGCGGTCCGGAATCCAACCAAACAAAATCCGAAAGCTCGCTGGTATTGCTTAATTCGCCAAGGAACCTGCGCTGGCTGTGAATCTCCTGCGCGGCGATCACCAACCGCGCCGCGCTGTACATGCTGACAACTTCGCGGCTGATTTGCTGCAGCGTTCCGGTCAGGCCCATATCTACTCGCACTTTGGCCAGCATGCGAGTCACTCCTGCCTTTTCCGCACGCAAATGTTTTTGCTGCTGCGCCAGGTAGCCGAGCAGCAACCCCATCACCAGCAAATAAACCGACAACATGAACAGCCGCTTGGGTTCGAACTCGGTGGTGTTGATCCGCAGGCCGGAAAAAATATGCCAGGGCAAACGTCCCCCGCTCATTGCGCCCACATGCAGCAAGGCCAGACTTTCCGCCCACAGCAAGACGACTTCAGCCGCAGCCGTACTTAGCGTCTCCCACAAACCCCACCGGTAAGCCGCCGCCGTGAGCACGAAAACAAAAAACAAGAAGAACGGACTGCGCGGTCCCTCTCCAAAGATCGAAATGAAGGCTGGCCACACAATGTCGGCCACATGCACGAGAATGCGAAACGATGCCGTTGAAGCCTTCCGCCTTCGCAATAGCATCAGCACCAGGCTGCTGTTTGCAAGGTAGAAAACGAACAAGCCGTAGGCAGCGTTGGAGCGGCCTAGCTGCGTGGGATCCATGTAGATGGCGACCAGCGCCGACACCGCCAGAAACACGCGCGCGGTCGCCAGCCATCGCTCCGTCCGGCGAATCTCGCTGGGGTCGGTGGGAGTCTGCGGTCTTCCGAGAAAACGTTGGTTAATGTCTGTCCGCAATCAAATCACTTGCCGCCGGGGGCGGATTTTTCAGACAAAGGGGTTGTCTCGCATAGTATTGATAAGAAAGAGCGGGGGCAAGTAAAACTTTAATGCAGGTGATTCGGGAGGCACCCGCCGCGGTCCCGACTTACCGGTTAGCCAGCGTCAACGGATTACTTCAGTAACCTAAGTTTAATGTAATCCAAGTCTACAATGGCAGCGAGGACTGTCTTGTTGCGTACCTACACCAAGCTTTGGACTGCGGCGGTGGCTGCCTGTCTGGTAACCCTGACCCTGGGTGCGCTTTTCCTCCGGCAATCTTTTCGCCTGACCGCTCTCAGCGACATCATCCAATGCCTGCTGCTGCTCTCAGGGACCATTTCCCTCATCCCACAGGCGCTGCGGGCGCGTGGACGTTTGCGCTTGTTCTGGACGCTGCTGGCTACCGGCATAGGTTTCTGGTTTTCGTACCAGCTGTGTTGGACCTACTTCGAAGTGTGGCTGCATCAGGATGTGCCCGACCTATTCGTGGGAGACATCATTCTCTTTGTACACATCGTACCGTTGATGGCTGCGCTGGCGCTTCGCCCGCACGCTCCCCAGGATGCGTATGCGGCGCACCTCCGCCGCCTTGATTTTGCCTTGCTGTTGATCTGGTGGGTGTATCTGTATGTACTGGCTGTGATCCCCTGGCAATACGTCGTGCCCAACGTGGTGGCCTATGACCGCAATCTAAACTTGCTCTATCTCATCGAGAAAGTGGCGTTTCTGAGCACTTTGGTCCTGGCGTGGAAAGAGAGCAAAGGCGGCTGGAGAACCATCTATGCCAGCCTTTTCGGCGCCTGCATCATCTATGGGGCCAGTTCTTACCTCGCCAACTGGGCGCTCGGCCGGCACAGTTACTACAGCGGAAGCCTCTACGATATTCCCTTAGCGGTTTCCATGACATGGATCACGGTGATCGGGCTATGGACTTGCGAGCCCGAACCACAGCCTATCGCCCGCTCCACTTCCACAGCTCATGGCGTGTGGCTGGCCCGGCTGGGAATGATTGCTGCATTCTCGCTTCCACTATTCGCAGCCTGGGCTCTGCTGGAGGGAGCAATACCTGCTCCTATCCGTTCGTTCCGCATGCTCTTGACCCTGGCTACGGCACTTCTCATGGGCGGGATGGTCTTCGCGCGGCAGCGCCTGCTCGACCGGGAACTGGTACGTCTATTGACCGAGTCGCGGGAGTCTTTTGCCAATCTGAAGCGTTTGCAGGTGCAGATCACCGAATCTGAAAAACTGGCCTCGATCGGCCATTTGGTGGGCGGCGCAGCCCACGAACTGAACAATCCCATTGCAGCAATGCTGGGTTATTCCGATTTGCTCCAGAGCACGGCTCTCAACCCAGAGCAGCACGAACTGGCAGAAAAAATAGGGCAGCATGTTCGGCGTACTAGGTCGCTGGTCGCGAGTCTGCTCAGTTTTGCCAAGCAGGGCCCGGCTGCTATGGCTCCAGTGGATCTCAACACCGTGCTCCGAACCGCCGTTAAACTAACGCAACCTCAGTGGCAGGCGCTTAAAATCGAGGTGCACGCGGAACTGCAACCCAACCTGCCGCTCGTCCTGGGAGACTCCAACCAGTTGCTCCAGGTTTGCGTGCAAATCCTCAATAATGCGCTGCACTCAGCGGATCGACGTACTGCCCGAACTCTAGCCATCACCGCACAACACAAAGACGGCCTTGCCATCATCGAGATTTCCGATTCCGGCGCCCCCGCAAACCCCGGCCAAAAAGACGAAGACCAGAGTCTCTCCAACCTGGGCTTGAGCGCGTGTCAGGGCATACTGCACCAACATCATGGACGAATCATCTGCAAGCAAGATTGGGATTCGGGAACCGCGATTCGCATCGAGCTCCCGGTCATTGCGCGGGTGCAGGGGAAATCGACTCGAGATGGCGCTCCGGTGATGTGGCAACCTCAACCGTTCGTTTGAGTTGTCCGCAAGCAGCGTAGATGTCCCGCCCCCGTGGACGCCTCACAAACGCTGGGATACCAGCTTCTCTCAAGACGTTTTGAAATGTGACAACTCGTTCCGCGGTTGGGGTGGTAAAGTCAATTCCCGGCCCGGGATTCAGGGCAATCAGATTTACCTTGCAGCGCAGGCCGCGCAGTAATTCGGCAACTTCCTTCGCATTTTCCGGCGTGTCGTTCACCCCGCCGAGCAGCACGTACTCGAAGGTGATCCACTCGCGCGTGCGCAAGGGAAAGTCTCGTGCAGCCGCCATCAGCATTTCCAGATTCCATTTCTTGTTCAGCGGCATCAGCCGAGTGCGCAGGGCATCGTTCGATGCATTCAGCGAAATCGCCAGCTTCGGCCGGATCTTTTCATCGCCAAAGTCATGGATGCGCGGTACGATCCCCGCCGTCGAGACGGTCATCCTGCGCTCCGCAATCCCTACGCCTTCGACCAGCAGCCGCGACGCCTTTATGAAATTGTCGTAATTCAGAAACGGCTCGCCCATGCCCATGAAGACCAGGTTGATGCGATCCTCGGGCGGCGAAACCTGCTGATCTTTGAGCACTGCACAAACCTGCGCCACAATCTCACCCGCAGTTAGATTGCGCTTCACTCCGAGCAGCGCAGTCAGGCAGAACTGGCAATCGACGGCACAACCCACTTGGCTGGAGATGCAGATGGTTGAACGGCCTTGGAATCGTCGGGACGAGGGTGAAATTCCTGACGCATATTCTTGTCCAATTTGCTTTTGGCTCGTTTGCTTTTGGGTCGCGCAGCGCTTCAGCGCTGCGATAGACTCATCCCCTTCAGAAAGAGCTTTAGCCCCTGAGGTATCAGAGTCAGCTTCATCCCCGGCTTCCGAACCATCCCCAGCTTCTCCGCCATCCCCTTCCGGCATCCAGACCGTCTCAACACTCTGCCCATCGGCAAAAGCAATCAGATACCGCACCGTGCCATCGACGGACACAAATTTCTTCTCAATCCGCGCCGCCCCAACCGTAACTCCGCTCTGCTCCAGCCGCTCTCGAAACTCCAACGGCAATGTGGAAATCTCCGCCAAAGTTTCCACTCGCTGCCGGTACACGGCATCCATGATCTGCTTGGCGCGATAGACGGGCTGATCCGCCTTGCTCACCAGGTCGGTGAGCTCCCTGCGGTCCATACCTAGCAGCGATATAAAAGGTTCAGTCATTGATTAAAACCGGCATAACCTCCACGCCCAGCATCGGAATTCCTTGCAAGACAACCTGTAATTTACTGATTCTAAACAACTAATCATCTTATTCTCGCATATCCCAATCATCCCCGCTAGATATGTAAGAATAGTAAAGCACCTCTGGCAAGTCCCAGGAATCAAACTGAAAGTATCCGTCCTACTACATCATGGTAAAAGAAGTCCGCAATATTCGCCGCCAAGTCTTGCCCCATGGTCTCACCGTCATCACTGAGCAGATGGAACACATTCGCTCGGCTTCCATTGGGATTTGGCTCGAAACCGGTTCGCGCGACGAGACACCGCAGGCGAACGGCATCTCCCATTTTATCGAGCACATGGTCTTCAAAGGGACCAGGCACCGCACGGCAGAGGAGATCGCTCGCCAGGTCGATTCCATCGGCGGCAACATGGACGCGTTCACCTCCAAGGAATGTATCTGTTTCAACGTTAAGGTGCTCGACGAAAACGTTCCCATCGCGCTTGAGATTCTTACCGACCTCGTCCTCCACCCCACATTCACTGCCGAAGACATCGCCCGCGAGCGCGGCGTGATCCTCGAAGAGATCAAGATGGACGAGGACAATCCTGACTACCTTGTCCACGAAATCTTTACCCAGAATTTTTGGAAGGATCACCCGCTGGGCAAGCCGATCCTCGGCACCAAAGAGACGGTGAAGAAATTCGAGCGGCAGACGGTGCTCGATACCTATTCTCACCGCTTCGCGCCTGGAAACATTATCGTAGCGGCCGCCGGACATCTCAACCACGATCAGTTCGTCGATCTGGTGGTGAAGCACTTCGAGCATCTGAAGCCCGCGCAGAATGGCTTCCACTCGGCCGAACCGAAGATCGTTCCGCGTATTGTACTGCGTAACAAGAAGGCGCTCGAACAAGTGCAGCTTTGCATCGGAGTTCCCGCGTACCCCATCGCACACGCGAAGCGCCATGCCGGCTACATTCTCAACACGCTGCTCGGCGGAGGCATGAGTTCACGCCTGTTCCAGAATATCCGCGAGCGGCAGGGCCTGGCGTATTCTATCTACAGCGACCTCAATCCTTATCGCGATACCGGATGCATGGCCGTGTACGCCGGAACATCGCTCGCGTCGGCGAGCAAAGTGGTGAAGGCCGTGGTCAGTGAATTTCGCAACTTGAAAAACCAACCGGTGCCAGAAGAAGAATTGCGCCGCTCCAAGGATCAGCTCAAGGGCAGCCTGATGCTGTCACTTGAATCGAGCACGGCGCGCATGTCAAACCTAGCCCGGCAGGAAATGTACTTCGACCACTTCCAGGATCTCGACGAATTGATCGAGAAGATTGAAGCCGTCACTGCCGAAGATTTGCAAACTTTAGCACAGGAATTCTTCAAGACGGAATCCGTTGCTGTAACGGCGTTGGGGAATCTTAGCGGGTTGAAGATTTCGCGCGATCAACTGGCCTGCTGAAAATGCTCTGGCATCACCCCTGTGTTCCACGGCGCCGCTGTGGTTAAGCCGTTGATTTCCTAATGTAACTTCCTAACCTCCGGCTCATCCCATCTGAGCCTGCAGGTGTAAACCTGCCGGACGACCGAACTCGATACTCACCTCCAAGGAGAACACGATGAAGAAGATTTTTGGCAGTTTGCTGCTCGCATGCATGTTGGCCGCCCCTCTGGCCGGCTTCGCTCAGGACTCGATGAAGCAGGACAGCTCAACCCAGGACACGATGAAAAAAGACGACTCGATGAAAAACGATTCGATGAAGAAAGACGACACCAAGAAAACCAAGAAGACCAAGACCGCGAAGAAAGACTCAGTGAAGAAGGACGACAGCATGAAGAACGACGATAATGAAGAAAGACGACAGCATGAAGAACGATCAGATGAAGCAGAACTAGTCCCGTTAGCGTCGTTTCTCATTGAAATTGTCATCCCGAGCGAAGCGAGGGACCTTGGTGTTTGCTGGCAATAGGTTGGTGCCGGCTAAAACCAAGGTCCCTCGCTTCGCTCGGGATGACAAAATAGGATTGCAGACGCGGGCCATCCGGCCCGCGCTCTTTCCTTATCATCTCGCCGTACTGGCTTCCTCCGCCTCTTCCTCTTGCTCCTCATCGTCCACACCGCGATGCCCGGTTAGCGATGACGTCAAATATTTCCTCAAACACCGCGTGCAGGGAAAATAACCTTCCTGTATCGCCTCTTTCGCAGTCATCGTGCGCTCGGTGGCTTTGTCGTGAATGAAAGGACATCCCGGCACGTGAAAGAGCCTGGCGCCGTCCGAAACCACCACCACCAAGTCGGGAGGAATGTTGTTAGCCGGCTCGGCATGCTGTGATCGAACGAAATTCCTGACTGTGGCGTTCTTCGTCAGCAGCAAACCTCCGGCGAACAGAGCCATCGCTGCTACCGGCACCAGCCAGGCTGCCCAACTCGACCATTGCCATCCGCTCACAGCCACATTTTTCGCCAGCCGATTCTCGAGCCTGCGGCTGAAACCGGAGGGCACTTCCAGCATGCGCTCATCGCCATAAAGCGCGACCACATTGCGCGTTCCCGCCAGCACCGAGGCGCACTTCTTGCAGGTGCGGAAATGCGCGTCCATCGTCGAGCGCAGCGCAGCATCGACGTCTCCCTCGATGTAATTCGAAATTTCCCTCCACACCTGCTCGCAGTTCATCGCTTCGTGGTTCACCATGGTTTGGTTCCCTTCTCGAATGGCAGCCGGCTGAACCAGCCCTGCTCCCATCCGGCGGCCAGCAGATCGCGCAGCATCAGCCGCGCCCGCAACAGCCGCGTCTTCACCGAAGCTACCGAAATTCCGAGAGCTTCGGCCGTCTCCTGAATGTTCAGATGTTCCATATCGCGCAGCACAAAAACTTCGCGATACTTGCGATCGAGCGTGCCCAACGCCTCCGCCAGCCGCTGGCGCACTTCCTTGCGCTCCAGCGCTTCCGAGGGAATCTCGCGCCAGTCGGCGAAATCGCGTGGTGCATAATCACTTTCTTCGTCGCCCTTTCCAGAGCGATGACCGTCGATGCCCTCCATAGGCACAGTTCGCTCCCTTCGCCGGCGCATTAGAGCTTCATTCACCGTAATCTGGATCAGCCACGTGCTGAAGCGAGCCTCGGCGCGAAATTGCCGGATATTGGCGAATGCCTTGAGCATCGCTTCCTGCGCCGCATCCTCGGCGTCATGCTCATTGCGCAGAATCGCAAGCGCCGCGGCATACACCCGCCGTTCATAGGGCCGAACCAATTCATAGAACAATTCGTGCTGTCCGGCCTGCACGCTGGAAATCAGATCCCGCTCGCGCGTACCGGTCTGCTCCGAGTTGTTCAACACCATGATTGGTTCGGACATCTAGCGTGCAATTCCTTGTTTCATCACTGAAATTCCTTCAGCGGCTAAAGCCTTTCTCGCGGGTCCGCCGGGAGATATGGCTGAAGCCATACCATGTTACGTATCCGGTTCGTAAGGGCACGCCTTTAGGCGTGCCACTAATACATTTTCTACAGATCGCCTTCAGGCGCTGCGCGGTATTCCGGATTCTTCTTCCAGCCCGTCAGCATGGAAACGAAATTGTTCCAGCCGTGCAGGAGCACCATCACCAGATGGCCGAAGATAAAAAACAAAATCGCCCACATCACAGCGAAGTGCCAGATGCGGGCATAGTGAAAGCCTCCCATCATCCAGGCGAGCCAGGAAAACTGAATCGGCTTCCAGACTACGAGACCGGTGAGAACGGAGAGAGCCCCCAGCACGATTGCCATCGTGTAAGCCTGCTTCTGAAGCGGGTTGTAGGCCTCGCGCACCGGAGGCTTCGGTCCGAAGAAAAAATAGTGCTTCACCATCGGCCATACGCCCGGAATGTCACGAGGGGTGAACAAAACCTGGCGATAGTTTCCGCTGAGGATCTGGTAGCCGAGATAGAAGAGGCCGGTCGCGATGTAAAACCACATGAAGGTGAGGTGCCACTGCAAACCTCCACCGAGCCAGCCGCCAATGGCGAAAGCTCGCGGCCAGTGCAGCAGATCCTTCTGTGGAATCTTCGCACCGAAGCTCGGGAAGGCTCGGAAAATCTGCAGGCCACTGCCGATCATGACAAACAGCGAGACCGTATTCAGCCAGTGGCACAGGCGCACCACAAACGGATGTTCGTAGACAGCGCGAGCCACGACCACGGACGCTTCTTCCTCACCCTCGGCGTTTTTGCCCTTAGCTTGAATGATTTCGATCGCCGCACCGCTCATGTGCTCCTCCGTAGCGCCGCCGTCTCGGCGGCTTTCTTGCCCCACCGCATTCTTCCGCAAAAGCCGGCGGGACGCCGGCGCTACAAAATCTCACAACCCGTAAAACCACGAATAGCCTTGATCTTCCCAATAGCCGACCTTGTCCAGCACGTTTGTGACTTTTAAATCCGTCAGGTACTTGGCTTGTTTGTAGCCGATTTTGGTAGGGATGGTGAGCCGCAACGGCGCGCCATGCTGACGCGTCAGCGGCTGCTCGTACATTTCGTAACAGAGGAGCGTCTGCGGATGCAGCGCGGTCACCATATCCAGCGATTCGTAATAATCGTCGGCGCAGTTCACAGTGATGTAGCGGGCGGTGAGATCGGCGCCGATGAGTTTTAGAAAATCGGAAAGCCGCGCACCCCCGAACCGTCCAATCACATCCCAACCCTCAACGCAGATGTGGCGGGTGTTTTGCCGATAGCGTGGCAGGGCCTGCACCTGCTCCAGCTTATATTCTCCCGGTTTTTGCACCGCACCGCTGACAGCCAGGGTCCAGCTTTCAAAGTTCACACCGGGATCGTCGACATCATAGCCGTTGATGGGAAATTTCGCAGGAGGAGTCAGTTTAGAATTATCGAAGGTTGTCGCCAGATGGCTGGTGCGGAAGAGACGCGCCGAAGCCCAATCGCTGAAGCCCAAGCCCTTCTTCAGCAAGCCGCCCTGCAGGCCGGGAATGGCGAAGGCGCCCAGCGCCAACACCGGCGCCAGCTTGAGCAATTCGCGCCGGCTGTTTTGCCGGAACTTCTTTTCATCGATTTGCCGATCGTTTATCTTGCGATCATCATTCTTCATGAAATGGTCCACGCTGGTTGTTCCGCTTGCGAGCTTTATTCCGGCCCGCAGCCATGAGATTCCCCAAACGCAACAAAGTTTCGTCTTAGACTTTTAGAATCATAACGTGTAGGGCGTCCTTTCGAGCGGTACCTTCTACTAGCCTTTGGACCGGTTTCGATGCATACTAGCGGGAGAACTAACATCCGCCGGGTGCGGCCCGGTTCAACAATTCCGATCAGCTCAGATACGGAAACCGAAGTTCCTGCATGTCTAATTTAAAGACAATCGTGCCCAAAACCGATCACGATTTGGCGGCACGCCCGCGAAAGCATGAGACCGCAAGCCCGCACGAAGATCCGCGGCAGCGCGGGCTCATGCTGGGGGCGCTCTGTTTGCTTCTGCTGGCTTTGGGCATCGTGTTTTGGCATGACCGCGATTTCTGGTTCCCCGATGCTCAGGAAGCGGAATCCGAGCAGCCGGTCGAGGGTGCGCCTATAGCAAAGGGCGCTCCGGCTTTAGAAACCGCAGTGGCCAAGCCAGCGCCGATCGCGAAGCTGAAACACAGAGTCCCGCTGAAGGCTGACAAAGAAACAGCGCCGACGGCGAACGCTCCTGCCTCAGAAGCTCCCGTACCACCAGTCGTAGCAACTAGCCGAACCGCCCTACCTCCTCTGGAAGTCGAGGTAGTCGCCGGCGATTCGCATCGCACCATCCGGCCGGGAAGCAGTTCGGTGCGGGTGGACTTGCAGCCGGGCACGTCTTCGCAACCGGCTATAGAAGCAGCTACTACCGGTGATGCGCAAACAGCTGCAAATGTCACCAGCAACGCCGCCGAGCGCGTGCAGATGTCGGCCGATGCCTCGGAGATCGTGACCGCCCCGGTGCGGCCGAACTATCCGCTGCTGGCGCGGCAAATGAAGGTGCAGGGGTCGGTAATTCTGCAAGCGCTGATTGGCCGGGATGGCATCATCCAGAACCTGCGCCTGGTCAGCGGTCCGCGCATTCTAGCCTCTGCCGCCGAGGATGCTGTCCGGCAATGGCACTTCAAGCCGCACTACCAAGGCAGTGAAGCGGTCGAGACCCAGGCCAAGATCACGGTCAACTTCACCATTTCTACCAACTGAGCTAGCGGATCTCGCCGCCGCAGATTTCGGCCCAAAATAACGAACGCCCTGATCTCTTTCGAGATCAGGGCGCCCGGGCAGCCCTCCCCCAGAACTGCTCACCAACGAAGCTAAACTCTGGATGGGATTCTGCATATGGCACTACCGTGCTAGAGGACTACCCCTGAAGTGCCATGTGACCCAGGGTCGTGAAATCCAGGCTATGCCGCCTACTGTGGATTACTCCCAGCCCGGCTGCTGTTCTTAATTCTCTGAAGTCAACCCGCTTCCCTGCCGATAAACAACCCAGCAAGCATTCTTCGGAAGCGAAACATGCCCTTTCAAGATCCCGAGACTTATCGCGACATCCTCGATGGGCTGCAAATCGGGGTCAGCGTGATTGATCTGCAGAAAAAGATCATTTTCTGGAGCGACGGCGCGGAACAACTCACCGGCTACGCGCGCATCGATGTGTTAGGCCATCCCTGCACGGAAAACATTTTGCTGCATTGCGACCAGAACAGCTGTGAGTCGTGCACGGAAAGGTGTCCAATGGCCACCGCGCTACATGACACGAGGCCGGTGGAGGCCATCAGTTTTGTGCACCACAAGTCAGGACATCGGATTGCCGTGCACAGCTGGGCCATTCCCCTGCGCGATAAGCACGGATCAATCATCGGCATCATCCAGACATTCGACAGCGAGTTGGCCGCGGCTGGCGCAGACGCGAATAACCGCGGCATGAAAGAACAGGGCTTGCTCGACGAAGTAACGGGGCTGCCGAACCAGGCCGTGATGCACTCTCACCTGCGAGAAACGTTGGGCACTTTTACGGAGGTTCATATTCCTTTTGGCGTGCTTTGTCTGCAGGTCCACGATCTCGGCCAATTTCGCTCCAGTTACGGACAGGGCGCGGCCAGATCCCTGCTGCAGGTGCTGGCTCGAACTTTGAGAAACACGGTTTGCCCTACCGATTTTGTGGGCTCCTGGAGCGATGGCCGGTTTCTGGTGATCCTGATGGGATGCAGCGAGGAAGCGCTGCAGGCTGCTAGCCAGAGAGCATTAAAGACATTGTCCAGCGCGACCATACGGTGGTGGGGAAAAGATCTATCGGTGGGGGTTTCTGTTGGCAGCGCCAGCGCCCAGGTCGGCGATACCGTCGGATCGCTTCTGCAGCGAGCGCAGCCTGCGTTCAGCGACGAGCAAGTCGCGTTGTCGGTTCGCGCCACAGCAGCCTCTGGCAATCAATCGCCACGGAGCTGAGCAACTGAGCTGACTTATGTTTGCGATCATCGGCATCGTCGTGGTTTTTGGCTGTGTGGTGGCCGGCTATCTGATGGAGCATGGAAATCTCCGCGTCCTCATTCAGCCCGCGGAACTTGTCACCATCGGCGGGGCGGCCATCGGCACCGTTCTGATCGCCAATCCACTGCACATCCTCAAGCAGATTGCGGGCGGGATCGGCGGCGTTTTCGGCGGCTCCAAGTACACCAAGCAGTCCTATCTTGATTCGCTCAAGACGCTGTACGAGCTTCTGAACAAGGCCCGCAAAGATGGCTTGATGGCGCTTGAAGCCGACGTGGAAGAGCCGGACAAGAGCGCTATTTTCGCGAAAGCCCCGGCTGCACTCAAGAGCCATCACGCGCTTGACTTCGTTTGTGATTCGCTCCGCATGGCAATCACCGGGGTCGACGCCTTCGATCTGGATCAAATGCTGGACCTGGATTTGGAGGTGCATCACAATCAGGCCGCTTTGCCGACTGCCGCTCTCACCAGCATGGCGGATTCCCTGCCGGGCCTGGGAATTGTGGCTGCGGTGCTGGGCATCGTGATCACCATGGGCGCATTGGGTGGCCCTCCGGAAGAAATTGGGAAAAAAGTTGCCGCAGCGCTGGTTGGAACGTTCCTGGGAATTCTTCTCTGCTACGGCTTGGTCGGTCCCATTGCCGCCAATATGGTCAAAGTCGCGGACGACGAACATGCCTATCTTTATGTGCTGCGCGTTCTGATCGTCTCTTTTCTAAAAGGCACGGCGCCCATCATGGCAGTGGAAGTGGCGAGGCGCGCGGTACCAGGCCATGTGCGGCCATCCTTTAAGGAACTCGAGGCAGCCTGTCGCGGAGGAGGGGCGGCCGCAGCCGCCTCCGCATAGTCTCATCACGGTCGAGCACTTTATGGACAAGACTCGTCCCATCATCATTCTCAAGAAAAAAGGCGGCCACGGCGGCCATCACGGCGGCGCGTGGAAGGTGGCCTATGCCGATTTCGTGACGGCCATGATGTCCCTGTTTATCGTCTTATGGCTGCTCAGCAGCAGCAAGCCGATTCAGGAGGCGGTGGGCGGCTACTTCCGAGATCCCAGCGGCACAGCCGACAAGAAAGGATCCGCAATGGATGGTGCCGGTGAGAATTTCACTCTCACCAAGGACAACATGCCCAAGCTCAGGGATCAACTCGAGCAAAAAATTCAGGAGATGAACGATTTCGAGAAACTCAAAAGCCACATCGAGATGACCGTGACCTCTGAGGGTTTACGCATTGAACTGATGGAGTCCGCATCCGGAACTTTCTTCGACAGTGGAAGTTCGAAACTAAATGGCGACGGCCGTGATTTGCTGGTCACGCTCGCCACACAACTTGGCAAACTGCCGAACAAAATTTCGATCGAAGGCCATACCGATTCCAAGCCCTATGCCACATCCGGCAACTACAGTAACTGGGAGCTTTCCACGGACCGCGCCAACGCCGCCCGTCGCCTGATGCAAGCCAACGGAGTTGGGACCAGCCAGATCAGCCAGGTGCGTGGCTTTGCCGATCAACGGCTGCGGAAACCTGACAACCCGCTCGACTCTTCCAACCGCCGCATCTCACTCATCGTGCAATACGTGCCAAAAGCAACCGATGACGTGAAAGACGCAAAGCCCTCCGCTACTGGCGAGGAAAAAAAGCCAGAAGAAAATAAACCAGAGGAAAAGACTTCTGCAAAGCCCTCGGCCGGAGTGGAGGAGAAGAAGCCGGAGGGAAAAAATCCGACTCCTGCGCCGGAGCATCCCGACAAGAAGGAATAAGCAAGAGCGGAAAAATTAATCGCTACGAATCTGAGCCCGCCTGCCTTGAAACAACTTTACAAATCGCTGCGCTCAATTCACCAAACCTAGCTGTATAATCCCCGGTTTGACTTTCCCTCAGGAGATTGGTTGATGAAGAACTTCGTCCGGTTGCTGTGCCTTCTGTTCGTGATGTCCTCTGTGATCCCTGCGTGGTCCCAGGAAAAAGTGGATTTGGAAACCATCGGCCGAATCCGCTACGAAGGCTTCCGCGATTCCCACGTAATGGAATTTGCCACGGGATTGATGGACTCGATCGGCGAGCGGCTCACCGGCTCCCCTAACATGAAGCGTGCCAATGAGTGGACGCGCGACCAGCTCACCGCGATGGGTCTCTCCAACGCCCATCTCGAACCCTGGGGACCGTTCGGACGCGGCTGGGCCAACCAATACGTTAATGTGCGGATGACCTCGCCCGATGTGGTCCCGATGCTCGTCTATGCCAAGGCCTGGACTCCGGGCACGAACGGAGTGGTGCAGGGTAAATGCGTTCGCGTGATCATCGACGACAAAAAAGACTTCGATAAATACAGAGGCAAACTCGCGGGCATGATTGTGATCCTCGGGCCTGACCCTGAAGTGAAACCGATCACCGAAGCTCCTTACAAACGGCTGAGCGATGACGATCTCGCAAAGATTGCCGACTACCAGATTCCTGGGGAGCAGCCTGCGTTTCGCATGGCCGATTTTATAAAGCGCCAGCAATTCACCAAAGAACTTAATCAGTTTTTCGCCGACGAAAAAGTTCTGGCCGTCGTCGACCGCTATCGCGGAACTTCCGGTGGTGGAACCGTGTTTGTGCAATCGGGCGGATCGTACAAGCCGGGAGAGACTACGACGGTTCCTCAGCTCGTTATGGCGATTGAACACTGGACCCGCATCGCACGCCTGCTGCAACAGAAGAAAGAAGTGTCGCTCGAACTGAATGTCACGAACACCTTCTATGACGATGATTTCATGCAATACGACACTATCGCCGAAATTCCCGGCACTGATAAGAAAGATGAAGTCGTGATGCTGGGCGCACACTTGGATTCATGGCACGCGGGCACCGGCGCCACCGACAACGGCGCCGGGACGATCGTGATGATGGAAGCGGTTCGAATCCTGAAGGCGCTCGACATCAAGCCGCGCCGCACCATTCGCATCGGCCTGTGGAGCGGTGAAGAAGAAGGTCTGCTCGGCTCGCAAGGCTACGTGGAGCATCACTTCGGTTCGCGTCCACACATGGATGAGCCAGGAATGAAAGATATGCCGACGCTGTTGCGGCGCGACGCTGGAGATGTGACGGTGAAGCCAGAGCAGGCGAAGATCTCCTCCTACTTCAACATCGATAACGGTACCGGCAAGATTCGCGGCGTGTACCTGCAGGAAAACGAAGCCGTAGCTCCCATTTTTGAAGCCTGGATGAAGCCGTTCAAGGACCTCGGCATGAATACTCTCACCATGCGCAACACCGGCGGCACCGACCATCTGTCATTCGATGCGGTCGGTATCCCGGGATTCCAGTTCATCCAGGACCCCATCGAGTACGAGACGCGCACGCATCATTCCAACATGGATGTGTACGATCGCCTGCAACCAGAAGATCTCAAACAGATCAGCGTGATCGTCGCCAGCTTTGTCTACGATGCGGCGATGCGCGACCAGATGCTCCCGCGTAAGCCGATAGAAAAAGCGCTGCCGAAGGAACCGGAGAAGAAAGAGAATTAGTCGTATCGAATTCCTTTGGTTGATCGATTCCTACGAAGCCGGAGAGCGCAGTCCGTCCTGGTGCACGTAGCGAATCACTTCCACTTCGGAGATCGCGATCAATCCCTCATGCACCATTTCATCCAGCACTGGAAGCAACCTCTTGATGTTGCCATCGGTGTCGATCACCGAGACCATGATGGGGCGATCTGAGGAACGCAAGAGATGCGCCTTGTGAATCAGCGTGCTCGCTCCATAACCTTCGATCCCACGGAACACAGTGGCGCCTGCGATATCAAGTTCCCGGCACTTGGCTACAATGGCCTCGTAGAGCGGCTTACCCTCCCATTTGTCATCCTCGCCAAAATGGATGCGTAACATCTGCGCTTTCCCCTCGAGCTTCATTTCCGCTTCTCCTGCCGCCGCTCGGTTTCTTGATAGTCATGCGTGTACTTAATCACATCGGCATCCGATAGCACGACCAGCCCTTGCAGTACCATCTGCTCAAGAACCGGCATAAACGACTTCAACTTTTCTTCCGTATCCACCACCGAAAGCAAGATTGGGCGATCGTGAGAAAGGCTAAGCGCAGCGTCTTTGTGGATTCTCCGATTGGCTCCGTAGCCGAGAATGCCGCGGTAAACCGTTACCCCCGCAATGTCGTTCGATCGCAGTCCGTTGACGATTGCTTCATACAAGGGCTTGCCATTCCATTTGTCGTTTTCTCCAACGTAGATCCGCATCATCTTGGCCTTGCCCTCGTGCTTTAAGGCCGGTTTTGGGGCGCCCGAGTGCTCTTGTTCTTTCCCGGCGGGCTTGACGATCATCGTGTCCTGCATCTCAATCAGCCCGGTACCCGCCATCTCCTGCAGTTTGGGCAGAAGTGTTTCCACCTTCTCAGTCGTCTCAACGAATTCGATCTTGACCGGCAGACGAGTCGCCAAATCCACTACCCGATCCGTATGCAAATGATGATCCGCCCCAAATCCAGCGATGCCGCGCGTCACCGTCGCACCTGCCACGCCACGGAAAAAGAGAAAATCCAAAATTGCGGCATACGATGTGGTCCCGTGGTACTGCTGGTCTTCCGCGATGTAAATGCCAATCTTCTTACCCGGTCCTGCTGTGAGCACCGTGTCCCTCCTGCAATGCGAGTCTTATACGATCGCTCTGCCCGCTATCATGCCACCACAAACAGCAACCAGCCCAACCACCACACTGGCCATAACATAAAGCAGCCCTAACCCAATCTGCCCATCCTGCAGCGTTCGCAGCGTTTCAAACTCAAAGCTGGAAAAAGTTGTGTAGCCTCCAATAAAGCCAATTGGGATCAGATATCGCCAGTTGACGCTCCAATGGGTTCTTACCGTCAGCAACGCAAAAACCAGACCAATCAGAAACGAACCCGTGATGTTAATCACAAACGTTCCGTAGGGAAAACGAGTCCCCATCTTGCTGCCGATATAAGTTCCCAACCAGAAGCGCAAAATCGACCCCAGACCGCCTCCTATACCCACCATTATGTATTTCAGCAAGCAGCTTGGCTCCTTTCCATATACGCCACGCGCGGCACGACACGCAGCCAGAGTTTTCCCGGCAAGCTTCGGATACCAATTCTGCGGATCGTTAATCTTTGATCTTTGATCTTTGATCTTTGATCTTGCCGGTGCCATGACTCCGCCGACAAGGGTGATCCGCTTGTCAGGAGTCATCAGCTGTTCCGGCTTAAGCGTTGGGACAGCGGTTAGCGGTGAACTCCTTCACCGTGGTGCACTACTCAGCCTACATCATAGAAGATACCTGCAGAAGGGCTGGTATGTCCAAAGTAACTTGGGAGCGCTGGAAACGGCCTTTATTCTGGACGCTAGAAGATCGCGTCCGGCGGGGCGGCTGGGGCGAAATACCTGACTGGAGGACTATGTCTCCGCTCGTCCAACGGACGCGGGTGCTAAAACGAGCAGCGACAGCGCAGAGGGCCAACAGCAACGGCAATAGCGCTGACCAGCACTGGAGCATGCTGATATTTGAAAGCATGTCGGCCGGCGTGATGGCGCTGCTGGTGTTGATGATGGCGCTCATGCTGCTGGTGGGCGTGTATGTGATCATCGTATGGCCGCTGACACTGTGGGACCTACCGGTTCAGAATCTGGATGGATACTCGTCGTGGGTGAGTATGGTGTTGTGGTCAGTGTTTGCCGGCGGGTCGCTGGCAGGATTATGGTGTTTCAGCGGTGCGGCATTCAAAGACAAGAAGAAGGCAAGGCGGAATTCTTCCCGCGTTTAAGTCTCTTGCCGAAGGCTCGATTCCGCTGTAAGACAGCCCATGTGGGCCAATTTCGGCATTGATTTCCGCAGTCGCGGATTGAAACTCTGAGTTTTCAGAGCCCGCAGTGAAATGCTATGATGTTTCAGCAGGCGTGGCTCTCTTGTCGCGCTTCCAACACTCCTCAGTAGCTCAATGGCAGAGCATTCGGCTGTTAACCGAAGGGTTGTAGGTTCGAATCCTACCTGAGGAGCCATTCTTTTTCTTCCCTTCGGCCATTTATTTCTGCAATCTTTCTGGCGATTAGAGGTTGCCCGAACGCGCAGCGCCTGCATGCGTTACAGGCTCACCTAGCGTGGCTTGCGCTCGGGGTAATGGATCGGGCTCAGGTTTCTGAGCGTAGCAGCTGCGGCTTCGGGGGTGATGTCGCGCTGCGGGCCAGCCAGCAATTCGTAACCGACCATGAATTTTCGGACCGTGGCCGAGCGCAATAGCGGCGGATAGAAGTGCGCGTGGAGATGCCATTCCGGGTGGTCCTCGCCATCGGTTGGAGATTGATGGAAACCCATTGAATAAGGAAACGAAATCTCGAAGAGGTTGTCGTAACGAGTGGTGAGCTGTTTGAAGATGTCGGCAAGAGCGCTGCGCATGGCGGGATCGAGTGATTGCAGGTCACCGGTGTGTTGCTTAGAGAGCAGCAATATTTCAAAGGGCCATACCGCCCAGAAAGGTACGAGGGCCGCGAAGCGGGTGTTCTCAATAACCATGCGAGCGCCCTGTTGGATTTCTAGTTTCAGGTAGTCGCACAGCAGGCACGTGTGGTTGCTGGCTAAGTATGCCTTTTGCGATTCCTGTTCTTTGCGAGGTTCGTTGGGGATGGTTTGGTTGGCCCAGACTTGGCCGTGGGGATGGGGATTGCTGCATCCCATGATCTCGCCACGATTTTCGAAGATCTGAACGTAGTTGATGTATGGCAACGCTCCGATCTCGGCATACTGTTCGGCCCACATGTCGACTACGCTGGTGATTTCCGGAACCGTCATGCGCGCCAGGGTAAGATCGTGGCGCGGCGAGAAGCACATCACCTTGCAGAGGCCGGCTTCGGATTCCGAAAGCAGCAGCCCGCGCCCCGAGACATCTTGTGTTGCGGGCTGAACTCTTGCACCTTCAACTTGGGGCTTCAACGCTGCGAAATCGTTGGTGAAGACGAACGTTGTTTGGTACTTCGGATTGCGCGCTCCACCTGCTCGTTCGTTACCGGGACAGAGATAGCAAGTGGGATCGTAGGTGAGCGCCGGCGCGGATGCAGCTTGCTCGACGTGACCTTGCCAGGGACGCTCGGCGCGATGCGGCGACACCAAGACCCAATCGCGCGTGAGCGGATTGAAACGGCGATGAGGGTCTTGATAGAGATTCCGCAATTCCATTTAATCGTTGCCTTTAATATTCGAAATTATGATTTTAAAATTTGGCCACACTCCGCTACGGCCATGCTTGCGCTCCCTGGGCCGGCTCGCAAATATAAATCTCAGGAATGATACCTGTTGCATCGCGGTATGCCTGCGCAATGTCTTCTCTAAAAGCGGCGGAACTATCTGCGCGCACTAAATTGACGGTACAGCCACCGAAGCCGCCACCCGTCATACGCGCGCCGAAGACGCCGGGACGGGATGAGGCGAGATTGACCAGCAGATCCAGTTCCCGGCAACTTATTTCATAGTCATCGCGCATGCTGGCGTGAGACTGATACATTAGTTGACTAAACTCAGCGGTGTTGCCGGACTGTAGCGCGTTTGCAGCCGCGAGCACGCGTTGATTTTCTGAGACGATGTGACGACAGCGACGATAAACCCTTTCCGGCAGCACCTGCTTCCAATGTTCGAGATCGCTGACAGAAACGTCGCGCAGGGCGCGGATTCCGGGCAGGTGAGGTTGCAAAAGCCTGACGCCTTCTTCGCAATCGGCACGGCGGCGGTTGTATTCTCCCGAAGCCAGTTCGTGCCGGACCATGCTGTTGCATACAACCAAGCGGACGTCTTGCGGTATGGAGAGCAGTTGATATTCTAGGGAGCGGCAGTCGAGCATGAGAGCGTGCCCGGCGGCTCCAAGGACGGCGACGAATTGATCCATGATGCCGCAGAGGGTGCCGACGTATTCGTGTTCCGCCTTCTGGCATAGTTTCGCCAAGTCGAGTCGAGGAACATCGATCGAGGAAAGCGAAATCAGCGCAAGTGCGGTCGCGACTTCCAGAGAAGCCGAGGAACTGAGTCCGGCGCCGAGTGGGACTTCGCCGTGAATGACCAGGTTGGCCCCTGCCAGGTTGTATCCCGCATTTTGCAAAACAGCCGCGACGCCACGAACGAAGTCGCTCCAGTGTCTGTGTGGCGGGCCTGCCAGGGCGTCGAGAGAGAGAGTTATCTTTTCACCGAAGCGATCCGAGTAAGCTTCCAGAACCCGGTCGTCACGTTTTGTGGCAGCTATCCACGTATAGAACTGGATGGCCGCGGGCATAACGAAGCCGTCATTGTAGTCGGTGTGTTCTCCGATCACGTTCACGCGCCCGGGCGCGCGAAAAATACGCGGGGTCGCTCCGAAGATTTCGCGGAAGCGGGCGGTCAGCGCGTCGGCGGTCGACCGTGTGTTGAGTAGGGGGACAGTCATCTTGGCTCACATACGGTGTGAGCGCTCAATATAGAAGATGCAAACTTTCTACGAGCAGCGAACCAGCATGATGCCACTTTGATCACACCGAATGGTATCAACATTTCGCCAAGCCGGTTTACGCTCACGCCGTTGTCGCTATAGTCACGCGAGCGGTTGGAAGCCCGGGCGAAACAGCAGTGACCTGAATCATGCCGGCTTTGCCGTTCGATTTCACGATGGCGAGGCACATCCCGTTGAAGGCCTTTCGACGATTGGATTTGTAATCCGCGTGGCTGGCGGGATCGCCATTGTCCGTAGCAACGAGCAATCCCTCACCTTCGATCTGAAAAGTAATCTCATTGTCTGCATCAGGCAAGGCACGGCCCTGATCATCCAGGATACGAACCGTGAAGTGAGCGACATCGTGGCGATCCGTCGTAATCGAGTTGCGATCAGAAGACAAGTCGATGGCAGCCGCCTGCCCGGTGGTGGAAACCTCGGCCGTTGCCACGATCTTGCTATCTTTCGTCCCGATCGCTTTTAGAGTGCCGGGGTCATAGAGTACATCCCAGGACAAGTGCAGGTCCGCCGTAGTGCGCAGAACTTTTGCGCGCTGCGGCAGATTGCCCCAGCGGCCCTCCATGCCGATGCGAGGAAACTCGTAGCCTTTCACTCCAAGAGATTGTCCGTTGAGAAACAATTCGACGGTGTCGCAATTTGTGAAACATGTGACTGGAATGACCTGCCCTTCTTTTCTCTTCCAGTTCCAATGCGGAAATAGATGCAGCACCGGCTTATCAATCCATTGGCTCTGGTAGAAATAGAAACCATCTTTCTTGAAGCCGCAGGTATCGATGACGCCGGAAGACGAACCCTTCATGGGCCAGCGCGACTCGCCCAGATAATCGATGCCGGTCCACATAAAATCCCCGGCAACATAGTCGTAGGTGCTGACAAATTTCCACAGCTGTTCCACGTCGACGTTTCTTCCACGCAGGAATTGGAAGAACTCGGGCGAAGGATCTTTTGCGGAGAACAGATCTGGATATTCGCCGCGGACGCCGCCCATGGCCTCGCTCTCGGTTCCAACGAAGCGCCGCTGCGGGAATGCATGGCGGTCGATGCTGTAATACTTTTCTTTGCGATCGCGCCAGCGGTCCGCGTAGTTGTAACCAACCACATCAAGAAGAGAGAGAAACTCCGGCGTTGCCGCTTCAGAAGCAGGCTCGGAGTGTATGTGATCGCAACCGGCCGTCACCGGCCGCGTAGGGTCCTCAGTGCGAAAAACCTGGAGCAACTTTCGCAGCGTCTCCGGACCTTGCGGACTGCCCTGATCGCCGATTTCGTTACCCGCGCTCCATAACACGACGCAAGGATGATTACGATCGCGCCGGACAAAGTTCTGCACGTCGCGCTCATACCACTCATCAAAGTATTCAGAGTATCCATTGGGGCCAATCTGGCCTTTCGGCACCTTCCACTCGTCGAAGGCCTCATTCATCACAAGGAAACCCATGGTGTCGCATAAATCCAGGAACTCCGCGGCGTAGGGGTTATGGCTAGTACGAATGGCGTTGCAGCCCATCTCCTTCAGGATTTCCAAACGCCGCTCCCAAATCCTCTCCGGAACGGCAGCGCCCACAGCGCCGCCGTCGTGGTGGAGGCAAGCTCCGTTAAGCTTTACATGCTCGCCGTTCAACAAGAATCCGCGGTCCGCGTCGAAGACCGCTTCGCGAATGCCGCACGGAGTATCGTATTCGTCCACTATCCGGCCATGAGCCTGCAATTTGCTGTGAACTTTGTACATATATGGATCGGCAATCGACCAGAAACGCGGTGAGGACACTTTTATTTGTTGCAGGAATTCGATTTCCTTGCCGGCAGCGACTTCCTGAGTGGTTTCACTGCTCTGGATTGCGTTTCCGTCGTGGTCAATAACGGTGGTGACCAGCGTGCAGCTTGCCGCATTCCCGCTTTCGTTGCTAACTTTTGTGTTGACGCGGAGTGTTGCCGTATCTTTCGCGATCTGCGGCGAGCTGACGAACGTACCCCAGTGTGCAATATGAATTTTATTTGTAGAGAGCAACCAGGTGTGGCGATAGATTCCCGAACCTGAGTACCAGCGGCAATTGGTCTGGTGAGAGTTGTCGACTCTAACAGCAATAACATTCTCGCTGCCGAACTTCACATGCGATGTGAGGTCGTAAAAAAATGGTACGTATCCATAAGGACGCTTGCCCAGATAGTGGCCGTTGACCCACACCTCGCTGAGCTGGTAAACGCCGTCGAACTCGATGGTAAGTTTTTTTTCTTTGTACGAATCCAGGACGCGGAACTGCTTGCGATACCATCCGATGCCGGCGGGAAGGTACGCACCGCAATAACTGGAAGGCGCATTCGTGTCGAAGCTGCCTTCAATGCTCCAATCGTGCGGCAGATCGAGAGTTCTCCAGTCTGCGTCGGACAACCCGGCAGTTTCAGCACCCGGTGAATCGCCTCTGCGGAATTTCCAACCAAAGTCGAAACTCTCTCGAACTCTTTGCGCAACCGCTTCAGACCCAGACTGCGCATAGCCAGCGCCGATGAAGGAGGAAGCGGAAACAACTGCAGCCGTGCTGACCGCTCCCTTGAGCAGTTGGCGGCGGCTCAGGGAACACTGCAACAGGCCGGATTTTTTCATCGTCTGCTCCTCGCAGGGGAAAGAAGCATTTGTCTTACCACAGAAAAACAGATCATCGCCCACCGAGCGCATCCAGCGCCGGAAGCGGCGTGGAATAATTTGGATCGTTCACGTTGGTCGTGCCGGATGTGTCGGCATTATCAAAAATGGTCAGGCCGTTCCACGCGTAGATTGCATCAGGCAGATTGGTGCCGCCGTTGAAATAACCGCCGTTCAATCTGGGTATATTGACGCCCTCGGGATCCCAGTATGCGAGGCCCATTCCTAAATTGTTGGGTAGGGCTTGCTGTACGGTTTGAAGATCCGTAAGGAATTGCGCCTGAGTCGCGGTAGTTGGCGGGCTGTACCAGGGATCATTGGAGTCAAATCCATTTTCGTAATGCTCGGCCGCCTCGATGATGAAGATGGGCTTGCCGATGCTGTTGGCGGCGGCCACGAGTACGTCCTGCTCCACGGGCTGGTTGCTGGGATTGGATTGAGCGGCCTGCGCATCGGTCAAAGGACCGTGAAAGAAAGGATAGTAACTCTGGCAGATGACATCATAGGGAATGTTGTTTTGATTGGCCAGAGTGAAGAACTGAGTGAGATTCCACGCCGGAGTGATGTGGATGCAAGTGAGCGGCGCGGGAATCGCGGGGCCGATGGAGGTATCGGAGGCTGCGTCAGCAACGGCCTGCATGGCCTGTATCTGCAAGGCCGCAAATCCTGTGAAGTCAGAGCCTGTGGGACTGCCGGTGGGGCCGAGGAATCCAGTGTCTACTTCGTTGCCGATCGATACGAGATCGGGCATGATACCGGCTTGGCGATATGACATGATCTCGGCTTTCACATAGTTGTAGATATCGGTTTGCAACTGAGCCAGCGTGTCGCTCGACCACGCGGACGGAACACTGGCCGATCCTCCGCCATCGAAAAGCAAAGTCAATTCCAGGCTCATGCCGAGATTTTTTGTTCGTTTCGCAAGGTCGAGATCCTGCGCATCGGTTTCGGCAAAGCACGCGTTGCCGGTACATCCGGTTTGCGATGGGTCGGAATAAGGAGGCGCTGAACTGGGCCTGACCCGCACCAGGTTTACGCCGTGATTCTTCAGGATTTGAAGAACGTCGGTTTGAACGCCCGCGTCCCTCCACCACACCAAGCCCGGTTGAGATGCGCGCAGCTTCCTGCTTTTCCAGGAGAGCATTGTCCACGCCACGGAAAAATGCCGGGCGCAGCAGCCATTGCTGACTTTGCGTTGCGCTTCCGGATAGCGCGGTCTGGTCGAGAAACGCGCCGCCGGCGATTGAAGGCACATCCAGCAATAGGCCTGTGCTGTTGTTTGAAATCATGTAATAGCCGTTGGTTGTGGGAGTTAATATCCACTGCTGTGTGGCGACGCTGCCGCAAGGATTCTGCACTACGTAAATCACACCGGAAATATTTGCGCTGTCGAAGCAGAGGCTGTTTTGAACGTTGCTAAGTTGCCAAAGATTTCCCGACATCAAAATGAACGTCCACCGTTGGCCCGTATTAGTGAACGCGCGTGGTTGTTGGACCAGGTGGTCACCGGCGATCGTGGAGTTGTTGTTGAGGTCCACCTGCAATCCGCTGAGTTGATCGAGAACATAGTAAGACTGGCCGCTGATTGGGGTAATGTCGGTAGGCTGTGGAGGCTGCTGGCTGGGTCCGGCAACGATGAGGGTCGCGGAAGCGGTTGCGCCGCTGCCAGCTTCGGTGGAGGTTACGGCGCTGGTCGTATTCTTTTGCGTGCCGGAGGTTGTGCCGGTCACGTTCACGGCAAAAGTGCATGAGGCGCTAGCGGCGAGAGTTGCGCCGGAAAGGCTAATGTTATTTGACCCGGTAGCCACCGTAATCGTTCCGCCGCCGCAGTTCCCCGTCAAACCACTTGGGGTGCTGATGACCTGACCTGAGGGCAGAGTGTCGGTGAAGCCGATGCCGCTGAGAGAACTCGCGGTATTGGGATTTGAAAGGTTGAAGGTCAGCGACGTGGAGCCATTCAAAGCTACGCTTGCCGCTCCAAAGGCTTTCGAGATCGCTGGCGGCATTTTTGTTTGAGGAGGCGGATTGCCGGATGCGGATGAGCCACTACCGCAGGCTGCCGTGCCGAGCACGCTCAGAGCCATTGCAAGAGACAAAGACAGCGAATGCGCTTTCATCCAGAACTTCTGGGCCCTTCGGCCCTCCTTTCTATTGTTGGTCACTGTCCGGCACTTCATCGTCTTGCACCTTTGGCTTGATGTTCATCTGGCGATATAAGTCTTTGACTTGGTCCTTGGTTTTCTTGATCTCCTGAAAAAGATGCATCTCTTTTTGCGCTTGATCATTCATTTGCAGGCGCTTGTAGGCGGATGCAAGACGGTAATGCGCTTCGCTATTCAGCGGATCAGTCTGGATTGCGGCCTGCAGAAACTTGACGGCCTCCTGTGGTTTTTGCTGCATCATCAGAAGTCTTGCCAAACCCAGCTGGGCTTCTACTTCGTTGGGGTTGAGTTTGTAAGCTCGTTGATAGCGAGCGAAGGCACGATCGAGCTTCGACCGCGATAATGCGATCGCGCCCAGTCCGCACTCGGCTTTGGCGACATCACCATCAATCGACTCAGCGGCTTCAAATTCTTTTTCCGCTTCCGCTTGCGTTGCGGGCTCATGAGGGGACAATTGAAGAATGGCTTCACCCAGCTCAAAGTGAACGCCCGACAGATGCGGGTCGATCTGCAAGGCTTTTTCGTAGTGCTCGATTGCGCGTGAAAGATCTCCACCGCTGACTAGATGTTCGGCGATCACTTGCTGCATGCGGGCGGAGCCGGGGGCGAGTACCGCCAGCTTATTCAGCGTGTCGTCCGCCAGTTCGGAGTAGACACGCTGCGCGGTGAATAGAACATCGATGTTATCGGGATCGAGATCGACCAACGATCGCATCACTGTGGCCGTGGCGCCGGGATCACCTTGCTGCTCATAGAGGGATGCCAACTCCAGGCCCACCTGCAGGCGCAGCAGCTTATCTTTAAGCTTAGAAAAAGAGTTTTCCAACAAAACGCGAGCCGACGGATCTCCCAATCTTCTTTCGCAAATACCCAGGAGAGCTTGCGATTTCACCAGAGAGGGATCGATTGTAACGGCCTTACGCAAATATTCGGATGCGTTCCGGTAGTCGCGCTGGAAGAATGCAACCACGCCCAGGTTGGCGTAGGCCTCGGCATTCTTTGGATCCAGCACGAGGACCGCATTGAACTCCTTAACTGCAGAGTCGGGATCCTTTGCCCTGAGATACTCCGCCGCCTTCTGTAGGTGATTGTGAATTTCTGTGGCAAGGGAAGTTTCGGTTTGCGCAGCCGCAAGTGTTAATGCGCTCACAAGAACCATGAGAACGGTGGCCGTTGCCGAAGGCATGCCAAAAAGAAATGCAGATTCGTGAAACCTGTTGGGGCAAAACTGTCTCATGCAGGAACGATACCGCGAAATCCACTGCTTCGGCGAGGCACTAACAACTGAAGGTGCGGAAGCGGAAGCTGCTTCCGCACTCCTCAGCGATATGCTGGTCAAAATCCGACGGCTCAGAATCTAACGTGAGCGCCGAGTTGAATGATGCGTGCATCGATCCCGGAATTGATTGGGGTTGTGACTTGGCCAGCCGTGGAATCAGCCAATGCGCCGCCACTATAGCCAACGTTCGCATCCGGGTTGCCCCAGTTAATATGATTGAACACGTCAAACATGTCGCCCCTTATTTCGAGTGCTATCTGTTCGTGAAGAGGAAACTCTTTTGCAATGCTGAGGTTCACGTTCGCAAAGCCCGGCCCGATCAGGGTATTGCGATGAGCATTGCCAAAGGTTCCAAACGCCGGGTTGGCGAAGGCCGCAGGATTGAACCACATGGCGTGAGAGCGATTCGATACGCTGGGGTCGCCAACCTGCTCCGGGTAGAGCGTGGAGCCAGCGTTGAAAGCTGGGGTTAATCCGGGATCGATACCTCCTGCAACCGAACTCTGGATCACTGGAGTGAACGGAACTCCGCCGTGCCACTGGAAGAGACTGGAGACACGCCATCCGCCCGCGATCTGATCGAGAGGCCCGTGAAGGGTAAATTGGCGCCCATGACCGAACGGCACTTCGTAGATGATCTGGCCAACAAGCGTATTCGCGGCGTTGAAGTCCGACGGACCATAATTAAGAGAGGGCTTGTAGGCGTTCTGGTAGATATCGATGCCCGATCCGTGACCGTTTCCGGTGCCGGTGTCGAGCGATTTCGACCAGGCGTAATTGACCTGGAAGCTCAAGCCATACGACATTCGCTTCAGCAAGCGCAATTGCAGCGCGTTGTAGTTCGAATATCCATCGTAGTATTGAGCCGAGATGCTGTTGAATACAGGGTTGGGGTTTCCGCAGTGGTAAAAACTGGTGCACTCGAAGCCGCCGACAGCAGTCGAACCAGGCGTCGTAGCCTGATTGATATCGGTGGCAAAGTTCAGGTTATTGCCGCGAGTGTAAACGTAGCTAGTATCCAACAAGAGGCCGCGCCCGAGTTCACGCTGAACCCCCAGGAGGAACTGCTCAACGTAAACCGTCGGCATACTGCGCGGATAGTATTCCGCGCTGCTATAGTTCGCGAAAGTCGAGGAAAGAGTTTGCACGGTGGGAAAAATGACAGTGCCGGCGGCCGGTCCCGTAGATAGCGGAAATGCGGCGCTGCCATTGGTGTACCCTCCACCGCCCTGGTTGTGCGGATTAAAGCCCAAGCCGAGCGCACCGTCGGTGTAATTTTCGGCGTCGCGCGGGGCGTCGAAGATTCCGAAGCTACCGCGTACGACCCACTTGTCACGTGGTGACCAGGCGAAGCCCACGCGTGGTGCGAACTCCTTGTAATCGCCATTTTGGATGGTCGACAGATTGCTGATCGTGCCTCCAAAGCCCTTGTCACTCTGCCCGCCGAAGAGAATGCCGCCGGGGTATGCGCCGTTAAATTGAGTGGGGTCAGGGATCACCGGATCGTAATTACCGAACAGGTTGTTGCTCACAGCCCAGCCGGTCTGCAGCTGCCAGCGCAGGCCCAGGTTTAGCGTGAGGTGCGGGGTGACCTTGAAATCGTCGCTGGCAAACAACGCGCCGCCTTTCATGTGAGCGCTGGTGGGATCGGCCTCGTAGACGAACCAACCATAAACGTTGCCGGAAAGGAAGTCGGCATAGGGGATACCGCTGACGCTTCCGTTGAACTCGAAGTGGCCAGAGTCGATATCGCCCCAGCTAGTGTAGTTCTGGTAGAGCCGGTCATACTCGCCGCCCACCTTGATGGTGTGCTTGCCGCGAATAAGTGTAAGGACATCAGATACGGCATAGATTCCCTCGCCCAGAGTGGCTTCGATATTGCCATTGCAAGTGCTGCAGATTCCAGCCCCCAAGTTCATCTGTCCAACTCCCGCTCCTTCATCAATGCCAACGTGAGGGAAAACATTGGCGGGCGCATTCGTTCCGTACGCTGGCTCAAGGCCCAGCTTAGTAGGATCGTCTTTGCCAAGAGACGGAGGAACGTATTTATCGAGCTCACGACTTCCAGCCACGCGAAACTCATTCAGCATGGTCGGGCTAATCGTAAAGACGTGCGAGAGCTGGCCGGTCAGATCGTCGGTTTTTCCTACTTCATACGACGTAGCGTCATTGGGGAACAGAGGGTCTGCCGGGACATACGACGTCGTAGTGGGGAAATAGTTAAAGCTGAATGAGAGTCTTTGCTTGGCTGAAAGATCGTAATCGGCTCTGCCCGTATACCAAGTATCTGTATTCGGACTACTGCCGTTGAACACAAAATTGTTAATCGACGGGCAGGTTTGTGGAGTGCTTGCCGATACGTTTACCGGACCGGGGCATCCCGCAAGCCATCCCTTGGCTGTTGCGGCGGGGAAATAAGACTGAAGTTTTGAGGCCACCGGATCAATAGGAGCCAGTAGCGCGCCAGTGGTGGGGTTGAAGAAGCTTGGATTTGTGTTGTAGCCGCTGACCCCATAAAAATCTCCGGCTGCCATGGAGGCGGTCGGGTAGGTATAGAGTCCGGAGGTTGGAGAGGACGAAGGGTTGCGCTGGTAGAGGAAAAAGAAGAACAACTTATTCTTGATGATCGGGCCGCCGATGCTGCCGCCATAAGTGTTCCAATGTTCCACGGACTTCACGTCGGGCGCGGGATCGAAGAAATTTCTGGAGTTCAACGAAGTGTTCTGTATGTACTCATACCCGCTGCCATGGAACTGGTTCGTGCCGCTCTTGGTGATCACGTTGACGGAAGTTAGACCGCCGCCGTACTCCGGGGGCGCATTGGCTGAATTGACGCTAACCTCGCCAATGGCATCAACGGGCATGTAGTAATTGCTGCCGTTGAAATCTCTGGGAGCCGTTGCCGGGCCGCCGTCCGATAAAAACATGATGTTGTAGGACTGCGTGCCGTTGACTCCGGCTGCCTGGCCGTCGGCTTCGCCAGCTCCACCGCCGGTATTCACGCCGGGGATAAGCTGAATCATCTCAGCGCGCCAGTCCGTGCCCACGATGGGCGCGGATTCAATCGCATGAGTACTAATGTCCACGCGCTGGTCCGAGGTTTCGGTTTCCACCAACGGCGTCTCGGCGACCACTACCATCTGCTCATTGATGGAACCAACTTGCAGCGTGCCATCGACCGCGATGGTCTGGATTTCCAGGGTGACGCCTTTGCGGACGAATTCCTTGAATCCGGCCTTCGAGAAGCTGACCGTATACAGGCCGGTCTCCACTGAAGGCACATCATAGATGCCGGCTGAGTTCGTGACTGAGACGATGCTCACGCCGGTCTGCACGTTGGTGATTGTGACTTTGACGCCTTGAACTACGGCGCCTGTCGAGTCCTGAACCAAGCCTTTGATTTCTCCAGTGTTCGCGTTCTGTCCAAAAGCAAACGTGGCTGCCAGGCCTGCGGCTAGCAACACACAAACACGCACAAAGTGGCGACCCATCTCAAGCCTCATCGCGGAGCCTCCTCGAGTTAACTCTGCCCGCCAGTGCATCCGAAGTCGTCAGGGAACATCGGGCGCACGACCACCGTCGACACAGAGTTTGAAACTATGCCTATATCACCGACGAGGAATCCTATGATGACGCGACGATCCGCGAATCCGCCAAAAGTCGGATAGTAGAAAATAAGTATTTATCTTGACAACAGGGATATGAGTCGTGGGTGGGGTTCATTCCAGGTGGACCAAGCCGCGTTGCAGAGCCGTAACCACGGCCTCGGTGCGATCACTGACATTCAGCCGCAGCAGAATCGCGCTGACGTGGCACTTCACGGTGGCTTCGGTGATGTGCAAACTGGCGGCAATGTCTTTATTGCTTTTTCCGCTGGCAAGCAGCGAGAGCACTTCTTGCTCTCTCGCGCTGAGTTCGGAGTCAGGCATGCGTGAGGCGAGAGCGCGGGCAACCGGCGGCGGCAGGAAGCGTCCGCCCTTATGCACGCGCTGCAATGCCTCCACCAGAGTTTGGTAAGGCATTCCTTTAATGACGTAGCCTTGCGCGCCCGCCTCCAGAGCGCGGTGGATATCGGCATCGCCCTCGTAGGTCGTCAGGACCACAAATCGAGCATGGGGGTGGGTTCCGCGGATGGAGCGAATGGAATCTACCCCGCTCATCCCTGGCAGGCGCAGATCCATGAGCGTCACGTCCGGCTTGTGCTTGAAAAAAAGTGTGACTGCTTCTTCGCCAGTACCGGCTTGCGCTACAACCGTCATGTCGACGCGCGCATTCACAATTGAAGCCACGCCTACGCGCATCAGTGGATGATCATCCACAACCATTACTTTTATTTTTTCGTTGTTGATCGTGTTCATATGCGCGGGACTTCCTCTTCTGCGGTCGCGGCCTTGCGCGGGACGGAGAGCGTCAACTCCGTACCGGCTCCGGGCCAGCTATTCAAAACGAGTATTCCACCAATTCGCTTGGCGCGCTCCTGGATGCCAACCAGGCCATAGTGGCCGTTCGACTGCGACGACGCCGCTTCCGGATCGAACCCGCATCCGTCATCGCGCACTTGCACTTTGAATTCCCTATTCTCGAAGCCGATGTCTACGTGTACGGTTTTCGGCTGACCGTGACGGATCGCATTATGCAAAGCTTCTCGCACAACCATGAGCAGTTCGTGTGCAGTCGATTGATCCAGATTGAAAGGTCTCCCTGAGATGCGATATTCCACGGGGACGCCGAACTCGTGGCTGACTTGCTGAGTCATATCGCCGAGGATCGGACCGATCGCGGTAGCGGAACCATCGGCGTGGCGGAGATCCCAAACGGCTTCGCGAGCTTCGTTAATGGTGGTGCGCAACTGAGTGCGCACACAGCTCAATAAATCTTCTTTGGCGTAGGCGTCGCCATCGCTGAGACTGGAGTGCGCCTCGAGCAGCGCGGAAACTCCGGCACAACCTTGAATGAGAGTGTCGTGCATTTCCCGCGCGAGCCGGTTGCGTTCATTCAAGACCGCCTTGAAACGGGAGTGCACTTGGCGCATGCGAAATTTGTAGCCGCCCCACACACTGGCGGCAAGTAATAACAGGCAACAACCCATGAACCATGCCGTGCGATAAAAATGCGGCTTCTGAATAATTTCGACGGAAGTTTCCGCGATCTGCCGCGGATCGCTCATCTCAAACGCAGCCACGCGAAATTGATAGCATCCGGGCGGAAGATTTGTGTAGTAAGCCACGCGGCGTGAAGATGCATCGGTCCAGGTTTTGTCGAAGCCCTCCAACATATATCGAAACCGAACCTGCTCTTGCGAGCGAAGTTGAATGACGCTGTAGTGCATTTCGATCTTGGCGTTGTCGGGAGTGAGAGAAATTTTCTGTAGATCCTGCGCCTGAATTCCGTCGGCGAGCACAAAGTCAATTACCACCGGCGCCGGACCCACCGGCGGAGTGGGATTCAAAGAGACGCGGACCGGACCTTTGTTGCTCGCGAACCAGACTTCGCCCAGTGACGTAACAACACCGCCGGGCTTTTCTGCTCCGTACATCTGGGTTGTTTCCAAACCGTCCGAGATGCCATACAAAGTTAAAGAAAGCGGATGCGATGGATCCTCCGCGATGACGTCTAATTCCCGTCGGCTGATCACAGAGATGCCGTTGGGGCCGCTGATCCAGAAATTTCCCCGGCGGTCTTCGAGCAGTTCATAAATACTGTTGCTGGCGAGGCCCTGCGCGGTTGTAAAGTGGGTGAGTTTTCCGAAACGCCAGCGATAGAGCCCGCCGGTTCTGGTCCCGAACCACAGGCCGCCGTCTGAGTCTTCACGAATCGCCCAGATTTTTTCGTGCCGAAGCCCTTCGGTGACCGCGTCTTTGGCAAAGCTGGCACCCTGTAAATGGCTTACTCCGCGGTCGGTCCCGATCCAGATGTCTCCATTGCGATCTTCCGCCAATGTTCGGGTGCTGAAATAACAGAGCCCATCGTGCTCCTGGTAGTTGGTAAATTGGCCGTCGTGCCAGCGGCTCACCCCTTCATCGGTGGCAATCCATATACTGCCATCACGGCCCTGCAGGAAGGCGCGAACAAAGTTGTTTACCAGGCCATCCTTGACCATGTAGTGGTCCAACTTGCCACCACTCTGCCGGAAGACGCCCCTCCCTTCGGTACCAATCCAGAGCGCACCTTGATTGTCCCGAAAGACGTTCCGGACACGCACACCAGTAATGCCAGGAAAATTAACTCGCGTGGCCTGGCCGTTGTGGAATCGAAAAAGATTTGCTGCGGCGATCCAAAGATCGTCGTTGCGATCCTCATAGACGGTCTCGGCATCGTAGTCGCCGGCGTCGGGCAGAACGACGGTTCGGATCGGAGTCTTGCTCAGGCGCATCATTCCCGCCTGCGTTCCCACCCAGATGTTGTTCTCGATATCTTCGAACAGACTCAGGGCTGTGTTGCTGGGCAGGCTTCCCGGCGCGGTCATTTGGGAAAACGCGTGTTTCCAGTATTTATAAATTCCGTGACCGATGGTGCCAATCCAGAGAGTGCCGTCGGAAGTTTCCTGAAGAAAACGGACGGTGCCGCTTGTCTTTTGTACCCTGCGAAAAGAATCCAACCCCGAGGCTTTGCTATACAGGCCGCCGATGGTGCCAACCCACATGGTGCCATCTCGAGTTTGTGTTATGGATTTGACGCGATTCTGACTTCCCTCTTCAGCCAACCGGTATTCCTGATAAGTGGTTCCGTTAAGACAGAACAACTTCGAACCACCGGCCCAGAGTCGCCTTTGATTGTCTTCATGAATAGCATGCACGGCGATCGGAGGGATGCCATTGGTGTTGTCGACGCGTTCGATCCGATCCCCGATGACTCGAAACAATCCGTTGTCGGTTCCAATCCAGATCAATCCCTTACGGTCCTGGTAAACCGCCCGGACAAAGTCGTTCAGCAGGCCATCTTTTCCCGAGAAGTGACGGAACACGCCGTCCTTATAGCGGATGAGGCCACCGCCTTCGGTCGCAATCCAAAGGGCGTTGTCAGTGGTGACAGTTAGGTTAAAAACATTGTTGTCGGTAAAAGCGGAAGTGTTATCGCGATCAAACAAAACCAGGCGCTCGCCATCAAAACGGAGCAAGCCGCCGGTGGTTCCGATCCAAAGATATCTGTCTTTAGTTTGCGCAAAGGATTGAACGGTCTCCTCGGGAAGACCATCCTGCATTTGCCAGGTGCGCGAGGTGTAGTTGATCGGCGCGTCGCTGAGAGCGCAGGCACATGCGGAGAGTACGCATATGCTTAACGCTAAACCTAAGCCCCGCGCGCGATCCATGTGAGATTCCCTGCCCTTCGCGATGTGCATTATAGCGCCGGATCATCTGCGAGGGGGATAAAACGCGATGACGAGGATTGGCCCGATCCTCGGTCGAAACAAGATGTCGCGACAAGATAATATGATGCAGAGTCTATGGTCATCGTGGTCATGGGAGTATCCGGTTCTGGCAAGACGCTTGTAGGAGAGGCGCTCGCCGTCCGCTTGAACTGGTTGTTTGAAGACGCCGACAACTGGCATTCAACGGCGAACGTTGAAAAGATGCACCGCGGCGAGGCGCTCACAGACGCAGACCGTGAACCCTGGCTGCAGGCCCTGAATCGTGCAATCCGGAAATGGATCGCCGATAAACGCGATGTGGTTTTAGCTTGCTCTGCGCTCCGCGAGCGGTACCGGAAAGAGCTGCTCGAAGGAGTCTCCGATCGTAAGGCTGTACATTTTATATATCTAAAAGGCACGTATGAAGAGATCGACCGCCGGCTACGCGCTCGCGCGGGACACTTCATGCCGGAATCACTTTTGAAAAGTCAGTTCGCTGCCTTAGAAGAGCCAGGTTCTTGCGAAGCGCTTGTAATCGCTGTTAGCCAATCGGTTGATAGTATTGTGAACTTGATCGTCACAGATCTGAGTCTGAGTCCGTCAGCAGAAATCGTCGACGCCTACGGAATCTCGTTAGCGCGTAACGGTGATCTCATACCAGGTTGTAACCGGCTTGCCCAGCGGAATCTCCCATCTTTCAGATTTTTTCTCGGCGCGGACTGCGTTCTCCCATCGGCTGGCCTGAACCATCGAGAGGTTGAGCAGAAACAATTTTGGCTCGATCCAGATTTCGCAGCGTGATCCGTCCGACGACTGGCTCAATCAGCGTTGGCGACCCGCCCCACTCCGACAAATTGCTGCGCCGGTCGTTCCAGCGCATGCCTTCGTTTTCGACGCGCGATCCCAGCGTCAACAGTAATTTCGACGCGTGGGAAATCGGCTCGGCATCGAGTGACGTAATCCAAATCGTGCAGAATCGATTTTCTATATCTGCCGACAAATTTGTAACCGATTTTCCGTTCGCTTTGACGAATCCAATCAAGGCTTGGGATCGCGGCGTATCCACGGTCACCAACCCGGTCATCGTCGATGAGTTGTACCAAGCCAATTGGTTGGTATCGGAGGCGATCGGGTTCGAAACCTTGGGTGCCGGGACCGGCTCAGCCGACGCGCCTTCGAGCGAAAGAATGCGCGAGCCATGCTGCAGCGGCACAGCCAACGGGAATCCCGGCGTGAAATAAGGACGGTCTGTTGCCGGCAACAGCAACGCGCTATCAAAAACCTGATCGCGCGTGTAAGAGCGTTCGACAATCGATTTGGCCGGGCTTACATCGTCGCGCAAGAACATCAAAGCCCCCGCAGCCAACTGCGGCATCTTGACGGGATCGAGCGAAATATCGAATGCGTCTCCTATATAAGGTTTCCAATCGGGCGACGCCTTGGGCTCAAAGGTGTACCAGATAATGGCATCCCAATCCTGGAAATCGCCATAGGCGGCGAGAATTGGAATCCCTTCGCTCGCCCAATCGTTGGGAAATGGATTGTTCACTTCGCTGACGGTATAAGGTTTGCCCGCAACCGGAGTGCGGGATAACTCGACCACGGTGGAATTGAATGGGTCGTTCACCATCGGCGCTTTGATTTTGTTTTCCCAGTCGTGTTGCCAGTAGGTGTGGCCGTCGTTCGTGTCGAACGATGACGTCGCTAGCAGCAGAGGATATCCGCTGCTCGTGTGACCATGATCGGCAGTGGTCATGATCAGCGACTTCACGCTGAGAGTTTTAGTCAGATAATCGCGAATCTCTTCCCAGTAGCGGTGCTGGGTGTCGAGGAAGAAGCGGGACTCCGTATAGAATCGCGTCTTTGGGGCGATCTCGATCTCTTTTCTGCCCTGCAGCAGAGGGACGGGATCATTACCGGCCACTCCAGCGATTTCCTTCAGCTTTTCCAGATCTTCCGCGCTGAGATTCTTCTTGAGCCACGCGTTGTAGAGATCGGCAAGTTCGTGGTCGTAATACGGCGTGGGGCCGTGAGCGCCCACCCAGAGTGCGTTTTCGTTGTTGATCTCGACCATCGCGACTGCGGGGTCATTGCGGTATTCGATTTTAGTGTAGGGATTGTAGTGAGCCAGCAGTTCCTTCGCGTATTCCTTTTGCAGTTCGATGATGCGCGGATCGTACAAACTTATTCCCTTCGCGCCCTCGCGTATTTTCTGGTAGTCCTGAACGCCGTCGCCTGCCTTGAATGGACGGCCGACCAGCAAATTGAAATTAATGTAGATGCCCCGTTTTTCCAGTTCTGCGAGGAAGAAATCTTCACGGTCAAACGCTTCCGGATCGAGAGCGCGCGTATCGTCACGCTTTCCGTCGATCAGTCCGCGCGGCGTAGGCAGGTCGAGAAATTGCAGGCGTACACAATTTACCCCAAACCGGGCCAGCGTCGCCGCCCACAATGGAGCATCCTCCTTGGATGGAATCATCACCGAACCTTTACTCCAATCGGTGATGTTCACTCCCCAGAAACGAATTCGCTTTCCATCGCCGGTTACGAGATGAGCGCCTTGGGCTCGGATAAATCCGTGTTTGCCCGCCGAAGCATCGAGAAGAAACGAAACGTCTACCGGCGAGTGTGCGAGTTGTGCTTTGCGATAATCGATGGTGAACGGCTGCAGAGCAGGGTCTGCCTGAGCGGGCATTCGAGATGGAAAAAGCAACAACGATGCAGCGAGAAAATAAATGTGGCAGTGAAATTTCATCGGGATATTTCTTGTTACGACAAAAAAAACTACACAGCTTCCGGCGGCGCAGCAGTGATCTCAAACTCGACCTTCCGCTTGCCCAGCACCGGATGGACCGCCGTTAGCCTCACTCTTCCCACTTGTTCCTTCGCTCGCAGCCAGACCGCTCCAGTTCCACCGACCAGCGCAAACGGATTGCCTCCGATAATTTCCGCTGGACCTTCGACGGTCAACTGAATGGCGTCATTGGCAAACGAGCGGATCGCTCCAAATTCATCCGTGACGCGCAGCACAATTCGCGTTGTGTCCGCGCCGTCGGCAAGCAGCTTTGTGTCATCGGGCAAAATCGAAAACTGCTGGTCAATCCCTTTACCCGAGCATCGCTTCACGATCACTCGCTTGCCACGAATGTAGCCCTCGATCCGCAGATCTCCCCAAACATCGCGGAACGGCCGCGTGCGAAGAACGAAGGGTGGATAACGAAGGTTGCCGAACTCGCTCCGGTCGGGATCAATCTCCGCAATCAGCTTGTCATCGATATAGAACTTTAGATGGTCGCAGTTGGAGCAGATTACCGCGTTGCTGAATCCGATCGATTCATCGCCTCGTGCCCAGCGGAAGGCAGGCTCCAGAACAATTTCTTCCTCCGGATCGCACTGCGATTTATAGAAACCTGCGGCAGGTTTGGGCTCGCGGAAAATATCGGCCACGCCATGGTAACAAATCCGGTCGCCGGAGCCGAAATCAAAATGCGTGTTGTAGTCGAAGGCGCACCACCCAATCCCGCCGGCGTACTGTGGATTCGACGCGAGCTGGTTGTGGACGCGCGCGTGACGCAAAGTGTGTTCCGTAAGACGTTCCGTGTTGTCGAAGCTCTTGGTGGGATAGGTGTGGCCAATGAATTCCGTATTTAGATACAGGGGATGGTTCGGCGCTCGGAGTGGGAATCCGAAATCGTTGATGGTAAACACGTCCTCGAGGAGCTCTGAGTTCTCAAAATTCCGTATTCCTCCGGTCTGCCGCGTCGGATCGAGTTGATGGGCCAGCTCATTGGTACGAGTGTAGAAGTCATGGTCGTCGTGGGATTCGTTGATGCGTACTCCCCAGAGAATAATTGAGGGATGGTTCCAATCGCGCCGAATCATGCGGCGCACATTGTCGACGGAAAGATCTTTCCAGCCTGCATCGCCGATGTGCTGCCAGCCGGGAATTTCTTCCAAAACCAGAAGGCCAAGTTCATCGCAAGCATCCAAAAAATGCCGCGATTGCGGATAGTGCGAGGTACGCACGATGTTGCATTTAAAATTGTTGCGCAGGATTTGCGCGTCGCGTCGCTGCACGCGTCCAGGCATGGCTTGCCCCACAAAAGGAAATGTCTGATGACGGTCGAGCCCGCGCAGTTTGACGACCTTGCCGTTTAGTTCGAAGCCGTGTTCGGTAAACCGCGCCTCGCGAAAACCAATCGTGCGGGAATCCTCGTCGATCACGCGCGATCCATTCAGCAGTCGAACGTGCACAGAGTAGAGCTTTGGCCGCGCCAGATCCCAGAGCACGACAGGCCCAAGATTCTCCAGACGCACGGAGTACAGTACGGGATCACTTGAGGCCGAAGCGGGCGCAACTTGCTGCGTGCCGGTAGCGAGCACACGATCCCCATCGCGCAGCGTGACTTCAAGCGAGAGCGCCTCGCGTGATGGTTCCAGATGCTGCAGGAAGCACTCCACCTCAAGGCTGGGATTTGGCGTGAGTACGTCTTTTGTTTTCGCAAAAATGTTTTCGATGAAAGTTGAAGGAACGATGCGCAGCGCAACTTCGCGGTAGATGCCGCCGAAGGTAAGATAGTCGATCTGGTTTCCAAAAGGCGGAATGTCCGTGCGTTCGGTGGAGTCCACTTCAACGGTGAGTACATTGTCGCCGTCAAAGTCAAGATGTGGCGTCAGTTCAAAAGAAAAAGGTGTGTATCCGCCCTTGTACTCGCCCAGGCGAGTTCCGTTGAGCCAAACCGTTGAGGCGGTCATTACCCCTTCGAAGTCAACGAAGACATGCCTGCCGCGCGCCTCTGGAGGAAGCTTGAAGTGTCGGCGATAGACTGACACAAATTCGTAGTCCTTGTCGTCAAAGCTGTGCCAAGGCACACGAACGTTGGCGTGAGGAATCACCACGCGTTCAAACTTGGAATCGTCAAAGTCTTTCGCGCGCGCCTCGGCAACCGCGGAGCGGCTGAACAACCAGTTCCGGTTCATCGGAAGGACCAATCGTCCACCCGCCACGGGCTGACCAGAAGAGCTGGAAGTATCGGCGAACACGCTCCCCGCCAGCATTCCGGCTACCAGTGCGCCGGTTGTTTTTATGAACTCTCGTCTTTCCATGATTGCTGCCAACCTCGAATTTTCGCGTAGCCAGCCGGTCGCGTGAACAAATCAGCAATTCTAAGTGCAATGGAGTTGCTTCCGCATCCTCCATAAGGAGGAGTATTGAAGTTTATTCGATCAGCCGCCGCTCGAATGCGAGTTGTGTTAACTTCACGCAATCACAACGTGAATCGAGTGGATTTCCGGCTTTCTCTAAGGTGAATGATGAATCGACGAGCCTTTGCTCAAACTCTTGCCAGGAGCCTAGCCGGAGCTTATGGAGTGAGCTGCATTTCCAGCGTGGCCGGCGAAGCGCCAATGCTGGCGGCAAACAAGAGCGCAGAGACTGGGGTGCCTTTCAAGCTGTCGGTCATGCTGTGGACAGTTTTCACCAACCTGCCTTTCGAACAGCGCCTGGAAAAAGTGGCGGAAGCCGGCTATACGAATGTGGAATTGGTGGGCGAATACGACACGTGGACGGAAGCGGATTTTAAGCGAGCCAACGTCAAGCGCAGAGAACTCGGCATCAACTTCGATTGTACGGCCGGGCTCAAGCACGGCGTAAGTATCCCCGACCATCGGCAACCTTTGCTCGACGAATTGCGCCATGTGCTGCCTATCATGGAGCAGATCGATTGCCCGAACTTGATTTTGCTCTCGGGCAACCGTGTGCCGGAAATGCCCTGCGAAGCACAACATCAATGTTGTATCGATACGCTGAAAGCCGCTGCCGATCTCGTGCAGGGTAAATCGATCAACGGTGAACCAGTGCGGTTGCTGCTCGAAACGATCGATCCTGAGGAAAATCCACAATACTTCCTGACGCAAATCTCCGAGGCGCTGGAGGTTGTGCAGGTAACCGGCCACCCTCAGGTACGTTTGCTATACGACCTTTACCACGAGCAGATCGCCGCGGGAAATCTCATCGAGAAGTTGGAGAAAAGCCTCCCACATCTGGGGCTCGTACATGTTGCAGATGTTCCTGGCCGCCACGAACCGGGAACGGGCGAGATCAACTACGCAAACATTTTTCGCAAACTTGCCAAACTGAATTACACCGGGATGGTTGCGATGGAGTTCCACCCCAGCGGCGATCCGGTTACCCAGTTGCGCGCCGCACGCGAAATGGCCCTGCGCGCAGCCAGCGCCAGCCAGCACGCATACAAGACCCGGGATCAACATTAGTTTGCTATTCGTGCTGAAATTATTTGGAGGCGGCGGCAGCTATTTCCACTTGATGAAGCATCTCATCCAACTCGCCACGTGACAGATACCGGCCGTTTAGCACCACAGCGCGAATTTTTCGTGTGTTGTGAATGTCGTCAAGTGGACTAGCATCCAGCAGCACAAGGTCGGCAATTTTCCCAGTCTGTACCGTCCCCATGTCGGAGAGCTTGCCAAGAAACTGGGCTGGATTGCGCGTAGCGGTTTGCAGGGCCTCCATGGGAGTGAATCCTGCCTGCACAAATAACTCCAACTCCTGGTGCAAGCTGAACCCCGGGAAGATGTGCACTCCGGCTGCGGTATCCGTACCCGCCAAGAACGGCACACCAGCGCGATGCATCGCCAGCGTCATTTCAAGTTCCATCTGCACAAATCGTTTGCGCACCGGCAATGGGTCGGTATCCATGTCCTTCAAAATGTCGCGCGTGAACATCGGCCAGGTCCGATCCTTCCATGCCGCTGGAGCATATTTGGTGAGAGGATCATGACTCAGATCAATGTCATCCACCAGCCACTGACCGCGCTCCCACACCAGCGTGGGCACTTGCCAGGTTTGATTCTTAGCCATCAGGGCGATCAGAGTCTCGGCTCGAGCAGGGTCATAGGTGGCCACATTGCGGCCGAGGCTTTTAGGCCCCTTTAGCAATTCGTCTTCGATAGTGGAGCAGCCTTCGAAAATGCCGGTGAAGTGCTCGATACTTTTCTGTCCAGCGTTCGATGCTTCGGAAGCGCGCACCGCGTCGGGCACATGCCCGACGAATGTTATGCGCAACTTCTTCGCCTCATCCGCGGCTGCAAAATATCCGTCGCGCGGAATCAGAGATTGAATCTTGATGAAATCGACGCCCTGCTGAGTAAGATCGTCGACGACTCTGCGTCCGTCCGCTGCGTTGGCCACCGGTGCGGAACTGGGGAAGCGGGGCGCGGGTCCGTCAAGCATGGGACCGGAAATCACCATGCGCGGCCCGAGAAGTTTTCCGGCAGCAATTTCCGATCGCCATATTTTCAACACATCCAGATCCCCGCCCATGTCGCGGACACCGGTGATTCCGTTGGCGACAAACAAAGGCAGTGTAATTTTTTCGTCCCTTGGCAGCCAATCACCGAATACGGTATGCACATGCATATCCCACAGACCGGGAATCAGGTATTTCCCGCTAGCATCCACGACTTTTGCATCTGCGGGAATTTTCGCCTGTCCGCTCTTTGCAATTTCCACAATGCGTTGTCCGCGGACGATTACGGTCATGTCGGGCTGAACCGGCGCGCCTGTGGCGTCGATGATGTTGACGTGAATGAAAACCAGGGTTGAATCCGCAGCATCCGCGCGGGTGGGAATCGCGCAGACACTCACGAACAGCACCAGAAGAATCAGTAGCGCTTTTTGCATGAGTCGTCTCGCGGCCGCTATTCCTCAGGGTCGTAGTTCAGGTTTGGCCCCAGCCATCGCTCGACCTCTGCCACGCACATGTCCTTGCGTTCGCTATAGTCGGCGACCTGGTCGCGATCGATTTTGCCGAGGCTGAAATACCGCGATTCCGGGTGGGCGAAGTAGAGTCCGCTCACACTCGATCCGGGCCACATCGCAAACGACTCAGTGATCAGCATTCCAGTGTTTGCCTGCACATCGAGTAAACGCCAGAGCGGGCCCTTTTCCGTGTGGTCCGGGGACGCCGGGTAACCGGGGGCCGGCCTGATCCCGCGATACTTCTCCTGGATGATATCCGCATTACTCAAATTTTCATTGCGGCCGTATCCCCATTCACATCGCACTCGCTTGTGAAGACATTCAGCGAAAGCTTCAGCCAAACGGTCGGCAATGGCCTCCGCCATGATCGCGTTGTAGTCATCGTGCATCGCACGGAAGCCGTCGCACAATTCCTTCAGGCCAATCCCGCTGGTCACTGCGAAAGCGCCGATGTGATCTGCCAGCTTTATTTCTTTCGGTGCGATGAAGTCGGCGAGCGATCGGCACGGCTCGCTGCCCTCTTTATTTGATTGCTGACGGAGAAAGTGAAAGCACTCGAGTTGCTTCTTACGTGTGCTGTCCGTGTAAAGCTCAACATCATCACCCACCGCGCTCGCGGGAAAGAAGCCGTACACTCCACGCGCCGTGATCAGATTCTTCTGAATGATCTCATCTAGGAGAGTATTCGCCTCGGTGAAGATCTGGCGCGCTTGAGCGCCATATTCCGGATGCTCAAAAATGCGCGGGTAAACGCCTTTCAATTCCCAGGTGTGGAAGAACGGCGTCCAGTCGATGAAGTCGCGCAGCGTAGCCAGAGGAAAATTATCCAGAACGCGCACACCGGTAAACGCCGGTGTAGGCAGGTCTTCAGGGCGCCAGTCGATTGGAGTCCGTCTTTTTCGTGCGGCCTCAAGCGAGACGACGGTCAGCTTGGGCGCGGAGTGGTTTTTGCGGAGCGTCTCGTAGTCGGCGCGGTGCTGCGCCACAAATGCTGCCTTGCCATCCTCGCTCAGAAGGCTGGTCGTCACCGGCACTGCCCGGCTGGCATCCAGAATGTGAACCACGGGCTCACTGTAATGCGGCGCAATCTTCACGGCCGTATGCGCCCGGCTGGTGGTTGCGCCGCCGATAAGCAGCGGCAACTTGAAGCCCTGGCGCTCCATCTCGCGGGCCACGTGCACCATCTCGTCGAGAGACGGTGTGATCAGCCCGCTGAGGCCGATCATGTCCGCCTTCTCCGCCTTGGCGCGTTCGAGAATCTTCTCGCACGGAACCATCACTCCCATGTCGATGACTTCATAGTTGTTGCAGGCGAGGACGACGCCGACGATATTTTTGCCAATGTCGTGAACGTCACCCTTGACCGTAGCCAGTACGATTTTTCCTTGCGCCTTGACCACTTCTCCCGCCGCAACTCTGGCTTCCTTCTCGGCTTCCATGAACGGAATGAGGTGCGCGACGGCCTTCTTCATCACGCGCGCAGACTTGACCACCTGCGGCAGAAACATTTTGCCGGCTCCGAACAGATCGCCCACCACGCTCATACCGTCCATGAGCGGACCTTCGATTACTAACAAAGGACGGCCGAGCTTGACGCGGGCTTCCTCGGCATCGATCTCGATGTATGTGTCGATTCCTTTAACTAGCGCGTGAGAGAGACGCTCCTCGACTGTGCCGCCCCTCCACTCTTCGGCTTTCTTCTCAGTGACTACTGCGCCTACGTGCTTGAGCGATTCACCGTACTCAACCAGCCGCTCCGTCGCGTCGGGACGGCGGTTCAGCAATACGTCCTCGACCATCACCTTCAGCTCGGGCTCAATCTCTTCGTAGACCTCGAGCATGCCGGCATTCACGATGCCCATGTCCATGCCCGCCGCAATGGCGTGGTAAAGAAACGCGGAGTGAATCGCTTCGCGGACCTTGTTATTACCACGGAAGCTGAACGAGATGTTCGAGACGCCGCCGCTCACCTTCGCGTGCGGCAGGTTTGCTTTGATCCAGCGCGTGGCATTGATGTAGTCGACCGCGTAGTTGTTGTGCTCCTCCATGCCGGTGGCAACTGTGAGGATGTTGGGATCGAAGATGATGTCTTCGGGCGGAAATCCGACCTCGTCCACGAGAATGCAATAGGCGCGCTCGCAGATACGGATCTTATCCTCGTAAGTCGCGGCCTGGCCTTGTTCGTCGAAGGCCATTACCACTACGGCCGCGCCATATTTAAGAACCTTCGCTGCATTCTGGCGAAACTTTTCTTCGCCTTCCTTCAGCGAAATTGAATTGACGATACCTTTGCCCTGCATGCACTTCAGGCCGGCTTCGATGACCTCCCATTTCGAGGAGTCCACCATGAAAGGTACCTTCGCGACTTCCGGCTCACTCCCAAGCAATTGCAGGAAGCGCGTCATGGCAGTGACGCCATCGATCATGCCTTCATCCATGCAGATGTCGAGAACATTGGCTCCGTTCTCAACCTGCTGCCGGGCTACGCTTACTGCTTCTTCATATTTGCCGTCTTTGATGAGCCGGGCAAATTTCGGCGAACCGGCGACATTGGTCCGCTCCCCGATCATGATGTAGACGCCGAGCTGCTGGGTGAAGGGCTGCGATCCTGAAAGACGGAGCGGCTTGGGTTTGATAGGGGTGTGCTCAGTCACCCTCGCGGGCACACTTATGTTTTCGGAGACGCTCACTCTCGACTCTCGATCTGGCCGGCGAAGGATTCTTCAGCGTGAACCGCCCCGAACTTTCGCGGAGGCTGGCCTTCGAGCGCTTTGGCGATCGCCGCGATGTGCTCAGGCGTGTTGCCACAGCAGCCGCCGGCAATATTGATCAGCCCTGCCTGTGCAAAATTGCCCAGATAGCGAGCCATATCCTGCGGTCCCAGATCGAATCCGGTTTCAGACAAAGGATTCGGCAATCCGGCATTCGGATAGCACGAAATTGCCACATCTGCCTTCTCCGAGAGTTCCTCGAGGAATGGATACATGAGATCTGGACCAAGAGAACAGTTGAGCCCCACCGACAGCGGCTTCACGTGCTGTACTGCATTCCAGAATGCTTCCGTGGTCTGCGCGGAGATCAGCGTCTCACCGCCGCGTCCCACGGCCGCCGAGATCATTACCGGCAACTCCTTGCCGTCTTTGTCGAACACCTCACGGATGGCGACGAGGGCTGCTTTGGCATTCAGCGAATCAAAAATTGTCTCGACCAGAAGCATATCGGACCCACCAGCCATGAGGGCACGCACCTGGTGAGCGTAGGCGGTCTTAACCTGATCGAAGGTGACCACGCGAAAACCTGGATCATCGGCATCGGGCGAGTTCGAGAGTGACACGGTCAGCGGCCCAATCGCCCCAGCCACAAACCGCTGACGCGAAGTTGCGCTCCCGACGCGATCAGCCCATTCGCGGCATTGCCGCGCCGATTGCTCATTGATATCCCAAGCCAGATCATTGAGAAACGAATCATCGATGACCTTTTGGTAGAACGCGGGATCCTTCCGGCCGCCTTGCTCCCGCGGATCGTCCACAAAAAATTCGCTCTGCGTAATGCTGGTCGCACCGAAGGTATTCGTTTCGATGATGTCCGCGCCTGCTTCCAGAAAGCGGCGATGGATGTCGCCAATCATCTTCGGCTGAGTCAGAGTAAAAAGATCCCCGTTGTTCAGCAGGTCCTTCTTCGCGTCCTTGAAGCGCTCCCCGCGGATGTCTGCTTCCTTCATGCCATAGGTGCGGATGGTCGTGCCCATCGCTCCATCGATGATGGCGATGCGGTTCTCGAAGATCTTCTCCAAAGGATGTTGATGAGCTTTCGTCATATTTTCGAATGGATTCGGGGGCGACTTGGATTTAGCCGTGTGCTTCGGCCCATGCTTTTGGCCGCACTTCCACCCCAAACCGCATCTTCATTAGATTATAGCGATTGGCAAAAGGTCCAAGCTGTGGCGGGCGGGGTCACGGAAGTAATCGTGATGTGTTTGGAGCTAAGCTAAGCCTTCAAATTTGGGTCGGGGCTGGGATCTGGTCGGCTCCAGCCAGTGCCTCCGCTGCAACCGTGGAATTCGTGATTTTTCGAACTTGTTCGAGCGTGTCAGTCAGACTGGTGGTTACCACGTTAGAGCAACCCGCTCCCAGCCGTTCCCGGGCCGCGGAAATGCCGCCTTCAAGGTTCCACAAACCAACGATGACCTGCACACCGGGAATGCTGGTCTGCAATCTCTTGCAAAGAGCGCGGGTCTGCCCTATGGCAAAGGGCGGAAGAGAAGAAACACAAACAATGTTGTACTCGTGCTGCGAAACCGCTGCCAACATATCTTCCATACTTTCCGCCTTCAACTCATGAGCGTGGAAACCGGCGCGCCGAAGCAATTGCGCCAACATCACTGCAACCAGTTCATCCGGACCATTCCTAGCCGGAATACATGCAATCGTTGCATTTGATCCCACGAACTGCCCTTGGCGACAGGCATCATCGTCGGAACCTGCCGAGGACCGCTCGTCCGCGAGTTGGTCACCGAAGTCTTCAATCAATTCCCTTGTGCTTCGCAACAGGAACCTTCTTGCATCGTCATCCAGGCCGTTAATTTGATGGTCCTGTTCCGCCAAGCGAAGTGCGGGAATGAAGACAGATTCGTAGAGGCTTTCGACGGGATTTTCTTTGAGATGCCTTTCAGCGATGGTTCTCGCTTCTTCCGGATCCATGGCCAGCAGACGTTGATAAAATTGCTGTTCTGGGGGCAGGACAGGCTCGTCGCCCAATACGATTTCGAGAAAATTCAATTGGGGAACGTAACGCCCCAAAACCATTAGACATACCGTGAGGGGAGTGGAAAGAATCAGCCCCACGGGCCCCCACAACGTCGCCCAAAAAACCGCAGCCACCAGAATAGCCAACGACGAAATCCCAGTATGCGCGCCATAGAGAAGCGGCTCGATCACATTTGAGACCGTCAACTCGATGACCACGAACGCCGCAAACGCTATTCCGGCCTGGCGCCAGCCGGGGAAAACAGCTAATGCCAGAGCCACGGGAAGAGCTGCCGCGATGAGCGTACCGATGTAGGGAATGAAGCGCAGGAGCGCTGCAAAGACTCCCCAAAGCAGGGCGTGCGGCACTCCAATGAAATAAAGCGCTGCACCGAACAAGAGGCCGTAGCCCGCATTGACCAGGAACTGCAGCAAGAGATAGCGGCTCAGCCGGCGGCCGGCATCGTCCAGAGCCTGAGTCATTAAATTCAGCTGACCTCGCCCTGCCAGCCGGATCGCCCGATTGCGCAAGTCTTCGCGCTTGACCAGCATGAATACCGTGAAAATTAGAACAATAGCTGTGGTCTCGATTGGGCCTGCGAGCGGCCCTACCAGAATGCGAAATTCCTGGACCAAGTTTGAAGGTGGCGCAGCAACCTGGACGGGAATCGGGCGAACCGGGTGTGCCGTTCCCGCTTCCTTGTTTGCGCCTTGTCCGGAGGAGGTCCGGCCAGGGGCTCCGGCCAATTCCCTGTTCAGCTCTTGCACGGTGGCAGTGGCTTTGCCTAGATTTCCGTCCTTGGCGGCATGAAGGGATTGGATTTTCGTATCCAGATTGTCCTTGTAATCTGGAATGTGAACCATGATGTCTACTAATTGACCCGCAACTCCCCAACCCACGACGCCGGCCAGCATAAACGAGAGGACAAGCACGGTGAGCACCGCTGGAACGCGGCGAAAGCGGCACTTCTCCAGCAGACTGACAAATGGCGTAAGCAGAAAACTGAACACTACCGCCAATGCGAGCGGAATGAAGATCTGGCGCCCGAAATACAATGCCGCCATCGCCAGTACAAAGGCGATGAGCATCGATGATTTTGAAAAAGTCGCAAGATCTTTGGAGCGGACCAAAGCGTGACTCCAGTCCAACCTGTGTTACTTCTTGGCAGCGACTCAAAGGCCGTTAAACGTTAACTAAGACACTTTGCCCGCGCAGCCCGCGTGCTCGCAGCCGCATGCAATTTCAGTTGTTCCTTTTGCACCTTCGCAATAGGGGCTGCAGTATTTGCTATCTGCCGCCGCTGGACAACTACAAACCTCATGAGCACATTTGTCTTTCTTTGCATCCTTCATAGGTTCCTCTTTCGCCGTGCAAGCTTAAATTTCAGACTCTCTCCCTGCTGTAAGCAGAGCGACACACCGAAATAAGCGAGGCTGGCGCTGACGGATAGCTCCCACCCTCCAGCCTCGGTAAATCTTTAGGCAGTCCTGCTTCCCATAAGCAAGTGCGCCACGAAAGAAATCACGGCGAAAAGTAGCAGCAGATGAATCAGTCCACTCGCCACATGGAACATTAGAAAGCCGCAGGCCCACAGAATGATCAGCAGCAGAGAAATCACGAGAAAGGGTCCAAATCGCATTTTCGGCTCCTAAACGCTCCTTGACGTCATACCGAAGCGTCGATTACATGTCGTTTATACGTAGAGGGTGAATCACAGAGTATCGGCAAAAGGCTGTAAAGCGGGTGCGCCGAAGTGGTAGGAGCAGGGCGGCGATAGTGCATACGCGCAATGATCCTGCTGATGTGAGCGCTCTCACACTAGTGCAATCTTCCATCCGTTATAATCGTGAGTTCCAGACCCATTCCTGGGAAAACTCATGCGGAGCCGGCCGTCTCTGCCGGACGCCGATAATGCGTTTTCGCGGACTCAGAGTGGGGGTGGTCGACGACAATTCAAAAACTTATACCGAACAAAAGGACGGCAAGACTTCATGACTAATATTTCGTCAATCATCGCGCGCGAAGTGCTGGATTCGCGCGGTAATCCTACTGTTGAAGCTGAAATCCAACTGGCGAGCGGAACGGTCGGACGCGCCATTGTTCCCAGCGGCGCATCGACCGGCGAACACGAAGCGGTTGAGCTGCGTGACGGCGACAACGCGCGTTTTCTCGGCAAAGGAGTCCTCAAAGCGGTTGAGAATGTGAACGGGGAAATCGCCGAGGCTCTCGCGAACTTCGACGCAGCCGATCAGCGCGCGCTCGATCAGAAGATGATTGATTTGGATGGCACGGAGAACAAGGGCCGGCTGGGAGCGAATGCGATTCTTGCAGTCTCCATGGCTGCGGCGCGTGCGGCTGCCGTGGAATATGGGCTGCCGCTCTACCGTTATCTCGGCGGCGTAGGGGCAAATACCCTGCCTACGCCCATGATGAACATCCTCAACGGCGGAGCTCACGCCGACAACAATGTAGACTTCCAGGAATTCATGGTGATGCCGGTAGGCGCGCCTTCGTTTTCTGAGGCGCTGCGCTGGGGCGTGGAAGTTTTCCATACCCTTAAAGGAGTGCTGAAGAAGCGCGGCTACAACACCGCAGTCGGCGATGAAGGCGGATTTGCGCCGTCGGTCAAGTCCAACGTCGAAGGGATCGAAGTCGTGCTGGAAGCGATTCAGAAAGCCGGGTACAAGCCGGGAGAAGAAATCGCGATCGCTCTCGATCCCGCGGCCAGCGAGTTCTATCAGAACGGCAAATATGTCTTCAAGAAGTCCGATAAGTCCGCAAAAAGTTCGGATGACATGGTGAAGTTCTGGTCGAAGTGGGTGAACGACTATCCCATCGTCTCGCTGGAAGACGGCCTTGCCGAAAACGATTGGGACGGCTGGGAGAACCTGACGAAAGAACTCGGCGGCAAGATTCAACTTGTAGGCGATGATTTGTTTGTCACTAACGTCGAATTCTTGCAGGAAGGCATCGACAAGCACGTCGCTAACTCGATTCTGGTTAAAGTAAATCAGATCGGTACGGTGAGCGAAACTTTGGACGCGATCGATCTGGCGCGGAGAAATGCATATACCTCGGTTATCTCGCATCGCTCCGGCGAAACCGAAGACACTTTCATCGCAGACTTGGCCGTTGCCACCGGAGCAGGGCAAATCAAAACAGGATCAGCATCCCGCACCGACCGCATCGCCAAGTACAATCAACTGCTGCGGATCGAGCGAGAGTTGGGAGATTCGGCAAGATTCCTGGGACTGAAGGCGTTGAACTACAAGGGCTGAATAATAGCCATTTGCATCGGCGGAGGTTCTATGACGTTTAAATCGTTGCTGTGCGCGTGTCTTCTCACCTTGTCCCTGTGTGCTGGTGCACAGACAACCGTCTCCATCGCACCCGGCGCGCCATCTAAAGAAGACGTCAAAAAATTATTCGATGTGATGGCCAGCCGCGAGCAGATGGACAAAATGATGCGGCAAGTGTTCGCGCAGATGCAGAGTCTAAACCGTGAGGAGATGAAAAAACGGCGCCCGGATATCACCGAAGCGGAACTCGCGCGCCTTGATCGCCAGTCGGAGGATGTGATCAAGAACTTCCCTCTTGAACGCAATGCTGAGCGACATGGTCCCGGTCTATCAGCGGCACTTCACGAAGTCCGATATCGACGCGCTCGTGACATTTTATTCTTCGCCTCCCGGGACAAAAATTTCTCCACGAAATGCCCGCGGTAACGTCAGAGACCATGCGCGCGGTATATCCGCGAATCCAGGCGGAGGTCGGAGGCCGTCGCTCAAGCGCGCCGAGGAGAAGACCGACGCTCCGCAGAAATGATGCTCGCCGGCTACTAGCAGACTGCTGAACACAGGCGACTCGTATCAGGGCATTGCTTCAGCGATGCCGTAAAGTCACAGACTCATTTGCCGGCTTCAGCCGCTGCAGTCAACTGGCGCAGCAATCTTTTCTGGCCTTCTCTGCTTAAGACGTCGAGCCTATTAGCCACTCACTTCAAAACCCCATCGTGTCATCCGCCGACGGCCCATAGGTCGCGGGCACAGGTTTATCGTTCAATCGCAGATAAACACCAAGCTGCGCGCGGTGATGAACCAGATGATTCAGAAACATTTCCCGGTAAGCCAGAAATCGCTCTCCCTCGAAAATGGTCTTGCCCTGAAAGCTCAGCTTCCAGTTTTCTTTCCAGGCTGCATCCGGCGTAGCCTGTAGAGCGGCGCGAACCTTGGCCGCCCCCTCATCGAACGCCTGCACCAGTTGCGCGGTGGACTCGAACGGCAGCCGCGCGATACTTCCCTTGGAAAAGTCCAGTTCGGGCGTAGTCAGGATCGTCACTCCGAAGCGCAGTCAGTTGCGCCACGTGAGGCGCCAGCTTGCCCAGCGGCATCGACTTGGCATGAGGCGCAAATTCCATCTTGTCGGCAGGAACGCGCTCCAGTGTCGTGCGCGTCTTCTTCATTTCTTCATCCAGTTCAGGCAGCAGCAATTCGCTAATAGGCATGATGATCTCCGGGGATTAAGTATAAATGCTTGGCGTGGTTCTGTAGATCCAAGCAGCAGGGACTCGGTTAGAGTAGTGGGCTACTTTGAAATAAAGTAGCCCACCACCGGAGTTCGTACCAAGTCGACAGCTTTCTTTTCCGCCTAGCTCAGGCAAGGTCGTAGCGATCAAGGTTCATGACCTTGTTCCACGCAGCCGCGAAGTCCTTCACAAACGCCTCTTTCGAGTCGTTGCTTGCATAGACTTCCGCGAATGCCCGGAGCTGGGAGTGCGAGCCGAAAACGAGATCGACGCGTGTGCCGGTCCATTTGGCTTTGCCCGTCGCCCGATCGCGCCCCTCATACACGCCTTCAGTAGAGGAGGACTCCCACTTCGTATTCATGTCGAGAAGGTTGACGAAGAAATCATTCGTCAACGTTTCGGGCCGGTTGGTGAAGACGCCGTGCTTCGTCTGCCCGAAGTTCGCCTTCAAAACACGCAGTCCGCCGATGAGTGCGGTCATCTCGGGCCCAGTCAGTCTCAGCAACTGCGCCCGATCCACCAGAAACTCCTCAGCCGATTGAACCTGTCCGCTGCGGAGATAGTTGCGGAATCCATCTGCAACCGGCTCCATTACAGCGAATGAGTGAACGTCGGTCTGCTCTTGCGAAGCATCCGTGCGTCCCGGCGTGAAAGGAATCTTCACCTCGTGCCCAGCCTTCTTCGCGGCTTCTTCGACGGCCGCGTTGCCACCGAGAATGATCAGGTCAGCCAGCGAAACCTTCTTGCCTTTGTTTCCATTGGACTGCGCGCTGTTGAATTCCTTTTGGATCGCTTCCAGCTTCGGCAAAACCTTCGCCAATTCCGTCGGCTGGTTTACTTCCCAATCTTTTTGTGGCGTGAGGCGAATGCGCGCCCCGTTCGCCCCACCGCGTTTGTCGGAGCCGCGGAACGATGCCGCCGATGCCCAGGCCGTCGTGACGAGTTGGGAGATCGACAATCCGGATTTGAGGATCTTTGCCTTGAGCGCAGCACCGTCCTGCTCCCCGATCAATTTATGATCCACGGCGGGAACCGGGTCTTGCCACACTAAAACTTCCTTCGGAACCAGTGGGCCAAGGTAGCGTGCGACCGGCCCCATGTCGCGATGCGTCAGTTTGAACCAAGCGCGAGCAAACGCGTCTGCGAACTGATCCGGATGCTCGTAGAAGCGCCGCGAGATTTTTTCGTAAGCAGGATCGAAACGCAAGGCGAGATCGGTGGTCAGCATCGAAGGCGCGTGGTGTTTTGCCGGATCGTGCGCATCCGGTACCATCCCCTTGCCTCCGTCATTTTTCGGAGTCCACTGATGCGCCCCCGCCGGACTTTTCGTCAGCTCCCACTCATAGCTGAACAGGTTGGTGAAGAAATTATTGCTCCACTTCGTGGGGGTCGTGGTCCAAATCACTTCCAGTCCGCTGCCGATCGTGTCAGCGCCATGGCCTTTGCCAAGTTTATTCTTCCATCCGAAGCCTTGATCCTCGATGTTGGCGCCTTCCGGTTCGTTGCCCACATATTGAGCGGGAACGCCAGCGCCGTGGGTTTTGCCGAAGGTGTGACCGCCGGCGATGAGTGCAACAGTCTCTTCGTCGTTCATCGCCATACGGGCAAAAGTTTCTCGAATGTCGCGTGCCGAGGCAATCGGATCCGGCTTTCCGTTCGGCCCTTCCGGATTCACATAGATCAGTCCCATCTGCACCGCGCCGAGATGGCCCTGAAGATTGCGATCACCACTGTAACGTTCGTCGGCAAGCCAGGTACCTTCAGGGCCCCAGTTCACCTCTTCAGGCTCCCACACGTCCTCGCGGCCGCCACCAAAACCGAACGTCTTAAAACCCATCGATTCCAGGGCGACGTTGCCGGCGAGAATCATGAGATCGGCCCAGGAAATTTTCCGTCCATACTTCTGTTTGATCGGCCAAAGCAACCGGCGTGCTTTATCCAGGTTCACGTTGTCCGGCCAGCTGTTGAGCGGCGCGAAGCGCTGTTGTCCGTCTCCGGCGCCGCCGCGGCCGTCGCCGATGCGGTACGTACCTGCGCTGTGCCATGCCATCCGAATGAAGAGCGGGCCGTAGTGCCCAAAGTCGGCCGGCCACCATTCCTGCGAATCCGTCATCAAGGCATGCAGATCCTTGATCACGGCATTCAGGGCGAGCGTCTTGAACTCTTCCGCATAATTAAATTCCTTGCCCATCGGATCGGAGAGCGGTGAGTGCTGGTGCAGCACCTGAACGTTCACCTGATTCGGCCACCAGTCGCGGTTTGTGGGCACGTAATCAGCATGGTTAAACGGGCACTTCGCCTCAGGTAAGGTGCTTTTGTTTTTAGTTTCGGGAGAAACACTTCCTGATGAATTTGCGAGCGTATTTTCCATAATATTTTCGTCCTTCCAATCTTTGATTGAATACTGCGATTGAAATTATTTTTTAGCACTGCATCTGCGGCAGAGGCCGAAGACCTCGACCAGCGGCTGGGTCAGATCAAAGCCGTCCGGCAGATGCCGGGATAGCCGTTTGAAATCGATGAATTCCCCTTCAATATCCTGCACAGATTTGCAGCGCGAGCAAACCAGATGGTGATGAGGTTTAAGATTGCCATCCACGCGCAAAGTGGCCGCATGAGGACTGACCTCCCGCAGCAACCCGCACTCGATGAAAAGCCGAAGATTGTTGTAGACGGTGGCAAGAGAAATCGATGGAATACGGCGCCGGACTGCGGCGTAAATATCTTCCGGAGAGTAATGTCCGTGGGAAGCGACGACGGCCTCATAGACCACCTGACGCTGATGCGTGACCGCCAAACCGTGCTTCGCGGCCAGCTCACGGAACTGTTCGTGGGTGAGGCGCATGATTATCGGATGAGAATGATTATAAAACGAATGAGAGATGTGTCAAATGCTTCCCAGGCCAAGGCGATCACCGAGCATGAAGCAGCGCTACACGCCTACCTCGTGCACTTTTCTCCGTTGATCTTCGTTTCAGAAAGCGAACTACTATGGTTCCACAACAATAATTTCGAAGCTATCTGGCACCACACTCCGGCGCGTGTGCGGGTTGGCGTCGGTTGGTGGCAGCGGCGGTCCGAACTGCGCCGTCACCAGATAGACACGTCCTGTGGAGGTGTCGAACGCCATTGTGCGCGCGCCTTTTTCCGTCGTCACTGTCTGGAGCACTGGGAAGCCGGGCTTCCGGGAATTCACAACGGTGAGTGTCCCATCGCCACCATTCGAGGAGAATGCCAATCCGTGCTTCGGATCAAAGCCGGCGGCATCGGGAGAGTCGCCGATGGCAGCCAGGCCCAGCACCTTGCCGGAATCGTAATCGACGACAACCATCTTTCCGCCATCACAGACGGAGAAAAGACGATGCCTGTCGCGGTCGATGGCCATCCCGGAAGGAGATTCGCAGCCGACCAGCGGCCATGTGGCTACGGTTTTGCGGCCGGCTGCATCCAGCTTTATAATCTCGTTCTTGTCCTCGATGTTCACGAATACTGATCCCTGTCCGTCGGCCTGCGGAAATTCCGGCTTCCCCGGCAGCGGCACCGTGGCGACGATCGAGTTGGAAGCAGTGTCCAATATCGAGATGTTGTTGCTGCGCCCGTTGAAAGCCCAAACTGTCTTCGTTGACGGCTCGAATACAATGCCGTCGGGATTCGTCCCGGCCGACACAGTTGCCTTAACAGACAAATCTGCGCGATTAAATACGACGATCGCGTTCCCGGCTCCATCACTGATGTAGCCGGTCTTTCCATCCGTGTTCAGCGCGACGCCGTGCGTGCTCTTCAGGCCGGTGATGGCGCCCACGGGCTTGCCAGTGGTGCTATCCACAACCTCGACTCGCGAGTTGTGCGTGATGTAGAGGCGATGCGCTGCATCGTCACTGAGCAGGTAGTCCCAGCCGCCCTGCCCTCCAACTTTCCAGTGTTCGGCAACGTGATAATTCTGCGCAGCGCAGACCGTTGCAAGCGAAACAATGGCCGCCGCGACTATTCCTCGATAAAAGTGCATGGTGAACTCCTGATGGAGAGATTTCGGCATTGCTGCCGACTTTCTGAGTATCGCTACTCCGCCTTAAGCGAAGCTGAAAGTGTGGAATCAGATGCTACGTTTCTCGCTGGAAGCGTCACAGTGACCAAAGCGCCCCCTGCAGGATCATTGGTGATCTCAATCGACCCTCCTGCACGCTCGCAGATTGCCTTGCAAATAGAAAGCCCCAGGCCAGTGCCCCCACTCTTTCGGCTGCGCGACGGGTCACCCCGATAGAATGGCTCGAAGACAGAATCGCGGTCTTTATCCGGGATACCTTCTCCCTGGTCGCGAACAATCATCCTAGCCGTTTGCTCGTCTGCGGTCACGGCAACTCGCACGGTCCCGCCGTCGGGGCTGTGCTGCAGAGCGTTCAACAAAATGTTTGAACACAATAAAAGCGCGTCCCTGCTGTCGATCGGCAGCCTGACATCAGCATTGAGGTCGACCGCAACTTCGATGGATTTCAACTGTGCAAAAGGCTTGCTTTGATGCACCGCCTCCTCGATCACATCGCGCAGAGAACAAAACTGAGACGCCGTCGATGAATTGTAACTCTCCATTGGTTGTTCGAGCCGCGCCAGGGTCAGCATCTTCTCCACCGTGGATTCGAGGCGGGTGATGTCCTCCAGACTCAGCGCCAACCCTTGACCATATTCGTCGAGAGTGCGCTTCCTCATCGAAAGCAGTTGCAACGAAGACTTGATGATTGCCACATCCGTTTTCAGTTCGTGTGCCGCATCGTTGGTGAATCGCCTCTGCTGCTCAAACGAACGTTGCAGACGCGCGAGCGCGGCTTCCAGCGCCGCAGCAAGAGGCCGCAATTCTACCGTTTCTTTCGCGCTAGCGGGCGCATGGAAATACCAATCGCCCTGGCCGATGCGCTCCGCTTCACGAGCGAGTTCATAAACGGGCGACAGTTCCTTCCTCACCAGCCACACCATAACGGCTGCGGTAATGCCCAGAAGAAAAGCGGTGGCAATCGCAAAGAAACGAACCGCCTCAAGGACCTCATGCCAGACGTGGCGTAAAGGGGCTCCGTAAACGATCGTGATGCTGTGGCGAACTCCCCCGTTCGATTTGCCCGGATCAACGATCCGAATGCCGTTAAGAACGAGGAACCGGTAACCGCGACCGCTTACGGTCACGTTGCGAAAAAGCGGCGCTCCGGATGCGGTCGTCTTCAGAGGTGGCGGCTCACCAGCAGAACCGAGCACTTTGCCTCGTTCATCCTCCACGCGAAAGCCGGCATCCTTTGCAATTCGCACTCCACGCATGTCGAGCATGACGTCGTCGCCTTCATCCTCTGCGTCCTGAACCGCACCCATCAACGACTCGGCGGTCGCCACAAGAGAGGCATCGAAAACTTTCAACTGCACGCTCCACTCGTGAACTGTGATGGCGCCAATCAGGGCGACCGCGGATAACAGTTCAAGAATAAGGACCGTCACGACGAGCCGGCGCGTAATGGAGACGGAACCCTTCATTTCGAGCCGCCCTCCTGCCGGAGGCGGTATCCGCGGTGCCGTAACGTCTCAATCAAAGGTTCCGTACCCGCGATGTTCAGCTTTCTTCGCAGGTTCGATATGTGAGCTTCGATCACGTTGGAATGATGTTCCCAATCAAAATCGTACAGGTGCTCCAGCAACTCTTGCTGTGAAACTACTGCGCGAGGCCGATGAATGAGGTATTCGAGAATCCGGTATTCCGTCGGCGATAGATCGAGAAACTGACCTCGCCGACGAACCGTTTGCTGCACGGTGTTTAATTCCAGATCCATCAACGCTAAGACCGGTGTTGAGATGCCTTTTGCGCGCCGGATGAGAGCTTTGATCCGAGCCAGAAGTTCTCCCAGGTCAAATGGTTTGCTGAGATAGTCATCCGCGCCGGCATTCAGCAGATTTACAACCGATTCTTTGCTTTCCTGCGCGGTAAGAATGAGGACTGGGGTGTGAAGTTTTCCTCGGCGCAGATCCTGGAGCACACGCTGACCGCTCTTGCCGGGAAGCATCAGGTCGAGCACGATTGCGTCGTAGACGCCCTGCTCGGCGAGGAACGAACCGGCTTCTCCGTCAGCGGCGTGATCCACCGCCAGTCCAGTCTCACGCAAGGCAGCAACAATGTTCTCCGCAAGCCGCTGCTCGTCTTCGACCAGGAGTACGCGCATGACGTGGCAACCTGAGAGTATTGTCTCAAAGCTTGCTTAAGTCTGGCTGAACTCCCTGCTTCACACTCATGCTTAAAAGGTTGTGTTGAAGCTTTCTTTCGGGTCAAGAACATTTCAGATTAAGAGTTATTCATCAAGCTTGCCATGTTTCGGAGCGCACGGTGAGCCGCTCAATGCGGTCGCGGCGAACGGAGTAACCCAATCCGGGCGATTCCGGCGCTTTTATTGTCCCCTGCGCGGTGACCTCTACCTCAGGTTCAATAATGTCCTCATCCCAGTAGCGCTTGCTCGCTGAAACATCTCCGGGAAGAGTAAACCCAGGCAGCGTTGACATCGCAATGTTGTGAACTCGCCCAACTCCCGACTCGAGCATTCCGCCGCACCATACGGGAATCTTGCGTTCGCGGCAAACATCGTGCACGCGTTTCGCTTCCGAGTGGCCGCCTACGCGCCCCAGCTTCACGTTGATCACCTTGCACGCTCCGAGCTCGATTGCAGCGCGGGCATGGCGCGCGTTGTGAATGCATTCATCGAGGCAGATCGGAGTTTGGATTTGCGCCTGCAATTTTGCATGCTGGTAAACCTCGTCCCAGGCAAGAGGTTGTTCGATCATCAGCAGATTGCAGCTATCAAATTCCCTGAGCAAATCAGCATCCTGAAGGGTGTATGCGGAGTTTGCATCCACCATTAATTTCACATCCGGAAAAATCTTCCTTACCTCTTTGACCATTCTGACATCGTTGCCGGGCTTGATCTTGAGCTTGATACGCTGGTACCCGGCTGCCAGTTCATGCTCAATTTTCGTGATCACCAACCCCACGACGGGTTGAATGCCAAGGGAGACACCGCAAGGAATCTCCGTCTGAGTCCCTCCCAACAACCTGTGGAGCGGTATTCCCTTCTGCTGGGATTCGATATCCGAGAGTGCGTTTTCCAGCCCCGCGCGAGCCATTTCATGGCCACGAATTCGATGCATTAGAGCGCCGGTTTCCTGGGCTGTCTCAACAGTTTTCCCCAGCGTCAGAGGCAAAATAAAATCACGCAGGATATGCCATGCGGTGTCAGTTGTTTCACTGTTGTAATAGGGTTCTTCATCGACGGTGATCTCGCCCCAGCCCGAGAGTCCGCTTGATCGAACCTCAAGCAGGAGAATACGACGCTCACGAGTAATCGAGGAACTCGTTTCGAAAGGCTCTTTGAGGTGCATCCGTAATTCGCGGGCAGTGATGGATTCGATCTTCACAAGGCATTCCTTGTAGATGCAACGTTTGTTGCATTATAGCTGGCAGTACAACAAAAGAGGGACGAAACATTTATGGCGTCGGTGTGCGCATAATGGTCCGGTAACGCGGATTACATCTGGTACCAGCGCGAGCCGTGTCTTTCTTCTCTATCTGCCGCCCGTAAGAGTGCGAGAGTGCGAGACCTTCGATGATTGGCGCACGCAACCAGCATTGCGTTAAGCACTGCCATGGGAGCAATGTAGGAAGCCCCAAACGGCGGAGCCTCAATGGAAGCCAAGAAGACCTGATCGCAGGATTGGGCTATGGGCGAAACATATGTATCGGTAAGGCCGACGCAGTATGCTCCCCTGCCGTGCGCCTGCTGCAAACCTTCCACTGTCTGTCTCAGTCCCTTACGAAAGCTGATCGCAATGACCAGATCTTTCCTGCTCGCACTTCGGGAAAGATGCATGATTCGCCCCCATGATGTAGCACTTACAACGGGAAGAGACAGGATGGTGAGCTGGTGCTCGAGGTATACGGCCAGAGTAGCCGCGAGGTCTCCGGCGAAGATGAGAATGCGTGATGACTTGTAAAATCTTGCGGCGAGCGCAGCCAGCGATTCTAAATTGAGACTGTGCCGCAAGCCATTCAGGTTTGCGGAATCACGGTCCAGGGAATCTCGAATCAGGCCGATAATACCGCCATTGGGAGGTACGCTCGCCATCATCGCGTCTAGCGAAGTTGCATGTGCGATCGAAATGCCATGCAGGTAACGCTGAAAATCGCGATACGTTGCAAAACCAATTCTCTGGGCAATGCGCACCACGGTTGCGGCGTCAATTCCCAAACGCTTTCCGAGCGCGCGAGCGCTGAGCAGAACGAAGTCCTGAGGATTCTCCAGAACCGGTCGAATAGTCTCCCGCCGCTTGCGGCTGAGATGCTCCATATCAATCTGAAACCGGGCTGGAGCTTTTCTGTTCGTTCGGGGGGAGGCTTTCATCGTTATCGCAGAGCATCGCCGAGAAAGGCGATCTCGTCAAGGTTTATCGGATATTTTAGTGTGGATAGTATTCGCAACAAACGTTGCAAAATGAGACATTTTTCTTGACAGTGCTGTTTGATGGTTAATACAGTGGAGTGGAATTGCAGTTGGCCGATAGATTGAAAGAGCATTGCGTACTACGGGCCACGCAGGCGCAATCCGCTCTGAAGCGACTTTCCCAGGGGGCCACACATGAGATCCGGCACGGTCGTCAAAGTTTTATTTGCCATTCTGACCAGCATTGCTTTGCTCTCCGCGCAAACCTATCAGGGCCGGATTCTAGGCACAGTCACCGATTCTTCCGGAGCAGTCGTAGCCAATTCGAAAGTTACGGTCACCAATGTCGCAACCGACATTTCCCGCACGCTGATGACGAATAGTGCCGGCGAATATACCGCACCTGATCTCGATCCCGGGACCTACGCGGTATCGGCAGAAGCGGCTGGTTTCAAGAAAACGAGAAGCAATTCGGTGATTCTCGAAGTCGCTCGCGATGCGCAGGTGAATTTGCGCCTTCAGCCCGGGGCTGTGACTGAGACGGTCGAGGTGTCCGCGGATGAAGCGTTGCTCGACACCACGGACAGCACGCTCAACGGAGTAGTTGGGAACAAAGCGATCAACGAATTGCCGCTGGAGGGCCGCGACTTTCAAAATCTTTTACCGCTTCATCCCGGAGTGCAGCGAACGCCCGGGGGGGGATTCCAATCGATTATCTCCAACGGCAATCGTCCTGACGAGAACAATTTTTTTATCGATGGCGCAACCGACAACGACGTCTATTACGGCGAATCCGTTGTGAACGAGGCCGGAATTCAAGGCACGCCCGCCAGCTTTCTTCCTCTCGACGCTATTCAGGAATTCAATACGCAGGAGAGCCCCTCGGCGGAATACGGCGACAAACCTGGTGTCGTCATGAACCTCGGGCTCAAGTCCGGCACCAATGACATTCACGGAAGCGCCTATTATTTCACCCGCAACAGCGCCTTCGATGCCCGGAATTATTTTGATCCAGCGCCCCAAAAAGCATCCGCGCTTATCATGCACGAGTTCGGCGTCTCCGTTGGCGGACCCATTAAAAAGGATAAGTGGTTCTATTTCATAAATTATGAAGGCATTCGCGACAAGGTGGGGAACCCGGGAGTTTATGACAGTCCAGTAACCGTGTCGCTGGCGAGTCAGTTGGGTGGAATTGCTTATTCCGACGGCAGTCCTAACTCGGCCACCTACAGCCTTCCCGACGCGATCGCGTATTGCAACCAGAATCTCGGCGGCAGCACTCCAGCTTGCACGCCAAACCCGCTCAGTATGGCTCTCTCGAAGCTTTTCCTGCCCAACCCCGGTTTCTCGCTCAAACAATCCGATCCGGGGGCCATCGATTTCGATTTCAACAATACCAACCGAGGCGATAACCTCATCGCAAAAACCGATTATCACCTGAATGACCATCACGTATTAAGCGCCCGATATTTCTTATGGCAACAGCAATCTCGTCGAAATGGACACCATTCCGATTCGCCCCGAGTGGCTCTCCACGACCACCCCGACAACTCAGATTTTCGGCGTGAACTGGGTTTGGACTCCAAACTCGACTTGGGTCAACGAGGCGCGCTACAGCTTCGACAGCTTCAGTGAAGGCATCTTCCCGCTAGATCACAACGTGAATCCCACATCTTACGGAATCGACACCGGCGTTACCGATCCGGCGCTCTTTGGCTTCCCGCGCATCAATCCAGGGACGGACGAATTCGATTACATGGGAGGCAATTCCGGCTGGCCACTAGAGACAACACCCAGCAAAACTCAGAACTGGTCCGATACCGTTTCCTACACGGCTGGGAAACACACGCTCCGTTTCGGCGGGCAATTCATGTACGGGGATGTGGATTATTTTCGCGCCACCGAGGGCCGAGGGCGCGTGGACTTCAGCGACCTCACGGACTTCGTTGCGGGAACGCCGCACCGCTGGGAGCGCCTCTACGGCAATCCGCAGCGCAATGTGAGCATGAAATCATTCGGCCTGTTCGTTCAGGATGGCTACCGGGCGACGAAGCGACTGACGCTAAATTTTGGGCTTCGCTATGGCGTGGTCTTCCCTATCAAGGACTCGCATAACCTGTTGGCGAACTATGAGCCAACTTTATCCAATGGCGACCCGGGCGGCGTGGTGCAGGTGGGCGATGGCATCAGCTCTCCGTACCCTACGCGGTTCAACAATTTTTCTCCCCGCCTCGGCTTCGCCTACGATGTGTTTGGCACCGGCAAAACTGTGGTGCGCGCTGGCGGCGGCATCATCTTTGTGCAACCCTCGATTCGCACTTTCATGTTTAGCGGCGGAGGGCTGAACCTGAATCCCACTACTGCGGGACTGGGCGTCACTCCTGGAAATGGTTCGATCAATGCATTTCTGGTCGAGTCTACAGATGTCAGCCAGATCAACTGGGGCGCGGGTCCCGGCCCGGTATTTCCGGATTCTTCAACCGAGGGCTGTAGTATCGATAACCAGTGCAACGTCTTCGCCACCACTCCAAATCTCAAAACGCCATACGTAGAGAACTGGAACTTCAATATTCAGCAGGCACTTTCGTCGACCGCGATGCTGCAGGTAGCTTATGTCGCAAATCATGGGGTCGACCTCTATAGCGTTCGCGATATCAATCAGGTAAACCCGAATTCGCCGCTGGAAAATCCCAACAATTGCGATCACTGTGAATCCGTCGGGCGACCGCTCAACACTAACTGCTCCGTAGCTAATGGTGGCTTAGGCGTGGGCGGACCGTGCTTTCCTTACATGGGGTTTCTGGATCAGCTCGGCAATCTGGGCAACTCGATTTATCAATCGCTGCAGGTCACTTTCACCAAACGCTATTCGCACGGATTGTACTTTCTGGCTGGATACACCTACGCTCATGCCATCGATACCTCGACGAGCAACACTCCTTCGAACACTCCGCAAAACAGTTTGGACTACGCGGCCGAGCGCGGCAATTCCGATTTCGATATTCGCAATCGTTTGACTCTCTCTCTCTCGTATGACTTACCCTCAAGAAAATCTCTCTTGCAGATGTTGCAGGGCTGGCAGGTGGCGAGCATCGTAACCCTTGAAGGGAGCGAGCCTTACACGCTTTACGATTACGGCGACGATGTCAGCCTCACAGGCGAATTCGAGGATCGATGGAACATCTCCGGATCACCGGGCAACATCCACTGGTCGCCTACTACTCCCCTTAATTACATCCAGCCCACAGCATTCAATACCGATGCCAATCAGAACGTGATCAGCGGAATGACGCCTCAAGCGCAGCAATGCGTAACCGCAGCCCTGGCCGCGGGCGGGCAGGCCGCTGCGAATCAGCTCAACGGAAATCCTAACTTCGCCAGTGACGCGGAAGCGGGTTTTCCCAGTACCTCCGGTGGATGCTATGTTTCCGGCAACACCTCACTCACGGCACCAGCGCCGGGAACTTTCGGCAATGCGGGACGCAACATTTTTCGTGGGCCCGGCTTCCACGAGTGGGATTTCTCGATTGCGAAGATCTGGAAATTCAACGAACGGGTCAAAATGCAGTTCCGCGGTGAATTCTTCAATATCCTGAATCATCCCAATTTCGACACGTTCTCCTTGAATAACGATCTTTCTGTGTCCGGCTCCGTGGGGACCGCAATCTTTACACCCGATCTCGGCTCAGCTTCGAACCCAGTGCTTGGCACCGGCGGCTCTCGTCACATTCAGCTGGGAGCGAAAGTGATCTGGTAAGAGTGACCAGATAAAGGGGCCCGATTAAGAACAAAGAGTTCAGATTCATCGGAGTTCGAATGAAACGTTTCCGCCGCCGTCTACGTTAAGCTGCCAATTGGGTTGTTGCTCCAGCTATGCCTATTGCTGTGCCCTGCCTTCGCAGACAGCCCGCACTACAAATATTTTCGTATCGGAAATTCTGCGGACGTACAAACGAAAACTCAAGCTGGCTTCGCCTTGATGGGTGGAGGAAAAGATCTTGATCAAGCTTTTAAATGGATGTGCGAGCGTTCCGGCGGCGGCGATTTTCTTGTGCTTCGCGCGACCGGCGACGATGCTTACAATCCCTATGTTCAAGAGCTGTGTCACGTCAACTCGGTATCGACTCTAGTGATTCCGGATCGCGCCGCGGCCTCCGATCCATTTGTGGCGGCGACAATTCGCAAAGCCAGCGCCGTATTCATTGCCGGCGGCGACCAGGCGAACTACGTCAACTTCTGGATGAGAACGCCGGTGCAACAGGCGCTGAATGAAGCCATCGCACGCAATATTCCGATCGGGGGAACGAGCGCAGGTTTAGCGGTGCAGGGTGAATTTGTGTACTCGTCGCAGGGCGATCTTCCGGATGGGCCCGACCTAAGCTCGCCGGAGACGCTGTCCAATCCGCTCAACCCGCGTGTCACTATCGTGCATGCATTTCTTGATAATGCGCTTTTGAAAGATGTGATTACAGACACGCATTTTTCAGCCCGCGATCGAATGGGTCGGACTCTGGTTTTCATGGCGAGGATTCTGCAGGATGGCAGGGCGCATAAGATCCGTGATATCGCCGTCGACCAACGCACCGCAGTTCTTCTTGAACCAAACGGAATTGCGACCGTCGTCGGGGCGGGTGCGGCCTACTTCCTCGCGTCCACTCAGCCTCCAGAAACATGCAAAGCGAATACCCCTCTCACATTCCGGGGAGTAACGGTGCGAAGCTTACACGCCGATGAGCAATTCAATGTGTTGCAATGGTCCAGCAGCGCTGGCGTTTCATACACGCTGTCGGTGGAGGCTGGGACGATTCATTCCACTTTGCCCAGCGGATCAGCGTACACGAGCATCGTCAAATAATATCCGCGCGGTGAATGGGTCATTGCCAGCTGCGCTTTGATTTTTAGCGCCAGGTCCCAAGTATCAATCCCATAACAATGAATGACGTTGTCACATAACCGCCATTGATCAGAATATATTTCCAGGAACGACGCTCAAATAAAGCGATGGTCGCGATTCCCAGCGCCACCCATCCAAAACCAGCCAAAAATCCAGCGGTTGCTCCCCAGCTTGCATCAGTCTTCGGCTCATTCAGGAATGCAGCTAAATTTGCAGCCATGATTACCATGAAAATAAACGACAGACCAAATATTTTGACCATATTTCTCTTGGCGAGGTCAGTGTCAGTAAAGTTGTTTACGGACATCCACGCCCGGCCGAACAACGCCGAGGAATACCAAAATCCGCCAAGCGCAAAGCTGGAAATCGCAGCCGTCATGACAGCCAACCAGTTGAGATGCAGCATTAAAGTTCTCCTCTTAGAGTTTCACTACGCATAGAAATTAGCCGCGACGTTGAGAAAACACCCACTTCGGTAGCGCTGGTTCAGTAAAAGCCAATTTGGTGGCGTCATCGTGACTTACTCCAGGGTACTCGGTGTAGATGGGATGTCCGCCCGCTTTCCGTCTTGCCGCAATACGGTCGCGAGATGAGGACACAGGAACGACCTCGTCAGCATCTCCATGAAAGTCCCAGAGCGGAGTGTCAATCGAACCAGTGCCATCATCGGGAGATTCGCCTCCGCAACAGATCACCGCAGCGGCAAAGAAGTTTGGACGATTCGCGAGCATATTCCAAACTCCCGCACCTCCCATCGAATTGCCCGCAATGTAGATACGCCTGCTATCGATCGCGAACTCGCGGCGCAGCGCATCGACGATCTTCAGCGCCATTTGCGCGCCCTCCCCGAAGCCGGGGAGTTCCTTTGCCGGCTGTTGCGAAAAATCGTACCGGATCCATCCCCGGTCGGTCTGCGGTGCGACCACATAACAGGGAAAATTTTTCTGATTCTCCGGAAGCAGCCAAAGGCGCGTACCAAAAATGTTGCCGAACTTTAGCTGTTTCAAATTGTCGTCGCCCAACCCGCCGCTGCCATGCAGATACATAACCAACGGCACTTTTTGCTTCGTAGCCGGCCGGAATAAGCGATAGGGCATCTCCCACTCGCCTTTGTAGGTGCGCGCTTCGAATTTATCCTGCAATCCCTCGGACTGCTGCTTGAACGCTTCAATCAAAGCCATCCGCTCCAGGCGACTGTTGGCGCTCCGGGCGCGAGCGCAGGCGTGGAATCGTGACTGGCAGCGAAGGTATTCGGTGCGATCGAAAAATTAAAACCAATCTGCGCAGCGATCCATGCACCGACTGAGGCCGAACTCAAAAGGCGGACTGCTTTTCGTCGAGTAAGCATTTGAGTTGTAACGTTAGCAGAATCGAGGCTGGCTACGATGAGGTAGTGCAGCCTTGATTCCAAACCCTCCAGAGTCATGCCATGCGCTAGAAACTGAGCTTCAATTCCCACTCGATTGCCCGCGGCGCACCGAGCGCATTTACGCCCGAGCCCAACCCAAGGCGAAGGAAGTTTCCAGCCGCGCCATGCTCTAGCGCGCTCGTGGTACCGTTGGGCGAACCTATCTGTCCATTCAGTGTGGGGCTGAAGGGGGCGGCAGGGCCATCGAAGTTCGAAAAATTAAACACATTGAAGAAGGAAACTCCGGGTTTGATCTCGAATCTTTCCTTTATCTTATAAGTCCAGCTCATGTTCATATCGAAGGTCCGCAGCCACGCCTGCTCAATTGCACCCGGCGGCGCCAGTTGCAAAGGTCCATAAGGCAACGTAGCCGTAGGAGTACTCCCTCCGATCACACCACCTAAAGCTTGCAGTTGAGCCGCTGTGAACAAGCCGTTGCTTATCAGCGCCTGGCCGGCGGGAGTTGGCTGACCAACAAGGTTAGTATTGTAATTTGAGATCAACTTGTTTAGGCCGTTCGTGCCAAAAGAGCGCCCGAAACCTCCAATATTTGTCCCGGGAAGAAGATCACCCAACCCGCGGTTGCTAGCGCTGGACCCGTCGCCGGTGCCGTCTCCAGTGATGTCAGTCTGGAAGATCCCGCCGGGCAAGCCGCTCACCGGCAGAAGTACATTTGAGGGTAGCGGACTGTCGAAGTGAGCAGTCAACCCCACCTGAAAACCCGCAGGCAAATCCATATAGCCTCCAAAGGAAATCTGGTGGGTGCGATCGAGGGCATTGGGACCGATATAGCGGTTAGGGTCGGCGAAGTCGGTAGCGGCTGTGCTGAAATCGTTGTCTCTCGCAGTAGCTACATATCGGGAGAATGAATAGGAAACCTGCAGGTTTGCATGCTTGATCTCAGGAAGAGGCCGAGCGACATCCTCCTTCACAGTAGCCTGAAGCGCGTTGTATACCGAACGCCCAATGGGGAACAGCATCTCATTGGAACCCACTGCAGTATTGATACCGGGAAAAGCCGCCGCTGGGCAGGGGGCACCATTGCACAGGACGAAGCCTGAATCGAGGCCGTTGCTGGCGAAATCAGTGATGTGCGCGCCAGCAGCAATATCGCAAGTAACGTCGGCACAGCCGAATTGCGCATTGGTGGTGCTGATCGCAGCTTGCGCTGCGGCTTTGTTGAAGAAACGCGCATCACCAGTGTGGTTTGTATCGAGAATAAGAAAATTATGGGTGGATACGTTGCGGAGATAATCCACGCTCGCCACCATTCCTCGCCGAATCTCATGCTGCAAGCCGAAGTTCATCTGCACGGAACGTGGCGACACGTAATCGGGAGCGAGGAGAGCTGTACTCGTATTGAAATTGTCTGAAAGGATGTTGCCGATATAACTACCGTTCGTCGCCGGCCCGGCACTCAGAACGGCGGCCTGGTACTGTTGCTGGAATTGTGTGATCTCAGGGAGCACGCTTCCGATTGGTTGTCCGCAGAAAGTGGGTGTGTGCACGCTTCCATCGGGAAAAGTGACCGGCGTTGCGCCTCCGCTTGCGCAAGCGCCCGCGAAGCCCAGGAAAAGTCCTTTTTGCAGTCGACCCGGAGTATCAAACAGAACGTTGTTCCAAATGGAGTTCTCATAGAACAATCCGATACCGGCGCGAATCACGGTCTTGCCGTTCCTATGGGGGTCCCAGGCAATGCCGAGCTGCGGAGCAAAATTGTGATTCGGCTGGTTAACCGCGGCACCTAAATTCGAATAAAACTGATTGTTGAAGTCATTCAATACGGGAAGCGGGCCGAGGTTGCTATCGGTGCGCCCAGTGTCGCGCACATAGCGCAGACCGGCAGTCACGGTAAAGTTGGGTTTAACTTTCCATGAATCTCCAAAATAAAAGGAGAGCCGGTTATCGGGACCCAATCCGCCTCCCGTGAAACCGAATGCAGATTGCGCGGACGAGAACCCTTGGCCATTGCCCAATGTCACGTTGTCGGCCGGGTAGTTCAGCGGGTTAGCAGCTCCTCCTGGGAAAACGTTGAAGGCCGTGGCATTCACCGGAGCGTTCACCGCCGGCGCCAGTCCCAGGAATGCAGCGAGTCCGCCGCCGCGAATGTGGTTATATCCGGCTCCGAACCGGAAGATATGATTCTTGTAGAGCTTGCTCCCGTCATACTTGATCTGGTGATCGGACTGCACAGTAATTTGCGGCGCCAGGAAGTTGATGCCCGAGCAGTAGGGATCCGCTCCCGCGGTAAGGCAGAAGGGATCGCTGCCAATCGCTAGCTCGATACCGGGAGCCGGATCGAAAATGCTGGAGCCGGTTACAGCATCCTTAATTCCGTTCTGAAATTTCGTATAGCCAAAACGGATGCTGTTCGTCAGAGTGCCACTATTGAAGTCCACGCCGACAACGTGGTCGCGCGCATGATTATCGTTCGCAAACGGCTGAAAGGAGTTCGGGATGAAAGGCAGCACGCTCTTGTTCTGGTTGAATGTAAAACGGTAAAAAACCTTGTATCGGCTGGCCTGCCAGTCCATGCGGCCGATGGTCTCAGTCTCGCGGAAGGGTGAGTTGAAGTTTCCAGTAAGGCTTGAGAATGCGCCCCCCGGTATCACGGGATCAATCAGGTCCTGCTTGGTCCGTTCCGCATCAATAAAAAAGAAAAGCTTGTCCTTAATAATCGGCCCGCCAATATTGCCGCCAAACTGATTCCTTTGGAAGTAATTCGTGGAATCACCGGGAAGGGCGGCATTCATACTTTGATCGCGGAAAAAATAAAAAGCTTCGCCATGCAGAGCGTTGGTCCCGGATTTGGTGGTGATGTTCACCGACCCGGATGAAGTTAACTCGGTCGAAAGATCAAGAGAGGACTGCTGCAATGCGGATTCCTGAATCGCGCCAATCGGAAGGTTTTGTGTGGTGGTGCCGACGTTTTCATCGCTAATATCGATACCGTCAACCTCAATGCGGGCGCTTCGCCCGAATCGACCACCGAACGAAATGGAAGAAAAACCATTCTTGGTGGGATCAAACGTGCCGCCGTCCTGTATCTGAACTCCAGGCTCAAGCTGCGCCAGGTCGAGGAAGTTACGGCCGTTGATCGGAAGATTCTCGATCTGTTGCGCCGTGAGCACGCCCTGAACCGTGGCTTGTTCCGTATTCACGCTCAAGGCAGAACCCTCCACCTGAACCGTTTCGGCTGCTTGTCCGATGGGCAGCGTCACGTTACCTGATGCAGTTGTGTTCACCTGTACAGTTATGGCTACCTGGACAGTCTTGAATCCCTTGGCCTCGATCTGCAGCTGATACTCAGCCGGAGTGAGAGCGCCAGATGCGTAAGTGCCCGAGGAGCTAGTCGTCGTAGCACTTGATTGTCCCGTCTGTTTGTTGGTAATCGTGACTCTTGCGCCGCCTACAACTGCGCCAGAGACATCGCTGACAGTACCCTGAATGCTGCCGGTGGAAATAGTCGTTTGCGCAAACAAACTTATCGAAGCGAGTAGAACGGACGTACAAAGCGTCAAGAACCAAAAATTAAGTGTCAAACGGGAATTCGCCATCGTTATCTCCTCTTCGATTGCGGCTTGAGCTGTTCTCTTGAACTCATTCACAGAGAAAAGCCCATGGCATCGCTGAGTCTTACCAAGCATGTTGAGCACCCAAAATCAAAGACAACCTTCGAGCAGGGATGGGCGTACGTAGATCGAGTTCTAACCGTGGGATATCAAGTTTGACCACACAGATGAGGACGACGAATCTTAAGCGTGATCGTTTTGGAAAAAGAGTTTCAGCTACCGCAATACGTAACAAAGCTTTTGGGCGATATTACATTTGGAAGATTCGATGCGATTTCGATGGAGTTTACGAGCGAGGGAGTGAAGACTGCGTGGGAGTTTTTCGGTAGTGGCTCAGTTTTCAAACTGAGCCACTACCTATGCCGACTCGAAGTTAGAAGATAATTTTCGCCCCGAACTGCAAGCGGCGGCGGCCAATGCCATCGGTGATGATGTTGCCAGCAAAAGTGTCGCCCCCGTTGAAGTTGAATGCGTTGCTGCCGAACTGGTTGACGCCATCGACGGTATTTACGGCAGCGTTCACATTTTGGATTGGTATCCCAAGCCATTGATGGTTAAACAGATTGAACGCCTCCGCCTGGAACTCGATGGTGAGACGCTCGGTTATGCGCGTATCCTTAAATACGGCCATATTAACCGTGCTGATGGGCTGCCCCCACTGCGTGTTGCGGCCCAGCGGCGAGAAAGGCGTTCCGAAGATCTTGTCCGCCGCGGGAGTGTTGACGATGAAGTGTGCTGCGGAAATGGGAGTAACCGGGCACTGACCTGAGCTCCCGCCACTACCTACGCACCCCGCGTTCAAGCTGACCAGGGTTCCCGCCGGAAGAGCTCCGCTTCCCGTGGCAGAATTCGGGCAGGTTCCCAGTGTCCCATCGCAGTATTGGCCGATGAGACTGAAGGGTGTGTTCGGGCTGCCAGGGAACGGCCGGCAAGTGTCGAGCGTACTATTCGTGTAATTCGTAGGATCGCATAACCCCTGGCCGGGATTTTGCTCAACGGTCCAAGGCTGGCCGCTGTTATAGCGGTAAGTTCCATTGATTTGCCAGCCTCCGAGCAGGTGACCCAGCAATCCGGACTGCGAATGTAGATTTGGCACGTTATAAACCCACAGCAGCGAAAAGACGTTGGGAAAATCGTAGTTGCTGTTTGCGCGCTCCCCGTTACTGATATTGAACGGATTTTGCGCAAGCGCGAAGAAAGTCCCCGCAGAGGTCGAAAAAGCTTCCGATGTGTTGTCGATCGTTTTGCTGTATGTGTAGGAGGCCGATCCGGTAAAGCCATGCCAATTCTGAATTCGGAGTTGGCTTTGCAGGCCGTTGTAAATCGAGTAGGCGCTGTTCGCATATTCGATCACGCGGCTGTAATTGCAATTGGCGTAGCCGACTGGGTTTAGGAATTGATCGGTTCCGGTTGATCCCGGTTGTCCCGGAGTGGTGCATGGCGTCATGCCCGCTGGAATCACATTGCTAAATCCATTGTTGATCAAAGGCAGAAGATCAGGATTTCCGTTGAGTTCCTGGTACTGGGCAATATCGTGATTGCCTACGTAGCGAACCTCAGCAGCCATTTTTGAATTGATTTGCCGCTGGATGCCGAGATTCCACTGCTCCGAATAGGGATTGCGGAAGTTGTGGCCTAACCACAGTTCGGTGGCGAAGCCCGGATTCCCCTTTGGCGCCAGCGGAAAAAGAGCAGCCGCGAGCGTAGTGCCGTCAAGCGTGCCAACATTTGGCAGGCCCGCGAAGCCGGTTCCGGATGCGTTCGGAATGGTAGCCAGATTTGTGAACGGCGAGCTACCTTCGGCATTGAGGGCGAGGTTGTAATAGGCGAAATCGTAAGCGATGCGGAATCCGCCGCGAACAACGGTCTGGTCGTGGCCAAGCAGTGGCTCGAGTATGTGCGGCGTCCAGGCAAAACCCAACACCGGTCCATAATTGCGATAGTGATCGGGAACCTTCGGCACAGTCGTCAAACTTAGAGGCAGACTCTGGCTCCAAAGATGATTCGGTCCGGTTTGCTGTGCCACGCTCTCATCGTGCAGAAGATTGCTCGCCTGCTGGTAGAACTCCCATCGCAAACCGAGATTCAGTGTGAGATTGTCCTTGACTCGCCAGTCGTCCTGAAAATACAGGGCAACGTCATTTTCTTTGAAGCGCAGAACGGGTTGCCCATACGCCACCTGAGTCGAGAAGGGCGTATTCGCGATGAATGAGTTGAAATCCGTATAGGTGACGGCGCCATTGATTTCGAACAGACCATAGTTGGGAGCCCGCTGCCGGTCGTACTCACCTCCCCACTTCATTACGTGCTTGCCGCGCACCATGGACGCATTGTCCTGCAGCTCGTAAATATTGATGAGACGGCCCTGCGGGAAGCCGATGCTTTGCCCCGCGCCGAGGAATCCAGCATTCAGGATGGTGATCTGAGGCGGACACAAGCCGGAGCTGGCTAATAAGCAGTTGGGGAACGCTCCACCCTCAAATGCAGAGGTTGAGCGGGAATAACTGAACCGGACTTGATTCAGAAAAGACGGATTGAAAGTGTGGGTGAGGTCAAGCCCGATCTGCTGGCTGCGACCCGGAATGTTGACGATTTGACCTTGGGCATCCGCGGGATCCGTACTGACCGGCACATTGTCGGTCGCGGCCGACTGGAAGATATAGCGTCCGAAGAAGCGGTCCTTCTGCGTGAGCTGAACATCCACACGCCCGGTAGCCTCGTAATCGTTAAACGGAGAAGAAATAAATCGAGTGATGGTTCCCATCTGGATGTTGGCGTCGGTTCCATTCGCCGACACTGGAACACTCTGAAGGTTACTGAAAACTGGATTTCCGATGGTGACGGTCGCCGGGCCGAATTGCGCCAAAGCCGCAACCGACGGATTGTCGGGAAATGCGGCCTGCAGTTGTTGAATTCCGGTCATGGTTGGAGTGAGCGACGCAGATGAAGAAAATGGAGCCCCGGCTGTACGCAAGCGTTCAAAGTTGGTAGAGCCGAAAAACCAGATTTTATCGCGCATAATGGGCCCACCCACCGTGCCTCCGAACTGGTTCTGCACGAACTGGGGCACAACTGGCTGCGAGCATCCTGTGGAAGGACTCACACCTGGCGGACAGAAACCAAAGAGAGGGTTTTTCTCCTGGTTCTGGAGAGAATCGAAATGGTCGCCCTGCCAGAACTCAAACCCTGTGCCGTGGAACTGGTTGGTTCCACCCTTGGTGATGTAGTTGACTACGCCGCCAAGATTGCGCCCATACTCCGCGTCGAAGTTGGTCACGACCTGCAGCTCCGCGATAGTGTCCTGATTGCCGAAAAAGATTGAAGGGCCGCCGATTGTACTGTCATTGTTGCTCTGACCGTCCAGTTGATAGTTGTTCGAGCGTGACCGCTGTCCGTTGATGGAAAGCTCGGCACCGTTATTGTTGCTAAAGCCTCCGCTGCCCGCGGTAACCACGCCAGGGCTGAACAATACAAACGAATCGTAGGTATTTCCCAAAGGAACACTGGCGACTTCTTTGCTGTCGAAAGTCTCCGAAAGTTGATCGGTCGTATTTTCGACGAGAGGAGCTGTCCCTGCGACTTCCACGGTTTCTGCAGTGTTTCCTACCCGCAGCTTAATTTCTCCCAAGCTACTGTCTTTGCCGACCACAACAATGACGCCCTGTGCTGTATAGACGGCAAACCCCTTCGCCTCAATCATTACGTTATAGGTACCAGGAGGCAAGGATGGAAGCTGAAGTACTCCCGCATTAGAAGTTGCTGTAATAAATGTACGGTTGGTTTCTGTCTGAGTGGCTCTTATATTCGCGGCCGCAATTAGAGCACCCTGCGGGTCCGTCAGCGTGCCGGAAATAGAACCTGTGACAATACCTTGGCCGAGGACGAAATGAGAAGCAAGGAACATTGCCCAAAGTAAAATAACAACACGAATGACGATTGTTTGTTCCGATTTTACGTGTTGCGCATCAGGGCAAATTGCTATTTTCTTCAATACGGATTTCATTGATTCTCCTTCGACCTGTCTAAAATTGTGCGGCTCGACAATTGAGAACGGAGAGCAGAGTGCACGCATTCGACCACAAATTTGTACTGCGCTGTAAATGGGACGAATAGTTTGTATTCGGGTCAGAATGGATGAGATATGGATTCCAGAGCAGCGTGTAGGTTGATTCTTCTTAGGAATTTTCGGGCTATTGCAACTACTTAAATCGGAATTGCGCCTATTCTGATATGAGAAACGGAATTGATTCAACTCTGTTGAGTCGCGGGAGAAGACATTCGGCAGTGCTTGTTGTATAAGTCGCGCAGAAGTGTAGGACCAGGAAAATATCTTGTATTAGTGGAAGCTGCTAGAACCAAGCCGGCAAAGGTAGAAATTGACACAGCAAACTCATCTTAATCTGAGCCTTCGTCGTTAACTCGTTTCCATCGCGGACGGGGATTGGTATCCACAATCAAGGCTTCTCCTTGTGCAGTCATTAAATTCAAGGTTTGGCGGATTGCAGCCGTAGCCTGATAAGCATTCGCGAAAGAAAAAGATTCTCTCTGCGCAATGCGCGAATAAATCTCATCAACGGTTGCCGGCTCGTCCGTTTCCAGGAGTGCAATACGGCAAGCGCGGCGCATCCTGCTTTTCGCTGCGCTCATCTTGGAACCACGCGCAGGAAAGTTGTTGACTTCACGCCTGGACCGCTCTGGAGTTTGCATTAAAGGAGTAAGAGATTCCCTCACCCGAGTTCCTAAAACCCCTACGCTGCCGTCCTTCGGCAAAGTTCGGAGCAGATGGCTAAGGCCGCGGGCAACCCTCCTCAAAGCATCATCCTGTTGAGATAGATCATACAGTTCGTTTTGCAAGAGTTTAGTCAGTTGGTCAACGGACTGTGTGGGCTGTTGATTCGGCAAGGCGTCCTCACTAACATTTGCAGACGTTTGCCGATTATCGCCACATCTTCCGGAAATTATCTACGGCCGAGGGATGAATGATTGGAAATCGCGGACGAGCCGATGCTAATCCTATTTGGGTGCCACAGCACAGGCAATAGCCAGCGGCGATTGCGTCTCACACCGAGTTCATCCCGTTCAATAGGGTACTAGCCACCGATTCGAGACAGCTCATACCAACAGACTTTCGGCACGGCAAAAGTGAATTCATAATCTCTTGCTAAGAACTTGTTAATTTCACAACTATTAACGGACGAAAACATCCTGTCTCAAGCGAACCGATTGCCCGAGGACGAACCCACCGACCCTGTTGATCGCATAGCCAGATGGGCCCGGCAGGAATTGGACTTACTCTTACTCAAGCAGGCAGCAATTGCACAGCGAATAATCACTTTACGGAGTACGCTGGCTGGACTTAGAGACGTTTTTGGATCTCATGTCAACGCAGAACCGCCAGCGTCACTCTCACCGCCGCCCCCTCCAGGGCACAAACTTCGCACCTCCCCGGGCCTGACAGAAGTGTGCCGGCAAATACTGATGGAATCTTTTCAACCCCTCACAACGAACGAGATTTGTCGTCGGATACAAAAGACGAACCCTGAAATAATCGCGCGACAAAAGCATCCCAAGATAGCGTTGGCTGTCGTGTTAAGACGGCTGGTAACTTACGGGGAAGTCTGCGACGGGATTGGTGAACAAAACTTGCGAACCTGGCGGTGGATTCGCGTTGATGATACAGCCGAATCCAAACGGTGAAGTATTTATTTAGTGTAATGATCACGTACCATCGCAAAACTATCTGCCAAGTGAGTCGCGCGGGTCAGCGCGGGTCAGCGCGTGACCGGCAGAGACCGGGCCGCGACAATCCCTTTGCCTTCCTGAACAGTGATGAATTGGTTCGCCGTGACGTTGGAGATTGAGTCTTTGTGGCCGCTCGGCCAGACAATTTCCACACTTACCATCTTGCCGGCTTCTGGCTTGCCCAGCCCGAATGTCAACGGAAGTTCGCTTTGCGATAAGTAGCTCGATCCCGTTTTCACCATGGCGAAGAGGCGGGTACCGTTAGCGGTCTCCACCGTGACTTTGGCGCCGATACCATCGCGATTCGAGCGCGTGCCAATGGTCTTCACGCGAAGCATGTCATTCTTATTTCCGTTGTCATTGCGCAGCAATCGAGCGGGGCCGTTATTGGCGGTGATCACGAGGTCGAGATCGCCGTCGTTGTCGACGTCAGCGTAGGCCGCGCCCCGGCCGACGATTGGACGCGGCAACGCCGTTCCCACCTCTGTCGTCACTTCCTCAAATTTCTTCCCACCCAGATTTCGAAACAGATGCGGCGGCTGCGCGTACTTTACGTTCGGTTGCACGACGCTGATGTCGTCGGAGACGTGGCCGTTCACCGCGAGAATGTCCGGAAGTCCGTCGAGGTCGTAATCAAAGAAAAATGTACCGAAGGTGAGCGACTTGTTCGACATGGTCGCGATGCCCGTTCTTGGCGCTTCATCGGTGAAGAGCCCGGAGCCGTCATTGTGATAGAGAGACATGCTCTCGTTCGTAAAGTTGCCGAGGACCAGGCTTTGCCATCCGGAATTATCGTAGTCGGCGGCGTCAGTGCCCATGCCGGCGCGAGCCGTTCCGGCTTCGCCATAGGCCAGTCCTGCAGCGACCCCAACGTCGGTGAAGGTGCCATTGTGGTTGTTGTGGTAGAGCTTGTTGGGTTCGGTGTCGTTGGAGACGAACAGATCGAGCCAGCCGTCGTTGTCGTAATCGAGCAGTGCGACGCCGAGGGCTTTGCCGGTCGGATCGTAGAGGCCTGCTTTCTTCGTTACATTCTCGAACGTTCCATCGCCTTTGTTGTGGAACAGCGTCGAGCTTTGTCCCTTAAATCTCTGTGGCGTGCAGTAGGACTTGTTCTTGTTGTCAAGCGAGCAATATTGATCAGTATCGATGGACCACTCGACGTAATGGGTAACGAAGAGATCGAGCTTGCCGTCGTTATCATAGTCGAACCAAACGGCGCTGGCAGAGAATCCAGGGTCGGCAACACCGGCTTTGGCGGTCACATCGGCAAACTTGCCATTGTGAAGGTTACGAAACAGGTGATTCGAACCGACTGTCGTGATATAGATGTCGTCGTACCCGTCATTGTCATAATCGCCGACAGCGCAGCCGAGCCCGTACATTTCGACCGCGAGTCCGGCCTGGCGCGTCACGTCAGTAAATGTGCCGTCTTTATTGTTGTGGTAGAGGGCGGGATAGGAATTGCCGGATTTATGTCCGGGCCAGTCCATGGAATTGATAAGAAGAATGTCCTGCCAGCCGTCGTTATCGTAATCGATGAAGCAGACACCGCTACCCATCGTTTCAGGCAGATATTTCTTTCCGAAGGCGCCGGAGTTGTGCTTGAAACGAATACCGGCTTGAGCAGTAATGTCAGTGAACTCGATGGGGCCGGACGGGCGCGCCGGAGCAACGGCATTCGGTTTGGATGCAACTGGTAATGGAATAGCAGGCGTGGACTCCGAATGCGGAGCTGCGCGCTGGTCGCCGCTCGGCGCGACTGCCGTAGACTCGATCGAAGGTGACTTTCTGCATCCTGCCAGCAGCGAAATGCCCGCAATCAACCACAGTGCCCAGCGGCGTGCAGGTCCGAAATTCCTGTTGCGATAACGGGCGCTCACTACGCGGCAACCGCCTTTGCCGAATTCCCGCGGCGTGAATCCAGCCAAATCTCGATCAGCATGGCCGCTGGTCCAACGATGAAAAGCGCATAGAACGGAGCATAGACAACTTGCCGCAGGCGCAATACCATTTCCAGCAAAGCCACCATGAAGACCACGATGCATTGTCCGCGCTTGGATCGAACCGTGGTTTTGGGATCGGTGATCATGAAAAAAATGAACAGCTGATACATTGGCCCGGTGATCGGCGCAACTTCGGACTGCCACGGGCTGCCGGTCATCCAACTGCGCAGAAATGCGAACGCCAGAAAGGATGCCACGTAGATACCCGTGATGTGAAAGCGATGAAGCCGCGCGATGATGATCGAGCCCAGAACCCAGATGACCAGCATGGGCAACAGGTAATTGCCCCATTGAATGCTCAGACTCGCAACCGTGTCGGCGGCGAGGAACAACATCACAGAGATGCCAAAGTTTGAGGGATTCCAGATGTGGCGGCCTTTCACACGCAGCACATACTTCGAAGTAATTGAGATCGCAGCGCAGAGAGCATAAGGCCAATAGGCAGGCGAGCGAACTAGAATTCCGACGCTGATGCCAGTAATGTAGGCGCTGGCGGGATGCAACCACTTGTGCAAGAAAATGCGTCCGAGCGCCAGCTCCAGGGCGATGCTGGTGACGATCGCGAGCAATGTCTTCGGATAGCTTTCAAGAATTCCGAACGATAAGTGCCCCACGAGCAGGATGCAAGTGATGAATGCCGGCGCGATATAGCGATTGTCAAGACTGATCAGCGGCTTTTTTGGAACCGGCGCATTAGCTGGCGCGATGGTCGTCGTGGCCGGGCTCATGCCGGCTCCTTGATTTTATGCAACTGGTTCGGAGCAGGCTGGCCGATCGTTTGAGCTTTGCCGGAGGGCCAGCGGATAACCGCTTTTTCGATCTTCGGATTCTTGCCGAGCCCGAAATGCAGGCGGCGGTCGTTCTGTGCGGCAAAACCGGTGCCCCCGGAAACTTCCTGCGCCTGCATCTGGCCATTCCAGTACAGAGTAACCTTCGCGCCAATCGCGCTGCGATTGCTGACCGTTCCTTCCAGCTGAAACTCGATCCAGTCGTTCTCGGGCGCAACAGTATTCTTGTAAACCAGCAGCGGTCCTTTCTGATTGGCTACGACCACGTCGAGCACTCCGCGATTCCACAGGTCGGCGAAAGCCACGGCACGACCGTCGTAGGTGTCGGTCACGCCCACGGCCTGGGCGACGTCGATGAACTTGCCGGCACCGTCGTTCAGCCAGACGCGTTTGTTCTGATATCCCGACAAGCTGCGGCCTTCGAATGCAGGCCAGTTCCTGGCATCTCCGATGATCGTGCTGTTGCCGCCGGCTACCTTGGAGAAGTCATACCAGTAGCTGCGGTTGCGGTCGAGTGAGATGTAGCCGTTTGCCAAATAGAGATCGAGGGTTCCGTCATTGTTCAAGTCGCCAAATTGTGCCCCGAAGCTCCAACCGCCAAGTTCCACGCCGAAGTCGCGTGCGAGATTTTCGTACTGAATCGCGTCGCCGGAAGTTCCCGGCTTCGGCACCCACAAATTGTTGCCCTGAATGAGGACGCCGTCTTCGGAAATGTTCGAAACGTACACGGCATATTGGCCCTGATTGAGAATATCGCCGAAAGCAGCGTTCATCCCGCTCTTGGGTGCGAATCCGATACCAGTCTGCTTGCCGACTTCGTGGAATTGCCTACCGTCGTTGAAATAAAGTTCTGAGACTCCGTAATCATTGGCGACAAACAGATCGGGATGGCCCGTGCCGCGCAGGTCTGCGGCCGAAGCAGCCAGCGCCCAACGATGGCTGTCGATGCCAGCCTTGGCGCTAACTTCCTCAAACTTTCCATTACCCAGATTGTGAAACAAATATTTCCGGCCGCCGTTCTTGGCGTACTCGAAACTATCGGGCATGATGCGCGTGGTGGTCAGATGCCAGAGGTCGATGTCTTCGGAGTAGTAGCCACCGACGAAGAGATCGAGGAGACCATCGCCATCGTAGTCAAACCATATCGCGGTATTGGCGTTGATCCAGCGAGGCAGCCCGGCTTGTTCGGTGACGCGCGTGAACCCGTGACCCTGATCGTTGTGATAAAGCTCGGGGCGTCCCCACTTAATCAGGAATAAGTCTTCGTAGCCGTCGTTGTCGTAATCTCCCCACACCGCGCCGGTGGAGACGCCGGTGCCGGGCTGGTTGACATCGGCAATGCCGAGCTCGCCCGCCACATCTTTAAACGTGCCGTCGCGCATATTCCGGTAAAGTGCGTTCTTGCTGCCGATGGCGCTGTTGACCACGTAGATATCGGGCCAGCCGTCGCGATCGAAATCGACGATCGACACGGAAGCGCCCATCGACGCAACTTCCGGCATGATGGGTTCGAGCTTCGGATCGAGCGCTGGAGCCTGGTGAACAAAATTAATCCCGGCTGCGCGAGAAACTTCCTGCAAGTAGAAGCCGTGGCGAGCCAGGGCCGTCGCGGCATCGGCGCCCGAGCCGGTCGAAATCGCGTTGCGCTGAAATGCGCTTGATCACCAGCGGTGTAACGAGCAGACCAAGGAAAAAAAATGCGAGAAGAAGTCTCGCGATGCGATTGCCGGGCGTCGTCATTGGGCCTGCGCGCTCCTGACGGGCTCGCTCGAACTGCGATCGCGCAAGGCGTTCTTGAAGACTTCAGGCGTTACATATCGCGTGTGATAGTTCTTCCAGTCATCGGGATGCTGACGATATGTCCACTCATCTTCGAGAACGCCTGGACGCACGGTGTATTCGTTCTTCGCGTGGTAGGGCAATGGCAGCACGGTTTTGGAGAATGTTGAGTTGTAATCGCCGTCTTTGATCCAGCCATCGCCTTTGATGACAAAATCGCGCACCCATCCGGCTGGCGGAGGCGGCTGCTCCGCGAAACGCATCGAAAGTTCGTCGCCGGAGTTCACGATAACGTAACGGTCGTCGATGGTCTTCAACAGCTCGCGGACATCGCCGTAGCGAGTGTAATAGCCAATCAAATCACGCCAGCGCTGCTTGGTTCCCTCGATCACGTTGTAGTCGGGAACTTCCGGAGCACCCGCTCCCACCGGCATGTGCATCACCGAATAGCCGCGATAGTGCAGGTCGGCCATGGTTGGATCCAGCGTGACTTCTTTAAGAGGCGCGTCCGGCACGCCTTGCGCCCAGTGGATGGCGTCCCAGTAGATTTCGAGATTCGTGCGCAGGCGCACGCGGCGCGGCGTTCCAGGACGGAAAACATTTGTGAGATTGAAGAGAACCGTCTTCTTGCGGCCGGCAGGAAAACCGAGATTATCTTGCGCAGTCACCCAACCGCCGCGACCATCCGGCACTTCAACGCTGAGTCCGTGCGCGCGCCAGCGGCTGCCCTGTGTGATGGCGACATTCACCGACGATTCCGTGTCGTGGATGGAACCTTGCGCGATCAGGTAGAGTGGGCCGCTTTTGGGCGCGTCGTCGCCGAGATCGAGTTCCAGATAATGATCGCGCGTCACGCCCTGGAACTGGCCTTTGCCGAAACTGCTCACCGATTTTCCATCCAGATTACGCAGCAGTTCGGTTACGTCCTGGCCGGTGTCGTCGGTGGCGTGGGCGATGTCATGTGGAGTTGAGACTACGGTGACGCCGAGTTTTGCAGGCGGAATCACAAAGCGCTCATCGACGAAAATCTCCGTGCCCACGGGATGATCGATAGCAGTGAGCGCCAGGTAGTCGTAGTAATAGACCTCCCAAAGCTCCGCTGTAACGCGGATATCGTAGTAGCCATCGTGCGGCACGAGTTGCTCGCGGCCGATTTTGTACCACTCTCCCGTGGCCGCGATTTGCGCGGAGCCGAGCGTGTTGATGCGCAGACCAATAGCGGAACCCCACGGAACCGCATCTTTCACGAACTCCATTTGCTTTCCGTTGTAGGCAAACAAGAACGGGCAGGAGGCTTTGAGACGCTGCTCGGTCACGATGTCCTGGTCCGCCTTCACGCCAAACTCGGCGCGAACCGTGCCATTCGGCCACACCACGCGCACAACCTCCGCTTCCGTCTGTTCCCCTAAACCGAAATGGAGCTGAGGACCGGTGATCGGCTGCTTCTGTACGAGCAAACCGGAGCGGACTTCGATTTCTCCACCGACGCCGAAGGGATTGATGCGCTGATCTCCAACCGCTTGCACCGCGTGCGGCCGCACTACCTGCCAGTGATAGTTCTTCGAACTTTGATTCACTCCCTGAACGGGCTGGCCGTCAGCAGTCAGGCCGAGCAAGTCGAGGTGGCCGTTGCCGCGTAGATCCGCCGCAGTGAAGACCAACGCGGGTCCGGCGGGATTGCTGAGCGGCACGAAACTTCCCTTTTCGTCGCCGAGCCAGATGAGCGCCCCGTTGCCAGCACCACTTGTGGATGAAAAGATGAGATCAAGCGCGCCGTTATTGTCAACATCGGCAATGTTCAGGCGAACGTCACCCGCAAGATTTCTCGCAACGTCGGGAACTTTTGCGATTTCCGCCGTCTCCCAGCTTTCGCCTTCGTTCTTGTCAGAGATTCGCAGGATAGTGCCATCCGCCTCGACAGCCAGCAGATCGAGAATGCCGTCGTTGTTCGCGTCCGCTACGGCGATTGCTTTCACGGGGGAAATACTCGTTGGCAATGCCCGTTCACGAAACTGTCCCTGGCGTTCATTCATGAAGACATGAAGATGGCCCGCACCATCGATGATGGCCGCGTCGGGATTACCATCGCCATCGAAATCGGCCCAGGCAAAGCCGCTTAGACCTGGGATTCCGGTGAAGGGATGGATCGCGAGGAACGTGCCATCGCCGTTATTTCGCAGGACAGTCGGAACGCCATCTTTAGATCCGAGAACAATGTCGAGGTCGCCGTCAGCTTCAATGTCAACTGCCCACGCTCCTATGTAGGGCGCGTTTGTCACGGACTTCGGCAGCTTGCTTTGCGCCGTCACATCGGTGAAAGCGGTCGGGCTGTCCTGACGCATCAAACGCACGCCGCCTGCACCCGCAAGGACCAAATCGGTTTTGAAATCGTAGTTGAAATCGACGGGCACGACTGCATCGGGTTGTGGTGGGGCGGCAGACGGGCCTCCGGGAAACGGAAATTTCGCGCCGCTCGATAACTGCACCACATGTCCGTTGGCCTCTGCGATGACGGGAACACCTGCGCTTCCCAGCGGGATGGCTCCGATCCAATTCCAATGAGCGCCATTCGGATTCGGCAACGACTGCGCATTGAACGTGAGCGCGAGATCTGGCGGCGCAGGCCGGAAGACCGGAGTTGCAAGCAACAGAAAGTGAGTGAAAGGCTCGGCCTCTTCGCCGGGAGCGGCTTTGATAGCCCTCAAGCTGAGACGGTAATCCGGCACCCGCATGAGAACGTTGCGAAGAAAAGTCGTCTGCGTGGCGGCAGAGCGAAGATCGCCACCGGAAACTGCTGTCTCGACGGCTGCCAATTGGCGCTGCACTTCGGGAGGCCAGTTCGAAGACTGCACGCTGATTTGCGCAACTGCCGATTTTACTGTGGCGGCATCGCCTCGTTTCGCGGCGATGCGGCTCAACTCGAGCAATGCGGCGAGATTGTTTGGCTGAGCCGCAAGGATTTTTTGCACGAGCTGCTGGAATTCTGCTTCGCTGTTCCCCGCTCCCTCGCGCTCGATTTCTTCGGCAAGCTGATAAAGAGCGCGCAAATTTTTTGGATTTAGTGCGACGGCCTGCCGCAAATCGGCGAGCGCCTGGGATGAATTTCCGCGCTGGCTCTCGAGCAATCCCATGAGGCTGTAAATCTGGTCGTTCTTCGGCGCCAGATCGCGAGCCTGCTGAAATCGCTGCGCCGACGCATCATAGTTTCTCTGGCGCAGTGCCAGGATGCCCCAGTTTGCCCATCCGGCGGGCTCTCCCGGCACAAGGCGCGTAACTTCCGACAACTTGCTTTCTGCATGAACGTCGTCCCCGACTTGTAATGCTGAGAGCCCGACATAAAATGCGGACACCACGTTTGCATAGGCCTTTGAATTCTTCTCAGGAAATTTCGGCGCCGAATGGCACCCGGCAGAGAGCACGATCAGCGCTCCCGCGAGGAGGAAAAGAATTGCGTTTTGAAAACCGAACCATCGACCCAAGCGCATAGTTAGAAGCGGCGCGCAGACATCATGCGGCCTGAAATCTCCTGTTTCTGTTATGGCGGCGAAGCCGCGACATGCCCCGAAACCACAAGAAAGCGACAGCCAGAAACGGTAAGAGGTAGAGCAAAAGATCCCAGCGCCCGTATCCAGGGGGAGTCGCTTCGACGCGTGAAAGCGCTTCCTCCCTACCTTGCGAGCTGCGCAGGACGAGTCGTACGCGATAGAACTCGTCCCGATCAAATTGAGCCGAAGCGTTGTATTCTACCTGCCCGCGGCTATCTTGCCGAATCGCTGAGTACACTATTTCGGCGAGGCGTTCACTTTCCGGTTGAATGCCAATTTCCACCTTCAGGTCGCCGGGGATTTTACCTCCTGGAACCGGATCGACGAGAACGAAAAATGTTCCAGTGCCAATGTCCGGATGGGTCCAAAGGGAGATGACACATCCTGTCATCTTGCGATTCTCGATGATCGGGAATGGAGGACCATTGTGCGCTTCCGCGGGCAACGCAAACACCAACGCCAGTGTGGCCGCGACTAGCAGTCCTGCAATCGAGATGGAACGATTCCGCATTTGAAGAACACTTGCTAACCGCTCATCAGCGTGGCGCGCATTTCCATGGGCTGGAAGATCAGCCAAAGTGACGCACTGAAGAGTAGAGCACAAACTATTGCCCACGGAATAAATGCTTGCAGCGGCTTGACTGGAGAATCCTCTTCGGCCAAACCGTGAGTCACTGCCAAAGATCCAGCAAAGCCCAGCACGAGGAACCCGATCTCGATGACTTGCACGGCATTCGCGGGCAAGCCGGTCAGTGTCCAACGCGGCTCCCCCAGAAAAGACCACCCCAGACCTGCAAAAAAATTCTGCGTCACGGGAATGATGGTATAGAGGCCGGTCAGAAAGTGAAAACCGTAGTGCGCGAGCCACATGCCAAAACCCATCGGAACAAGCCCGTAGGAATAACGAACGACGAGCGGCACGAACGCGCGCTGGACGCGACCCCAAGCTCGCGTCAACCAAGCGGCGCTACCCAAGAGGAGCACTGGTTCCAGAATTAGAAAGACCGCGAAGATCAGCCCAAGCACTGGTGCCTCGTGGCGCGCGTGCAACATCTTCCCGAGCCAGTTTTCAACCGCGTATACCGGACTGACCATGCCGAAAGCATTCAGCAGCGCGCCGAAAGTAAATACTATCGCCAGTGCGGCGACATCCTTGCGCCGGGAGAAATATCCAATCCCGGAACGCAACGGATCGCCCAGCAATTCACTTCCCGGCAGGCGGCTCAGTATGCCGACGTTGTCGTGCGGGCAGGCATGGACGCAATCGAGACAGAAGGTGCAATCCATGTTGCCGACTTTGCGCGGCTGAAAGAGCGCCAATTCGCAGCCGCGGATTACCACCAGATCGGACAGTTGGCGTCGCGGCGGCCGCGAATGCAGTCCTTCGTGTGGCACGCGTGCAGACGTCCTGATCGCGCACCTCGACCTCGAACGGCGAAAGCGTGGACGCGATGAAGTTGAACTGTCCAATCGGGCAGACGAATTTGCAGAACGAGGCATGCTTGAAAAAACCGTCGACGACAAGCACGCCAGAAATAGCCGATGATGAGCCAGGCGGTCCACCAGGGCGAAGACCAGAGGTCGAAGAGTTCATAGGTGAACAGGATGAGGACGAACAGTGCGACCGAGAGCCACTTGTTTCGCAGTACGCGCGGCCAGTTGAACCGGGGCTGAAGAAGCGGCGCGCCACATGACGCACCAGCATGAACGGACAGGCCAGGCAGAAGAAATTCCCGGCGCACAACAGGACCAGCACGAGGACGCCGCGAAAGTGAACCCAGCTGAGGGTTGTGGCCAGGTTCTTGGGAGCGAGAGATGGGCCGAACAATCCGTGCAGGATCATGACCGCACTAACAAGTGAGCAGCGGAATCTGCAGGCATGGTCGCGATGCGCCAGCGCAATAGACGTCCCAGCACGGAACCTGATCAGATCAAAAGGCGGCGAGCCCAGCTTATCTTCGGACGGGATGGATGCCTGATTCACACTTGACCTATTTTGCCGGACATCGTGGGCCGGACATCTCTCACATCGATCTGACGTTCCAGCTTTTCTCCATCGGGCAGCTTGATGTGCAACACGAGGACCCAGTCGCCAGCCATCCCGAAGTTGATATTGGACTCATAGCGTGCCGGCTGTACTTCGTTAGCTTGCGCAAATACGGGACTCATGCCGGGGTGCGACATATCAGCTTCTACCGTGATTTGAGCCCCGTTCACTGGATGCCTTCGGCATCCGTCAAGTGAGGCTGACAACGACTGGACCGACCTGCGACCGGCAGTGGCTCGATCTGAAACTCGACTATCACAGCGCTCGAGGTATCGGGCGTCCGGTGACAACCAATCCACGATAACAAGCGCGACGACCACCCAGACGGCAACGCCTCACAAATTGATCCCCTTCAACACAGATCAGGCTGCGCCGGGCAATTCATCCTGGTGCCAGGCGCAAGTGCACCTTGCCCTCCCGTTTTCATGCATGGGCGGAAACATGTGGTAGTACATCGCAATCACCATGGGAATGAATACGATCGAGTTGTAGAACAAATGCAATTCTACCCGGGGAAAGACCAATTGCAGAACGCTGCATGGCACCGGCTTTCCCCAGAGTTGTGGTGAAAGGTCGCCTGGCAATCAGCAGCAGTGTTCGATGTGGTGCCAGAACTGGATCCAGAGCCACCGTCCACCATTTGCGGCTAAGCCCGGTAAATCCTTTGCGCAGCACCCAGAGGAAGATCAGCATCACCAGGGCGTACCCATAGTGCAGCTCTCCGACTTGATCAGCCACGGGTACCACAGGCCCAGGATTCCGTTTGCCACGGGCGCGGCCAATGCATCACCTAAATCTGCCAGGCCTGCACCAGATGCTCGCGCCCAATGCGCAAGCACGATGACCATGAACAACTGAAGCGCCCGCTCGTGCCATTTGGCGTTGAGTTTTTGCAAAAAGCTCTCACCTGCAATAGAGGCTGTGGCAACGTGAGGCATGGTGCGACTAGCTGTCATAGGAATCCCCCCCCTACTTGGGACTTTCTAAGCGAAGGACAGAATGATCCCATGGCTGGAAAGAAAGGTTCAATAGTAGATTTACATTATTGTTTACACATCGTTCACCGTTAACGTCTGAGGCGAGTCCAGGAAGCTCCGTCGCTCTTTTATTGAGGCGACTCGCAGGGCTTCACATAGTTAGGCAATCGGCGGGAGCCCGAACGATGAGACTGCTAGCAGGATTATCCGAAACTGCTCCGCCGTCGTCGAAACCGCTCCATCACGTAATCGCCGACTCTGAATCCGGAGCGTCTTTTTCCCAGCTTGGCAATCTGCTCGAACAGTTTCACTGTGCGACTCGCGAAGCTAGAAAGCTCGTGCTCGGACGCTCAGCAGCCGAACTTACGAAGAGGTTGAAGCCAAAATCCTGGTCGGCCGCGGAATGCCTTGATCATCTTGCACGGACCACGGCCTCGTTTCTCCCGGCGATATCGCGGGCGGTTGCGACCGCTCCCAAACTCACCACGAACCGCTCACTCTGGACAGGGACCATCGCTTTGCTGTTGATTCGCAATCTGGAACCGCCTTATCGTCTCCGATACAAAGTTATCCCACAACTGGTCCCGGAGGTGACGGATTTTGAGGCCGCGTGGTCGGCTTTTGAGCAGTCACAATCGCGGCTCTCAGAAGCTATATGCTCAGCTGCCGGACTCGCCATTGACAAGGTAAAGGTCCCGTGTCCGGTGTGCGCACACGTGGCCTACAACGCTTATGGGGCTTTCCGCATGCTTGCCGCTCACCAACGCCGCCACTTGTGGCAGATGGAACAGATTCTGGGAGCGCTCGACGGAAGACAGGCATTGAAAACGACGGCGTAGAGGCGGCGGCAAACTACCACATTCCTCCTTGAGCACGAGCGGAATCCTGCAACAATATTCCAGCCACCGTAGTCAGGACTGAACGAATGGCCTCTGAATCACCTACCAGTGCTTCCGATGTAATTGTTATTGGCGGAGGCTTGGCCGGAAAGGCTGCGTCGCTTCATCTCGCGAGATCCGGCTTGAGCGTCATTTGCATTGAGCCGGCGCAGGACACTCGGCAGGCAGTTGGAGAGTCGCTGGACTGGTCCGCTCCAGACCTACTGAAGGCGCTGGGCTTGCCGATGGAGCAGCTGGTGAGTGAGCGGATTGCGACGTGGAAGCGTCACGTTACTTTGCAACTCCGCGACGGATGCTCGGAGCAATACATTCCATCGGACTGGCTGGCCCACGCCCCTTTCCGCGTCGAACTACGAACTCTGCATGTAGATCGACAACGGCTCGACGAAGAATTGGCGAGCCTGGCGACAGCACAGGGTGTCATGATCGTCCGCCACAAGGTTGTCGGCGTCGAGCGGGAAGGAAGCAGGATTCTTTCCGTCAAAACTGCCGGCGGCTCGACCTTTGCTGCCAAGTGGTTCATCGATTCATCCGGATTTGCAGCGCCTGTTCTGAGTCGCGAATTTAAGCTGCGCGCAAATCCGGATGAATCGATGAACCACTTGGCAGCAAAGGTCGAGCCGCCGGCAGTTTTGACGGAAAGAATCCTGCTTCCTTCCCGCTCGACGCCGACAACCTTGTGGCGGACGATCATGACACCCTGTGCTGTCGCCAGGCTCGCCAATTCTTCGTCGAGCCGTTGTCGATCTACATGCAGAGTTCGTAGTTCGACGCGGAAAGGGGCGTGGGCCAGCCAGTCCGATGGAATGTATTGCTCCGAGCATCCGTCGCGGAGTTGCAAAGTAACGTGACGCTTCCACGTCGCAATCCGCTCACTCACCAGCTGCTCCATCGGCAAGCCCAGCGCCTTCAGTAGGTCTGGAGCGGACCAGTCCAGCGACTCTCCAACTGCCTGCCGAGTGTCCTGCGCCGGCTCAATGCAAATGACGCTCAAGCCGGATCTCGCGAGATGAAGCGACGCAGCCTTTCCGGCCAAGCCTCCGCCAATAACAATTACATCGGAAGCACTGGTAGGTGATTCAGAGGCCATTCGTTCAGTCCTGACTACGGTGGCTGGAATATTGTTGCAGGATTCCGCTCGTGCTCAAGGAGGAATGTGGTAGTTTGCCGCCGCCTCTACGCCGTCGTTTTCAATGCCTGTCTTCCGTCGAGCGCTCCCAGAATCTGTTCCATCTGCCACAAGTGGCGGCGTTGGTGAGCGGCAAGCATGCGGAAAGCCCCATAAGCGTTGTAGGCCACGTGTGCGCACACCGGACACGGGACCTTTACCTTGTCAATGGCGAGTCCGGCAGCTGAGCATATAGCTTCTGAGAGCCGCGATTGTGACTGCTCAAAAGCCGACCACGCGGCCTCAAAATCCGTCACCTCCGGGACCAGTTGTGGGATAACTTTGTATCGGAGACGATAAGGCGGTTCCAGATTGCGAATCAACAGCAAAGCGATGGTCCCTGTCCAGAGTGAGCGGTTCGTGGTGAGTTTGGGAGCGGTCGCAACCGCCCGCGATATCGCCGGGAGAAACGAGGCCGTGGTCCGTGCAAGATGATCAAGGCATTCCGCGGTCGACCAGGATTTTGGCTTCAACCTCTTCGTAAGTTCGGCTGCTGAGCGTCCGAGCACGAGCTTTCTAGCTTCGCGAGTCGCACAGTGAAACTGTTCGAGCAGATTGCCAAGCTGGGAAAAAGACGCTCCGGATTCAGAGTCGGCGATTACGTGATGGAGCGGTTTCAACGACGGCGGAGCAGTTTCGGATAATCCCTCTAGCAGTCTCATCGTTCGGGCTCCCGCCGATTGCCTAACTATGTGAAGCCCTGCGAGTCGCCTCGATAAAAGAGCGACGGAGCTTCCTGGATTCTTCGCCTTGAGACGTTAACGGTGAACGATTGTGTAAACAATAATGTAAATCTACTATTGAACCTTTCTTTCCAGCCATGGGATCATTCTGTCCTTCGCTTAGAAAGTCCCAAGTGGGGGCGGGATTCCTATGACAGCTAGTCGCACCATGCCTCACGTTGCCACAGCCTCTATTGCAGGTGAGAGCTTTTTGCAAAAACTCAACGCCAAATGGCACGAACGCGCGCTTCAGTTATTCATGGTGATCGTGCTCGGCCACTGGGCGGAACACCTTGTTCAGGCCTATCAGATTTACGTGATGGGGTGGCCGCGCCCGATGGCCAACGGTCTGCTCGGCCTGTGGTACCCGTGGCTGATCAAATCGGAGACCCTGCACTATGGTTACGCTCTGGTGATGCTTATTGGCATCTGGTTCTTGCGGAAGGGTTTTACCGGAGTTTCGTACACTTGGTGGATGGTGGCATTCTGGATTCAGTTCTGGCACCACATCGAGCATTTCCTTTTGATTTACCAAGCGACCACGCACCACAATTTCTGGGGAAGGCCCGTTCCTTGCAGCGTTTTGCAATTGATCTTTCCCAGGGTTGAGCTCCACCTGTTCTACAACTCGATCGTCTTCATTCCCATGGTGATTGCGATGTACTACCACATGTTTCCGCCCATCCATGAAAAGGAGAGGGCAAGGTGCACTTGCGCCTGGCACCAGGATGAATTGCCCAGCGCAGCCTGATCTGTGTTGATGGGGATCAATTTGTGAGGCGCTGCCGCCTCATCTGGGTGGTCGTCGCGCTTGTTATCGGGATTGGTTGTCACCGGACGCCCAATACCTCAAGCGCTGTGATAGTCGAGTTTCAGATCAAGCCAATGCCGGTGCAGGTCGGTCCAGTCGTTGTCAGCCTCACGTTGACCGATGCAGCGAATCATCCAGTGAACGGGGCTCAAATCACGGTCGAAGCTGATATGTCACACGCCGGCATGAATCCCGTATTTGCGCAAGCTGCCGAAGTGCAGCCGGCACGCTATGAGTCCCACGTTTCCCTCGGGATGGCTGGCGACTGGGTCATCCTGTTGCACGGCAAGCTGCCCAATGGAGAAAAGCTGGAACGTCAATTCGATGTGAGAGATGTCCGGCCCACGATGTCCGGCAAAACTAGGTGAGTGGTGAATCAGGCATCCATCCCGTCCGAAGATAATCTGGGCTCGCCGCCTTTTGATCTGATGCAGGTTCCTGTGCTGGGACCTCTATTCCGCTGGCGCTATGCGCGGCCATTCCTTCAGATTCCTCTGCTCCTTATTAGTGCGGCCATGATCCTGCACGGATTGTTCGGCCCATCTTTAGCTCCCAAGAACCTCGCCACAACCCTGAGCTGGTTGCACTTTCGCGGCGTTCTCGTGCTGGTCCTGTTGTGCGCCGGGAATTTTTTCTGTCTGGCTTGTCCGTTCATGCTGGTGCGTCAGGTGGCGCGCCGCTTCTTCAGGCCCAGGTTCACCTGGCCGCGGGTGCTCCGAAACAAATGGCTTTCGGTCGCATTGTTCGTCCTCATCCTGTTCACCTACGAACTGTTCGACCTCTGGTCTTCGCCCTGGTGGACCGCCTGGCTCATCATCGGCTACTTCCTGAGCGTGCTCGTGGTGGACGGGTTTTTTAAACACGCCTCATTCTGCAAATTCGTCTGTCCGATTGGACAGTTCAACTTCGTTGCGTCAACGCTTTCTCCATTCGAAGTAAAGGTGCGGGATCAGGAGGTCTGCACGCGATGCCTCACTAAAGACTGCATTCGCGGCAGGCACGACGCAACTTCCGATCTGGTGGTAATCCGCGGATGCGAATTGGCGCTATTTCAACCGCGCAAAGTCGGCAACATGGATTGCACCTTCTGTCTCGATTGCATCCATGCCTGCCCGCATGACAACGTTGGGATATTGAGCCGCTTGCCGGGAAGTGAATTGCTGGGCGATTCGTTGCGTTCCGGGATCGGTTATTTCTCCCGTCGCAAGGATGTCGCCGCACTGACGATAGTATTTACTTTTGGCGCGCTGCTGAATGCTTTCGGCATGGTCAGTCCGGTATACGCGGTTGAAAACTGGCTCGGGAAGATGTTGCACGCGCGCCACGAGGCACCAGTGCTTGGGCTGATCTTCGCGGTCTTTCTAATTCTGGAACCAGTGCTCCTCTTGGGTAGCGCCGCTTGGTTGACGCGAGCTTGGGGTCGCGTCCAGCGCGCGTTCGTGCCGCTCGTCGTTCGTTATTCCTACGGGCTTGTTCCGATGGGTTTTGGCATGTGGCTCGCGCACTACGGTTTTCACTTTCTGACCGGCCTCTATACCATCATTCCCGTGACGCAGAATTTTTTTGCAGGTCTGGGGTGGTCTTTTCTGGGGGAGCCGCGTTGGACACTGACCGGCTTGCCCGCGAATGCCGTGCAAGTCATCGAGATCGGGTTCCTCGTGCTGGGCTTTGCTGGATCTTTGGCAGTGACTCACGGTTTGGCCGAAGAGGATTCTCCAGTCAAGCCGCTGCAAGCATTTATTCCGTGGGCAATAGTTTGTGCTCTACTCTTCGGTGCGTCACTTTGGCTGATCTTCCAGCCCATGGAAATGCGCGCCACGCTGATGAGCGGTTAACAAGTGTTCTTCAAATGCCGAATCGTTCCATCTCGATTGCAGGACTGCTAGTCGCGGCCACACTGGCGTTGGTGTTTGCGTTGCCCGCGGAAGCGCACAATGGTCCTCCATTCCCGATCATCGAGAACCGCAAGATGGCAGGATGTGTCATCTCCCTTTGGACCCATCCGGACATTGGCACTGGAACATTTTTCGTTCTCGTCGATCCGGTTCCAGGAGGCAAAATCCCCGGCGACCTGAAGGTGGAAATTGGCATTCAACCGGAAAGTGAACGCCTCGCCGAAATAGTGTACTCAGCGATTCGGCAAGATAGCCGCGGGCAGGTAGAATACAACGCTTCGGCTCAATTTGATCGGGACGAGTTCTATCGCGTACGACTCGTCCTGCGCAGCTCGCAAGGTAGGGAGGAAGCGCTTTCACGCGTCGAAGCGACTCCCCCTGGATACGGGCGCTGGGATCTTTTGCTCTACCTCTTACCGTTTCTGGCTGTCGCTTTCTTGTGGTTTCGGGGCATGTCGCGGCGTCGCCGCCATAACAGAAACAGGAGATTTCAGGCCGCATGATGTCTGCGCGCCGCTTCTAACTATGCGCTTGGGTCGATGGTTCGGTTTTCAAAACGCAATTCTTTTCCTCCTCGCGGGAGCGCTGATCGTGCTCTCTGCCGGGTGCCATTCGGCGCCGAAATTTCCTGAGAAGAATTCAAAGGCCTATGCAAACGTGGTGTCCGCATTTTATGTCGGGCTCTCAGCATTACAAGTCGGGGACGACGTTCATGCAGAAAGCAAGTTGTCGGAAGTTACGCGCCTTGTGCCGGGAGAGCCCGCCGGATGGGCAAACTGGGGCATCCTGGCACTGCGCCAGAGAAACTATGATGCGTCGGCGCAGCGATTTCAGCAGGCTCGCGATCTGGCGCCGAAGAACGACCAGATTTACAGCCTCATGGGATTGCTCGAGAGCCAGCGCGGAAATTCATCCCAGGCGCTCGCCGATTTGCGGCAGGCCGTCGCACTAAATCCACAAAATTTGCGCGCTCTTTATCAGCTTGCCGAAGAAATCGAGCGCGAGGGAGCGGGGAACAGCGAAGCAGAATTCCAGCAGCTCGTGCAAAAAATCCTTGCGGCTCAGCCAAACAATCTCGCCGCATTGCTCGAGTTGAGCCGCATCGCCGCGAAACGAGGCGATGCCGCCACAGTAAAATCGGCAGTTGCGCAAATCAGCGTGCAGTCTTCGAACTGGCCTCCTGAAGTGCAGCGCCAATTGGCAGCCGTCGAGACAGCAGTTTCCGGTGGCGATCTTCGCTCTGCCGCCACGCAGACGACTTTTCTTCGCAACGTTCTCATGCGGGTGCCGGATTACCGTCTCAGCTTGAGGGCTATCAAAGCCGCTCCCGGCGAAGAGGCCGAGCCTTTCACTCACTTTCTGTTGCTTGCAACTCCGGTCTTCCGGCCTGCGCCGCCAGATCTCGCGCTCACGTTCAATGCGCAGTCGTTGCCGAATTCCGATCGCGCTCATTGGAATTGGATCGGAGCCATCCCGCTGGGAAGCGCAGGTGTCCCCGTCATCGCAGAGGCCAACGGACATGTGGTGCAGTTATCGAGCGGCGCGAAATTTCCGTTTCCCGGAGGCCCGTCTGCCGCCCCACCACAACCCGATGCAGTCGTGCCCGTTGATTTCAACTACGATTTCAAAACTGATTTGGTGCTTGCGGGCGCAGGTGGCGTGCGCTTGATGCGTCAGGACAGCCCGGCCGCTTTCACCGATGTGACAGCGCAAAGCAAGCTGCCGAAGTCCGTGACCAACGCGCCCTACATAGGAGCCTGGGCCGTTGACATTGAAGCCGACGGCGACCTCGACATTGTTCTCGGTTCCAAAGATGGCGTTCCGACTGTCCTGCGAAATAATGGCGACGGCACGTTCCTCGCGATCCATCCCTTCACTGGAATCTCCGGTCTGAGCGGCTTTGCCTGGGCCGATTTCGATGGCGATGGTAATCCCGATGCAGCCATCATCGACGGCGCGGGCCATCTTCACGTCTTCATGAATGAACGCCAGGGACAGTTTCGTGAACGGGCGTTGCCAACGAGTATTTCCCCCGTGAAAGCAATCGCCGTAGCGGACGCGAACAACGACGGCATTCTCGATCTGCTGGCTGTCGAGGCGGATGGCACTATCCTGCGAATCTCTGACAAGAACGAAGGCGAAAGCTGGGAGACGGCGGAAATCGCAAAAGTTCCCGACGTTGCGAGAAATCTTGCGGGTGATGTTCGCCTGAACATCGCCGATGTTGACAATAACGGCGCGCTTGATCTCATCTTTTCATCCACAAGTGGTGCTGGCAACGGGGCGCTCATCTGGCTCGGCGACGAAAAGGGAAGTTTCGTGCCGCTCAGCAATCCCGCCGGACCCGCGTTGGTCTTCACTGCGGCGGATCTACGCGGCAACGGCCACCTCGACTTGCTCGGCCTGACTGCTGACGGCCAGCCCGTTCAGGGAGTGAATCAAAGTTCGAAGAACTATCACTGGCAGGTAGTGCGGCCGCACGCGGTGCAAGCGGTTGGAGATCAGCGCATCAATCCCTTCGGCGTCGGTGGAGAAATCGAAGTCCGCTCCGGTTTGCTGGTGCAGAAGCAGCCGATCACCGGTCCTCAGCTCCATTTTGGTTTAGGGGAACAGACGGAAGCGGAGGTTGTGCGCGTGGTGTGGCCGAATGGCACGGTTCGCGCCGAGTTTGGCGTGAAGGCGGACCAGGACATCGTGACCGAGCAGCGGCTCAAAGCCTCCTGCCCGTTCTTGTTTGCCTACAACGGAAAGCAAATGGAGTTCGTGAAAGATGCGGTTCCGTGGGGTTCCGCTATTGGCCTGCGCATCAACACGCTCGGCTCGGCGCAAATCGCGGCCACGGGAGAGTGGTACAAAATCGGCCGCGACCAACTCGTGCCGCACGATGGCTACTACGATATCCGCGTTACCGCGGAGCTTTGGGAGGTCTATTACTACGACTACCTCGCGCTCACTGCTATCGATCATCCGGTGGGTACGGAGATTTTCGTCGATGAGCGCTTTGTGATTCCGCCTGCAAAGCTCGGTATCACCGTGGTCGCCACTCCACATGACATCGCCCACGCGATCGACGACACCGGCCAGGACGTAACCGAACTGCTGCGTAAGCTGGATGGAAAATCCGTGAGCAGTTTTGGCAGGGGCCAGTTCCAGGGCGTGACGCGCGATCATTATCTGGAACTCGATCTCGGCGACGACGCGCCCAAAAGCGGCCCACTCTACCTGATCGCGCAAGGTTCCATCCACGACACGGAATCGTCGGTGAATGTCGCCATCACGCAGGGCAACCGCTGGCGCGCGCACGGACTCAGCGTTGAAGTGCCGGATGGTCACGGCGGTTGGGTGACTGCGCAAGATAATCTCGGTTTTCCTGCCGGCCGCAAGAAAACGGTTCTCTTCAATCTCACGAATGTTTTCCGTCCTGGAACGCCGCGCCGCGTGCGCCTGCGCACGAATCTCGAAATCTATTGGGACGCCATCCACTGGGCGCAGGGCGTGCCGGACGCGCCTTTTAAAGAAGTCACGCTGGATCCGACCATTGCCGACCTGCACTAT
>CAWBLK010000001.1:0-154484 GCA_963789625.1 uncultured Acidobacteriaceae bacterium | reverse complement strand
TTTACTGCGCTGCTGGCCGCAGTGCTAGGCCCATGCTCATTAACTTACGCAAATGGCGGCCTGAGAACAGCTTGGAAAATCCTCGCGAGAATAAATGAAATTGAAGTATAGCATGTACAGAGTTTGGCCTAAGATAGCTGGCTTCAACGCCTTTTCCTCTTCGTGGCCTTTGTGTGCTTGTTGTTCAATCCTCTTGCCGTTTCTGGTTGGCCCGGCAAAAGCCATGCGCGCCACGCCGCCGGAAACCTCAAAAAAAACTTTTAACAACAAGGACACGAAGGTCGCGAAGAAATTCGGCTTACGCCCGACGCGATCGGCCCCGGAACCCATCCTGTTTATCCCGGCAAAACTTTGCCAAAAATGCAGACTTTTCAGAGATAGCACTGCAAGGATTTGGCTGACTTTTTGGAAAGGAGCGCCGCGTGAGGGCACGCGGCCTACAGGGGCGCCTCTACTCCGAGTTGTAGGCCGGGTCAAGGGGGTAGGCATATGCATAATCTCCAAAAAGGTGCAACATCCGCTACATCGTTGAGCCTCAATGAATAGAAAGTGCAACATTTACTGCAACAAAAGTGCAACAAGACTGCAACATTTCGTTCCGGCGGCGACCGGTTGAGGTTTAACAGGTTGTCAGACATTTAGTCCCAGAGGCAAAATACTTCTCCCCTTAGCCGTAACCATGCAGATGAAAGAGCAGGACAGGAAGGAGTTGAGACAGGATGAACAGGATAGACAGGATGAAAAACCAAAGTGAAACCCATCACCGATCGGTGATACTTCGCGTCGGATGGCGATCTTGTTCTTCATCCTGTAAATCCTGTTCATCCTGTCTAAATTCTGTGTTTTAATTGCATCGTTACGGCTCAGAAGTGGCTGGCCGCATTTGGGGCATGGGTCGCCGCTCTTCCATTCCCTGACTGCATGTCGTGGTGATTCGACGGCGGTTTCGGCTTGCAGGCGTTTTAGCGCGAAATACAAGTTGACATTATTTACAGTTATCGACATATTATTCACGGTTCGAGGAACAAATGTCGGCCCCGTGCCGTGTGAGTGATGCGCTGAGGCGTGTCAATCCTATATTCCTCAACCGTTTTTCAAAGCCGCTGCTGTCAGCGGCTTTTGTCTTGTATAATAGGCCCCGTCTTCCGCGCGCACGCGTGTCATCCACATCCACGGTCAGGCTGCACTGCGGCCACAACAATTCCAGATAACCATCCTCTCGTTTCATATTCTTGCTGAAGTGCCAACCGATCGAGATCTCCATTAAACCCTTTTTCCTTGCGCATGATGTCGCGGGCGGATTTGAGGAGCCAGCCGAGGAATTGGGCAGTGGTGGGGCTGGTCATCCTTTAGACTGAAAAATTATGCACGCAGCGCTTCACTTCCGGCTCAGCTCCGTTTTGTAGCCATTCAATCGGTTTTCAGCAGGTGCCGCCGGATTTACCCAGGCCCACAGTTTTTAACCACCCAACCGTTTCGCTCGCGCTTGAAAACAGTTTACGAGCGACAACTTCTTTAGAGACAACCGAATGATCTGACGCATTCGCGGCTTCAACAAGGTGACAATCCTTCAACATCGCCGCAGAATCTTTTTCACCGAGTTTAGTGGTTGCATACTCCCTCAGTTTGTCATCTTCTGTTACTAGCACCAAATGAAGACGTTTCCTCGCAAACTATTAAACCTAGCCACTTTTTGGCATAAACGGATTCGTGCATTTTCCATTCCGCCCATATTGTGCCCAACGACAATTATTCTTCACCATCAGCGACAATTAAAATTCACCAGTGAGGCCGGTTGTTTTTTTATCGTTTCATTGTTTTGTCACGTTTGTCCAGCCCCTTCGGTGGAACGGAGTCTTTGGAGCGTAGCGACAAAGACGCAGTGGAACCGAAGGGGCTGCCGGCCTTGGCGTTACCCGGCGCCTTTGTTTGACTCTTTTTCTTTCGGCACGCGCAGACTTTCTCCCTGGAACTCCACCAGTATGGCGTGATGCACCAACCTGTCTATGGCCGCCATCGTCGTCATCGGATCCTTGAAAATCTGGTCCCATTTTGAAAAGACCAGATTGCTGCTGATCATCACGCTGCGCCGTTCGTAGCGTTCGGCCAGGAAGGTGAACAGCACTTCCATTTCCTCCCGGCTCCTGCTTGACGTAGCCGATGTCGTCCAAAATGACCGCGTCAAACTGGTCCAGTTCGCGCAATCGCTCTTCCAGACGCAGTTCGCGCTTGGCTGTCAATAATTGCTGCACCAGCTTAAACGTCGGCACGAAGAGCACGGCGTAGTGATGGCGCAGGATCAACTCCCGTCCCAGCGCGGCCAAAAAATGGCTCTTGCCCCGCCCGGGCAAGCCAATGGCGATGACGTTCTCGGCTCGCTGGACAAAGCCGCCGTCCAGCAAGCCGGGCAGCATCCGGCGCACTTTGGCGGGCAGTTTGGCCTCCTCCAAGCTGCCCAGGTCTTTGCCTTGGGCAGGCCCGATTGCTTGAGCAAGCGCTCCAGTTTGCGCTGCCGCCGGTCCTGCGCTTCGCTTTCGCACAGGTGCAGCAGGAACTTCCGATAGCCCCAGTTTTGCTGCTCGGCCAGGCTCAAGGTTTCTTCGTAAATCGCCGCCATGGTGCCCAGGCGAAAGGATTTTAAGAGCAGGGCCAGGGGGTCGTTATTCATGGGGCACCGGCCTTTCCAGCAACGCGTCGTAACCGCTCAGTTCCGGTTCCAGCGTCATCTCCGGCCAGCGGGCTTGGGCGTCCAAGTTCAAGTAGCAACGCAAGTCCGCCGCGCGCCATCGGCCAGGCCGGTTCGGCCCGGCCCACTCGCCGACCAAAGCGCTGAGGGCCGACTCGCCCAATTCGGATGTGAGTTTGAGCAGGCGCAAGTATTCGATTTGACCCGCTCGCAAACCGTGGTCGTTGACCAGCCTGTCGTAAGCCATCCGGAACGATGAATCGGGAAAGAACTCCTTCCGATGCGCGTAGTGGGTGAACGCGCCAGGCTTGCGCAGCAGATGCTCTATCAAGTGCCGATAATTGATCACCACGCCGCGGTCTCCGGCGGCCCGCGCCAACTCCAGCAGTGGCTCCCGGCCATGAAGGATTTTCAAGCGCCCTTCATAGACCTCCACTTTGACTTCCTGGCCGATCAGCCGCGCCGGCACCGAATACGTCACCTTCCTGACCCGAATGGTGCTGTGCTGGCTGACCCGGCAGCGCAGCTCGTCATACTCGCTCAAGCGGGTGGGAGGCAGCGGACGCATCAAGGCCATCTCCTCCTTCAACTTGGCTGTGGAGGTTTGGTTGGCCTTGCGCAAGGCGGCCGATAAAAACTGGTCTGTACTCTTCCACCGCTTCGAAATCCCGGCCGCCTCGCAAAAGCAGGCGCTGCTTGAGCCGTCGTTTGAGATGGCCGTTGCGCGACTCGACGTTGCCGTTTTGGTTGGGCTTCTGGATGGCGATGGTTTGCGGCTTGATCCCGTAGTGCTCCACCAGCGCAAGGAAGTCCCCGTTGAACTCCCGCCCGCCCGCGCCGATGCGATGGGTGGCGGCGCTGCTGTTGTCGATTTGCAGCCGCTCCGGCGTCGCTGCCCAATTGATGCAGCCCCTCTTGCAAACCGTGGCGCAAACTCAGCAGCGACTCGGATTGACAGCGCGTGGCCCACGACCAGTTTGAATACGGCAGCACGGAGTGACACAATAAGTGCTCCAGCGGCGCTCCCCGCACCGTCACGGCCAGTTCGTCCGCGTTGGTCCAATCCAGTTGCATCACCTTTCCAGGCTCATGCTCCTGCTCAAAAAAAACTTCCTTGTCCGGGCCATGCTGCAAACGCCATTGCAACACTCGCCGCTGAAAGGACCGCAAGGCCGAGGCAGCCACTTGGTCCGGATGGAGTCCGCGCAAATACTCGAACAACTCCTTGGCTTCCAAGTCCGGCGCCTGAAGGAGCATCTGCCGGGCTGGCTCCCAAATCGCGGCCAGCGGATCGGGCCGGGTGCGCCAATCGTGCTTGTGCTGCAGTTCCTCCGGCGGCTTGGCCGCCTGGATGTATTTTCGCGCGGTCTGCGGATGTACATCCGCCTTCATCGCGCTGACGACAATTTTTGCTTCCTTCTGATATTCGCTCATGAGCTTTCGGTATTGTTTGTTTGTGATCATTTACGGTGGTTTTGGATGGCCTCCGGCCACCCAATCCGCCGCCTGATCATTACCGGCTCACTGGTGGATTTTAATTGTCGTCAGTGGTGATTTTTAATTGTCGTTCGACACCCGGCAAAATTTTGCCCAAAATGCAGACTTTTCCGAGATAGCACTGCAAGGATTTGGCTGCTTTTTTGGCAAAGAAGCGCCGCGTGGGGGCACGCGGCCTACAGGAGCGCTCTCTACTCCGAATTGTAGGCCGGATACCTTTACCCGGCGGTCGGGTCAAGGGGGGTAGGCATATGCATAATCTCCAAAAAAGGTGCAACATCCGCTACATCGTTGAGCCTCAATGAGATAAAGTGCAACATTTATAAACGGGGTGATGATGTTAGCCGTCATCCTCGGGTCCATCGTGCTACTCGGTCAACAGCCGCCCCAGTCTTCCAGCCCCTTGATGGGGACGGAGTTTCCAATTTTCATGAAGCAAAACATTGTCGCCGGCAAAACTCCAGTTGGAACAAAGATCCAAGCCAAGCTGGTAACCGCCACCCTAGTGAACGGAGTAGTGGTGCCGCGCGACGCAATTTTGTCGGGCGAGGTCACCGAGTCTGTAAAGAAATCCGCATCGGACCCTTCGCGCCTTGCCATTCGCATGGATTCCGCGGACTGGAAAAAAGGATCGGTGCCCATTAAAGCGTATTTGACCGCATGGTATTACCCTGAAGCGGCGGCTACGAACCAGGATCTTTCGTATCAACCTGCAGATGCTGCAAATAGCAAGAAAAACTGGAATGGGATGGGTACCTATCCCGACCCGAACAACCCGATTTCGCAGCAGAAATTTCCCGTCGGCGATAGCAGCAAGGACGCGGGGCCGGAGTCCGGGTCCCCCGCTTCGAATATTTCGAAACATCGGGTGTTGATGAGAATGTCCAGTCCATTCGAAATCCCGATGGGGCGGTTGTCCTTACCGACCAGCATTCCGATTTGAAGCTCGATCGGGTAACGACCTATGTATTGGCTTCAGTCACCTCGGTGCCGGCAAACTGACTTCGCGGATGAAACAGCAGATTCTGTAGATCAGCTAACCATTATTCAGGCCAGTCGTCTGATGTCCATCTGCAGTCCGAATTCCGAGGACAAATGGGTGTGGATTTTGCCGGATTTCTGTGCTTGTAATCCGTAAAGCGCGTGGTACTATACCCTGTCGTTAACGTACACGATAAAGACTTTGGTTGGCCTTTTCTGATGGCAGCCAGCAGGCAATCGGTGGGAATTTACCTTCTGGGAATTGACGTGGGGACTGGTGGTACGCGCGCTCTCATACTCGATGAGAGAGGACACGTCATTTCATCCGCGACGGAGGACCATCGAGCTTTCGTATCTCCCCAAATTGGCTGGGCCGAGCAAGACCCCTGTGATTGGTGGCGCGCCTGTGGCGTGGCCGTGCGCGATGCACTCGCACAAGCAAAGCTGCGCGGCGATCAGATTTCCTGCGTCGGGCTGTCAGGTCAAATGCACGGGGCTGTTCTGCTCGACGAGCATGGGCGCGTAGTACGGCCTGCGATGATCTGGTGCGATGTGCGGACTGAGAAGCAATGTCAAGAGTTGACCGATCAAATCGGTGCCGACAAGCTGATTCAACTCACGTGCAATCCGGCGCTCACCAATTTCACTCTTACCAAGTGCTTGTGGGTCAGAGAAAATGAACCGGAAAATTGGCGCCGGGTTCGATCTCTTCTACTTCCTAAAGATTACGTTCGCTTTCAGTTAACTGGTGAACATGCCACCGATGTGGCGGACGCCTCGGGAACTCTGCTGCTCGATGTTGCCAACCGCCGCTGGTCGAAGGAAATGTTGAAGCTCGTTCAAATGGACGAGTCTCTTCTACCCCGGCTGTATGAGTCCTCCGAAATCTGTGGACGAATTTCGGATGCTGGTGCGGCTGCTACCGGCCTGCAAAAAGGAACACCAGTTGTGGCCGGTGCGGGTGATCAGGCCGCCGGCGCGATCGGCATGGGAGTGGTTTCTCCTGGAACCGTGAGTGCAACCATTGGAACTTCGGGCGTGGTGCTTGCGGCAACGGACCGTCCCGCGCTGGATTCGAAAGGCCGTGTACATACCTTCTGCCATGCCGTTCCCGGGCGCTGGATTGCGATGGGTGTGACCCAAGCTGCAGGACTCTCATTGCGTTGGTTTCGCGATCAGTTTGGCGCGGGTCAGTCCTATGAGAGCCTCATCGCCGAGGCGGCCAGCGCATCTCCCGGATGCGATGGTCTGCTGTGGGCTCCATATTTGATGGGCGAGCGCACTCCATACCTCGATCCTGCGGCACGCGGAATGTTGTTTGGTTTGACCGCTTCTCACACGCGAGGTCACGTGATTCGGGCGATTCTCGAAGGGGTTGCCTTCAGCCTGCGCGATACCTTCACCATTTTTAAAGAGATGGAAGTCCCAGTAAAAACAATTCGTCTGGGCGGCGGCGGCGCTAGATCCCCGCTTTGGCGACAAATCCAGGCTGACATTTATGGACAACCCGTCGAGACTGTCGACGCGGAAGAAGGCGCGGCCTACGGAGCCGCAATTTTAGCTGGGGTAGGAGTGAAGACGTGGTCTTCCGTGGACGAAGCCTGCGAATCCACGGTGCGGGTGGCGGAGAAGATCACTCCGGACTCTGAACATTTTCTGATTTTGGAAAGAGCGTATGCGCAGTATCGGCGAATGTATCCAGCGATGAAATCCATACTGAATTAATTAACCCCTGCTAGATGGAGACGACTTCATGACCAATCATCAGCCTGATACAAACGATTACCAACCCCGTGCGGAACACAAATTTTCCTTTGGGCTATGGACGGTCGGCAACCGGGGACGCGATGCATTTGGCGACTTTGTGCGTCCGCCTATTTCTCCCGTGGAAATCGTCTCTCTGCTTGCCGAGGTAGGAGCGTGGGGCGTCAATTTGCATGACAACGACCTGGTTTCCATCGACGCGACTCCTGCCGAACGCGATTGCATCGTGAGTTCCTTCAAGAAGGCCTGCGAAGCCAATGGCATTGTTGTTCCGATGGCGACAGTTTCGTTGTTCTTCCACCCTATATTCCGTGACGGAGCTTTCACCGCCAACGATCGTGAAGTGCGTGCCTACGCTCTGCAGAAGACCATGCGCGCGATGGATATTGGAGCGGAACTGGGCGCGAAAATTTTTGTTTTATGGGGCGGCCGCGAAGGCGTTGAAACCGACGCCTGTCGCCGAGCCGATGATGCGATCAAACGCTTGCGCGAGGCCGTCAACTATCTTTGCGAATACAATATCGACCGCGGATACGGCATGAAGTTCGCTTTGGAAGCCAAACCCAACGAGCCTCGTGCGGATATCTACATGGCGACGACGGGTCAGTATCTGGGCTTCATTCCAACGCTCGATCACCCCGGAATGGTCGGGGTGAACCCTGAAGTTGCGCACGAACAGATGTCTGGTCTTAACTTTATGCATGCGGTGGCACAGGCCTGGGAAGCGGGCAAACTTTTTCACATTGATCTGAATGATCAGATGCCCAGCCGCTTTGATCAGGATTTGCGCTTTGGTTCTTCCAACATCAAGTCGGCGTTTTGGCTGGTGAAATTTCTCGAAGATGTTGGTTACGATGGGCCGCGCCACTTCGACGCGCACGCCTACCGCACCGAAGACTACGACGGAGTAAAAGATTTTGCCCGCGGCTGCATGCGAACTTATCTCATTCTCAAAGAGAAAGCGTCACGCTGGAACTCGGACCAGGAGATCCAGGGAATACTGGGCCAGCTCTCGGACACTGGAAATGGCGGCGGCAAGGAGCGCCACTATTCGAAGACTGGAGCATCTGGGTTGCTGGGCCAGGTTTTCGATAAAGATGCGATCTTGAAAAAGCGCTTGCCTTACGAACGTCTCGATCAACTGACGATCGATATGTTGCTCGGTGTCAGGTAGGGCCTGGTTAGGAAGGAACTGGACCAGTCGCATTTCATAGACACGAGAGGGACTTCAACGCCATGACGCCACTGCCCGCGCTCGCTGTGCCCGCCCGACTGGTGCATTTGTCTGCGATCGATGTTGTGATCGTGGTGTTTTATTTTGCGCTGGTGCTGGCCATCGGCTGGTATTTGAAAGGGCGTGCGAACACAGGCGAAGACTTCTTCATGGCCGGGCGGGAGATGACGGCGTGGGTGGCCGGGCTAAGTTTTCTGTCCGCAAATCTGGGAGCGCTGGAGTTGATGGGGTGGGCGGGATCGGCCTACCAGTACGGCATTCTGGCCACGCACTGGTACTGGATCGGGGCCATACCGGCGATGCTGTTTCTGGCGCTGGTGATGATGCCGTTCTACTACATTTCAAAAACGCATTCGGTGCCGGGATATTTGCAGCTGCGTTTTGGCGAGCCGTCGCGCGCGCTTTCGGCAGTTTCGTTCGCCTTCATGACCGTGTTGATGAGCGGCGTGAACATGTTTGCCATGGCCAAGGTCATGCAGATCGTGCTCGGCTGGGACATTAATTTCAGCATCTGGGTGTCGTCGATCACGGTGGCGATTTATGTGACACTGGGCGGATTGCGCTCGGCGATCTTCAACGAGGTGCTGCAGTTTTTTCTGATCTGGGCGGGCGCGTTGCTGATTCCGATTCTCGGTCTGTACGAAGCGGGCGGCTGGTCGAACCTGAAGCTGCAGATCGCGCAGCGCGCCTCGGAGCAGTATGTGCATCTCTGGTCGGGACTGGGATCGTTCAGCAATAATCCGATGGGCATTCACTGGACCGGCATTGTGTTCGGGCTGGGCGCGGTGATTTCGATGGGTTACTGGACGACGGATTTTCTGGTGGTGCAGCGCATACTGGCGGCAAAAGATATTCGCAGCGCGGAGATGGCGCCGATCATCGGCGCCGGCTTCAAGATGTTTGTTCCGATCATCGTGATCCTGCCCGGGCTGCTGGGCCTGGCGGTGTTGCCGGAGAAGCTAGTGCCGGAATCGATTGCCGCGGCGACTGGAGCTCATAGCTATAACGATGTGCTGCCACTGATGCTGGCGCGCTATTGTGGACCGGGGCTGCTTGGCCTGGGAGTTACAGCGCTGATTGCGGGCTTCATGTCGGGCATGGCGGGCAATGTGAGTGCCTTCACGACGGTGTGGACGTATGACATTTATCGGCCGCTGATCAACAGCAAGGGCAGCGACAGTCACTACGTCAGCATGGGACGGTGGACGACGGTGATTGGGGTGCTGACCAGCGTGGGCACGGCGTACCTGGTGATGCAGTTTGCCAGCATCATGGATTACGTGCAGGCGCTGTTCAGCTTTTTCATTGCGCCGCTGTTCGGCACGGTCGTGCTGGGGATGCTGTGGAAGCGTGCGACCGGAGCGGGCGGATTCTGGGGCCTGCTGTGCGGAACGTTATCCTCGGTCGGCATGTGGACATGGGTCAAGCTGGATCCTACAGCTCTGCGCTATGTGGCGCTCTCGCCGGACGCGAAAGGTTTGGCACAGGATATGTATCAGGCGCTGTGGTCGTTTATTACATGCATCGTTGTAACCGTCGTAGTGAGCATGGCGACGAAGCCGGTACCGGACGCGCAGTTGACGGGGCTGGTGTACGGCATGACGGAGATACCCTCGGTGGGGGACGTGCCGCTGTATCAGAAGCCGTTGTTCTGGGCGGCGGTGGTGACGGTGGTGTTCTTCGTGCTGAATATTATCTTCTGGTAGATGGATTTGCTGAAAGCTATCTGATGGATGGGATCGCTAAAAGATTTGAAATGGGATTGTAAAAGAGATTCAGAAGAGCACGGCTTGAGAAGATTTGCTGGAGACTATCTTGGAAATGGAGCTGCAAGAGGGATCGGGAAGGGCACGGCTTCAGCCGCGCCACCATGAGCTAATTTTAGGAACGGGGCTTTAGCCCCTGAGGGCAAGATGATGAGGCAAGCGGAATGATATCGATCTGGTTTTTCATCGGGATATCGCTGGCGGTAAACGGCGCGCTGATACTGGCGGCGGGGATTTACCAGCTGATCGTTCCGCCGGCGAATCCGGGCATCGTCCTGTTACCACCTGCACGCCAACGTGTGGTGGGGAGCGGTGTTGCTGCTGTTCGGTCTGATTTATTGTTTCAAGTTCGCGCCCAGCCGCAAGGCCTGAGGCGCGCGGACGGCTATTGAGCAAGCCGTGGTGGGGCCGCCGGCATCTTGGACGCGAGCGGATCGTTATCATTCGCCTTCTCATGAAGGGCACGAACTTTCGCAAATTCCTTCTGCGATTCCGCTGCCTTGCCCATGGCCTGATATGTCCGCCCTAACCGGTAGTGAGCGTCAGGTTGGGCAGGATCTAATTCCACCGCGCGCCGAAGCGCGGCCACGGCCTCCGGGTATTGCTTCTGTTGCATAAGAACAGCACCCAAATCGACATAAGCCAGACGAATATCATTTTTCGTCTGCACCGCTTTTTTCAACAAAGAAAGAGCTTCATCCAGATTCGACCTCTTCAGCTCGATATCGCCCAAATAGGTTAGGGCTTGCGGCTGGCTGGGGTCGATCGCCAACTCACTCTCGAATTCTGTCTTAGCTTTATCATATTGGTGCGACTTCCAATAAAGGTAGCCGAGGCCGAAATGCAAATTCGGTTCGTGTGGAGAAACCTTCTCTGCCGCCTGAAACTCGGCAATTGCCTCAGGAGTTCTCTCCAGCCCATCTAGCGCTTCACCGCTAAGCATATGCGCGGATGCGGAATCCGGATTCTGTAATAGGATCTGATGGAACTCGTCTAACGCGCAGGAGTATTTTTTGGCCCAGAGGCAGCTTTGCGCCAGCACCTGGTGCAACTCGGTGTTATTAGGATCAGCTTTAGCCGCTGCCTCAAGATATTTGACAGCCTCCGCGAAATGCTTTGCACCGTAGTAACTCAAAGCCAGCAACGTGACTGCCTGCAGGTTATGCGGGTCAGCGGCAGAAGCAGCACGGAGGGGAGCTATCGCCGCCTGGAAGTGCCCTTGCTTAAACTCCGCCAAGCCTAGATTCAATTGCACACCGGGCAGCTGCGGATTTAGCGCGATGGCTTTTTCATACGCGGAAGCAGCTTCCTTGTATTTCTGTTCTTTCGAGAGGACCACGCCCAGGCTGGCAAAAGCTCCGGCATCGTGTGGATTTTGCTGGATCACCGCGTGCCAGATCTGGGCGGCCTCAGCGAACTTTCCTTGCTGTTCGAGGGCGATTGCATCGGCAGGGCTGGACGATTGGGCGCTCGCACAGAGTGCAGTAAAACAGGCTGGCAAGAACAATGCGACCACGGCCCGTCTCAATTTCCAGTTCTTCATAGCCACGACGAAGCGTCAGGAGATTTTTTCATGTCGAGTACATCAGCAGATACATCGGCCAGCACATCAGAATAGCCACTTCTGCATCGACGCGGCAACCAGCCCATATTCGCAAATCCAGTAACCAAAAAATCATGCCCGCTCACATGGGTGAGCGGGCATGGGGGATTACCAGAGAAGCTTAGTAGACCAGCTTCAAGCCAAGTTGAAATTCTCGCGGATCAAAGGCACCCGTGACTGCGCCAAAGTTGCTAGACCCTTGGTTGAGGCTGATGCCGCCGTTGTTGTCATCACCCTTGAACTGCGTGTGGTTCCAGGTGTTGAAGGCATCCGCGCGGAACTCTATGCGGCTGCCCCGTTCATCGCTGATTACAAAGTTCTTGAAGAGTGACAGGTTCCAGTCGTCACGGCCAGGACCGCGCAATGCGTCGAAGCCAAGAGTCCCGTAGGTTCCAGGAGCGGGAGCTGAAAAGGCTGCTGGATTGAACCATTCATTAGCGGTCTTCGGATAGGCGATACTGCCGCTCAGGTTCGGTCGATCCCCGGCTTGGCTTGTAGGGCCGACATTGGGTAGGACGCTGGCGACAGTGTTGCCGCTCACTCCAAGATTGAGCGGCGCTCCCGATTCCATGGTAACGATTCCCGCCAGTGCCCATCCCCCGACGGTTGCTCGTAGAAGGTGGCTGTCACTGTTCCTCAAGAACGGAATCTGGTACACGAAGTTGACGAAGGCAACGCTCGTGCGATCGAAGAGAGAAGGACCAACATCGTACTTCGGCCCTAGGTAGGGATTGGTGATGTTGTTGAGATCGCCGCCGCTGCCGTTGCTGCTGGTCGAATCGATCGCCTTGGAGTAAGTGTAGCCGAATTGAAGTTGGAGATCGCGAGCCACGTTCCCGTGCAGATCAAGCTGGAGTGAATTGTAATGCGCGTTGGCCTCGTCTTCCGAGAGTCTGATGCCGCCATAACCCAGATACCCATACTGCTGGTTAATACCAGCACCACCCGCGGCGACCAAAGCCGGCAGATTGGCTTCAGGCGGGAGGTTGATTTCGTGATAGTCATTCTCATGCCGCCCCTGGCTGCCGACGTAAGACACCGCGAATACGGCCTTGGCTCCCAGTGCTTGCTGTACGCCAATACTATATTGGTAGCTGGTTGGAGGTTTGTAATTGAGGGCGATACCGGTAATGCCGACCGGAAGAATCGGCAAATCCGCAGAGCTGATCGTGGTGCCAGTCCCGACACCGGTTCCTGGATTTGAGAGAAGTACGTTATGGACCGTGGGGCTGGCATCGAACGGTGTGTTCGTGGCGCCGTTGTACATGTCATTGCCCTGAATACGGTCGTACATGATGCCAAAGCCGCCGCGGAGAATGGTCTTGCCTTGCCCCGTGAGGTCATAGGCAAAGCCAATGCGCGGTCCGAAAGCGGGCCAGTAGTTGTTCGTCAGGCCTTTTGCGACTCCATTGACGCCACCGATACCGATGCCGTTCTCATAGAAATTCAAACCTGCGAGGATCGGGTTGGGGCTGGTTCCCAGGCCCGGACTGGCGGCCGTGCAACCCGGGTCGGTAGGGCCGCTGCAGATGTTGCCAGCCGTGTCGAAAGTCGCTGCATTTGCCGGGTTATACAGATTGGGATAGAAGTTGGCAGACTGATGATTCGCCTCGTAAGTATGCGGAGCCCCATCCCAGCGTAATCCAAGATTCAGAGTGAGGCGGTGAGTGGCGCGCCAGTTGTCCTGAACGTACGCGGCATAGGAAAGGTTGTTCCAATGACCGCTGGATTGAACGGCATCCTCTTCATACTGGTTGGCGTAGCCGAGCAGAAAATCGGCAAAGTCGTTCCCGGTGTACAAGCCGTTGAAGGTGAAATTGCCTTCGGTATTAGCGAAATAACTCTGTACCTTCTTGTAAAGCGCCCAACTGAACCCGAACTTGAGCTGGTGCGCGCCCTTCGTCCAGGAAAGGTCATCCCGTAACTGGTAGTCGTTGGCCGCGTTATTCCACGGCGTCCAATTGGCAGTGAAGTCGGTTCCAGTGCTGCCACCCAGGTCGACCGAGGGAATGCGATTGTCGAGGTTGGGGCCAGTGAACAGCCGGTTGAAGGTAAAGCCAGAAGGCGCGGCGAACACCCCCTGAGGAATGATATGGATGCGATTGCCGTTGTAGTTGAAAGCCGCTTCGTTGAGCAGAGTCGGACTTATCACATAGGTGGTGTGAATCACGGCGCTATAGGAGGGATTTCCGAAGACATCGCTGATAGTGGGTACGTTATCGCCGCTCCACTGCGTCTCGCCATAAGTCTGCGAGACTTGCTCAGAAACCCAGTGTCCGAAGACCGAGAACTTATCGGTGAACTGATGATCGATGCGGGCAATCTCCTCTTTCACAGTGGTCGGTGAGACGTTGCCGCCCTGAAATTGTGCGCCATTTGTCGGAGCGGGGAAAATACCGGCAGCCAGCAGCGCTTGTGCGTTTCCGTTTGCGCTGATCAGCGCAGCGGGAATTGCATTGCCAGTGAATGGCGAAAAGATCGGCTGTGTGGTGGGTACCAACGGGTTCGGGTTCACAGTGCTTCCCGAGTTAGCACTACACGACGGTGACCCGTTGACAATCACCGGTGTACTGAAAGTCTGGCCGGCGAAAAGAGCTTGCTGCGAGGGGGAGAGCTGGTATTGGCAGGGCACGTGTAGCCCCGAGAACGGGATAGGAGTCTTGTTACTATCAAGAACGTCTGCCGGCAAATTGCTGGCGAAATCGCCGCCGTAGGTGTCCGTAAACGGTACCGTTTGGTTGTATACGCCGCCCTCATTCAATCTGCGCCATTCCATGTTGTAGAAGAAGAAGGTCGGGTGGCTTTTAAATACGGGAACTTGGCCTCCGGCGTTGAAGCCAAAGGTATTAAATCGCAATTCGGCGACTTTTTGTGGGGCAGGGTTGAAGTAGTTGCGCGCATCGAGATAGTCGTTCCGCAGAAATTCCCAGGCGGAAGCATGGAATTGTTTGGTGCCGGACTTGACGACGGTCGTGATGGTTGCGGCACCAGCGAGGCCATACTCCGCGCTGTAGTTCGAAGTCATGTTGGTGAACTCCGCGATTGCGTCCATGGAAGGCATGACGCTGGCGCTGCTGCCGCCACGGTCGAGGTTTTCACCGCCATCGAGAAGTTGAAGGTTGTGGCCGGCCCGTTGGCCGTTGATGCTGACGTTGCTGTCGCCGCTAACCGCGGTGGGGGTGATGAAGTCTCCCTGAATGCTGGATGCGCCGGGAGTGAGGGCGAAGAGCGTGTACATGCTGCGGCCGTTAACACCCAGAGTGGCAATCTGCTGGCCGGTAATCACGGAGCTGACCTCGCCCGAGTCTGTTTGCACCTGGACGGCATTAGCCTCAACCGTCACGTGCTCAGTTTGGGTGCCGACCTTCAACACAAAGTCGACGCGAATGCGGTCGTTGACGTTCAGAACAATGCCATTCGTTTCGGCGGCACTGAAACCAGTCAATTTGGCGTCGACGTTATAGTGGCCGATAGGCAGATCGGGCGCGACATATTGGCCCGCACTATTCGTTATGCTGCTGCGGGCTTCGCCGGTTTCCACGTGGATTACGGTGATGGCTACGTTGGGGACGACCGACCCTGACGGATCGGTAACGGTCCCGACGATCGTGGCCTCCTGGCCGAATGCGTGAAGGGAGAAGCCAAGGAAGAACAGGCAAAAGACCGCGAGGCTTAACCTGCGGCTTTTCACTGCGAAGACGATACTCCGGGTGTATTGAGACGAGCGGGAATTCATAAGGGGCATAGCCTCCGGCGACGTTGCCAGTTCGGTTTCGTTAACGTTAACGACCACGGAGCAGCTTGTAACTGTTTTGTAGTACCGTTGTCAAGAAAAATCTTAAATCGGCTGCATCGAAGGCTTGAATCTATTGCGCTTGGGTGGAATTAAAGTATCGAAAGCCCGTGTAAATCTAGAGGCGCTGCGAATGGAAGGAATCTCGTTTTTTTAACGGTTTCCTCGCTTGGAGCGGCTGGCACGGACCTCAGTAGCTCAAATCGACCGCACGAGTCCTATCGTTTGGCTTAAGCGAGCCCTACTCGCCCAGGCTTGGCAGCCTTGGAGCGATCTGGAGTGTCGAAAACCGAATCATCCAGCTTTGCGCCGGCCAGCCTTATCTCTCGGAAAAGATTCAGATTCGACGACATCACCACCCCGGGGCTGAGGTGGACAGTTGCCGGTAAAGGCACCTTGCTGGTGAGATTATCTGCCATGAGACGAACCGCCATCTGACCCTGGCGATGTGGCTGCTGGTAGATCGATGCCGTAATGGTCCCTTTTTGAAAGTAGGGAGACATCTCCGCAAAGAGGTCCGTCGTTATCAATTTTGTTTTTCCAGCGAGGCCGCGCGCGCCCAAGGCGCGGCATACGGGAAGGCAATTGACGGTGTTCACGTAGAGTCCGGCAAGAGTCGGAATACGGCCCAGCAGATCAAACGTCTTTTGGAAACTCTCGTCTTCGTCCTCGTGCCCTTCGATAACGCTGGCGATTTGACCTCCCGGGCAGTGCCGGGGAAATGCTTCTGAGAATCCGGCAGTCTTCTGGCGGTGATCTTCGGCGCGCAACATGCCGGCAACAACGGCCACCTTGGAACCCGGCGGCACGAACTTGCCCATCAACTCCCCCGCCAGGCTCCCGTTTAAAAGTGGTTCTACGCAAACGATGCTCGAGCGCCGGCTTGCGGGGGCGTCGGTAGATACACAAACTACGCGAATACCTTTTCCTTCCGCGTCGTCAATCAGGGGCTTGAGTCCTTGTGGGTTTCCGGCTGTGACAATGATTCCGTCAACGCCGCTGTCCGCAAGTTCTTTGAACGCTTCGGTGTCTGCCTCACCCAAAGCGTGAACCGGCCGGTTTACAAACTGGATGCCAAGCGGCGCCACGCTGCGAGCTTCGTCCAGCACCCCGCCCCAGAGTTGATCATAAAAAAAATGGATTTCCCTCGGGATGCAAACTCCGATGCGGGCGCTGGCCTTCGAGACGGACAGGGTACGCGCCGCCAGGTTCGGTGTATAGGAAATTTGCTCCGCAATTTTAAGAATTCGCTGACGCGTGGATTCATTAATGCCGGCGCGCCCATGCAAGGCGCGGTCCACCGTTCCGATCGAAACGTCAGCCAGTTCGGCGATCAGATGGATTCCGCGTCTATGCTTTTTCATGCTGAGAGTCGCGCATTATACGATTGGAAATTTTATTTTCCGTGTACGTTGACGGTGCTATACTCGTCCCGCCTTTCACGCAAGGCTGCACGTTCTGAATCATACTCCGGTCTGCAAGGAGCTCCGCCGCATGCCTCGATGCCGTACTCGGATGTTCTCGTTGTTCATGGTAGTCCTCTTTGTAGCAGTAGTTCCTTCGGTCGCGCAAATCGCGGCCTCAAACGTTCCGCCTTACCTGAATCCATCGCTGCCAATCAATGACCGTGTGGATGACCTCGTGGGGCGGATGACGCTCGAGGAGAAGGCATCCCAACTGGTGAACCAGGCTCGTGCCATCCCGCGGCTGCAGGTGCCCGCGTACGACTGGTGGAGCGAAGCTTTGCACGGAGTTGCCAACGCCGGAACCGCCACTGTCTTTCCAGAGCCGATTGGGCTTGCTGCCACATTTGATGCTCCGTTGATCCATGAAATGGCTGTTGTCATAAGCACAGAGGCACGGGCGAAACACAACCAGGCCGTTCGCGCGGGACGCCGCGACATTATGGAAGGCCTGGATTTCTGGTCGCCGAACATTAACATATTCCGGGATCCACGCTGGGGGCGCGGTCAGGAAACTTATGGCGAAGATCCATTTCTTACTGGACGCATGGGCGTCGCTTTCGTTACCGGAATGCAAGGAGAAGATCCGAAATATTTTCGAGTGATTTCTACACCCAAGCATTTTGCCGTGCACAGTGGTCCGGAACCGTCGCGGCATTCGATCGATGTGAAAGTGTCGAAGCACGACGAAGAAGACACATATCTCCCCGCGTTCCGCGCCGCAATTACCGAGGGCAAGGCCGAGTCGATCATGTGCGCGTACAACCGAATCAATGGCGAACCCGCCTGCGCGAATACGTTTTTGCTGAAAGATCAGTTGCGGGGTGCGTGGAAGTTCAACGGCTATGTCGTGTCTGACTGCGACGCGATCACTGATATCTTCAACGGCCACCATTTCACCAAGAACATGGCCGAGGCGGGTGCGGCCGCGATCAAGACCGGGATGGACAATGAGTGCGCCGATTTTTTCACCAAGGCCACCGACAACTCCGACTATGTGAAATTTCTGGATGCAGTAAAGCAGGGTCTACTCACCGAAAAAGAGATCGATGTTTCTCTGAAACGCCTGTTCACCGCCCGCTTTCGTCTGGGAATGTTCGATCCCCCGGAGATGGTGCCTTATGCCCAAACGCCGGAATCGGAGATCGATAGTGAGCCGCACCGCGCGCTCGCACTAAAGGCCGCGCGCGAATCGATCGTGTTGCTCAAGAATAACGGCGTGCTTCCCTTGAGATCAGATGTAAAAAAGATTGAAGTCGTCGGCCCGCTCGCTGAATCCACCCGCGTTCTGCACGGCAATTACAGTGGCACGGCTTCCCACGCTACCTCCGCACTTGACGGCATTCGTCAGCAGTTTGCTTCTGCGCAAGTGTCGTACACGCCCGGCATGAATTTTCTAAGGCCCGAGGAACTCATTCCAGCGACCGTGCTTTCTAGCGTAGACGGTCAGCCCGGTCTGACCGGTGAATATTTTTCCAATTCAGACTTCGAGGGCACGCCTCAAGTTACACGCGTGGATAAAGCGATCGACCTGCAACGCTTTCATCCCGAACGTTCTTCCATTGCTCCGCCGCCGGGAATGGGAGATTTTTCCGTGCGGTGGACGGGATTCCTCACCCCCGACGAATCCGGCGATTATCAAATCGGCAACGTGGGCTCGATGAACCGCCTCTGGCTCGATGACAAGCTGATTGTCGATGACTTCATCTTGCACGATCCCAAGCCGACGAAAGCCACCATCCGACTTGAGAAGGGGCATCGATACACGATCAAATTGGAATACGGCCGAGGAGGCACCGGCCTACGGCTGGTCTGGCTCCGCCTTGTGGCGGATCCGATTCCAAGCGCGGTCGCGATGGCGAAGGACGCCGACGTTGTGGTTGCCGTTGTTGGCATCACTTCTCAACTCGAAGGCGAGGAAATGAAGGTGGACGTACGGGGTTTTAAGGGAGGCGATCGTACCAGCCTCGATCTGCCGAAAGAAGAAGAAGATCTTCTGGAAGCGATGAAGGGTACGGGCAAGCCGCTGGTCGTAGTGCTGATGAACGGCAGCGCCCTCTCCGTCAATTGGGCGAATGAGCACGCGGACGCCATTCTTGACGCGTGGTATTCCGGCGAAGAAGGCGGTACTGCGGTTGCGCAAACTTTGGCGGGCATGAATAACCCGGCCGGCAGGTTGCCCGTTACGTTTTATACGGGCGTCGACCAGTTGCCTGATTTTGAAGACTATTCGATGAAGAACCGGACCTATCGTTATTTTGATGGGCAACCGCTCTATCCTTTCGGCTTTGGACTCAGTTACTCCAAATTTGCATACAGCAATTTGAAACTTTCCAGTGACAAGCTGAAAGCTGGTGATTCTCTCAGCGTCGATGCCGATGTGCGGAACACGAGCCAAACCGCGGGTGATGAAGTGGTAGAGCTATACCTGAATTTTCCCGGCTCTCCAATTGCTCCGCTTCGTGCGCTCCGTGGTTTCACACGAATTCACGCAGGTGCGGGTGAAACGCAACACGTCCACTTTATGCTGGATGCGCGCGACTTGAGCGAAGTTGACCAAAAGGGAGATCGAATTATCGCAAGCGGCGCCTACCACGTCACAGTCGGAGGAGGACAACCGGGAACAGCTGCTCCGCAGGCAGAAGCGAAATTTAAGATCAAAGGGAAACAAGTTCTGCCGGAATAGAGATGAGGGTGTGGTAACAGCGTTTGGAACTGAAGAGGAACATCACAAAACTATCGCTGCTGCGCGCGCGCGATTCTTGAGGTAGTCGGACTCACGTATCCACGCACAACATTTCGGTTCATCGCGTCCTGCATATGCCGTTGCCGAACGTGAAGAGTGAAGGCTTCGATCAGACTATTCGCAAATCCCTCGCTACCAAACTCTTGTCCGCACAACGAGCAGCGTGGATTGCCCCGCTTGAAAATGTTGATCCGCAGCGTAGCCTCATTTTTCAGCATGCCCCATTGTGCCATAACATTTGCCTTGCGTGTACGTTAACGTTTTAGTTAATCTTCTGGCTTTCACTGTTTGAAAATGGTTTGATAGAAACTTGAAAATAACAAAACACGCCGTATTTGTTGTGGTATGCGCATTGTGCATCGCCGCAACTGCTCATGCGGAAACTGGCAATGATGCATGGCTTCGTTATGCCCGGCTGCAGCCTGCAGCAGCCGAGCACTATCGGGAACTTCCTGCAACCACTCTTTCGCTCAGCGACTCAATCGTACTGAATACGGCCCAGGTAGAACTCGTGCGGGGTGTGAAGGGCATGTTGGGGAGAACTCTTCGCGTTGTCGTGGGTGCTCCAACCGAAAGCGCCATCGTAATCGGAACCGTCGATCAACTGCGAAATATTGCCCCGGCGCGACACATCATCGAAGGGTTGCATGGCGATGCATTTTGGTTGACTTCCGAAGAAATGCGCGGTTTCCAATGCATCATCATTACCGGAGCCACCGACCGGGGCGTGCTCTACGGCGTCTTTGCTTTTCTCAGCAAGATGGCGAGGCAGGAAAATCTCTTCCCCCTGAATGAATTGCAGAGACCGTCGGCCCAGGTTCGCTGGGTAAATCAGTGGGACAACCTCGACGGCACGATTGAACGCGGCTACGCCGGACGTTCCATCTTTTTCGAAAACGGCAGCGCCCGTCCCAATCTCACCCGAGTTTCCGAATACGCGCGCCTGCTCGCCTCGGTCGGCATCAATGGCTGCAATGTAAACAATGTCAATGCCGATCTCCACATTCTTGATCTGGATTTTATCCCGCAGCTTGCCCGTATCGCGGAGGCTTTCCGCCCCTGGGGAGTTCAGCTTGGAGTCGCAGTCGACATGAGCTTGCCCAAAACAGCCGGCGGCATGGACACTTTCGATCCGCTGGACGCTCGCGTCGCAGTCTGGTGGCAGAAAAAGTTCGACGAAATTTATCGTGCCATCCCGGATTTCGGCGGCGTAGTCGTCAAAGCAGATTCCGAAGGACGCGCCGGGCCTTCAGTTTACGGGCGCACCCCCGCAGATGCTGCGAATGTCATCGCGCGCGCCCTGAAGCCGCACACTGGAATCGTTTTCTACCGCAGCTTTGTCTATAACCACCATCTCGACTGGACCAATCTAAAAAATGATCGCGCGCGAGCTGCGTATGACATCTTTCACCCGCTCGATGGCAAGTTTGATGACAACGTGATCATTCAAATCAAGTATGGTCCCGTCGACTTTCAGGTGCGCGAACCTGTGTCGCCCTTGTTTGGCGGCCTTCCGCACACCAATACTGGAATTGAGTTGCAGGTTACACAGGAGTACACCGGCCAGCAACGGCATACTTGTTTTCTTGTTCCTATGTGGAAAGAGATTCTTGATTTCGATCTGCGCATCGATGGCCGCTCTACTCCTGTAAAACAAATTGTCGCCGGTGACAGTTTCCATCGTCCCACTGGCGGATATATCGGCGTCGTCAATGTCGGCCTCGATCAGAACTGGTTGGGAAGTCATCTGGCGATGGCCAACCTCTACGGATTCGGAAGGCTGGCATGGAATCCGAATCTCACAGCAAATGCCATCGTCGAGGAATGGACCAGACTCACTTTCGGCAACGACCCCACGGTGGTCCAAACAATTTCGCAAATTCAATTGGCTTCATGGAAGACCTATGAGAGCTACACGGGTGTGCTCGGTTTGCAAACGCTCACCAATATCCTGGGCAGTCACTACGGGCCCGGGCCTGAATCGCAGGAGCGCAATGGCTGGGGCCAATGGATTCGCGCTGACGATGCCGGAGTCGGTATGGACCGAACCATCGCCACGGGCACAGGTTTTATCGGGCAATATTCAACCGATGTGCAGAAGATCTACGAAACACTCTCTAGCACGCCCGACGATTTAGTTTTGTTTTTTCACCACGTGCCCTACACCTACAAGCTGCATTCCGGAAAAACGGTGATCCAGACCATTTACGATTTGCATTACATTGGCGCCGAGGACGCGAAACAGTTCGTCTCGCAATGGAAATCCCTCGATCATCTTGTGGATGATGATCGCTTCCACGATGTGCTCACTCAACTCACCTATCAATCCGGGCACGCGATCGTTTGGCGCGATGCGATCAATGACTGGTTCCACCGCATTTCCGGCATACCCGATGCGCACGGCCGGGTAGGAAATCACCCGCGCCGGATCGAGGTTGAGTCCATGGATTTACAAGGCTATGTCCCGTTCGATGTGACTCCCTGGGAAGACGCTTCGGGCGGAAAAGCCGTTATGTGCGTTGAGAGTGCACAACCGTGCAATGCGAGGTATCGCTTTACTGGCGCGAAGGGCTGGTACAACCTTGATGTTGAATTCTTCGATCAAAATAACGGTGTATCAAGATACCAGGTCTTCGTAGGAAATCAGTTAGTCGACGAGTGGCTTGCCGATGCGTTGCTGCCTGCAACTGCGCCCAACGGAGACTCATCCACTCGACGCCACATTACTGGCTTGGCATTGCGTCCGGGCGACGAATTGCTTATCAAGGGCTTTCCTAACGCCGCCGAAGCAGCACCACTCGATTACGTGGAAATCTACCCCGAATAAACATTCCGCTCGCTGGTCTTTGAAAAGGAGCGTGCTAGCGCTGTTCCTCTAAAGTTCTATTGTTCGGTGCCGATGAAAGAAATAGCGAACGCAAGCGGGAATCGTTAAGCATTTTCCCTCCGATTGGAGATGAGCAAATCCTTATGTCCATACGAGCTCTCATCGTCGACGACTCCTCGGTCATGCGAAAGATCGTGGACCGCTCCCTGCGTCAGGCAGGCATCGAGATAGCCCAGCTATTCGAGGCCGGGAACGGGGCTGAGGCGCTGGGCATCGTCCAGGACAATAAGGTCGATCTGATCCTCTGTGACATCAACATGCCGGTCATGGACGGGTTGGAGTTCATCAAGCAGCTTGCCGCAGTCGATAACGCAAAGGGCGTGCCCGTGGTCATGATCACGACTGAGGGCAGCGAAGCCCATGTGGTGCAAGCTCTGGCCTGTGGCGCCCGCGGCTACATCCGCAAGCCGTTCACTGCCGATCAAGTGAAAGAACATGTCATCCCGATATTGACTGGAAAACCATGACGCCTGTGAATCAACCGCCCACCAATCACGGCCACCAGGACTGGATTCCTGTGCTTGAACTGGCAACACAGGAAGTCTTTGAACTGATGCTGGGTTGTCAACTGGTAAAGCCTGCCGCACCAGCGAACGAAGCGGACGCTAATATTACCGGGATGGTGGGACTTGCAGGACAACTCTGCGGCGTGCTGAGTATCAGTTGCGATGAAAAAGCCGCGGCTCTTATGGCTTCCAAAATGCTGGGTATCGAACTAAGCAAAATCCAGAGGCCAGAGATTGCGGATGCGCTCGGTGAAGTTTGCAATATGGCGGCGGGAAACTTTAAGAATAAGATTTCCGGCCTGGGCGATGGCTGCATGCTCTCCCCCCCTTCGATCATCACGGGCGACGATTACAACATCCATTCCATGGCAGAGAGTCCATCTCTCGAAATCAGTCTCTTGTTTGAAAGTATGCCCATCCAGGTGTGCCTCCAGATCCACAGCTGATCTTCCAAGATTGAAAACAGCTTAACCTTGGGCGCATGGACCGGTAACGGTCTTGCGCCTCGGTGAGTTCCGAGTGTCACAGATTGAAAAGGCTGCCCCTTCCGCGCGGCTTCGGTTTCGCCGCATCTCAGTTTCGTGCTGCCGTTCCCCCGAAGATGGCGGATACCAAAGCGAAAACTTCCCCGATGGCCTCGTCCATTTCAAACGTGAACCGCACCAAGTCCATTCCATCCAGATCACGGTATTCCTTCTGGAGAATAGCCCACGCCGGGTCGCCCACCCAATCCACCATACGGCGCTCGTAGTAGCCATAACCCATACCGCGCATGCGGCAGAGCAGATCGCTCAAGTGCACCAGCGCAACCAGTGGCTGCGCCGCTTCACTTTGTTCCGGGTCATGGTGATGCGCAATTACTTGAACCATATCATTGGCAAGATGCCATTTCTCGGCCAGGGCGCGTCCGGTATCGCAGTGAGTGAATCCCATGGTGGTGCGCTCCGCCTCGTTGATGGGAGTTTGGTCTTTGGTTGCGAGCGCGAGCGCCGTGGCCAATTCTTTGGGAAAAGCGATACAACTTACCAGGAATCCGATATCGTGCAGAAGCCCGGCCATGTATGCCTTGTCGCCGTCATTGCCGCCCAGCTTGTCGCTGAACTTCCGGCAGACCATGGCGCAGCCCAGCGAATGCCTCCAGAAAATTGTCGGATCCACAGCCAGGCTCTTCGCGGGGAAAGCGTTGCCCAGGCAACATGTGAGGAGGATGGTTTCCACCTTGCGCAAGCCCAGGCTGATCACCGCTCCTTTGATCGTTTCAGGCGATTTCGCCAAGCCGAATAATGGCGAACTGGCCATGCGCAGGCACTGCGCGGCGATGGTGTTGTCATAAGAAACTAACTTCACCACCTCATCCAGTTTTACGTTTTCTATGGGAAGGTTCAGCATCTCCAGCAGAGGTATGAAAATTGCCGGGATGGAAGGCATGGTTTCGATGCGTGCCACGCGCTCACGTATGGTTGCAGTCATTGCGGTCATTGCTGTCGTCATAGCTTCCCACTCTTTAGGGACGGTTTCCAATACGCGATGGTTCCCGGAAAATGGACCAGGTGAAATTTATCGTTCAACTTGAATAGCGACTCGGAGGTCCCGAGAAAAAAATAACCGCCGAAGTTAAGATTGCTGAAGAAGTGGTCAATCACCTTTGCTTTTGAAGGGCCATCGAAATAGATCAGCACGTTGCAGCAGAAAATCAGGTCCATGCCTTTCATGAAGAGCATGCGGGAGTCATCCTGCAGATTCAGCCGGCTGAAAGTAATCAGCTTCTTGACTTCCGGGCGTGCCTGCAGCTTCTTGTCATCGAAGGGTGAGAAATATTTGCGCTTGAAATAATCAGTCGTCGAGCGCAGCGCGTAGTCCCCGTAGATGCCGGCTTTGGCGGTTTCGACGGAGCGGTCGTTCAGATCGGTGGCCAGGATTTCCACGGTCCAGCCTTTCAGCAGATTCGCGCTTTCCTCAAGCATATTCATCGCCAGCGTGTGAGGCTCCTCTCCGGTGGAGCAGCCAGCGCTCCAGATCCGCAGCCTTTTTGTGATCTGCCTGCTTCTGTCCGCTACCAGCTCGGGCAGAATTACTTTGCGCAGGGCATCCAGTTGCGGCGGACTGCGGAACAGGCAGGTTTCTCCGATGGTAACTTCGTTGAGCAACTGTCGGAGTTCAGCCTCCCGGTTCGAGTGCGCGGTGAGAAGATCCCAATACTCGCGCGGCGTGCGGACTGACAGTTGTTTCATCCGCCGCCCGCAGGCATCTGCCATCAAGTACAGTTTTTCCTCCAGCTGAAAGATGCCGCACACCTTGTACACCAGGTCGCGAATTTGCCGGAAGACGGGATCCACGGGTGCGCCAGCTTTGACTGGCGACGGCGTAGGCATAGCGATTTGCGTGCCGGTCGTCATTTTGCTCGAGGTTCCAGGATGACGGGATGGTTCTCAGGGGAGACGATGCGGGGAGCACGACTCTGCAACACGCGTCGGGTAATCTCCTGCCCCAATTGATTGAGGGGATAAACCGCATCGGCCTGTCCGGAGGCATAGACCAGACCCGGCATGCCCCACACCACAGCAGAAGCTTCGTCTTGAATAATGACCTCACCGCCCTTCTCGCGAATTTGTTGTGCTCCGAGCACTCCATCAGAACCCATGCCGGTCATCACCACAGCGAGAGCGCTTGCTCCGTAGACCTTAGCCACGGAACGAAACAGCACATCGACTGCGGGCCGGCAGGAGTTCTCGGGCGCGCCCTGATTCAGATCCAGGCGCGAAGCCGCAGCGGTGCCTTTTACGATCATGTGAAAGTTTCCGGGTGCGATCCATGCTTGCCCTGCACACAGCACGTCTCCCGCACTTCCTTCGTGCACGGGAATCTCCGAGTGGGAGGCGAGCCGGTCCGCCAGCAGCCGGGTAAATATGGGTGGCATATGTTGCACCACGACGATGGGGACAGGGAAGTCATGCGGAATGCGCGGCAACACTTCCGCCAGCGCATTCGGACCGCCGGTGGAGGTGCCAATGGTTACAATTTCGATGCGCCGATGGGCCGGTCTGCGCACGGTTACGGTTGGACGAGGCGGAGGCAACGACTTCAGTTTGGCGGGCGTTCGCGAGCACAAGGCCTTGATCTTCGGGAGCAGTTCGGCGCGAATCGCCGCGATCGCTGCGGCAGGGCTGCCTGTGTTGCTGGGTTTCGTGGCGTAATCGGATGCACCCAGGGACAAAGCATCCAGGGTCGCTGAGGCTCCCCGCTCGGTAAGTGTGCTGAACATGACGACCGGCAGTTTGGGGTACAGCTTGCGTAGTTCGGCAAGCGTCTCCAGTCCGTCCATCACTGGCATTTCGACGTCGAGTGTGATCAGATCAGGATGAAGCTGCGCGATCTTTGCCAGAGCAATGTGACCGTCACTGGCTGAACCGGCGACTTCTATCTCCGGATCCGCCGCCAGAGTTTCGCAAAGCAGCTTGCGAATCACCACCGAATCGTCCACTACGAGAATGCGGATTCGAGTCATCATTCGTTGCTGCGTTGAGTAAGTTTCCGTCGCTTTATTCTGCTGCCACCGTATTGGCCGTTACATCGCGTAAATGTGTTCCAAAATGCGCCCGGGCACGCTCTAGGCTCCGTGCGCTCTTGCCTTGGCCGGAACCTTCTCTGAATAAACTTCCTCCGCACTTTCCTCTTCGGAGTCGCGGCGCTCGATTTTGAAGCGGCGCATGAGGTTGCTCAACTGTGCAGCAATGGAGGCCAACTCCTCTGCCGCTTTCTGTGACTCCTGCGCGCGCGCCGAGGTGCCATCGGCGGCCTGCGCCACTCCATCGATGTTCGACGAAATGTCGCCGGCTCCGCTGGCCGCTTCGCCGGCGTTACGCGTCATCTCATTCGTAGTTGCGCTCTGCTCTTCCACCGCCGCCGCGATGGTCGCGGAAATGTCGTTGATCTTGTGGATCACGCTGCTGACCGTTCCGATCGCCGCCGCCGCGCCTTTCGTGTCCGCCTGGATGGCGGTGATTTTGTGGCTGATGTCTTCGGTGGCTTTGGCCGTTTGCTTGGCCAGTTCTTTCACTTCGTTGGCAACCACGGCAAAGCCCTTGCCGGCTTCGCCGGCGCGTGCGGCTTCAATGGTGGCGTTCAGAGCGAGCAGGTTAGTTTGCTGCGCGATCGAGGTGATGACCTTGATGACGACGCCAATCTCCACGCCGGACTGGCCCAGCTTGGTGACGGTGTCATTGGCGGCCTGGGCCGCGCTGACGGCGCTGGAGGCAACTTTGGCGGCCTCGTTGGCATTGGCAGCGATGCTCTGGATGGTGGAAGTCATCTCGCCGGCGCCGGTGGAAAGGCTCTGCAGATTGCGGCTGACCTGCTGGGTGACGCGGGAAGCGGAGTTGGCCTGGACGGCGGTTTCGCCGGAGTTGGCGGTGATCTGCTGGCTGGCTTCGAGCAGTTGCTGGCTGGCTCCGGCGAGTTGATTGCTATGGGCCACGACGCCGCGCAGGATTTCCTGCAGCTTGTCCATGAAGATGTTGAACAGGCGGCTGACTTCGCCGAGTTCGTCGCTTTTGGAATCGGCGGAGATCTCCAGACGCCGGGTGACATCACCCTCGCCCTCGGCGATGTCACGAATCATCCCCGTCAACCGCCGCAGCGACTGCGAGATGGCCCGCACCGAGGCAAAGCTGCCGGTCAGGAGGAGAAATAGCGACAAACCGCAGATCGCGAACATGGCGCGAGTGGCGCGAGTGCCTTTCTTGCCGGCGCTCAACTCGGCTTGTTTCGCGCTGGCTTCCAGTTGATCGCCGCTTTCCTGGATTTCCTGCTGCAGTCCCGAGTAGAGTTCGAGAGCTCGCCCGGCTGCGGTCACCGCTGCGGCCCGATCATTCACGATCACTTTGGCGAGCGAATCGCCGGTGCTCTGATACTCCCGTATCATGCGGGCCTCGCTGTCAAGCATGGCCTGAAGAGCGGGATCCATTACCGCCGCTCGGGCAGCGCTATTGCGTTCCGCCAGCAACTTGGAGTGTGTGGCCCAGTTGGCTACGGCGTCTTGCTGATCCTGGCCCGTTTTCGTACATATCGCGTTAATATCCTCTCCGGTCATGTCGTTGTACGCGCCGGCTTCTATGTGATTGCGGATCGCTACGCCAAGGGCTGCTACCTCGGTCGTTGTCTTGCTGACGGAAGTAATCCCCCAATAGCCGGCCGCGCTCACCCCGGCCACAAACATGAATGCCGTAATCGTCAGTCCGTAGAGCCGTCTTTTAATTGTCCAGTTCATCCGGGAATATTCCGATCAACTGCGAAATTGCCTTCTGCGTCCGTCGAAGCGCTAGGAGCCGGCATGGGCCGCCCTGCTTTGAGCCACAGTCTCGCGCCCTCGGTTTCTGCGAACGGTTTCATTGGAATCAATCTTGAATTGCTCGACCAGACGGCGGAGCTCGGCGGAGGTTTCAACCAACTGCTGCGCCGCCTTCTGCGTATCACCCGCGCCGCGCGATGTGCTTTCCGCTGCCTGCGCCACGCCTGAGATATTGCTGGTAATTTCGCTGCTGCCGTGTGCCGCCTCACCCACGTTTCGCGACATCTCGTTGGTGGTCGCATTCTGCTCTTCCACAGCGGTGGCAATCGTGTTCGAGATTCCGTTCACCTGATTAATCACTTCGCTGATCGAGGCAATCGCATCCACGGCAGCCTTGGTGTCAGTCTGAATCGCTTCGATCTTCCGGCTGATATCTTCCGTGGCCTTGGCAGTTTCTTTTGCCAACTCCTTTACTTCGTTGGCGACAACGGCGAAACCCTTGCCGGCTTCACCGGCGCGGGCGGCTTCGATGGTGGCATTCAATGCCAGCAGGTTCGTCTGCTGGGCAATCGAAGTGATGACTTTGATGACCTGACCAATCTCGTTCGATGAATCACCTAGCTTGGAGACAGTGGCCGTAGTTGTTTCGGCGACTTTAACTGCCGAGGTAGCGATCCTGGCGGCTTCGCTCGCGTTCTTGGCGATCTCCTTGATGCTGACACCCATCTCTTCTGCGCCGGTAGCCACGGTCTGCAGATTCTGGCTGACCTGCTGCGTGGCGTTAGAGACTATTTTCGCCTGGGCGGAGGTCTCCTCGGAGTTGGCGGTGATCTGCTGGCTGGTGTTGGAAAGCTTCTCGCTGGCGGCAGCCACATGTATGGAAGTTTCCGCAATCGATTGCACGACGCCGTGCAAATTATTTTTCATCTGATTCAGTGCCAGCCCAGCAAGACCGATTTCATCGTTTGACCTGATTTCCATGTCTTTGACTGTTAGGTTGTTGGCGGCAACTTCCTGAATCATGGCAAGCATTTTGGCCGCGGAAGACGAGATGGAACGTGCCATGTTGCCGGCGGTGCCAAACCCAAGCGCGACGGCGCCGATCATTATGCCCACCATCCAGTACCGCGAAGATGAATAGTCTGCGGCGGCCTGGCTTGCGGCATCTACCCCACCTTTGTTGCTAAGTTCCACATCTTTTTGCAATTGGTCGGCGGCTGCGTTAAATGCCTCACGCTCAGCCCCCAACGCGATCTCCCATGCCTCCTCCTTTTTTTCCTGCCGCGAGAGGTCCAGCGCCTGCCGCTCCAGTTCGAGCCGTTTGTTCCATCGTTCGGTGAACGCCGCGTAAAGATTGCGTTCTTCCGGGGAAGAGATCATCGGCTCATATTCCTTCAGGGCTGCCGCGAGCAGGCCCATTTGCGCGCTCATGTCGGCTGTATCCTTCTCTTCGTCTTTCTTGTCCGTGCGCTGTAGATGAAATAGCTCGAGTCGGCGTTCCGTCGATATGATGAAACGGATATCCCCCAGAACTTTGACGCTGGGCAACCAGTTCGTGGCAAGATCCACGGTTCTGCCATTCACCTTGGAAAGTTCAACCATGGAGAACACTCCGAGGACGATCATCAGAACTTCAACCAGCCCAAAGCTTAGGGCCAGCTTTTTTCCGATTCTCAAATTCGTGAACCAGCTCATAGCAAGCTCCTAGTTGCGGCAAATGGGATTGACCCCACCCCATTCCATCGGCATGAGGACCGGCATCCTTTAACCGCGCTAGACGCGAGCATGGTGGATGCAAATGCAGGATTGTTTTCGGGGCATTGTTCTTATTCTGCTTACTGCCCTGCGGATGCGGTTTCTTCCGTCATCTGGCAGGCCTTGTTGGTGTCGAGCACCAGGAGGAGCCGGTCATTCAATTTGTGTACGCCGGTTATCACGGAGCGGATCGTGCCGCGCAGTGTTTCGGGGGGGCGCTCGAAAGTGTCCTCCTCGACTTCGACCACATCGCCGATTTCGTCCACCAGCAGGCTGATGGCGCCATCGTCGGAGCGCACCACTACGTTCATAAGCCGCATACCCGCCGGCCGTGGCTCCAGTTCGAGCCGCAGTCGCAGATCGAGCGCGGTAACAATTTGTCCACGCAGGTTCATCAGGCCGCTGACCACGCCGGGCGCCAGAGGAACCTTGGTGATATCCAGCGCGCGAATTACTTCCTGGACGCCTTTCAATTCCACGCCAAACAGCAGCTTATCCAGATAGAACGTGCAAAACTGTGAAGTGTGTGGCATGGCTTAATTCGCAACCTCCGCTGATCGTGTGGCGAGGGCAGGCTGATGCGGAGCGCTCGAATCGGCGCTGCGCAGAATGGCTGGAATATCGAGCAGCTCCGTTACCCGGTCTCCGATGACGACCGAATAGAGAACCGACGGCCGGGTCGCCGCAGATTTAACGTCCGCCCGGTCTTCAACGATGTCGAGAATTCTGTCCACGACCAAGCCGAAGGTGCGGTCTTCGTGGTGTAACACCAACACCTGAATCGGTCCGGAATCGGCCGTGGGCGGAGCTTGCAGGGCGCGTAACCGGTTGCGCCGCTCTTCGAGCACTACCTGCAGCCGAATCAAGGTCAGGATCTGCCCGCGGTATTGCGTCACCCACTGGCTGCCCGACATCTCCACCTGAGCGATAGGAAACTCTTCAAGGCGCGCCAGCGTGCCGATTGGAATCGCCAAGCGGGAATCACCCGGACCGGCAAACAGCAGGAAGGTTTGTTTGTCGGTCGTCGTCGACGCTTCCGTGGCTCTTGTGCTCAGCGCGCGGTCGCGAGTCTCAGTGACTACGCTGGCTCGTTGCGCTAGGCCGAGCACGTCCAGGATGAGCGCTACTTTGCCGTCACCCATGATGCTTGAGCCGGCAAAGGTCTTCACCATTTTGAGCTGCTTGCGCAGAGGCTTCACCACGATTTCCTCGGTGTCATTGATCTGATCCACCACCAACCCGAATTGGCGCTCATCGGCCTGCAGCACCACGATGTTGACGGCCCGGTCAGTGTCAGCCTCGGCGCTCGCGTCCATGCCGAGATTCAATTCCTGGTTCAGATAGACCAGAGGCAGCAGGCGTCCGCGCAGCCGGTAGACCGGCGCGCCATGCACCAACTCGATGCCCTTGGCCACTTCGTCGGCCTCCAGCCGCACCAGTTCGAGCAGGCTCACTTGCGGGATGGCGTAGCGTTCACCGCCGCAGGTCACAACCAGCGCGGGAATGATGGCCAGAGTCAAGGGAATCTTGACCCGGACAGTCGTGCCCTTGCCCATGCTGGATTGCACATCCACAGTGCCGCCAATTTTTTCCACATTCGTCTTCACCACATCCATTCCGACGCCGCGGCCGGAGACGTTCGTCACTTTTTCTGCGGTGGAGAAGCCGGGAAGGAAGATCAGGTTGAAGATTTCCCGCTCGCTCATGCGTGACGCTTGATCGCCGGTGATCACACCACGTTCGATCGCTTTTTTGCGAATACGCTCCGGGTTCAGGCCGGCGCCGTCATCGGTGATCTCAATGTTGACCTGTCCGCCTTCATGAAAGGCGCGCAGGATCAGCCGTCCAGCTTTATTCTTGCCAACTTTCGTGCGGTCCTTGGGAAGCTCGATTCCATGATCCACGGAGTTGCGCACCAAGTGAGTCAGAGGATCCTTGATTGCTTCGATGATGGTCTTATCGAGTTCGGTCTCCTTTCCTTCCATCTCGATGGTTACTTCCTTGCCGCAGCCAAGCGCGACATCGCGGACGGTTCGCGGGAACTGTCCCCAAATATTTCCGATGGGTTGCATGCGCGTCTTCATGACCTCGCCTTGCAGTTCGGTGGCGATAAGGTTCATGCGCTGCGAGACGGCCTGCAGGCCAGTGTCTTCGATGGTGCTGGAAATTTGCAGGAGCTGGTTGCGCGCCAGCACCAGTTCGCCGACCAGCGTCATCAGTTTGTCGAGAACGTTGACGCCCACGCGGATGGTTTCCTGCGGAGCCTCACGAAGTTTCGTATCCAGAACCTGCTGTGCAGCCAACACGTCTTCGGGCTTGGCGGCGCCCGAGGCTACGAGGATTTCACCAATTTTCCGGGTGTCTCCTTTTTCCTGGTCGTGCAGAGCCGTGGCCAGGTCTTCAGCTTTTACCGCCCCGCGCTCGACCATCACGGCCCCGATTCTTCCGGAAATTGGTTTTCGCTCTGAATCGTCGGCCTTATCTTCTGGTATAGCAGCCGGCTCCGGTTTTGCTGTGGCAGCTTCCACAGGCTCGGGCATGGCGCCAGCAGCGGCATTGCTCCCGGAGTCTCCGGCGGTGGAATTTTGCAACCGCGTCAAAAGTTCCCGCAATTCCGGATAGTCGACCTCGCCGTCCTTCCCAGTCGACTGAATTTCCTTAAGCATCAGCCGGACCGCATCGACCATGCCCAGCAACGCCGTGGTGCGCTCCGGATTGAGCATGAGTTGCCCATCCCGCAAGCGAGTCAGCAGGTTTTCTCCAACGTGCGCCACCTTTTCTAGTTTGTTGAAACCCAGAAATCCGCACGTGCCCTTGATGGTGTGAATGGTGCGGAACACACCCGCCAGTGCCGCTTTGTCCTGCGGATTCTTCTCCAAACCAACCAGGTCCCGGTCCAGCCGGTCAAGGTTCTCGTAGCTCTCGACCAGAAAATCTTTGACAATACTGTCGTCATTCTCGCTCATTGCGACCGCTCCTTTCCCAATTGAAAACGGTCACGACAGGGAATGGAATCACCTGTTTTGCATGCATTGGGTGCTGATCCCGAATTGAGTTTTCCTTGGGTGAGAGGAATCTCATTCTCGTTGGAAATTAGGCAGTTCCTACTCTCCTCCGCTCCATCGGCGATTTGAGCGATCAGCATTAGGCGGCTTTCTCCACTGGAACTTCGCAAGCTTCGAAAGCCTGCGCGGTATAATCGAGGTCTTGCCTATGCGACCCTTGGTTCCCGTGTGGACGCTCTTCCTATGTACGAAGATGCTTCTAACCGCGACGCTGCTGGCGCAGGTCGCTGCCGCCAAACTTCCGGAGAGCGCTTCGGTTCAAGAAAAAGACAAGAGAGCGCAACAATCTCCGAGCGTGGCATCCGTTCCGCAGTTCGAAGATGTGGCACAGAAGGCGGGCCTCACCGTCCCGCATATTTCTTCTCCCGACAAGAAATACATCGTGGAATCGATGAGCGGAGGCGTCGGTCTGATCGACTGCGATAACGACGGCAAACTCGACATCATCACAGTCAACGGCTCCACGGTGCAGCGCTATCGCGATGGCGGCGACCCAATGATCACGCTTTATCATCAGGATGCTGACTCTAAAAATGGCGAGCTTCACTTCACCGACATCACCAAGTCCGCCGGCCTCACGCACAAAGGCTGGGGCATGGGCGTAGCCGTTGCCGATTACGATAACGACGGCTTGCAGGATATCTACGTCACCGGCTTCGGCGGCAACGCCCTCTATCACAATCTGGGCAATTGCAAGTTCGAAGACGTCACGGACAAAGCTGGCGTGGGCGGGGGAGGCTTTAGCACGGGAGCGGCCTGGGGCGATTATGATCGCGACGGCAAGGTCGATCTTTTTGTCTCGCGCTATGTCCACGTGGATATCGATAACCTGCCCGTGTTCGGCAACGATCCACGATTTTGCCGCTTCAAAGGCGTGCTGGTGCAGTGCGGTCCGTGGGGAATGCCCGGCGAATCGGATTTGCTCTTTCACAACAAGGGCGATGGCACATTCGAGGAAGTTTCCAAGAAAGCCGGCGTCGACGATCCGCATCATTATTATGGCCTGGGCGCGACCTGGGGTGATTACGACAACGACGGCTGGCCCGACCTTTACGTAGCGAATGATGCCGGCCCCAATTACCTGTATCGCAATAAGCATGACGGGACATTTGAAGATGTCAGCTTGCTTGACGGAGTTGCTCTGAGCGGCGACGGCATGGAGCAAGGTTCCATGGGCGTGGACTGGGGCGACTATCTTCACGAAGGCCGCCTGTCGATGATCGTGACCAATTTCGTGGAGCAAGGCTCAACCCTTTATCACAACCTTGGCAAAGACAATTTCGCCGATGTAAGCGTGCGCGCCAAGTTGATGCGGCCGACCTATCCTTACGTGAGCTGGGGCGCCGCGTTCTTCGACATGGATAATGACGGCTGGCTCGATCTATTTATCGCAAATGGCCACGTCTATCCGCAGGTGGATACGATCGCCGGCGGCGCAAGCTATCGGCAGCCCATGCTGCTCTTCCGCAATCATCGCGACGGAACTTTTGACGACGTTTCGCAAGCGCTGGCAGATATGCCTCCACAATCCAGGCGGGGCGCGGCTTTTGGGGACATCAATAATGATGGCAATGTCGATATCGTGGTTCTTAACGTGGGTGAGCCGCCGTCGCTCCTGCTGAACCATAACGACAGCGCGAACCATCGCGTGCTCTTCAAGCTGGTAGGAACGAAAAGCAATAAAGCCGCAATCGGTGCGCGCGTCACGGTAAAAGCGGGCGCCGTCGTGCAATTCAGCGAAGTGCGCGGCGGGGCCAGCTATCTCTCGCAGAATGATTTGCGCCTGCACTTTGGATTAGCGGCCAACGACAAAATGAATGAAGTCAGCATCCGCTGGCCCAACGGCGAAACAGAAGTTCTGCACGACGTGCCGGCGGATTTTATTTACACCGTAGTCGAGGGTGCGGGGATTCAGCAGAAGGTGGCGCTGCCGCCTTTGCCGAAAAACAGAGTCAATGAGTGAAATGGCGATTTGAAATATGTTCGAAGTGCAAAGATAGGAGCTTGCGATGACATTGCCAACTTGGACAGGTAGGAGCCACTTCGAATATCAGGGAAGCGTCAGGAAGGGAACGCAAATCTGGTTCGGCAAGGACAAGCACTCGCTCACCGTGTTGGCCTCACAATATACGGGGCTGCTGGACCACTTTAAGGGGCAAGAAGTTTCGGTGGGAACGAGTCGCGATAAACCGCAGCCTGGAAGTCTCGGAGAATGGTTACAGAAGAATGTGACACGTACAGCGATTGTTTCGTACCTCGCGCCGATACTTGTTACAGAGAGGTACGCACGTCGCGTGACTGATCAAACAAAGATCAAATTCGATTAGATCGTGCGTTTTGCTCCATCAAAGAATTTAGACAAACCTTTGTGACATCTGACCTTGCCCACAGCCCATCGCATGCGCGATCATAGTCGACGGCATGACTGGCACAAGCCAACCCGCCTTAGCATCCGAGTTCTTTGAAATCCCAATAGCAATGAGGCAACTCCTACGAATGGAATATTTTGCGGGCAAATTTTTTGCTTTCAATATTTTGGCTGGCTTCGAGCTTGACCGGAAGTTGTAACTTGCAGATTCCAGAGATTATCCGCGATCGATCTGTGTTTTTTTCGATCCAGATTACAGTCCATGCGGCAAGCCAAAATCGAGCGCCGGGTGCCCCATTTCTCGCGTTCTGTGCGAGAAGTGGGAGACTCTTCTACACGATCCCCAACTGCCTCTGTATCTCCTCCAGCGGCACGCCCTTCGTCTCCGGAACCATGGTCTTCACCCAAATGAGTTGGAGAACCATCATCCCGGCAAAGAACGAGAACACGTATCCGGGAGGGAAGGCTGTCACCATCTTCGGAAAGAAAGTTGTGAGCAACGCGGCAAAAATCCAGTGCGTGAAGCTGCCGAGCGTCTGCCCTTCCGCGCGATGACGATTGGGAAATATCTCGGAAATAAACACCCAGATGACCGCCCCCTGGCCAATGGCAGTGGGCGGCAATGAAAGCAAAAATGCAAACCGGCACCAGCGAGAGATGATCCGTAAAAAAGGCCCATGCCACCAGCCCGAGCGAAATAATGTAACCGAACGAGCCAATATAAAGCAGCGTGCGCCGGCCCAGCCGATCAATCAGCCAGAGGCCGACGAAAGTGAAGACCAGATTGGTGACGCCAATGCCGATCGATTGCAGCAGCGCGGCTTTCGCGCCGAGGCCGGTAAGTTCAAAAATGCGCGGCGCAAAATACAGAATCGCATTGATGCCGGAGAGTTGGTTGAAGAAGGCAATCAAAATCGCCAGCAGTATCGGTTTGCGCAGACGCCTCGTCCAAAAATGTCCCGACGACGCCTGCACCGAGGACGCAGCCAGAATCGCATCCGCTTCGGCTGCGATCTCAGCCGCTCGAAGCCGTCGGGCTCGATTCTTTGCAGCACTTGCAGTGCGGCCTCGCGGTCGCCCTTTCTGCCCAGCAGCCAACGTGGACTCTCGGGAAGGCCGAAGCAGAACACTGCGTAGAGCAGCGACGGGAACGCGGCCACGCCCAGCATCCAGCGCCAGGCATTTTCGCCGATGCCCGCCAGCAGCGCGTTCGAGACGAAAGCGATCAGAATGCCAAAAACAATGTTGAACTGGAACATGCCGGCAAGGCGTCCGCGATACTTCGGCGGCGCGATCTCCGAAATGTACATGGGCGCAACAACCGTAGAGATGCCGATGCCCAGCCCGCCGATAACCCGCGCGATGATGAACATCGAACTTCCGGAGGCCAGACCCGAGCCCACGGCGCAAACGAAGTAAAGAACGCCGATCCAAAGCAACGTGGCTTTGCGCCCGAACCGGTCAGCGGGCCAGCCGCCAAGCAGGGAACCAACGACGGTGCCGTAAAGCGCCGAGGCCATGGCAATGCCATGCAGTCCGGGGCCCAGCCCCCAAAGCGTCTGGATTGTTTTTTCCGCGCCGGAAATAACGACGGTGTCGAACCCGAAAAGAAATCCCGCGAGTGCCGAGGTGAGCGACCAGAAGAAGATGCGACCATTCATAAGTAGGCCGGAGGTGGCCTGCAACAAGGTATTGCGATGTATTCGCGATGCGTCCTTTACTGTACGCCCAAGAATGAGACACTGAGAACTGCCTTCACCCCTTCGTCAGCGGATATCCCTTTTCACGCCAGTCGCGGATGCCGCCATCCATCGAGATCACATTGGTGTAACCCATCTTCTGCAGATTATCGGCCGCCAGCGCCGAGCGGAATCCGCCGCCGCAGTAAAGCACAATCTCCGTACCCAGGTCAGGCACGCGCGCTTCGATGTCGCGTTCGATGATGCCTTTACCCAAGTGAATCGCGCCAGGCAGATGATCTTTAGCGAATTCGCTCTCTTCACGGACGTCCACCAGCGTGAACTTTTCGCCGCGATCCAACCTCTTCTTCACTTCGTCAACATTGGTTTCGCGCACGCGCGTCTTGGCGTCGTCCACAATCTTCAGGAAGCGCGGAGGATGTTGGTGGGCCATGAAATCTCCTTCCATCAACAGCGATAAACATCCTACCAAAGACTCAGTTAGCATGAGCAGGTGAGAGAGAATGCAGTCCGCCGCAAGATTGGCTTGGCGCGCGCCTTGTCGAAGCTCGGCTACTGCTCGAGATCGCACGCGGCAGAGTTGATTCGCGCTGGGCGCGTCAGCCTGAACGGTAGAGTTCGCCGCGACCCGGAGACGCCCGTCTCCGGAAAGCATGAGCAAATTGCAATCGACGGAAAATCGGTTGTGATGCCAGCAAAAATTTACTTGATGCTGAACAAGCCTCGCGGAGTGGTCACAACAGCAGTTGGACGAGAAAAACCGCTCGACGGTGTACACAATATTGAACGCGAGTTCAGACAGGCCGTCAGCAGCTAACAGATCTTGGGTCGCCCCCGTCGGCCGCCTCGACAAAGCCAGCGAAGGCTTGCTGTTTCTGACCAACGATTCCGAGTGGGGTGCGCGCATTACCGCACCAGAAACCCACTTGGACAAGACTTACCATGTGCAGATAGGAGCAATCGCAGATGAGAAATTTGTTCAAACATTGATTCTCGGCGTGAAAGCAAGGAACGGAGAACTGCTGCAAGCGAAGCAAGCTCGCTGCCTACGAACAGGCGAGAAAAACTGCTGGCTCGAAATCGTTCTCGACGAAGGTAAGAACCGCCAGATCCGCCGCATGATGGAAAGCATGGGCGTCACTGTACTGCGATTGATACGGGTGGCCATTGGACCATTGCAATTGGGCGATCTCGCGAAGGGCGAACGCCGCAAGCTCACAGCAGAAGAAAAGCGGATGCTTGATCGCGCGATGCGAGGAAATTTATGAGTGGCTTGACCTTTCTTTCTGCGGTTTCCATGGCCGAGCAAATCAGGAAGAAAAAAATCTCCCCGGTTGAACTCGTGGAAGCCCATTTGGCGCAGATCGAAAAACTAAATCCCAGATTGAACGCGTTTGTGCTGGTGGATGCCGAACGGGCGCGCGGGCCGCGCATGAGCGGAGAACCATGTCATCCGTGGGAAAACGCGGCAAAAAGCTCTGGGCCCTCTGCACGGTGTTCCTATCAGCATCAAGAGTTCTATCAGCGTGGCCGGTCTGCGTTGCGAAGCCGGATGCCGGCTGCGCGAAGGATTCATTGCGCAGCAAGATGCGCCGCTGGTAGCGCGCTGAAAAATGCAGGGGCGATTGTTCTGGGTATGACCAATACTCCGGAGCTTCTCATGGCGTGGGAAACCGATAACCAGCTCTATGGCCGCACCAACAACCCGTGGGATTTGGAGCGCACGCCCGGCGGCTCCAGCGGTGGCGAAGCGGCGGCCATTGCCGCGGGCATGTCTGCGGGCGGAGTAGGCAGCGACGGTGGAGGCTCGATTCGCGCGCCCGCTCACTTCAGCGGCATTTGCGGTTTGAAGCCGACGCCGGGACGAATTCCTGCGACCGGCCACTATCCAGCATCTGCTGGACCTTTTGCCTTGATCGGCGTTGTCGGCCCAATGGCGCGCACTGTTGCCGATCTGAAAGTTCTGTTCGAGGTGATGCAAGGCCCCGATATAGGCGACACTTGCTCCGCGCCGGTACCTGTACGCTGGCCAAGTGAAAATGAAATCAAAAAACTGAGAATCGGTTATTTTGAAGACGATGGCCGCACGCCGGTCACAGCAGAAACTCGCAAGGCTGTTCGCACCGCGGCAGAAGCCTTGCGCAGCGCGGGATTTCAGGTGGAACACTTTCAGCCCGAAGGACTCGAAGAAGCGCGCCAACTATGGGAGAAGTTTTTTGTCGTTTGCGGTGGGATGCTGCTAAGGCCGATGTTTAAGGGAAGGGAAGCGGATCTTAGTCCGATCCTAAAACAGTTTCTAGGCTGGTCCGGGGCCAAGCCCGCGCTGACCGCCGAGGCCCTGCTCGATACGTGGATCCGACGCGATGTACTGCGCGCGCAGTTCTTCGCGAAGATGCAAGAGTATCCCATTCTGTTGTGTCCGGCAGCGGCTATCCCGGCATTTCGGCACGGAGAACGCAGTTGGCAGGTTGACGGCAAAACGGTCAACTATTTCGATGCCTGGAGCTATACGGAATTTTTCAACCTGCTGGGCAATCCTGCGGCAGTGATTCCGGTAGGCCAATCGAGCGAGGGCCTGCCCATCGGCGTGCAACTTGTTGGGCGTCCGTGTGAGGAGGAGCAGATGTTGTCCGTCGCCGGTATCCTGGAGCAGCGATGTGGCGCGTGGAGGATACCTCCGAATGCGTAGGGCAAAAGAAGGGAATCATCAGCGCGCGCGTTTATGGTTCTCGCTTGGATTCTCATCCGGAATCTCAGAGATAGCATTTACCTGTGTTCTCCGCGCTCTCTGTGTTTAAATCTTTGATCAGATGACTCCCCGAATTTCAGTCGCTTTGGCCGGGATACTCATGGCTGCGTTTGGCCTGTTTGCGACCGTCCCGCAAAAGCAACTCAAACCGAACTCTGCGGAGGCAGCGCGCCTGAATAATCTCGGCGCTGCCTACATGAACCAGCAGCTTTTCGAGAAGGCGCTCAAGTCTTTTCTGCAAGCCGCGGAACTCGATCCCAAACTAACGATTGCGCGGCTGAATGAAGGCGTCGCTCTCTTGAACCTGCAGAAGATCGATGAGGCCAAGGCCGCATTGGAAGATGCGTTCAGGCAGGATCCCAAAAATCCAAATGCATGGTACAACCTGGGCTTGCTGGCGAAGAATACGGGGGACGCGCAAGCCGCGATTGATGCATTTCACCACGTCGTCGAGCTCGATGCGAACGATGCTGACACCTGGTATTTTCTGGGTTCGGTCTACGTGCAGGCGAAACAGTTTCCGCAGGCCATCGATGCCTTCCAACACGCGCTGCAACTCAACCCGCTGCACGCCTCCGCCGAGTTCGGATTATCGCGTGCGTACCAACAATCAACCGACATCGACCATGCCCGCGAGCACTTGAAGAAGTTCCAATACATCACGCAAAACAAACTCGGAGCGCCCATGAGTCTGGCATACGGCGAGCAGGGCCAGTACTCACGCGCAGTGGAGTCGCCGTCGGCGGTGTTGAAGGCGCCGGCGCAGATCAAGGTGCGGTTTGTGGATGTGACGAAGGAGGCGGGGATTGCTTCGAAGCCGCGGCCCGCTATCGACACCGTCAATGAGGAAGGTCCGGGAGCCGGTGGCTGCTTCCTCGACTACGATTCAGATGGCAAGCTCGATCTTTTTCTGGCTGACAACGGCCCCCAGGGAGGCATAGTCCTCTATCACAACTTGGGCAATGGCAAATTTGAAGATGTAACGAAACAAGCGGGGCTAGACTCGAACGTTCATGCCAATAGTTGCACCGCTGGAGACTATGACAACGATGGTTTTACTGACCTAGCCGTCAGTCGTGATGAAGGAATGTTGCTGCTGCACAATGAGAAAAACGGGACCTTCAGCGATGTAGCTGCGACGGCAGGAATCAAGGCTGTCGGCATCGAGGGTCTTACATTTATTGATTACGACCACGACGGCGACTTGGATCTTTACGGCGCCGGCGGAACGTGGGAGTGCATGGGCAACTGCAGTGGTTCCAGCGTTGTTTGGCGGAATAATGGCGACGGATCTTTTACGGTCGTTGATATCGGCGTTTCGACGTCACGTTGGGCAAGGGCTGCGATCGGTACCGACTACAACAATGACAGGGCGGTGGACCTTCTGGTAGCAGACTGGTCGGGCGGGACTATGTTCCAAAACCCGCGCGAAGGAAAGTTCTTACCTTTGCACCCATTTAATCACGCCGAAAATAGCAATGCGAATCAGATTCCTTCTGTCCCAACCGTTGGGGTTGCAGTCCTCGACTTCGACCACGACGGCTGGATGGATTTGGCTTTTACTCACGTGGGAGCGCCGGCTCTCACGCTCTGGCGTAACAACCACGGCAAGACATTCGATCGAGTTGAACTTCCAGAGACGAACTGGGTTCGCGCCTACGGCGTGGCCGCCATCGACTATGACAACGACGGATGGGTCGATCTGGTCGCGGTCGGCGAAACGAAAGAAGGCAAGGGCGAAGTGCGTTTGTTCCGCAATCTGGGGGCCGACGGTTTCAAAGATGTCACCGCCGACGTTGGTCTCGACAAGATTCAGCTCAAAGAGCCGCGCGCCATCATCACCGGCGATTACGATGGCGACGGCGCGACCGACCTGCTGATCACGCAGAATCACCGACCTGCCGTGCTGCTGCGTAATGAAGGCGGTAACCAGAATCACTGGCTGCGGCTTTCACTTAAGGGACTGGCCGATAACAAGAGCGCGATCGGCACAAAAGTGGAAGTGTTCGCCGGGGGAACCCGGCAGAAATTTGAGATCTGCGGTTCGAACGGCTACCTCGGACAGAATTCGACCGATATCTTACCGTCGGCCTCGGCGATGCGAAAGAAGCTGACATCGTGCGCATGTTGTGGCCGACGGGCGTGTTGCAGGATGAAATCAATGTTGCTGGCGACAAGCAGCAGAATTTTACCGAGATGGATCGGCGCGGCAGTTCGTGTCCCACGTTGTTTGTTTGGAATGGCGAGCGCTATGAGTTCGTTGCCGACATGTTGGGCGCGGGCGTGGTGGGGCACTGGGTTGGCCCCGGCCAGCGCGATGTCCCGAGGCCGGTCGAGTACATCAAGATCGATCGCAATGCTATTCGCGAGAAAGATGGCAAGCTCAGCTTCCGCTTTATGGAACCGCTGGAGGAAGCCGTTTATCTCGATCAAGCGCGATTGCTGGCGGTCGATCATCCCGCCGATCTTGATGTGTATCCGAACGAGTATTTCGCGTCGAACCCGCCGTATCCGGAATTCAAGGTGGTGGTGAGCAAGAGCGAAGATGCGCGTCCGCCTGCCGGCGCGTGGGATGAGCACGGCCACGATGTGCTGCCTGATCTGCTGGCGCGTCGATACTTCGGCGATTTCACGTTAACGCAGTTCCAGGGTTTCGCCAAGCCGCACAGTCTTACGCTCGATCTGGGAGAGGCTTACCGCGGAGGTCCGCTGTGGCTGCTGCTGCATGGCGAGGTCGAATATTTTTCAGCGAACAGTATGTATGCCGCGTCGCAGGCGGGCGTACAGGCGATCTCTCCTTATGTGGAAGCGCTGGTGGGAAATGAGAAAAGTGCAGAGGGCAAATGGGTGCGAGTGGTAGACGACATGGGATTCCCTGCCGGTGGCCCACGTACTATGACCGCAGATCTGAGCGGCAAGCTGCCGCTAGGCACGCAGAAGATTCGCATTACGACGAATCTGCAGATTTATTGGGACAACATTTTGGTGAGCCGGACGCCGCAGATGTAGCGCCTACGTCTCAGCGGCCTCTTACTCGCAGCGTGGACGCAGCGATGCTGTCTGAAAAGCCGGCGGGACGCCGGCGCTACGAAAGCGTACGGCTGACGCCGGTTCCTCTGGTCAGCGCCGATCTTGGCTTCCACGGATTTCCGTTGAAGATCGAAGGCACGCCGCCGGGGAATGTGCAATACATCTACCAGAAGACCAGCGCTACTGGGCCATATACGCGTCCGGCGGGAACCTACACGCGTTATGGCGATGTATTACCGCTGCTGACGGCACTCGACGATAAGTTAGTGGTCTTTGGATCCGGGGATGAAGTGCGCCTCGACTTTGATCCCTCGAAGTTGCCTACGCTGCCTGATGGCTGGGTGCGCGATTACTTCTTCGCGGCAAACGGCTATGAGAAAGATATGGACTTCTACGCTGCCGAAGGCAATTTCGTCGCGCCGCTGCCGTTTCTCAGGATGGGCGACTATCCGTATGCGCCGGGCAAATCGTTTCCGCTCGATGATGGGCACGTTGACTATCTTCTCGAATACAACACGCGGCACATGTCAGGCAACGAGCAGCGCGGGTATTGGTTCGACTACGGGTCTTCAAATTAGTTGCTTACGCAGCGCGTCGCGGAATGCTCACAGCTGATCCGGCCATTTTCGGGCGCCGTGCAGCAGGGATAATATTTCGATTTTGCTGTGCCGTGTACGATACGCGATGAGAAAAGGAATAGGGACGACTACCAATTCGCGAGTTCCCGCAATTCGTCCCGGTCGACCTGCTTCGGGAAAGGTTTCTAACAGTTCGACGACTGAGAAAATGCGATCGAGCATCGCGCCGGCTGCGGTGGGTGATTTTTCGCTGGCCCAGTAGTCGTAGGCTGCGCGCAGATGTTGGGTTGCTCTGCGCGTCCAGACGACCTTCACTTCCGGCGCCGCCAACGAGAAGCCATGGATTTGACTTTACTGTGTTCGATCAAGCGTCCAGCGTTCGCTTCGGCGATGCCTGCACGAATTTGATCAAGCTGCCAGCGCTGCGTGTCGAGGTAAGCCTGCACCGCTTCGCCCAGGAGGTAAGTGCGGTCGCGGTCGAGGGAGTTGGCCAGCTCATCCAAGGCGGAGACTTTGTCGGACGCAAGCCGGAAGCTGACAGTTTGTTTGTCCATAATTCAATATAATACGACATATTATGCTGTAACTCAACGAATTCATTGGAACGCCGGGCGGGGTCTGGGTTCGCGAGCGGCAATCTTATAGATTGGTTTTTATTGGTATAAAATCGTTTTAATATTGACATTTTGAGCCCTCCATAATCCAATAGGCGGACCCATGGAAACTTCCCCGGCTGTCACTTCATCGTCCGCCCCACGTCTGCGCCGTACGCTCACGCTTTGGGACCTCATCCTTTACGGCATCATCGTAATTCAGCCGGTCGCGCCCATGTCGGTTTTCGGCGTCTTGAGCGATCGCGGCAAAGGGCACGTGGTTACTGCGATTCTCATTGCCATGGTGGCAATGCTGTTTACCGGCATCAGCTATGGCCGGATGGCGCGCGCCTATCCCAGCGCGGGCTCTGCCTTCACTTACGTCGCTCAGGAGATCAATCCTGGCATTGGGTTTGTGACCGGATGGAGCATGGTGATGGACTACATGCTCAATCCACTCATTTGCACGGTGTGGTGCGCGGGGCAAGCGAATCAATTTGCGCCGGGTGTACCTTCCTGGATTTGGAAAATATTTTTTGCAATTGTATTCACCCTGCTGAACATTCGCGGCATCAAGACCTCGGCGCGAATCAATACCGCCATGGCTTTGTTGATGGGAATGGTGGTGGTTGCGATTTTTATAGCGGCCGCTCGCTATATTTTCGGAGCGCCACAGGGAACGGTCAACTACCTCCTGCCCTTCTACGATCCGCATACCTTTAGCTGGGGCAACTTGATGGGTTGTACCTCGATTGCGGTCCTCACTTATATAGGCTTTGATGGAATCTCTACGCTCTCGGAAGAGGCCGAAAACCCGCGGCGGAACATTCTGCTGGCGACTGTATACACGTGCGTGGTGATTGGAGTGCTTTCGGCGATTGAAGTGTACGTCGCGCAATTAATCTGGCCGGCGAAGGAAGCGTTTCCCGACATCAATACCGCATACTCTTATGTCGCCGGACGTGCATGGAAGCCGCTGTTTCCGATCGTTGGCTTCACTCTTCTGCTAGCGAATTTCGGTTCAGGTTTTGGCTCCCAGATCGGCGCAGCCCGGCTACTGTATGGAATGGGGCGGAGCAACGCGTTGCCAAAAGCATTCTTTGGCAAGATTGATATAAAAAGTCGCGTGCCGCGGAACAGCGTAATTTTTGTCGGTGTAGTCGCTATCCTTGGAGCTTTTCTGCTGGAGATCGTTGCCGGCTACAAGACTTATTCGTTGAATACAACGTCGCTAACGTGGGAGACATTTAAGCGAATTATGAATGGTGGCGAGGCGTATGGACTTGGCGCCGAGATGTTGAATTTTGGGGCATTGATCGCGTTTATGGGAGTTAACGTGGCCGCGTTCCTTCGCTATTACGTGCGCGCGGAGGAAAAGAAAATCGGCTATCTCCTGCCACCGGTTCTTGGCTTCCTGATATGCCTTGGCTTGTGGCTGAACCTCAGCAAGCCGGCGATGATCGTCGGCTCGATCTGGATGGCGGCGGGAATTCTTTTCGGCGCAATCCGGACGAAAGGCTTCCGCGCCAACCTTATTAACTTCGAGTTGCCGCCGGAAGAGTAGCAGGCATTTAAGGAGAACGGGATGTTGGGATCGATCGACATTGTGGCTTTTGTGCCTACCAAGGACTCCGAAAAGGCGCGCGCATTTTATGAAGGCGTTTTGGGATTGCGATTTGTGAAAGATGACGGCTTTGCACTCGTGCTGGATGCGAACGGAATCATGGTGCGCGTGGCGAAAGTGCCACCGCCGTTCACGCCCGCACCGTTTACCATTCTTGGCTGGCAGGTCTCGGAGATCGAGAAGGTAGCTGAGGGACTGCAAGACAAAGGCGTGCATTTCGAGAGATTCGGATTCTTCGAACAGGACAGACTTGGGATATGGACCGCGCCGACCGGAGACAAGGTGGCATGGTTCAAGGATCCTGACGGAAATATTCTTTCCGTCTCGCAACATGTGGCATAGGCCTTACTTCAGTCCCTCAGCCTGCAGACTAGGGATCCTCGCGTGGCCCTTACTTCACGGTAATACTTACGTACCCCGTGTGAATGGGCTTATAACCGTCGTTGGGATTTACATCGAGAATCGCGAGCTGGTAGCTTCCCGGTTTGGGTAATGTCACGCTCTGATTAATAAAGGTGCTGTTCACTCCCACTCCAGTTGGTGACTGGCCGAGCTTAATGCCATTGGTAACGTCCCAGACTTCGAGGTGATCAACCAGCGGCGTTTTCGATCCATTTTGTTCGTATGCATAGGCGTTGACGGGCACGGTGGTGGTTGACCAGGTTGAATTGTTCGCGGGCGAATTGATATATACGCCGAAGCTAGAAGATACCGTGACGCCGACGTTGGTCTCATGCAACCGCTGCCCGGTAGGGTTCACGTCCTGGATAGTCAGGGTATAGCTGCCGGGTGCGAGCGAATACCACCGGTTGATGCTTGTACCGATGGGTGAATCTCCAAGTTTCGTATCGCCGTTCCAGACTTCAATGTGATCGATCCCCCCGCTGGATCTCTCGGCGTGTGCTTCCACGGCAAACGCGCTGAGGGGAAAAAGAGCGGCCTGTGCGGAATTATGCGCCGGAGTATTTACAAAAATGCCGTAAGAGGAGGACTCCGTGTAATTTGTGACTTCCTTGTGCAGAATTGCGTATGCGGGAGGTTCGCCGATGTCCTGCACCGTCATCTGATGCGGCCCGTTGCCAGTGACAGAGAATGCCTGATTGATCGTCTTACTTAAAACGTTCCCAAGTTTTATCGACTTGCCGTTGAAAGTATCCCAAACCTCCACATGATGAACCTGCGCGCTCAATTCGGACGCGGCGGCATTCACCAGCACCGACGGGCCATGGGTTGAACCGTTCGCGGGGGAGTTAATCACTACACTCCCTGCATTCGAAGAGAAGAAATCCGACATATCGGCGGCCGTTGCCGACCATCCGGGATAGGCCTCGATCCCAAGTGCGTCCAACATGGTTCGCAACGTGTTCTCGTGTTTGTACGCCCCGTTGGAAACGAAACCATGCTGCACATTCGGCCCAAACACGCCGGTGTAAACCCGACCCGCATCGTCGTCTGCACCGTTATCAAAGGTAAAGATTACCAGCCCGCTGCCGCCAGGCTGAAAATCGGGCAGATTGAACATGGGAGTTAGATTGCTATTGAGGAAGTCGTCAGCGTTCGTCAGAGTTGAGCACTCATCGTGCAGATCCCAGCATCCGTCCGGAACGATGATGGCAAAACGAGGCAGCGTTCCGTTGGCCACATCGATGCCGAACTGTTCGAAATCCACAATATTTCCTTGCGAACCCAGCGTATTGCTTAGCACCTCCTCGTACCACACGGCGGCATTGTGGCGCGCATAGTAATTGGTGAAGGGCGGCTGGTTATACGATGTGAAGTCGGGAACATTCACAGTTCCACCGGCGTTCAAATAATTCTGAGCATAAACCTTCCATGAGATCGGCTGATTATTCATCAAGTGAAAGATATTTTCGTCGGTGATGGGATTCTTCGTGACTGTCGGTTCGCAGCTATTCTGCCTGAAGCAATCATTGCCATTGCAAAAGAAGTTGTGGCTACCAGAGGGCAGGCTGCATGCTGGCGCGTTGGAGCATGAATAATTTGATTCGCAACTGCCCGAGGCTAAATAAAGATAGTCCAACAAGGACCCGCTGTGGTCCGAGTTGTAGTTGCTTGCATATCCGTATTGATTTCCTTTGCTCACAATCCATGGCATTCCACGGGGATACACAGTGTTGAACGACGTATTTTCATCAATAATCAGGATCACATGTTGCGCTAAAGGAACCTGGGCGGAGACAGTCAGCGATGCGCACAAGAACAGGGCACAGTTGATGATAAGCAGAGAGAGCGCGGGATTGACGAAGTAGCTCTTCGGACGCATGTGGAATTTCCTCTCGGATACTTGAGTGAAAGTTGGGTCGTACCGGCCAGTCGGGTCTTGTCGTTTGCCTTTGGCGCAAAGGGGCACGTTTTTCCAGCGGTACGTTTGGATTGTTTTCTTGAGGTCGAAACAGAGGTCCCTGCCGACCGCCCATAAAATACCGCCATTGTCAATCCGGGCCTAGATGTCGAAGGTTTTAAGCCCGCAGTCTCAAGAATGGGAGATATGGCAGAACTTCAACAGGTAGTTCTTGCAGATTGGAGCGTCTTGTGAAGTTGCGATTTATTCCACGTTGCGACCGCTGACTTCCACCACGGGCTTCGAAGTTCCCAGTTCGCTGGTGCGGTAGGTCGCCGTTACGCCTCGTTTTTCTCCGGGCATGAGTGAGATGTAGTTATCTTCCCAGACCACAGGCAGAATCTCTTCGCCCTGCGCGCCTTTATCTACTTTCAAGCGCACAAAGAATGCCAGACTCTTGCTGGGATTTTCTATTGTCACGTGGGTAGTCGACTCTTCGCCTTTGCGCTCGGTTCTGTCTGTAACTTTAAGCTTCACCTTCGGGAGCTGTGCCAAGGCGGTGAAGTCGGCATAGGATGCGGTTGGAGTCATCCACCAGGTGCTCTTTGCCCAATCGATCGTCTCGGGCTTTGTGGAGAGCCAGTAGAAGTTCGAGCCAACAAGTTTGCCGGTCGAATCCGTCAGCCGCAGCACGACGAAGTAGACGGGGCTTAGGCCGGGGAGAGCTTCGGGTAACGTGAATATTTTGGCGGTGCTGTCGGCGCCCGCGTCGAGAGAATCCTCGTGGGAGAATTTCTCGGTCATGTCGAGGTTGTAAATCTTGGTCGTGAGTTTGAGGCCTTTTGCGTCTTCGTACTGGCTGCTCACCACCCAGATCGAATGGTCATCATAGCCATAGACCGGATGCAGAGCCTCCATGGCGCGCTTGGCGCCGAAGTAGCCGCCTCCGGGGCGCAGGTAATAGTCGTAAAGATGCCAGATCATCGAAGGCCATGCATTGTTCAGCATCCACTGGATCACGCCGGTTGATTGATATTTATTGCGGCTGAAGGCCTCGTACATAGCGCGCACGCCTTCGTAAGTTTGCAGTTGTGACTTGGAGGCGAAGTCTTCTGCGCTATCGGATTTGCCGTAACGATTCGTGAGCGCAGTGCTGAAAACCTGAATGGTTTTGAATTCTCCGCCGCCGGCGTGGTAGTTCCATACTTCGTCGATCGGCCACAGGTGATCTTTGCCAACCATGGTGCGAATGCTTTCAATGGGCGGCACGGCCGGTCCCATGCTGGTCTCGGTGTTGAAACCGTAAGCGCCACCACATCCGCCCGCGTTGCAGAGCTTGCGGTTGGGCTGACCTTGCGGCGTGTCCTCTTCCCAATAGCTTGGAGCTATGTACTCATAGGGGCCCGACATTTTAACGCCGCTGGCGCCAGTAACGGTGGTCGGCTTTCCAGTGGCGGAGGAAACTACCGGATTCGGCCACAGGAGCTGCTTTTCGATATTGAGATACATTTGCTCGACGTCCGGTGGGGGCGGATTGTCGCTGCCATTCAGCCACATGATCATGCTGGGATGGCTGCGCAGACGATAGATCTGATCGCGCAGCGATTGCTGCGCGATTTCAAAATCCTGCGGCTTCCAGCGCGTCCAGCGCTCCCAGAAGTCGCAACAGCACCAGCCCGCCATCACCAGAATTCCTTCGTGGTCGGCGGTATCGAAAAACTCTTGGGTTTCGAGCTTGCCTTCGAGGCGCACGGTATTGAGGCCCATGTCCTCCACGTAGCGAAATTCATCGTGCAGACGCTGCGAACTCTCGCGCTGCATCATGTCCGGAGTCCAGCCGCCGCCGCGGATGAGGATGTTTTTGCCGTTGATGTGGAAGGCGCGCCCGCCGACGGCGTTGAAGTCGGAAGTCACTTCCCGAATGCCGAACTCGGTTTGCGAATGGTCGCTGATCGTGTTGTTGACTTCGAATGCCATGGTCAGCGGATAAAGATTCGGCTTGCCCATTTGTGCCGGCCACCATAGGCGTGGATTGGCGAAGACGAGTTGCGGAAACTGATCGGGAGTGAAGGTGACGTCTTTGGTCTGGTTGGCATCGAGTTCGACTTCCTGCTCAAAAGTTACATTCTCGATTTTGCCTTTCAGCTTGCCCTTTACCGGCTGATCGGTGCTGTTCTTCAGTTGAGCGGTCACGGTGAGTCGCGCGGAATCATTGGTGGGCAGGTTCAACTTCGAAACGACCGTGGGATAGCGCAACGCCACGGGGCCGCTAGTGGTGAGGTAGACTTCGCGCCACAGACCCATGTTTTTGTCGGGAGGCGCGGGATTCCAGTCGACGAAGGTGATGGCAAGATCGTTTTCTGTGGGCGCGAAAACCTGCACCGCGAGAACATTTTCGGCGCCGGGCTTCAACGCCTTGGTGATGTTGAATTCGTAAGTGCGCCAGGCGCCGGCGATGTCATCGGAATTGGCAATCTGTTTTCCGTTTAGCCATACATTGGCGCGGTAGTTGATGCCTTTAAAGTTCAGCCAGACGGTTTTTCCCGCGTAATCGGCAGGCGCAACGAATTGTTTCCGATACCACCAGGATACGGCATAGGGACTATCGGGCTGCATGGCGATGAGAGAGAAATTTCCGCCGACGGGATACGTCACGCCGGGAAACTGGCGGAGGTTCGTCGCGAAAAACGGGTCGGGCAGAGTTTTATCCTTCACCAGCGCCGCCACCACCGTGGTCGGCACGGTCACGTCGTGCCAGCCTTTCGGAACGAAAGCGGCGGTGGAGATGACCTCACCCTTGCTTTCGACCTTGGCGGAGGTTTGCAGGGTCCAATGATCGTGTAGCGCGAGCTCTGCTTGCCCGGCCGTGCCGGATGGTTTGGTAGCAGGATTATCCGCGGCAAGGACGAGGTGCGAAGCGAGCAACGAGATCACGAACAACTGTGCAAGGAGACTTGGGAAAGCTGGCTGTCTGTTTCTTTTTGCGAATTTCATGTTGCTCCCTTGTGCGCTGTCGCCGGGTGTGAATATGCACTTCTGTGGGTCTCGGTTCCGGGACGTAAGAGGGATAACACGTCTATTGATACGTTTCAATAGCTGATTCTTACGGAGTGGGAGGCAAGAATGGAAATCTGCATGGAAGAGACCAAAACGTTGCGTAGTTTATAATTAGCAGTTCTGCGGCATACTTCCGGAGTGATAAGAAGATGATTCGATTTCTCCAAACTGAAGGACCGATCAAGAAAATCGTACTGAGCGGACTGCTTCTGCTCATTTGCGCGGCTATGGTGATTGCGTTTGTTCCCGGTATTGGCACGGACGTGAGCGGCACGCCGGGCAAGGGCATTGTTGCCAAAGTCAACGGCGAGGATATTACCGCCGAAGAGGTTCACGAAGCGGCGCGCCAGATGGCACAGCAGGAGGCGCAGCGCTACGGTGCGAGTGCCGCCCAGTTGCTGCCTTTCCTGATGCAGCAGGCTACGCAGCACGCCGCCGATCAATTGATCGACAGGCAGGCCCTGGTCACTGAAGCGCAGCGCTTAGGGTTGAAGGCCACGCCGCTCGAAGTGAAGGACGAACTCCAGCATGGCCGCTATGCCGCGTATTTCTTTCCCGGCGGAAATTTTATTGGCCAGGCAGAGTACGAAGGGCTGTTGCAGCAGCACAACCTTACTCCTACAGTGTTCGAAGACTCTGTGGCCAAGGAAATTCTGCTAAGCAAGTTGCAGGCTCTTATTACCGGTAGCGCGTCGGTGAGCGATGCCGCCATCCGCCAGGAGTTCGATAAGCAGAATACAAAGGTGAAGTTCGATTATGCCGTTCTGAAGGAAGATGACATTAAGAAGGGGCTTCATCCCACCACGGAAGAACTGAAAGCTTATTACGACGCTCATCAGAAAAGCTACGCGAACTCGATTCCCGAGAAGCGGAAGATCAAGTACGCCATGATCGACCAGGCCAAGGTTGCAGGCGCAGTGCAAGTAACGCAGGACGACTTGCAGAGTTACTACAATCAACATCGCGATCAGTATCGGGTAGCTGAGCAGGCGAAAGTGAGCCACATTCTGATCAAGACGCCGCTTCCTGGCGCTGACGGAAAAGTCGACGAGAAAGGCGTGGCCGACGCGCAAAAGCGCGCACAGGACGTGCTGAACCAACTCAAGGCTGGAGCCAAGTTCGAAGACCTGGCCAAAAAATATTCGGAAGATCCGGGCAGCGCGAAGGAAGGCGGATCCTTGGGCTGGATCGGCAAAGGGCGCACCGTTCCGGAGTTTGAGAAGGCGGCTTTCTCGCTTCCGAAGGGACAGATCAGCGATCTGGTAAAGAGTAGTTATGGTTTTCACATCATTCGTGTAGACGACCGGCAGGATGCCCACATGAAGACGCTCGACGAGGTCAAGGCCGAGATTGAGCCCATCCTGAAGCAGCAGAAGGCCCAGGACATCGCACAAAAGCAGGCGGCAGATTTGCTGGCGCAGGCTAAGACGCAGGGGTTGGACGCAGCCGCGGCAGCCAAAGGTGTGCCGGTTGTAACTTCGGACTTCTTCAGCCGCAGGGATATTGTACCGGGATTGGGGCCGGCGCCTCAGTTGCTGGATGCAGTTTTCACGGCAGCGGAAAAATCGCCAGCCGAAATGGCTGCAACCTCGCAAGGCTTCGCGGTGTTTCAATTGTTGGCGGTACAACCACCTGCGACGCCTACTTTCGAAGATATCCGCGCGAAAGTGGAGGAGCAATTCAAGAGCGAGCGCGCCAACATTCTGTTGTCCCAAAAGACGCAGGAACTTTCCGATCGTGCGAAGAGCGAACACGATCTGAAGAAAGCGGCGAAAGAGCTGGGCGCGACCGTGAAGACAAGCGACTTCGTCACTCCCGACGGTCAGGTTCCCGATATTGGGTCGCTTACCGGTGAGGCGGCGGTTATCTTTACCATGAGGCCGGGAGACATCAGCGGGCCGATCAATTCTGGCGCCAATGGAGTGGTGATGTCAGTGGTTGAGGCGCAAGCTCCGACAGAGGCTGACTTCGCGGCCAAGCGCGACCAGATTCGGGATGGCCTTCTACAAAGTAAGGAGCAGGAAATTTTCGGGCTTTTCGTAACCAACCTCCGCGAGCAGATGGAGAAGTCAGGCAAAATTAAGATTAACCAGGAAGAGCTGAAGACGCTAACCCGTGCGGGAAGCGAACCCGGAGCCTAGGAAACGGTTTGTCATCCCTCGCGAAGCGAGGGATCTTGGTGTTTGCCCGTGGCGAGCCACTAGCGTCGTAGGCAAGAACCAATATCCCTCGCTTCGCGAGGGATGACAAACGCTTTGGCCTATTGAGAATTTCGAGTGAGTGATCGAGTTGCATGCCTTTTCCCCGCGCCGCAGGCATATTGTTGCATCCCACGTCGTTGCCTTCGCGCGGCGGAATCGGCGATTTTGGCCCGGCGGCTTATCAATTCGTTGATACGCTAGCCGCGGCTCGCCAGGGACTCTGGCAGGTATTACCCCTCGGTCCGCTAGGCTACGGTAATTCGCCGTACTCTTCTACTTCGGCGTTTGCCGGCAATCCTCTGCTGATTAGCCTGGAACGTCTCGTTAGCCATGGTTGGATTGATGCCGCAAAGCTCTCCAGCTTTTCTTCTGACTCGGGTTCGTTGGAGTACGACCGGGTTTTTGCCACGAAGATGCCGCTTTTGTTTGAGGCTGGCCGCAGCTTTGTCGCGTCAGCATCGGGCGGAGCCCGCGAGAGCTTTGAGCGTTTCTGCTCCGAGAATGCCTGGTGGCTGGATGACTTCGTCCTGTTCGATGCTCTTCGAGCGCAGCAAAAGCTGGCGAGCTGGAATGAATGGCCTGCAGAATTAGCGCGTCGTGAGCCGGCGGCAATCGAACGAGCCCGCAAGGAGCTCGCATTCGATCTGAAGATCCGCAGCGCCTTGCAGTTTGCGTTTTATGAGCAGTGGCAGGCGCTGCGGCGTTACTGTTCGGAGCGTTCGATACGCATTGTCGGCGACGTGGCCATCTTCGTGAACTACGATAGCGCAGATGTCTGGATGCATCCCGATCAATTCCGGCTGAACGAAAATCTGGAGCCCGAGGTAGTCTCCGGCGTGCCTCCTGACTTCTTCAGCAAGACTGGCCAGCGCTGGGGCAATCCTCTTTACCGCTGGGACGTGATGAAGGCGCAGAGCTATGAGTGGTGGGTCCAGCGGTTGCGCTGGGCCACACGGAATTGCGATTACATCCGGCTTGATCATTTTCGCGGGTTTGACCAGTTCTGGGAAATTCCTGCAGCCGATCCCACCGCGATCAACGGCCGCTGGGTTGACGGTCCGCGGGACGATCTATTCCACAAGTTGCGCGAATCGCTCGGGGGATTGCCGTTCTTCGCTGAGGATCTCGGCTATATCACGCCTGAGGTTCATGCTCTCCGAAATCGTTTGCAGATTCCCGGGATCGCAGTGCTGCAATTCGGTTTTGGCGATGAAGGCGCGCACATGTATTTGCCGCATCGCGCTGCAGGCAAGGTTATCTACACTGGAACTCACGATAATGACACGACCGTTGGCTGGTTCCACTCCGGAGCTTCCGAACAGGAGCGGCGCAATGCGGAATGCTATTTCGGCCGCGTCGATGACGGCATTCATTGGGCGTTCATCCGCGCGGCGCAGACCTCGGCGGCCGAATTTGCCCTGATCCCGCTGCAGGATGTTCTCGGCCTCGGCAGCGAAGCACGCATGAACACGCCCAGTCTGCACGGCGGGAACTGGAAGTGGCGTTTTGTTTCCGAGCATCTTACGGACGAATTGACTGCCAAGCTCGCCCACCTTGCGGAAGTAACGGATCGCCTTCCGCAATCTTTTCTTATCTTGCCGGATCAGGACTTCGCGGCCTGAGACCCGGGATCGACACCGAAGATTGCCTCCGACTGTTAATAGAGTGTTACAGCGCCCGAGCTTTGCGCCCTACGTCGAATCGTGTATAGAAGTTACGGAGAGGTTTTTTGGCGAACGAACCGATTATCGAAGCTCGCGCGATTGAGAAGTCGTATCCCCAGCCGGATGGCACGCGCATTCAGGTTGTCGGGCTCACGGACTTCACCATCGAGCCGGGAAAGATTGTCGCTCTGCTGGGCGCCTCCGGGTGCGGCAAGTCGACGCTGCTGCGTATTCTGAGCGGTCTCTCACAACCTTCTTCAGGTGCATTGTTCTGGCATGGCAAGCCACTGGGCGGAGAATCGCCTAACGTGGCGATCGTCTTCCAGAGCTTCGCGTTGTTTCCCTGGCTTACCGTGCTCGAAAACGTTGAAGCCCCGCTGGAAGCGCGGGGCGTGGCAGCGGTTGAACGCCGCAAGCGCGCGTTGCGCACACTGGACACGGTAGGTCTGGATGGTTTCGAGACGGCATATCCCAAAGAACTTTCCGGCGGGATGAAGCAGCGCGTCGGTTTCGCTCGTGCTCTTGTTGTCAAACCGGAAGTGCTTTTCATGGACGAGCCCTTCTCGGCCCTCGATGTGCTCACGGCGGAAAATCTGCGCGGTGAATTGCTGGAACTCTGGCTGAACAAAAAGATGCCGACGAGCGCCATCTTCATTGTCACGCACAACATTGAGGAAGCAGTGATCCTTGCGGATCGCATCGTAGTCCTGGGTAGAAATCCAGCGCGCATCCGTTCCGATTTCAATGTGCGGCTTACTCAACCCCGCGATCGCAAGTCTGCCCGGTTTGTGGAACTGGTCGACTACATCTACAAAGTGATGACTGAACCTGATGTCGAACATGCTTTGCCCGATCCGGAGAGCACCGGGGAGATTGTGGTGCCGCCGGGAGGCTTTAAGAAAACGGAATCGCCGATCCGATCGAGCAAGTACCAGATTCTGCCGCATGCCCGCGTGGGCGGGATTGCCGGCTTGATTGAATTGCTCCACGACCGTGGCGGCCGCGAGGATCTCTTTCGCCTGGCCGAAGAACTGGTAATGGATGTCGAGGATCTGTTGCCCATCCTTGAGGCTTGCCAGTTGCTGGGTTTTGCGTGGTTGAAGGAGGGCGACGTGCAACTCTCTAGGCAAGGAGTGCTCTTTGCCGATGCTGATATCCAGCGGCGCAAAGTTTTGTTTCGTGAGGCGGCGCTAGAGCATGTCACCATCCTGAAGCAGATCGATAGCATTCTCAAGCGCAAGTCGGACCACTCCATCAACGACGAATTTTTCCATGACATTCTTGATGAGCACTTCTCCGAAGAGGAAGTGCAGCGCCAGTTCGATACCGCAATGAACTGGGGCCGCTACGCGGAAATTTTTGATTACGAACGGGAGAGCGGGCGGCTGATTCAAACAGAAGTTGCGCAGGGAGTAGCAGCGCAGGCAGAACAAATAGTCGACAACCGGAATTCAACTCCCACGCCAAAGGCCTAAGCAAAGCCCATTGCAAAGAAATGCGATCGCATGAAGAAGAAGATCAGTTGGCGCGGATTTTCGGCCTATCGCCTGTGGGCGCAGTTGCCGCACCTCGAAACCTCGCATATTCCCGATGTCATCATGTTCGGTGCGGGAATCGCGCTGTTCTATGCCATCGTGACGGTGGGCCGCTCGTGGTTCGGACCGTTCACCCCTACGGTTGAGATTTCGCGCAGCCTGTGGGCGCTGCCTGCCTATGCAGGGTATTCACTGTTGCGCATCACGATCGCCTATATATTGAGCCTGGGATTCACGCTGGTGTACGGCTATGTGGCCGCGTATAACCCGCGTGCCGAGCGCTTCCTGATTCCGCTACTCGACGTGCTGCAGTCGATTCCAGTCCTCAGTTTTCTTCCTGGTGTGATGCTGGCCATGGTTGCGCTTTTTCCCGGCCGGCAACTGGGAGTCGAACTAGGCGCGATCCTTCTGATTTTCACCGGCCAGGTATGGAACATGGCCTTCAGCTTCTATGCTTCGCTAAAAAGTATTCCGAAAGATATGCGGGAGGCCGCGACGATCTACCGCTTCAGTTGGTGGCAGCGCTTCACGCAGTTGGAGTTGCCGTTCTCCGCCATCGGTTTGGTGTGGAACTCCATGATGTCGGTAGCCGGAGGATGGTTCGCGCTGATGGTGTGTGAAATGTTCGTGCTTGGCTCGCGCGATTTTCGTCTGCCCGGGCTTGGATCCTATCTGCAAACGGCGGCGAGCGCCGGCGATACGACTTCAATCCTTTGGGGCATCGCCACCATGGTCGCGGTGATTGTGCTGCTGGATCAGTTTGTATGGCGGCCGGTTATCGCGTGGGCGGAGAAGTTCAAAGTTGAGACGGTCGAAAGCACAGACGCTCCGCGATCCTGGGTGCTCAACCTGATCCAGCATTCGAGCGGCCTCGCCAAGATTCGCCAGAGAACTCTGCGGCCGCTGGGCGAACGTTTGCTGCTTCATTTTGCGCGCAAGCACACCGAAGAACGTGCGGAAGAAGTGCCGGCTCCGTGGCGGGATTGGCTGCTGCGGGGGCTGGCTGTGCTGGTGCTGATTGGCATTGGTTATGGCGTGGTGCGCGTCGCGATTATTCTTAGCGGTTTGCAAAGAGCCGAATTGCATGAGACTGCCCTGGGGCTGGGTGCGACGTTTTTACGAGTGAATCTCGCTCTGCTGATTGGCGCGTTGTGGACGATTCCGGCGGGCGTTGCGATCGGCTTCAATCCGCGGCTAGCACGCATTGCGCAGCCGCTCGCGCAAATCGCAGCGTCCGTTCCGGCGACTGCATTGCTTCCCGTGATCCTTCTGGTGCTGATTCGAATCGGAGGAGGACTTGGGTTGGCTTCGATTGTCGTGCTGCTGCTCGGTACGCAATGGTACGTCCTATTCAATGTGATTGCGGGCGCGATGGCGATCCCAACCGATTTGAAGGAATGCTGTTCAGTTTTCCAGATACGTGGTTTCCAGCGCTGGAAGAAGCTGATCCTGCCCGGAATTTTTCCCTATCTTGTGACCGGGCTTGTAACGGCTTCTGGCGGCGCGTGGAATGCGAGCATTGTGGCCGAATACTTCCATTTCAAAGGGCAGATTTACACCACCACGGGCTTGGGCGCGACCATCAGCCAGGCTACTGACAGCGGTGATTTCCATCTGCTGCTGGCCGCGACCATGATGATGGCGGCGATGGTGGTGACGATCAACCGACTGGTTTGGCGCAGACTCTACGGACTAGCCGAGACGCGCTTCCGGCTGGAAGCGTAGGAAGCAGTCGAAGCTGATCGCTGATCCCTGCTCTGGTAACTACCGGTTACTTTCGAGTTTCGTTCCGCCTTAATTTCATCAGCATTTAACTTCCTCTTCATCCGCCTTCAACTTACCTGCGCTATTTGTTTAGCATGCCATCCAACCAACTGCCTGAGGGTCCGACCAGACTGGAAGTGTTGGCGCACGTTGCCGGATTTCCCGGCATCCCGGCACTGGCAGAAAAATTTGTTCCCGTCGATAAGGTGCGAGATCTTTACCGCCGGGTGCGGCAATCTCCTAGCGCCTTTGGACTTGAGGACCTGCTGGCTGAGATGCAAGTGGAATTGCGTTTAGATGCGGCGGATGCCGCGCGCATTCCCGCTACTGGACCCGTGGTAGTCGTAGCTAACCATCCGTTCGGAATGCTAGACGGAGCGGTGCTTGCGGTGCTGCTGACACGCGTGCGGCCGGACGTGAAGGTGATGACGAACTTCCTGCTGCGTGATGTGCCCGAATTGGCGCGGCATTGCATCTTTGTGAATCCGTTTCAGAGTGTGCGTGGCAGTTTTCCAAACGGTATCGACACGAATCGGCGCGCGATTCGGGAGGCTCTAGAGTGGTTGCAAAAAGGCAGGATGCTGGCCGTCTTTCCCGCGGGCGAAGTGTCGCACTGGCAGTTTCCTCACGCAGAAATCGCCGATCCTGCGTGGAACGATACCGCGGCCCGGTTGATTCGACGCACGGGAGCCGCCGCGCTGCCGGTTTACTTCTGTGGCCGGAATAGCGTCAGCTTTCATCTCTTCGGAATGATTCACCCGCAACTCAGAACCGCGTTTTTGCTCCAGGAATTCCTGCATCAAGAAGGAAGCACCGTGGAAGTGCGCGTGGGCTCTGAAATTCCCGCCGATTCCATATCCAACATTGCCGATGAGCGGGAGGCCACCGAGTACTTGCGCTGGCGCACCTACCTGCTGGCGCGCCGCACCCGGCGGGAAAAATCATGGCCTGTAGCGATGCGTTCCACAATTGCGGCCAAGCTGCAGGAACCTGTCGCTCCTGGGGAGCCAGCGGAATTGCTGCAAACGGAATTGAGCCAGCTTGCTGGCGACCGATGTTTGGCGGAGAACAGCGATCTGGTTGTGTATCTGGTGAAGGCGAACGAAGCGCCACGAACGCTGCAGGAATTGGGACGACTGCGTGAAGTGACATTTCGCGCGGCTGGCGAAGGCACAGGCAGGCGCCGGGACCTTGACCGTTTCGACCGCTACTACTGGCACGTGCTGCTGTGGCACAAAACGAAACGTGAACTCGTCGGCGCTTACCGAGCCGGCAACACGGCCGAAATTATTGCAGAGCGCGGTCTGAATGGACTCTATACCAGCACATTGTTCCGCTATGACAAGCGTGTTTTCCAGAAGTTCGGTCCCGCGCTCGAACTAGGACGTTCTTTCGTGAGGCCGGAATACCAGCGCCAGTTCGCTCCCCTGCTTTTATTGTGGAAGGGAATTGCGCGGTTGCTGGCTACGCACGCGGAGACTCCTGTCTTGTTCGGCGCGGTCAGCATCAGCAACGATTACAGCAAAGCCTCTCGCGAGATGATTTACCGCTTCTTCGAGACGCGCATGCGGGGAGATGAATTGGCGGGACTGATCGAGCCTCGTCAGGCATTTCGTGCGACCGGGCTGCGGCCGTGGGATTGCCGCGTGATGTGTCACGCCCTGCGCGATCTGGAAGAACTTTCAGAGCCAATCACCGACGTGGAGACCGACGGCAAAGGACTGCCCATCCTGCTGCGGCAATATGCGAAGATCGGCGGCAAGATGGTGGGCTTCAACGTGGACCGGAAATTTTCTAACGTGCTTGACGGATTAGTTGTGGTCGATTTGCGAAAAACTGAACCAGCCGTGCTGGATCGTTACATGGGACGGGAAGCGGCAGCGCAATTCAGAGAGCGCCACGGGTTGTAGTCAACTTATCTTGCTGGTCGCAGCTTCGTTACATCGCTCGTCAGAATGCAGGATTGCCCGGCGTCTCTTAAAGCAATTTCCAGATGAACCCCAAGATCGGCGAGTTCTTTCGGAGTCATCAATTGCTGCAGGCGCTCGAAGAGTCGGCGCTCTTCTTTGCGAATGTGGCTGGAAAGTTGTCGAGCAAAAGAAAGCAGATTATCCATGGACATCAGGCGTGCCTCTGCCTGCGAAAAGCATTCGCGCAGCGAGGCGTGATCGCCGATCAACTCTTCCACAAGCGAAACTAATTCAGGCAAGTGACGAGCAGCCGGGAACAAAACTTGTTCTTCCGCGGAGAAATGAATTTTAATTTCCTGCTCGAAGTGCTGCTCGATTTCCGCTTGCCAGGCCTCAAGGTCGGCGTCAGCGATTGGTTGCGCACGATCGATGCGCACACACAGCGCCAGCGCCTGCTGGTGTTGGTGAGAAAGCGGAATCAGGCTTTTATCGCGCAACATGGAATGTCACTGTTTCGTGCACAAAATTGAAGTGCATCACGCCACGGTTACTGTCTCAGAATCATCGGTGATGGCTGGACGCACCGTCAACCAGTCGGTGCGGACCCGCTCCCACTCCTGGATGAGCATGCCGTTGAGCTCGAAGAATGTCCGAATGCGGGCGCGCTCCCACCCGGCAACTTCCTCGAGAATCGGCGCCAGCACCGCGAACGCGCTGGTGCTGAGCACGGTGCGCTTGGCAATCTGCGAAACATGGGACGACTCCGAAACCGCGATGGTGAGGCCATCGCGCGCGTTGACTTCCAGCATCACGTGAATGTCTGAACTGCCATCTCCCGTGTAAATGACGTGATCGGGACCCATCACGTGCTGCACCAGCAATTGCTTCAGCACCGCCACTTTGCCATAGCCCGCCGTCGCACGGATGATGGTATCGATCTCGCCGGAAGTTTTGTAGAGGAACTCAGTGCCAAAAATATGATCCTGCGGGACGATCCCCTCGAGCGCAGAATAAATCACCTCGACGGGCGCCGCCGAGAGAACGTAGAAATCGAACGAATACCCATCTACGCCGGTTTCGAGGATCTGATAAAGCGCTTTGATGTCGCCTTTGAGCCGGATGCGCTTTCCCACTTCGTGCAGATGCTCTTTGCGTACCTTGGCTTTGAACTCCGGATCGTGCAGCAGAAGATAAGTGAGTTCCGCTCCCTGCTGCACCAGGTTGATCTTGGCCATTCCTTTGGCTTTGCGTTCGAACTCTTCGACGGGAATGCCGACCAACTCAGCGAGTACGTAGCCGGTATCGTTGAAGGTGAGCGTCTGATCGAAATCGCTCGCGAAAATGTAGCGTTTTAAGGGCTTATCAGCCATAACACTTAGATTCACAGAGAACCGGGATGACCCATTTAAGCTATCGATAGAGATTATATGCGGTTTCGATTAAGTCTTTGTGAACAAACCAGAGTGAACCACCTGGAAATCGATGACGGCTCATAAGTTTGGCATGTTGGCGAGCAGCGAGATCTCTGCCTTTACTAAATTCTCTGACGCGTCCAGAATAAAGAGTCCGGTTCGAGACAGGATGCGTGCAGTGGGAAGAGCCCGCAGTCGGAGTCAGCCGGAATGGATTGAAAATTACAGGAGCATTCATGCCAGCGTCCGGTGAACTGATTCGTTCGATGAATTACGTGGAAGATATTACGACGACTCTGCGTCGTATTCGAATTTCGATTCCCCCCATGCCTTCCGAGGAGCGCAAGCGTTTGGCGGATAGTTTGCGCGCCGCCGGCAGCGCTCTAAACGAGGTGATTGCCGATCTGGAGAAGGCGAACTAGTGACGCAAGTAAAAACCATCGCGGTGATCGGCGCCGGCATTATGGGGCGCGGGATTGCCCATGCTGCGGCGATGGGCGGATATCGCACGATCCTGGAAGATTTGTTGCCGGCAGCGCTGCGTCGCGCGGAGAGCGAAATCCGCGCCAATCTCGACAAGGCGGTTGAATTAGGAAAAGTTTCATCGCCGGAGGCTGATTCTGCATTTAGTCGACTGGAATATGCAGGCTCGGTGGAAGAGGCCGCGCGTGAAGCCGATCTGGTGATTGAAGCGGTTCCTGAGGAGATGGAATCGAAGATCGAGATTTATACTCTGCTCGACAAGGTCTGCCGTCCCACGACCATTCTCGCGTCGAACACTTCATCGCTAAGCGTCACGGAAATTGCCAGCGTCACTTACCGCGCGAAGAAGTGCATAGGCATGCACTTTTTCAATCCTGTACACAAGATGAAGTTGCTCGAAGTTGTACGCGCTCTGGAGACTGACGATGACACCTTAGCCACCGTTTTCGAAGTAGGCAAACGTATGGGCAAGGAAGTGGTGGTGATCAAAGAGTCGCCGGGATTTATTACCAGCCGCATCAATGCGATGATCGGGAATGAGGCGTTCTACATGCTGCAGGAGGGAATCGCTTCCGCGGCCGACATCGATAAGGCGCTGAAGCTTGGGCTCAATCATCCCATGGGACCGTTCGAGCTGGTCGATCTGGTGGGACTCGACACGCGGCTGAACATTCTTGAGTATCTGCACAAGTCGCTGGGAGAGAAATATCGCCCTGCGCCACTACTGGTGCAGTATGTCAAGGCGGGACGGCTGGGGCGGAAGTCGGGGCGTGGGGTGTATGAGTATCCCGAGAGCGCGTCGGACGCCAAGTCTGCTGCGTCGGCATCGAGAGGGAAGATGACGATCGCTGAAGCTAAACGGTAATTGTCCCGCTCTCAGTGGGCGATTGGTTTGCGACCAAAATTCAATCCAGATAAAGACTCGGCTTTCTCCTGCTCAATCCCTCTGCTCATAACCAAGGCCTGAAAGCTTTCACCCATGCCTGCAGGTGTGACGAGATGCTTGAGTTGCAGAGCGACTTTGGCCTTCTCTTGTGGCAGGCGGCATTCTTCGAATGCATCAGCAAACTGATTAGCTTCGCCAATGCCCAATAGAAATTGGGATTGAGTGACGAGCTTATTCACCTGCATACCATGTTTCTCGGCAGCAGTGGCAAGAGCGGTGAAATTTACGTCGGCGGTAATATCTTGTTCGCCGGGAGCTTCGTAAGGACTGGTGCTAACCGAGTGCCGGCGGATCGCCTTCAGCGTGCCGCGATGGCGTCCAGCCAGTAGCTCTTCCCGCGTGTAGCCGTAGTCGATGGCAATGAAGAATCCGCGCTGGATGCTGGCGGCGATTCGATCCATAGTTCGTTCGGCTACGAGAGAAACCTCAACACGCTCGCCCCCTTCAGGATGGACTGAGTAGCGGTCGAGGAATTCGAGTTCTTCGGGCGAAGGCTGCGTCCAGGTTTCAATGAAGCGGCCGTCGCGCGCGTCCATACGTAAGGATCCCTTCGCGCTGAGGATTTCAACCGGTAAAGCGTCGAAGAATTCGTTAGCGAAGATGATGGTGCGGCCCTCGGGGGCTGAAGCCCATTCAGAAAGGCTGTTATGCGGCACGACTGAGGTCGTGCCCTTCCCGATCTTCTCGCTCCTAAAGGCTTCGGGCACGCACAAGGCTTTTCCAAATTCGATTCTCTCTCTCAATGTCTGTTCAATTCGCGAGCGCAATGCGGGCGAACTCTCAACGAGAACATAACGCAGCGCGCGGAAGAAATCTGGAAACTTCTTTTGAGACCAGTCGAGTACGTCCTGTGCAAACAGGCCGCGTCCGGCGCCTAACTCAACCAACTCGATTTGATCGGGAGAGCCCAGGGCACGCCACATTTCATCGAACTGGCGGGCCAGTAGGCGGCCGAAGACGGCATGCACGTCGCTCGAGGTATAGAAGTCGCCGGCCTTACCGAACTGCTGCGCATTCCGCGAGTAGTAGCCAAGCTCATGATCGTAAAGGCAGAGTTCCATGTAACGCGAAAAGGGAATGGGACCACGCTCGCGGATTTCCTGCTCGATCTTTTGGCGCAGTGGATTCACAGTTCTTTCAGCCGGCGGTCCAGGCGGTCTTGCGGGGTGCGGATGAACATTTCCACAAAGTAGTCGTGCAACGCATCGTACAACTGGCGCTGGAAACTCCATTCGAACTGAGGGTGGTCGAGGTCGCGTGGATGCAGATCGAAATAATAAGTGTGCACTGGGACAGACAAGTCTTTGAACTGGATGATGATTTCCACGCCTTCGCCTTTGGTGCGTGCTGAAAAGTTCAGCAGTGGGTGCTCGTAGAGGCGCAGTTGGGCCAGGACTCGGTCGAGGCGGGTGGCAGCAGTTTCCGGCACAGTGGGATTGTAAAGGAGAAGAGGCCCGTCAAGTTGAGAAGTGAAGAGCCGGCGGGACGCCGGCGCTACTCGTAGCGCAGAGCTTCGATCGGATTGAGCCTTGCGGCCTTAATCGCGGGCAGCATGCCACTCACAATGCCTACAAAACTTAGAATCACCGTCGACCAGATCAATGTGGCCGTGTCGATGTAGAGATGGATATCGCCTTCGCTGGCGTCTTCAATGAAAGCGCTCCACAGTGTGAGGGAACCCACGCTCCAGGAGACGAGGTAAGCCAGCGCCACGCCTAACAGCCCGCCCAGTGCTGTAATCACTAGAGCCTCGGCCAGGAACTGAAACAGAATGTGCCAGCGATGCGCGCCTAGCGCCTTCTCGACCCCGATTTCGCGCGTCCGCTGGGTCACAGACACCAGCATAATGTTCATTAGGCCGACGCCGCCGATACCCAACGTCAGCATGCCGATGAAGCCTAGCAGAACCTTGATCCCAACGGTAATCACATTCAGGTCGGCGAGATCTTTCACGGCATCAAAGACGAAGATGGCGCGGTCGTCCTTGGGATTGAAATTGTGATGGAAGGCCATGGAGCTGCGTACGGCCTCGACCACCTTGCTGTGGTCGCCTTCATAATCCATCATGATGCCGTCAAGATAGTAGGTGTTTTTCAAATCGCTCATCGCGCTATACGGAACGTAGACCAGCGAATTCATGTCTTCGTCACCGTTGGAAATTGTGTGTTGGAGCACAGCGACAACTTTGTAGGAGATGCCGTCGACGCGAATGTTTTCACCCAGCGCATTCTGTCCTGAAAAAAGTTTCTTTTTCACGGTAGGGCCGATGACGGCCACGCGGGTGTGAGTGAAATCATCCTGCTCGCCGAAGAAGGAGCCTTCCCCCACATCGAGGGCGCGAATTTTCTCGTAGCTGGAATAGATGCCGTGAACGCCGTAAGTTCCGCTCCGAGTCCCGAAAGCCACCAGGCTCTGCTTATCGACCTCAGGAGACATGCGGGTGAGCGCCGGAACCTCGGCTCGCAGGAAATCGAGATCATCGCGAGTTAAGCGTACTTGCATGCCGGCCTTGGTGCCGCCGGCCTGCAGCGAAGTGCGCCCGGGGAAAATAGCCACCAGGTTGCCGCCGAACGTGCGGAAGGCGATCATCAATGCGTTCTGAAAACCGGAACCATAGGCCAGCAGCAAGACCACCGTAGCAATGCCCCAGGCCATACCCAGCATGGTCAGCAGAGAGCGCCGGCGGTTGTGCCGTAGCGCTTCGAAAGCTTGTCGTCCGAGATCACCCAGCATGATTATTCCTGCCTCAGCGCTTCCACCGGCGGAAGCAGCGCTGCTTTGCGCGCGGGGTAAAGGCCAGCGACAATCCCCGCCAGCGATAACGAGAGAATCGCAATTACGGCGGACGCCGGCACGATGCGCGGCGTGTCGAATCCCTCCGGCGATGGCAATTGAGCGAGCAAAGTGACAAAGACTGTGGTGATCGCCAGGCCAATGCCACCGCTGAACGCGGTAAGAAATGCGCCTTCGACGAAAAACTGAGTCATGATGTTGCGGTGCGTGGCACCCAAAGCCTTGCGCAAGCCAATCTCGCGAGTTCGTTCGGAAACCGAAACGAGCATGATGTTGATGATGCCGATTGCGCCCAGGCCAAGCGTAACAACCCCGACGACGCCGAGAAACCAATCCATTGCGTCAAAAATCTTGGCCACGCGAATCGCGCCATCGACGGTGTCCCAGTCCTGAAAAGCATCGTCAATACTGGGGTCGAAGCCGTGCCGCTTCGCGATGATAGAGTGAACTTCTTTCTCGGCATCGAGATGCAGTTCTTTCTTTATGGGACGGTAGTTGATAAATGAGATAGCATTTTCCGCGTTCTTCAAGGTGAGTGGAAACAGCATGCGCATGGTGTTGAAGGGCACAAAGATGCGGTTGTTGGTGCCATTGTTGCCCTCTTTGCCGATCTTCGGGATGACGCCAATGACTTTGAAATCCATGTCGTTGAGCAGGATGGTGCTGCCCACCGCGGGCTCTCCGGGGAACATATTCTTGAGCAATTCCCAACCCACCACGGCCACGCGCCGGTGCTGGGAATTATCTTCGTCATTAAACCAGCGTCCGGGTTCTATCGGGGTGTTACGAATTTGGTTGTATTCCGGAGCGATGCCGAAGACCTGGCCGTTGGTGGAACCGTAATCGCTGACGGCACGAATGTCGTCTCGCTCAAGCACCGGAGACACCGCGCGCAGAAGTCTGGCCTGGTCACGAATTGCGAAGTAATCGCCATACGTCAAATAGTAGGGCTGGCCTGATGCGTAGCTACCGGCAACGGCCGGGACGCGGCCGGGAAAGAGAAACATTATGTCTTGCCCGAGTTCGGCCATGTTTCTTTCCTGGCCGCTGCGGAAGCCTTCCCCGAGCCCCACCAGAAGCAGCAACGAGCCTACGCCCCAGGCAATCCCGAACATGGTGAGGAACGAGCGTAGTTTGTGGGCCCACAGTGTGGAGAGCGACTGCCGCACGATGTCGAGAAGTATGCGCATGGAGTACACCCCCACGCATCCGAGAGGTGCGTGGGGGTTCCGGGCATCATTCAGGCGAGGGGTCTCAATCCCGCCCGAATGGTTTCCGTTCAAGCCTCTGATCTGTAATACGCAGTCGAGGCACACGAAGTTCCCCGCTGTTGTTAGATGGTTAGACCGCGGGGTACACAGAAAGGTTAGCTGGCCGCTTTCTAGAACTCGAAGGATGCGCCAGATTGGGAGGAACTAGCGCCATCCGTGCCAGTTGCTGGCAGCAACCCTGAGATTCCGTTAAGACTCTCCCATGCCGCCTGGTTCAGCGCAGGGTCTGAACTGACGAGGTCGCGGATCATATCCCACGCGGCCAGGTTGAGTGCGCCGTCAGGGGGAGGTCCCATGGCTAGCGAGACCGAGCATTGCGGGCAGAAAGAGATGCGGTGAGCCGTCGATTTCTGCCGAGGCTTTATCCCTACGGTTTGCGCGAACATATACAGCGCCACGGATTTCTGTCCGGCCTCAAGCTCGCGATTACAGCGAAGACAGTGCATGTTTTGCAAGGTGCTATCCGGACTGGCCAAACTGCGGCCGATAGAGATAGATACTCACGCCTCATAGCGGTGCCGGGCAAGTATGTAGAAAGATTCCAGCGACCGGAGCGCAGGGCTTAAGCCGGTCCGGAACCAAGCTGTGCTCTAGTCAGAGGCAGTTGCCCAGGTGCACTCTGTTCCGATGAGTATTGCGGAAAATCGTTCGGCGGCGGTTCCCTCAGCAGTTCGGCCACATCAGCCGGCTGCCCGGCTCGTCCGCTTATCACAGCTTCGCAAGCTGAGCGAGTGCGAGCAGGTGGCTGCGGTTTGCTATCGTGTGCGAGGTGTCGGCATCGAGTTCCTGCTGATAAGAACTCGCGGAAGTGGCCGCTGGACTTTTCCTAAGGGCAGCGCTGAGCCGGGACTGACCCACGCCCAGGCCGCCGCGCTTGAGGCTTTCGAGGAGGCCGGCGTGCACGGGTGCATCGAGGAAGCTGCATTCGCACAATATCGCCGCAAGCGGGGCGGCGAACGGAAATCTTCCCGCAGACCTGCCAGGAAAGAATTTGCCGTCAACGCGCATCTCTGTGAAGTGTTGCGGCTCAGCGAACCGAAAGAGTCCAACCGAAACCGCACCTGGTTTTCTGGCGCTGACGCAAAATTGCGCTTGCAGGAAGGACGCGAACTCAACGATGGACGTGAATTCACGCGCGTAGTCGACAAGGCTGTCACGCGCATTCAGCGGTCGCATGAGGAAACCTGCATTGTCGATGGTCGAGCACAAAGAGAGCTGGTGAGGCAACATCCAGTGCGCTGGGGTACTCAGAAAAAAGACGCGCTGCAAACCGTGCAGTTCGAGCCCTCCATGCAAGCTCATGGGCGCGCTCAGGAAGCAGAGTTCATGGCTTACATTCGATGGCAGCGGGGCGAGGTGCGGCAATCAGCAGTGCCCGTCGGCGCGCGTCGCGGTGAAGTTGTGCAGGGTGAGCTCTTGCAATTCAGTCGGCTCCGGCAAAAGAGGGCCAAAGCGCTGGCAACTCGGAACTATTGAAATACTGCTCTAGACGGAACTCTTACTCTTTATTCTTAGGCCGTTCGAAAGCCTTCTGCATATACTTGCGCGCTTCTTCCAGAGCGCCGAAGGTATCGTCATTGGTCTGTATGGCTTGCCGGTACTCGTTGATGGCGCGTTCGCGCTGGCCGGTGATATCGAAGATCTTGCCGAGTTGGATGTGGCTCCAAACTTCAGTCCATCGCGGATCGCCGTCGCCGTTGATCGATGAGCGATAGGAGTTAGCCGAAGCCTGATAGTTTCTCTGGAAGAAGAAAATTTCCGCGACGCGATAATGGGCCAGCGAACTGTTCCGGTTCTGGTCCAGCGCTTTGTTGAACTCGACCAGAGCTCCGGCGAGATCGCCCTGCTGCTGCAAAGCCTGGCCGCGAAGAATCGAAGAGCGCAGCCTCACATCGGACGAATTGGTGAGCACGTGATGGTCGGGATCGACGGAAATTCGCCGCGGCCGTCCGAAGGTTTCAATGGTAAAAGGTGAGTTAGTGCCCACCACTTCGATGTTTTTATTTACTGTCTTGCCGTCGGTGTCGATGCGCACATCCACCGGCATGCGGAACAGGTCGAGATCCTGGGAAATCTCCCCGGTAACGCGGAAGCCCTTGTCGCTGCCCATGCGGTAGGTTGTGTACTTCACTTTAAACTCGGGAGCCCCGGTGGAATCGAGCCACTGCGAGAAGAACCAGGTCAGCTGATCGCCGTAATATTTCTCAGCGATGGCGCGGAAGTCGTCCATGGTGGCTGATTTGCCAGCGTAGGTTTGCGCGAACTCCCGCATGGTTTTCAGATACTTGTCCTCGCCCAGAACGAAGCGCAGCATGTGCAAAATCATTGCGCCCTTGTCGGTGACGAGTGATTGAAACTCGGTAGAGAATGGATCAAGTTTGCTGGCGCTGGAGAGCGGAATGTTGTCATAAGCCAGCGCTCCCACCGACATATCCTTGATCACCTCTTCCAAACCCGCGGATCCAGCCGCGTTTTCCACATACATTGCCTCGGAGTAGCGCGAAAATCCGTCCGTAAGCCACCAGTCATCCTTTGCGGCCGGGCTTACAGAAACTCCCCACCACTGATGCGCGATGGCATTGGCCAGGAGACGATAATTCGTCTTCTCAGTGATCGATGGACTGGCGAGAGCGGCAATTTCCGGAGCCCACGCGTAGGGAACCGTGTCCCCCGGCAGTTCCACAACGTTGAGCCTTTGCGACAAAGGCGTTCCGTAAAGAGTGATGTAGTAAGTGAATTCCTGAACCGCTGTGGTCGTATATTCGGGGGCTAGTTTCTGATGGTCGGGCTTGAAGAAGACGTGCAGGTCCATGCCGGCTTCATCGCTTTTATATTCCTGAAAGCTGCCAGCAATGATCGTCCCCGGGAAGCTTGGCTTCGCATAGACAAACGTAAATGTCTTGGTGGGCAGCCCGTTGGAATTCGGTTTCTTCGAGGGAGGATTGTCCGTAACCGTCGACTTTCCACTTCCGATCACCAGCATGTGAGCCGGGACGGTAACACTGATCGTCGCTGTAAAGCGGTTGAGCCCGTAACCGCTCACCGGGAACCAGCGTCCCGCATAGAGCAGATAGCTGGTGTCATCGCTGATGTAAGCGAGTTTGAGGCCGGGCACGGGGCTGTCGTCCGCGCTCTCGATTTCGCCTTCGTATTCGAAGGTCAGAGTAGTGGAAGCGTCCTTAGCCAACCCTGCGGGAAGCGGCACGCGGATAGTCGAATCCTGCGTGACTCGCTCGGCCGATAGCGGCTGATCCTTTTCGTCGAGCACCCGGGTGACGCGCAGGCCGTTGTGCAGTTCGAAGATGGCTGTGTTCAGATCCTGAAGGGCGGTGAACTTGACCTTTGCCCGCGCTGAAATCTGATGCAGATGAGGCGTGAGTTCAGCTTCGATCTGATAATCATCGACGCGCAGGCGAACCTTCTCCGCCGCCCGCGACGGGGCCGCGGCGAAAGCCAATAGCAGCAGGGCAAGGGAACTCGACAGGACGCTCGGTGCGCGCCGAAGGCGATTCTGCATTAAGGAGAGTCTCCCGGAAATGGGCCTAACCATATCCTATGATGAAGATTCTCCTCTAAAAGATGCTGGGAGCACAAGGTTTAGGGAGCCAGCTACTAGCCGCTAGCTTCTAGCTGGAGTCTCAAGAAGAATAGTCCGGAGAAGGTTCGGGAAGGGCACGGCTTCAGCCGTGCCGCTGAAAGAGACAATAACGGCGGGCTTTAGCCCCTGACGGGTCGATTGTATCGGGCGCATCCTATCGTGACGGCAGCTTATGAGGCAGCATCTCAAAAATAATTTCCGCGGCACAGTCAGCCGGGTGCTGAGCTGGCCAAGCGGCAGGGCTTTGCGGTGGACGGAGCAGCCTCTTCACCCGAGTTAACCCCTCCAGCATCCGGCTGCGCGCAGGACCGTCGGCCAGCACCTCCCGCAATCGAGACACAACGTTCTGCGCCGTAAAGTCGTGTTGCACGAGCTCCGGCACCACCTCTTCGCCGGCGATCAGATTGACCATAGCAAAGTGCGGCACTTTGACTCTTGGCTTGCCCAGCAGATATGTGAGTGGCGAAACGCGATAGACCATTACGAACGGAGTGCACATCATGGCCGCCTCAACCGTAGCAGTGCCGCTGGCGACGATGGCGCCTCGCGAATGCCATAGCGCGGGCAGGGATTCAGGCACCAGCGTGATTCTCTGGCGAGCGATTAGGTTCTGCAGGAAGGCGCGATCAAGCGTGGGAGCGACCGGCAGCAGGAATTCGTGGTCGGCGCCAAGCTGGGCCGCAGCCTCCAGAATCGTCGGCAGGTTCATGCGCACTTCTTTGACGCGGCTGCCGGGCATCAACGTGATCCATTGTTTTGCCGGGTTGAGGCTAAAATGAGTGGCGTAGTCACCGCGCTCGATGGCCGGCTGCGGCAATTCGGCCAGGGGATGCCCGACGAATGCCGCGTCCACGCCACGGTCGCGATAGAACTTTTCTTCGAAGGGAAAAATCACCAGCGCCTTATCGATATACTTGCGCAGCAACCGCACCCGTCCCTGCCGCCACGCCCAGAACTGCGGTGCAACATAGTAGACCACCGGAATCCCGCGCTTCTTCATCTGCCGCGCCACTCGCCAGTTGAACGCAGGCGAGTCGATAACGATGGCGAGATCAGGCCTACGCCGGTCGGCTTCTCTGATCAGGCGTTGGTAAAGGCCATAGATCTTTGGCAGGTGGCTGAGAATTTCCGTGATGCCGACGACGGAAAGATCTTTGGCGTCGACCACGGTGTCGCAGCCAGTAGCGCGCATGCGCTCTCCGCCAACCCCAAAGAATTCAAGCGAGGCTTGTGTGGGGACAGCCGCCCCCGGCTGTCCGGCGGAGCGAAGCTCCGCAACCTCTCCACGAGCAGCCCGGTTGAGAGCTGCAATGAGCTGCGCCCCATACATTTCCCCGGAAGCTTCGCCCGCTGAGATCAGAATTCGCAAGAGAGCATTGTAATCCGCGAGCGAGGCTCAGTCGTCACCCGCGGTGACTGCGGATCCTGCCGCGATCTCCTGGTCCTTATACTGCAGCTGATAGAGCTTGAAATAAATCCCGCGCTGGGCCAGCAGTTGCTGGTGAGTACCCATCTCGCGCACCTGGCCTTTATGCATCACGATGATCTTGTCGGCGCGTTGCACCGTCGAAAGCCGGTGGGCGATGATCAGCGACGTGCGCCCCTCAACCATGTGGCTGAGCGCGTCGCGCACGCGGAATTCGGTTTCCGTATCCACGCTGGAAGTAGCTTCGTCGAGAATCAGAATCTTCGGTTCGTGTGCCAAAGCGCGTGCAAACGAGATAAGCTGCTTCTGTCCGGTGGAAAGAGTTGACCCGCGCTCGCGAACTTCTTCGTCAAAACCTTTGGGCAGCGCGCGGATGAAGTCGGCAAGGTTCACATCTTCAGCAGCCTGCTCGACGTCTTCATCCCGAATGCGCTTCGTGCCCAGCCGGATATTTCCGCCGATTGTCCCACTGAACAGGAATGGATCTTGCAAAACGACGCCGAAGCGGCTGCGCAAGTCAACGAGATCCATGTCCTTTACGTCGACTCCGTCGATTCTGACCGCACCTTTTTGTACATCATAAAACCGCAGCAGAAGTGAAATTAGCGTGGTTTTGCCCGCGCCTGTATGGCCAACGATGGCTACTGTTTCGCCGGGCTCGATGACGAAGCTTACGTCGCGGAGGACCCAGTCGGGATCCTGAGTGCTGTTAGGTGGATTGCCTATGGGTAGCGAAGAGCCTGCCGAGCTTTGCTCGGCTGGACGGCCGGGGGCGGCCGTCCCCACATGAGCATTACTGGATTCCTCCTGTGCCTCGCGATACGCGAACCAGACATGATCGAACTCGATGCGGCCGGAACCCTCGGGACGTTTGGTCACCGCAGGCGAGACCACCTGCACGGGCGTATCCAGCAGTTTGAAGATGCGTTCGCTCGCTGCCATGGCCGATTGCAGGATGTTGTACTTCTCGCTGAAGTCCATGATCGGGCGGAAAAACCGCAACGCATATTGAATGAACGCGACCAGCACCCCAAGCGATGCCGCTGTGGACACCAGGCGAAATGCGACCAGCGTTTTCCAATTAAAGCTGACGGCGACGCTATCCGCCCGAATATTCCGCATCACATCGCCGCCGCCGAACCAGATGACGCAGGCAATCGCAATCGCCGAAAGAATCTCGACCACCGGGTAGTAAACCGAATAGGCCATGATCGCGTCTTTGTAGGCGTCCATGTGTACGCGGTTGATTTCCGAGAACTGCCTGTAAGCTTTGCGTTCGCGATTGAAAAGCTGCAGCACCACCATGCCGCTGATGTGTTCCGATAGATAAGAATTAATACGTGCGATGGCGACGCGGATGCGGCGATAGGAATCGCGAACCCGGTCGCGAAAAATTTTGGTCGCCACGATGATGAACGGCAGTACCGCAAAAGTGATCAGCGCCAGCTTCCAGTTCATGCACAGCATCACACCCAGAATGCCGAAGAGCACGAATAGGTCTTCGAATATGGACACCACGCCGGAAGTAAACATTTCATTCAACGCGTCCACGTCCGTGGTAACGCGTGTCACCAGGCGGCCCACGGGGTTCTTGTCGAAGAAAGCAACGTGCAGGCGCTGCAAGTGGCGAAAAATCTGGCGGCGCAGATCGAACATTACCTTCTGGCCGGTCCACTGCATAAAGTAAGTTTGCAGGAATTCGAGCAGGAAACTGAAAACTAGCAGCCCCACATAGATGGCCGCGATCTGCGCGATCCCGGCGATGGGGCGCGAACTCAACCAACTCCATATCCCTGGGGCGTTGCCCTTAGTCGGTGCGAGGTAGCGGTCGATGGCCACCTTGGTGAGATAGGGGCCGAGCACGTCGGCAAAGGCCTTCAGCACAATCGAGACCAGCGCAATCGCCACCTGCCAGCGATAGGGACGCAGATACTTCAGCAGCCGCGCCATCAGGCGGCTGTCGTAGGCTTTGCCTAATACTTCTTCTTCCTGAGCCATCGTTTTCTTGGCGATCGAGTCGCAAAGCGGCGCTGCTAACAGCGTACCGCAATATGGATGGCCGAGGCAGGCACAAGGATGGAAAAGGTTTGTGGCGGATGGATGGATTGCAGATGGGATAATGGTATGGCATGCCTCTCGGCATTTATATTTCGGTTCCTTTCTGCCGCACTAAGTGCAGCTATTGCAACTTCGCCTCCGACGTGTTTTCGCGGGCGGTCTTCGAGCGGTATGTGGATCGTGTTTGCTCCGACATTGAGAACGCGCCGCAGGTCGCATGGCAGATGGGCGGGCAGTTTGATCGCATCGTGAATTCCATCTATCTGGGCGGAGGCACACCGACGGTGCTTGAATCCGCACAACTGGAGCGGATCTTCGCGGCGGTACGAATTCAGTTCGATGTGAAGCCCGGCGCGGAAATTACCGTCGAATGCGCCCCTGGGACGCTCACTGCCGCAATGATCGACAGTCTGTTGCGCTGCGGCGTCAATCGCGTGAGTCTGGGCGTGCAGTCGTTTGTCGATCAGGAAGCTGCGGCGGTAGGGCGATTGCACAAGCGTGCGATTGTTCTAGAGGATATTGCCCAACTACGGGCTGCGAAAATTACGAACATCAATATCGACCTCATCGCTGGCTTGCCGCACCAGACGGCCGAAAGCTGGGAATTCTCTCTGGCGGAAACCATCGCGACCGGTGTGCCGCATGTCAGCGTCTACATGCTCGAGGTGGATGGCGATTCACGGCTGGGTCGGGAGTTGCTGGCGGGCGGCACGCGCTATCACGCGCACTTTGTCCCTGATGAAGAAGCTGTGGCAGACTTTTATCTCGCAGCCTGCGAGCGCCTAAACGCCGCGGACGTTGCACAATATGAGATTTCCAACTTCGCGCGCGAAGGTTTCGAGTCCCGCCACAATTTGAAATATTGGACGCGGCAACCATACTTTGGTTTTGGCGTGGATGCGCATTCGATGTTGCAGTCTGCTGATCCGGAAATTGAGGCCGTGCGGTTTGCCCCGCCTGACTCGCTTGAACGCTACATGAGCGCGGCGGCGTTGCAGCGGACCGCAGTCTCGCGCGAAGCAGCCCTGGAGGAAATTTTTTTCCTTGGGCTGCGGCTGACGCAGGGCATCAATCTGCGCGAACTTGCCGCGAAATTTGGCGAAGAAGCTGTCGAAAATGTTCGCAGTGAGATTGCGGAGCTTGTCGCGAACGGACTAATGGAGCGGCGTGAAGATTTGATTCGCTTAACGGCGCGTGGGCGACTACTTTCGAACGAAGTGTTCGAGCGGTTCATTGCCGCGGACGAAATCGCCCGCTAATTCCGCAATCGATGTCAGAAAAGCCGACAACGGCAAACCATCCGGTCGGTTGGGTCCAAGCTCCTCATCCTCGTCATCCTTAATGATTACGCGGCTTCCAGCACTTTTCATATTCTCTGCCCGAGGTAACTTTTCCCGCTCCTGCCGCTATGTTCTAATCGAAAACGAGTCGTAGCCGGTGGAGGAATCTTGGATTTTCAACTGAATGACGAACAGCAGCAGCTGAAGAAAAGCGTCCGCGAGTTCGCCGAGCGCGAGATCGCGCCCAACGTCATGAAGTGGGATGAGGCCTGCGAATTTCCTCTGGCTACTGTCAAAGAACTGGGCAAGCTCGGTTTGCTGGGAACGGTTTTCCCCACCGAGTACGCGGGCGCGGGCATGGGCTATGTGGAATATGTGATTGCCATCGAAGAGTTGTCGCGCGTGGATGGTTCGGTGGGCATCATCGTCGCGGCGCATACGTCGCTCTGCTCCAATCACATTTTTCTTGCCGGCAACGAAGCGCAAAAGAAGAAGTACGTCAGCAAACTGGCGACCGGCGAGTTTATCGGCGCATGGGGATTGACGGAGCCTTCTTCGGGATCGGACGCGGGCAGCGCCCGCATGACCGCGAAGCGTCGCGGCAACAGCTGGGTTCTCAACGGCACGAAAACTTTCTGCACCAACGGCCACTACGCAGATGTGATGGTGGTAATTGCGGTGACCGACCGCGCCGCCAAGACGCACGGACTTTCCGCCTTCATCGTCGAGAAAGATACAAAGGGATTTCGTCCCGGCAAGAAAGAGAACAAGCTCGGGCTACGTGCTAGTGACACGGCGGAGATGATTTTTGAAGACTGCGTGATTCCTGCCGAGAATTTACTTGGTAAAGAAGGCGACGGCTTCATCGATGCCATGCGCGTGCTCGATGGCGGGCGCATCTCGATTGCGGCTCTGTCACTGGGCATGGCGCAGGGCGCATACGAGGCCGCGCTGAACTACTCCAAGGAGCGCAAGCAATTCGGCAAAGCCATCGGCGAATTCCAGGCCATCCAATGGAAGCTGGCCGACATGGCTACCGAGATTGATGCGGCCCGCCTCCTTACAATGCGCGCAGCGTCGATGAAAGACGCCGGCATGAAGACCACCCTGGAGTCATCGATGGCGAAACTCTACGCCAGCGAAGTCGCCGTGAGGTGCGCCAACGAAGGCGTGCAGATTCACGGTGGCTACGGCTTCATCAAAGATTATCCTGCCGAGAAATATTATCGCGATGTGAAACTGTGCACGATTGGCGAGGGCACGAGTGAGATTCAGCGACTGGTGATCGCGCGGCAGTTGCTGAAAGAGTAGCGGCGTGTTCCTAATTCCCTTGGCCGGTCTTTGAGGGTATGCTACGGTTGCATGCGTCGGAGGGTCTTGTGTCTGACGTAGCGGCAGTCGATTCATCAGTCCTCACCTCGGACGAGCGCACGATGGGAACGCTAGCCCATGTGCTGCAGCTTGTCGGCGGATGGATTGCTCCTCTGGTAATTTTTCTAGTCAATCGGAAATCACGGTTTGTCTCTTTCCATGCGCTCCAGGCGCTATTGTTACAGGCACTGTACTTTTTCCTCCTAATGATCATGATGGGAGCGTTTTTCATCGTTGTGATGACCAGCGTTCTTCATCAACCAATAGTCCAGCACAATTCTCTGCCCTCCGGATTCTTCGTCCTTTTCCCCATGTTTTGGTTGGGAATGATGGGTTGGTGGGTTTTCATGCTGGTTGTGGCCATCGTGTACGGAATCAAAGCTGGACGCGGCGAATGGGCCGAGTATCCTCTCCTCGGTTCATTGGCCCGTAGGATTCTCAAGATAGACCAGGCGGACAGTCCTTAGCCTGATTCTCGATATTTCAGTTTCACTCCTCACTGCTTTACACTGATCTGTTTGCATCACGACATCCAACTCTTGACGAACCAACTTCGCTCCGGCGACGTGCGCTCGCTGTCTCGCGCCATCTCAATCGTGGAGAACCGTGCGCCGGGATGGTCTGAGCTGCTGAAAGTGTTATTCCCGCACAGCGGAAAAGCGCGTGTTCTCGGGCTGACAGGACCGCCGGGAGCGGGGAAGAGTACGTTGGTCGATCAACTTGCCCGCCTCTATCGTAAAGAAAATCACACGGTAGGAATTATCGCGGTCGATCCGACTAGTCCTTACACCGGCGGAGCAATTCTTAGGCGACCGCATTCGCATGCAGGAACATTTCTCCGATCCGGGGATTTATATTCGCAGCATGGCGACGCGCGGATCGCTGGGCGGTCTGGCGCGTACCACGGCCGATGTAACAACGGTGCTGGATGCTTCCGGCCGCGACCTCATCATGATTGAGACCGTGGGCGTAGGCCAGGACGAAGTAGATATTGTGCGGCTGGCCGATGTCACCATTGTGATTTTGGTTCCGGGTATGGGCGACGACGTGCAGACGATTAAAGCCGGCATCATGGAGATTGCCGATATTTTCGTGATCAACAAGAGCGACCGCGACGGCGCCGAGCATGTAGAACGCGAAATCCGCACGCTGCAGTCGCTGGCCATGCGCCATGATGGCTGGACGCCGCCGATCGTGAAGACAATCGCCAGCGAAGGAACCGGCGTGAAGGAGTTGGCCGAGTGCATCACGAATTATGAAACATATCTTGCAGAAGGAAAACCTGGCGCTGAATAAGCGTGTCGAAAATTGGCAGGAGCGGCTGGTCGAAATGCTGCGCGACCTTATGCTGGAAAAAGCGCAGGCGCAATTCGGTGATGGGAACCTGGCGCGATTGGCGGCGGAAGTAGCCGAACATAAACGCGATCCTTATACGCTGGTTGAAGAGATTGCTGCCAATGTAGGGAAAACCGGGGCAGGGAAGCACTGATGGCTCAAATCGATCACATCGGAATCGCAGTGAAATCGCTCGCGGCGGCAAAGTCGATCTACGAAATACTGGGCCTGAGTGTCTCCCCCGTAGAAATCGGTGGAGCAGGAGCAGGTTCGGGTGGTGATGGTTCCGGTGGGCGAGAGCCGCTTGGAACTGCTGGAGGCGACCTCGGAAACTTCTACGATTGCAAAGTTTATTGCCAAGCGCGGCGAAGGCTTGCATCATGTTTGCCTGCGGGTTTCCGACTTGCCTGCGGTCGTCGCGCGGCTGAAAAAAGATGGCGCGCGCCTGGTCTCGGAGGAGATCAAAATTGGCGCAGGTGGCCACAGATACGTGTTCGTGCATCCTTCGAGCGCGGGAGGCGTACTGCTGGAACTTGTGGAGTCCGAGGAAACCGCAGCGATGAAGCCGAGAGCAGAGGTTGAAAGAGAGATTGTCGAGATCGTGAATCGAGAGACCAAGGCTTGGGATACGAAGGATGTCGATCTGCTGATCACGGTTTTTCATCCAGATATGGTTTGGCCCTGGCCCCCGGCTGGCGACGTTCACGATCCCGCGAACTGGGTGTTCGTTTTAGGACGGTTCGACGCTCAGCGCTGGAAGAAGGTGTGGCAGGATCTGTTTGATACTCATGCCCTCGTACACAACCGCCGCCATGTAAAGAAAATCGAAGTTTCCGCGCAGGGCGATGGCGCCTTCGCAGTCGTGGACGTCGACACTTTGTGGCGCGACCAGAACGGCAAGGATTTCCACTGGAAAGGACGAGCATGCAAGGTCTACAGCCGTGTGGGCTCGGAGTGGAAAATGACAATGCATACCGGTCTTCTTGAATACTAGTTCTTGAATACTGGAGCTGCGGCGCCTTCATGCTTCTTCTCGCTATCGATACTTCCGGCAAGCAGGGCAGCATCGCGCTGGCACGAGCAGGAGAGCCGGCTGCTGATGGCGGCGATTTTGAGGTTATCGAGCTTGCGCCTCTCACCGGCGGCACTTTTTCCGCCCAGCTGATTCCTCAGATCGCTGAGTTGCTTTCGCACAACGGTTTTATGAAGACCGCCATTGGCGCTTTCGCTGTGGCCTCGGGCCCGGGCTCGTTCACCGGTCTGCGCATCGGCCTGGCCGCGGTGAAGGCTCTGGCCGAGGTATTGAATAAACCGATCGCGGCGGTATCACTGCTGGAAGCGTGCGTTTTCGCCAGCGGCGCGCAAGGCAAGGTCATGGCCGCGCTGGATGCCGGACGGGGCGATGTGTATGTGGGGGAGTACGAAATTCCGGCTCCAGCCAACTCGCCTCCACGCGAGCATATGTTGAGCAGGACTGAATTTCTTGCCCAAGCGAAAGAATGGACAGTAGTCACTCCGGATTCCTCGCTCGCGGAGGCAGTCCGCGCAGCCGGATCGTCAGTCATCACGTTGGAGCCAGTCTCAGCCGCTGTGGTTGCCCGACTCGGTTGGCGCAAGATTCAATCTGGCCAGACGGTAACGCCTGAGCAGTTGGAGGCCAATTACATTCGCCGCACCGATGCCGAAATGCTCGAAAGAATCGGTTCCTAGCTTTGCGCGCTCGACGGGCAAATCTCGCTGACGTTTCCGCCATGAGGCAACTTGCGCGCGAGAGTCCGAACGCCGCGCACTGGCCGCAGTCACAGTATGAGAGCTTGTTTATCGCCCCAATAGGACAACCACGAGGAAAACGCTTAGCATGGGTGCTCGAAGACGAATCTACAGCGCAACCGCAGCCTTCACACGAAGCGCCGAAAATTATCGCTTTCCTCATCGCGCACCAGATCGATATGGAGTGGGAGCTGGAGAACATCGTAGTCGCCGAAACGGTCCAGCGGCGCGGTCTCGGCACGCGCCTGCTAGCTGAATTCATCGCCCATGCCCGTTCCGAAAATGCCAGCGCCATATTCCTGGAGGTCCGCGAGTCGAATCAAAGCGCCCGCGCTTTATATCAGAAGCTCGGTTTCGAAGAAGTTGGATCGCGCAGGGGCTACTACGCCAATCCTCCTGACGACGCAATCCTTTGCCGCCTAAGTCTTTACTTTAGGTTTTTCTCATAACGAGACTGCACCAGAAATTGGCATTGAACCGATTTTGGGGCTGTGGTAGTTTGAGGCTAGAAAATCCCCTATTGGAGGTCTGCCTGGATGCTGACTTCGAATGACGCTCTTCTGACCAACCATGATGAATTTCGCAAGCTGGCTCAGGAGCACATGCAATATTCCACCCGTCTTGATTCTCTCACCCAAAAGCGCTACCTCAGCGAAGATGAAAAGCTAGAGGAAGTCCGGCTCAAAAAGCTGAAGCTTCGGCTTAAAGATCAGATGCAAACGATCGAGCGGCAGTATCGGCAGCAATACGGAACTCACGTAGCATAGTTTTTTTGACCATCGAACCGCAGCCATCGCAACTAGGGTCTTTTTGTATCCATCCCCGTACTCTCGTCAGCGCCTTTCTTTATTTGCACTTACACAATTTCTAACCAAGCGTGAGCCTGTGTCGCTCAACTCTGCACTATAATTAGTTTCTGCTCCCATGGTTCGCGACGGCTACTTCTACGCGCTCGGTCTGATTGTTGCAGCGGTCCTGGTTGGCTGGTTCACGCAACCTGCCTGGGCTGTGGTCCCACTGTTGCTCGTGGTATTTTTTCTCTGGTTCTTTCGTGATCCCGAGCGCGCTATTCCCGACACTGCAGGCGCCGTGGTTTCTCCCGGCGATGGAAAAGTTACGGATGTCTCGTTCGTCACGGTGGGCGGCGAAAAGTTAGCGCGCATCAGCATCTTTTTGAGTGTCTTCGATGTCCATGTCAACCGTTCCCCGATCGCAGGCATCGTCAGCGAGGTGCGCTATCAACGTGGCAAGTTTCTGAATGCGATGAATCAAGCTTCGGCGGAGCAGAACGAGCAGAATATTGTGAGCGTGGAAGGCGACGGCCGAGTCATCGTCTTCAAGCAAATTTCCGGTTTGCTGGCGCGTAGAATTGTTTTCCATCCCAAGGTCGGTGATCGATTGGAGCGTGGCCAGCGTGTAGGGCTCATCAAATTTGGTTCTCGCGTGGATGTATTGCTCGAATGCCGAAGCTATGCTCCAGGTAAAAATTGGCGATCGGGTTCGTGGAGGAGCGAGTATCCTGGCCTACCTGCAGCCGAAAGGCGAACTGGCAATCGCTGGTTATTCTGGCCACGAAGATAAAGAGGCGCGCTGATGGATCTTCCCATTCCAAGACGCCGGCGGGATGAGCAGCGCCCACGCCGTATGCGCAAAGGAATGTACATTCTCCCTTCGCTGTTTACCACGGGAAATATGGCGGCCGGCTTCTACGCCATTCTTGAAGTTGTACACGCGAGCGCCTTGAGCTCCTGGCATTTGGATAATGCCGCTAAAGCGATTGGCTTTGCAGTTCTGTTCGATGGCCTCGATGGCCGCGTCGCCCGCATGACTGGGACCAGCAGCGACTTCGGTAAAGAACTCGATTCGCTGGCGGATGTGATCACCTTCGGTGTAGCTCCGGCGATGCTGGCCTGGACATGGGGATTTCATCTGATGTCCCCCGTCGCGCTCACGGATTGGAACATCAAGCTCACGCAATTAGGCGCGATTGCCGCATTCTTATTCCTGATGGCTGGGGCTAGTCGTTTGGCACGCTTCAACATCACAACCAACCCTCAGCCCTCGAATCCCGGGCATCCGGGAAAAAAATATTTTGTCGGCATGCCGATTCCGGCGGGCGCGGGCGTGATTGCGGCTGTGGTTCACTTTCAGGCGGGCGTGCCGCTCGAGTCGTGGTACACGGCGATTACCTGGCTGGCTATGGTCTCCGCCGTCGGTTATCTCATGGTGAGCACCTGGCGTTTCTACAGTTTCAAAGACATTGATTTCCGTTCTCGCCATCCCTTTCGTCTCATCATTTTTATCGCTTTTTTGATCGCCATGGTCTGGCAGTTCTCACGGCCGACGCTTTTCTGTGTCGCATTGCTCTATATGTTCTCAGGCGTCTTCTGGCGCCTGCAGTGGATTTTCCGCCGTCGCGGCCAGCCGCCGCCGCCCACCTATAAGGAGGCTTCACAGACGTCATGAGTAGTCCTTCCAAAATCGCGGCATCGTCTCCTTCCGCTTCTGCCCGCGGACAACTCTTCCACGCGGCCATAGTGGGTGCGGCTACGCTCAAAGGGAAGGAAGTCGCCGAAATGCTTAACGAGCGTAACTTTCCCGCGGTGGATGTGCGCTTGCTTGATGATGATGAATCGATTGGCCAACTGGAAGCGACCGGCGACGAAATTAATTTTATTCAAAGCGTCCGGGCCGAACAGTTTACCCACATGGACTTCACATTTTTCGCGGCCGATGCGGAGTGCACCCGCCAGAATTGGAAACGTGCCCGTGATGCCGGCAGTGCCATCATCGATCTCTCTGGTGCATTAGAAGAGGAACCCGGAGCTACCGTGCGCTCCCTCTGGCTGGAGCGCGAGCGCGGCGAAATGTGGCAGCCGGAGTTGCAGCCCGCTCCGTGCATCGTGGCTCATCCCACTGCTATAGCGCTGGCTTTGCTATTGCTCCGGGCGCGCAAAGCTGGAACCATCCGCAGCGCAGTGGCCACAGTTTTTGAGCCAGCATCCGAACAGGGACAAAAAGGCATGGACGAGTTGCACCAGCAAACCGTCAATCTGCTCTCGTTCCAGCCTCTGCCGAAGGATGTATTCGATGAGCAGGTGGCTTTCAACATGGTTGCGCGTTATGGGCAGAAGTCGCAGCTGTCGCTGGCATCGCTGGAAGCGCGCATACTCCGTCACTACCAAAAAATTGCCGGAGCGAGCGTGCTCCAGCCTTCGTTGATGGTCCTTCAGGCTCCAGTTTTTCACGGCCATGCGCTGGCAATCTTCCTGGAGATGGAGCAGGTGGTCGATCCGGAAAGATTGTCGCAAGCTCTTGCTGGGGATCACGTCACGCTGTCCGGGCCCGAAGACGAGGCGCAGCCCAGTAATGTGAATACGGCGGGCCAGCCCAATATTCTGGTTTCGCTGAAGAAGCGATGCGGTCCGCCCCAACGGGATCTGGTTGTGGGCAGCTGCTGATAACCTGCGAATTGCTGCCATGACAGCGGTGGAATGCGCCGAGAGCATGATCCCGACCCGCCCGCTGGGAAAAATCCAATGAAGGCCGGCCGTCTCGCATTGCTGGCCTTGCTCTTCCTTACGTGGATCGTGGCAAGTGCCGGTTGCGGATATCACACTGCGGGCCATGCGGTTCAGCTTCCAGAAAACGTTAAGACGATCGCTGTTCCGGCTTTCGTAAACGACACCAACACCTACCGCATCGAACAGTTACTCACTGCCTCCGTGGTGCGCGAGTTCACCACGCGCACGCACTATCGCATTCTCAATGTCCCAGCGAAGCCGCAGATGCCACGCTGCGCGGCACTGTAGTCTCCGCCTCTTCGACGCCGCTTACTTACAATTCCGCAACCGGACAAGCCGCCAGCGTTTTGGTGGTGGTGAGCATGCGTGTGGAACTCAGCGACCGTCAGGGAAAAGTGCTCTACCAGAATCCTTCGTATCTATTTCGCGAGCAATACGAAGTCTCGCAGGATCTGGCCAGTTTTTTCGAGGAAGACTCGCCCGCCTTCCGCCGACTGTCGCAAGATTTCGCCCGTACCCTGGTCTCTAACATTCTGGAGGGCTTCTAGATGCTAGAGTTTCGAATGGTCGTTTGTCGTTGGTCATTGGCCGTTAGCCAATCGTTCAGTCGTCAATTATTAGTTGGCCAACGGCCAACGACTAACGACCAACGATGCAGTGAGGAGAGTTTCTGATGAGGGCTTTTGCCCAGGCCGAGCGCTTTGTCAGCGAGCTTGAGTCGCGCAAGCTGCGCCCGGCCTATGTCTTCGTTGGCGACGAAGCTTTCTTCCGCAAGCGCTTTCGCGACGCCATCATCGAGCACCTCGTCTCACCAGATCTTCGCGACTTCAGCTTGTTTGAGTTCGACCTCGCGGAAAACGATCTCGCCGAAGTTCTCGACCGAGCCCGCACGTCCTCGCTGATGGCGCCATTTCAGGTGTTCTTCGTGCGCGGCGTGAAAACTCTTTTCGGCCGGGGCTCCAATGAAGAAAAACTCGCCGCCATCGAAGACTATTGCAAGAACCCGAATCCCGACGCGCTGATTGTTTTCGTTGCCGACCACATCAGCATTCCCGCCGACGTCCGCCGCATCGAGATGCAGGATAAAGAACGATACCAGCGCATACGAGAAACCATGGGCCAGTTCTGCGGCATCGTTGAACTGGCGCGCGTGGAAGAAGGCGAAGCCGTCCGCTGGATCTCCGACTACTGCACCAGCCGCGAAGTTCCCGCGAAGATCGATCCCGATGGCGCCCGTGAGCTTGTCGATGCACTTGGCGGCGACATGATGATGATCTCCAATGAACTGGAGAAGCTCATGCTCTACGTCGGCGCCCGCAACCGCATTACGCTTGGCGATGTGGAGACCATGGTGCTCGCTGCCAAGCAGCGCTCTCTGTACGAACTCACCGACGCGATCTCGGCCAAAGATCGTGTGCGCGCTCTCGAAGTGCTCGACGCGATCCTCTCCTCAGGCGACGGCGAGGAAGCCGCCATCGGACACATCTACATGCTGGCGAAAACCTTCCGCCAGATGCTGGTCATTCTCGAGCGTAACGTGCGCGACCAGCGCATGCTCTGGGCCGCGCTGTGGCAGGGCTTCCGCGTCCCACCCTTCGCCGCCGATGACATCATCAAGCAAGCCCGCCGCTACAAATCGCGCCGCGATTTAACGCGCGCCATCCGCCTGGTCGCCAAGGCAGATCTCGCCCTGCGCTCGAACCCCGTGAGCAAACGCATGGTATTGGAACGTCTGGTGATGGATCTGACCACGGAGCCGAAGCTGGAAGCGCCGGGGTGGATGCAGGAACAGTTGCCGGTTTAGAAGCTCTCTTTAGCCTCGGCGGGTTGAACATTCTGCTCCCAATCGACGTATTTGCTATACGACCGAACAACTATGATCTGGAAATACCTTTTCGAAGGCCCCTGGATTGTTTTCATGGCGTACTGGCTGCTGGCCGCGTCTGAAGACGCAACGCACTCAGAGAAAAGAACCATTCGTCTGGCGCTACGGGATTGTGTTCGTCGAAGTCATCGGCTTTACGTTCTGATGTTCGATGGCGATGCCGATATCGGCGTTTTCGGCCACAAGGTGTTCCCGCGCATTTTTGGTATTACCGTCGTCGGCATCATCCTCATCTGGGCGGGGATCGCCCTGGCAATCTGGGCGCGATGGCATCTCGGCCAATACTGGAGTGGACGCATCACGATCAAAGAGGATCACAAACTGATCCGCACCGGACCTTATGCCAGCCTTCGCCATCCGATTTATTCTGGACTCGATTTGGCCGTGATCGGCTCGGCGCTCGCGATCGACCATTGGCGCTGCGTGGCCGGAGTCTGCGTGATTATGCTTGGTTTTTGGGTGAAGGCGAAAAGAGAGGAAGCCATGCTAAGCGCGCAGTTCGGAGAAGATTTTGAGGAGCACCGCCGGCAAACGGGATTCTTGTTTCCGAGGTTGTGGTAAGAAAAGTCGAATGGCAGGCTCTTGCGAACCTGCCATTCCATGTTCCAAGCTAGGCGCTAAAAACCCAAAACTACTTCATCGCATTAACGCGAACGCCCAGCCGAGACTTATATCGCGCGGCGGTATTCTCGTGCAGCGTGCCCTTTTGGATCGCTTTGTCGAGCGCAGAGACGGTCGCACGGTAAGTCTGCTCGGCGGCTTTCTTGTCGCCCTTCTCGATCGTCTCGCGCAGAGTGCGCAGCGTGGTGCGCAGGCGGGAGGTATTAGTGCGGTTGGTGGCCGTGCGCTTTACAGTCTGACGGGCGCGTTTAAGCGCCGATTGATGATTAGCCATATATGCTTCGTTGCCCTTATTTTTTCAGCGAGATATTCCGGTGAGTGCCGAATGCACCATTCTACGGGACTAACTCTCGACTGGTCAAACGCTTGGCTGTCTCGAAATACCGGCATTGACTCCCACTCCGTCGCGGGGTACGCTTTAAGTAATGGTAGTGACCTGCCCTGTGGGCATGAGCATCCCGGTTGGTCCCGTCTCGAAGCATAATCCTGTTTTGTCTGTGAAGTGGCTGCGGCAGTATTTCTGCGTCTATCCATTTTTGCGTCGAGTAAAGAGATTGAATGAAGAAAAGCATCGGGATTAGTCCCAACATCGAGACCCTGTTTGGCACGCGCGACGAGAATGTGCGCGTCCTCGAAGATGGCCTGAACGTCACCATTGACCTGCGTTCGAACGCCATCGAACTCGAAGGCGCGGCGCGCGACGTGGCTCGCGCCGAGCAAGTGTTTGCCGATTACGAAAGCCTGCAGCGCTCGGGCTACAGCTTCAACAACGGTGACCTCAATAGCATGTTGCGCGTGCTCACCGCCGATTCGACGGCCACGTTGCGTGGACTTGCCGACGCCGGACGCCAGCGTTCGCTCGGACGGCGCATGGTGCAGCCGAAGAGTGTGAATCAGCGCCGCTATGTCGAGGCGATTGAGAAGCACGACATGGTCTTTGGAATCGGCCCGGCGGGAACGGGCAAAACTTATCTCGCTGTGGCGATGGCAATTTCTGCGTTGCTCGCCAAGCGCGTGAACCGCATCATTCTGGCGCGTCCAGCAGTGGAAGCGGGCGAGCGCCTGGGATTTTTGCCGGGCACGTTGCAGGACAAAATCGATCCTTACCTGCGCCCGCTCTACGACGCGCTCTATGACATGCTTGATCCGGAGAAGGTCGATCGCTATCTGGAAAAAAATGTCATCGAGATTGCGCCCATCGCTTTCATGCGCGGCCGCACGTTGAACGATTCTTTTGTGATTCTCGACGAAGCGCAGAACACGACTTCGGAGCAGATGAAAATGTTCGTCACCCGCCTCGGATTCAATTCCAAGGCGGTGATCACCGGAGACGTCACCCAGATCGACTTGCCCAACGCGCGCCGCAGCGGTCTGCTGGAAGCGATCGATATCCTGAAGCGAGTGGAAGGCTTGACCTTCGTTCACTTCGACGAATCCGATGTGGTGCGGCATCACCTGGTGCAGCGCATCATCCGCGCCTACGATGAGCACCGGACACACGTTGCAGAACAGCAGATGCTATTGCTCGCAGGTGGAAAAAGCGTGGACACGAAAACCCCCGAGGCGTCTAACTCAAACGACAGGCCCAGAGAAGCTTCGGGAGAATAAAATCGCAGTCAGGGGAGGGCTGAAACTAGGCCCTCCTGTTTATTTTGCGAAATGCTTTGTTGCTGATTTTTGACTAGTAAAGACCGACTAGAAAGACCGACTGGGAGCAGGTTGGTTATTCTCTCAAAAAGAATCGCGGGGCTAAGCCCGTCAACTCTTGAACGCTTTGTCTTGCGGGCGCGGCGAGCGGTTCATTTGCGGGGCACGGTGAATGTGTTGGTGACAAATAGTTCCGAGTTGCGCTCTCTCAACCGCCGATTTCGGAAAAAAGACAAGGCCACGGACGTATTGTCGTTTCCATCGCCGCAGGCTGTCCGTGGCGACGCGTCGAACGCTGCCGGGGACGTGGCAATTTCCTTCGATATTGCGCGTGAGAACGCAAGAAGGCTCGGGCATTCCGTTTCGGACGAGGTGAAAATTCTGGTGCTGCACGGCATCTTGCATCTGGCGGGCTTCGATCATGAGCGGGATAATGGCGAGATGGCACGCAAAGAGAGCCGGTTGCGGCGAGAGTTGAAATTAGCTTCAGGCCTGATCGAGCGGACCGAGCCCCGTCCCCACAGTTCGACCAAAATGCGCGGAAATCGACTGCCCGCTGCGAGGCGGAGAACGCCATGAATTGGGCGCTTGCACTCGCGTTATGTCCACTCCTGGCTTTATTGGCGTTGGCTTCTTACGTCGATCGCGTTTACCAGGAGATGGGTAAATTTCTTTCGCGCGATTTTCAGGACAACATCGACGTCTTCGAACAAAAAGTTGAGCCCGGCCTGCGTGTCGGCCGCGCCCGCGCCTCGCTCTCCATGGCCGTGCTCAAGCAGTTGACTACCGCGACCATCGCCTTGCTTGTGGGCTACGCGGTCTTCGGCGATCAGTTGTGGAGCGTCTACGAAATTCTGCAAGCCGCCATCAGCCTGATTCTGATCATCATCGTCTTCAACCAGTTCCTGCCGTTTGTTTTCTTCTCGCGCACTAACGGCGCCTGGCTCATCCGCTGGACGTGGCTGTTAACCGGTCTGATTTACCTGGTGCTGCCTGTCACCATCGTTCTTGGGTTCCTGCAGTCGGTGGCTTCGCTTACTCGCCAGAATACCAGCGAGGAACCGGAAAGCGCAGCCGAGGCCGTGGATGCGTTGATTGAAGCTGGACAGGAAGAAGGCATCATCCAGGAAGGCGACCGCGACCTGATTCAATCGGTGGTGGAGTTCAGCGGCAAGACAGTGCGCGAAGCCATGAAGCCGCGTCCCGATATGTTTGCCGTACCCGTGGAAACGACGGTCGAGCGTTTCATCCAGATGCTGGGTGAGAAACACTACTCCCGCGTTCCGGTTTATGAGGACAGCATCCACAACATCAAAGGCATCGTCTACGCGCAGGACGTGCTGCAGGTGCCGGACAGCGAAGCCTCCAAGCGCACGCTCGCAACCCTGATGCGCCGCGACGTATATTTTGTGCCTGAGAGCAAACTGGGCAGCGATCTTCTGCGCGAGATGCAGAAAAACAATATCCGCATGGCAATTGTGGTCGATGAATATGGTGGCGTGGCCGGCCTGGTGACGATTGAAGATCTGGTCGAAGAAATCGTTGGCGAAATCCGGGACGAGCGCGAGAAGCCGGAGATCGTCAGGGAAAACGATCAATCGTTCATTGTTTCTGGGGGGATGGATGTCGACCGACTCGCCGAACTATTCGGAACCAAACCGGAGGGCAGGGAATCCGCGACGGTCGCGGGCCTGGTCAGCGAACTAGCAGGCCACATTCCGCGGAAGGGTGAAACCGTGAGTGACGATGGGCTGCGCTTCGAAGTCCTGGAATCGACTGACCGCAGGGTCGAACGTGTAAGGATCACCGCGGTGCAGCCACGGCAGTTGAAACTGATATAGTTCGAATAGCGCCGCCGTCTCGGCGGCTTTTCCTTCGGCTTCGCTTGGAACAGCCACCGTTGGAAGAGCCAGCAAGATGCCAGCGCTACTCTAATCATGCCTTTCCGCTCCGGTTTTGTGTGTATCCTCGGCCGTCCTAACGCGGGCAAGTCCACGTTGCTCAATGCTCTTGTGGGCGAAAAGCTCGCGATCATCTCACCCAAGCCGCAGACTACGCGCAACCGAATTCAAGGCGTCATCAATCTGCCCAAAGCCAAAGGTCAGAGCGGCGCGCAGATCGTCCTGATCGATACTCCCGGCGTGCATAAACCGGACAGTTCTCTCGGTCGAAAAATGATGGTCGAAGTCCGCGAAGCATTGGAAGGATGCGATCTCGTACTACTAATCATGGATGCGACCCGCAAACTCGATCAGCGCGACGAGTTCGCGATCCAGATGCTGAAGCACTCTCCGGCCAAAGTCAGCCTCGTTCTCAACAAAGTTGATCTGTTGCGAGGCGGAAAGAGCAAACTGCTGCCGTTGATCGAGGAATATAAGAAGCTGCACTCATTCCGCGACATCATTCCAATTTCCGCATTGAAGCGCGATGGACTCGACATCCTGCTCAAGCAAGTGACGGCGGCATTACCCGCAGGTCCACCGTATTTTCCTCCAGACCATGTCACCGATCAACCCGCGCGCTTCATGGCTGCGGAAATTATTCGCGAGCGAGTGCTGATGGAAACCGAGGAAGAACTGCCCTACGCAACTACGGTGATCGTTGAGAGCTTCGAAGAAGGTTCCAAACTCACGCGTATTTCCGCCACGATCTACTGTGAGCGCGAAGGCCAGAAGGGTATCCTGATCGGAAAGAAGGGGCAGATGCTGAAGCGCATTGGCACTTCGGCGCGCCTGCAGATCGAGCGTATGTTAGGGATGAAGGTCTTTCTCGAGCTTTACGTTAAAGTGCAAGCCAACTGGCGCGAATCGCGTGGTTTCGTTGAAGAGCTCGATTGGAGGAGGCAGTTGGAGCATCTTACCGGCGGGCACGTCGAATCTGAAAAAGCGCTGCCCGGAAAACGAAGCGGTGGAGATATTCCATAGAAACTGCGTGCGATCCAGTCCGCGAAGTTTGTCGTTCCGCGGGTTACCAGCTAGAATCAATTCACCACGGCCTTGCGTGGGCAATCGACGAGTCTAAAATGCCAGCTGCGGATTCTCCCGACCAGCCTCTTCCCGAGAAAGATTTTGATCCCGATAAGCTAAATTTGCTTTTGCGGGTAACTCTTTCTGCCGATCGCAAGGCAGTGGATCCAGTGGTACAAGAAGTGATGACCGTCGTCCGCCAGATGAAGGGCGTTGACGGCAAGGAAGATGCGATCGAGCTATCGCTGCAGGAGGCGCTTGCCAACGCCGTAATCCACGGCGCTAAAGAAGACCCCACCAAGACAGTCGAATGCCTAGTGAGCAACGACGATGAACGCGGCGTGCTGATTATAGTGCGGGATCCGGGTACTGGTTTTACCCCCGATGCCATCCCGAGTTGCACGGTCGGAGAGAACGTCTATTCCAATCACGGACGCGGAATTTTTCTCATCAATCAGCTTATGGATAGCGTGGAGTTCAGAAAAAACGGCACCGAAATCCACATGGTGAAGCGGTAGAGACGATGTCCACCGCTTTTGTGTTCATTCCTTTGCCGCGATGCCCAGCGCTTTCATCTTGCGGTAAAGATGGCTGCGCTCCAGCCCCAGCACCTCGGCGGCGCGGGTCACGTTGCCGTGGTTCTCGTCGAGCTTCTTGAGAATAAAATCCCGTTCGTAGGCGTCCCGCGCCTGTTGCAGCGTTGAGAATTCTTTTCGCGCGGTCCGCCGATGTCCATCTCGGTAAACCAGAGGAGGCAGATGCTTGCGGTCGAGCCGCGCCGTCATTGGGTTCATAATCACAATCCGCTCAATCACATTGCGCAGCTCGCGCACATTTCCCGGCCACGAATAGCGCATGAGGGCATCGATCGCGTCGTCCGTAATCTCGCGGGGACGGCGTCCATAGGTCGCTGCCAAGTCCTTTAGGAAATGCCGCGCAAACAGCGGAATGTCCTCTTTCCGGTCGCGCAGCGGCGGCACGAAAAATGGAATCACGTTCAATCGGTAAAAGAGATCTTCGCGAAAATTTCCTCGCGAGATTTCCTCTTCCAGATCCTTGTTAGTCGAAGCGATGATGCGCGCATCCACGGAGATAGTCTCATCGCTACCAAGCGGCGCAACCCGCTGCTCCTCGAGTGTGCGCAGCACCTTCGATTGCGTCTTCAGGCTCATGTCGCCGACTTCATCGAGGAACAGCGTTCCGCCGCTCGCCTTCTGAAACTTTCCTTCTTTGTGGACGGCCGCTCCGGGAAAGATCCCTTGTAATGGCCGAACAATTCGCTCTCGATCAAGTCTTCGGGAATCGCCGCGCAATTGACCTCGACAAAAGTCTCATCCTTGCGCAGGCTTTGCGCATGGATTGCATGGGCCACCAATTCCTTCCCGGTTCCCGACTCACCGTAGATCAGCACGCGGCCGTTGGTGGGCGCCATCAATCCAATCTGCTGGCGCAGCGCCTTCATGGGAATGCTGTCGCCAACAATTGCACTCTTAGCGTGGAGCTGCTTCCTCAGGTCGACATTCTCATGCCGCAGCTTTTTGGATTCGATTGCGTTCTTTACCACGATCAGCGTCCTGTCGATGGAGAGCGGCTTTTCCAGGAAGTCAAAGGCGCCGAGCTTGGTGGCGCGCACAGCGGTCTCAATCGTGCCATGGCCGGAGATCATGATTACTTCCGGCGGGTTGTCGAGTTCGCGGATTCTTTCGAGCGTCTCCAGGCCATCGATGCCGGGCAGCCAGATATCGAGCAATACTACTTCGTAGCTGTGCTCGCGACGCAGAAGTTTGAGGCATTCTTCTCCGCTCTCGACCGTCGCGGTTTCGTACTCTTCGTCCGTCAGCACTCCCTGCAACGATTCGCGAATGCCGGTTTCGTCGTCGACGATGAGAATTTTATGCATGCTGAACCGTCGCGGCGGCTAGCGCGGGCTCGGATACCACTGGCAATTCCACGATGAATCTTGATCCGACCGGCTCGTTTTCTTCCACGCGAATGGATCCATGATGCTCTTCAATTACCCGGCTCACAATGGCGAGGCCCAGGCCGGTTCCGCGCTTTCTGGTAGAAAAATACGGCAGAAAAAGTCTCTCCTTTAACTCGCGCGTTACGCCGTGCCCGGTATCTGCGATCGTGATTTCGACCGCATCGCGACTGGCCACTAGCGTGGTTGAAATCTGTATCTCACGCACCAAGGAGTCCTGCATTGCCTCGGCAGCATTGTCCACGAGGTTGGCGACAGCTCGTTTAATGGCCTCTGCATCGGCCATCACTTTCGGCAAGTCCGGAGACAGCGACTTGTGCAGGCCAATGCCGTCCAATCTTCCATTGAACATAGAAAGCGCGTTCTCGATGACCTCGTTGATATCGGCCGGATGAGGGTGAGATGCGGGGAACCGCGCGAGTGTGGAGAAATCATCCACCAGTCGACGCACGGTTTCGACCGCACTGGCGATCGTCTCGGCACAAGAACGAAAAACCTCCAACGATGCTTTATCCGGAGGCGTAGCTCGCTCTAAATGACGCTGAATCCGCTCCGCGGAGAGCGCAATCGGCGTGAGCGGGTTCTTGATTTCATGTGCCACGCGGCGTGCCACCTCGCGCCATGCGGCCTGTTTTTGCGCTTTCAGAAGATCGGAGAGATCTTCGAACACCACCACATATCCCGATCGCTGGCCCTGATGCCGCAAAGTTGCCACCGTGACTGCAACGTTCAACGATGCACGCTGCAGCGGCATTTCCATTTGGCTGGTAGTCATGCCCATGCGGTCGGCGCGGCGCAACAGCGGTTCCAGATCCTCCAGCACTTCCGGCGGAAACACCTCCGCCAGCCGCGCCCCACGCAGCACGTGCTGCCCTTCCGCGTAGCCCTCCGGATGGAACATGCGCAGAAGAGCATGGTTGGCGTGAGTTACGCAGCGGTCGCCGTCCAGTGACAGTACGCCCGTCGGAATGCTTTCGAGGATAGTCTCCATCTGGCGCCGGCGCTGGTCGAGTTCTGCATTAGCGGCGCTGGCATCGCGGCTCGAGGCTTCAATCTGCCGCCGGCTGGTTTCCAATTCCTCAGCCATGCGATTGAATGAGCGAACCAGATCCCCAATTTCATCCGCCGCGCTTACATCGATCCGGTAGTCGAAACGTCCACGCGAGATTTCCTGCGTTGCCTCGGCCAAAGCTGCCAGTGGACGAGTAACCGCTTTTGAAAGAAACAGCGCCAGCCAGGTGCTCACAAACAGCACCATCATCGTGAGCAGCAGAAGCAGGCCCATGTAGGTTTGGCGCACGTGTTTGCGTTCGAGGCTTAGCTGCAGATACCGCTGCTGGCTGGCTTCAATCTGTCTGACCGTCTTTGCGAACTCCGGTGGCAGCGGCATCGCCACCAGGATCACACCGTGCTGCCCAACGGCAGCGCTACCCAGCGTGTATTCGGTCTGCTCCCAGGTGAAAGTGGCGGGCTGTCCTGCGGCAGCCTGCACTATCGGCAGCTTCTCTTTCAGTACCGGCCACGGCGCAGGCACACCAAGGCTGGCCTCGGCAATTCCGTTTTCTATCGCGAGAACAAATCCTCCTTGCAAGGTGGTTTCGTGTTCGCGAAACTCTTCGACCGCAGCAGAGAATCCATGACCTTCAAAAGCGCGCTGTGTCTCCGGCGCTGTGGCGATTGCGGCGGCCTCCGAGCGCGCATTTTGTGCGGCATAGCTGGCCAGCAGAGAAGCCATGGCATCCGTATCCGCGCGAACTTCCTCTACGGGCGTGGAGAACCACTTGTCGATCGAGCGGTTCATCAGTCCATAGGCAAACCAATACATCACCATCACCGGAACGAACGAGAGAAGCAGGGCTCCGACCACCATGCGTGTGCGGAACTTCGATCCCAGCACGCCCAGGCGGCGTTCGGCCAGCAGCTTGAGCAGATTGCGCGCCAGCACAAAAGTGAGCGCAACAAAGAGAAGGGAAATCAGCAGTGAAAGCGCGTAAAAAACCACCGTCTGCTGGTTGGTGCCGGGGCGCAGTATGGTTTCGTTAAACGCGGTCTGTGAAACCAGAATTGCGAGCAGCAGAAAAACCGCCACCGTCAACAGGATAATCGCCCGCTTGCGATTGGAAGTTTTAGGGGTTCGGGTTGGGACGGTCTGCGTCACGCGAATCGGTAGCCCTACCAGACAGTTCAGTTACGACCTGCAAGGCTCGGATGGGCCGGCAGTCATTATAGATGCAGATCTGCCAGCAACGCCTCAAAGCTCCCGGCGGATATTCCTAAAGGCAGATCAATGAGCTGTGGGCCTTCCCGCCGATAGCTCTTCAAATATCGCGTGCCAAGCCGGTTTTGGCTGATATGTTCGATCGAAAGGAAGCGCTTGTCCACGAGTGCCGCGTGAGTGCGATCCAATCCACGAGTACTTGTCTGTAAATCCCCATGTTTGGATCGCCGTGCATCCGGGATTATCAAGACACGCCCGCAGGATGCCGCGATACACTTCGGCTTGCCGGTTCAAATTGTCGAGCCGAAGCTGATCATCGACTTCTACCGGGAGAGAAACGTCCAACTCCGTGATGTGAACCTGCACGCCCAGCGCCGTGAGCCGCGCAATATTCTCGGCGATTGCCGGCACATCTGCATCGAGCTTGGGAATGTGCAGCTGCAGCCCAACTCCATCGATGGGAATACCGCGGCGCTTGAAATCCTTGACCATGGCATAAATTGCGTCCGACTTGCGATTCATCGCTTCGCCTTCGGCCTCGTTGTAAAACAGCAGCGCCTTCGGATCTGCCTTATGCGCCCAGCGAAACACTTGCTCGATATAAGCCGTTCCCTGCCGCGAGAGCCCGATGCCCGGCTGGTTATACCAGAGAGAATCCCGAACGTTTCCATTTTCATCCAGAGCCTCGTTGACCACATCCCACGCGAAAACTTCGCCGGTAAAATGCCTCATCACCCGGTTAATGTGTTCATGTAAAAGCCGCGACAACTGGCGTGCATTGAACTCGTCCTGCGTGATCCAATGCGGATTGTCACGGCCCCAGACCAGGCAATGCCCGCGGACCTTCATCTGATGGCTCTGCGCGAAGCGCACGAGTTCATCGGCCTGATGAAAATCGTAAGTGTTTTTGTCAGGCCGCAGCACCCACCACTTCATCGCATCTTCCGCTTCCACCATGTTGAATTCGCGCGCCAGGGTAGAGGCATATGCGGACTCCGTGAGTTGTGAGGGACGCACGGCCGTGCCGATCAGAAGACCTGCGTTGTCCGCCTCCTCCCGAAGCGATTGAGCGCAGCAGAAAGAAGTAATCACGAGCACAAAAATTGCGAACCACCACAAATATTTAGACAACAAACCATCCTTGGAAAGTTATTCGACGAATGCAATCAGCCAGGCCCGAGACCTAAGACCCGTTCTTAGTCCCCGGCAGGAAGGTCTGTAAAGGGCATTCGTCACACCGTGCCTGTGACTTTCTGCAGTAATTCTTACCCACGCCCACAATAAGCCCGTGCATCTCGTTGTAAACCTGTGTCAAAGATGTGCGCTTCACTGCACTCACTCGTGAAGGCTGATGGGCGGCGTCGGAAAATCCCGTCGCCAATGGCTGATCCTCAATCTTGCCCGTCCCGTCGATGGACTCCACTACTGGCGCCAGTGCCGTCTCGAACAGTTTCCGAATCTCCTCATACGAGGCGTTCTCCGGCAGAATCTCATGGCGAGCCAGAATGCGCCGCGTATAAGCATCCACCACAAATACCGGATGATTCCCGGCGTAGAGCAAGATGGAATTGGCCGTTTCAGGGCCGATTCCGTTCAGATCGAGAAGCTCTTCTCGGAGCTCCTCGGTGGGGCGCGCCAGCAATTTAGTCAAAGACCCACCGTATCGCCGATCCAGATAGGCGACAAAAATCTTCAGCCGCGTTGCCTTCTGCCGGAAATAGCCTGCGGGACGAATCAGACGCTCAAGCTCAGACAGCGGTACCCGGCGAACCCCCGCCAAGCTAAGCAATCCCGCCTCGCGAAGATTCGCCAATGCCTTTTCCACATTCGTCCATGCTGTGTTCTGCGTCAGGTAAGCTCCCACGATCATCTCGAAGCGCGATTCCGCCGGCCACCAATGCTGCGGTCCCCAACTACGGAATAGCGCATGATAGTAATTTCGAATCTGCTCTTGTTGTGAATCGAGCGGCAAAATAACAACTCCTCATCGACGAGTCTACGCTGCCCGCAACCAGCTCCGCAGTCGTAGTCCGGGCCTTCACCAGAGCTTACCGAGGTGCATGTACCTCCAACCCGAACCTTGTGTTTTTCTGGAAGAAAAGCGCATCTGGCGCGGGTTCTGAAATACCACGCGCAATGTATTTGGAGCCGCGGCAGGTCCAAGTACTACGGTAACTGGTCAGGTAATCGACTTGCTGTGACAATTTGTGTCACCACAAGGACATTGCTCTTCTCCCAAAACAAAAGCAGTGCTTTGTGCGAAATGCCGCGGCATTGTCCGGCATCGTTCCACTCAGTGGATAGGAGATCGACGTATGTCTCAACGGCTGGGTGACCTTCTCGTCAAAGAGAAGATCATTACCCCAGAGCAGTTGGAACAAGCGACTAAGACGCAGAAGGAGCAGAACAGCCGCCTGGGTTCTGCCTTGGTGAAGCTCGGCTTCCTCACGGATGAGGACGTCACCAATTTTCTTTCCCGTCAATATGGCGTTCCCGCCATCAATCTTTCTTATTTTGAAATTGATCCCGCTGTTGTCAAACTGATTCCATTCGAAACCGCGAAGCGCTATCAGATTCTTCCTCTCAGCCGCGTGGGCGCGTCGCTCACCATCGCGATGGTCGACCCCACCAACGTTTTCGCGATGGACGATATCAAGTTCATGACTGGCTTCAACATAGAGCCGGTGGTCGCATCCGAAAGCTCCATTCTGGCGGGTATTGATAAAGCCTACGGCGCGACCAAAGAAAAAGAAGAAGATCTGGAAACCGTGATGCAGTCGATGTCGGAATTAAACGACTCCGATGTCGAAGTGCAGGCCGAAGCGCAGGAAATGGAGCTCGCGCAGCTGGAAAAAGCTGCCGACGAAGCTCCCGTAGTCAAGCTGGTGAATCTGATTCTTACCGACGCGGTCAAGCGGGGCGCCAGCGATATTCACATCGAGCCCTACGAAAAAGAATTCCGCGTGCGCTTCCGTATTGACGGCGTTCTGCAATCGATCATGTCTCCGCCGCTCAAACTCAAGGACGCGATCACCTCCCGCCTGAAAATCATGGCGAAGTTGGACATCAGCGAGAAGCGCCTGCCGCAAGACGGCCGCATCATGCTGAAGATGAACATTGGCGGCCGCAAAAAACAGCTCGATTTCCGCGTCAGCACGTTGCCGGTGTTGTGGGGCGAAAAGATCGTGCTCCGCTTGCTGGACAAAGAAAATCTGCGCCTCGATATGACCAAGCTGGGCTTCGAAGCCGAGTCTCTGGTCAAGTTCGAGAAAGCGATTCTAAAGCCGTACGGCATGGTGCTCGTCACCGGCCCCACGGGATCAGGAAAAACCAACACCTTATATTCCTCGATTTCGCGCTTGAACCAGCCCGATACCAACATCATGACGGCCGAAGACCCCGTCGAATTTCAGTTGGGCGGTGTTAACCAGGTGCAGATGAAAGAGCAGATTGGATTGAACTTCGCCGCTGCTCTGCGATCTTTCCTGCGTCAGGATCCCAACATCATCCTGGTCGGTGAAATCCGCGACTTTGAAACCGCGGAAATCGCCATTAAAGCGGCGCTCACTGGCCACCTTGTGCTTTCCACCCTGCACACGAACGGCGCGCCTGAAACTATTACCCGCTTGATGAACATGGGCATTGAGCCCTTCCTGGTGGCGACCTCGGTCCATTTGATCTGCGCTCAGCGTCTGATTCGGCGTATTTGCAAGGACTGCACAGAAGTCGTCGAAGTTCCGGTACAGACATTGATCGAAGAAGGGTTTTCACCGGAAGAAGCCAAGACCGTCAAGATCCAAAAGGGCAAGGGATGCGGCGTTTGCAATAACACCGGCTACAAGGGCCGCTGCGGTTTGTATGAAGTTATGGAAGTCGATGACGAAATCAGAGAATTGGTTCTGGTGGGCGCATCAGCTGTTGAACTGAAAAAGAAAGCGATCGAGCGCGGCATGATCACTCTGCGTCGTAGCGGGTTGATCAAGGTCGCAGCGGGCATGACCACGCTCGAGGAAGTTGCCCGCGAAACGATTCACTGATTGCAAGTGAACCAATTAGCGAGTTAGGGGAAGAAATATATGGGTTTGTCCTTAAGCGATTTACTCAAAAGAATGCTGGAGATGAACGGCAGCGATCTCCATATCACCACCAATTCGCCTCCACAGATTCGCGTGCACGGCCATCTCGTGCCGCTCGATCTGCCGCAGATGACGCCGGCCGAGACCAAGCAGCTCGCCTACAGCGTTATGACGGACTCGCAGAAGCATCGCTTCGAGGAAAGCCTGGAGCTCGACTTCTCTTTCGGACTGAAAGGGCTAGCCCGCTTCCGCGCCAACGTTTTCAACCAGCGCGGCGCCAGCGCAGCTGTCTTCCGTCTGATTCCGTTTGAGATTAAGTCTTTCAACCAGCTCGGCCTGCCCGCTGTTGTGAGCAAACTCTGCGACAAGCCACGCGGTCTGGTGCTGGTCACGGGACCGACCGGCTCCGGTAAATCGACCACGCTGGCGGCCATGATCGACAAGATCAACAGTGAACGCCACGATCACATCCTCACCATTGAGGACCCGATCGAGTTCGTGCACATGAATAAGAATTGCCTTGTTAACCAGCGCGAACTGCACGCCGATACCAAGAGCTTTACTGACGCCCTGCGCGCCGCGCTTCGTGAAGATCCGGACGTTGTGCTGATCGGCGAAATGCGTGACCTGGAAACCATCGAGTCTGCACTGCGCATCGCCGAAACCGGTCACTTGACCTTCGGCACGCTGCATACCAATTCGGCGACTTCCACCATCAACCGCATCATCGACGTCTTTCCCGCGCACCAGCAGCCGCAGATTCGCGCCCAGCTTTCCATGGTGCTCGAAGGCGTCATGTGCCAAACCCTGCTGCCAACCGTAAACGGCAAGGGCCGCGCCATGATCATGGAAATTCTTGTTCCCAATCCCGCAGTCCGCAACCTGATACGCGAAGACAAGATTCACCAGGTCTATTCGGCCATGCAGTCGGGACAAGATAAGTACGGCATGCAAACCTTCAACCAGGCATTGGCCACGGCTTACATCGGGAAGCAGGTCACTTTGGAAACAGCCCTGCAGCGCTCCAGCAATCCCGAAGAACTTCAGGAAATGATCAACCGCGGCGCTACATTAACCAACCGCGGCGGATCTCCGATGGCACGAGGTGCGGCGCCATCGAAAGGCTAGAGCATAGTAAGCCCAACAAGTTGGTTTGCAATATTTTTGAAATTAGCGAGAACCAGTTGAGGAGAAATTAAAACCATGCCAGTCTTTACATTTTCCGGCAAGGACGCCGACGGACAGAAGATTTCCGGGGAACGGAATGCGCCCAACAAGCAGGCCCTCGGAGCACAACTGCGCCGCGAGCGCATCACCCCCGGCGCGATCCGCGAAAAGGGCAAGGAATTTGTCATGCCCACCTTCGGGTCGAGCAAGGTCAAGGTCAAGGACATTGCAATTTTCTTCCGCCAGTTCTCGGTCATGATCGATGCCGGTCTGCCGTTGGTGCAGTGTCTGGAAATTCTGGCGGCCAACCAGGAAAACCAGACCTTCCAGAAGACGCTCACCGGCGTCCGCACCACCGTAGAAGGCGGCGCGACTCTGGCCAATGCCATGCGCCAGTACCCTGCGGTCTTTGACGACCTCACCACCAACATGATCGAAGCGGGTGAAACCGGCGGTATTCTCGACGTCATTCTCCAGCGCCTGGCGATCTATGTAGAAAAGGCGGTTCGTCTGAAGGCCGCCGTCAAATCGGCGTTGATCTATCCCGTCTCGGTCATCAGCCTGGCTACGCTGATTGTAGGAGCCCTGCTCAAGTGGGTTGTGCCCATCTTCTCCAACCTGTTTTCTGGTTTGGGCGTCGCCTTGCCTCTTCCCACCCGCATCGTCATGGGTCTTAGCGGCTTCGTGCAGAGCTTCTGGTGGGTCGTTATCGGCGGAGTCGTTGGGCTGGTTTTCGGCATCAAGCAGATCAACAAGCATCCGCGAGGTAAGTATTACTTCGATAAGATGCTGCTCAATTTGCCCATCATCGGCAGCCTGTTGCGCAAGATTGCCGTAGGCCGCTTTACCCGCACGCTCGGCACTCTGATCACCTCCGGTGTGCCGATTCTCGAAGGCTTGGCAATTACGGCTAAGACCTCCGGCAACGCAGTGTTGGAAGAGGCGCTGATGAAAGTGCGCAAGGCCATCGAAGAAGGCCGCACCATCGTCGACCCACTCCGAGAATGCGGAGTATTTCCCAACATGGTGACCCAGATGATCGGCGTCGGCGAAGCCACCGGCGCGATGGACAGCATGTTGCAGAAGATCGCCGACTTCTACGAAGAAGAAGTGGACGCGGCTACCAAGGACATGTTGGCCATGTTGGAGCCGGCCATCATCGGCTTGCTCGGCGTAACGGTCGGCGGCATCGTGATTTCGCTCTACATGCCGCTGTTCGCCATGATCGCCAAGCTGGCTGGCTAAGAAATAAGCTGGCTGGTTCAAAGAATAATCCGGTCGGGAGGTCAACGCCTTTCAGCGTGTCTCCCACCTAGTTGAAGAACCCGCCTGCGCCGGCGGGGAAGATTCGGTCGGACAGCCCTAGGCTTCGTTCGAACGCTTCTTCCGGAACATCGGGACCTTAATGCAATCCACGTTTGACGAGCGAAATTGGCTGGCCTGGCTGGTCAAAGTCCGGATACTGATTCTGACTTTCCTGCTGGTGATTCAGTTGGCCGTGGCGCACCTCACGCCTTCGCTGCTGCCGGTCCGCTTTTTCATCGGTACGATGTTGTTGTGGTATGCCCTTTCGCTCTTCTATACATTCCTGCTGACCGTCTGGCAGGAGCATCGCCTGCAAGCTTCCCTGCAGGTCCTCACCGATTTGGTTCTCGTCAGCCTGGTGGTGCATCAGACGGGAGGCTGGGACAGCTCTCTAAACTTTCTCTATCCGCTGGCGATTATCGTCGCTGGCATTCTGCTTCCGCGAGTGTGGGCACATCTGTTTGCCGCTCTCGCTTTCATTCTTTACGGAACCGTGCTGGAACTTAACTACTACGGAGTAGTCAAGTCTTACTGCACAACGCATCCTGACTTGAAGACGCTGCAGGGAATCATCTTCATCAATCTCTTTGCTTTCCTCGCTGTTGCTTACCTTGCCGGCCAACTTGTCGCCAAGTTACGCCAGGCCCGCGTGCAACTGAAACACGCCAGCGGGGCGCTCGAGGATCTCCAGATCCTGCACGAGAACATCATTCAATCCATCAGCAGCGGTTTGATCACTACCGGTCTCGATGGGCGCATTACTCTGGTCAACAGCGCGGCGCAAAAACTTCTGGAGCGCGCGCCCGGCGATCTGTTGGGAAAACCGGTCACGGGTTTATTCCTCGACGCGCTGCCAAACGCAGAGTCGCAGACCCACGCGGAAGTTCGTTTTGACACAACGGGAACCTTCCGCAAAACGGTTCGCGTAAGAGTAGCAGCCTTAAACGTGCCCGAGCGCGGCGCGCTCGGCTTTGTCTATGCGCTGGACGACCTCACTGAGATTCGCCGTTTGGAGCGCGAGGTCCGCATGCAGGACCGGCTTGCGGCTGTTGGTCGCCTTGCCGCTGCCATCGCCCACGAAATCCGCAATCCGCTTACGTCGATTGCGGGCTCGGTCAGCATGCTCTCCGGCATTCCCGAGATGAGCGAAGAGCATCGCCGGCTCCTCGATATCGTTACCCGCGAATCACAGCGCCTGAATGGGATTATCACCGACTTCCTCGCTTACTCCCGCGGCAAACAGTACCGCTTCAATAAGGTCGATCTAGTGCCCTTGCTGGAAGACACGCTGACCCTCGTGCGACACCGCATGACTGCGGAAAATACCGGCATCACCGTTGAGAGCCGGTTTGCCGTCCGGGACGCGTGGGTGCTCGCCGATGGCGACAGAATCAAACAGGTTTTCTGGAACTTCGCGGAGAATGCCGTCCGCGCCATGCAAAACGGCGGCACGCTCAACGTATCGATCGAACGTCACGCCGACGATTGGCAGGTCAGCTTTGCCGACACTGGAACCGGCATGACGCCGCAACAAACCGAAAAGATCTTCGAGCCCTTCCAGTCGAATTTTGAAGGCGGCACTGGTCTTGGCTTGGCGGTTGTCTACCAGATCGTGCAGGCGCATGAAGGCAAGGTGTGGGCGCGCTCGAAGCCGGGGCAGGGAACTACCTTCGTCATGAGGCTGCGCCGGCTCGATGCCGAACGGCAGTCGACCAGTGATATCACTTCGAAAGATCAAAATGTTGCCAGCTCCGCGCTGTCCACGTCGCAGCCTGTTCCGCTCGCTGCGGCTGCGGCGGAAGGGAGGCTGCGTGGCTAACATTCTGGTTTGCGACGACGAGCGTTCCATCTGCGAAATGCTTGACATCGCGCTGCGCCGCGACGGGCATCGCGTCGAAACTGTGCAATCCGGCCACGCCGCGAAGAACAAGATCGACGGCAATCTTTACGACCTCATCATCACCGATATCAAGATGCCAAATATCGATGGCATCGAAGTCCTGCGCCACGCGCACCGCGTTTCGCCCGATTCTCCCGTCATTCTGATCACCGCAGTGGATGACTACGAAGCCGCCGTGGAAGCGGTAAAAGCCGGAGGCGCGTCCGATTACATTCGCAAGAGTCCCGGTCTGGTCGACGAAATCAAGCTTGCCATCAACCGCGTTCTTGAAAAACTTTCTCTGAGCAAACAGAACTTCGCCCTTCGCCGCGACGCTGCATCGCACAACTCGCTCGACAATATCATTGGCTCCAGTTCCGCCATGGAGCGGCTTAAACAAACCGTGCGCACCGTCGCTTCCACCGCCAGCACAGTCCTGATTCACGGCGAAAGCGGCACGGGTAAAGAACTGGTTGCCCGCGCTGTCCACATCTGTTCGCCCCGTGCTACCGATCCCTTCGTCTCGGTGAACTGCGGGGCTTTCCCAGAAACGCTGCTTGAAAGCGAACTCTTCGGCTATTTAAAAGGGGCTTTCACCGGCGCGAACCAGAACAAGCGCGGACTCTTCGAAGTCGCCGGCGGCGGTACTATCTTCCTGGATGAAATCAGCGAAATGACTCTGGCCATGCAGGTAAAGCTGCTGCGCGTGTTGCAGGAGCGCACCGTGCGCCCGGTCGGCAGCACCACTGAGATTTCCATCGACGTGCGCGTCATCGCCGCCACCAACCGCGATCTCGACAAGGCCGTCGCCGAAAACCAGTTCCGCGAAGATCTTTACTATCGTCTCAACGTCATCCCCATCCGCGTGCCTGACCTGCGCGAGCGCCGCGAAGACATTCCCCTGCTGGCCAATCATTTTCTGAAGAAGTACGCCGCCGCTGCGAATCGCAGTATTCTGCGCGTCAATCAAAAGTCGCTCGACGATCTCTGCGGCTATGAATGGCCCGGCAACGTTCGCCAGCTGGAAAATACAATCGAGCGCGCCGTTGCCCTGGAGATGACGAACGAGTTGCACGTCGAACTGCCGGCCGAACGCCCCAAAGTCCGCGCCGCCGCCGTAGGTGGAGGCATGACCGAGATAGAGCCCGGCGCGGTGCTTCCTCAAGGTGTGGGCATGGAAGTTTATGTAGCGAACATCGAGCGCACGCTGTTGCAAAGCGCTCTCGACCGCTCCAACGGTGTGCAAACCAAAGCCGCCGACCTGCTCGGAATCTCCTACCGCTCATTCCGGCACTTGATGAAGAAGTATGAGCTTTAGCTGTCGCCATGGATAGTTCGTGGTTCGTCTGGTCGATGTGATAAAAGCAGATCTAAGGCAAATATGAATTCAGTAAGCTATTTGATCTGGCCGTCTAAAATGAGAGTACGCTTTGCATTTCCATTTTGTGGACTGGCGCTACCTTACTGCCGCAGGAATGTGGGCCCAATCTTCGCAAAGTCAACAATACACACCCGCAGAATTTATTAAAATCTGCAGCGAAAAAAACTCGCAACCTTGCGCTACGCCCCCGTGTAATTCGCCTATGCCTGAATACTCGGAGCAAGCGCGCAAGGGGGCCTTCAAGGTACTTGTACACTCTTGGTGGTTGTGGAAGCCGACGGCCACGCCAGCCATATAGGGTATAAAAAGCCTTGGAATGGGGCTTGATGAAAAGGCAATTGAAGCGATGAAACGCTGGAAGTTCAAACCGGCTCTGAAAGATGGAAATCCAGCGCCTGTACAAATCGCTATCGCAGTAGCTTTTCATCTTCATAGCTAATAGCTAGCCCTTCTTCAACTGCTGCTTCCACCCCAGCACCCGCGCCTTTGCCCCTTCGGCCTCAGCCTCCGGAATCATTCCTTTTTTCTGATAAAGCACTGACAAACTGGTGTGCGCCAGCACATCATCCGAATCTAATTCCGTAATTCGCTGCGCCACGGCGATCGCTTCATCGTAACGCTGCAAATCCTGCAGTGCGCGAGCCAGTCCATGCATGGCCTCGGTAAAGATAGGGTCGACAGCCAGCGATTCCCGGTAAGCTGAAACCGCCTCTTCCAACTTCCCATCCCCCATCAAATCCAGCGCGGCATAGTAGCGGTCTTCAGCCTTCTGGCGGGTGTCTGCATCGGACATGAAAGGAAATCCCTGGCGGAGACAGGATTTTAACATGCTCCACTAGCGGCAATCGTCGTTCGCCCTGTCATCCCGAGCAACGCGAGAGATCTTGGTTCTCGCTTGAGCCGCCTATATCGCCGCACAAGGCGAAAACCAAGGTTCCTCGCGTTGCTCGGAATGACAACGGTCGAATAGTCAAAAAGTGCCACTTGTGGTTATCATGCTTGCATGCGCCACTCGCTCCGCTTTCTCTGGAACGCGACCAAAGGCCATCGCCTGGCTCCGTGGCGCAGCCCCTATCTGCTGTGGCGCATCGAGACCTACTGCGGCGTCAAGATGACGCAGATCGGCTTTCTAGAATTTTGGGAATTTCTGTGGCGGGAACGCACCAGCTTGTGGCGCTTTCTTAAATGGACAGGCGAGATGGAGCGCTATGCCCACCCCAAGCCAAAAAACTCAATAAGAAGGTTTCATGAGTAGTAGTGAGCTGCGCAGCGTCTTGAAGAAACCTCGAAACCGAACTTGAAACCTGTTTTCTAAGCCCCTTTGCCCGCCGCAGCGCCCTCGCCCAGTATCACGGACACATCGGTTCCTTTGCTCGCTCCGGTTAGCTGCGCAGCGGCTCCGCGGTTGGCGGCAATCTCCAGGAAGCCCATGCTCCCGAGAATGCCAATCACTTCTCCCGGAGCTCCCTCGGCATAGGCATTGCGGATTTCGGTAATCTCGCGGCTGCCCACGACGATCTTGAATCCTTTAGCTCCGGCGCCGAAAATTGCCGGCGCATCCTGCGGAGTGATATTGGTAATCAAGTTTCCAAACCGGTCAACCTTCAGCACCACACCGCGCAAACGGTTTCCATCGGCGGCTTTGGGCTTGGGCGCCGAAAATTTCACGTAGTCTTCCACTTCATCCCCAAATTTGAGCGCATCCACTTCTTTGGCCAGGTACGCGGCCACGGGAGCAAAAATATCGCGCGCATGGAACGTCTTGCTCACCGGCTGCAGAAAATAATGGTCGGCCGTGATGTGGCGCACGTGCATGCGCGATTCGCGCGCATATACCAGCGAGAGCACTCCATTGTCCGGAGCAACGAAATGATATTTGTCGCAGGAGGCGACGATCGGCCGCCGCGCCGTACCCACCCCAGGGTCGACAATCACCATGTGCACTGTGCGATTAGGGAAGTAGGAATACGCCTGCGAAACCGTCAGCGCGCCATCCAGCACATCGTAAGCCTGCACGGAGTGGCAGATATCAACGATCTGCGCCTCCGGGCACGATATCCAGAATGACGCCCTTTAAAACTCCCACAAAGTGGTCATTGCTGCCAAAGTCGGTGGTCAGAGTAATAATCGGATGCTGCGCCAAAGGCTCCCTCGCGGATGGAAGACAAAGTTCTCCCAGATAGTCGAAAGTAATTGCTGGGTAACGCGGAGTCAAGGCACGGAGGTAATAAGTGGTGCTTTAATGAAGTGCTAAGACATTACGTAATCAGGTAGAAAAAGTAATTAGTGCCAGTGATCAGTGCCCAGTAAAAACTACTCGCATCTTTAGCGGTTGGGTTACGGCCACTAATCACTGGCCACTGATCACTGCTACTCGATGTGAATATCGCCCGAGCCTGTGCGCACGGTCAGCAGGGGTCCTCCGCCGCGCACTTTTCCAACGATCTGCTTGCGGGTCTCCTGCACCCGGCCCTGCACGGTCATCGTGATCGCGGGAGTCACATCCATGCTGCCGGAACTGGTGGAAAGATTGGCGTCAAAGGCCGCGTCCTCAGGAAAATGCACATGCACATTGCCCGACCCGGTGCGAATCTCCCACGCGCCCGTCTGCTTGCCTTCGGCGGTAATATCGCCGCTGCCCGCCTCAGCTCGAAACTCCCCTTGGATGCCGCGCGCAGTAACGTTTCCGGAACCGGTGCGCAAATCAACATCGCCGGACCCAACTTCTTCCACCTCGATGTTGCCGCTGCCCGTACTCCACGTATTGCACCGGCGATTTCTCTCGCCCGCACGTCGCCCGATCCAGTCTGCAGCCGAATCTCTCCCGTAAGCCGCGAGAGTTTCACGTCTCCCGATCCGCTCTGCAACTCGATGTTCCCATGCGTACCTTCGATGGTCTGATCGCCTGATCCGGTGTGGGCACGGATCGTCGTATCGGTGGGCACCACGATTTCGTAGTCCACAGAAATGTCGTGGACGTTCACGTAGTCGATGCGAATGTTGTTCCCATCCTGCCGCAGCGGAGGATTCTGCTCAATGCCGGATACATCGGTTTGCCGGCTCCCGAACAGCCAGTGATCTCCAACATAAATCTTGCCGCGGATAGAAACTGATCCCGCCGGCCCGCTCCGCACGATAATGTCGCCCGAGTGGGTCTGCACTTCCAGATCCACCGGTCCGCTGACCTGAAACGTTTTCTCGAATGTTCCCTGCGGCGTGGAGGCCACCGCCAATGTCGAAGCGAACAGCACAACAGCGCGATCGCCAGGAATGAATATCGAATCGAAATAGAAGAGATGCTTTGGTTATTCATGTCGTTTTGACTCCACAGGTTATTGCAGCACCACCTGATCGCCTTCCTTCAGCCCGCTAAGCACTTCCGTCTTCGCACCGTTCGAAATGCCAATGTTGACCGCAATCTTATCCTTGCCGTCCTTGCCCTTCGGATCAGGAATCTCGACCGATGCCTTCTTGTCTTTGTCATACAGAATCGCGCCTTCCGGAATCTGCAGAACGTTTTTATGTTCTTCCAGAATAATCTCGGCGTTCGCGGTCATCTCAGCCTTGAGCTCGCCGCCCGGATTCTGAATCGAAACCCGCACTTCAAACGTGGTTACGTTATCTTTCTCCACGCCCATCGGAGAAATCTTCGTCACCTTTCCCGTGAACGTCTTGTCCTTGAACGATTCCACCTTGATGCGCGCCGGCTGCCCCAGATAAACCTTGCCGATATCGCTCTCATCCACTTTTCCTTTTACATACACTTCGCTGGTATCGCCCAGCGTCATCACCAGCGTGGCCGAAGAACCCAGCACCAGAATCGAGCTGACCGCGTCGCCCATCTCCACATCGCGCGAGAGCACAATGCCATCGATCGGCGAAACAATATCGGTATAGCTAAGCTGCTCCTCGAGTTGCTTAAGGTTCGCCTGATCCTCCGCTACCACCGCCCTGGACTGCGCTATCTTCGCCTTCAGCACCGTCACCTGTGCCTTGGCCACGTTCTGTTTATTCAGCGACATTTCATAGTTCTTCTCGGCATCATCAAGCGCCGAAGCCGATACCACGCCATCCTTTGCCATTCCTTCTGCTCGGTCGTACGCCCGCTTCAGCAGCGGCACATCCGGACCTTCCGCATCCACTTTGGCGCGCTCGAAGTCGGCCTCAGAGCTGCTGAGATTCGCCTGGGCTGCATCCAACGAAGCACGCGATTGCGCCACCTGCGCCTCGATCTCCACCTTATCGAGCTGCGCTAGCAATTGGCCTTTCTTTACGTTATCGCCGTAATCCACCAGCAACTTTTTCACAATGCCGCTGGCCTTCGACTTCACCTCGACCTTGGTGATGGGAGTAACCTTCCCGGTCGCAACTACACTCTTCGCCAAGTCGCCCTTTTCCACCTTCGCCAGCTTTGTCGGATCAATCTTGGTGCCGCCGCGGGTCGCCGCGAACACCCCAATCGCAATCACCAGGACCATCGCGACCACAATGCCGCCCCATATAAACAGCTTGCGACGCTTCTTCTTATGATTTCCGTTTCCGTTCACGACCGCCTCCTGAATGCTTGCTGAAATGTTCCGGGTGGAATCGAGCCGGCCCCGCGCTCTCATTTTCTATATACGGAACCTAAACCGCGTTTGTTCCCGAGATTGTGGAACGAACCGAATGGCCTAAGCGGTGCAAACGACCTGCCACCATCCACTTAGACCATCCCCATGGAGAAAAGGTTAGCCCGCAAAGCCAAAAGTTTTACCCTGTGTTCCCCTGTGACCACTGTGGTAAAAAGCCTTGAACGTAACTTTGAACGCGCTTCCTCGATCGTGCCACCTCCTTTGGAATGTTAGAATTACCCACCAGAATCAACTTCAATGATCGCTTTCGTGCTGCTCCGCGTGCTCCTGATCCTTCTCCTGGTGGCAGCGAATGCATTTTTTGCCGCCGCGGAGTTCGCCCTGGTCAGCGTCCGCGATACCCGCATTCAGCAGCTCATCGAGTCCGGCCGCACCGGAGCCCGCATCGTCCAGCGCCTCCACCAGCACCTCGACGAAGTCGTCAACGGCGTTCAACTCGGCATCACCATCGTCAGCCTCACGCTCGGCTGGATCGGCGAACCCATGGTTGCCCAGCTGGTCGGCTCACTTCGCTTCGTCCACGAGATTCCGCACGCTGCCGTCTATGCTCACGGCATCGCCATCGTTATCGCTTTCAGCCTCATCACCTACCTCCATGTCCTGCTCGGCGAACTCGTCCCGAAAACTCTCGCTCTGCAACGCTCCGAGCAAATTGCTCTGGCCGTCGCCGCTCCCATGGAAGCATTTCTCACCCTCACCCGCCCAATACTTTTTTTCATGCGCCGCTCCGGTGGCCTCGTCCTGCGCATCTTCGGAGCCCGCGATGCCCGCCGCGGCGGCCCCGTCCACTCTCCCGACGAACTCAAGCTCATCGTCACCGCCAGCCGCCAGGTCGGTCAGATTCCCGAGTCGCAGGAAGAGATGATCCACAACGCCATCGAACTCGATAGCATTACCGTCCGCGAGGTCATGGTCGCCCGCCCGGATATCTTTTCCTTGCCCTCGGATCTCCTGCTCGATGAAGCCCTCAACCGTGTAGTCGAAGGCCAGCACTCGCGCATCCCCGTTTACGATCCGCAGCGCGGCCCCGAGCACATTGTCGGCGTCCTTTATTACAAGGAGCTCGTCCGCTGGGTCCGTCTCCGCCTCGTCAATCTCGGCCAGCCATTGGCCTCGCGTATCGCCCGCACGCAGATCGGCCAGATCATGCACGATGTTCTCGTCGTTCCCGAAACCAAAGTCCTCGCCGAGCTCCTCGACGAATTCAAACACCGCCGCCGTCATCTCGCTGTCGTAGTCGACGAATTCGGCTCCACTGCCGGTGTGATCACAGTCGAAGACATTCTCGAGCAACTGGTCGGCGATATCGAAGACGAGTTCGACGTTTCTCCGCCTGAGCCTGAGTTGCAAGATGAATCAATCGCTGAGCCTCGAAGGCGCGGTTAACATACGTGACCTCGAAACCCAGCACGGCCTGCAGCTGCCCCGTGATGCTGGATTCGAAACCCTGGCCGGATTCGTCCTGGCCCGCCTGCAGCGCATCCCGTACCTGGGCGAGTCCTTCGAATACGAGGGCCATCGCTACACCGTCGAAGAAATGGAAGGCCACCGCATCGCAAGAGTGAAGATCGAAAAAGTAGAAAACGTGGAGAATACAACCGAATCCGCAAAGCACGCGGGAGATTGAAGATGCAAAGCCCTTTCATCCTGAGCGCAGCGAAGGGTCCCATTGCTGCGTATGCTACCGTCGGCTCGGCAAGGAGTTTTCTTTTCTGGCAGGTCAGGACTGGCAACTGGCAACTGAGTACTGACAACTGAAACCCCTCCTCCAACGCGTCCTCTACACCCTCCCAGTAATCTGGCTGGTAGTCAGCCTCGTCTTCCTGCTAATCCACCTAGTCCCCGGAGACCCCATTCAACAAATGCTGGGCGAAGGCGCGCCGCCCGCCGACATCCAAGCCACCCGCCACGCCTACGGCCTCGACGCTCCGCTTGGCGAGCAATACCTCCACTACTGGCGCGGCGTCCTCCACGGCGACCTCGGCCCCTCGTTCCGCTACAACCAAAGCGTGACCCGCCTTCTAACCCAGCGCTATCCCTACACGCTGCAACTAACGCTGGCGTCGCTGTTCGTCGCCATCATCCTGTCGATCCCCGCCGGTGTACGCTCCGCCCAACGCCGCAACCGCTGGGACGACCGTCTGCTCAGCGTAATCAGCCTCTTCGGCCTCTCCTTCCCCAACTTCGCGTTAGGCCCAATCCTGATTCTTCTCTTCGCCATCAAGCTGGGATGGCTCCCCGTCTCCGGCGCCGGCTCCTTCGCCAACCTGATCCTGCCCGCCGTCACCATGGGTGGAGCGCTAGCCGCCATCCTCACCCGTATGGTCCGCACCTCCATGCTCGAAGAGCTCAGCCAGGACTACATCCGCACCGCCCACGCCAAAGGCCTGCCCGAGCGCACCGTCGTCTACCGCCACGCCCTGCGCAATGCCATGATCCCAATCATCACAGTGCTGGGCCTGCAATTCGGCGCACTGCTGGCAGGCGCAATTGTGACCGAGACAATCTTCTCCTGGCCCGGCATCGGCCGCCTCACGATCCAAGCCATCTCGAACCGCGACTACTATCTTGTGCAGGGCTGCATCTTAGCGATTGGATTGACCTACGTCGCAGTAAATCTTCTGACAGATGTTCTTTACTCGGTAGCGAATCCGAGGATCAGGCAATAATGAAGAGCCATTTCAGATCGAGGCATTCAGAGCCGCAAAGGATTCACAGAATGGCCGTAACATGGATAGTCGGCGGAGTATCATCAGGCGTTGTCGGTGGGCATCGCGCTCCTAACAAAAGGGGAAGGTTATGAAAGTCTTTGCGATTTGCATGGTCGTCTTGGCCTGTCTGGGTGTGCTCATCGGCCTGCTTATGCTAACCGGCGGGCCCACCGTCCAGTCCGGGGGCATGGTTCTGGTTGGCGCCGGATTTATGAGCATTCTGTTGTCATGCGCGGTTATCGCCTTAGCTGATATCCGTAAATGCTTACTGGCGAACAACCCTCGGCCCGAACAACCCTCGTCTCCGTCGCCCCTGAGCATTTTGTGACCGCCGGCCCGAGGTTGAGAGTCGTTCGAGTATTTGAACCAACCCAATCGCTACCCGGGCTCGGGTGGAACAGGGCTACCAGTCTGTGCGCGGGTTCAGTGATTCCTCAACTACTGCAATTTTAAGTTCCTTGATCCATTGATCGTAGGTGTAATCTGATACGTCGGAAACCTCGATTGGGTTGCTTGGCGCATTACGCGGGCCGATGTTCTTGAAAAAGAAGGCACGCCCGCCGGCGAGACTAATCGCTAGCCGTTCCTTCTTGAAGTCAGCTTTTGCAAAAGCTTCGTTCACTTCCTGCACGCTTGTTGGGTTCATCGCCTATACTCCACCGAATTCTATATTGGGGCTGGCGCGCGGGTGCCCAATCCTGATGCCGCGACGGGCGAACAACTCTAGGGCCTAGAAAGAAATAATAAAGAGGCGGGCTTCGCTGCCCCGCCTCTCGTGCAAATCAAACTACGCTGCCTGCATCATCTTCTTCATCCGCTCTTTCATGTCCTGCGGCGACACGTCTTCCACATGAGTGGCGATGCCCCACAGATGTCCGAAGGGATCTCGAATGAAGCCGTTGCGGTCTCCATAGAACTGATCCTGCACCGGCTTGAGGATTTTTGCCCCCTCGTTCACTGCGCGCTTCACGACGCTATCGACGTCGGGGAGGTATACATACAAACTCACCGGGCTCCCACCCACAGTGGTCGCGCTGGTGTGTCCCTCCCCCATGCTGGGATTCTCGTCGGCTAGCATGATGTGCGAGTCACCGATTTTCAGTTCGGCATGACCAATCTTGCCGTCCGGGCCATTCATGCGAACGGTTTCCGTCGCGCCGAAAACTTTCTTGTAGTATTCAATGGCTTGGGCAGCGCCGTTGATAATTAGGTAGGGAGTGACGGAATTGTAGTCTTTGGGGATATACGAAACTTTGCTCATGATTTTTCCTCCTTAGAATGTAGGCTAGAGGTGGAGGTTTGTGGCGCGCATGCGGAGAAGCTACGCGTCCCAGCACTACCTCTATGAAAGCACAATTGGGGGGGCGACTCAAGACCGGTACGCTAAGTTAAGATCTCTCTATGTCCACCACCGCGATCTCGTTCCGTCGCTCGATAGTAGTAACCGCCGGCCACAATCCGCTGGCCGCAACCGGCGCGGTGTTCGTCCTGATCTTTGTGATCTTCGTCCTCTTCGCGCCCTGGATCGCGCCGCAAGACCCCGCCGCCATCAACCTTCCCGTGCGCCTCGACCCTCCCTCCCACGCGCACTGGTTTGGCACCGACGAACTTGGCCGCGACATTCTCTCCCGCATTATCTTCGGCGCGCGCATCTCCATGCTCGTCGGCAGTAGCGTCGTCGTCGCCTCACTCGCGCTGGGCCTCATCATCGGCTCCGTCGCTGGCTACTACGGCGGAGCCATCGACCGCTTCGTCAATGTCGTCCTGATGAACGCGTTTCTCTCATTCCCGGGAATCCTCCTCGCCATTGCCTTCGTCGCCTTCCGCGGCCCCGGTATCTTCAACCTGGTTCTCGCACTTTCACTTGGTGGCTGGGTGGGATATGCGCGCCTGGTTCGCGGACAAGTACTCGCCGCGCGCGAACGCGAATTTGTCGAAGCCGCGCGCGCACTCGGTGCCAGCGACCTGCGCATCATCGTTCGCCACATTCTGCCCAACATTATTCAGCCGGTAATCGTGCAAGCCGCGATCGGTATGGCCGGAGCCATCCTCGCCGAAGCCACCATGAGCTTCCTGGGTCTCGGCGTGCCGCCGCCGACAGCCAGTTGGGGCACCATGCTCAACGACGGCCGCGCCCACCTGTTCGATGCGCCGCACCTCGTGCTCTTTCCCGCGCTCGCCGTAATGTTGGCCGTGCTCTCCTTTAACTTTATCGGCGACGCACTGCGAGATTACCTCGACCCGCGCTCACGCATCGAAGCCGGGATTTAGCTCTCCCAACCCTCACAAAACAAGCCAAATCGCGTTCTTGACATACATTGCATATTGCAATATAACTATTGCGATCTGATATATGAAACTGGGGGAGAAAATTCGTTACTTGCGCGAGGTGGAAGGCTCTCTTCGCGGCCTCGGCCGCCCCATCACGCAGCAGGAAATGGTGAAGGCGATCCGCCAGGATTTGCACAAGAGCATCAGTCAGTCCTACTTGTCGCAGATCGAAAGCGGCGCGCGCCCGCACATGACGCAGTCTTCGCGCGCGCTGTTGGCGAAGTTCTTCCAGGTGCATCCCGGCTTTCTGGTGGATGACCCCGATGGCTATCACACCGAGTTAACTTCGGACCTGCGCACCACCGAAGGCCAACTCGACGTGTGGCTGCTGCAAGGTTCGGAGCGTTTTGTCGCCGACCCTGAAGTGAGCGAAGTTCTGATTAAGGCCGCGCGCGAGAAGGACACGCGGCGCTGCCTGCTGTTGCTGGGCGCGATTCTCGACACGCCAGGATTGGCTGACCGGTTGTTAGAGGCGCTAAGGCCGGAGTTAATGGCGCACGGGAACCGCGAGAATCTCCGCGGCAACCGCGTCGGAGCAACGGGTACAGAGAGGAGAAGAATCCGATGAATCACACCATGACATGGGCGGACTTCTACTTGATCTGTTTTGCAGTGGGCTTCTGTCTTAGCTTCTTTTCATTTGTGTTCGGCGGAGCGCGTGCCGGCAGGCTGCATCTGCCGCATTTTCACGGTCACGTTGGCGGAGCGCATTTGCCGTCAGTCGGTGCTCCGGGTGCGCACGCGCCGGTTTCAGCGGGCCACGCTGGGGCCGCGGCTTGTACAAGCCAAACCGCAACTGATTCCGGCCTGCATGCGGCACAGAGTGGCGGCGTCTCGCCCTTCAACTTCGTCACGCTCACGGCATTCCTGGCCTGGTTTGGAGGCACGGGATATTTGCTTACCCGCTACTCGGGTGTTTGGGTTGGCTTCGGATTGTTGGCTTCGATCACCGGTGGCTTGGTGGGAGGAGGCATTGTGTTCCTCTTCCTGAGCAAGGTGCTGATCTCCGACGAAGAGAATATGGATCCTGCGGATTACGAAATGGTCGGCGTGCTTGGCCGCGTTTCCAGTTCGATACGCGAAGGTGGAACTGGCGAAATTGTCTATGCGCAGATGGGAACGCGCCGGGTCTGCGGTGCCCGCAGTGATGACGCCAGCGCCATTGCGAAGGGAACGGAAGTGGTAGTCACGCGCTACGAAAAGGGAATTGCCTACGTGCGCTTGTGGAGTGAGATGTCGGAGGAGCAGTAGTAGGCGCTGTTGTTGCGAGGTCACCCGGAGGAACTCCATGAATCGAGACTGGTACAAAACGGCGATCTGGCTGGCATGGCTGGCGCTACCCATCACCGGGCTGAACTACTGGCGGGCTTGGGATCAATTGCCCATGCGCATGGCAGTGCACTTCGACGCGAACTGGCAGCCCAACGGATGGACGACCCGGGAAGGTTCGTTGTACTTCGCTCTTGTCGTCATCACTTTCATGCTGGTTCTGTGCACGGTCATGTCATACATCGTGCGGGCGCGGAAGCCGCAATCTTCATGGCCGGTGCTGATTTCGTTCTACGTGGCGCTGGGTTTTTGCTGCTACGGCGCCAACGCGATTGTGGAGTACAACCTGCACAGAGTGCAGCAGTCGCAACAACCAGCGCATGTGCTCCGGCAGCTTACCGCGGATAGATATCCAGGCGAGTTCAACGATTTTCAACTGCATTTGTAACAGGAGGCGTTATGCCAGAGATGTCACGAATGGTCGAGATTTGGATTTTTGCCGGGCTGGGAGTGATGGTTCTTCTGTTCCTGATGAGCGGAATGGCCAGGCTATATCGCAAAGCAGGGCCGCACGAAGCACTCATCGTGTATGGCCTGGGCGGAACACGAGTTGTGCAGGGGCACGGCACGCTGGTGCTGCCCATGGTGCAGGTCTGCAAGGATCTGTCGCTCGAACTGATGTCGTTCGATGTCGCGCCGCAACAGGACTTGTATACCAAACAAGGCGTCGCGGTAACGGTTGAAGCGGTGGCGCAGATCAAGGTCAAGTCTGACCGCGAATCTGTATTGACTGCGGCTGAGCAGTTCCTGACCAAGTCAGATCAGGAGCGCGAAGCCTTGATCCGTTTGGTGATGGAAGGCCATCTGCGCGGCATCATCGGCCAGCTCACGGTGGAAGAAATCGTGAAGCAGCCGGAGATGGTTTCCGATCGCATGCGCGGAACCTGCGCCGAGGATATGAACAAGATGGGTCTGGAGGTCATCTCGTTCACCATCAAAGAAGTGCGCGACAAGAACGAATACATCACCAACATGGGCAAACCCGACGTGGCCCGCATCAAGCGCGATGCCGACGTGGCCACGGCCGAAGCCGACCGTGATACCGCCATCAAGCGTGCGCTGGCGCAGCGGGAATCGGCCGTGGCCAAGGCGCAGGCCGATCAAGAGCGCGTGCTGGCGGAAACTTTGTCGCTAGCCAAGCAGGCGGAATCGCAGCGCGACCTCGAAGTGAAGAAAGCGCAGTTTCTGGAAGTCACAAAACGCCAGCAGGCGCAGGCCGACAAAGCCTATGACATCCAGACCAACATCATGCAGCAGCAGGTTGTAGCGGAGCAGGTGAAGGTGCAGCAGATCGAGAAAGAGCAGCAGGTGAAGGTGCAGGAAGCGGAAATCAATCGCCGCGAAAAAGAACTGATCGCAACTGTGTTGAAGCAGGCTGAGATCGAGCGTCAGCGAATCGAAACTCTAGCTGCCGCCGAAAAGCAGCGCCTGATTTCCGAAGCCGAAGGCCATGCGTCATCGATACGCGCGCAGGGCGAAGCCGAAGCGGAAATCATTTTCAAGAAAGGCGAGTCCGAAGCCAAGGCCATGAACGTGAAAGCCGAGGCTTATCAGGAATACAACCAAGCCGCGGTGATCGATCGCCTGTTCACAGCCATGCCGGAGGTGGTAAGGGCGCTGGCCAGTCCGCTGGCCAATGTCGATAAGATCACCATCGTCTCCACCGGCAATGGCGATGCTTCCGGTATGAACAAGATCACCGGCGACATCGCCAAGATGGCGGCGCAAGTGCCGGCCTTGTTCGAAACGCTCTCCGGCATGCCGCTCTCGGAGTTGCTGGGCAAAGTGCGCCAGTTAGGCGACAAGACGCCAACGCCGCCAGCCGCACCGGTAGTAGAAGCCACGAAGTAGCAACTGCAACCGCTCATGTGGGGACAGCCGCCTCGGCTGTCCCGCTGAGCAAAGCGAGGTGCAGGGAGGCAGGAATCGGAGTCACGATATGAACAGCAAATCGAAAGGAATGGGTTTAGGAATTGGGTTAGGCGCAATTCTGGGCATGATCCTGGGAGTAATGGCAGGCCATATCGGCCTGTGGCTAGGAATCGGCGTAGCCATCGGAATCGCCATCGGCAGCACCTTGCGGCACAAAACGTGTCCCAACTGCGAAGCAGCAAAGCGAAATGAGCTAGGAGCCAGAAGCTAGAAGCTAAAAAAGGAGTCCATCATGTCACTATTAGAGCGTGTTTCCACATTAGTCCGGGCCAACCTCAACGACCTCATCGATAAAGCCGAAGAGCCGGAAAAGATGATCAAGCAAGTAATTCTAGACATGCAGAACCAGCTTCTGCAGGTGAAGACGCAGGTCGCCATCGCCATCGCCGACCAGCACCTGCTCGAGAAAAAACAAAAAGAAAATGAAGACAAAGTGGCCGAGTGGATGCGCAAGGCCGAACTCTCGGTCGACAAAAAGCAGGATGACTTAGCCCGCGCCTCGCTGCAGCGCGTAGAGAGCTATCGCGATCTGAGCCAGAGCTTCGCGCAGCAGGTCGCCGACCAGAAGGCGCAGGTCGAAAATCTGAAATCAGCGCTCCGACAATTGGAGCAGAAGTTGACCGAAGCGCAAGCCAAAGCCGATGTGCTGATCGCGCAACATCGCCGCGCCCGCGCCGTAGGCAAGGCCAGCGACGCGCGCCTCGCCATGGGCGATGGCTCAAAAGCCGCCGCCTTCGACCGCATGAAGCGCAAGGTGGCGCACTCGGAAGCGCTGGGCCAGGCCAAATCGGAAATCGCCGGAGACAACATGGAAGACCGCCTCGCCGCCCTGGAAAAAGAAGATCGCATTGAGCAGTTGCTGGCGGAGTTGAAGACGAAGCGGGGAGCGTAGAAGTCTCAGTGTGGTGCCGAGGACGTAGGAGCCTTAGCTGCGCTCTAGAACTAAGGTGCTCGACGGCGCGCTATGTGCAATCGCAGGTGGAAATCCGCTGCCTCTTGCATCCATTGACCGCCCAGCCCGCATCTCTGTAGTCTTACGGGATCATCTCGCGTTAAAATCTTTGCATCAGATTTCAGGCTCAAAAGGAATACATGAAGGAAGTTGCCATCCTGCTGTCGCTCGTGCTCATGCTTAGCGGTTGCGGTGATACGAATTCGGTGCAAGCCGGGGTCGGCGGCATCTGGTCAGCGTCGCTGACCGGTGGAGACGGTGAGGCATCGGGCTTCAGTTTCGTCGCCCAATTCACCCTGAGCGGCAGCTCGCTGAGTTTTTCCAGCCTTCAGTTCATCAATTACAACCAAAGCGGCAACCAGCAAGCCTCGTGTTTTCCGCTTAGCCCGCCCACCTCAAGCGATACCGGGTCGTCGGACCTCAGCGCCAATTCCGCCGGTCAGGTGACCGGCACCATGTCGATTATCGTGACCTCCGGAGGCAATACCCTTACCCTCACCAGCACTACGGTGAGTGGAACCATCAACACCAACACCAACGTGCTCAGCAACGGCGTGGTTACGGGCACTTGGACGATAACCGGCGCCACCGCTTGCAGTGGGAGTGGAACGTTTACCATGACCCAGACGGCTTCGAACGTCTAGGGTTCAGAACCATTCGCTGCGGTAGGCGATCCACCACGAGACGAAAATAATCGGAATCGTCGCGCCCAGCGCCCACCATAGCGGCAGCAGGAAATCCGCCAGCAGGCCGAGCACCGTGAAGGCCATCCAAAAGACTTTCCGTTCCATGAAGAGATTGTAGTTTCTCGCGGGTGGGATCAGGAAATACCGAAAGGCGTACGGCTTGTAGTATTCTCGCGTTGTCGATATTCTGATGCACGCGGAACGCCACCGACTCCACAACTCATGAACCTTAAACCCATCTTCTATTTATTTGGACTGTGTTTGTTGCTGTGGAGTGTAACCGCTCTCGGTCAGTCGGCTGGGGCTCAGGCGAGCCCGCAATATTCGGCGCAGGGAACGCCCGCTGGATCGCCTCAGGGCGGTCCGGTTTCTTATGCTTCGGTGACCCAAGTAAACGGCTTGCTGGCGCAGTTGGACGCGACCTCCAAGACCACCCAGGTCGATCTGGCGAAACTGCGCATTGAGCGCTGGAAGACCGACGCCAACTCAAAAAAGCAAGCGCTCGGCAATGTGGATTCCATCCAGCGCAATCTGCAGAATGCGTTGCCGGAGATGCTTTCCCAATTGCGCAATGCCCCGGAAGACCTGCCCGCGACTTTCAAGCTCTACCGGAATCTCGACGCGCTCTACGATGTCGTGGGAAATGTAGTGGAATCGACCGGAGCGTTCGGATCGAAAGACGATTTCCAGGCGCTGTCGAATGATCTGAACAGCTTTGAGGGAACACGCAAGCAATTGGCGGAGCGCCTTGAAACCCTGGCCGCAGCGAAAGAGCAGGAGATTGTGCGCCTGCGAACCGACCTCAAGACGGCGCAGGCGGCGATCCCGGCCGCGCCTCCAAAGAAAACTGTGGTCGACGATAACGAGCCGGCGAAGAAGCCGGCGGTAAAGAAAAAGCCGCCAGTAAAAAAGCCCGCGAGCACAACACCCGCGACGACTGCGCCTGCGCAGACTGCACCGGCACAGCCCAAGCCGCAGTAGCAGGGCTTCGGGCTTCGGCTGTCGGGCTTCTGCCAAGCCAAGGGTTTGATTTACTTCCGCGTTCTTAACGGCTGTGTTGCGCTGAAGCCCGATGGCCGAAGCCCGAAGCCAATCGAATCTGTTACCCTTCCTTGCACATTAAGATTGCGACTGAGACCGGCATGAGTCACATCCACATTTCCGCGATTATCTTCGGCTGCGTCATCATCGGCGTTGTGCTGCTGGATGCGTTTGAGACCGTGGTGCTGCCGCGGCGAGTCACGCGGCACTTCAGGCTCACGGCATGGTTCTACCGGCGCACGTGGATTCCATGGAAGGAAATTGCGGGTCATATCAAAACGCCGGTGCGGCAGCAAAGTTTTCTGGGATATTTCGGGCCGCTGTCGTTGATCTGGTTGCTGGCGTTTTGGGCCGCAACCCTGATTTTTGGTTTTGCCCTGGTGCAATACGGCATCGGCGGTCACGAGCAACTCAGCGGTGAGCCCATCACCTTCGGGAAGATCATTTATCAGAGTGGGCAGACTTTTTTCACGCTGGGCTATGGTGACATTCTGCCCACGTCGAGCCTGGCGCGTGCCCTTTCTGTAGTCGAGGCTGGCATGGGCTTCGCCTTTCTCGGCGTGGTAATAGGCTATCTGCCGGTGGTATACGGTTCGTTTTCGCGGCGAGAGATTCAGATCTCCATGCTCGACGCGCGCGCCGGGTCGCCGCCCACGGCAACCGAGTTGCTCGTACGCCTGGCGGGAAGTTCGGAGAATCCAGCGGTCGAACAGATTGTGCTCGACGAAGTGTTGCGCGATTGGGAGCGCTGGGCCGGCGAGTTGCTGGAGAGCGGCCTTTCTTATCCGGTATTGAGCTTCTTTCGTTCGCAACACAGCAACCAGTCGTGGCTGGGAACGCTGATGACGATGCTCGACGTGACATCGCTGTTAATCACCGGCATCGAAGGGATTCATCCCGGCCAGGCGCGGCTGACTTTCGCCATGGCGCGCCATGCGGCCGTGGATCTGGCGCAGGTGGTGAATGCGCGCTACGATCCCCAGGCGCCCGACCGGCTGCCCGACGCCGAATTCGATACGCTGCGAGCAGCGTTGGCGGCCGCGGGGCTGAAATTGCGAAGCGGCGACGAAGCAAGATTGAAATTGAACAAGCTGCGCTCCATGTATGAACCTTACTTACACTCGACCGCGAAAAATCTGATGGTGGCGCTGCCGCCGTGGCAGCATCCGGCAAAGTTGCGGGATAACTGGCAGGCCGGGCCCTGGGACCGGATAATCCAAGCCAAGGGATTAGCCGTGTTGGGACAGAAGCCGGTTACGCTGCGGGCCAGTGACGACCACTTCTAGGAATTTTGTAATTTAGCAATTTAGTATTTTTGCAATTTGAAACCAGGAAGTCCACACAGTTTAAGATCGCATCTTCATGAAGCATGTCGGCGAAAACGTGGTGCGCATCGAAGCGGAAGCGCTGCGCGCGCTCGCGGACCGTATCGGCGGGTCAATGGCGCCCGCCTTTCAGCGAGCGGTCGATTTAATGTTTGCCTGCGCCGGGCGCGTGGTAGTGACGGGCATGGGCAAGAGTGGTTTGATTGCTCGCAAGATCGCAGCCACTCTGAGTTCGACGGGCACTCCCGCTTTGTACCTGCATCCGGTGGAAGCGCTGCACGGGGATTTGGGAATGGTGGTGCGCGGCGATGTTGTGCTTGCACTCTCTGCGTCGGGCGAGACGGAAGAAATTCTGGCGCTGCTGGCGACGATCAAGCGGCTGCAGGTGCCGTTGATTGCGATGACCGGGGATGAAATGAGTGATGTGGTGCGGGCGCCCTCGCCCGCGAAGGCCGAAAGCCGAGAAAGTGCCAGCCGTGTCACCAATGCCTCGACTCTGGCCGCCGCCGCCGACGTGGCTCTCGATTGCTCCATTGCCGAGGAAGCCTGCAACCTAGGCCTGGCTCCTACCGCGTCAACGACGACCATGCTGGCTCTCGGCGACGCACTCGCAGTGACGCTAAGCGAGAAGCGCGGCTTCAAGGAAGAAGATTTCGCGAACCTGCATCCGGGAGGGAAACTGGGCAAACGCCTGGCGCGAGTGGAATCGCTGATGCACTCAGGCGCTGCGCTGCCCCGTGTCAGTCCGCAAACGAAGATGCCAGACGTGATTTATGAAATGTCGCGCAAAAAGCTGGGCGTGACGGCTGTAGTAGAGAGCGAGCGGCTGGTGGGCATCATCAGCGACGGGGATTTGCGGCGCTTGCTGGAGAAGCGTGGCAAGGATGTGCTCGATCTGACGGCAGCCGAGGCCATGACCAAAAATCCGCGGACGATCGCCGCTAGCGAATTCGCCGCGACTGCTCTGGCGTTAATGGAAGAAAAGAAGATTACGTCCTTAATGGTGGTGGATGGAAATGGCAAACTGGAAGGGATAGTGCACCTGCACGATCTGTGGAGCACCGAATTAGTGTAGCGCCGGCGTCCCGCCGGCTGTCGTGAGAGCGAGATGCCCTTAGAGGCGTTTCCGACAATCGCCGCGAGCGCCGCTACAATACTTGCATGTATCACTACGACCCCAACACCGCGCTGGAAGAATTAACCGAAGACGCAACCCTGCCGAACCCGGTACACGTACGCGACATGATTCTCCGCAAGCATCCCTCGACGGATAAGGCATTGGAGCTGAACCGCCTGTTCGTCGAGTATCAGAAGTTTTTCGCCGAGACGCAGAAGCTGGGGAAAGAAATTCTGAAACAGCTGGTGGGGTGAGCAACAAGGTCCGTGTGGAGACAGTCGCTATCGGCTGTCCGGCGGCGCGGATGCCCGCGCCCGGATTTCCTGATGGATTGAAAGTCCCGACAATACTCGCTGGTACAATATTTAATTCCACCTGAGCGTCAGCGAGTCTTCTTCACTCGGTACTCGCAACTAGGCACTGGTACAAAACCCTATGCATCGTTGGTCAGAGCTCTTCATTCCTACCCTTCGCGAGGCCCCGGCCGACGCCGAAGTGGCCAGCCACAAGTTTCTCGTCCGCGCTGGCTACGTTCGCCAGCTCGCGGCCGGACTCTACTCCTATCTTTTTCTCGGTAACCGCTCGTTCAACAAGATCGTGGGCATCGTGCGCCAGGAGATGGACAAGATCGGGCAGGAATTTTTACTGCCCGCGCTGCATCCGGCTGAGCTTTGGGAAGCCAGTGGGCGCCTGGCTTTGGTGGGGGACAATATATTTCGGCTGAAAGACCGCAAGGGAGCCGACCTTGTGCTGGGCATGACGGAGGAAGAAGTGATGACTTCGGTTGCCCAGAAAGAGCTGCGCAGCTACAAGCAGCTGCCGCAGATCTGGTACCAGATTGCTCCCAAGTTTCGCGACGAGCCGCGGCCGAAGTCCGGGCTGCTGCGCATTCGCCAGTTCATGATGAAAGATGCGTACTCGTTCGACATCGACGCGGCTGGGCTGGATGTTTCTTACAAAAAGCATTACGAAACGTATCGCCGCATCTTTGACCGCTGCGGCTTGAAATACATGGTGGTCGAAGCGGATTCAGGGGCGATGGGTGGCAAGGAATCGCACGAGTTCATGGTGCGCACGCCGGCGGGCGAAGATCAGATCGTGAGCTGCGATGGCTGCGACTACGCCGCGAACGTCGAGAAGGCAACTTCCAAGCTGGAGGTGGTGGAAGACTTATGGCCCCAGGACGATGGCAAGCCTCTGGAGGTTCATACTCCCGGCCAGAAAACGATTGAAGACGTAGCGCGGTTTCTAGGAGTGTCGCCGAAGAACAAGATTAAGACGCTAGCGCTGATGGCGGAAGAGAAAGATCAGAAGACTGGCAAGGTTAGGTTGCGGGCAATTGTAGTGCTGATGCGCGGCGATCATCAGTTGAACGAAGCCAAGCTCAACGCCACGGTCGCTGTAGCCACGCGGCCCATGGACGAGAGCGAGATCAAGGCGCTCTTCAAATCTCCTGCGGGATATCTAGGCCCGGTTGGAATTGACTGGGCTAAGGATTTCAAAAAAGATGCGGACCGCCCCGCGCTGCTGGTTGATAAAGCTCTCGAAGGCCGCACGAACCTGATCGCGGGTGCGAATAAAGAGGACTATCACCTGAAGAATCTGACGCCGGGAAAAGACTTTCATCCCACGGCGTATGCTGATCTGCGCGCGGTCACTGCGGGCGAGCTTTGTCCGAGTTGCGGCAAGCCGCTACGCATTGATACCGCCGTCGAGATCGGCCACATCTTCAAACTGGGCTACCGCTATTCGGACTCGATGGGCGTTCGTGTGCTCGATAAGAATGGCAAGGAAGTTACGCCGGTCATGGGCTGCTACGGCATTGGCATCGAGCGCATCCTCACGGCCGCGATCGAGCAGGGCAATGACGAGAATGGTTTCTGGCTGCCACTGTCGATTGCGCCGTTTCAAATTGTGGTTACTCCTGTCAATGTGAAGGACGAGACTCTGCTTCGCGCGGCCGTCGACATTGGAACCCGCCTGGAATCGGCTAGCTTCGACGTAATCCTTGATGACCGCGACGAACGCCCCGGAGTCAAGTTCAAGGATGCCGACTTAGTCGGTATCCCCTTTAGAATCACGGTGGGAAAGAAGGTTACCGAAGGTACCGTGGAAGTAGTTCTACGCTCGACTCGCGAAGTACGCGATGTTAGCATCGCGTCAATAGTGGAACATTTTCAAGGAGTGCTGCAAGCCAAGGGCTGAAGTTTGCGCCGGCGTTGCGGCGCAGGATTCAGACTATGATCAAGGCAATTGTAGGTTTTATTGCGATAGGCGCGGTTGTCGTCGGCTTGTTCCAGATAGCGCCGCCCATGCTTGCCAATTACAGTTTTCAGGATGACCTTAAAACTGTCGCGATGATGGACGGCCCCAATGCGCAAAAGACCGACGATGACGTCCGCACCGATGTCCTCAGGAAAGCCAAAGAACACGAGCTGCCGCTCGAGGGCAAGCAGATAACGGTGCAGCGCATCAACACTCCCGGCATTGCTGCAGTTTATATTGCAGCCGACTATTCGGTTACCATCAGCTTGCCCGGCTATTCCTTTGATATGCACTTTACTCCGTCCAGCGGAAACAAAGGCTTTTAGTCAGCTAGAGCTATTGCCTGGAGTGACCCCCGATTTGACCTGAGTCGTTCGACTCTCGCTCCAACCTTATAAGATACGCGTATCACTGCCCCTAAGCCCAAGGGCGTTTGTGCTGTCGTTGTTCGATGGCCAAGCTTATCGGTGCTTATCGGCTCGAATCTACCAGCGATAATCGTGAGTTACCCGGAATAGTTGGTTGCCACTTCGCTGGACCCTCGCAGGAGACTTAAAGGCATGTTGACCATCCTCATAAATAAACACGAAAGAAATGAGCACGGGCGGCATAGGCAAAAAACTATAACAATGGCCCGTGGATTGGTGATGGACAAGCGAGGCTGCAAGCTGTGCCCGGTTCTAACGATTTACGCCGCGGGCAGGATGCTTCAGTACCGATTTAAGGCGACGTTGAAGAAGACGCTTCTATTGCAGAAAGACGGCGCAGCGGCCAACCAGCTTCAACGAAACCGAACGACGTAAGTGGAAGAAGAGTTAAAGACGGCTTCAGCCGAGGAAGAGTCTGCGGGGGAGCAGACGCAAGTGCGAAGAGTGCTACTCAGTTAGCCGGACCGCAGCCGCCGCTGAGAGAAGAGCTATCGACCTCCGAGCCTACACCGACACCGATCGGCGGTGACGCCATGCCCCTGTAGTTGGCCACCACGTTGTAATTTCCAGTTAAAACCCAGACGGGGGGCGCGGTCGCTGATGTGGCTGTGTTCTGCCATGTGCACAAGTACTCTACGGCCGTCATCAAACCGGTGGTGTTGATGGGCACGGTGGTTGGGCCATAGGGCGGCAGCGAATTGCCGCTGTTTGCATCAACGCCTTGGGTCGTAACCGTGTATGTGACACCGTTTGTGACGTTGACGGACTTGCCGCTGTGATAATTTGCGCTTACCTGTAGCTGAAGCGTCGCGTCGACGCCCGGGAGATTGTAAGTGCCTCCGGGGGTTGCGCCGGCAGCCGAGATCGTCACTGACTCCAGATAGTCAGTAGTGCCGCATCCAGTCGAGATGAGCGCCAGGGCAACAAGGAATGCGGTGAGAATGCTTGTTCGTTTCACTTGAGAGATCCTCCGCGTGAATTCAATTCGAATCTTGTCAGCTTCTAATATTGGAGGCAAGGGAAATGTGTGGTTACTATGCAATCGATCGGTCACGTCCAATGGTCACAACGCGATTTGTAGCTGAGCATTGCGTGCGAAAAATCATCTTTAGACTAAGTGTGATTACATGCGAATCTCCTATCTCGCAAGCGAGTGAATAACAAATATTGATGCTGCGAAATCGCTGCCCCCTACAGCCCTTCGAGCAACGTGCGGCGCAACCCTGCGCGCGTAATTCTGGCGAAGTATTCTTCGAGAAACAATTCCATCATCGATACGATCAACCGCACTGGATAATAAGTAATTATGGACGACGCGCAGCTATGTCCTGTGCAGCGCAGTTAATTAGTCCTCGCTCACTCGAAGGCCAGTGACATTCGTAACGTTGCCACCACGTTACCTTCCACCTAGTATCGCGATTGGATAAGAATTTCTTCACGCCTTCGAAGCTGTGCTCTCGAAGTAGAAAGTAGCGTGGCTGAGATCCAGATTCGCGATTCGTTTCCTGTGGCAGCAGCCGGGGCGTTCGCAAACAGTAAAGCCTGAGGTGGAGGCAGTTTATGACGATAAAAGCCCGATTGTTACTCTGTGCGATGGCCGTGCTGGCAACCATGTCGATGGTCGATTGCAATGAGTACTCATGCGGCGGTTTCGGCGCTTTGCCCTGCACCGCGGGGGGCGGGACTGGTAGCGGTAGTTTCGGCGGTGGCGGCGGGGGTGGGAGTACCACCGCGACAGCATTCGCTTTTGCCGTGGACCAGGGCGGTACTGTAGATGGCTACACACTTACCTCCAGCACATTTGCGGCAACCACCAACTTCGTCGCTCCGCAAACCACAATAACGGGCAATCCCGGTGCTGGCATGGTTGTGGTGCAGCAGTCCGGGCAGCAGCCATTTGTGTACGCCGTGTTCGGCCCGCCAAACGATGAACTTTTCGGCTGGTCTGTGAGTACCAGCGGAGCCCTCACGCTAGTGAGTGGCCTTCCCGCACCGTTGTCGTTTATTCCGGATGTTTCGATCCCTTTCAACCAATACAACATCGCAACCAACCCCGCGGGCACGCTTCTGTTTATTGCGGATAGCTTTGAAAATCAGATTTTTGTCTTTCAAATCGCCACCACCGGCGTTTTGACGGCGGTCACCGGCTCTCCTTTTCCGACGCCGGCGGGGGGCAGCCCTGGAAATCTGACTACGGATGGTCTAGGCAATTATCTTTATGTAACCGAGACATTGCTCGACCATACCGGTGCCGGGGTATTGGGCTACTCCATTGGAGACGGCACAACCAATCCGCTTGGTGTGCTGACGCAGCTTTCAAGCAGTCCCTTCGCATTCAACATGTGGCAACTGCAGGGCGATGCCAGCGGCAACTATCTGGTCGGCACAACAGGGAACTCCGCTGCGCCCGGATTCGGCTTCAGTGGCACGGATGACAACAATCTATACGTATTCAGTATTCAGCAGACCGCCACTACGACTCCGGCTGGCACGCTTACGCCGGTAACAGGATCTCCTTTTGGCACCACCTACTCGCCGCTCAACATCGCGATGCAGCCGCCCTCGAGCGGAGGAGAATTTGTCTACTCATTCAGCATCAACGACTCAGGGGCTGCCTACAATCCCATCGAAGGCTACCAACTAACCACCAGCGGGACGCAGGCCGGGACGCTCACCCCGATCAGCAGTTTCCCAAGCTCTGGCATTGCGACGGGACACTGGGGACAGTTCGATCAAAGCGGTGCGAACCTGTTGGTCTACAGCAGCATTTCGAATGGTACGACCATCTCTTCGCAATTAGGAGCGCTCAGCATCGACTCCAGCGGCATTGCCACGGAACCGACTTCGCCGGTGACCCTGGTCACGCCGGGCTATTGGGTGGTGACCGATCCGCAGTAATCGGCTTCGGGCGGTTGAGCGGACGAAATTAGTGTGCGAATGCCTGTTAACAGCTTAGAGACCCGCATGAACTGCGGGTCTCTTTTTGTTTGTGTGCAGAGCGTTACAATGAATGACACGGCATCCTACAAAAGCAGTTTCATGATTTGGCTCGGGGAGGGCACGGCTTAAGCCGTGCCGCCCATGCGCCAATAAAATAGAAGGGCTTTAGCCCCTGAGGTGTTTGCAAGGGAGCCGTAAATGGTGTGCGGTCAAACCTTTTGCCGCCTCCCAACGTCTGACCAGTAGGTGGTTTTTGCGCGGGTGTTCGAGTTCAAAACGTGGCCATTAAGATCAAAATTCCAAAAACCGGAGGCCAGGCGGCCAAAAAATGGCGTGGGCTTCCGCGCGATCCCGTCATTCGCGCCGCGCTGATTATTTTTCTGGTTGTGGCCATTGGCGTGTGCGGATTCCTCAGCTACTTCTACATCAAATACGACCGTATTATTCAGCAGCGCTTCCGCTCGCCGGTATTCAGTAACTCTGCCAAAATTTACGCCCTGCCGCGCACCCTACACGACGGCGATAAACTCGAGGCCAAGGAGATCGCCGGTTTCCTGCGCCGGGCTGGATATACCGATAAGGACGGCCAGTCGCCGCTCGGCAGCTTTCACCTGGTCAGCGACGGCATCGAGATCACGCCTGGCCCCGAAAGTTACCACAGTCCGGAATCGGCGCACATCGCCATTCACGACGGCGAGATCGATCGCATCACCAGCAAAGGCAATGAGCTTTCCGCCTATGAACTGGAGCCTCAACTCGTAACCGCGTTGTTCGACTACGAGCAGCGCTCCAAGCGCCAGGTAGTTAAGTACGCCGACATTCCTAAAGTGATGGTCGATGCCGTAATGGCCATAGAAGACCGGCGATTTTTCGAGCACAGCGGCGTGAACTTCACCCGCATGTTTGAAGCGGTGTGGATCGACGTGATGCGGCAGCGCCACGAACAGGGCGGTTCCACTATTACCATGCAGCTCTCACGTGGATTTTTTTTGACGCCAGAAAAAACCGTGCGCCGTAAGCTCACCGAGATGCTGATCGCCGAAGAGCTTGAGCAGAAGTTCAGCAAGCAGCAAATCTTCGAGTTCTATGGCAACTGGGTGAACCTAGGTCAGCGGGGATCATTCGCGATCAGCGGATTCGCGGAAGCCTCGCAGGCATACTTCAATAAAGATCTGAAAGACATCACGCTCCCGGAAGCCGCGCTGCTCGCGGGCATTATTCAGGGACCGAGCCGCTTGTCGCCTTATCGCCATCCTGAGCGTGCTCTCGAGCGCCGCAATCTGGTGCTCGATTCCATGGTCGATACCCACGCCATCACGCGCGAGCAAGCGGAGAAGGCCAAGGCCACACCTCTGAAGCTCGCCCCGCCGAACGTGGAAGCCAGCGACGCGCCCTATTTCGTCGACATGGTGCGCGACTCGCTGCTGCAAAAGTTCACCGAACATGATCTCAACGACCAGTCCTATCGCATCTACACTACGCTCGATCCCGACCTGCAGAAGGCGGCGGCGCAATCCGTCGAGGTGGGAATGAAGCTGGTCGATGAGCAAGTCAAAAAGATGCGCACCAAGCGCAAGAAGGTCGGCAAGAAAATAGAGACCGAAGTTCTCCCCGGCCCGCAGGCGCAGGTGGCGATGGTCGTACTCGATCCGCATACCGGAGCAATTCTCGCTCTCGTCGGCGGACGCGATTACGGCTTTAGCCAGTTGAATCACGCTTTGTCGAAGCGGCCCACCGGCTCTATTTTCAAACCGTTCGTCTATGCCACAGCCATGAACTCCGCGATTGATGGTTCGCAGACCGTGATCACGCCCGGCTTCCACCGTCACCGATGCGCCTTCCAGCTTCGCCTACGGCGACCAGATATACGAGCCGCGCAATTACAAAGAGGAATACCACGGCGACGTGACCCTGCGCTACGCGCTGGCCATGTCGTTGAACAATGCCACCGTGAAAGTTGCCGAAGAAGTTGGTTACGACAAAGTTGCCGACTTGGCGAAGTTGGCGGGCATCGCTTCAGTGAAGGCCACGCCGGCCATGGCGCTCGGCTCCTACGACGCCACACCGCTCGACATGGCTGGAGCCTATACGTCGTTCTCCAACAACGGCACCCGTCTTTCCCCGATTCTCGTGAACTCGGTGCGCAACGCCAAAGGCGACGTGGTTTCGAACTTCAAGACCGACCAGCGTCAGGTGCTCGATCCCCGCATCGCCTACGTGATGACCAACATGATGGAAGGCGTCATCAACAACGGCCTGGGCTATACCGCGGTTCGCCTGCGTGGCTTCACTCTACCGGCAGCGGGAAAGACCGGCAGTTCGCACGACGGCTGGTTCGCCGGCTACACTTCGAATTTGCTGTGCATCGTCTGGGTCGGCTACGACGACTACAGCGATCTGCGCCTCAGCGGTGCGATGACGGCCGCGCCCATCTGGACCGAGTTCATGAAGAAGGCCTCGGCGCTGCCACAGTATGCCGACATGAAGGAATTCACGCAGCCCTCCGGCGTGGTGGACGTGCAACTGGACAAAGCCACCAACCGCCTGGCGACCTCGACCTGCCCCGACGATTACACCTCAGCTTTCGTGGCCGGCACCGAGCCGCGCGAAACCTGCGACCAGCAGAATGCGGTGGCTGGATTCTTCTCCCGCGTCTTCGGAGGAAACGCAGGAACCCCAAAAGTGTTGCCGCCCCCGCCGAACTCCTACCAACGCTCAAGACCCGCAAAATTCCGATCCGCAAAAGAAGAAAGGTTTTTTCGGCAAGCTAGCCGGCATCTTCAAAGACGACAAATCCTCCACTCCTCCACCCCAACCGCAAACTCCCGCGCCAGCAACACCGCCGCAGTAACGTCTGGAGCGTGATACTCAATGGTTTGTCATCCTGAAGCCCGCGTACTTTGCGGGCTGAAGGACCTATGTAGTTGCTGGCAGCGTCGATGATTCGTCAGTGAGCAGCGATCCCGCTTCCTCGTAATGACAAGATAACCCGCGAACGCTTGCGCGAGCGTGGAAGAGCGGCGCTTCAGCGCCGCGTAAAGCGCCCAATAAAGGCGGGACTTTGCCTTGAAAAGGTGCGGCTTCAGCCGCGCCGCAAGAACCTCACAAGATCAACAGCGGCTTTTAGCCGCCGAGGGAGGATTCGCCCAATGAAGCGCCGAGTCTCTCCCGCGCGCGGTTCGTGGTCCCTACCCTTCGAAACCGCGAAGGTTGGGGCAGCCTCAGTTAGAATTGTGTCGGCAAGCCTTACAAGGATGGGCCAGCCACCAAAAGTCAATCGGTGGTCCTCATGCTGTTGGTCTACGGCGATGAAAGTATGGACGAAACGAAGCAACGAGTGTGTGCCGTTGCTGGGATCATCGGAACAGAAGATCAATGGAAAACACTGGAATGGAGATGGACGCGCCGCACAAATGGCGTGCCTTTCCACGGCAACAACTGCGACAGCGACCGAGGAGATTACGCAAATAGACCCCACTGGGAAAACAAGGCGCTTTACCGCGATCTGACAATCCTGTTGGCTAATAGTGGCCTTGTTGGATACGGACACGCTATTGATCTCATGGCAAAGAATGCGGTCTTCCCCGAATCGGAAGACCTTGCCTACTACACAGCCTTCCAGCGAGTCGTAATCGCGATGAAAAACTTCGCCCACCGCGCCGGGGGTGTCGCGGAGGTGACCTTCGATATAAGATCGGAAAGCGAGCACAATGCTGGGTTCCTCTACGGAGCAATCAGAGAGAACGAGCCGGACTGGGCACCGTATCTTGCCAGCAAAATTTCATTCGAGTTTGCAACAAACAATCCTAGGATTCAGGTTGCCGACCTATTGGCACGGGAGGCGATGAAGGCTCTCGATAATGGGATTGGTCACATAAAGCGACCCGTCAGAAAATCTTGGCAGGCGTTGTTGGATACCGAGCGCTTCGTGACCTATGCGTTCAGCACGGATTGGTTCGAAGACCTGAAATGCAAGCTGCCTGACGCTGAGAGACAGATGAATATGAACAGAGACATGTACCTCGAATGGTTGCGTCAGAAAAAGCGCCAACACAACGTCTCGAATCTGTTTCAGTTTGCAGATTGGACAGCAAAGCGCGACAAAAAACACTGATCTCTGGCGTATAATTCGCCGCGTTATGGAGATCGACAAGCATACACTCATTAAACTCTTAGAAGCGTTCGCGGACACCTCCGAGGTTTTACAGCGTGAGTTAATGCTTTATCAAACGCTTTTTGCCGCTGCCTGCAAGACTGCTGGGCTTAATGAAGTCGAGACGCAGAAGGCTGTGGAGCGAGGGCGTGAAGCTATGGCTCCGAGGATAAACGCTGCGTGTCGAGAAGGGCATCAAGCCCTTCTAGCCAAACTTCCTCAGATAGTCGATATGCTTGATTCAAATCAAAACGAGGCGTTCCGACTTCTCAAAGAATGGACTCCAAAAGGTCCACCAAATTAAGAACTCCGCGGGTGTGTCGCCCATCCTTTATTCACTTTTTCGCAAAGGGTGGGACATTTTCAATTGCGAACCACTTAGGCGCCCGAGAAAATCCACACCCACTTTGTGACATCCAACCTTGCCCCACCATCCCAATTGCGCGATCATGGTCGAAGCCGTGGCGGCTCGGGAGACTCCACTCATAGCCCCCTAAGCCCTTTGTTTCACGGATTTTAGTATCTAAATCCTTTGAAAGACATTATTTTACGGACATTTTCGCGCTAAGTTGGTGATTCCAACATACCGAGGGGGTGGGGGGGTGGGGGTACCCTAGATTTTCCGGGCTGCAAACCCCGAACGAATGGGCTGCTCCCAGCGCCGCGCCAACTTTATTTTCAGCTGGTAATCCACCGTGGTTACTGGCTCACGCCAAAATTTCTTCGCCGCGCCCAGTCAAAACTGTGGCAAAATAGCGGCGTTGGAATTGGTCGTCCTTGGGGGGTGCGTATGTCCTACCCGAAAGCCTGCCTGCTTCTTCTCGTGATTTCTTCCACAGCTGCACTAGCTCAAATGTCGGAGCAGGTACAGATCGCGCCGCCTCTTGTGCGTGCCATCGATCCTCCGTCGGCGAATGCAACCGCAGCCGACTTGGAGCGTCAGGCCGACCTGCTGCGCGAAGACAAAATGTATCTCGATGCTCTCGATTATTACGAGGCAGCGCTGAACAAGAAGCCGAATGACGCGCGCCTGCTGAATAAGATCGGCATCACCGACCTGATGATGCAACACTATAAAGAAGCGCGAAAGTCCTTCGAACGCTCCATCCGCGCCGAATCATGAGTTCGCCGATGCCTACAACAATCTGGGCGTGATTCTCTACGAAGGCAAAAAATATGGAGCAGCGATTAAGGAGTATCAGCGGGCGATTGCGAAAGATAACGATTCGGCTTCGTTCTACAGCAATCTGGGCGCGGCCTATTTCTCCAAGCGCGAATTCGATCCCGCTGTCGTCGCCTACCAGCATGCGCTGGAACTCGATCCCGATGTATTCGTGCGCTCTTCGCGCAGCGGAGTGCAAGCGCAATTGCCCAGCCCCGAAGACCGCGCCCGTTACGACTACACCGTGGCAAAGCTCTACGCCAAGATGGGCCTCTCCGATCAGTCGCTCGAATATCTGAAGAAGGCGATGGAAGACGGTTACAAGGACCTGAAAAATGTGTACAAAGATGTAGAGTTTGCTCAACTGCGCAAGAACCCGCGCTTCAACGAACTCATGGCCTCTACCGCACCACCCGTGATTTCGAATTAGAGAAGAGTGAAACAAACACGAAGACAGATAGACTGCGGATAATCTGCCGCACTACTATTAGAATGTGTTGATTTGTTTGCGTGAAAATTACAAAGTTTTACAAAATTAGACGGAACTTAGCTGAGTTCTGAGGTTTAATAATTGCAAATACTCCTGAAAACAACAGGGTGAGTAAGGAGAAACGGTAGCCCATCGGATGCTGACCCGAGCACGCCCCAAGCAAGCATCCGGTGGGTTTTTTATTTTTGAAGTGAACGACGAGTATTCGATAACGAATGGTATTCGTCGCAAGCCTAATTCGCAACACTCTACTTCGATTTCAAAGCTGCTTCCAAATCGTCTGCCGCCTTGCTGATTCCCGCTGCGACATTCTCAACGACCTGCGCGACCATGGGAATCTGCGCGTCCGCCTGCTGCCATTTTTTCTCGTCCATATATTCGCGCACGGCTGCGATGGGCTTCGCGCCATAACCCGTGTATGCGCCCGGAGCATAAATCTGATTCTTAAACCACGGACGTTCCGGCAATCCTTTTTCGTTGAGGAACAGGCGCGAGATGGCAAGAAGATCGGCGTTCACGGTATCGAGAGATGCGTCAAGAATTTGTTGGGGCGCTGTCGAGCCTTTCTCTTTAAACCGTGCCAATACTTTGGAATAACGATCGGCGCTTTTCTTCAACTGTTCGAGCGAGTTCTTCATCGGCGCAAAGTTCATGAAAGGTGGCACGGTTTCTACCGGCGGCGGCACAGATGTTTTGTGCGGATCGGCGATAGCGGTGAAAACACCCTCCTGCAGCTCGAGGTTGCGTTCGGTGAATTCATCCTGCTTATCCTTCAGAAGTTTTTCCAGTTCGGTCTCATATTTGGCGATCGCTTCGGATTGCGCGGCGTAATCATAGGGAAGCAAATCGGCATCAGCCATGCGCATCATGGCAGTTCCAGCGGTTTGAGCGAGAGCGCGTCCGTAGGAAAAATCGGTATCGTCGAAATGCGTGTACCAGTAAAAATCGTCGTAGATGGAATGATATTGATCGCCTTCATCTTCTCCGCCAAAGCTGAAATCGGCGGTTGGAATTCCGGCGTAATCCTGGAACGCGGTGTAGTCGGATCCATCGCCGAGCGCTTCAACGCGAAGGTCTGTATTTTTTCGAAGTTGACTGCGTTCGTCCGCATCTTTGGCGCGAGAAATAGCCCGAAGATGAGCACGTTCGAATACGGATATATTTTTCTCTGGATCTTTAATATCACGCGCGATTGCGCTGGCCATGGCCTGCAAGTCCTGCGTGCCATTAGCTTCGAAAAATCCGCGCTCGTTGCCGTCGGAGTTGAGATATAAGACCGCATGTTTCTGCAAATCCTCGCGATGGGTCTCCACCCATTCGACTGAGCCCAGCAATCCCGGTTCTTCGCCATCCCACGCGCAATAAATAATGGTGCGCTTCGGAGTCCAGCCTTGCTTGTGCATTTCGCCCAACATGCGTGCTTCTTCGAGCTCAGGGCCCATGCCGGCGATGGGGTCGTCCGCGCCATTTACCCACGCATCGTGATGGTTGCCGCGAATCACCCATTGATCCGGCGAAGAGCCCGCCAAGGTTGCGATGACGTCATAGATTGGCTTGATTGCCCAGTCGGAAGCCATGACGAGGTGCACACGCGCTGGCCCGGGACCAATGTGATAGGTGATGGGAAGCGCGCCGCGCCACGCTACGGGGGCAACTTGCCCTTGAAGCGCGGATAGAAGCGGCTGCGCATCTCCATAGGAGATTGGTAGAACGGGAATTTTTGTAATTGTCTTCGCATCCTTGATGTCGAGGCGCTTCACGCCTGGAACCGCTCCAACTCCGGGAGTCAGAGGATCGCCGGGATAGTCGGTATCCATCACGCTGCCGCGTTGTACGCCGTCACGCGGCCGCCAGCCGCCAGCCGGATAATCGTCACCGCGAAAGTAGCCATCGCCTTTGGGATCGGAGTAGATAATGCACCCGATAGCTCCGTGCTCACCTGCAACTTTTGGTTTCACACCGCGCCATCCCGCACCGTAGCGCGCGATCACGATCGCTCCCTTAACGGAAACGCCCATGCGATCGAGCTGCTCGTAATCCTCGCGATCACCGTAGTTCACATAAATCAAAGGTGCTGTAACGTCTCCATCGGCGGAGTAAGCGTTATAGGTCGGGAGTTGCTCGGAGGTTTGGTTGGAAGTGGGATCGATGGCCAGCACTGGTTCCTGAAGCTTGGCGCGGAATTTTGTAGGTGCAACCAGCTCCAGCAAACGTTGCTTCGGCGTAGGGAAAAGCACATCGAAGGTTTCTATGTGCGCGTCGAATCCCCACTCTTTGAATCGCGCCAGCATCCACTCGGCGTTGTCTTTGTCATACGGAGATCCCACATGATGCGGGCGGGCGCTGAGTCGCCGCACACTCTCGCGGATATTCGCTGACACGATTCCATCCTGGAATTTCTTTTCCCAGTCGCGTTCGGTGGGCGACGTTTTGGCGGTATAGCCGAGGAGTTGTCCCGGGGCAGAAGCCGGCGAGCCGGAATTTTGCTCCGGTGGAGTCTGCGCTACAGCAAATTGGGTGAAGGCGAAAAGAAGGATGTAGCAGGTTAGCGAGCGAAGCGTGTTCAAAGAGTTCTCCTGGGGATTCGAAGCGACCCAAATTCTAACATCGAAGTGAGCGGCACGAGTGCGCGCATGCTAGCGGACGAGCGAACAAAACAATTAGCATCCTTTATGTTTAAGCGAATGAATAGCGAAAATGGTTTTTCTGGACTACAATAAAAAAATGTCTGTTCCTGCCTCGCTAGCTTGGGCGCACCCTCTGGTAGTGGAGTGGTTCGTGCAGCGCTTCGGCACGCCTACCGAGCCGCAGGAACAAGGCTGGCCGCATATTCTCGCCGGCCGCACCACGCTGATTTCCGCGCCCACCGGCTCCGGTAAAACCTTGGCCGCATTCCTTGCCTGCATCGACCGGCTCGTGCGCAAGGCGCTGGCTGGCGATCTCGCGGACCGCACCGAGGTTCTTTATGTATCACCGCTAAAGGCACTCGGTAACGACATCCAGAAAAACCTGGAAGTGCCGCTGGGAGAGATTCTCGCGTTGGCGGGTGAACGCGGATTACTCATGCCGCAGATTCGCACTGCGGTTCGCACCGGCGACACCTTGATGTCCGAACGCCGCGCCATGCTGAAGCGGCCTCCGCATATTCTGGTGACTACGCCGGAGTCGCTCTACATTCTTCTGACTGCCGATAAGAGCCGCGCGATTCTGCGCGATATCGAGACCGTGATCGTCGATGAAATCCACGCCGTCGCCGACGACAAACGTGGCGCCCATCTAACGCTTTCTTTGGAGCGCCTGGAGGCGCTGACCCACAAGCCACCGGTGCGCATCGGGCTCTCCGCCACGCAAAAGCCGATTGAAGAAGTTGCGCATTTTCTCACCGGACACTCTCAATCCCTAGACTCCCGGCCTGATCCCGTCATCGTCAACATTGGCCACAAGCGCAAACTCGATCTCGCCGTCGAAGTTCCATCCATGCCGCTGGGGCCGGTGGCTTCGAACGAAATGTGGGACGAAGTGTACAACCGGCTCGTAACGCTAACCGAGCAGCATCGCTCGACACTGGTGTTTGTGAACACGCGGCGCATGGCCGAGCGTATTGCGCACAATCTTGGCGAACGCATCGGCGAAGAAAATGTCGCCGCGCACCACGGTAGTCTCTCGCGCAAGCTGCGCCTCGCGGCGGAGAAGAAGCTGAAGGAGGGCCAGGTTCGCGTGCTGGTTGCGACTGCGTCGCTCGAACTGGGAATCGACGTGGGTACGGTAGACCTCGTCGTGCAGATCAACTCACCACGCGCGATTGCGGTGACGTTGCAGCGGGTGGGCCGGTCTGGACACTGGCGCGGAGCGGTGCCAAAGGGAAGATTGTTCGCGACGACTCGAGACGATCTACTGGAGTGTGCAGCTTTGGTGCGGGCGATCCGGCAAGGCGATCTGGATCGCCTGATGATTCCGGAGTCGCCGCTGGATGTGCTGGCGCAGCAGATCGTGGCAGCCTGCTCCGCCGAAGAGTGGAGCGAGGATGAAATGTTCACGCTGGTGCGCCGCGCGTATCCGTATCGCAATCTGACTCGCGAAACTTTCGATTCGATTCTGGAAATGCTCGCCGAAGGCATTGCCGCAAAACGCGGACGTTACGGTGCGTATCTGCACCGGGATCGAGTGAACGGCAAGCTGCGGGCACGCCGCGGTGCGCGGCTGGCGGCGATCACCAGCGGTGGCGCGATTCCGGATAACTCGCTTTACGCGGTGGTTGCAGAACCCGATGGCATAGTGGTGGGCACGGTGGACGAAGACTTTGCGGTCGAGAGCAATCGCGGCGACATCATGCTGCTGGGCAATACCTCGTGGATGATTCGCCGCATTGAAACCAACGCGGGACGCGTGCTGGTGCAGGATGCACATGGTGCTCCGCCGAGTGTTCCTTTCTGGCGAGGCGAAGCTCCCGCGCGCACGCAGGAACTCTCCGAACACATTGGAGCGTTGCGGGAAAAAATCAGCGAGATGTTGCCGCATACTTCGCCGGTGGGTTTCTCGGCCACGCAGCCGGAAGTTGCGCAAGCTGTAGCTTGGCTTAAGGAAGAATGCGGCGTGGATGATTCCGGCGCGGAACAGGCGATTGAATACATTCTACAAGGGCGCGCCGTGTTGGGCGCGGTTCCGACGCAGACGACTGTGATTGCTGAGCGCTTCTTCGATGAAGGTGGCGGCATGCAGTTGGTGATCCACGCGCCGTTCGGTGGACGCATCAACAAAGCCTGGGGATTGGCTTTGCGCAAGCGTTTCTGCGTTGGGTTTAACTTCGAATTGCAGGCTGCGGCTACCGATAACGGTCTGAACATCGCGCTGGCCGAGCAGCATAGCTTTCCGCTGGCAGATGTTTTTAACTTCCTGCAGGCGGCGACGGTACAGCCGATTCTGGAACAGGCGGCGCTGGATTCTCCCATCTTCGCCACGCGCTGGCGGTGGGATGCGAATCGGGCACTGGCGTTGTTGCGCTTTCAAAACGGAAAGAAAGTTCCGGCGCAGATTCAACGCATGCGTTCTGATGATCTGCTGGCTTCCGTTTTTCCCGATGCGGCGGCGTGCTTCGAGAATATTCAAGGCGAGCGCCAGATTCCGGATCATCCTCTTGTTGGTGAGGTGATGAAAGATGTGCTTACGGAAGCGATGGATATTGACGGGCTAAAGTTTGTGCTGAGCGGGCTGGCGGATGGGCGCATTCGTTGTCTCGCGGTCGACACGCCGGTTCCGTCGCAGTTTTCGCACGAGATTTTGAATGCAAATCCGTATGCGTTTCTAGACGATGCACCGCTCGAGGAGCGGCGGGCACGCGCGGTGCAGATGCGGCGTATGCTGCCCGAGTCGGTGCTTGAAGAGGTGGGAGGGCTCGATCCGGCGGCGATCGCACAGGTGCGCGAAGAAGCTTGGCCGGATGTGCGCGACGCGGATGAGCTGCACGATGTGTTGCATACGATGGTGGCGCTGCCGGAGAGCGGTTCGAATTTCGGGAAGGAACATTTCAGGACGGAACAATGGAAGCATTTTTTTGAACGGCTGGTGAGTGAAGGACGCGCTGCAAGTGCGGTCTCCGGCGGGCGATTGTATTGGGTTGCGGCAGAGCGGGCCAAAACTTTTTCGGTGTTATTTCCTGAAGCGCGATTTGCGCAGGAGTTGGCCGACGTGGAAACGACCGCCCCTTCTCGCGACGACGCTTTGCTGACTCTGGTTACGGGATGGATGCCGCACTTGGGACCGGTTACGGCGACCGCACTCGGCGAGACTTTGGGGATTTCCTCGTCTGAGATTTCAAATGCTTTGCTTCGCATGGAAGCTAGCGGGACTGTGCTGCGAGGAAACTTCAGTGGCGCTGCCGTCGAGCTGCGCTCGACTGGACAGCCGGGGGCGGCTGTCCCCACACAAACATACGAGCACGAGATCGAATGGTGCGAGCGCAGACTGCTGGCGCGCATTCACCGACTGACGGTTGCGACGCTGCGGAAGCAGATCGAGCCGGTGACTGCTGCGCACTTCATGCAATGGCTGCTGAACTGGCAGCATGTGGCCCCGGGCACGCAGGTCTCGGGTGAGCGCGGCACGCTCGAAGTGTTGCGGCAACTGCAAGGCTTTGAGATTCCGGCCAACGCGTGGGAGCGGCAGGTGCTGGCTCGCCGCATAGTGGATTACGACCCCAAATGGCTTGATCAGCTTTGCCTGACCGGGGCAGTGGGATGGGGAAGGTTATCGCCACATCCTGCGACGTTGGACACGAACCCACACCGTGAAACAGATACGCAATCAGGCGCGGCTCCACGCCAGCGGCGCGTCATTCCGACCAGTGTTGCGCCGATTACATTCTTTGTAAGAGAAGACGCTGACTGGATGACGCCGCGGCGTCCCGTAGCTGAAGAGAGTGCGAACAGTGGTCTAAGCCACGGAGCGCAGATCGTCCTCGATTTTTTGCGGCAGCGTGGCGCGTCGTTCTTTGCCGATATCGTGCGCGGCACGGAAAAGCTGAAGGCAGAAATCGAAACCGCGCTTTGGGAGCTGGTAGCTGCGGGCCTCGTGACTGCGGATGGTTTTGATAACCTGCGTTCTCTCATCGATCCCAAGCGGCGAGCCGGGCAGGGAAGCGGGCGCACAATGCGTCCGCGGCATAACGCAGGACGCTGGGCTCTGCTGCACACCGATGAAGTTGTCGAGCGGCCTCGGGCCGTGGAAGCCGCCTGCTGGATGCTGCTGCGGCGCTACGGCATTGTTGTGCGGGATGTGCTGGCGCGGGAGGCGAACCTGCCGCCGTGGCGCGAACTGCTGGCGGGCTTCCGCCGGCTGGAGGATCGAGGCGAGATTCGCGGCGGCCGCTTTGTGGATGGATTTCTGGGTGAGCAGTTCGCCTTGCCGGTTGCGGTGGACTCCGTTCGGGCGATGCGGAAGCTTGATGCCACGGCCGGAACAATTACTCTATCGGCCGCCGATCCATTGAACCTGGTGGGGATTCTGGTGCCGGGAGAGCGGGTGCCGGCAATCTCCGGCAACAGCGTTAGTTATCGGGATGGGGCAGCGGCCCCGCTCCCAATCGTCGCATCTTCAGCCACAGAAGCGGTGGCCAGCTAATTTCGATTTTGCAAACAGCCTCGCAGTGACCTCGTTTCTCCAGAGGCTACTTTGATTTACGTTATGATGTCGAGCGATGAATACCGCTGGCAAAAAGATATTTCGCTTCGGGGTTTTTGAAGCGGACACGAGCAGCGGTGAACTGTATAAGGCAGGCATGCGATTGCGGTTGCAAGAGCAGCCCTTTCAGGTTCTGATTCTTTTCCTCGAACGTCCCGACCAGGTTATTACACGGGAAGAGATCCGGCAAAAGCTTTGGCCTTCCGGCACATTTGTAGATTTCGATCACAGCCTAAACACGATTATTAATAAGATTCGTGAAGCGCTTGGCGACTCTGCTGCAAATCCAAGGTTTGTAGAAACACTAGCGAAACGCGGGTACCGCTTCATGGTTCCCGTGAGTTCGACTTCTCAATCCAACCTGGATGACAGTATTGAGCAACCCCGCAATAATCTCTTTCCGGAAGAGTCAGCTCCTGCATCCGAACTCACTCTTACGCGCCTCGAAGATTTACCGGTTGTGCAAAGCGGTTACCTTCGAATCTTATTTATTCTCATCCAAATAATGTTTCTAGTTTTTTACATTGTGGCTCTGGGACGAGTCGCAGATTTACAGGATGTCATTGATCGTGTTTTCGGAGGACATCCGACGATTGTAATTGCGGCAATTCTATCGGCTAGCATCGGTATTCCCATCCGTCTCTTCTTATTCTCCGCGGCATGGTTTGATGTAAAGGACTTGAGCCACAAGTTCACCAGGCTCTTTCCTCTTGTCGTAATTCTTGATGCACTGTGGGCGCTTTCTCCGTTTCTGCTGGTGCGCAAACTCGGATCTGGTCTGGCGCTCGGCATCACAGCGGCGTTGCTATATGTTCCCTTTGCACAGCGCACGCTGGTGTTAATGCTGGAGCGGACAAAACGCTCAAGACAAGCGGAACACCCAACGATCGCCAGCTAGAAAGTTTGCCACGTAACATGTCGCGATGCTGACGGTGTTGGCCTGCAGCAAGCCGAGTTTTGAATTTCTCATAAGTATCCACATCAGCAGAAGGTTTCCAACTAGTGAGATCAAACCATTGCTGAGGTGAAAACGAATCAAAGAACTACGAAAATCGCTAACGCGTTGCGGCTTGCGATCAGACCACGTAAAGTAGCAATGCCATAGAAAGTTGTGCAGTACGGCACATTCAACCGCTAGCGCAGTCGCTGGCAAAAAATTAATTCCCATTACTCTAAACAGTGCCAGCATGCCAAGTTGAACCCCCACTCCGATTCCGCCCACTGCGGAAAACTTTAGCAGCCGTAACAGGACTGTCCGGCTCATGAAATCCTCTCCTCGTTGTAAAGCTTGCGGATATGCCGTGTCGCCGAAAGGATTAGGAACAGGCTCATTCCCGCGATCGCGATGACACCGCCGATATCGAACAACAGGAATTGCCGATGCAGTAGCGTGATTCTTGAGTGTTTCAGCAGTGCTATGTTTCCGATGGCAAGCAGAATGCGAATTTCCGTAGGGCCGAACTTGTAATAAGAAAGTTGAAATTGGCCCAGGGTGTAGGTCGCAAGATAGGTCTCGATGGAGAGCATTAAAAACGCAATCAACATGCCGAAGCTGATGGCGGGATGAACATATCCCGAAACAGCTAACCCGCCGATTAGAAAAAATGCCGCCACGCTATCGGCGAGGTGGTCTACATAAAATCCATAGCGTGGACGCTGCCGATTTCGAACACGCGCCAGCGTCCCGTCCAGGCTGTCTCCCAGCCAGTTCAGCGCGAGGCAGATAATACCCGCTAACAACATGTCGGGATTCAATCGAGACAAGGCATAGCAAAAACCAACCAGGCATTGCGACGTAAACCCGAGCAGAGTCAGATGGTCGGAATGAATCCATCCGGGAGTGTGTTCTGCCAGCCAGAGAAGAGTGTGTTTTTCTGCATTCGCAACCAAACTACGTTGGATACGCGCGGCTGGGGCAAAAGTGTTTGCATGGCTACCGTGTGAACTGCTGATGCTCGACATGAAATGTCTCCTTCCGGAGGCAACTCTGCCGTAAATCAAGTTCAACCGCCATGCATTCCGAGTCAAATCGACATCAAGAAAAGATCATCCGCTAAGCCTGTGCAGAACCAATAACATGGACCATTTTGAACTCCGGAAAAAGCGCCTAATTTTCAATTGGATTGGAAAGTCACCGAACCGGCCTGGCGGGGATCTGATGCCGTGCGAACGAGTGCCTGCGATTTCGGGAATAGCGTCAGCTATCGGGATGGGTCGGCGGTCCCGCTGACGGCGATGACCGCGTCACCAACCAACCAATCCGTAGCGAGCTAGCTCTGTCTTTTAACTAAAAAATCAGGGACCCGATGAGGGGGCCCCTCGGAATCCCTGATTGGCCAGCCCAGCAAGAACTGATTCAAAAAGCGCTTCCCCCATCGCTTTTTGCCGAGCAGTGGCGCAATTCACATAGTGCATGCGGTATGCCAGTCAGACTGCGATTTTGTAGAAAAATGTTATGTCCCGCCAACTGGTTCTCGGCAAAGCATTTACAGGCAGCCGCGAAGAGCGCCGGAAGAGTGCCGAATTAGTGCCGTTCGGCATCGGCACTAATTTCGCTATCTGATCAGATAGCAAACTCTATCTGTTCGGATAATGGAACGGTTTCGTTTCGGAAATGAATTTGGGCCCAAACTGTGATAAGAAGGGGCACGAGGTGACGTGTGCGTCCTAGACTCCTGGTGCTTTCCGGGCCTTTGAAAGACTCAACGATCCCTCTGGCTGAAGCGGAGATAACCATTGGTCGAGAAGCGTCGAACGGAATAGCAGTTTCAGACCCTTCCGTTTCGCGAAGGCATTGCTTGATCACGGGCCAGAGCGGAAGGTTCCAGGTGCGGGATCTGGACAGCCGCAATGGAACTCTGGTGAACGGTGCCGGGGTCGAAGAGCAGTGGCTGCAACATGGAGACGCAATCTCCACCGGCGATTCTTCTTTTTTGTTCCTGCTCGAAGAAGAAAATATTTTGCCCGCTGACGGCCAGGTACAATTTGAGGATGCGCGCGGAACGGTTGAAACGACCATCATCCATCCCAGGGATGTGGTCTACCTGCACCCGGACCGGCTGCAGCGTGAGTTACCGGCGTCATCGCAAGTGGCCCGCAACCTGAACGCGCTGCTTAAGATCAGCCGGATCGTGCACGCCATTCGTGATCTCGATGAGCTGCAAGGCCAATTGTTGGACCTGATCTTTGAGGTGGTACCTGCCGGGCGAGGAGCCATTCTGTTGGCCGACCGTGAAGGGCAGCAATTCAATTCTACGTTTGTGCGTATGCGGGAATCAGGGCAGGTCCAGTTGGTTAAGGTCAGCCGCACCGTAGCACGCCAGGTATTGGAGCAAGGGATATCGATTCTGGGTACGGATGTTGCCAGCAGCGGGGATTTGCGCGAGGTCGAGAGCCTGGCGGCATCGGAAGTGCGGTCTCTATTGTGTGTGCCTTTGACCGTATTTCAGCGCGTGATCGGATGTATTTATCTCGACAGCAGTACTATCGGCGCGTTGCTGCGCGAAGAACACCTGCAACTAGTGACCGCGATCGCGGGCATCTCGGCGGTTGCGCTAGAAAATGCCCGCCGCCTGCAGTGGCTGGAGCAGGAGAACGAGCGGCTGACGGTGGAGATCAGTCAGGAGCGGAGCCTGGTCGGCGAAGGCGCGCGGATGAAGGAGGTTTACCAATTTCTCAAGCGTGTGGCTCCAACCGAATCGACGGTGTTGATTGAAGGCGAGAGCGGAACCGGCAAGGAGTTGGCAGCGCGGGCGTTACATCGTAACAGTCCGCGGGCCGGGAAGCCGTTTGTAGCCATCAATTGCGCGGCGATTCCGGAGACGTTGCTGGAAAGCGACTTGTTCGGTCACGAGCGAGGAGCGTTTACAGGAGCGGGCAGCCTGAAGAAAGGCCGGCTTGAGGTTGCCGATGGCGGAGTGGTATTTCTCGACGAGATTGGCGAACTGGCTCCCGCTCTGCAGGTGAAATTGCTGCGCGTGTTGCAGGAGCGTGAGTTCGAACGTGTAGGCGGAACTCAGACGATCAAAGTCGACGTCCGGCTGATTACGGCTACCAACTGCAACCTCGAACAGGCCGTACGCAACGGAAAATTTCGTCAGGACCTGTACTACCGGTTGGCGGTATTAAAGATTACCATGCCCGCGTTGCGGGACCGTCGGGAAGATATTCCCATGCTGGCGCGCCACTTCGTTCAGAAGCATGCGAAGCGCTGCAAAGTGAAGCCCCGGCCGATCTCGCGCGAAGCGCTGTCTCGCATGGTGAACTACGATTGGCCGGGCAATGTGCGTGAACTAGAAAACGCCGTCGAGCACGCGTTGGTGCTGGGGTCTTCCGACATGATTCTGCCAGAGGATCTGCCAGAATCGTTGCTGGAGCGCACTCCGGTGCCGGAGATGACGGAGGCAAAATATCACGCGGCGGTAAAAGAGTTGAAGAAGCAACTCATTCTCGATGCGGTGGAGCAAACGCAAGGTAGCTACGCTGATGCGGCCCGCATTCTGGGAGTGCACCCGAATTATTTGCATCGTCTGATTCGCAACCTGGAGTTGAAAGAAACTTTAAAGGACGCGCTGGAGGATATTTCCTCGCGAGGACTGAGCCGGCTTTCGGGCGGGAATGCGTGAGGACGACACTAGCTAATTGCTAGCTGCTAATTGCGGCAGGCGCAAACGCATCAGTTGTGCAGGGTCGAGATAAGTCCCCTGCCATCGCACTGCGACGTGGAGATGAGGGCCCGTAGCACGGCCCGTACCGCCGCTCAGGCCGATTGCCTGGCCGCGTTTTACCTGATCTCCCTCCTTCACTTTGAACTCGGAGAGATGCAGATAGAGGGTTAGCAAACCCTGGCCGTGATCCAGCACTACGAAGTTGCCTTCGAAATAGAGCGGACGCGCCAGCAGTACCGTGCCGTCATTCATGGCGGCAACGGGGGTTCCGGCTGGGCACGCGGAAATCCAGGCCCCAATGAGTGCTGGAGGTCTTGCCATTGAAGATTCGCTCGGAACCGAAGACATCTGAAATCGCAGCGTCCGCCGGAGCGCGTGAATTGCTCCTGACCACTCGCGCTCCAGCGTGACCCGGCTCAGATAATCCTTCTTTATTTGAACGCCTTCGGCAATTTGTTTCTGCTGTTCAGGGTCGGGCTCGGTGAATTTGCCTTCCACGCTGAGCTTGACTTCGATCTTGGGATATTTACCCGCGGCCACCGCGAACTTGCGTGTAAAAGCAATTTTATTGTCGGGTGCTTTTCCTGTTGGAGTCTTGCCGCTGAGTTCAAGGGAGTAAGTTCCGGGGGCAGTTTCCAGGCTGACGCCTGCCAGCGCATACCATGTTCTGCTCGTCGCATCGAAGCTGAAAGAAAGTTCATGTCCCAGCCATGTTCCATGCAGCGATTCCAGCCGCGTTGGGGGCTTCACTTGAAACAACACAGGACCGCCATTGATCAAACGCACTGGCTGCGCGTGCACAGTCCAGTTCGCGGCAGAGGCCGGTGGGACTGAGAGGGAAAACCAGCAGACGAGAAAAAAAAGTCCAGCAGGAATTATTAGCCGACCACGCATCTTACTAGCGTAGCATTCCGCTGCCTGCCCCCGGCGATGACTTTCGACAAAGACCTGATGCTGACTGCGTTTTGGCTGTGGTTGGAGGTTGCGCGAGCTGGCAAGAATTATGGTGGACCTGGTCGGGATCGAACCGACGACCTCTTCCATGCCATGGAAGCGCGCTCCCAGCTGCGCCACAGGCCCACGATTGAAGGCAAAAATGCCTAAAGCCCGATGAGTTGGGATCGAGGGAAGTACCGAATTCATTTTCGCCCACATTGCCGGGATAGTCAACGCGAACGGATTCTTTCTATTTCTTTCCACAGGCATCTTCTGCCATAATTGATCGTGCACCCCACCTGCACAATTTTTCAAACACAATTTAAAGCGAGGAAGAGATGCCAGCGAAGTACATCTTTGTAACGGGCGGAGTTGTGTCTTCCCTAGGCAAGGGATTGGCTGCGGCTTCCATCGGCTGCCTGCTGGAGAGCCGTGGACTGAAGGTCAATCTGATGAAGTTTGACCCGTATCTCAACGTCGATCCGGGAACGATGTCGCCATTTCAGCACGGCGAAGTTTTCGTGACCGACGATGGCGCCGAAACCGATCTCGACCTCGGCCACTATGAGCGCTTCACCCACGCCAAACTTTCTCGCGATAACAACTGGACTACGGGCCGCCTTTACGAGCAGATCATCGCCAAGGAACGCCGCGGCGATTATCTCGGCAAAACCGTTCAGGTGATTCCGCACGTTACCAATGAAATCAAGTCGGCGATGAAGAAGGTCGCGCAGGATGTCGACGTGGCCATCATCGAAATTGGCGGCACGGTGGGTGACATCGAATCGCTGCCGTTCATGGAAGCGATTCGCCAGATGCGTCAGGAACTGGGGCGTGAGGATACGTTGTTCGTCCACGTGACGCTGGTGCCGTTCATCGCCGCCGCGCAGGAATTGAAAACCAAGCCCACGCAGCACTCGGTGAAAGAGTTGCTCAGCATTGGAATTCAGCCCGACATTCTTTTGTGCCGCACAGACCGCTTTCTCGCCAAGGATTTAAAGTCGAAGATTGCGCTCTTCTGCAATGTGCAGGAAGAAGCGGTAATCACAGCCAAAGACGTGGCTTCAGTCTATGAAGTGCCACTCGTGTTTGCCAATGAAGGCGTCGATACGCTCGTGCTGAAGTACTTGCACATGGAAGCGAAGGACCGCGACCTTTCCAAGTGGGAAGACATTGTGCATCGCGTTTACAACCCGAAAGACACAGTTACGATCGGGATAGTCGGCAAGTATGTGGAGTACGAGGATTCGTACAAATCGCTGAAGGAAGCGCTGGTACATGGCGCGCTGGCTCACAATTTGAAACTTCAGTTGAACTGGATTGAGGCCGAGGGCCTGGAAACAGCCAACCCGAGTGAAGTTGCGGCGCAGTTGGAAGGTTATGATGGCTTGCTTGTTCCGGGAGGATTTGGCAAGCGCGGAATCGAGGGCATGCTGATTGCAATTCGATACGCGCGCGAGAATAACATTCCGTACTTTGGGATCTGCCTGGGCATGCAGACGGCTTGTGTGGAGTTTGCCCGCAACGTGGTGGGCTTGGCGGATGCGAATTCGAGCGAGTTCGATCCCGCGACCCCACATCGCGTGATTTACAAGCTGCGCGAGTTACGGGGAGTTGAAGAGCTTGGCGGTACCATGCGTTTAGGCGCATGGACTTGCAAGATTGAACCCAACACGCTGGCCAATAAAATCTACGGCAAGCTGGAGATCAGCGAACGTCACCGTCATCGTTATGAATTCAATCGCGAATATGAAGAGCCGATGGTGGCAGCTGGGCTGCGCATCTCAGGCTCGACGCCGGACGGAACTTACGTCGAGATGATTGAACTGCCGGACCATCCCCATTTCATCGGATGCCAATTTCATCCCGAGTTCAAGTCGAAGCCGCTGGAGCCGCATCCTTTGTTCAGCACATTTATTGCGGCTGCCTATGAGCATGGCACGAAGCGGCGGGCTCTGAAAGAGAGTGCCGCTGTGGAGATGTTTCATCGTCCGGAGAAGGTAACGCGTCGATAACATCGCACGCTTAAGATCACCACAGGGTTGCTGAGGAGACAGAACCATTGACCTGCATTTCTCTGTGTCTCCGTGTCGTGTGGTGAAATGATGTTTGGTGAGATTGATGCCCACCTCCTTCCAAATCGGCGATGTCCGCATTGGGTCAGGCGATCTTTTCCTGATTGCCGGGCCGTGTGTGATCGAGAGCGAAGAGCACGCTATTCGCATGGCCGAGATCATCAAGGGCGTGACCAAGGCGCTCGGCTTCCCGTTCATCTTCAAAGCCAGCTACGACAAAGCCAATCGCACATCGATCCGCAGCTTTCGCGGGCCCGGAATCAAGGAAGGCCTGCGCATTCTGAAAAAGATCAAAGATGAAGTTCAGCTTCCGGTACTGACCGATGTCCACGAAGTTTCGGATGTCGCGAAGGTTGCGGAAGTTGTGGACGTGCTGCAGATACCGGCATTTCTGTGTCGCCAGACGGATTTAGTAGTTGCGGCTGCACTGAGCGGACGGCCAGTCAACATCAAGAAAGGACAATTCGTTTCGCCCTGGGACATGCGACACGCGGTGGAGAAATGTCGCGAGGCGGGTAACACGCAAGTTTTTCTGACGGAGCGCGGCACCAGTTTCGGCTACAACAATTTGATTGTGGATATGCGTTCGCTATCGATCATGCGCAAGTTCGCGCCGGTAGTTTTCGACGCGACACATTCCGTGCAACTGCCATCGGCGCAAGCCGACGATCGCGGCCCAGCGGTGAGCGGCGGCCAACCCGAGTTCATTCCCGTGTTAGCGCGTGCGGCAGTTGCGGCTGGTGTGGACGGAGTCTTCCTGGAAGTTCACGACAATCCAAAGGAAGCGAAATCCGATGGAGCGAATGCGCTGGAATCTACGAAGCTGCGTGAAATGTTGAAGGAACTGCTGGCGGTGAGGAGAGCGTTGGATGTGGCACGGGCCACGCCGTAGCCTTACGTTCTCTGTGCCTCCATGTCTCCGTGGTAGATTTGAATCTCCGCATGAAGCAAATTGCCAGCTGGGCTTTGAATGTGGCCACAATGCGCGGCGCGAGCTATGCCGATGCGCGCATTGTCAGCCAAAGAAGCCGCGCCCTCACCACGAAGAATGGCAAGGTAGGCAGCGCGTCTGATGCCGAGTCCGTTGGGATGAGCGTCCGCGTGATTGTCGATGGCGCATGGGGATTCGCGGCGTCCGAAGACCTGTCTCGCGCTGGAGTTGAAGCTACGGCTGCCCGCGCTGTCGAAATCGCGCGAGCCTCGGCGCGAGTGAAGCAGGAAGATGTTCGACTCGCTCCGGAAAAACCCGTGATCGCTGAGTGGACTACGCCGCACGTCATTGATCCCTTCTCGATCTCGGTTGAGCAAAATATTGCGTTGCTGTTGCGCATCGATTCCGAGCTGTGCTCCGTGACAGGCATAACCCTCGCCGAAGCCAACCTTAACTTCAATCGTGAAGAGCAGTGGTTCATCTCGTCGGAAGGATCTGACATCCATCAAACCAAGTATTCTGCCGGCGCGGGTTACACCGCGTATTCGTTCGCAGGCAACGAGATCCAGAAGCGTTCGTATCCTAATTCTTTCGGCGGCCAGTGGCAGAACAAGGGATACGAATTGATCGACGAGTTGAAGCTGGTCGAGAACGCCCGCCGCATTGCGGAAGAAGCGGTTGCCCTGCATCATGCGGATCAGTGTCCTGAAGGAACGTTTGACATCATTCTCGACAGCTCTCAGTTGGGATTGCAGATTCACGAATCCATCGGACATCCCATCGAACTCGATCGCGTGCTGGGCATGGAAGCGAATTTTGCGGGCACATCGTTCTTAACGCTCGACAAGCTGCGCACGCTGCGCTATGGCAGTGAAATGGTCAACGTCGTTGCCGACGCACGCCAGGAACACGGGCCGGGGCTCGGAACTTTTGGCTTTGATGACGAAGGTGTTCCTGCGCAGTGCACTCCGATCATCACCAACGGATTGTTTACCGGATATCTAAGCTCGCGCGAGACTGCGCACACCATCAGCGAAAATCGCTCCGGCGGAACACTGCGGGCCGAGGGCTGGAATCGATTGCCCATGATTCGCATGACCAACATTAGTTTGCTGCCTGGGACGCAGCCGCTGAGCCTGGAGCAACTGATTGCTTCTACCGATCACGGCATCCTGATGCAGACTAACCGCTCCTGGTCGATCGACGACCGTCGATATAACTTTCAATTCGGCTGCGAGATTGGCTGGGAAATCAAGCACGGCAAGCGCGTGCGCATGGTGAAGAACCCATCGTATTCCGGCATCACGACTGAGTTCTGGAATTCTCTGGATGCCATCTGTTCCCGCGATGAGTGGACGCTCTGGGGCACGCCGAACTGCGGGAAAGGCCAGCCACAACAAGTCATGGGCACGGGCCACGGAGCAGCGCCGTCGCGGTTTCGCAATGTCAAGGTGGGAAGCGCATACAAGGGAAGCTAGCCCACCACGGAGACACAGAGACACAGAGACACAGAGTCACAGAGAAACTCAAGATACTGCCAAAGAGTCGATGCTAACCAAAGACCAGTCCGCCGATATCTTCGATCGCATCAAGAGATTTTCGTCTGCCGACGAGATCGAGGTAATTGTTTCCGGCGGGAGCTTTGCTCTCACCCGCTTCGCAAACAATATCATTCACCAAAATGTTGCCGAGGAGAATCACACTGTCTCCGTTCGCACCGTCTTCGGCGGACGAACGGCTCGCGCCTTCACTAATAAGTTTGACGATGATGGATTGCGCAGGGTCGTCGCATCTTCGGAGGCCTTAGCCAGAGTGCAGCATCCGGACCCAGATTTGTTGCCCGTGCCCGATTCAATCGAAGCCTCTGGCAACTCGGACAAGGGTGTCCGCCCCACACAAGTTCCATCCCGCCACTTTTCCGAGACTGCGGCCATCACTCCTCAACTTCGCGCCGACGGGGTAAAGAAAATTGTCGACGTTGCGCAGAAGCGCAAGCTGACCACGGCCGGAATCTTTTCCAGCTCGGAAAGTGTCGAAGGCATTTTCAACTCGCGCGGCCTGAGCAACTGGCACGCCCAGACTCTCGCAGAAGTTTCCATCACCATGCTGGGTGCCGATTCCTCGGGATGGCAGAAGGCTAACTCACCCGAGGTGTCCGATCTCGATCCGCTCCATCTGGCTGAGATTGCCGCGAAGAAGGCGCTCGAATCGGCGCATCCAGCGGAGATTCCGGCAGGGAAGTACACCGTGATCCTTGAGCCGGCCGCGGTGCTCGATCTGGTGGGCTTTATGTTCTGGGATTATTCCGGCATGGCGATCCTCGACCAGCGGTCATTTTTGAACGGCCGCATCGGCAGCAAACTTTTCGGAGAGAACATCACCATTTGGGATGACGTTGCTCATCCGCTGCAGACGGGTTCTCCATTCGATGCTGAAGGCATGCGGCGATTGCAAGTGCCGCTCGTAGAGAATGGCGTGGTCAAGCGAGTCGTCTATGCGAGGGCTACGGCTGAACGCATGAAGCGGTCGGAACATCGAGATCAGGCTGGCCCCATCGAAGCCACGGGCCACGGTTTTGCCCTGCCCAACGAAATGGGCGAGATGCCGCTCAACATAGTTTTTGCCGCCCCGCGGAATCCGCAGACTCTCACACAGATGGTCGAATCCACAGAGCGCGGCGTGCTCGTCACCCGGCTGTGGTATATCCGCGAGGTAGAACCCTACGAAAAGATGCTGACCGGAATGACTCGCGACGGCACATTCCTAGTGGAAAATGGACGGGTGCAGCAAGGTATTCGCAACTTCCGTTTCAACGAAAGCCTCATCCACATGCTTTCGAACGTCGAGGCCATGAGCGCGCCCCTGCGCGCGAGCGGCGAGGAGTCGTTCGATATGGTCGTGCCTGCCATGAAAGTTCGAGATTTTAATTTCACAGAAGTGACTAAGTTCTGAGAGTCTGCATCGTATAATTGCGCTCTTAATTGCGGGCTGTTCGGGCTTCTATCACGCCCTTGTAAGTTCCCTCTAATTCACTCATCCATAAGCAGTTAACACCCTTCCGTTCCATGACTTCGGTAACTTTGCATGCTTGGTTCGTGGGTGTACGCTGCCCTTTAGGTCGGCAAAAATCCGGTGCGCGCAGAGGCATATGCACTGGAGGGAAGGTTCGTCAGAACGGTGTCAGGCGAAGCGACAAGGGAGCAACGCACGGTGGACGCTCAGGCGCAGACTGCGATCAAGCACTATGCCGAAATGCAGAGTGCTCCGCGGTTTCCGCTGCATTTGCCCGTGGAAATGAAGTCGCAGAGCGGAACCTGTTCCGCGGAGACGCAAAACATCTCCGCGAACGGCGTGCTGTTCGCGATGGATCGCGATGTACCTGTGGGGTCGCTGGTGGAATTCACGATCCTGCTTCCGGGAGATGTCGTTGGTTCCCGCCGTGATGTGCAGATCGATTGCCATGGCCGTGTGGTTCGCAGCTTTGAAGACCAGGGCCGTCGCGGGGTTGGCGTAGTGATTGACGAATACCATTTCGAGCGAGTTTAGAGCGGAAAGAAATTAAATGGCCACTTCGGTCAGCGTGGGAGAAAATCACGGCGTTCACGGGACAGCCGGCACCGGCCAGCTGATTCGTGTGATACTGGCCGATACCCAGGCCATCTTCCGCGCCGGGCTGCGCAAGATCTTCGCGCTGGAAGACGATATCCGCGTTGTCGGGCAGGCCGAGACGCTGCCTCAGACGCAATCGGCGGTGACGAAATTTACCGCGGACATTCTCATCTTCGAGTCAGCACTGGCGCCGAATCCTGTCGAAGTGGTTACAGAGCTCCTGAACCAAGCGCCGCAGTTGAAGATCGTCGTGGTCACACCTACGTCGGACGAACAACTGACGCTCGATCTGTTCCGCCGTGGAGCGCATGGCATTCTCTCTCGCGAAGTTGAACCGGAGGTGCTGGTCGATTGCCTCCGTAAAGTTGCTGCCGGTGAACCGTGGCTTGAAAATCAAGCCGTTCATTGGGTGATGGAAGCCTTCCGCGGACACACTCTGCGTCCTTCCGGAGCGCGTCCGAAGGTTCAACTTACGCCCAAGGAAACGTTGATTGTTTCCTGCGTTACGCAGGGCATGAAGAACAAAGAAATCGCGGTCCGCGTGGGCACGACTGAGCAGGTTGTAAAAAATTACCTGCGTAAAGTATATGACAAGCTGGGCGTTGCCGACCGGCTCGAACTAGCACTCTATTGCTTAAGTCATCATGTGGTCGATGGCGTCAAACCGCCGCCGGTTCCTGCAACTATTCCTGCAGCGGCTAGTGCACACAGCGCCGCAGCTGCAGGCGCTTCGTCAGGCGCATCGCCATCGAGCGCCCTGGCTGATTCCACTTCAGTAGTGTCCAATTCAGTGCCTCCCGAAGAGCTCGACTAATCCCTCTCTCTCTTGTGTGAGGAAATAAGAATTCATCGTCTTATAGACGTTCTTATTTCAGGGTCTCCCGGATTTGCACTTGCGCACTGCTGCCCATAGAATGAAACGAAGCCGAGTCGGCTCTTCGTGAAGACTTGGTGATTTGACGATAGCTTCAGGCACGCAAGTATCGTCTTCCAGGATCTTGTCGGAGAGATGGCCGAGTGGCTGAAGGCGCACGCTTGGAAAGCGTGTTTAGGGGAAACTCTAACGTGGGTTCGAATCCCACTCTCTCCGCCATAC